>DATLXI010000018.1:0-781682 GCA_035575755.1 Sphingomonas sp.
CGCATACCAGGCTTCACCAACGAGACCGTCCCAAATCCATAACCTTCTAATTGACGCGCCGCGTCAATTAGCCGACCAAGACATGCCCGCAGGCGCTCATCCTAATTGACGCGCACCGCTGATCGTAATTGTCGCCCCATATTCCTGCATTCCTGCTATTCAATGTTCCGGTAAGTGCCCCCTCAGGTGCCCCACGCTACTTCGACTGGCTTTAGCGCCCGCCGGTTCCCGCCAGGCGCTGCGACTGGCAGTAGAGCAGCGGGGCGACAGCTTGGCAGCGCTGTCGCGCATCATCGACCGGTCGCCTGGATACTTGGGGCGCTTCATCAGCGACGGGCGGCCGGCCGCCTTGACCGAGCGGGATCATCGGACGCTCGCCGATTACCTCGGTGCCGGCACGCTTGGGTTGGGCATCCGCGATCTATGGGTGCGGCCGTGAACAGGATCAGCCAGGAAGAGCTGCGCATGATGATTCATGTCGCGCTAACTGTGCGGAAGAAATACGAGCGTGCGCGTCTCGAGCTCCAGTCGGCGCACGCTGTCGAGACGGTGACCGATGACCTAGTCCGGCGCATCATGGGGACCGAGGAAAGCGAGACCGTCTTGATCGTGCCGAGCCATGTGGGGACGATCCACTCGCCGAAGCGCGGGGCGTGGGGTGTAGACGAGCCACATCCGCACGCCGACCTCCCATTCCGCCATCACATTCCCCAGCGCCCGCGAGCTGAAACCTAACCGACCACCGGGAAAGGCGTAGCACTTGCTCGCGGTGAAATGACGACGGCGCTCATTGCGCGGCGGGCTGGCGCGCCGCCGACAGGCACGGGCCGTTTATGCCGTCTACCGCGCCCCAGTAAAAGGTGTCGCCGGCGTAGCTCAGTGCAACGGTGGCAGCGAGCTTGACCTGCACACCCTCAGTTAGGACTTTTACCTTGCAACCGTACGCGGTGCCCTTGGCGCCCGGCTGGGGCAGCTTGTTGCGTACGTTGACGCCGGTCGTCAGAGTGACGGTTTGTCCAACCAAACCCTTCAATGGGTCGCCATTCGCGCTGCTGAAATGGTCGACGAGCTTATGCAGCGTTTCGCAGCCGAAAGGATAGAGATCGCTGATTGACGCTGGATTGCAATCGCCGGACGACAATTTTCCAAGGAACACGACCGCGCGGTCTCCGACGATTTTCGAATAATCGGGAGCGTCTTTAGGCGACGCCGGGATGAAGGTGGAGGTGACCACACCATTCGCCTTTTTCAGCTTATAGCCGAAGCGGGCCTCGGCGCCGGTAGCAGAGCCGCCGAGCGGGCTCACCGTGACGCTGGCCAAGGCACCCGACAGTCCAACCGACCTGGTTTGCGCCACTTCGACTGCGGTGACTCCGGTCGAGCAATCGACGAAACACCATTGATCGAGCACTCCGTCTTCGAATACTGGCCATTGCGGGTCGGGCTTGACCAAATCGACCACTCCGCGGCGCAGCGCGGACGCAAAAAGGTTGACAGGTTGCGCCTTCCAAGCGTCGAACATCGCGACGAAGACCCGGGAGAACGGCGAGCCGAGTCTCATACTCAGATTGTCCTTGGGCAACGTGTCACGCGCCACTTGGCCGTATTTGGTCGCGAAGAACACGTACGAGTTGGTGCGATTGCCGAAGTCGCGCAAGCCGCCTTGCTCTGTCAGGGCCTTGCTGCTGCCGGCATACGGATTGTCGCGACAGGCATCGAGGATCCAGACCTGCATCGCCGGTTCGCGATCCTCAATCTGCTCCATCAGCGGCCGCATCGCGATCAGTTTCTGGCCGAGAAGGTACGGAGTGTTGATGTCCACTGCGGCCGGGCTGTCGATGGGCACGAACATATTCTGCCCGTTCACGTCGACGCCGTGCCCCGAATAGAAGATCACCACTTCGTCGCCACGATCGATCGTATTGAGAAAGGTGTCGATCGCGGCGAGGATAGCGTCGCGAGTCGTATCGGGATCCTTGACGTCACTGATCAGATAGCCGGCGGAGGCGAGCTTCGTCGACATGTTCTCGACATCGATCTGTGGGTTTCGCAGCTTGGTGACGTTGCGGTAATCGGCGACGCCGATCAACAGCGCGCGCCGCGCCGCCTGCGCCGGCGTGCAGGCCACAGCGATCAGCATTGCCAGCATCGTGCCAACGATACGGGTTAGGAGCCTAGTCACCCCCATCATATCGATGCCAGGCCGCGCTGAAACAGCAATGCTTCCAGCTTACGGCGGGCGACCAGCCCCGGCAGATTCTTAGCGGGATCCGCATGCCCCCGCCACAGCCGCCCCATGTGCGACAGTCGTTCTGGTATTTTGTCGAATTCCTTGCGCACCATATACAGGCGAATATCGTTCATCTCGGTATAGCGGTCGCCGACCAGCCGGAAGCTTGGTCCTCGATTGTATACAAGCGAAACCAACGCGCCGAGGCAATCCTGCGACAGCAATTTGGCATTGGGCAGCACGCGCAGCACTTCGGCGGTATAGCGCGGCAAGCATGTGGTAGAGAATTGGCGATAAGCATCCGTCCAGCCGATACGCACCGGACGGACTCCTGCAATGAGTTTGGCAGCGGCAGGCCCGGTAACTCCGCAGGTGGTGGAGAGGCGTGCAATATCAGTCGGAGATAGGATTGTAGCCCAATCCTCCGCCAGCCAAGCCCTCGTTACATAACCGGCATCGTAGCCAACCCCCACCGTGACCCCCGATTGCCCGCGGGGCCATATCGGGCGTTCGTAGCGCGCGGCATATAGTGTGGGGCTCGTCACCTCGAACGACACGATCATGCTCATCGCATCATCAGACAAGGCGCGACTGGATGGCGCGTCGCGCGGCGCGATCGCCCTAGTGAAGTGCTCGTCATATTCGGCAGCCAGCCCTTCGCGATCGCTGCGACCGCTGGCCAGGAGCTCCGGCTTGCCAAGAGTGGCTGCCAAGGCATCGGCAAAGGTTTCGTTGCTAAACGGTGCTCGGGTTAGGGCCGATCGCGGAAGAAGCGTCGCCGATACGCCACCCGCCATGAATATCCTGCGTGAAAGCATTGCCGCATCTCCCCAGGTCGCATTACTGTGCAATAATGCGAGATCGCAATCAATCGAGTCAAGAAAAGAATGACTATTTAATGGGTCGATCATTACAAGGATGGAATCATCAGCGCTCCTTCGGAATCGTTGATCTGTTCCATGCAACTTAATACTAAGATTTAGAAATTTCCGCGGTTTATCATCGATTCCAGCGTCCATTCTCATGCCTCTGCCAACTTAATACAGATTATATAATATCAGCAAATGTTCGCGATAGCGGACAATCTTAAAACAATTTCGACGAAACTTGTCGACCGCGGCGGTTCCGTTCTTTTCAGCTTCGTTGACGATCGGTGTCTTCATTTACGCTTACTTCACGACCCTAGGTGCCGTGACACGTAGAACAGCAATATCTGCGGACGGGTGGGCGGCCGGCCACGATCCTGCAAAGAATCGTTATCGTGCATTCCGTCCACGCGGTAAGCTGCGAATGATTCGGGATACTAGAACCGGATCACGTCCGAGCTTGAGCCGCGCAGCCACATGTCGATCTCGTCAAGTTCGAGCAGCATGAGCATGCGGTCACTGGCTGGCGAGATGGGGACGCTTCCATTGTCATTCCCGTATTGGACATGCACGAAATGCTGTGAGAACGTGCCCTGCGCCTCTACCGTAACCCCTCGACGGGTTGAGCAAGCTCACCACGCCGCCCGCCGCTCCCCTCGGCCCCGATTCTCCCTGCCGCCCCCGAATACGGTGCAAGAACCCCCGCCTCGCCCGCGAGCTTTTTTTCGGTGGCTTTCGATGCAGTCGGCGGGGTTGATGAACCCCAAGACGAAACCGCAGGTTCCAACGCGACTCTAGAAGCTTCGTCCTGTTGCGTATTGATGCACCCGGACGGCTTCAGCAAGCGCGATGGCCGTTTTCGAAATGGCAGCGAATTTGCGTATCCTTCCCAGGATGCTCGGGAGGGCGCAAGCCGGCACGTTCACCAGCGGTCACTGGATCCTCGCCGGAACGAAAGGCACGGCGCGACGATACCAGCCCTCGCCGCGACGGATCGATTGTCGCTGAGACGTACTCCTACGAGAGATCGTGCAAAAATGATTAAGCCCGGAGCATAGCGCTACCAGTGGAAATCTGCGGCGAACTTACGAAATATGGTAATTTAACATGCACTTATGGTATTGTGTTAGTATGGGCAGAAACCTAAGCGATTAAATACTACCGGAAATCTGGGGAGTTTGCGTACGGGAGTGAGAGGGAATGCTAGTACAACTAATCCAATGTGCTTTTGATCGCCACGAACCCTTAAGTAACGAGTCCAGGTGGAACGGCCGTATGTACGCATATAAGTGCAAGGGATGCCGCAAAGATATCATTAGAAGTAAGCAACGTCGAGGGTGGACAGCCAAGATCTGAGGGGGGGGGTGATGTCTACCGAGTGTTACGTTCGTTAATTCATCGGCTGAGATGGACCGGTATAAATATGCTGCGCGATTCCGAGTTGGGCCGCCGCATGTAGGATCTCGCCTGGCGCGGCAGGCCCCATCAGCGCCTAGGCGGGGGCGTCTCGATCCGCGAGGTGACCCGCACTGCTGTGCTGACGCGACCCATCATAGGTAGTCGGTTGCGTATGGTGACAAGCCACTATGCGCGAACTTCGCCTTGATCGGCGCGAGCAACGGCTCTGGCATATCCTCGACCGCTTGGAAGCGGATCACTTGCATCTCGCATGGGCGGATGTCGGGCAGGATTTGAGCGATCAGATTGCGCGTCTGGCTGAAGGCTGTGCGCCGAGACCGCTCTCACAGATAAAGCAGCTCGGTTGGGGTGCTTGGATTGAATAGCGGGGCGCTCAGAAAAGGTCGGGTTTCGTCTCGGCCATCAAGGTGCCGACGCACCGCTCTTCGCGGCGAATCTAATGCGGTCTCGCAGGGCAGCCGCGCGCTGACGCCACCTAAACCTGTGCCCGTGAGAAACACGCTATTCCCCCCGCCTCGCCCGCGGTCTTTTCGTGTCGTAAAAGGTGCAGGTAATACTCGACCTAATTCTGGCGTTTGTCCCGCATCGTTCAGACGAATATGATACGGTCATGGCGGTGCGGTTTGGTGCGCTTCGTCAACCTCCGGTGAATCGTTGCTCGCGGATATGTTTGGATTGGACAGGCATCGCAGCGAGCCTGTGTTTAAGCACTGGAAGTAGCAGCGGGGCGAAGTAGCGGGCGCCAGCAACACTGAGGTGATTGGTGTCGCGATATAGGAGTCGGCCATTCATGGTCGGGCTACACAGCCCGTTCCGGCATAACGAGTCAGCAGGGTGGAACGAGCGTGCGAGGATGTCGCGTTGACTAGCTCGGACGATGAGACCGCTCAAAATCGATCGCGTTGTCGTTGAGTTAGCTATCTCGTCGCATACCTTCACTGATTTTCCTCGCATCAGTGCTCGCCTGACACACGAAGGTGGCGATCGGCTGAAAGAAGCGGCCTGATCTATGATGAGGACAGGTACCTGTCTTGTTCCCATCTGAATGACTGATCGCTCCAATCCAGATTGCATCTCCAGCGCAGAGACATTCAAGGCAGTGCGGCTTCCATCCGGCCCTGCCAGCCAACGATCGTCAGGTTTCCCGATCGGCAAGTACGGCAGCCAGCGCGCTGCCAAGATCACCATCCGCAAATCCGGTAGGGTATGCAGTAGCGTCGCCCCGGTCTCTAGGTTGAAGCTGTTGCAACCGCGGCTTTTCTCGCTAGCCGCGTTCCCGATCACGATCCTTTGTCCAGGCAATGGCGGGCAACTCCCGAAAGTCGCCAAAGCGACCGAGTAGCCGAGAGGCACTAGATCGGCCGCTATAGTCACTCCAAACTGCTCGGCATGGGAGTCGCCCCACACGACGACGGTGCCCCGTGAGACGCCACGGGGAGCAAATACGCACCAATTCGCCGCATATCCGATTTTATTCCGCTCGCACGGTCGCGCCATAATTTTCCAAGGGGAGCGAGCATCGGTCTCGGCCACGCGCACGCTTGCAGGAACCCGGTCCGGTAGCCCGTCCAGCGCTACAACGAGGCCTGCCGCGCAGCTTAGGATGATCGCCGTCATAGCTCCGAGTATTACGCGGTCACGGCGGCCGTCTAATACGCGCTCCGCCAGAAAAGGCCTCTCGACAAACGTGTAACTAGCCGTCGCGATCACGAGTGCGAGGCTACAAAAGATAACCTTTTCCGCAACATCAAGCGGCCGCGCGAGCCACATGGTCGGCAAGACCAGCAGCGGCCAATGCCACAGGTAAAGCGAATATGAGCGGCGTCCTAGCCAAACGAAAAGGGGACTGGCCAGGACGCGATTTGCTCGCGACGTCTGATCGGCGCCGGCGACCATGAGTAATGCTGCGCCCGTAACCGTCGGTATCGCGTTCCACCCCGGGAACGGCGTGGCCTCGTCAAAAAAAACAATCGGCAGTCCGATTAGAGCTACGGCAAAGGGTAAGACAAGTGCGGGCATGCGGCACTTTTCGGCCCCTAGGGCTGCTAGCAAGCACCCAACCAGAATTTCCCATGCGCGCGTCGGCAACAGGAAAAACGCAGCCGTCGCGGGTTTACCAACTTCATACTGGGCAAGCGCCAGTGAGACGAGCGCACCAACCAAGAAGATGGCACCGATATGCCGCTTCAAAAACCCGATTCGGATTATGATCAGGACAAACGGGAACAGCAGATAGAATTGCTCTTCGACGGCAAGGGACCATGTGTGCAAGAGCGGCTGCTCTTCGGCTGCAGGTCCAAAATATCCTGACACCAACCAAAAATAGAAGTTCGACGAGAATACCGTTGTCGCTAGCAGTGATTTGGAAAGGGAGATCAGGTCGGTCGGCGCCAAGGTCCAGTACGAAGCGATCGCAAGTGCAAATAGCATCGTAAACAATGCTGGAAGTATCCGCCGTGCCCGCCGGTAGTAGAAATCTAAGATCGATTTCTTATCTAGAGAGGATCGTAGTAGGATACCCGTTATCAGGTAGCCTGAAATAACGAAGAAGATGTCGACGCCGGTATAGCCGCCGTTAAAACCGGGGATCCCAGCATGGCATGCGACAACGCCGATGATAGATATACCGCGCAGTCCGTCAATATCGTGGCGGTAACTGTGTAGCTCCATGCTCGACCTCTCACGTGGGAAGCTAGCTACAGCAGGAATGATCCGAATTGAAACCTGTCCGCTGAGAAATAACGCTGGGAGACGATGCCGAAAGACACTGCCATGGTTCGCCTGACACCCATTAGATGAATCGCTGTCGCGACGTAGTGCGACGCGATCGATCACACAGTTTGGAGCTTAGGAATAATAGCGCAGCCGATGATACGATGGACTTTCCGAACGGAATGTCGCGGGCTCCGACGGATGAGTGACATGGTTTCCAGCGAACGATTGGCTCTCCGCGAGCGTGACAACTTTTGTTGAGTTGGTACCGAATTTACGCATCCCTCCCTAGGATGCACGGGACGGCGCAAGCCGGCACGCTCACCAGCGGTCGCTGAATATTGAACCCGTCGGGTTCGGGGCATCGGGGCTTGGTGGAGCTTCAAACTGCGCACGCCAAAGGCGTTCCTCTTATATTTAGATCTTACAGGGCCTCTGTGTGACCGCTCGGCGGATTTGCACTATCAACAAAAGCGCGGACGCGGGCGAGGATGGCTCGGGGCTCTGGACCTCGGCGATCACGTCATCGACCGTCGCGGTGTCCAACTTCTTCTGGCGTGCCAGCTTCTCGGCAACAGCGCGGACAAACTCGCTCGGCTTACGGAGCATCCGGCGGACGCACTCGCGCACCGTTGGCGGCTGCAGCAGGATGAAGGCGTTCGAGATCTGTTCACTCTGCTGCTCGTCAGGTTCGGCGTTCTCGATCGGTACGCAGCGCCGAATCCAATCGAGGAAGCCGCACGCCTTCAGGCGATCGAGCGCCTCGCCTACGGCGCTGCGCGACCGATGTATCTTGTCAGCTATCCACTGGTAGGTCGGATCGAGCCGGCCGTCCTTACGGCCGCGCAGGCGCAACAGGCAGCGCAGCACTTCGAGCCCGATCGCGCCGAGCGCGCCGTTGCGCTTCCCCGGTTACTTCGTCTCGTAATCGAACGCCTCGGCCGCGCGCATCCGCGCGTTGTGCTCGGTCTTCGGAAACGTGTTGTGCGTCCGCCAAAGCGACACTTCAGAACCACCGGCATTATGGCTGTTCCGCCGAACGGGCGAATTCGAACGTGCGCGGTCGCGGACACCGGTCGTGACCTCGCTGAAGGAGCGCGCGTTCATGCCGCCGCTCCCGCGCGCGTCAGGCGTGTTGCCGTAGTCCCGTCAGCAATGATTCCAGCGGTGCGAGGTCTTGGACCAGCATGTCGGCCCATTCCTGCGCCAGTTCGCGCCTGCGCGGCATATAGGCGGCGCGGTTGTATGCGGCCTCGACGCTGTTGCTCGGTACGTGCGCCAGCATCAGGTCGATGATCGCGCGATCCCCTACCCTGCTCTCCACGCCCGCCAGCTCGTTCATCACGGTCGAGAACGTAGATCGCCAACCGTGCGGGACGTGAAGCCCCGTGAACCCGGCTTCGCGATACGCCTTGCTCAGCGTGCTGTCGCTCAGTGGTCGGCGCGGATGGCGCACACTGCGGAAGATCAGCGGCCCCTTCCCGGCGAAGTCCATCGCGACGGCAATCGTCTCGACCGCCTGCCTGGACAACGGCACGATAAATTCGAAGGCCGCATCCTCCTTCTGGTCGACGACCAGTTTCATCTTGGCGGCCGGAATACGCCAGATCGGCTCCGGCCCGCCCAGCCCCTCGAATTCCTTCGGCTCGGCCATCCTCAGCACGCCCGAGCGCACGGCCGTGAGCGACAGGAAGCGCGAGGCCAGCTTCGTGAGTGGATGCGCCGGCTGTTCCTCGACCTTGCGCAGTACGATGCGCGCAGCTTCCACTGTCCGCACCGCGGGTTGCTTGCCGCGCTTGATCGGCGACAGCGCCCGCTGCGCGACCGCGGCTGGATCGGCCGCCACGATGCCGCTGCCGATCGCGCGGGCAAAGACCTCCGAGATCCGCTGGCGGATGCGATGCGCCGTCTCGATCGCGCCGCGTTCCTCGACCGGTCGCAACACCTTCAGCACCAGCGGAGTCGTGATCGCGTCGATCGGCAGGTGCCCGAGCTTCGGATAGACATCCTGCGCGAAGCTGTTCTTCACGTTCTGCGCGTACCGCTTCGACCAGGTTGCGTCCTGGCTGATCAGCCAGTCCTCGGCGATCGTCTTGAACGTCGCCCCCACCCGAGCGACTTGTGCAGCTGCCTGCTGCACCTTGTGCACCGCCGGGTCGACGCCGTCCCGCAAGAGCTTGGCTGCGTTCTCGCGCATCGCGCGCGCCTGGAGCAACGTCGTGTCCGGATACGACCCGAACACCAGACGCTTCTCCTTCCCAGCAAATCGAAATTTCATGCGCCAGCTGCGGTAGCCGCTCGGCATGACGAATAAATATAGCCCGCCGGAGTCGCCAAGCTTGTAAGCCTTGTCCTTCGGCTTGGCCTTTTTGATGGCCGTATCGGTCAGCATTCGGTGCCCCCACCCACAGAGTTCGGTGCCCCCAAAGTGCCCCCAAATGATCGTCGCTGCATGGGGTAACAATGGGATGCACTGGGACACCCCGCAACCCTGTAACGACACCAAAAACCGCCCCTTTCGGGACGGTTTGGGATGCGTTGGAATTCGTGGTTGGTGCCCCTGGCCGGAATCGAACCAGCATGCCTTGCGGCAACCGATTTTGAGTCGGTCGCGTCTACCAATTTCGCCACAGGGGCAGCGGCGGGTTGGCTAGACGAAGCTTTCGTCCGCCGCAAGCCGTCTTGGCCCCGCCGATATCGTTTCTCAGTTTCGCGGTGGTTGGCGACGATAGCTCAGCGCCTCGGCGACGTGGATGCGGCCGACATGCTCGCTCCCTGCTAGGTCGGCGATCGTCCGTGCGACGCGAAGGATGCGGGTATAACCGCGCGCGGTGAGCCGCATCGCCTCGGCCGCCTGCGCAAGCAGCTTGCGACCTGCATCGTCGGGCGTCGCGACCGCGTCGAGCAGCGCGCCATCGGCCTCCGCATTGGTCCGGACCGGGTGGTCGCGGTAGCGATCGGTCTGGACCGCACGAGCTACCGCGACGCGGGCGGCGACCTCAGCCGAGCCCTCGCCAGGCGGCGGCAGGATCAGGTCGGCGGCACTGACCGCCTGCACATCGATGTGGAGGTCGATCCGATCCAGCAGCGGGCCCGACACCTTCGCCTGATAGTCAGCGGCGCATTTCGGCGCCCTCGCACAGGCGAGACTTGCATCGCCCAGATGGCCGCACCGACACGGGTTCATCGCGGCGATGAGCTGGACGCGCGCGGGGAAGGTGACGTGCGCGTTCGCACGGGCGACACTGACCGTGCCCGTCTCCAGCGGCTGGCGGAGCGAATCGAGCACGGCGCGCTGGAACTCCGGGAGTTCGTCGAGGAACAGCACGCCGAGATGCGCGAGGCTCACTTCCCCCGGCTTCACCTTCAGCCCGCCACCGGTGAGCGCGGCCATCGACGCGGAATGATGCGGGGCCCTGAACGGCCGCGTCCGCGTCAACCGACCGCCCGACAGCGTACCCGCGACCGACTGGACCATCGACACCTCCAGCGCCTCGGCCGGGTCGAGTGGCGGCAGGATACCGGGCAGGCACGCCGCCATCAGCGATTTCCCCGAACCGGGCGGCCCGACCATCAAAAGATTATGCGATCCCGCCGCGGCGATCTCGAGCGCACGCTTGGCCGTCTCCTGCCCCTTCACCTGGCGGAAGTCGGGACCGCGATCCGATGTCTCGGCCACGCCCGGCTTGGGCGGGCTGAGCAGACCGTGACCCTTGAAGTGGTTGAGCAGCGACAGCAGGTCGGGCGCGGCGATGACCTCGATCTCGCCCGCCCACGCCGCCTCCGATCCCTGCGCCGCCGGGCAAACGAGCCCCTTCCCCACCTCTGACGCGTGCAACGCCGCCAGCAGCACGCCGGGCGACGCGGTGATCCGTGCGTCGAGCCCGAGTTCGCCGACGATCACGTAATCGGCCAGCGACTCGGCATCGACCACGCCCATCGCGGCCAGCAGCGCAAGCGCGATAGGTAGATCGAAATGCGATCCTTCTTTTGGGAGATCGGCGGGCGACAGGTTCACCGCGATGCGTTTGGGCGGCAGCGACAACCCCATGCCGGCAATTGCGCCGCGCACGCGTTCGCGGCTTTCGCCGACCGCCTTGTCCGCCAATCCGACCACGTTGAATGCGGGAAGTCCTGGAATCAGTTGGACTTGCACCTCGACCGCGCGTGCTTCGAGCCCCAGATACGCTACCGTCGCTACGATCGCCGCCATGCCCGCTCCCCCGCGACTGGCTCGCGGTGGCGACGTCACGCCTTATTCATACCCGAATTGCCATGTCTGCAAGCGTCCGTGGCGCGAACGTTGCGCCGCACCGTCTTGCCATCCTAATACACCGGACCCACATGCCTTCCGTGAACGCAGTCCGCTCCCCCATTCTTCGCGTCGGCCAATTGGTGCTGGGGGTATTGCTGATCCTGAGCGCGCCGATCCTCGCGCCGCTGCCGGGGCCCGCAGGAATCTTCCTGTTCGCGGGTGGGATGGTGCTCGTGCTGCGCAATTCGCGGTGGGCGCGGCAGAAATGGGCGCGACTGAAGCGGCGCTGGCCGCGAACCGGCCATTTCGTCGATCGAATGATGCGGCGGCAGAGCGCGATGCGGCGGCACGAGCGTGCGAAGGCCGCGGTAAAAACGACCGTCGGGGCGGGTGTGAATTGACTTGTCGCGCCCCTTTCCGTAAGCGCCCAGCCATCAAGGCCGTCCCCGTGGCGGCCGTTTTCTATTTGATGACCTAGGGAATGACCAATGAAGCGGACCTTTCAGCCGAGCAACCTGGTACGCGCACGCCGTCACGGCTTCCGCGCACGGATGGCGACGGTCGGCGGCCGGGCAGTAATCCACGCACGCCGCGCCCGCGGTCGCAAGAAGCTGTCGGCCTAACCGTTATTGATAAACGCCGCGACTTTCTCGCGGCGAATGCGGGGAAGCGCGCACCGATGCCGGGATTCGTCCTGCTCATGCGCCCCCGCGACGATGGTGATGCGACGATGCGAATCGGCTTCACCGTCACCAAGAAGATCGGCAACGCTGTCGTCCGGAACCGCATGAAACGGCGGTTACGGGCGTTGGCGCGCGAGCTGTTGGCCGAGCGCGGCGTCGCGGGTGCGGATCACGTGCTGATCGGCCGCAACGGCGGGATCGAGCGCGACTATGCGCTGCTGAAGACCGAACTGGGAAAAGCGTTCGGCAAGGTGGCCAGAACCACCGACACCGCCCATGCGAAGGCCCCCTCCTCCACCGAGAGGGATACCCCCCCGGTGCAGGCCAGGGCTCAAGTGGGAAAGCCTTCGTAATGAAGCGGCGCCTGTCGTCACATCTGCCCCCGAATTGCGCTCCGGCCTCCGCCGGGGTCGTTTGTGGGGCCGGAACACTGTTGGGATCTGAGCGGCCCGCTGGCAAAGCCAACCCGGCGAACGCATGCTAGCCCGCCTCCTCATACTCCTAGCGCGCGGCTGGCAACTAGGGCCCTCGCTCGTTCTGCCGTCGAGCTGTCGCTACGATCCTTCCTGTTCCGCCTATGCAATCGAGGCCGTTGGGCGCTATGGCGCGCTCAAGGGGGGCTGGTTGGCGGCGAAGCGTATTGCGCGTTGCCATCCGTGGGGCGGGTACGGCCCCGATCCGGTCCCTGATATCGACAAGAATGTGAAAGACGCCGCCCTGTGAAAGACGACAAGCAGAATTTCGTGCTGTTCGCGGTGATCGCGGCGCTGATCCTGTTCGGATGGCCGCTGATCCAGGGCAAGTTCTTCCCGACCGCCAATCCGCCGGTCACGAAGATCGAGGACGGCAAGACCAAGCCGGTCGCAAATGCCGCAGCCGATCCGGCCGCAGACGGTGCCGCCGCCGTGCGCAACCGCGCCGCGGTGATCGCCGAGACGCCGCGTATCCGCATCGAGACGCCGCGCGTGTCGGGCTCGATCAACCTCAAGGGCGCGCGGATCGACGATCTCGTGCTCAAGGGCTATGACGAGACCGTCGCGAAGAACTCGCCGCCGATCCGTCTGCTGTCGCCCGCTGGCGCACCCGATGCCTATTTTGCGAGCTTCGGCTGGCGCGCGCAGGGCCTGACCCCGCCCGCCGCCGACGCCGTCTGGACCTTCTCGGGCGCGACCACGCTGACGCCGACGACGCCGGTCACGCTCGACGCGACCAACGCCACCGGCCAGCGCTTCCGCATCCAGATCGCGGTCGACCAGGATTACATGTTCACGGTCCGCCAGACCGTCCTCAACGCCGGCACCGCGCCCGTCCCCGTCGCGCCTTATGGCTTGGTCAACCGCGTCGGCATCTCGAAGGACCCGTCGTCGATGACGATCCATGTCGGGCCGATGTCGGTTGACAATGGCGGCGCGCATTACCGCCCGAACTACAAGGACATCGACGAGGCTGCGCAGAAGTTCACCACGACCGGCGGCTGGCTCGGCTTTACCGACAAATATTGGCTGACCGCGATCATCCCCGATCAGGCTCAGGCATTCGACGGCCAGTTCCGTGCCGGCGCCAACAAGGCGTACCAGGCCGACTATGCGCTCCAGCCTAGGCAGCTCGCACCCGGCCAGGCGATCACGCAGACCTCGCGCTTCTTCGCGGGCGCAAAGGAAGTCCGCCTGCTTGATCGCTATTCGGATCAGGCCGGCGGCGTCGCCAAGCTCGATTACGCGATCGACTGGGGCTGGTTCCGGATCGTCGAGAAGCCGATCTTCTATTATCTCGACTGGCTGTTCCGCGTGATCGGCAACTTCGGCGTCGCGATCATCCTGCTGACGGTGACGATCCGCGGCCTGCTGTTCCCGATCGCGCAGCGCCAGTTCAAGTCGATGGCGGCGATGCGCGCGGTCCAGCCCAAGGCCAAGCTGCTCCAGGAAAAGCACAAGGACGACAAGGTCCGCCTGCAGCAGGAGACGATGGCACTGTACAAGGCGGAGGGCGTCAACCCGCTGGCCGGGTGTGCGCCGACGTTGCTCCAGATCCCGATCATGTACGCGCTGTACAAGGTGCTGATGCTGACGATCGAGATGCGTCACCAGCCGTTCGTCGCGTGGATCAGGGATCTGTCCGCGCCCGATCCGCTGACCCCGCTCAACCTGTTCGGCCTGCTTGCCTTCACACCGCCGCACATGATCGCGATCGGCGTCGTGCCGATCATCCTCGGCATCAGCATGTACTTCCAGTTCAAGCTGAACCCGACGCCGATGGACGACACGCAGAAGCAGGTCTTCGCGCTGCTGCCCTGGGTGCTGATGTTCGTGATGGCGCCGTTCGCAGTCGGCCTCCAGGTCTACTGGATCACGTCGAACTGCCTGACGATCCTCCAGCAGAAGCTGCTCTACGCCCGCCATCCGGGCCTGAAAGTGCCGGTGACCAAGTGAACGATGTCCCCAACTTAGGTCCGGATCTGGAGAAGGCCGACGCGCCGTTCACCGCCGAGCAACTGGAGCATGCCCGCAAACTGTTCGCCGGGCATGTCGGCTTCCTGAAGTCCGCGCCGACGCTCGAATTCCTGCCCGACGCATCGGTGCCGGAAGTGGCATTCGCGGGGCGCTCGAACGTCGGCAAGTCGTCGCTGTTGAACGCGCTGACGGGCCGCAACTCGATGGCACGCACCTCGAACACGCCGGGCCGCACGCAGGAGCTGAACTTCTTCGAGGTCGGCGCACCGCTCGCCTTCCGGCTCGTCGACATGCCGGGCTACGGCTTCGCCAAAGCCCCGAAGGATGTCGTCAAGAAATGGCGCTTCCTGATCAACGACTTCCTGCGCGGGCGTGATGTCCTCAAGCGCGCACTCGTGCTGATCGATTCGCGCCACGGCATCAAGGAGGTTGACCGCGAGATCCTCGAGATGCTCGACAAGGCAGCGGTCAGCTACCGCATGGTCCTGACCAAGGCGGACAAGATCAAGGCGTCCGAACTCGCCGAAGTCACCGAACGCACCGCGCTCGAGGCGCGCAAACGCCCCGCCGCGCATCCCGACATCCTCGTGACGTCGAGCGAATACGGCATGGGCATCCCCGAACTACGCGCGGCGGTCGTCGAAGCGGTCAGCTGATCCAGCGATATCGGGTGGATATCGTCTTTCCGACTGGCAATGCCTCCTGAAAGCCTTAGCCTCGTGTCAAACGGGGAGAGTTTGTATGCGTAGGCGTTTCGGGACGATGCTGGCGATGGCTGCGATGCTGTCGGGCTGCGGGGGTAGCGACAGCGGCAGCGTTTCGACGGGTGGTAACACGGCGTCCCCAGCGCCGACACCAACGCCGACTGCGAGCGCCGGCTGCTCGCTTCGCGAACGCCAAGATTGGGCGGCGTCGCAGCTGCGCGAATGGTATCTGTTCCCCGAGACGCTGCCGACCAACCTGAGCCCCGCGGGCTACACCACCGTCGACGATTATATCGACGCGCTGACCGCCACCGCCCGGGCACAGCGCAAGGATCGGTTCTTCACCTATCTGACGTCGATCAAGGAAGAGACGGCCTATTATACCTCGGGCTCGAGCGCAGGCTTCGGGATCCGCTTCGCGCTCGACCAGACCGGCCAGCGGCTGTTCTCCGCCGAGTCGTTCGAAGGCGCACCCGGGCTCGCCGCGGGCATCGACCGCGGGACCGAGATCGTCGCGATCGGCACGACGTCGAGCAACCTGCGCACGGTCAGCGCGATCATCGCCGCAGAGGGCACCGCAGGGCTCAACACCGCGCTCGGCCCCGATACGGCCGGCACCGCGCGCGTAATGCGAATCGCCGACGCCGCCGGGACGCGCACCGTCACGGTGACCAAGACCGACTTTTCGCTGCTGCCCGTCTCGACGCGGTACGGCGCGAAGATCATCGACGATGGCGGGCGACGCGTCGGCTACATCAACCTCCGCACGTTCATCATGACCGCCGAACCCGCACTGAAGGCCGCGTTCGCCAGTTTTCGTGCGAACGGCATCACCAACGTGATCATCGACCTGCGCTATAACGGCGGCGGGTTGATCGCGACCGCGGAATATCTGGGTGATCTGCTCGGTGGCGGGCGATCGACCTCCGAAGTGTTCGACTACGTCACGTTCCGCCCCGAAAAGGCGTCGAACAACACGACGCGGTTCTTTGCCCGCCAGCCCGAATCGATCGCGCCGACCAAAATCGCGTTCATCGGTACCGGCGGCACGGCGTCGGCGAGTGAACTCGTGATCAACGCGTTCACTCCGTATCTGCACGGCAATTCCGGGCTGATCGGGACCAACACCTATGGCAAGCCGGTGGGCCAGATCGCGCTCGATCAACCCGCCTGCGACGACCGGCTTCGCGTGATCGCGCTCGCGACGCAGAACGCGACACGCAACGGCAACTATTATGACGGTCTCGCCACCACGGTCGAAGCCAGCTGCCAGGCAACCGACGATATCGCTTATCAGCTCGGCGACCCGCTCGAATCGTCGACGAGGCAGGCGCTCAACTTCCTCGCCGGGCGCAGTTGCACCCCGATAACCGGCAGTGTGAACGCGCGATCGGCACAGACGTCGGCGCTACGACAGGAGCTGCTAATGCCCGCCGCCCCCAGTACCGCGCAACGCATGGTGCCGGGTTCGTTCTAGGCCTCGCGCCGAGACCGCATCCCTCATACCGGCCTCCCACGGGGTGCCTGTATGACGAGCGCGCGACGGTCGACCTCCCCCGACGAGCCACGATCCGCGCTTGCCCGGCAACATGCGATGCAATCGGTTCAGGCCAGCGAAAGCCAGCCGCGCCGACGGGGGTCGCTTGTACCGATATCCAGACCATGCCCCTCACCCGCCGATGACCGACGTCGCCCTTACAACCCAGCCAGGGATGGCCGGCATCCGCCATGAGCAGCACCCCGGCCGCGCGTCAGCTGTGCACGACGGATCGCGCGATTACGGCTGGTGGATCGGCGGTGGCCTGATCGCCAGCATGGCCGTGCTCGCGGTGCTGATGCGCGCCGCGGGTCTCTCGATCGATCCGACGCGCGGCGACGACCTGCCCTTCTACATCTGCGGCACTCTCGCGTTGGCGCTGCGCTTCGGGATGCGCAACCGCGGCTGGCGTCATGCCCGCGCGCTTGCCGACGGTGCGGAATATTTCGGGCTGTTCACGCTGCTGGCCGTGATGGGCGCGGTGGCGAGCTATCCGGTCGCGGCGCTGACCCAGGGCTTCCACGACGCCGCGTTGCAGCGGATCGACCTTCTGCTCCATTTCGACTGGCTCGCCTGGTACCGCACCGTCGCGGCGGCTCCCGTCCTGCAATCGCTCGGCCTCGCTGCGTATCGCAGCATCTACCTGACCCCCGCCGTCCTGCTCGCGACATTCGCGATTCGTGGCGACCGGGTGGCGGCGCATCGGTTTCTCGCCATCTTCTGGCTGACCGCGGTCGGAACGCTGATCCTCTACGCCTTCATGCCCGCGATCGGCCCGTTCGCCTATCTCTGGCACGGTCCGATCCCCTACATGCCCGAAAGCGAGTTGTGGCAGCCCGGATTGATCGCTGCGTTGCGCGCGCATGCCGTCCGGGTCGTCGATCTCGGCCATCTGCGCGGCATCGTCTCCGCGCCGAGTTTCCATGCGGCCGCCGCGACGATCTACATTAACGCGGCGTGGCGCCTGCCCCGGCTGCGCTGGCCGGTCCTGGCGCTCAATCTCGCGATGCTGCTGTCGACGCCGGTCGAGGGCACGCATTATCTCGCCGACATCCTGCTCGGCACGCTCGTCGCGGTTGCGGCGATCGCCGTTCTCCAACGGATTATGCCGCCGACATCGACCACCGGCGTTGCCGCCGAGCGCCTGCACCGCTAGCACCGCCCGCATGAAACTGATCATCGGCAACAAGGCCTATTCCTCCTGGTCGCTGCGCGGCTGGCTCGCGTGCAAGCAGTCCGGACTGCCGTTCGAGGAGGTGGTCGTGCCGATGTACGACGCCGATTGGGAAAAGCGCCGGTCGGGCGACGAGTTCGCGCCGTCCTCTGGCAAGGTGCCGATCCTGTGGGATGGCGACGCGGTCGTGTGGGACAGTCTCGCGATCGTCGATTATCTCGCCGACAAGGTCGGACGCGAGCGCTTCTGGCCGGAGGACAACGCGGCGCGCGCGATGGCGCGGTCGATGGCGGCCGAGATGCATTCGAGCTTCGCCGCGCTGCGTCGCAAGCACAGCATGAACGTGCGTCAGGTCTTCCCGGCGCGCACGCCCGACGACGACGTCCTCGTCGAATTGCAGCGGGTCATGGAAATCTGGGCGCAGGCGCGTGCGCGCTTCGGTGGGGGCGGGGATTTCCTGTTCGGCCAGTTCGGCGCGGCGGACATCATGTTTGCGCCGCTCGTAACGCGGATCGTCACGTACCAGCTGCCGATCGCGCGGTTTGCCACCGGGTATATGCAGGCGATGTTCGAACATCCGTTCATGCAGGACTGGATCGCGGCCGCACAGGAAGAGGAATGGGTCCTCGAACAATTCGAACAGCCGGTGCCAGCCACCGCATGATCGATCCGGTCGCGCTCGCGCAGGCGTTGCTCCGCGCGGATAGCGTCACGCCCGCGCGCGGTGCGGTGTTCGATGTTCTGGAGACGGCACTCGTCCCGCTCGGCTTTGCCGTCGATCGGTTCACGGTCGGGGAGGCGCCTGACGGCCCGGTCGAGAACATGCTCGCCACCCGAGGCAGCGGTCCGCGCCACCTGGCGTTCGCCGGCCATGTCGACGTCGTACCGCCCGGCGAAGGCTGGACCGACTCGCCGTGGTCGGGAGAGATAAAGGGCGATCTGCTGTTCGGACGCGGCGCAGTCGACATGAAGGGCGCCGTCGCCGCGTTCGTGGCCGCCGCCAGCCGGGCGGAGAACGGCGCTCTCACACTCATCATCACCGGCGACGAGGAAGGCCCCGCGACCTACGGCACCGTCGCGCTGATGGAGCGGATGGCGGCGCGCGGGATCGTGCCGGACCTGTGCATCGTCGGCGAACCGACCTCCGCCGCGCGGCTCGGCGACATGGTCAAGATCGGTCGGCGCGGCTCCGTGAACATCTGGATCGACATGCCGGGGCGTCAGGGCCATGTCGCCTATCCGCACCTCGCCGATAATCCGATCCCGCGCCTGATCGCAATCCTGGCCGAGATCGAGGGCATCGTGCTCGACGAAGGGACCGACTGGTTCCAGCCGTCGAATATCGAGGTCACCGACCTCGCCGTCGGCAACCCGGCGCACAACGTGATCCCCGCCAAGGCCTCCGCCCGCCTCAGCATCCGCTTCAACGACCGCCACCGCGGTCTGGATCTGATCGAACGGATTCGCACGATCGCAGAGCGTCACGCGCCCGCCGCGATCGTGACGGGCCGGGTATCGGGCGAAGCCTTCCTAACCCCGCCCGGCGCTTTCTCGACTCTGTTGTCGGATGCCATCGTGGCGGCCACCGGGATCAAGCCGGAACTGTCGACCACCGGCGGCACCTCCGATGCGCGCTTCCTGTCGAGGCTATGCCCGGTGGTCGAATTCGGCCTGATCAATGCGACGATGCACAAGGTCGACGAGGCAGTCGCGGTCGCGGACCTGCGGACGCTGACGGATATCTACGCAGACGTGATCACGCGCGCGCTGCGCTAGCGCCGCACGACTGCGAACGAACGCGCTCTAGCCCGCCTCACGCCCACGCCGCAGGACGATATACAACGCCCCCTGCCCGCCATGCCGCGGATGCGCACCGCGGACGGCGGCGATCGAATCGGCATGGCGCGACCCTGCCAGCCAGTCGGTCACCGCTGAGCGGATTGCCCCGCGCGCGTGCGGGCGTTCGCTTTCCGGACGCGGTGGCTTGCCCGTCACCAGCAGGAGCACACGGTCGCCGCGCGCGATCGCGCGGCCCAGCCCGACATCGAGCAGGGCGTGCGCCGACGCCAGCGTGTGCCCGTGAAGGTCGATCGCGCTATCGGGGCTGACGATGCCGCGCACCAGCCGCTTGTCCCAGCCCCCGTCCAGCGTGTTCGCGGTGATCGGCTTGGCGACCGGACGTGCCACGACGACGGGCTTTGCCCCGGGGCGGCTGGCGAACGGCGTGACCACCGTCCGCACGATCGGCTTTACGCGGCCCATCGGTGCAGGCGGCGCCGGCACGATCTTGCCATTGGGCCCGATCACCGGCTTGGGCGGCGGGAACGGCACCGGCGCGCGCTCGGGGATGCGGATAGCTACCGCGCGCATCGGCCGCACGGTCTGCATCACCCGCGCCCACAGCTGCTCTTCGTCAGGGTTGAGGGGTCGGCCCGCCATATCGCGCCCCATTCGCTGTACTGTTGAGACGCTGGACCGTGCCGATCGGCAGCAACAGGAACGCAGTACCGCGCCCCGCCATGCCGCCCGCGGTCGATTCCGCCGCCCGGCCCGCGCCCCAGAACGTGTCGAAGCGGTTGCTGCCCTTGATCGCCCCGCCGGTATCCTGCGCGACCCACAACCCGCTCGCATCCTGACGGTCGAGCGACAGGAAGACGGGCGCGCCGAGCGGCACGAACTTGACGTCCGCCGCCGCGCTCACCTGCCCCGTCACAGGCAGACCAAGTGCCCCCAAGGGTGCCCCCTCGAGTTCACGGAAGAACACGAAGCTCTTGTTCTCGCGCATAATCGCCTGCCCCTCGGCCGGGTGCGCATGCAGCCACGCGACGATCCCCTGCATCGAGGTCTGCCCCGGTTGCAGCAGCCCGCGCGATTTCATCAACGCGCCGATCCCTGTGTAGTCACGACCGTTCTGCGTCGCATACCCCACGCGGAGGATCTCGCCATCGGGCAGCCGCAACCGACCAGACCCCTGGATCTGGAGAAAGAACAGCTCGACCGGATCGCGCGCCCAGGCAAGGATCGGGGCACGATTCCCCAGCGCCCCCTGCTCGATCGCGGTGCGGTCGTAATAAGGCACCAGCTTGGCCTGATCGACGCGCCCGCGGATCTTCTTCCCCTTGAGACTGGTCGAGAACGCACCGAGATCGACATCGATCAGGTCGCTCGGCCGACCGTAGATCGGCGCATACCCGTCACGGCGCTCCAGCGAGCCCGCAATCTCGGGTTCGTAATAGCCCGTCGCGAACGCCTTGCCGTCGCCGACTTGGACGGCCTCAAACCACTGCGAGAAGAACGTCCGCGCACCGCCGCGCGGCACCGAGGTCGCCGCCGCACATGCCGGCTGCCAATCTGCACCACGGGTCAGGCCGGACGTATCGGTACGCCGCATAAGCGATGGGCAGCTCGTGACGAACGCCGCGAGCGCCGATTGCGCCTGCGCATCGTCGATCGGCAAGCTGGCGATCGACGGGCCCGCACTGACGCCCGCCGACACCGCATCGATCGGCGCTGATGGAGCCACAACCGGCGACGGCAACAGTGGCACCGCGCCGACGATCCGCGCCGGCATCTGGATACCGCGAATGTTGGGCGACGCACCTGTATCGTGAGAAGGATGCACGCGCACCGGCTCGGTCGCCGGCGGGCTGTCTGAATTCCCGCCACGATCAACCGGCGGAGGCCCCGATCGCGGTGGCTCCACGCTGCCCACGCACGCACTCAGCAACAGGACAACCCCAAGGGCGCCGAGGCCACCCTTACCGACAGGCCGCATCACGCCTCGTCGGTATCGGCAAGTTTCCAATTGGGATCGCTGCTCTTCAGCGTCCGTGCGAACGTCCACGCATCGTGCGTCTCGACCGCGTCGGTCAACGACCCGGCAAGCACCACGCCGTCGCCATCGCGCGTGACCGCAGCGATGTCCGCATCGAACCGGACCGTGATCCGCGCGTCGCGACCCGACACGCTCGCATCGGAAATCACCGCGCGCTCGATCGAAACGAGGCGGTTGTCGAGAACTTCACCCGCTGCGACACGCGCCGCAATCGCCTCGGCAAAGGACGATCGAACGTCATCCTCAACCAGATAAGCGAGTTCGTCCTCGTCACCCTTCCAGAACGCCTCGAGCACCATGCGGTACGCGCCCTGCGCGCCCTCGAGGAACTGGTTCACGTCGAAGCCGGGCTCCGCTGCAACGATGGCACGCAGTCCGGCCTCGGCCCGCGGTTCGATATTGCGGCTAGCGATTTCGCGCGGCTCCGCCGTCGCGTCCACTGTCCGCGGAACCGCGGCAATGGCGGGCCGGTCCTCGGCCGCACGCGGCAGCGGCTGTTCGTGCCCCGTCCGTTTGCCGAGTACGCTATAAAGTCGCATCGCCAAGAAGCCTGCAACCATCGCGAGAAGAACTACGTAAAACAACCGTGCCTCCGATCTTCGGGCTAACATAGGCCAAAGCTGCGCTTATTCAAACCCGCGCCCGTTGAAACGCCGCGTCGCCGCTGCTACTCGCAGCGCCCTATCCGATATGAACGCGCAAGCGTGCCGCTTCGGTCCGTAACCCACGCTTTCTTCGCAAGGACACGACGAATGGACGATCAGGACAATGGCGTGACCGCGCCCGAGCACATGGGCGACAACGCGCTGGTGAACGGCGAGGACAGCATCCCGGCTGCCGGTCTGATCTCGCAATACGTCAAGGACCTGTCGTTCGAGAACCCGAACGCACCGGCCGTCTACCAGAACCAGACCCCGCCAGCGATCGACGTGCAGTTCAACATCGGCGCGGCGCAGGTCGGCGACGAAGTGCACGAGGTCGTGCTGAAGATCGACGTCCGCGCCGAAACCGAGGGCCAGGTCGCGTTCATCGTCGACCTTTCCTATGCGGGCCTGTTCGGGTTGCGCAACATCCCGGCCGAGCATGTCCAGCCGTTCCTGCTGGGCGAGGCGCCTCGCCTGCTGTTCCCGTTCGCGCGCCGCGTGCTGTCGGATGCGGTGCGTGACGGTGGCTTCCCGCCGCTTCTGCTCGAGCCGATCGACTTCTCGCAGCTCTATATCCAGCAGTCCGAACAGCAGGGCATCCAGCCCAATGTCGGCGATTTCGGCCAGGCCTGACCTGCAGGATCGGAGGCGGAATAGGTGAACCTTGCCAAGGCGCTGGGATCGGTTGGCGGGCTGACGCTCGCCAGCCGGATCCTGGGGTTGGTGCGCGACTCATTGTTCGCGCGGTTCGTCGGTGCCGGGTTCGCGTCGGACGCGTTCCTCATCGCGTTTCGCCTCCCCAACATGTTCCGCGCGCTCTTTGCCGAGGGCGCGTTCTCCGCCGCGTTCATTCCGATGTTCAATCGGAAGGTCGGCAATAAGGACGGGCGCGGCCTGCCCGACGGGATCGCGTTCGCCGAGGACGCGCTGTCGGTGTTGCTGCCGACGCTGATCGTCATGACCATCCTGTTGGAACTTGCCGCATGGCCGCTGACATGGCTGCTGACGTTCGGCTTTAACGGGGCCAGCGCGGCACGGTTCGACTATGTCGTCCACCTGTCGCGGATCACGCTGCCCTATCTGCTGCTGATCAGCCTCGTCTCGCTGCTCGGCGGCATCCTCAATTCGCTGCATAAATTCTGGATCAACGCCGCGGCGCCGATCCTGCTCAACGCGACTCTGATCGCCGCGCTGCTGCTGTTCCACGAGCGGTTGCCGCTGCTGACCGCGCGCAACCAGGCGATCGCGGTCACGGTCTCGGGCGCGTTGCAGCTGATCTGGCTGATTTTCGCGTGTCGCGCCTCTGGCGTAAAGCTCCGGTTGAAGCGCCCGCAGCTCAATCCCGACGTGAAACGGCTGATGGCGCTGATCTGGCCCGCCGCCGCTGGCGCAGGCGCGGTGCAGATCAACCTCGTCGTCTCGACCGCGCTCGCCGCGGCACTGCTGCCGGCTGGCTCGGTCTCGTATATCTATTTCGCCGACCGGCTGAACCAGCTGCCGCTCGGCCTGATCGGCATCGGCCTCGGCACCGTCCTGCTCCCCACCATCTCGCGCCAGCTCGGGCGCGGCGAGGATGCTGAAGCGATGGCGACTCAGAACCGCGGCATGGAACTCGCGCTGTTCCTGACTCTGCCCGCGACGGTCGCACTTATCGTGTGCGGTGTGCCGATCGTCGGTGCGCTGTTCCAGCACGGCAAGTTCGCGCTCGACGACAGCGTGCTGACCGCACAGGCGCTCGCCGCCTTCTCGATCGGGCTGCCGTCGTACATTCTCGTGAAGGTGCTGACGCCGGGCTATTATGCGCGTTCCGACACGAAGACCCCGGTGCGCTATGCGACGATGTCGATGGTCGTGAACCTCGTCCTCAACCTCGCCTTCATCAAGCCGCTCGGCCATATGGGCCCGCCGCTCGCCACCGCGATCGCCAGCACGGTCAACGTCGCGATGCTCTACCGCACGCTGGTCCGTCGCGGGCATTTCACGCCCGATGCGCGGTTAGTGCGGCGGACATGGCGGCTGCTCGTCGCCGCGCTGATCATGGGCGTCGTGATGTTCTTCCTGAACGACCTGTTCCAGCCGTTCGTGACGGGCACCAGCATCCAGCGCTGGGGGGCGATGCTGGTGCTGGTGACCACCGGCGGGGTCGTCTATGCGATCGCGACCTTGCTCACCGGGGCGTTCCGGCTGGGCGACATCTCCACGCTTCTGCGTCGTTCACGATAGGTCCTTCAATGCGCGTTGTTTCCGGCATCAAGCCTACGGGCAATCTCCACCTCGGCAATTATCTCGGCGCGGTGAAGCAGTGGGTGGCGCTGCAGGACGACGTCGCGGCGCAGGGTGGCGAGTCGATGTTCTTCATCGCCGACCTCCACGCGCCGACCGAATGGATCGCGCCCGCCGAACTCAGCGCGCACACGATCGAAGTCGCCGCGACGATGATCGCCGCCGGGATCGATCCGGCAAAATCGATCCTCTTCAACCAGGCCCGCGTCCCCGCGCATAGCGAGATGGCGTGGCTGCTCAACACGGTGGCCCGCGTCGGCTGGCTGAACCGCATGACCCAGTTCAAGGACAAGGCGGGCAAGAACCGCGAGGGCGCAAGCGTCGGGCTGTACGATTACCCGGTGCTGATGGCTGCCGACGTGCTGCTCTACAACGCCACCCACGTACCGGTCGGCGAGGACCAGAAGCAGCATCTCGAACTCGCGCGCGACATCGCGACGAAGTTCAACGGCGATTACGGGGTAGTCCTGTTCACGCTCCCCGCCCCGCTGATCAGCAAGGCCGCGCCGCGGATCATGAGCCTGCGCGACGCGTCGGCCAAGATGTCGAAGTCGAACCCCTCCGAGCAGTCGGTGGTCAAGCTGATCGACAGCGACGACACGATCGCCGACAAGTTCCGCAAGGCCAAGACCGATCCGGACGTGTTGCCGGCAACCGTCGAGGAACTCGGCGACCGGGCTGAAGCGCGCAACCTGCTGACGATCTACGCGGCGCTGGCGGATACCGACATCGCGGCCGTACTCGGGGAATTCGGCGGCAAGGGCTTCGGCGCGTTCAAGCCGGCGCTCGCGGATCTCGCGGTGGCGAAGCTCGGCCCAATCCGCGACGAGATGGTCCGGTTGCTGGATGACCGCAGCGCGGTGACAGCAATATTGCAGGCGGGTGCAGAGAAGGCGCGCGCCCTGGCCGCTCCGGTCCTGAAGCGGACGCAAGACGCGATGGGGCTCCAAGTCTAAGCGACACGCCCGCGCCCGTCACGCCACCTACACCCGTCACGCCACCTAAACCCGTCACCCCAGCGAAAGCTGGGGTCTCCCTCCGCTACACGCGACGCCCCCGCGTCCGCCCCATCCCGTCATCCTGACGAAAGTCAGGATCCAGAGTTACGAAGGCTGTCGTACATGGCTCTGGATCCTGACTTTCGTCAGGATGACGGACGCAAAATTGGACGTTGGAGACCTTTCCCCGTCCCCTCCCGCCCCTGCCCGACGCTCCACCCTTTCCCGCCACTCCCAACCTACACCCGTCACCCCAGCGAAAGCCGAGGTCTCCCTCCATTGCAAGCGACGCCCGCCAAACGACGAGATCCCAGCTTGCGCTGGGATGACGGGAAGAGGGCGGGTGACGGGCGTTATGGTGAGAGAACGCAAACCAAACCCGCTCCCCGCGAAGGCGGCGGCCCAGACTGGACTTCCGCCTTCGCGGGAAACCATCGTCGTAGAGCGCCTAGCCCTCGAGCTCGCGCATCAACACGCGCACGGCCGCATCGATATCCCGATCCGAATCGCGCAGTTCCTCGATCTTGCGCACCGCATGGATCACCGTCGAGTGATCCCGCCCACCGAACTTCCGCCCGATCTCTGGCAAAGACCGAGTCGTCAGTCGCTTGGCCAGATACATCGCAATCTGCCGCGGCCGCGCCACCGCCCGCGCCCGCCGCGCCGAAATCAGGTCGAGCGGCTTCAGTTCGAAATGCGCCGACACCAGCTTCTGGATCTCGTCGATCGTCACGCGCTTGTGCGCGCCGCGCAGCACTTCGCCCAACGTCGCAACCGCAAAGTCGAGGTCGATCGTGTCCCCGGTCAGCTGCGCATAGGCGACGACCCGGTTGAGCGCGCCCTCGAGCTCACGGATGTTCGCATGGATCCGGCTGGCGAGCAGGTCGAGC
This sequence comes from Sphingomonas sp., assembly GCA_035575755.1. Lineage (GTDB taxonomy): Bacteria > Pseudomonadota > Alphaproteobacteria > Sphingomonadales > Sphingomonadaceae > Sphingomonas. The sequence goes on from DATLXI010000018.1 coordinate 26,681, forward strand.
ACGTCGGTGGGCACGCGCATGTCGGGCAGGTCGACCAGCTTGCGATCGAGAATCGTCCGGCGCAGCGTCAGGTCGGGCGCCTTGATGTCCGCGACGAGCCCGACCGCCATCCGGCTGACGATCCGCGCCTCGACGCCTTCCAGCGCCTGCGGGCAGCGATCGGCCGAGATGACGAGCCGCTTGCCCGCCGCCATGATCTCGTTGACGGTGTGGAAGAATTCTTCCTGCGTCGCGTCCTTGCCAGCGATGAACTGGAGGTCGTCGATCAGCAGCAGGTCGGCGCCGCGCAGCCGCTGCTTGAACGCATGCGTATCGCGCGCGCGCATCGACGCGACGAAATCGTACATGAACCGCTCGGCGGACATGCACAGCACGACCGCGTGCGGGTTATGCTCGAGGAACGCATGGCCGATCGCGTGCATCAGGTGGGTCTTGCCCTGCCCCGTGCCGCTGTGGAGGAATAACGGGCTGAACCGGACCGGACCCGGCTCGGCGAGCACCTTGGCCGCGTTAAACGCGACCTTGTTCGACGGATCGACGACGAATCGCGCGAAGGTATAGCGCGGGTCGAGTGGCGGCCGCTCGGCGGGGGCGCCCATCACCACCGGGGCAGCGACCGGAACCGCCGGCGCCGGCTTCAACGACGGATCGACGCCGAACTTCATCGACGCCTGCACGGGCTCGGCAACCGGCTTGGCCTCGATCGGCACGGGATCGGCAACCGGCTTTGGTGCGACGGCATCGGCGACCGGCGCGATCGCCAGCACGACGGCCGCGCGCCCCGGCGCCCGCGTCTCGATCTGGACGGTGCGGACGTGCGGCAGGATCTGCTTGAATTCGAGGACGAGTCGATCCGCATAATGATTGCGGACCCAGTTGGTCATGAACGCCGATGGCAGCGCGAGGCGGATCGTGTCGCGGTCCGCGCCGGCGATCAGCTCGATCGGCTTCAACCACTGCTCGAACAGCCGGGCACCCGCCGACTCGCGCAGCGACGCACGAACACGCACCCAGGCCTTCTCGGCCTCGGTCGCGTGTTCAGTCGATCCCTGCCACTTCGTCACGCGCACACTTCTCCGGCCCCGCGCGACACTCGCGCTGGTGATATAGTCCCGACAGAAAATGGTCCCCCGACGACCGACAAGGGTCATCCGGCATCTTCGCCCTGTTTGTAAGGCAGCGGTGGAAACCACCGTCGCTGTGGCCCCCGTTATGAAGCGATCGGCGATCCGAGCAAGACCCCGACGCGTCACATTTCCGAAATAAATCGGGTTGACTTGCCCAAGCCGCGGAAATGCGTCGATATTTTTATAAGTTGCTGTGTTCACACAATTTTTGCAAATTTGTCATGGCCGTGACGCAATTCCACATTGCTCGAATCGTGGGGAATCCGTGCGTTGCGCGCGCTACCAAAGGGTTCCTTTCGCAGACGCAAAAAACCCGCCGGGAATGCCCGGCGGGTGATCCGCTTCGACAGTGACGACGGTCGCTTAGGCGAGCCCGGTCACGGCCTTGGTCAGACGCGCGAACTTGCGGCTCGCGGTGTTCTTGTGGAGAACGCCCTTGGCGACGCCACGCTGCAGCTCAGGCTGTGCCGCGGCCAGTGCGGTGGTCGCTGCGCCCTTGTCGCCCGATGCCAGTGCGGCCTCGACCTTCTTGATGAAGGTACGGATACGGCCGACTCGGTTGCCGTTCACTTCCGCGCGACGGTCGTTGCGACGGATACGCTTTTTCGCCTGCGGCGTGTTCGCCATGAAGCCCTCTGGATGTTCGAATGAATAAAAAGGGGCGCCGGATTGCTCCTACGCCCTCTCGAAGCCGCGGCCCTACCGACTTTGCCGGTGATCGTCAACCACGCTGACACCTGGGACACCAGAACGTCGACCGACCGCCCTCGGTACGGCGCTTCACGACGGCCCTGCAATCGCAGGCGTCGCCCTCACGCCCATAAACGCGCCACTGCTTGGAGAAATAGCCGAGCTCACCGTCCGGCTGCACGAAGTCGCGCAAGGACGACCCGCCGGCAAGGATCGCCGCGGTCAGCACCGTACGGATCGCCTCCACCAGCCGCTCGAGTCGAAACAGCGAAATCCGCCCCGCCGCCCGGCTCGGCGCGATCTTCGCGAGATGCAGCGCCTCGCACACATAGATATTGCCCAGCCCCGCAACGATTCGCTGGTCGAGCAGCATCGCCTTGATCGACGCCCCACGTCCTTCGAGCGCCTCGAGCAGATACGCGGCGGTCAGGCCAGGCCCAAGCGGCTCCGGCCCCATGCTGAGAAACGGCGGATAGTTCGCGATGTCCTCGCTCGCCCAAAGATCCAGAAAGCCGAATCGCCGCGGATCGTTGAGCGCCACCGTCCGCCCCGCCTCGGTTGCGACCAGCAGATGATCGTGCGGCAGGATTTCGCTCGGATCGACTCGCCAGCGCCCCGACATGCCGAGGTGGAACACCAAAGTATCCCCGCGATCCGTCTCGATCAGCCCATATTTCGCGCGCCGCCCAAGCGCCGTGACGGTCGCCCCCGTCATCCGCTGACGCAGGTCGACCGGGATCGCCTTGCGCAGGTCGGCACGACGCGGCTCGACCGAGGTCAGGCGCTGGCCCTTCAGCACGGGTTCGAGCCCGCGCACGGTGGTTTCGACTTCTGGTAATTCCGGCACGCTTTGCAGCTAGGTTGCGTTTGCTCGCGCCACAAGGCGCGGCTAGAGCGCAGGGTATGAACGACATTGTGCCCGCACCCGAAACCGTCTCCTTCGGTTACGAGGATATCCCCGTCACCGAGAAGACCGCCCGCGTCGGCGGCGTCTTCACCAACGTCGCGTCGAAATACGACCTGATGAACGACGCGATGTCGGGCGGCATGCACCGGCTGTGGAAGGATCGCTTCGTCCGCCGCGTCAAACCGCGTGAAGGCGAGCAGATCCTCGACATGGCCGGCGGCACCGGCGACATTGCCTTCCGCATGGCGCCCTCGGGCGCGTCGATCACGGTCGCCGACATCAACCCGCAGATGCTCGAAGTCGGCTTGGAGCGCGCGCAGAAGCGCGGCCTCGACGGCCTGGTCTGGACCGAAGCGAACGCCGAGACGCTCGCCTTCCCCGACAGGTTCTTCGACGCCTACACGATCGCGTTCGGCATCCGGAACGTGACCGACATCCCCAAGGCCCTCCGCGAAGCGCACCGCGTCCTGCGCCGCGGCGGGCGCTTCTACTGCCTCGAATTCTCCACCACCGTCTGGCCCGGTTTCGCGGAAGTCTACGACGCCTATTCGCACAAGATGGTCCCGAAGCTCGGCCAGTTGCTCGCCCAGGATGCGGACAGCTACCGCTACCTGATCGAGTCGATCCGCCGCTTCCCCGACATGCCCAAGTTCAAGGGCATGATCGCGGACGCCGGCTTCGTGCAGACCAAGGTCGAGCCACTGCTCGGCGGGCTGGTCGCGATCCACAGCGGGTGGAAGATCTAGTGATCACGCGAAGGCGCGAAGCCTGTCCTGCGCTTTGCCGAAGGGGCACGAAGAGGGGTTCGCGCGGAGACGCGGAGACGCGGAGAGTAAGTAAGCGCGAAGGCGCCAAGACGTACCTTGCGCGTCAGCGCACTATCGACCTTTCGCTGATGATGAAGAGCCGCGATCGCGGCGAGACGCACCCCCTCCGCGTCTCCGCGTCTCCGCGCGAACCAATCCCTTTCTCCGCCATCCCACAATGACGAGGTCCACAACCCACGTCTGGCGCCTCCTGAAATGGGGCCGCATCCTCGCCCGTCACGGCGCCTTGCGCGGGATCGAGCGCGATCCGAACACACCCGCCCCCGTCCGGCGCCTTGCGCGAATCGCTCGGTTCGGCGCGCGCGTACCGAAGGTGCCGCGCTACGCCGACGCGTTCCAGGCGATCGGCCCCGCGGCGATCAAGCTCGGCCAGACGCTGGCCACGCGCCCCGACCTCGTCGGCGAAGAGGCCGCGCAGGACCTGTTGCGCCTCCAGGACCAGCTCTCCCCCGTCCCCTATGCGACGATCGAGGCGGCGATGCTGGCAAGCTTCGGCAAGCCGCTGGAAACGCTGTTCTCGCGAATCGAGCAGATCCCGGTCGGCGCCGCATCGATCGCGCAGGTCCACCGCGCCGTCACCACCGATGGCCGCCAGGTCGCGGTCAAGGTCCTGCGCCCCGGCGTCGAGGACGATTTCGCCCGCGCGATCGACACCTATAGCTGGGCCGCCGCCCAACTCGAGGCGCTCAGCCCCGAGGCGATGCGTCTGCGCCCGCGCCTCACCATCGAGACGTTCAAGCGCTGGACCTTGCGCGAACTCAACTTCCGCCGCGAAGCCGCATCGGCCTCCGAACTCGCCGAAGGCATGACCGCCGAGCCCGATTTCGTCATCCCCGCGATCGACTGGGCGCGCTCGACCGCGAAGGTCATGACGATCGAGTGGATCGACGGCATCAAGCTGTCCGACCGCCCGGCCTTGGTCGCCGCCGGCTACGACCTGCCCGGCCTCGCCAATACTTTGGTCCGCGCATTCCTGCGTCAGGCGATCGCCGACGGGTTCTTCCACGCCGACATGCACCAGGGAAACCTGTTCGCGCTGCCGGGCAACCGAATCGCCGCGATCGATTTCGGAATCATGGGCCGGATCGACCGCCGCGCCCGCGTCTGGCTCGCCGAGATCCTCTACGGCCTGATCACCGGCAACTATAAGCGCGTTGCCGAGATCCATTTCGAGGCCGGCTACGTCCCCGCGCACCACGACGTCGCCGAGTTTGCGACGGCGTTGCGCGCGGTCGGAGAGCCGATGCGCGGGCTGCCGGTCAAGGACATGTCGATCGGGATGATGCTCGACAGCCTGTTCTCGATCACGCGCGATTTCGACATGGTGACCCAGCCGCATCTGCTTCTGCTGCAAAAGACGATGGTGATGGTCGAGGGCGTCGCCACCAGCCTCAACCCCGACATCAATTTGTGGGAAGCCGCCGAGCCGTTCGTCCGCGACTGGATCCGCGGCGAGCTCGGCCCAGAAGCGATGATCGCCGACCGGCTGATCGAGGATTTCCGCACGTTGACCCGCCTTCCCGAACTGGTCCGCCGGATCGAAGCGCATTACCCCGCCCCCGGTGGCGCGCCGCCGACGATGCCGTTGCGTGAGATCGAGGTGATCCGGATCGGTGGCGGCTGGCGCTACGGCCTCGTCGCCGTGGTCGCCGGGGCCCTGGGCGTCGCGGCGACGATGCTGTTCGGATGACCGAGTGAGGACGCGCCGGGCCGCGCCGTTATGGCTGACCCGCCCGACCCGATTTGCCGGCATGCCCAGTGCGCAGGCGCGACTCGGCCTCGCGCTGTTCCTGGCTTTGCTGGTCGCATGCCTGACCGCGATCGGATCGCCCGGACCACGCCCAAGCGGCGACTCGGACCGGGCATCGAGCGCGGCGGTCGCGGACCCCGTGCCGCCGGGACAAACCGACCTTCTTCTCTATGAGGCGATCGTGTCGGGCGTCCGTGGCGGATCGCCCTATTATACCGTCGCGGCGGAAGCGCAGCGGATGGGGCATTATCCGCTGAAGCCGTTCTTCGCGGTCCGCCTGCCGACCTTGGCCGTGATCCAGGCCACGCTGCCGCCGACGCTGGTGAACCTGCTGCTTCTGGTCCTGTGCGTCGCGACGATGCTTGCCTGGGTGGCACGGCTGCGCCCGGAAATGACGGGTCTCGTCCCGCTTGGCATCGCTGGCATGACGGTTTTCGCCGGGCTCTACGTGAACCTCGATCCGAGCTTCACGGTCTTCCACGAAGTCTGGGCGGGGCCACTGGTCGCGCTGTCGCTCGCCCTGCGCCGCCCCGGCCATTGGCTGTCCGCGGTTGCGCTGGGACTGTCGGCGATGCTGATCCGCGAGACGGCGTTGCTGTACGTGGCGATCATGGCGGTGTTCGCCGGGCTGGAAGGGGATCGGCGCGAAACCCTGGCATGGCTCGGCGCGATCGCGATCTTCGCGGGCGTTCTCGCGTTCCACGCTCATGCCGTCGGGCTCGTCGCGGGGCCGCTAGACCGCGTCTCGCAAGGCTGGAGTGGACTTCAGGGTTTCGGATTCTTCGTGAAGCTCGCGACGATCTCGTCGGGGCTCGACATCGTGCCGCAATGGCTGGCGTCGCTGATGATCGGAACGTCGCTGTTCGGATGGCTCGCTTGGCGCGACCCGGTCGCACCGCGTGCGCTGGCGGTGATGGCAGCCTATGCCGCGCTCATCTCGCTGTTCGCGCGCAGCGACAATTTCTACTGGGCGCTGATGACCACGCCGCTCCTGCTCGTCGGCATCGCCTTCGCGGTGGACGGCCTGCGCGACATGGTCGCCGCAGCGCGCGACACCCGCCGGATTACGGTGACGCGGATTATCCGCTAGAGACGCTGGCATGACGCGCATTCTCCTGATCGTCGGCGGCGGGATCGCCGCCTACAAGGCGGCCGAACTGATCCGCTTGCTCAAGACGCGCGGCCACGCGGTGCGCTGCGTGATGACCGAGGCGGCGCATCATTTCGTCACGCCGATGACGCTTGCCGCGCTCAGCGAGGACAAGGTCTACACGACGCTGTGGGACCTGAAGGACGAGGCCGAGATGGGCCATATCCAGCTCAGTCGCCAGGCCGACCTGATCGTCGTTGCGCCTGCCAGCGCCGACCTGATGGCGCGGATGGCGGGTGGCCTCGCGAACGATCTCGCGACGACGTTGCTGCTGGCGACCGACAAGCCGGTGCTGGTCGCGCCCGCGATGAACGTCCGCATGTGGAGCCATCCCGCGACCGTCCGCAACGTCGCCCAGCTTCGCGCGGACGGCATCACCGTGATGCAGCCCGACGAAGGCGCGATGGCGTGCGGCGAATATGGTCCGGGGCGCCTGCCGGAGCCGGTGGCGATCGTCGCCGCGATCGAGGCGATGGTCGCCCCTGCTCCGGCTTCTGCCCCTGCCCCGACCCCTGCCCCGGCCAAACCGCTGGCCGGTCGCCATGTCCTGGTCACCGCTGGTCCCACTCACGAGCCGATCGACCCGGTTCGCTACATCGCCAATCGCTCGTCGGGGAAACAGGGCTTTGCGATCGCCGGCGCCCTCGCGCAACGCGGCGCGCGGGTGACGTTGGTGGCCGGCCCCGTCACGCTCCCGACGCCCGCCGGTGTCGATCGTATCGACGTCGAGACCGCGCGGGACATGGCGGACGCGGTGACGCGCGCGTTGCCGGCGGATGTCGCGGTAATGGTCGCGGCGGTCGCCGACTGGCACGTCGATGCCGCCACGCAGAAGATCAAGAAAAGCGACGCCGCGCCGACGCTCGCGCTTTCCGAAAACCCCGACATCCTCGCGACGCTTGCGCGCAGTCCACAGCGGCCAGCGCTGCTGATCGGGTTCGCGGCGGAAACCGAGCGGGTCCTCGAACACGCCACCGCCAAGCGCCTGCGCAAACAGATCGACTGGATCGTCGCCAATGACGTCTCGGGCGACGTGATGGGCGGTGCGGACAACAGCGTGCACCTCGTGACCGACGCGGGTGTCGAAAGCTGGGAACGACTGCCCAAGGACGCGGTCGCCGCCCGACTGGCGGACCGCATCGTCGATGCGCTACAAGGCGCGTCATGATCCGCATCGAACTCAAGCGCTTGCCGCATGGCGAAGGCCTGCCGCTGCCTGTCTACGCGACCGACGGTGCTGCCGGCATGGACGTCGTTGCCGCCGAAGCGGTGACGCTCGCCCCCGGCGCACGCGCCGCGGTCGCGACCGGCTTTGCGATTGCGATCCCGGCCGGCCATGAGGTCCAGGTCCGCCCGCGCTCCGGCCTCGCGCTGAAACACGGCGTCACCTGCCTCAACACGCCCGGCACGATCGACAGCGATTATCGCGGCGAAGTGAAGGTGATCCTCGCCAATCTTGGGCAGGAACCGTTTGCGGTCGCTCGCGGCGACCGCATCGCTCAGCTTGTCCCCGCGGTCGTCCTGCGCGCCACGCTCGATGAGGTCGACGTGCTCGACGAAACGATCCGCGGTGCGGGCGGCTTCGGATCGACCGGCCGGTGATCGCGGCGCTTTTCCTCATGCTTCAGGCCGCTGCCTCCCCCGTCGCTGTCCCGCCCGCGCCGGTGCAATCGCAGGCCGCCGCAACGTTGCCGCCACAGGACTGGAGCAATTTGCCGGTGCTCCGGATGCGCCGACAGGCGAGCACGGTCGCCAACACCTCTGCCTATGTGCATGACGAGGTGGCCGCCGGCCGCTGCGCGAAGGTCGTCAGGACCCCGCAAGGCTGGGCCCTGACCGTCGATCTCGCCGTCTTGCTCACGCCCGACGGTCGCCTGCGCCGAATCACGCCCCGCGCGATCGACTGCCCGACGGTCGAGCAATATGCCGCCGGCGTGATTCTGGGTGCCCGCGACTCGATCGATGCGGGCGATGTGGACACCGACACCTGGTATCGCACCAGCCTAACGTTCGCTTGGGGCGCATGACGCTTTCCGACGACGAACTCACCCGGTACGCGCGGCATATCGTCCTCAAGGAATTCGGCGGCACCGGGCAGGCGCGGCTGAAGGCGGCGAGCGTCGTGATCGTCGGCGCCGGCGGCATCGGCTCGCCCGCAATCCAGTATCTGGCGGCGGCCGGGGTCGGACGGCTGATCCTGATCGACGACGACCATGTCGAACCGTCGAACCTGCAACGCCAGACGATCTTCACCACCGCGGATACCGGCATCGCCAAGGTGGACGCGGCCGCGGCGGCGGTGCGGCGGATCAATCCGCACGTCGCGACCGAATCGCACCGCGTCCGGCTCGACTCGGGCAATGTCGCGGGCTTGCTGGGCGGTGCCGACGTCGTGCTGGACGGCTGCGACAATTTCGCGACTCGGTTCCTCGTCGCCGATGCGGCGTACGCGCTGCGTATTCCGCTCGTGTCGGCGGCGGTCGGGCAGTTCGAGGGGCAGCTCGCGACCTACCGCGGCTGGGAAGCCGACAAACCCTGTTATCGCTGCTTCGTCGGGGAAGATCCGGAGCGCGCCGAGACGAGTTGTGCCGAAGACGGCGTGCTGGGACCCGTCACCGGCGTGATCGGCAGCCTCGCCGCCCTAGAAGTCCTGCGCGCGATAGCCCCCTTCGGCGACGACCCCGCCGGGAAGTTGCTATTGATCGATCTACTAGCCCCCCGCTTCCGCCCCCTCCACCTTCGAAAAGATCCGGCGTGCATTGGGTGTGGCAAAAGGTAATTATAATGGCAAGTTAGCGGCTTCTGGCCGCTAAGACGACTGTGCCTCCGCCAAATAACGGCCATGATTGTAACGATCATACGTAGTTGTTCTTTTGCATTGCGGCATTTCAAGATATTGATCTGCGCAGGGGGGACTGCGCGTGCGTCCAGAATGTCTATGAATATGGAAAGTGGCCTAATTAGCCGATCTTCCATCGCGTCTGGTACGAAGAAGCGTGCGCGTACGTGGCGGCCAAGCGCTTCGGCGCTCAGAATTCGCCTGATCCTTGCTCTTCTGGCTGTTGATATCGGATGTATCGTCGGTAGTTATCTTGCGGCAGCGGGCTTGCGCGGGGCGTTTCTGATCGATCCCAACTGGATCGTCATTCTCGCCGTACTGGTCCCTGCGTTCGTGATCACGACGCTCAACAATCAAAGCTATGCGGCCGCCAATCTCCAGGACCCGTTCCGATCCATTGCGCGAGGCCTGCAAGCGTATGTGCTGGCGATAACTGCGGTCGTCTTCATCGCCTTTTGCCTGAAGGCGAGCGATACTTTCCCGCGTCTGGTCGTCGCGATCGGGTCCGGTCTTGCGATCATGTCGCTGTCGCTCGGACGCTTCCTGTTCGTCCGGCATATGCCCGCGATCATCGGCGGAAACCCGTTCAGCATCGTCCTCCTCTACGATCCGGGACAGCCGGTCCCCCAGGGCGACTTCTCGATCATCATCGCCTCCGACAGTTATTTCGATCCGGACCACCACGATCCCGTGATGTACGACCGCCTGGCGAAGTCGCTATCGGGTGCGGACCGCGTCATCGTCGCGTGCAGTCCGGATCGCCGCCTTGCCTGGGCGCAGGCGCTGAAAGGCGCGAATATCCAGAGCGAGATATTTATGCCGGAATTGAACGCGCTCGCCCCGCTGGGCATCAGCGCGCATGCGCAAACGCCAACGGTCATCATCGCCAATGGTCCGCTGGTCCTGTTCGATCGGTTCGTGAAGCGCGTCTTCGACGTGGTGCTGGCGAGCGGCGCGATCCTGGTGCTGACGCCGATGCTGCTCCTGATCGCGATCTCGGTCAAACTCGACTCGCGCGGTCCGGTCTTCTTCAGCCAGATCCGGATCGGCCGGAGCAACCAGATGTTCCGACTGCTGAAGTTCCGCAGCATGCGGGTCGAGGGGTGCGACGGCGACGGGGCCCGGTCGACGGCGCGCGACGACGATCGGATCACGCGCGTCGGCAAATTCATCCGCGCCACCAGCATCGACGAACTGCCGCAGCTTCTGAACGTGCTCAAGGGTGACATGAGCATCGTCGGACCACGTCCGCACGCGCTGGGTTCGCGGGCCGCGAACAAATTATTCTGGGAAGTCGACCAGCGATATTGGCACCGCCACGCGGCCAAGCCTGGCCTGACCGGACTGGCGCAGGTCCGCGGCTATCGCGGCGCGACGATGGTGGAAGACGATCTTCGCAACCGGCTCCAGGCCGATCTCGAATATCTCGAACATTGGTCGATCTGGCGCGACATCAAGATCATCGTCCTGACATTCCGCGTGCTGCTACACCGGAACGCCTTCTGACGTTCCGGTGCGCGCGCTGATCGATCGGGTACGCGGCCCCTAGTTTCAGCGTGCCAGCAAGGTCTGGGCGAAATCGCGAACCACGGGTCCGATGTCGTCCCGCGCCAAGGCGATCGCCAGGTTCGCCTGGATGTATCCCGCCTTGTCGCCACAATCGTAGCGCTGCCCATCGAAGGTGAAACCGTGGAACGGTTCGCTGCCGATCATCTGCGCCATCGCGTCGGTTAGCTGGATCTCGCCGCCGGCACCCTTTGCCTGCGTTTCCAGGATGCGCATCACCCCTGGCTGGAGGATGTAGCGGCCAGGAATCATCAGGTTCGAGGGCGCGGTTCCGCGCTTGGGCTTTTCGACCAGCGCGGTCACTTCGGTCAGCCGGCCGTCCACGGCCCCCGGCGAGATGATGCCGTATTTGTCCGTTTCCGAATCAGGCACCTCGAGCGCACCGATCACGTTGCCGCCGACCTGGTTATACGCCTCGACCATCTGCTTCATGAAACCGGGCTTGCCGACCATCAGTTCGTCGGGGAGCAACACCGCGAAGGGTTCGTCGCCGACGATCTCGCGCGCGCACCAGACCGCATGGCCGAGGCCCAGCGGCTCCTGCTGCCGGACATAGACGGGCGAACCCGGCTTCATCCGGATATTGCTGATTGCATCCAGCGACTTGCCGCGGGCACGCATGGTGTCCTCGAGCTCGTACGAGATGTCGAAATGATCCTCGAGCGATCCCTTGTTGCGCCCCGTGACGAAGATGATCTGCTCGATCCCCGCCTCCAACGCCTCTTCGACCGCATATTGGATCAACGGCTTGTCGACGACAGTCAGCATTTCCTTCGGCATCGCCTTGGTGGCCGGAAGAAAGCGCGTGCCCAGTCCGGCGACCGGAAACACGGCCTTGCGCAGTGGCTTTATCGTCATTCGGAGCTCCCTGTGATCCCTCACCACACACCTATCACCACCCCGCACCCGTGCAAATCGACGACGGAATTAGCGCGTCATTAAAGAGGTTGGGGTAAGGGGGGCCATGTCAAAGATTCTTGTAATTTTCGGTACGCGTCCAGAAGCGATCAAACTCTTCCCGGTCGTGCGCGCGCTGGCGGACACGCCCGGCCTGACGGTGCGGACGTGCGTCACGGCGCAGCATCGCGGGCTGCTCGATCAGGTGCTCGCGATCGCCGATCTCGCGCCGGACGTCGATCTGGACCTGATGGAGCCCGGCCAGACGCTCGATCGCCTGACCGCGCGCCTGCTCACCGGCCTCGGCGAGGTCATGGACCGCGAGACGCCCGATCTCGTCATGGTCCAGGGCGATACCGCCACCGCGATGACCGGCGCCCTCGCCGCCTATTACCGCAAGATCCCGGTCGCGCATGTCGAGGCGGGCCTTCGGTCCGGCGATATCTACCATCCCTGGCCCGAGGAGGTGAACCGCCGGATCGTCGCGCCCATCGCCGCGCTGCACTTCGCGCCGACCGAGACCGCAGCCGAAGCCTTGCGCCGCGAGACGATCGCGCCCGACACGATCCACGTGACCGGCAACACGGTCATCGACGCCTTGCACTGGACCGCAGACCGGGTCGCGGCGACCCCCGACCTGGCGGCAGGCCTGGACGAGATCGCGGCACGGTTCGCGGGCAAGCGGATCGTCCTGGTGACCACCCACCGGCGCGAAAATTTCGGCGACGGCATGGCGGCGATCGCCCGTGCGATCGGCCGGATCGCGGCGCGCGACGACGTTGCGATCGTCTTTCCCGTCCACCCCAATCCGAACGTCGTCGCGGTCATGGACGAGATTCTCGGCACGCGTGCCAATGTCGCGCGGATCGAACCACTCGACTACCCGCATTTCGTCCGTGCGCTCGGGCTGGCGCATATCGTCCTGACCGATTCGGGCGGCGTACAGGAAGAGGCGCCGGCGCTCGGCAAGCCCGTCCTGGTGATGCGCGAAACCACCGAACGCCCCGAAGGCGTGGCGGCGGGCACCGCGAAGCTGATCGGCACCGACGAGGATCGGATCGTCGCCGAAGTCTCCACGCTGCTCGACGACGAGACCGTGTATGCGGCGATGGCGCGCGCGCATAACCCGTTCGGGGATGGCCACGCCTCGGCCCGAATCGCGAACACGATCTCGCAAACCCTCGCTGAAACCCCCGCTGAAACCCTCGCTGAAACCATCGCAAAGGCCGCCGTGCATGCTGTCTGACACTAACCTCACTGTCGTCGTCCTTGGGCTCGGCTATATCGGTCTACCCACTGCCGCCATCATCGCCCGAACGGGAGCACAGGTGCTGGGTGTCGACGTCACCGAATCGGTCGTCGAGACGGTCAATTCCGGCCGTGTCCATATCGAGGAAGTCGATCTGGACGGGCTCGTGTCCGGCGTGGTCGCGCGCGGCACCCTGCGCGCATCGACCATGATCGCGCCCGCGGACGTCTTCGTCATCGCGGTGCCGACGCCGTTCGATGACGATCATGCGCCTAATATCGGCTATGTCCTCGACGCCGCGACGACGATCGCGAGCGTGTTGAAGGCCGGCGACACCATCATCCTCGAATCGACCTCGCCGGTCGGCACGACCGAGCAGGTCCGCGACCTGCTGGCCTCGCTGCGCCCCGATCTTCGCGTCCCCGGCAAGACCGGCGACCAGGCGGATATCGCGATCGCCTATTGCCCTGAGCGCGTGCTGCCTGGCCGTATCCTAGTCGAACTGATCGACAATGACCGCGTGATCGGCGGAATCACGCCGCGTTGCGCGCGCAAGGCGCTCACCTTCTATCGGCGGTTCGTTCGCGGCGCCTGCGTCACCACGACTGCGCGTGCGGCCGAGATGACCAAGCTGACCGAGAACGCGTTTCGCGACGTCAATATCGCCTTCGCGAACGAATTGTCGTTGATCGCCGACACGATGGGCGTCGACGTCTGGGAGGTGATACGCCTCGCCAACCGCCATCCGCGCGTCAACATCCTGCAACCCGGCCCCGGCGTCGGCGGGCACTGCATCGCGGTCGATCCCTGGTTTCTGGTGCACGCCGCCCCCGACCAGACCCCGCTCATCCGCACGGCGCGCGAAGTGAACGACGGCAAGACCGACCACGTCATCGCGCAGGTCGCGGCACTGGTCGACGCCATGCCGGGCGCTCCGGTCGCGTGCCTGGGCCTCGCGTTCAAGGCGAACATCGACGACTTCCGCGAAAGCCCGGCGTTGAAGGTCGCAGAGGCGGTCGCGCGCGCGTTCGGCGACCGAGTGCGGATCGTCGAGCCGTACGCGCAGTCACTGCCTGCCGCCTTTGCCGGGACCGGCGCGACACTGATCGATATCGATACGGCGATCGAAACCTGTCCGATCATGGTCGTGCTGGTCGATCACGACGTGTTCAAGTCGATCCCGCTCGAGGAGCGCCTCGACAAGGCCGTGCTCGACACTCGCGGTATCTGGCCGGATCAGCCGCGGGTCGGCCCTGCCCCCACCCCGGGTGCGACCGGGGTCAGCGGAGCGGCACGTCCCGCGTCGCCAGCACGGGCGGGATAATCGGCCGCGCCGCGGTGGCCGCGATATCGCGCGCCGCCGCCTCGAGCGTGTCAGCCCGCGACTTCGACGAGGCGTGGGTACGGCTGCGGAACAGCCCGCCGTCGATCGCGCCGCCCTTCTGACGCCAGAACTTCGGCGCGGCCATCGGATCGTAGCCCGCGTTCGCGAGCAGGTAGATGCCAAGCAGGTCCGCCTGATCCTCGGTCTCGCGGATCAGGCGACCGTTGCGCCCGAGTTCCGCCAACAGCCCGCGATTGATCTTCGCCGCGTCGAGCCGGGCGCGGTGCAGCAGGATATTGTGCGCAAGCTCGTGCGCCACGACGACCGCGATCTCCTCGTCGGTATAGCCTTCGAAGAATTTCTCGCCGATCTGCACGATCGATCCATCGGCGCTGGCATCGAGACCGCTACCCAGCAGGATCTCGAACCGCGAGCGACACCCTGTCATCGGCTGGACCGCGAGCGGCGTGCGGCGACCCTCGCGCAGTATCGTGAGGCGCAAGGGCTTGGCGACGGGTGCGTCCGCGATCACCGCCTCCGCCGCGTCCCGTGTTCCCGCACCTTCGGCCGCGTTCGTGCCGGGCAGGCCGGGTTGGGCGACGTCGTTGATCGCCACGATCGAATCGTTGGCGCGAACCCCGGCGCGGTCGGCTGGCCCGCCGGCGACGACTCCCTCGACCCCGATCGTCGCCTCGAACCCAAACGCGGTCGCCGCGGCCGGGCGGGCGGCCGGGCCATATTGCGTCAGTGCATGGATCGGCATGCCGATCTGCGGCTGCAGCCGGTCGCAGAGCGCAGCATTGGCGGTCGTCAGGCGATAGGCGATCGTCGCCATACGAAGGTCGGCGGCGCGCAAGCTGTCGAAGAATGCGGGCGGCGGGCCCGCGTCCTTGGCAGGCACGGCGGCGGTGAGCAGTAGGAGCGGCAAAAGGCGGGCGATGATCGGCATCCCCGTCCTTTAGCCGCAGACCAGGGTCCCGTCATGCCGCACGGTCGCGCCTGCGTTGCGGCCGGTCTTGTAAAACACTATGATTTGAACTTTATCGGGTGACCAAGCGATCAGCCCCCGTACATCTCTCCCCCTTTATCGATAGCATCATGATTTCAAAGCTTTTCAAGTCGCGTAGCGTTGCCAAGACCACCCCCGCCGAAATTCCAGCAGGCCGCCGCGTCTATGCGGTCGGCGATATCCACGGTCGCGCCGACCTGCTGGAGGAACTGATCGGACTGATCGAATCGGACGAGCGCGCCCGCGGTCCTGCGGAAACGACGCTGATTTTCCTGGGCGACATCGTCGATCGTGGCCCCGCCTCCGCGGCGGTCATCGCGCGGTTGATGGAATTGGTGACGGCTCGGCCCGACGTACGGTTTCTGCTGGGGAACCATGAGGAGATTTTCCTCGGGGCGCTCGATGGCGAACCCAAGGCGCTTCGGCTGTTCTGCCGGATCGGGGGGCGCGAAACCGTGCTCAGCTACGGCATGGCGGCAGCGGAATATGAGCGCCTCGATTATGAGGAACTGGTGCATCGTCTCACGGACCTGGTGCCCGTTGCGCATCGCGATTTTCTGAGCGGGTTCGAGGACATGGTAGTGATCGGTGATTATGCGTTCGTGCATGCCGGCGTTCGCCCCGACACCCCGCTTGACCAGCAACGCACCTCGGACCTGCGATGGATTCGCGACCCGTTCCTCGATCACCGCACGGCGCTCGAAAAGACGATCGTGCACGGGCATACGATGACCGACGAGATCGAGCAACGCGGTCACCGGATCGGCATAGATACCGGCGCTTATGCATCCGGTCGCCTGACAGCGCTGGGTATGGAGGGCGCAGAGACCTGGCCCCTGCAGACGGGCACCGCGGTCCGCACCCCGGTTGGCTAGGTTGCGGGCCGCGCTCTCGGCCGGCCGCGAATATGGCGCGGTTGGCAAAGTCTCGTTGTCGGACCGGGGTGTCCCGCTATAGAAGGACATGTGGCAGATGCGTGTTGCGCTGCCGCAACAGTGTTAAACGCTTTTCACTGGTACACACGCCTTGGTTGCCTTGTGTCTGGTTTCATGCCAATGCACCGGGTGACGAGCACAAAGGGAGTTCATCATGCGTCTTGGGAAGTACATCCTGACCGCAGCAGCCGCCACGATGGCAGTTGCTCCGGCCATGGCAGCACCGGCAAATCTGTCGGTTGCTCATTCGGTCCGTTCGGCTTCGGCTTCGGCTGACAAGAACGAGCTCGCTGGCGGCGGCATCATCGTTGCCGTTCTGGCAGCTGCTGCAGTTATCGCCGGTATCGTTATCGTTGCAGACAACGACGACAATTCGGACAGCAACTAAGTCTTACGACTTTGTTGAAGAAATAGCGGCCTTTGGGCCGCTATTTTTTTTGTCTGGCGAACTTGGGCGGAGGGTCGGCGTCTCGATTGACTCGGTGTCCTTACGGCATTTACGCTCAGCCTAAGTCAGCCTCTCGATCCAACAGGGCAATATGTGCCGAGGCATGGGCACAGCAAAACGCGCCCGGCGGTTTAACCGCGGGCGCGCTTTTAGTCTTCGATCGATTAGCAGCGGACCGACAGGCCCGCCATCAACCTTATGGCAGAGGCTGGGCCTGCCCGCCGCCACCTGGTGCGCCGGGGCCACCCGGACCGCCAGGTGCACCACCCATCTGGGCCTGCGCCTGCATCTGCTGGACAACGCTCTGCGGCAGGAAGTCGAGCAACTCGACATCGAACACCAGAGTTGAGTTCGCCGGGATCGGTCCCGCCGCCTTGTCGCCATAGCCAAGCGCGGATTTCACCCAGAACCGGTACTTCGCGCCCTTCGGCATGAGCTTCAGGCCCTCGGAGAAACCGGGGACCACGCCCGCCACGGGGAACGGCGTCGGCTGCTGCGACTTGTCGAAGGTGGTGCCGTTGAGCAGCTTGCCCTCGTAGTTCACCAGCGCCACGTCGGTATCGGTGGGCTTGGCCGCGCCGGGCTTGCCGGGCGCGATCACCTTATACTGCAGACCGGACGCGGTCACGACCACGCCCTTCGCGCGAGCATTGCGCGCAAGCGGATCGTCGCCCTGACGGGCAAGCGCTACCGCGGCGATCAGCGCGAGCGCGATGCCGACCCAGAGATAGACAAGATAGCTGCGCTTGGTGGGCTGCAGCGGCACTGCGGTGACGGTCGACATCGGATCAAGGCCCTAGATCATCGAGGATCATCTGGTCACGCCGGAGCGCCGCGCGTGCCGTTGGTAAGCAAACGGGGGCGCCGATATCGACAGCCCCCGCGGATATCGGCCCTACCCGTCAACCGGGTACGGGCCGATCGTAGATCTTACCGTGCGCCGTCGCGCTCGGCGCGCTTGCGGTCGAGCTTGCGCGAGCGACGAATCGCTGCTGCACGCTCACGAGCGCGCTTTTCCGACGGCTTCTCATAGTGCCGGCGCAGCTTCATCTCGCGATACACGCCTTCGCGCTGCAGCTTCTTCTTGAGCGCGCGAAGGGCCTGGTCGACGTTGTTGTCGCGTACGATGATCTGCATAAACCCGTTAAGCTCCGGTCGAATAGATTTTTGCCGTCGCGAATAGGTCCGCGCCGCATGAACCGTGGCCCCTATCAGGGGTCCGCCAGCGTTTCAAGCCAAACCCGCGACACAAACCCGCGACACTGGGAAGACTCAGTCCGTATCATCGGGCGGCTACCGACGATGACGCCGCGTATGTCCCATGCTTTGCGAGACGCCGGTTGCATCGCTAAGAGCGGTGGATGACCGCTTCCCCCACGACCCTGTATAACAGCCTCACGCGACAGCTCGAGACGTTCACGCCGATCGATCCGACCGATGTCGGCATCTATTCCTGCGGCCCGACGGTCTACAACTACGCGCATATCGGCAATCTGCGCGCCTATGTCTTCACCGACACGCTCAGCCGGGTGCTCACGTGGAAGGGCTATCCGCTCACCCACATCATCAACATCACCGATGTCGGGCACCTGACCTCCGACGCGGATGTCGGCGACGACAAGATGGAGGCGGCCGCGCGTGCCAGCGGTCAGGATATCTGGGCGATCGCGCGCCATTACACCGACGCGTTCAAGCGCAACCTGGCCGACCTCAACATCCGCGCGCCCAGCAAATTCCCGCTCGCCACCGATCATATCGACGGCATGATCGCGTTCGGCGAGGCGATCGCCGAGAAGCATTGCTACCTGTTGCCCGACGGCCTGTATTTCGACACCGCGACCGTCCCCGATTACGGCCGCCTCGCACGATCGCAGGACGATGCGGGCGAGAGCCGGATCGATCCGGTCGCAGGCAAGCGCCATCCGCAGGACTTCGCGATCTGGCGCAAATCGGCGCCGGGCGAGAACCGCCAGATGGAATGGGATTCGCCCTGGGGTCGCGGCGCGCCCGGCTGGCATCTCGAATGCTCGGTGATGAGCAAGCAGTATCTTGGCGCGAGCTTCGACATCCACACTGGCGGGATCGATCACCGCGAGATTCACCATCCCAACGAGATCGCGCAGAACCAGGCGCATTGCGACTGCGCGGATACTGGCGCGACTCTGTGGATGCACAACAACTTCCTGGTCGAGCGCTCGGGGAAGATGTCGAAATCGGGCGGCGAATTCACGACCTTGCAGACGCTGGTCGACCGCGGCTTCCATCCGCTCGCCTACCGCCTGATGTGCCTCCAGGCGCACTATCGCAGCGAGCTGGAATTCTCATGGGAGAATCTGGCGGCGGCACAGACCCGGCTGAAGCGGCTCGCGATGAGCGTCGAGGCGTTGCGCGCACGGCCGCCCGCCGGTCCGTCGGGCAGTGCGTCCGCGTACCGCCAGCGACTCGACGCCGCGGTATCGGACGACCTGGCGACCCCGCGCGCGCTGCCGATCCTCGACGAGATGCTTGCGGACAAGCGAGTCGCGCCTGCCGATCGGATCGACGCGCTGGTCGATTTCGATGCGGTGCTCGGGCTCGACCTCGCGACGATCCGGCGGGAGGATCTGCGAGTCCGCGCCACGACCGCGACGATCGACGAAGCGACCATCGAAGCGCGCCTCGCCGACCGACGCGATGCCCGCGCCGCCAAGGACTTTGCGCTGTCCGATGCGATCCGCGACGAGCTGACGGCCGCGGGTGTTGAGGTGATGGACGGCGATTCGCTCGGCTGGGACTGGAAGATCGTACTCTGATCTAAGTCGGACTTGCGCCTCTAACCGTCATTCCCGCGGAGGCGGGAACCCATAGTGGCTGACTTCGCGCCAAGATCGCGAATCTCTGAGGATATGGATCCCCGCCTGCGCGGGGATGACGAAGGATTGGCGGAATAACTACAGTTTGCGGGATGACGACGCGGCACATGTCCGGGCGAGATCGACACCCACGCCTTGACTTGCGCGCCCGCCGAACGATGCTCGGTGCATGAAAGCCGTGCTCCCCGCCGCCGCCCGCCCCTTCCTCGAACCGCGCCTTCCCGCCGACCTGGACGTCGCATGGTTCGCGACGCCGAGTGAAGCGAACGCGATGATCGCCGATGCGGATATCGCCTGGGTCGACATGCAGCCGACCAGCCTCGTCGCCGATGCGATCCGCGCCGCCGGACCGAGCCTGAAGTGGGTATCGACGATTTACGCGGGACTCGACGAATTCCCGCTCGACGTGCTGCGCGAGGCCAATGTCACGCTCACCAATGGCGCGGGGATCAACGCGGTCGCGGTCGCCGAATATGGCGTGATGGCGATCCTCGTCGCCGCCAAGCGCTTCGACACGGTGGTGCGCGCGCAGGACCGGCACGAGTGGCTGAAGGATGCGCCGGGCAAGATCGAACTGGCAGGCAGCAGCGCGCTGGTCATCGGCTATGGCACGATTGGCCGGATGATCGGCGATCGGCTCGCCGCGTTCGGCGTCGCGGTGACGGGAGTCACGCGGACCGGTCGCGACGGCACGATCGGCCCCGATGCGTGGCGCGATCGGCTGGGCGAATTCGATTGGGTGGTGCTCGCCGCGCCCTCGACCGGTGCGACGCACGCGATGATCGGGGGCGACGAACTCGCCCGGATGAAGCCGTCCGCCTGGCTGATCAACATCGCGCGCGGCGACATGATCGATGACAACGCGCTGATCGCGGCGCTGACCGATGGCAACATCGCGGGCGCGGTGCTCGATCCGACCAACCCCGAGCCGCTGCCGAGCGATCACCCGCTCTGGTCGACGCCCAACACGATCGTGACGATGCATCTGTCAGGCCGCAGCCAGACGACGATGTTCGCCCGCGGCGCCGCGCTGTTCCTCGAAAACCTCACCGCGTTCATCGCCGGCACGCCGATGAAGAACGTTGCCGACCTAGACGCGGGTTACTGACCGATCGGGGTCGTGGCCGGGCGCCGGCCGCGATTATAGCTCTTGATCCCCCGGCGGCGCAGTTTGTCAGCCCGGCGGCGACGTGAATAGATGATCAGGATCGGTACGCCGACCAAGATGCCCCCGCCGATGATCGAAAGCGCGATGATGATACGCATTGGCATGTCCATGCGGGGACAATGCCAATTGGACAGCGAAGACGCCATATATATTTTAATCTACTATGAATGGAGTTGTCCCCCACATCCGGTCGACCGCACCGACGCCGCGGTTCGCCGCGGCCTCCCAAGCTTTACTTCGTTGCGCAAAAAGCCGTTTTCGCGCATGGCCAGCGTCACAATTCACCAATCGGACGACATATCATGGCCGCGAACTGGGCCCCCGACAGCTGGACTCGTCACGAAGCACGACAGCTTCCCACCTACCCCGATGCCGTCGCGCTGACCGCTGCGACCGACCAGCTAGCGACCTTCCCGCCGCTCGTCTTCGCCGGCGAGGCCCGCAACCTGACCGCGTCGCTTGCCGAAGTCGCGGCCGGCAAGGCGTTCCTGCTCCAGGGTGGCGATTGCGCCGAGTCGTTCGCCGAGCATAGCGCGAACAACATCCGCGACACGTTCCGCGTCATCCTGCAGATGGCGGTCGTGCTGACCTTCGCATCGAAGCTGCCGGTCGTGAAGCTCGGCCGCATGGCCGGCCAGTTCGCCAAGCCGCGCTCGACCGATACCGAGACGATCGGCGGCGTCGAGCTGCCGTCGTACCGCGGCGACAACGTCAACGACATCGCCTTCACGCCGGAAGCGCGCGCGCCCGATCCCCAGCGGATGATCCGCGCCTATTCGCAGTCGGCGGCGACGCTCAACCTTCTGCGCGCGTTCGCACAAGGCGGCTACGCGAACCTGCACCAGGTTCACCGCTGGACGCACGATTTCATGGGCCGCAGCCCGTGGTCGAAGAAATATGCCGAGACCGCGGACCGGATCGGCGAGGCGCTCGAGTTCATGGCCGCCTGCGGGATCGACCCGGAGACCGTGCCGCAGCTCGCGCAGACGCATTTCTACACCAGTCACGAGGCGCTTCTGCTCCAGTATGAGCAGGCGCTGACCCGGCAGGATTCGCTGACCGGCGACTGGTACGACACCAGCGCGCACTTCCTCTGGATCGGCGACCGGACGCGGTTCGAGGGCTCCAGCCATGTCGAATATCTCCGCGGCATCGGCAACCCGATCGGCATCAAGTGCGGCCCGAGCCTCGAGCCCGACGCGCTGTTGCGGATGCTCGACACGCTCAACCCCGGCCGCGTCCCCGGCCGGATGACGCTGATCACGCGCTATGGCTATGACAAGATCGAGGCGAACCTGCCCCGTCTGGTCCGTGCCGTCACGCGCGAAGGCCATCCGGTGGTCTGGAGCTGCGACCCCATGCACGGCAACGTCGTCAAGGCCGCCAACGGCTACAAGACGCGCCCGTTCGACCGCATCCTCGCCGAGGTCCGCGGCTTCTTCGCGGTCCATCGCGCGGAGGGCACGCACGCCGGCGGCATCCATGCCGAGATGACCGGGCAGAACGTGACCGAATGCACCGGCGGCGCGGTCGACGTGACCGAGCAATCGCTGGCCGATCGCTACCACACCCACTGCGACCCGCGCCTCAACGCCAGCCAGAGCCTCGAGCTTGCCTTCCTGCTGGCCGAGATGCTCAACGAGGAAATGGCAGAGCGCAAGAAGGTCGCCGCCTAAGCCGGGCCTGAGAAAATATCGCGGGCGTCGCAGGAATGTTCGGCCACCGTCTTGACGGCCGCCGCCCCCTTCCGTAGACGCCCGCTTCTGCTAACGGCCCCTTCGTCTAGCGGTTAGGACGACGCCCTCTCACGGCGTAAGCACGAGTTCGATTCTCGTAGGGGTCACCAGCTTCCATGGTCGTGGTGGAAGCGCGCGGCTTAGCCATTCTTTCTTCTCTGCTGGCGCAGCGAGCACTTTGAACAGCAACACGCACGGGCCGATCTGCAGCTGAATCTCCTCGGGTCCGCCTGCCTCGCCGAGCGCTTCCAGCGTGACCATCGCCTGCGCGCGCTTCAGCAGGCCGTGAACCCATTCGGCGTGGCGGCGTGCCGCCACCGCCGCCTGGCCGCTGCCGTCGAGCTTGCGCCGGGCATAGGCCTTGGTCGTCTCCAGGAGGCGATAGGCGACCCCCTGTGCAGCTGGTTCGATCGCCAGCAGCGACTTCGCCGCCAGCCCGAGCACGGCGCGCATCGTCTCCGCCTCGCCGTCCAGCGCCGCGACCTGGACCGCGGCGGCGAGATCGAAGTTCGACCGGAAGCAGCCGAGCGAAGCCACCACGCTGCGCTCGTCCGGCGTGAGCAACTCGAAGCTCCAGTCGAGCATCGCCTCGAACGTCTCGTGCCGCGCCAGCGTGCGGCGGCCGAACGCCACCACGTCAGCCCGCTCGACAGCAGTTGCTCAAGTCCACGAAACACGCGGCGGTGCCGGACGGAAGCGCACTCAGCAAAACTCTATCGTCGGCATTCGGAGGATCGGACGTTCAGGCGGCGCGAATTCCAGCCCGGGGACGGTCGAGTGTGGCCGTCTGCTGACCCGCAAAACTGGCGGTATAAAGACGCGAGACACGTGATTAGGGGTATGAGGGCGGGAGTCGACCTGTCGTAGGCATAGCGGATTGCCTGCAAATCTCCCGGATGAAATTGTGGCTGGCGGTGCTCATCGGGCGCCCGCGACCAGCAGCAATTCGGTGGGTGCTTCCCAGCCGTCAGTGGTGGCGTAGGCTGACAACGCCGCCGCCATTTCGGCTTGGACCGCTTGCCAGGTGTCCGGACTCATCCCGTCTAGAATGGTCATCACTGGCCCTGCGGCGGTGCGAACAAACCGTAGATAGTCCTCGACCGACGCCAGCGTGAACGGCGCGCTGACAGATCGCATTTCGACATCGACAAAGCCGGCCGAGTTGAACAATCCCTCGATCAGTCCCGGCTTGCCGAGGCTCAGCAGCGCGCCCGGCACATAGGGATCGCTGGCCGGCAACCCCGCGTGGCGAAGCGCGATCGAGACGGTGATGCCGATGCAGGGATTGGCGGACGGCCCTGCGAAGATCATCGCGCAGAAGCGACCCCCGGGGCGCAACGTCCGGTGGATCGCCTGTAGTCCCGTCAATGGATCGCCAAAGAACATGAGGCCGAGCCGGCACACAGCGGCATCGAAATTCGCATTGTCCAGCCCGTGCGTCTCTCCTCCGGTCAGAAGCGTGTAGGCATTGCCGAGACCCGCATCAGACAGATTGGCGGCGGCCAAGGCGAGCATTCGGGGCGATACGTCCGTCGCGAGCACCGAGCCGCCAGGACCAACCCGGCATGCGATGTCGCAGCTTTGATCCCCGGTGCCCGCCGCAACATCCAGCACCTTCATGCCCGGCCCTATGTCAGCCATGTCGAGCATTGTGGCCGTCGCATCACGGAGCCAGGCCCGAATTTGCGGTGCCTGTTCATTCCAGCCGTCAGCCGCCGCGTCCCATTGCGATCGTGCCGAAGTGTCGTCGCGATCCGACAACGCAGGTGACGCCATCTCCTGTCTCCGCCAATGGTGTGGATGGCCCTGCCCTAGCGCGCGCTAGAAGGAGAACCGGACCCCGAGATCGACATTGTGACCGTGGATCTTGGTCTGGAAATCCTGCCCGCGCGTATCTTCGCCGTGCAGTGTCCCGGCGCTCATGTACCGGTATTGCGCGGTGACGGCGAAACGCTTGGACAGCGGCACGGCGAGTCCCGCTATCGCCTGCCATGCGACTCCGTTGACGTGATCGTCGATCAATTGCGTGGGCGCGGTCGGCGGGCCGAACGGTCTGGACGCCTTGGTCGTGACGTGAACCGTTGAATAGCCGACGCCAGCACCAAGATATGGCTGCACGCCGATGCCCTCGAGCGGCACATCAAAATACGCGTTGGCCATGAACCGCGTCACCGTGTCTCCGCCGGTCTGCGGGAGGTCCTTGCTGATCGGCGCGGTGACGACGTAGCGCTTTGCGTCCGTGTGCGTGCGCCCGACCTCCGCCTCGATCCGCATTGGCCCGAAACGGTGCCCGATTGCGGCCTGTCCACCCCAGCCGGTATGTTCGAGGATGTTTGTGATGTATAAGGTCGCACCGGGCGTGGGGGCGTTTTGAATGATCGATTCCGGATCATCGAGCATTGATATCGTCGCCGCGCTCGTGACATACCAATCCTGTGCCGCCGCCGGCTTAGAAGCCGCACCCGCAACTAATGCAACAGTCACCAGAACGGCATATTTTCTACTACTACGCATGGATACCCCCAAGATTATCTTCACATCGTTCGCGATGCTCTTCCTAGAATTATCAATACAGGGCGGTAATATTGTGGGGAAGCCAGCTAGGCTGATGAAAACCTGATGCGAAGCTTATGAAATGCTGACGACGATGCGAGACGCGACAATCACTGTCGGAACAGGAGGATTGGGTGGAGCAAACTTCCCGCATCGCGCCGCGGCCGATCCGCCTGGCGGACGAACCCGACTTCTCGATCGGCGGGCTGCGCGTTCGTCCGTCCAGCGGTGAAGTCGAGCACGGCAATGTGTCGGAACGGCTCGAGCCGCGCCTGATGCAGGTCCTTATCACACTGACCCGAGCGGACGGCGGAACCGTCTCCCGGGAGGAGTTGACTGCCAGATGCTGGGGCGGCGTAACCGTAAGCCCGGATGCCGTGAACCGCGTCATCAGCCTGTTGCGTCGCCTGATCGCGGCATCGGCACCCACATCCCGTCTCGAGACTTTGCCACGGATCGGCTACCGCCTGATCCAGCCGCTTCGCGTCGACACGGTTGCGCCGGACCCTGCGCCTCCGGCTTCCAAGGGGGGATCCGCCCCGATTGCGGACCCGCTTGCGCGCGACCTTTTCGCCCGGGCGCTGGTCGGGCTCGAGCAACCGTCCCGCGAGCCGCTCGAACAGGCTTTGGCCTATCTGAAACAACTGATCACGCGTGCGCCGGAGTTCGCGCCGGGCTGGGCAGCACTTGCAGAGGCGCAACGGTTGTTGATGTTGTACCTCCCTGCACCAATGCAGGGACCCGCCCGCGCCGAAAGTAGCCGGTCGGTAGATCGCGCCCTCGCGCTCGATCCCGGGCTGGGACAGGCTTACGGAACGCTCGCCAATTTGGTGCCGCGATTCAACAATTGGGCAGAGATCGAAGCGCTGTTCCAGAAAGGGCTGGCGAACGCACCGGATAGCGTGAGCCTTCGTCACCTCCACGCCCATTTTCTACTGTCGGTAGGCTGCACCCAAGAAGCGGTCGAGCGCTTGACCGTCTTGCGCAAAATCAGCCGGCTCAGCCCCGCGATCGCGCTCGATCTGGCGGGCGCATTGTTCGACATCGGACGGGATACCGACGCCATCACGGCGATGGAGGAGGCCTATGCGTTGTGGCCCGGTATCATGCTCGTGTGGTCGGAATGCGTGCGGATGAACGTGGTGGCCCGCCGTTATGATCGGGTACAGTCCCTGCTCGACGCGCCGCCACCCGGCGTTGCGCCGGACGACCCCAACCTCGCCCGCCGCCGCCTGCACCTCATCGCCAAGCGCGACCGCCGCCCCGCCGACATGGCCGCCGCGCACAAGAACTTTACCGATTTCGCACGGATCGGCATCGCCCCCGCAACCGTCGCGATCCACGCGCTGACGACATTGGATCAGCCCGAAGCCGCACTTGAGATCGCCGATCAGATCTTCCGTTCGGACCCGCCCCAGGCACAGGGTCCCGGCGTGAACATGATGAGCAACTATACCCTCGCTGGACAACCCGACAGTGTGGTCCTCTTCCGACGCGACACCTCCAATCTGCGGGAGCTTGCCGGATTTGCGACCATACTCGAACGGACCGGACTGGAAGACTATTGGCGGCATTCGGCCTCCCAACCTGATTTTCGCGGTGCACTAGGACGCTGATCGTCGCACTCAAGCGGTACGCGTTCCACCGCTCTTGCGACGCGTCGGCCGAAGCTATCAGCGCTGCCGATGGCAGCTTCACGCGTGAGTGGTCGTTCGCGCGAGCGGATCGGGACGGCGTAGTTTGGTCGGGAGGATCCTCGCCCCTCACGCCGATGAGCATTCTTCATACGGCCAATCCGGCGTATTCCGGACCGGCACCGCAGAACGAAAAAATGTACGCCGTCTGCCGACAGGCCGATTTCGGTACGTTGGCTGTGAAAACAGTCATGCGCGCACCGTAGGTTGCGGTCGGTAGATGTCGTCGCCGATGTCGATCAACAGCGACGATCGATCGACATCGGACTTTGGCTTACCGGTCAGACAGTTTCGCGAGCGCTGCCTTGTAGGCGTCGTAATGCGTCCCCTCGTCGACCGCGATCTGGCGGAACATTGCCGCGACTTTCAGGTCGCCGTCGGTCTCGGCCTGCTTGGCGAAGTTCACGTACATCGTCACGTTCTCGTAATGCTCGCCCGCCATCGCGTCTTCGAGATTGGCGCTGTTCGCGCCGCCGAGCTTGAGCGCCTGAGCTTCGCGGTCGAAATGCTCGTTCGCCTCAATATTCGCCGACGCGCGGAACAGCTTTGCGAGCGCAGGCTTGCCTGCCGCGTCGGCCTGATCGGCATAGCGGAGATATTTGAGGTTGGCATACGCCTCGCCGTGCATCGCCGCCTCGAGATTGGCGCGGGTCTGGGCTGATAGCGGCTTGGGCTCTGGCGGTGCGGCAATCGCGCTCGTCGACACCAGGACGGTGACGCTGGCGACGGCTGAAAACAGGGTCTTGTTCATGAGCGTATCTCCGGTAGGCGCCGGCAGCGGCGACGACCGGTTACTGGAACAAGGTCCTGACGCGCTCCTGACGCCATGATGAAAAAATCGTAAATTTTCGAGCGACAGCTTTTTGGGCGTCCGTCAGGTTTTCGTCAGTTGCCGAGCGCAGTTCGAAAGGGGCGGGGCAAGCCACCCCGCCTGATCGCAAAGGATTGCCCCCATGAAGCGCTCCACCCTGTTCAAGCTCGCCATTGCCGCGTCCGCTTTGTCGGCCGCCTCCATCGCGAGCGCCGCCCCTGTCTGCACCAAGCTTCCGCCGGCCAAATGGCTGAGCGAAGCGCAGATGAAGGCGAAGGTCGCCAAGATGGGCTATCGCGACATCAAGGTCTTCCAGGTCTCGGGCAGCTGCTATGAAATCTATGCGCACACCAAGGACGGCAAGCGCGCCGAAGTCTATTTCAACCCGGTGACCGGCGCGGTCGTTCAGAACAACGTCGACTGATCATGGCCACGACCGCCCCTGTCGCCGCTGTGCCCACCCCTGGCCCGGTCCCCCGTCGGGTCAGGGTTTGGGATCCAGTAGTCCGTATCTTCCACTGGACGGTCGCGGGTGGCGTCATCGCCAACCTGGCTTTTCTGCGGCACGCCGAGTATCCGCACATCTATGTCGGCTACGTCGTCGTCGCCGCGCTGACTGTCCGGCTCGGCTGGGGCCTTGTCGCGCGAAACCACGCCCGTTTCGCCGGTTTCGTGCCCGGGCCTCGTGGTCTAATCGGCTATTTCAAGGCGATGCTACGCAAGCGCGAACCACGCTACCTTGGGCACAACCCTGCGGGCGCGGCGATGATCGTGCTGCTCTTGGTGCTGCTGGCGACGGTCGGCACGACCGGATGGATGATGGGCCTCGACGCCTTTTGGGGCGTGTCGTGGGTCGAGACGCTGCATGAAGTGACAGCCAACGTCCTGATCGGCGCCGTCGCGCTCCACGTCATCGGCGCGATCGTTGAAAGCATCCGCCACCGCGAGAACCTGCCGCTGGCGATGATAACCGGCTACAAGCGGGCGGCAGAAGGGACAGACATCGACAATGCGCCTGTTACTGGTTGAAGATACTGCGCGCCTTGCGAGCCTGATCCGTGAAGGTCTCGACCGTCAGGGTTTCGCGGTCGACTGGTGCGAGACGGTCGATGGGGCGGAGCACGCGCTGAAGATCAATGAGTATGACCTGATGCTGCTCGATCTCTTCCTGCCCGATGGCGAAGGGCTGGATCTCGTTCGCAGGCTGCGGCGACGGCAGGATATGATGCCAATCCTGATCCTGACCGCGCGTGGTGGGCTTGATGACCGTGTGTTGGGCCTTGATGCCGGCGCGGACGACTATCTGGTCAAGCCGTTCCAGATTCCGGAACTTGCCGCCCGGTGCCGTGCGCTGCTGCGGAGGCCGGGTGCGTCGCTCGGCACCGAACTAACCGTCGGCAACGTCATGCTGCATTCGGCCGAACGCAGCGTGGCAGTGGCAGGCCTCGCCGTTGAGGCGACGCCGCGCGAAGTCGATCTGCTCGAATGCCTGTTAAGGCGTGCGGGACATGTCGTCGCGAAGCCCGCGCTGGAGGGCGCGCTCTATTCGATGGATGCCGAAGTCACGCCCAATGCGCTGGAGGCGTGTATCTCCAGGTTGCGCAAGCGACTGACCGCAGCAGGCGCCGATGTGCAGATCCGCACCGTCCACGGCGTCGGCTATGCGCTGTTCGCGCCGGCTCCGGTGTATGCGCCGACGGTCCATGGATAGAGCGGGCAACAGCAAGAAGGGGCCGGTTGGGCCGACGCTGTTCCGCCAGATCGCAACACGGCTGGCCGCCTTCACCCTGCTGTTCGCAGTGGTGGACGTCGGCATCGTCGTTTTCACGTACAGCCGCCAACCAGAGTCGCTCGCGCAGGAACTGCTGACGCTCGAAGCGAGCAAGGCGGCGGAATCGACCACGCTCGCACCCGATCTGCTCGCGGGGCCGCCTGGGGCGGAGCATTGGGCGGCCCGCTATCTCGAACCTGAAGCGGATGGGCCGGAAGCGCCGCGCGCTGGTGGTCGCGCGGGCGTGCTGATGGACTGGACCCGTCGCGAACGCGTTGCCGACGGTTACCGCATTTCCGGCGTCCGTTCGGTTGTGCAGGAGGGACAGCAACGCTGGCTGTTCATGCAGTTCGAAGGCGACGGCATCCGCCCCTATGTGCCGGTGATCGTCAACGAGATCGTCCAGCATGTCGTCCTGCCGCTGATCCCGCTGTCGCTGCTCCTGCTGCTGTTCAACATCTTCGCGGTCCGGCGCGTCCTGCGGCCGCTGAAGCGTGCGGAGGCCGAAGTCGATGCGCTCGATCCCGACAACATACTTTTGCGCCTCTCGGAGGTGCCCGAACCGCGCGAGGTCAACACGCTGGTCCGCGCCGTCAACCGCGCGCTGACGCGGCTGGACGAGACGATGGCGATCCTGCGCGGCTTCACGGCCAATGCCGCGCACGAACTGCGCACACCCCTGTCGATCATGCAGTTGTCGCTCGACAAACTGCCGCCCGGTGCGTTGCGCGACGACCTTCAGGCCGACACCCAGCACATGACTCGGCTCGTCGGCCAGATGCTCGATCTCGCGCAGGCAGACGCGATGGTGGGGGAGCCCGATACGCCGGTCGATCTTGCCGATATCGGTCGGGACATCGTCGCGGCCATGGCGCCCAAGGTGTTCGAAGCGCAGCGCGACCTGCGCTTCGATGCGATCGGCGACACGCGAGCGCTGGGCCATGCCGAGGCAATCTATCGCATTTACCGCAACCTGATCGACAACGCGCTGGCCCATGCACCTGGAGAAACGCCGATCGAGGTGACCGCTGGCCCCGGACCGCAGATCAGTGTCCGCGACTACGGTCCTGGCATTGCTGACGAGGATATGCCGCACATTTTCGAACGCTTCTGGCGCAAGGACCGGCGCAAGGCCGACGGCGCGGGACTTGGGCTCGGTATCGTCGAGCGGCTTGCACAGGCCCATGGCGGCGCCATCACGGTCGAGAATGCGTCCGGCGGGGTGCGCTGTTTCGCGTGACTTTCGCGGCCCCCCAACCCTGCTCGTGATCATTTTGGGCGTGAACCTGATGCCCGCGTTCGGCCCACCGGTCTGGTCTGTCAGTATACATGAAACGCTGGCCAACATCCTGCTCGATCTCATCGCGGTGCAGGTCGTGCGGTCATCGCGCTGTCGCTGCTGACCACGGACAATCTGATCCGTGCGTTCTTCACCGGCAACAAGCGAGCAGACCTGCATCCCGGCGTGACCGATGCGCATCCGCCAGCGTCGCTTGCCGTTCCCCTGGCTGTCCTTGCGATCACGGGAACTACGTATGGAGCGACGCGGATCGACCCCCTAGCATTCACCACCGGCGCCCATGCCGATGCTGGCGAACGCGGCGATCGTTCGGAACAAGGTGAGCGCAGCGATGACTAGGCTGCATCTTCACACGGATCGCCATCTCGTATCGTCGCTGCTCTTCCTTGCACTGCTGGGCACGGTTGGTGCGCGCGCCGGTCCGCGTCATCGTCTGGCGCGCGCTGGCAATGGCACTGACCGCGGGGATCGGCCTGCTTGTGGGAATTGCTGTATGAAACACAACGCCGCCGCCACGCGCAGCATGCTCCGTCAAGCGCGCTTGCCGCTGTTGCTGTCGTGATGACGTCCGCCATCGCCGCCGGATTGTCGTCCCAGGACGCCGCGACGCGCCTCGCCGCCGATGGTCCGAACGAGCTTCCCCGCGCGGGCAAACGATCGACCCTGCGCATCGCATTGGAAGTGGTGCGCGAACCGATGCTGGCGCTGCTCCTCGCCGGCGGCCTGGCGTATCTGCTGCTTGGCGATCTCACCGAAGCGTTGATCCTGCTGGGCTTTGCGACCTTTTCGGTCGTCGTCACGGTTGTCCAGGAAGCGCGCACCGAGCATGTTCTGGAGGCATTGCGCGATCTTTCTGCCCCCCGCGCGCTGGTGGTCCGCGATGGAGAGCGCGTTCGCATCCCCGGGCGCGAGGTCGTTCGCGACGATCTGATCGTGCTCGAACAAGGCGACCGTATCGCCGCAGATGCCCTGCTGGTCGAGGTACGCGACCTTCAAACCGATGAATCGCTGCTGACGGGCGAATCGCTGCCGGTCGGCAAGGTCATGGGCGATGCCGTCGATGGCGGCGCAACCCACCGGCCCGGCGGCGATGGTCAGCCTTATGTCTATTCGGGTTCGCTCGTCGCACGCGGCGGCGGGATCGCGCGTGTTCTGGCGACGGGGCCGCGTAGCGAAATCGGGCGGATCGGCCAATCGCTCGCAACGCTCGACACCGAAGCCCCGCGCCTGCGCAGCGAGACGATGCGGATCGTGACGTGGTGCGCGATCGGGGGCGGCGCGGTCGCGCTGAGCGTGGTGCTACTCTACGGGCTGTTGCGGGGTGGCTGGATCGAGGCCGTCCTTGCCGGGATCGCGATCGGCATGTCGATGCTGCCAGAGGAATTCCCGGTCGTGCTGACGGTGTTCCTGGCGATGGGCGCATGGCGGATCGGCAAGGTGGGCGTGCTCACGCGGCGTGCCGCAGCGATCGAGACGCTCGGCTCGGCGACCGTGCTGTGTACCGACAAGACTGGCACACTGACCGAGAACCGCATGTCGCTGGCGCAAGTGTGGCTGCCAACCGGCGCGACGTTCACCGTCGGGCCCGACGTGGTGGTGCCGAACAGCTATCACGCCTTGATCGAGACCGCCGCACTCGCAAGTGCAACCGAGCCGACCGATCCGATGGACATCGCGCTGCACGCTGCTCGCGCCGCTATCCCGGCGATTGTGATGCCGAGCGGTGGGCCGGTGCAGCGGTATGCGCTGCGTCCCGAGCTGCTGGCGATGTCGAACATCTGGGAGGATGGCGGCACGCTGTCGATCGCGGCAAAGGGTGCGCCCGAAGCGATCGCCGGCCTGTGCCATCTGCCCGGCGATGCGCTCGCCGCCATGACCGCCGCCGTCGAAATGATGGCGGTACGGGGGATCCGTGTCCTCGCCGTCGCGACGGCCACGCCGAACAATCGGGACTGGGCCGAAACGCAGCACGCCTATGACTACACGCTCACGGGGCTCGTCGGGCTGGCCGATCCGCTCAGACCAAGCGTGCCCGCCGCCGTCGCACAATGCCGCAGCGCCGGCATTCGGGTCGTGATGATTACCGGTGATTATGCAGCGACCGCCCGGTCGATCGCGACGCAGGCCGGGATCGTTGATGGCGATGTGTTGACTGGCGACGATCTCACCGCGCTCGACGATGACGCGCTGGCGGCACGGCTGAAGTCCGTCACCGTCTTCGCGCGCATCATGCCCGAGCAGAAGCTGCGCATCGTCCAGGCGTTCAAGGCCGCGGGCGAAGTGGTCGCGATGACCGGCGACGGGGTCAACGACGCCCCTTCGCTGAAGGCAGCGCATATCGGCATCGCGATGGGCAAGCGCGGCACCGACGTCGCGCGGGAAGCGGCGGCGATCGTCCTGCTCGACGACGATTTCGGGTCGATCGTGCAGTCGGTCCGGCTCGGACGCCGGATCTACGACAACATCCGCAAGGCGATGGCGTTCATCTTTGCGGTGCACGTGCCGATCGCCGGACTGGCGCTGCTACCGCTGTTCTTCGGCATGCCGTTGCTGTTCGGCCCGATCCACATCGCCTTGCTCGAAATGGTGATCGACCCGGTGTGTGCGCTGGTGTTCGAGGCCGAGCGCGACGAAGACGACATCATGGCGCGCCGGCCGCGCGATCCCGCAGAACCGCTGTTCGCGCTGCCGATGATCGTGTGGAGCGTCTTTCAGGGCGGGCTCGCCTTTGCGATGCTCGCCTGCGTGTTCTTCGTCGAGACGTGGGGCGGTATGCCGGAGGCCGAGCTGCGCGCGCTGATCTTCTTCGCGCTGATCGCCGAGATCGTCGCGCTGATCCTTGCCAACCGATCGTTCAGTGCCGCGCTGGGCGAAGCGCTCCTCCGGCACAATGCCGCACTGCGCTACGTAGCGCTGGCGATCACTAGCGTCACCGCGC
This sequence comes from Sphingomonas sp., assembly GCA_035575755.1. Lineage (GTDB taxonomy): Bacteria > Pseudomonadota > Alphaproteobacteria > Sphingomonadales > Sphingomonadaceae > Sphingomonas. Next base: position 60,222 of record DATLXI010000018.1, read on the forward strand.
TGATCCTGTTCCTGCCGCAAGCGCAAGAGCTGCTGAAGTTCGGGTCGATTGCCTGGAGCGATATGGCGCTGGCGGTTGGGCTCGGCGTCGTCCTTCTGGTGCTGCTCGAAGGCTGCAAGCCGCTGGTCCGCTGGCAGATGACGCGAGCAGCACCCGTCCCGCACGCTGGCCCGGTTGTCGCAGCGTGAGCAAGGATGCGGCAGCCAACCCCGGGGGTCGCGCCGGTCGGGGCCGCCCCCCGCGCCGTTTCAAGACCAACCATCACCTGATGCGAAGCGCCTGCTCAAGTCAGGCGCTTCGCCATATCGAGATGGGTGCGCAGGTGCGGCAATGTGTCCTGCGCCAGTTTCCTGACGTCGGCAGGCGTCGAACTGTCGTCTATCTCCTTCATAAAGTCCGAAATATCGCTCTTGTGGTCGTCGAGCATATAACTGACGAACTCCCTGTCGAACGCAGTTCCTGTCAGCCCCGCGAGCTTGTCCTGCTCTTTGCTCGCTTCAGGGAGAACCTCCGTCGGCGGCGTCACGCCGTACCGGGTCGCGACGGCAACCGCGTCGGCGCGCGCCTTCGTGTGGTCGGCCACGAGCATCCGCCCGTATTCTGCGACGGCGGATCCGCCCTTGCTCGCAGCGATGGCGCCGAGCCGCATCTCGGAATTGTCGCCCTGGATGGCCTTGGTCAGGAATGCGTTGGGCGAGACCGCCGGTGAACAGGCTAATGCGACAAGTGCGGGGGCGAGCAGAAGAAAAGTTCGCATACGCATAAGTAATGTCCTCGATGAGATTCACGCAGTCATGCGCCGGCCAGCCAGTATTGCCCCAGCAGCGCGTCCAGCCTTGGCGGATCGAATGGATCCAGCCCGGAGCCAGGGTAGAACGTCATCTCGCCAAATCGCGGGGTTTCCCCAACGTCATAAAAGTCGATTCGCACGAAATCGAAACCCTCGGCCAGGATTTCGGCGCCTTCAATCATTCGGCCCAGGCCCAGCGGTTTTGGCACGCCGGACTCGGCGCAGCCGTCCGACAGCCGGCGCCAGTCTCGATCGAACAGCGTCCAACGATGGTTCGTCGCCCGATCGAGATGCACCTGGATCGCCGCGACCCGACCGTGGAACACGTACAACTTGTAATCGATTGGCAGCACCGGCGCGACGCCGATGAACGGCTCGATCAACAGGCCGCGCGGCACGTCGCGATACCCCCATTCGTCGAGCCAGCCACCGTAGGAGTTCCGCGTCCAGGAGGCTGCAGCCCGACGGGTTGCCTGCCAGTCGTCGGTTGCGTTGCACACCACCCGGATCTGCCTGCAGCCATGTCGCGATTTCACGACGAAAGGGCGCGCGCACGGCGGCTCGGTTGGCAGTACGTCGCCCGACCATAAGGTCGGCGTGATCCATTGCGGGCCAAGCCGATCGGCAACAAAGCGCTTCACCGCGAGCTTGTCGATCAACCGCGGGATCCGGGGATCGCGGTCGACCAACTTGCGGTGCTGGACGAGTTCGGTGAACAGGCGCGGCGCATCGAGCGAAAGCACGCGGCGATGGCGCCACAAATAGGTGAGATGCAGCCGCAGCAGCGTCGCGACCGAGGGCGACGCGGTCTGATCGTCAAGCCCGGATAAGATCCCCGGCGGCTTAGGCGCGGCACGCTCGGCCTGATTGCCAATCGCCAGCGCAGGAATTCGGCGCTTGGCCACGGTGTCGTACGCCATCAAGACGGCACTTCAGCACATTGAGAGACGCTCGAACATCGTGTCATGAGGCTATCCGCTCGATCGCCTCGTCAAGGCTTGCGACGGGCAGCCCGAACTTGGCGACGACCATGCGATTGCGCGCTGTCTTACCGCCGCGCAGGACGAGTGGCTTGGTTGGGCGGGGCATCGCAGGCATCAGCATTCTTTCGATAGGCAGCCCGAGCGCCCATGACGCTGCTTCCGGTACCACTCCAACGGACGAGCGCCCGCAGGGTTGTCTAAATTCGAATTCAGGTTCGACGAGTGGGGCAGATCAGCGACACCGCGCTGCCGCGCTCGGCGAAGCCAAGCGTGAAGCCGTGCAGGTCGGTAATCGCCTTGACCAGGCTCAGTCCTAGTCCTGCGCCTTCGCACTCGTGCCGCCCCCGATAGAAACGCTGCGTCACCAGCGATCGCTCGGCGACCGGCACGCCGGGTCCGTCGTCAGCGACCGTGACGATCGCGGCCGTTCCGACTTGCTCGAGCGATACGGTGACCCGGCCACCCTTCGGCCCGAACTTCATCGCATTGTCGATCAGGTTGGACACGGCTTCGATCAACAGGCTCGCATCGCCCTCGACCGGCGCGACGGGCGCGATCGCACACACGAGGACGATGCCGCGATCCTCGGCGGTCGGGCGGTGGAGTTCGCAGGCGTCCTCGACCAGTCGCGACAGGTCGACCGGGGCGAAGCGGCTGCGCCGCGCGTGATCCTCAAGTTCGCGTATCCGCAGCAGCGCCGCGACGATGCCGAGCAGCGTGTCGATCTCGGCCAGCGCCGTGTCGGCAACGGCTTCGAAGGCGACGCGGTCGTGTGCATCGCGCAACCCGCGTTCGATCCGCGCGCGCAGCCGCGTCACCGGCGTACGCAATTGGTGCGCGATATCGTCGCCGACGCCGCGCACGTCGGCGACCAGCCCCTGCAACCGATCGAGCATCGTGTTGATATGGGCGCACAACAGGCCGAAGCTGTCGGGGTTGCTTCCGACCGGAAGGCGCTGGGCGAGATCACCGGCGACGATCCGTTCGGTCAGCCGCCGCATCGTATCGACCTGGCGGGCGGCGCGGCGCCCGGCGATCAGCCCGAAGCCGAGCGCGAGCAGCACGCCGGGAACGAGACCGATCAGCAGCGACCGCTCGACCACGCGCAGGGCTTCCTCGGCATCGTCGAGATCAACCCCGGTCAGCAGCGTCGCTCCGTCGGGCATCGCGCACAAAGCAAGCCGCGCGACGTCGCTGGTCTTGCCCGGCAGTTCGGTCGGGCGCACCGGCGCGACGAAGGAGCCGCCCCCGGTGCGGGCATCGTCCGGCAGCCGCGAGACGTTGCCGTCGATCAGGCGCCCGTCCGCCGTGAACAGCGCGAGGAACCGGTCGCGGTGGATGTCCCGCGCGAGCATCTCGCGCACCTCGCCACGTCGCGCTAGTGCCGGCAGCGCCGCCAATGCGCGACAGTCCGCCATGAAGAGGTGTTCCGCGTCACGCTGGTGGCTGCCCGTCGCCAGCCCCCAGAACACACCGGCGAGCAAGACCGATTGCACGACGAGCAACGCGGCGATCGCGCCGCCCCAGCGCCACATCGCACGCGTTTGCGGATCAGGGTGCAACATCGAACACATAACCCTGACCGCGCACGTTGCGGATCAGTTGCGGCTCGCCATCGGCATCCACTTTGCGCCGCAAGCGACCCATATGCACATCGACGACGTTGCTGTTGGGCTCGAACGTATAGCCCCACACGTCCTGCAGCAGCATCGAGCGTGTCACGATCCTTCCCGGACGCCGCACCAGATAGTCGAGCAACTTCAACTCGCGCGGCAACAGATCGAGCGCGCGGCCGGCACGCGTTCCGGTTCCGGCGAGCAGATCGAGATCGAGCGGCCCGACGATGAGGCGCGTATCGCGGGTCTCGTTGGGTCGGCGCAGCAACGCCTCGACTCGCGCAATCAGTTCGACCAGCGCAAACGGCTTTGGCAGATAATCGTCGCCGCCCGCCCGCAAACCGCGGACGCGATCATCCAGGCTGCCGAGCGCGCTCAGGACCAGCGCCGGGGTGCGCCGTCCCTCGGCCCGCAGTCGCGCAATCACATCGAGGCCCTCGCCGTCGGGCAGTTGGCGATCGACGATCAGCAAGTCGACATCGTCCGCGCGTGCTGCCGCCAGTCCGTCCGCGGCCAGACCATGATGCGTCACGCCGTGACCATTCGCTACGAGTTCGAGCGCGATCTCGTTCGCGGTGCCCGCGTCGTCTTCGATGAGCAGGATGCGTGTCACCGCGCCAGTTCGGGCGCGCCGGACATCAGGTCAACTGAATAGCATTTCATAGTCTGAACGCGTGTTTAGTCGACGGCATCGCGCACGTCGGTAACGGCGTTGGCTCGTTCTGAAGGAATCACCCATGCGGATCATGGCTTTTGCGCTCATTGCGGGTTGCGCGACCCCGGTAGCTGCGAACGCGCAGGCGGCGACCGGAATGTCGCTCGACCGGCTCGCGCAAGATGTCGTCGCGAACAATCCCGAGCGGCAATTCTATCAGCGTCAGATCGAGACCGCCGGGGTCGAGCGCGCGGCGGCCGGGCGCTGGGCCGACCCCGAGGCGGTGGTCGAGTTCGGCCAGCGTAGTGCGAACGATCGCACTACCGGCGCGCTGCTCGGCGATGGCCAGACCTATGCCGTGTCGGTCGTACAACCGATCGAATTCGGCGGCCGCATCGCGCTGCGCCGCGCGATTGCCGAGCGCCAGATCGATCTCGCCAAACTGGGTCTGCAACAATTCGACGCGACGCTCGCCGCCCGCGCCCGGACGCTTGGTTACGCCTTGTTCGCCGCGGACGAAAAGGCGGGGGTCGCGCGCACCGTGGCGGGCCGCATGCGCGACCTCGCGCGCGTGATCGTCTCGCGCGATCCGGCAGGACCAGCCCCGCGGCTCGAAGCGGCGTCGTTGCAGGCCGGCGCGATCACCGCCGAGCGGACGGCGGCGATGGCCGACGCCGACGCCAATTCGGCGCTGTACGAACTCAACCAGTTGCGCGGAGCACCCTTCGCGGCGCGCATTCGCATCATCCGTCCCGACATGCGCTTGCCGGACTTGCCTTCGGGAACGGCGCTCGCGGCAAGCGCGACCGCGAACAATTTCGAGCTGAAGTCGCTGCGCGCGCAATTCGAGCAGCAGGGCCTGCGGGTCGATCTGGCGCGCAAGGCCCGCATCCCGATCGTCGGCGTCGGGCCCTATTACGACCGCGCGCGCTCGGACATTCGGGAGACGAATTACGGGCTTCGACTGTCGACCACGCTGCCGGTGTGGAACCGGCAGGCGGGCGAGGTCGCGGTCGAACAGGGGCGGCAAGCGCAAGCCAACGCAACGCTGATCAACGCCGAGCGCCGGATTGCGCGCGACGTGTTCGATCAAGCCGCGCAATATGAGGCGAAGCGCGAGGCGCTCGGCAAATGGACGGAAAACACCCCGCAAGGCTTTGCCGAGACGGCGCGTGACGCGGACCGCAACTACCGGCTCGGCGCGATCCCGCTCGCGACCTACATGCAGATGCAGCAATCCTATATCGAGGCGACCAACGCGGTGCTCGATACGCGGCGCGAAGCGCTCGATGCGCTGCTCCAGCTGCGCGCGCTCAATGGCGGGAATGCACTCGCGCGATGATCGGCTGGCTGCTCACGCTGGTCACGCGCCACCGCCTCGTGGTGGCATTGGTGGCGGCGTTCGTCGCGGCGGTCGGGCTATGGTCCTATACCAGCCTGAAGATCGATGCGATTCCCGACATCACCGGGGTTCAGGTCCAGATCAACACCATGGTGCCCTCGCTCGCGCCCGAGGACATCGAGCGGCTCGCGACGCTGCCGATCGAGCGTGCGATGGCGGGGCAGCCGGGACTCGAGGAAACCCGCGCACTGACCAAGACCGGGCTCAGCCAGGTGACCTTGCTCTACAAGGACGGGACCGACCAGCTGCGCGCGCGCCAGCTCGTCGCCGAGCGGCTCCAGGCGGTACGCGACCAGCTCCCGACCGGCGCCTCGCCTCAGCTTGCGCCGATCACGACCGGGCTCGGCGAAATCTATTATTACACGCTCGAATGGAGCAAGCCGCCGACGCAATATGACACGCAGCGCCAGCTGATGGAGCTGTACGAAGCGCAGGAATATACCGTCCGCCCGATGCTGCGCGCGGTCACCGGCGTGGCCGACGTCAATTCGAACGGCGGGATCGAGCAGCAATTCGTCGTCGAGCCCGATCCGGCGCGGCTGACGATGCACGGCGTCACCGCCGCCGAGCTGGCCGACGCGGTCGGCAAGAATGTGGCGAACGCCGGCGGCGGCATCATCACGCGGGGGTCCGAACGCTTCACCGTGCTGACCAACGCGCGCGTCACCAATGCGACCGAAATCGGCGCGATTCCGGTGAAATTCGGCGGCGGCGTGTTGCCGATCCAGGTCCGCGATCTCGCCAATGTCGTGATCGGCTCGGCCCCGCGGCAAGGTGCAGCGACGCAGAACGGGCGCGAGACCGTGCTCGGCACGGTGATGATGCTGGTCGGCCAGAACAGCCGCGAGGTCGCGTTGCGCGTCAAGGATGCGCTGCCCGACATTCAGGCGGCGCTTCCCAAGGGGATGGTGCTCCACGAGCAATATAGCCGCGCCGATCTGGTCGATCGGGCGATCTCGACGGTCGAGCACAATCTCGGCGAGGGCGCGCTGCTCGTCGCCTTGGTGCTGCTGTTCGTGATGGGCAATTGGCGCGCCGCGCTGATCGTCGCGGTCGTCATACCGCTCGCCTTCCTCGTGACCGTATCGGGCATGACGGTGATCGGCGTGTCGGGGAATTTGATGAGTCTGGGCGCGCTCGACTTCGGGTTGATCGTCGACGGGGCGATCGTCGTCGTCGAGAACAGCTTGCGCCTGCTCGCCGATCGGCGGCGTGACAAGGGCGAGGCGTTGACCTCCGAGGAACGCCGCGAGACCGTCGCCGATGCGGCGCGGATGGTCGCGCGGCCGACGATGTTCGGGATCGTCATCATCGCGCTCGTCTATGTCCCCGTGCTGAGTCTCGGCGGGGTCGAGGGCAAACTTTTCCAGCCGATGGCGCAAGCCGTGATGCTCGCGATCTTCGCGGGGCTGATCTGGACCTTCACGCTCGTCCCCGCGCTTTCCGCCTGGTTGCTGCGCGCGCCCGCCAGCGACGAGGAGGACGGGCGTCACAAGGGCGTGATCGGTGCGGCCGAGCGCGTTTACGTGCCGACGCTTGAACGTGCGCTGGCGCATCCCAGGCTGCTCGTGATCGGCGCGGTGATCCTGCTGGGCGTCACCTTTCTCGTGTTCAAGACGCTCGGTTCGCAATTCACCCCCAAGCTCGACGAGGGGTCGATCACCGCGATGGTCTATCGCCCGGTCGGCATGTCGCTCGAGCGCAGTCTCGCGATCGAGGCCGAAACCGAGCGCCAGATGCGGCGTCAGTTTCCGCAGATCACGCACATTTTCTCGCGCATCGGCACCAGCGAGGTCGCGACCGACCCGATGCCGCCCAACGAGAACGACCTGTACATCTTCTACGCACCCGAAAAGGACTGGCCGCAGGGTGACGGCAACCCCAAGACCAAGGACGAACTGGTCGCGGGGATCGAGAAGATCGGGCGGCAAGTGTATCGCGGCCAGACCTTCGAATTCGCGCAGCCGATCGAGATGCGCTTCAACGAAATGCTCGAGGGCGTGCGCGCAGACGTGTCGGTCAAGGTGTTCGGCCAGGATTATGACGTGCTCGAACGCGCCGCCAAGCAAGCCAAGACGATCCTGGAGAAGCAGCCCGGCACCGCAAGCGTCGAGTTCGAAACCGCAGGCCGCCCGAAGAGCATCGTCGTCGAACTCGATCACCCCGCATTGTTGCGGCTCGGGCTGAGCACGGCCGAGGTCAACACGGCGATCGCCGATGCGATCGCCGGGGCCGAGGTCGGGTTCATCCCCGAAGGCGAGGCGCGCCATATGATCGTGATCCGCATGCCCGAGGATCTGCGTGCCGCCTCGTCGGCGATCCTCGCGCTGCCGCTGCGGGTCGGCGAATATGGCATGGTGCCGTTGTCGCGTGTCGCACGACTCCGCACGATCCGCGCGGTCGAGCCGATCCTGCACGACGGCGGCAAGCGGCGCGCTGCGCTGATGGTCAACCTCAAGACCAGCGATCTCGCCGGCTATGTGACGAAAGCGCGCGACGCGGTGAACGCGCAGGTTAAACTCCCGCCGGGCTATCGCATCGAGTTCGGCGGTCAGTTCCATCAGCTCGAGGCGGCGCAACAGCGGCTGTCGATCGTGGTCCCCGCCGCGCTGATCCTGATTTTCCTGTTGGTCTATGCAGCCCTTGGCAGCGCGAAGGAGGCCGCGATCGTCTATACCGGCATCCCGTTCGCCGTGACCGGCGGCGTGCTGGCCTTGTGGCTCCGCGGCATGCCGTTCTCGATCACCGCGGCGATCGGCTTCATCGCGCTGTCAGGCATCGCGATGCTCAATGGGCTCGTGCTGGTCGATCACATCAACAGCCTGCGCGACGGCCGCGACGGCGACGCTTTGCCCGTCGACGATGCCGTGCGGCAAGGCGCGCGCGACCGGCTGCGACCGGTCTTGTCGACCGCTCTGGTCGCCTCGATCGGCTTCCTGCCGATGGCGATCGCCACCGGTGCCGGCGCGGAAGTGCAGCGCCCGCTGGCGACCGTCGTGATCGGCGGTATCGTCACGTCGACGCTGCTGACGCTGCTGCTGCTGCCGAGCCTGTATCGCTGGCTGGTGCGAAAGGGAGACGCGGAGATACGCAGGGAGCCGCAGCCGGAGTAATCGAGAACTGGACTGATCGCGTTGCTGCTTGGCAGGTCGATGTTCGCCGAACGGCGTGTCTTGGCACAAGCCGACATTCGCGCCTTGCGCTGAACGGCGTATGTTGGTGGCGAGCCGCCACTACCGCAACGACCCATTGTCGGCCATTCCCGACCGGTATGCAGTTCGCAGAAACCAGCCGTTCGTTCTTCTGTCTGGTCCGCCACCGTTTCATCCACGAAAGCCTTTTGCGTGCCCGCCGCCAGCGCGTTACCTAAGAACACCGTGTTCGACACGGCCGCAGACGACGGCACGGGTGCGATCCACGGGTGCGATCATGGTGAAGAAGGCGAGGTCCGCGTGTCACGAAGCCGATATCTTCTGGTGGGCGTCTCAGCGCTAGCACTGATCGCGGGCGCGGGGACGCTCTATGTCGCACCGCTCGCCGCCGATCCGGTCGGTCCCAAGGACTGCACTGACGTCCTGCCGCGCCTGCCCGCGCTCGCATCGTCGCCGACCTCGGCCACCGTCGCCGAGCCGCGCTGGTCGCAACGCGGCGGCACCGTCAACGACGCGAGCTGCCTCAGCCGCACCGCGGTGGCCGGCGTCGTCCGCCCCCGCACCGAGGCCGATGTCGCGACCGCGCTCGCCTATGCCCGCGCGCACCGACTGCCGGTGTCGGCGGCGGGGGTGAAGCACTCGATGGGCGGACAGGCGTTCCGCGCGGGCGGCGTGGTGCTCGACATGCGCGGCATGCAGACGATCCAGCTGGACGAGGCGGCGCGGACGGTGACGGTCGGCGGCGGCGCGACCTGGCATGCGATCCAGCTCGCGGTGCATCCCCGTTTCGCGGTCAAGGCGATGCAGTCGACCGACATCTTTTCCGTCGGCGGGTCGATCTCGGTCAATGCGCACGGCATGGATCATCAGGCGGGCGCGGTGATGGGATCGCTGCGCAGCCTGCGCGTGATGCTCGCCGACGGCCAGATCGTCACCGCATCGCGCGACGAGAATGCCGAGCTCTTCCGCCACGTCGTCGGCGGCTATGGGCTGTTCGGCGTGATCCTGTCCGCGGTGCTCGATGTCGTGCCCAACGACATCTACCGCTCCGAACGTCAGCTCATCGACTATCGCGCGTTTCCCAAGACGTTCGCGCAGATCGCCGCGGATCCCAGCGTCGGGCTCAGCTACGTCCACCTGTCGACCGCGCCGAAAACATTGCTGCAGGAGGCGCTGGTCTATCAATATCGGCGCTTCCCCGAGGATCAGGCGCTGGTGCGGCAGCCGCTCGCCGAGGTCGCATCGACCAAGGTCCGGCGGGTCACGGTCAACCTCGCCAAGAAGAACGATATGTTCAAGGCGCTGAAATGGTGGAGCGAGAAGAATATCGAGCACCGGATCGAAACGTGCACCGTGACGCGTGCACAGGCGCAAGGGTCGGGCGAGGCGTGCCTCGTCGCGCGCAACGACCCGATGCACGATTCGGTCGCCTATCTGTTCAACAACCTGCCCGGCGAAACCGACATCCTCCACGAATATTTCGTGCCGCGCGACCGGATCGTGCCGTTCATCGACGGCATGCGGCGGATCTTCAAGGCGCAGGACGCCAACGTCGTCAACGCCTCGATCCGTGCGGTCGGGATCGAGGATAACGCGCTGTCCTACGCCCCTGCCCCCGCCTTTTCGATCGTGCTGTATCTCAACCAGCCGACCACCGCAGAGGGGACCGCGCGGATGCGGCGGCTGACCAGCGACCTCATCGACCTGACCTCGGACGAGGGCGGGCGCTTCTTCCTGCCGTACCAGCTCCATTACAGCGCCGCGCAGCTCGAACGCGCCTATCCCGACATCGGCGCGTTCTTCGCCACCAAGCGCGCCTTCGATCCCGACGGGCTGTTCAGCAACACCTGGTACGCGCGCTACGCCCCTGCGTTTGCCAAGCAACCCGCCGCGATCCGGCCCTCGATCACGAGCGGCGCGCCCTCGACATAGAGTCCCGCGACGAAGCCGGGATGGTCGGACCGCGCCAGCGTGGCGCCGCGCCGGACCTCGACGACGGTGCCACCCGCCGCCGCGATCGTCCGCACTGCCGCCGCGGCGTCGCCGATCACCGCGACCGGTCGGCCCGCCGGCCCGACGAACGGCATCGCGATCATCACCAGCGTCCACAGCCCGAGCACGAGCGCGACCAGCGCCGCGCCGCGCACGACACTAATAATCATAGACATGCTCGATCTCGATGCCAGATGCGCGGGCCGCGGCGATACGCGCGGTCAGTTCGGCCACCGGCACGGTTACGCCGTAGCGCGACCAGCCCGGGCGGTCGCCTAGTGGCATCGCGAGCAGCGCCGCCCGCGGAACCGATGCCGTCGGCGCGAGCAGCGTGACGAAGATGGTGCGGTTACCAGCGATGCTCTCCACCGCGATACGGTGATCTGCGAGCTTGCCCAGCAGGTCGGTGAACTGCGCGTAACGCGGCGCACTCACGCGCGTACGTCCGGTCCCCGTCGCCAACGGACGCAGCCGCGGATCGATCGCGGCGACGACCTGCGGCGACGCGCGCACGGTCATGACCAGCGTCGTCGCGTCGGGCTGCATCGCCGCGAGCGCGCCGATCCCCTTCGCATACACGGCTTTGACACCATATTCCGCGCTCAGCGCCAAACGCCGCTCGGGGCGGCGGACGATCGACCAGCCGTCATGCGTGCGCCACAGCCTGGCGAGCGTGCCGGCGAAGTCGAAGTCGTACCACGGCACCTCGTGCATGAACGCGCCATAGCGTTGCTGCACGCCAGCGGCGTAGCGATCCTCAGGGCTATGCCAGCCGCCGAGCCATTCGCTGACCCGGCCGATCGTCGACTCCCAGCCCGCCTTGACCGCCATCTCGACGGTAAAGCTGATGCCGATGACGTAGATCATCTGCTTGGCCTCGGCCGCGCCCGCGCGCGCGCCGGCGATCCGGTTGATCGCGCAATAGCTGCGCCAGAAGCCGGCGACGTCGGCGCCATAGTCATACCCGCTCGGCCGCCCGCCCTTGACGAGATACCGCCCCAGGCTCTCCGCTGAATAGACGATGTGCCATTCGGGATAGGTCAGCCAGGTTCGCGCCTGTGGGCGGCGCGCGGCGGGCGGGGTCTGGTCCGGCGGCGTGCTGGGGGTGGCGCCCGGCAGCGCGGGACAGCCCAGTTCGATCCCGCCGATCGGCACCAGCACCAAAGCGGCGGCGACCGCGCCAAGGCTCGCGAGCAGCCGCCAGCGTCGCTTCACGCGACCGCCGTCGGTCGCGGTGCGGCCAGCCGATACCCGACCCATATCGCGTATCCGCCAATCAGCAGATGCGGCAGGTTGGCGAAGACGTGCGCATAGAGCGACTGCTTGATCGGCCCGTACAGAAAGATGCCGCCGTCGAGATAGCCGCTGCCCAGGAACAGCCCCATGACCCCGTCGGCGAAGTAGAGCGGACCGAACAGCCGGAAATAGGTCCGCGTCGCGCCGTACGACCACCAGGCCGCGACGCCTGCCCATATTCCCGAAAACGCGTGCAGGCTGTCGTCGTACAGGTCGAGCTTGAACAGCCCGAAGAGGTTGCCGTCGGCATCGTGGAACGCGGGGACGTAGCCGATCGCAACGACCGCCATGAACCCGATGAAATAGAACCAGCCGATCCGCCGTACCGTGTCCATCGTCTCTCTCCCCCGATCGATCGGGTCGAACCTGACAGCCAATCCGGGCGAGTTCAACCCAAAGCGGGCAGTGTGACCGCGGTCAGGCTGCTGATATCGTTCCAGAGAATCAGCCGCACGAAGACGTCATCGCATGACTCGTCTGACCCGCTGAAGGTCAGGTCAGCAGGCACCCCGACAGGATCGTGGTGCCGCCAAGCGCGCGGACCTGTTCGCAGGCGACGCTGACGAACTGCCCCTTGGCGAGCGGCGCGAGACGCGTCCGGTAGCCCTCGGGAAACTCGACGATCATGTAGTTGAAGCGAGTCCGCCCTTCCAGCGACAACGCCGGCGACGGGCCCGGCTGGACCATCGTCGCGATCGTGCCCGACACGCGGATCGGACCGGCATAGAGCCTCGTGGCCCCGGCAGGATCGCGATTGAACGCCGAATCGAGCGCTGCAGCCGAGACGGTACTGGCCGCGCGCGTGGTTGCTCCGGCCTGATCCGCGGCGTCCGACGCCGTGTCTACAGCACGGCGTTCGCCGCTATCGGCGCGGCTTCGCCCGCTCTCGGCGGAGGCGCCGGCATCTGCTGCCACCATCTCAGACGAACCCGTCGCCCGCGGGGTCTTTCCCGGCACGAGTAACAGATACCCGATCACGACCAGCGCTACCGCGACGAGCGCGGGAAGCAGCCAGCGACCGATCGAGGTCGATCCCACAGGTCTGATCAAGTCCGGCCTCGAGGCATTATCGCGTGAGACGATCGGGTCCGCTGCGGTTCCGTATCCGGTCGTGGTTGATGCGGCCTGGCTCGCAGTGGCCGCGCCGCAATTGGCGCAGAATGCGGCACCGTCCGGAAGTTCGGTGCCGCATTGGTTGCAGAAGGACATCGCCTACTCTCCCTATTGCCTGCGTTACCGACGCTCCGAACGCGCGATCGTTCCCGCTGCGTATCGCCCCCCCCCCCATCAACATCCCGGGCAAAGTTAATTAAGCACTGTTCATTTACCGTTAATTGAACAGTGCGTATTTAAATTCCCGTGGCCTGGTTCGGTTGCAACGGCCATCCTCGACAGGATCGGCCCAAAGGAGAATGACCATGAAGCGCATGACCTTGATCGTCGCCGCAATGGTGGAAATGGCCGGTGTCGCCAGCCAGCCGGCAGCGGCCTACACCTTCACTACCACCGGCCGCACCCTTGCCAGCCCCAGACCGGCCGCCGACGTCCTGACCGACGTGTCCCGCTACTCCAAGGCGAATGGCGGCTGCCGTTTCATCTTTTCGGCCGACATGCGCGTCGTGCCCGGCAGCTTCACCCGCGTGGCGGCAATAGCGAGATCTGGACGGTCAACGCCTGCGCGGCGAAGCAGCGGTTTCGCGTAACCATGTGGCCATCGCCGCGCGGCGGTAGCGACTATGCGGTGCAGCCCTTGACCGGTCGTATGCCGCTCCACACGCGGTGAAGCCCAATCACGTCCGGAACGTTCTACGCTGCCCAACAGGAGAACCATCATGTTGAAATCGATGAAGACCGTCGTCGCTCTTGGTATCGCCACGTTCGTGGCCGTGGCGCCGGCATCCGCCGCACCGCTGTCGGGATGGTACGGCAAGTTCGTGTGGGAGGAAGCGCTCGGCCGCACCGGGGGCCAAGGCAGCGATGGCATCGCGATCTTCGTCACGCACAGCCTTACGCTCGGACCGGCCGCCGGCCCGACCGGGTGTCGCCTGGACGCAGAGGGATTCCAGACCGACCGGCATTGGAAATGCACCGCCACACCGGAGCTGGGGTCGGTGATCATCAAGCTGTACAAGCTGCGCCCGACAGATCCCGGTCGTGGGGTTTCCGGCGCTCGCCTGTTCCGCATGACGCCGGGCGCCAACGGACTGGTCACCCGACTGGAGGGCTATGATCCGACCAGCGACACGACGCCGCGCAGCGGACGTTTATTCCGTCGCGTCGGCTGAACGCCACAAACTTTCGCGTAGCCGCCGCCTCACGGTGGCGGCTATTCGCCTCGACACAACGAAAGCACCCGCCGCATCATGGGCAGACGATCCGACCATAGCCGCGACGAACTGCGTGCGCTCATCCTCGATGCCGGCACCGCGCTGATGGCGGAAAAGGGGTTCGCCGCGTTTTCCGCGCGCGAGGTCGCCAAGCGCATCGGCTACACGATCGGGACGATCCACAACGTCTTCGGCAATGTCGACGGGCTGCTCACCGCGATCAATACCGCGACCTCCGGCGAATGGGCCGATGCGCTGACGACGAGCCTCGATGCGGCCGGCGACGACCGGATCGCGGCGCTGGTCGCCGCCTATTTCGCGTTTGCGCGCGACAACCCGCACCGCTGGGCGGCGATCTACGATCATCGTCCGGCGTGCGAGACGCTGACGCCCGCACAACAGGCGACGCGTGGCCGGCTGATGGTGATCGTCGCGGGGGAGATCGCGGCGACGCTAGGCCGGCCGGTGGACGAAACGGTCGGCACCTTCGCGCGCTCGCTCGTTGCCACGGTCCACGGTCATTGCAGCCTCGCGATCACCGGATCCTGGGCGGCGATGGGCCAGCACGACCCCGAAATCGCGGCGCTCGCCCGCGTCCGCGAAAGCCTGAACGCCGAACGAGCACGACACTGACAGGAGAGCATGATGCCGACCTCATCACAGTTTCGACGCCTTCACCGTCGCGCGGGGATCGACCGCTTCGCCGGTCTGCCCCCGCAATTCGAACGGATCGATAACGGCTGGGCGTTTCGCCGCTATGGCTACGGTCCCGCGATCCGCGTGTCCGACGATGAATATGCAGGGTTCATGCGCGCCGGGCTGCACGCGGTACTGGTGCACGGCCTCGCGCTGGTCGTGTTCGGCGTACTCGCCTGGCTGTCGCTCGAAAGACTGCTGCCGGACTGGAGCGAGAATGCCCGCGCGCTTCTCTTCGGCGTTGTGCTGCCGCTGGTCGCATTCGGGCTCCACGGATCGCTCCGCCATCAGGCCGACGCCCCGACGCGCGCGCTCGGCCATCGCCCGCACGAACGACCGGCACGGGACCCGGACGCGTCGATGCAGCCTGACTATTCGTCTATCGTCGTGCTGGTCCTGGTCCTGCTGTTCATGGCGGCGATCGGCACGCAGCAGCCGAAAAGCTTCTATCTCGCTTTTGCGAGCGGCGCGGTCATGCTTGGCGTGATCCTGGCGATCCGGCGTCTTGGCTTCGATCGCGTCCTGACGCCCGCGCAGCGCAAGCGGCTGCGCGAGCAACGGGTCGCAGCACGCCAGGTCGACCGCGCCCGGGCGGGCCCTTCCGAACCACTATGGAAGGGCGTGCTGCTCCTCATCTTCGTCGCGATCGAGCTCGCGCTGCTGGCGGGCGGCGTCCTGCTCGGCGTCGGACTCGCACAAGCTATCGCCGGCCAGACGTCCGACACCATGAGCTTTGGCGTCTTCATGCTCGGCTTTCTTCCCGGCCTGGCCTTTGGTGGCCTTCTCTTCTGGCCGCTAGAGCGCCTGTGCAAACGCTGGACCGGCTCTTCGGCGGTCCACGCATTCGATTGGATTCCGGTCAACTGGTGACGCGGCCGCAACCATTCCCCTGTTTTGACACCTGAGACGCGGAGCCAATCTGCAATCTAGACACCCGACGCCTACGCTTAGGCGCCGGGATGCCCCGCCCTAAATCGGCGATCTTACGCCGAAACGGTCAATCCGGCGGCGGCAATACCGGCGAGCGCGCATAGCTCGTCATTGTCGGACGTGTCGCCCGTCACGCCCACAGCGCCGACGACCTGACCGTCCGCGTCGAGGAGGATCACCCCCCCTGCAGCCGGCACGACGCCGTGCGGAGAGATGGGGCCGAGTGATGCGATGAACGTGGGGCGTTCAATGGCCATTTCGGCGATCTTGCGACTCGATACGCCGAGCGCGAGCGCCCCGCCCGCCTTGGCCATGGCGATCTGCGGACGGAGCGTCGATGCCCCGTCCTCGCGCTGCAAGGCGACCAGATGCCCGCCGGCATCGAGCACGGCGACGCAGAGCGGTTTGAAGCCGAGATCCACCCTTTTCTGCAACGTCGCCGCGATGATCTTGCTGGCGAGTTCAAGCGTAACGTGCACCATGAAAGTCCTTAGTTTTAGCCGACATCCCCGATGAATGCCGGTACCGCCCTCAAGGATCCGGATTGCGGTCGCCCGGGACAAAAATAGCGCCTGGTTGCCCGGCGCAAACAAATGCTTTGCGAACCTCGCCGGTGGTCACTCGTTAACGCAATCAACGCGCCGCCGATCGCTAGTCGGCCGCGACATTGCGATGAAGGAGAGCGGATAATGAGCGATCTTCTAGCGAACCGGCCCGGTCTGGATCTGGTCGAAACGGGTAAGGGTGTCGGCGCCGAGGTGCGGGGCATCGATCTGCGGACGCTCGACGACGGGCAGTTCGACGATCTTCGCCAGGCATGGCTCGACAATCTGGTTCTGCTCGTGCGCGACCAGTCGCTCTCCGATGCCGAACTGATCGCGTTCAGCCGCCGGTTCGGCGACCTGGATCTCGCGCCCATCCAGGAAACCGGGCGCCGCTTCGTCGAGGGGCTTCCCGAACTCTACATCGTCTCAAACGTGGTCGAGGGCGGCGTCCCGATCGGCAGCCTCGGCAATGGCGAGGCGGTCTGGCACACCGACATGTCCTATGTGGAAGTCCCGCCCCAGGCGAGCGCGCTCTATGCGCTGGAAGTGCCCCCGACGGGCGGCAATACGAGCTTCATCGACATGTACGCCGTGTACGACTCGCTGCCGGATGCGCTGAAGGCCCGCATCGCCGGGCTGCGCGTCAAGCATGACGGCACGTATAATAGCGGCGGCTTCCTGCGCCAGGGCGTGACGCCGAGCGACGATCCGCGCGAGGCGCCGGGCAGCCTCCATCCATTGGTCTACACGCACCCGGAAACCGGCCGACCCGCGCTGTATCTCGGACGACGCCGGAACGCCTATATCGACGGACTGGACCTGGCCGAGTCCGAAGACTTGCTCGACGCGCTCTGGGGCCATGTAGATGGCGAACGGTTCGGTTGGAGCCATGAATGGCGCAAGGGCGACCTGGTGCTGTGGGACAATCGCTGCACGATGCACCGCCGCGACGCGTTCGATCCGGCCGCGCGGCGGGTGATGCACAGGACGCAGATCAAGGGGACGGGTCGTCCTGCATGACGACTGACACCCCGAGCAGGTCCGCCGCGGATCCGCGTCACGCACCGCGGTGGATGAGCATCCCGAACCGCATCCTGGCGGTGCTCTGCCTGATGTATCTGGTCCTCTACATCGACCGGGTAAACCTGGCGACGGTAGGCCCGCGGATGACCGCCGAGCTGGGGATGAGCAACACCCAGTTCGGCCTCGCAATCTCGGCCTTCTCCTATCCGTACGCGTTGATCCAGCTCTTCGGCGGACGCGTGATCGATCGCTTCGGGCCGAAGCGCATGCTGGTGATCTGCGGGGCGATCGTCTGCGTGGCGACCGTGTTGACGGGGCTGGTCGGCGGGATGGCATCGCTGTTCGCGTTGCGTCTCGCGCTCGGCGTCGGCGAAGGGTTCGCGTTTCCCGCAGCGACTCGGGCGATGGCGACGTGGCTGCCGCCAGGACGCTGGGGCTTTGCACAGGGCATCACGCACGCCGCCGCCCGGCTCGGCAACGCGCTGACCCCGCCATTGCTCGTCGCCCTGATGGCGATCGTATCGTGGCGGGGGGCGTTCGTCGTGCTGGGGCTGGCGAGCGCGGTCTGGGTGATCCTCTGGCTGGGGGTGGCGCGCGAGACTCCGGAGCGGCACCCCGGCATGTCCGACGCCGAGCGCGCCGAACTGGCGCCGACGGCGCAGCAAGCCGCCACGACGCCTCCGGTTCCCTGGTGGCGGCTCGCGCGGCGGATCGCGCCGGTGACGGCGGTCGATTTCTGCTATGGATGGACCTTGTGGGTGTTCCTGACCTGGCTCCCGTTCTTCTTTTTCAAGAATTTCGGGCTCGATCTGAAGCACTCCGCGCTGTTCTCCGGCGGCGTGCTGTTGGGGGGCGTGATCGGCGACTGGGTCGGCGGGGCCGCCAGCGACTATATCTATCGACGGACGGGCAGCTTGCAGGCGGCGCGGCGCAACCTGATCATCGTCGGGATGGTGGGCGCCTTCATCTTCCTCGTGCCGGTGGTCCTCACCCACGACCTGACGACGGTCGCGATATGCCTGTCGCTCGCGTTTTTCTTCTCCGAGCTCGTCGTGGCACCGATCTGGGCCGTGCCGATGGACATCGCGCCGCACTATGCCGGCACCGCCAGCGGCATGATGAACTTCGGCTTCGGGATCGCCGGTATTCTCTCGCCTTTGGTGTTCGGTGCGGCGGTGGATCTGACGGGAAGCTGGTCGATTCCGTTCTGCGCATCGCTGGCGTTGCTGTTGGTCGGCGCAGGTCTGTCGTTCTTCATGCACCCGGAAAGGCCATTTCAGGCCGACGATGGTCGCTGATTGAGCTGGCACGCACCACAGGGCGGTTACCCAACGCCCCGGCTAGCATCTCACCACGGATCGCTTAGTCTGTCGGTGAAGAGGAGCAGCATCGTTGCGGTGCTGTGCCTCGCTGGATGGGAGACCGAATCGTGTCTGTTGCTGTCTTAGGAAGCCCTCGGCTTAAGCTGATCGCGCTCGTTCCCGACAATGCCCCGTCCATACTCGACCGGTTCCGGGACTTGCCGCGATTTGGCGACATGCAGCAGATCGTCGTGCGCGGCCGTACCGCCGGGGAGCGAACCGCGCTGGGCGCGCGCATCGATGCGGCGGTTTCGGTATCCGATAGCGCCGTCATGCTCCTGGCGCAGGGAGGCGCGTGCGCGGCCCTCGCGTGGTGGGCCCGCTTGTCGCCGAAATCCTATATCGCCAACGTCTCCGGCGCGCTGCTGGTGGCGCCCGAAGCCGCCGGCTTCGATCGTCGAGACTATGCGTCGCCGAAGACCGTCCTGCCGTTCCCGTCGATCGTCGTCGGCGCGAACGACGAGGCGCAACGCCTGGGCGTGGAGTGGGGAAGCCGATTGATCGACGGGCCGCTGTTGAATGCGACATCGGCACCGACCGGCCGCCTGCGGGCGGTCATCGAACGCTTCACCGCTGCCGTCGTGGAGCGCGACGTCATCGCCGCGTATCGCATTATCCAGGCTATCGGCGACGGCTGAAAATCTGGGATGACCGTGTAACCGGGACGCGTGCGCGCCTGGCTTAGCGGCTGCCACGCCCGGGTTGGGTCGCTTTGTCCGCGCTCTACCTACCGCGTCGCGATGCCCAACATCGGGCGCGTGGACTGGAGCGCCGTTTCGAAGGGCATCTGGGTGCGAAGGATCTTCACCATCACGCTCGCGCCCAGCCAGAGATAATAGAGCGATGCCGCGAGGTCTGCGGGGCGTTCCCTGGTCGCAAGCGAGCCATCAGAGACGCCCTCCTCGATCGCGCGGGTCATGCGCGCGATGATCCCGTTCGTACCGGCTTTCAACGCCAGACGCATGGGTTCGGACAGGTCGGCCACTTCGGCACCGAGTTTCACGGCGAGGCACCGCCCCTGACAGTCGAACGCCCCCTGATTCTCGCGCCAAGCGGCAAAATAGAGCATCAGCCGTTCGGCACCGGTCAGCCCCGGCTTTGCAAACAGCGCATCCATATCGGCATGGTAGCCCTCGAAATACGCGGCGAGCATGGCTTCGCCGAACGCGTCCTTCGAGGCAAAAAAATGGTAGAAGGATCCCTTGGGCACGCCCGCATCCCTCAGGATCTCGGTCAGGCCGACGCCTGAGAAGCCCTTCCGGCTCATGATCCTCTGACCGGTAGCCAGGATCGTCGAGCGCGAATCTTGCGGTTGCGCTGGTACGGACATGCCGCTTCATACGCCTGATTAGACCAGTCGTCTATCCCCACGTCGCGGATCCTTTTGCTTCGGCGCAAACGCGCTAACCGTGCATCTGAAAAACGAAGCATAGCGTGACCAGCCACTAGACGACCGGTCTATTTAAACCTATATTCCCACTGGCGCTGTCGAGAAGGAGCCGAAAACGGATACCGCCACTCGCTTACCGACGCCGTGATTCGAGACGACCGGTCGATCTACGACCGTCTCCGCCTGCAACGTGCGCTGCCCTGGCCGCACGAATGATCGAAGGACATGCCCATGAAGATCCTGATGGTACTCACCTCGCACGACGAACTCGGCAACACTGGCCACAAGACCGGCTTTTGGCTCGAGGAACTCGCCGCGCCCTATTACACCTTCAAGAACGCCGGCGCCGAGATCACGCTCGCCTCGCCCAAGGGCGGTCAGCCGCCGCTCGATCCCAAGAGCAACGAGCCGTCCAGCCAGACCGACGACACGCGTCGCTTCGAGGCGGACCCCGAAGCAACCGCCGCGCTCGCCGCGACGGTGAAGCTTTCGGACGTGTCGCAGGCCGATTTCGACACCGTCTTCTATCCCGGTGGCCATGGCCCGCTGTGGGATCTCGCCGAGGACGCGAAGTCGATCGCGCTTATCGAGAGCTTCCTCGCCGCGGAGAAGCCGGTCGCCCTGGTGTGTCACGCACCCGGCGTGTTGCGGCACGTGAAGGCACCGAGCGGCCGTCCGCTGGTCGAAGGCAAGACGGTGACCGGCTTTGCCAATTCCGAAGAAGAGGCAGTCGGTCTTACGGACGTGGTTCCGTTCCTCGTCGAGGACGAGCTGAAGGCGCTGGGCGGGGTCTATTCGCGCGGTCCGGACTGGGGCTCGTACGTGCTGCAGGACGGCTTGCTGATTACCGGCCAGAACCCCGGCTCGTCGTCGGCGGCCGCCCAGGCGCTGATCGACGTCATGACGCAAAAGACCGCCGCTGCATGACGACCGTTGGTATCGTCATCCGCTAGCGGACGACGATACCGACCCACTGCAGAAGGCTTGGCGATCCTGAGCCTTCTCGCGGTGAGACAACCCGGCGGCGTCTCCCGCATGATTCTCGTCGCGGCGGCCGATAGACCGGACGGTCTAAACGGCCGCCGTTTTGCGTTCCGTCAGGAACAACAGGAACGCCGCGGTGACGAGCCCGGCTCCGACCAACGCCGTCGCGGTCCAGCCGCCCTGCTCGATGCTGACCGTCGCGAGCATCGAGCCAAGCGCCCCGGCGAGGAACACGACGGTCATGTACACCGCGTTGATGCGGCCCCGTGCGTCGGGCGCGATCGAGAACAGCACGCGCTGGCCCAGCACCTGGTTCAGCTGGGTTGCGGCGTCGAGCAGCACCGCCGCCGCGGCGAGTATGATCAGTGCATGCGCCGCCGCGGCCCAGCCGGCGATCAGAAACGCAGCGATGGCGGACGCCAGCGCGGCCGCCGTGCCGGCACGAATATGCCCGCGATCGCCGAGCCGCCCGGCGATCGGTGCCGCGAGCGCGCCGCCAGCGCCGGCCAGCGCGAACACCGCTATGCCCGCCTGCCCGAGACCGAATTGCTTGGCGAGCAGCAACGGCACCGCGGTCCAGAACAGGTTGAACGCGGCGAACATCGTCGCCTGATAGGCGGTCCGCCGCCGGATCACCGGGGTTTTCAGCAACAACGAAACGCTCGATCGCAAAAGCTGTCCGTAGCGCAGATTGGGCGTCGGACGGTGTTCCGGAACCGTGCGGAGGATGAGCAGCGCCAGCGCCGCCATGCCGATCGCCGACAGGCCGAAGATCGTGCGCCAGCCAGCGACCGCGGCGATACCGTTCGCGAGCGGACGAGCCAGCATGATCCCGGTGATCAGCCCGCCCATGATGTTGCCGACCACCCGACCGCGGCTCGCCTCGGGCGCCAGATGCGCGGCCAGCGGCACCATGATCTGCGCCCCGACCGAGCAGAAGCCGGTCACGAACGAGAACAGCAGGAAGCTAGTCGCACCCGTCGCCAGCCAGGTGCCGAGCAGCCCGAAACAGGCGCCGCCCGTCAGCATCAGGATGAGCCGCTTGTTCTCGACTCGGTCCGCGAGCGAGACGACGAAGAACAACCCTGCCCCATATCCCAGCTGGGTCGCGGTGACGACGAGACCGGCGAGCGCGCCGTGCAGGCCCAGCGCCGGTGCGATCTCGCCGATCAACGCCTGCGCATAATAGAGGTTCGCGACCATCAGGCCGCAGGAGACGGAGAAGATTGCGGTAAGGCCCGGGCCGATGCTTGGGCCAGTGCTCGGGGCGCGTGTCGTGCTGCTCATCACGGCCGCTTAGCGACTCGCATTCCCCGCGTCTCGGTCTGACGCTGGCGTTATCGCGAGCCGGTGCGTGGCGGCCGGATCGCTCGTCCGGGCCGGATATTTCCTCGCGGTATCGATCTGCGCTGGTGTAGTGACGCGGGCACGCCGCCTATCCGGGTCGCGCAGGCACGGATTCAATCGACGCATGGCTCGCAAACATTCGAAACACGGCGGATATGAGGAGCCGCAGGGCGAGGACGAGGCGAGCGTGCCGGTGGTCCCCTGCTGGCTGTGCGGCCGGCCGATGGGCAAGATCATCGTCTGGCATCATCCCGTGCCCAAGAGCCGGGGCGGCCGCGATGTCGTGCCGATGCACCCGATCTGTCAGCAGACCGTGACCGCAAGCTTCTCCAATTCCGAACTCGAACGCCACGGGATGAACGTCGAAGGGCTGCTTGCCGAGCCCGCGGTGCGCAAGTTCGTCGATTGGGTCGCCAAGAAAGACCCCGATTTCACCGCTGGCACGACGAAGAAGCAGCGCTAGCCCGGTTCGTATCGGGCATGGCGATCGGTCTTGGGCGACGGCATCTTTACCGATGACTGACGTCCGGAGAAAGCCTCGGGATCGTCCAGCTGTCATGCTCACGCCATGAAACGATGCTATGCGGAAGGCCTTGTAGCAGAGGGTTGTCTCGATGTTCAGCGCCAGTCCGCTCGTGCCCGACCAGATCGTCGATTGCGTCGCAACCGGGCGCATGCCCACCACGGCGGACCTGGACGTCGTGGCGGCGCGCATGTGGCGCGAGGGGGCGGCGAACCGGTCCGCCTTCTCCTGGGGACAGCTCTCCCCCAATTCGGCCGACCGCGTCCATGCCCTGCGATCCGCGGTCCTGGCGATGGAAGGCAGCGGCCTTCGTTGAATGACGGAATGACCCTCGCTGGCTGGTAAAGTCTCCGGTACGCGACGAGCCCCGTCCGCCACGCCGCGGTCCCGAGAATTCGCCGTCAAGGGTTATATCCGGCCACGCTCGCGCCGACATGGGGCGCACGCTGCGATCGACGCACACGGAGAGACGCCAATGACTGCGACCTACGATACCAAGCTCGGGCTCTACATCGCTGGCGAGTGGCTGAGCGGCGGCGGGCGCGACACGCGCGACGTGCTCAATCCCGCGACCGGCGCGGGTCAGGCTGCGTTGCCGCTGGCCAGCGCCGCCGATCTCGACCGCGCACTCGAGGCGACGCAGCGCGGTTTCGTCGCCTGGCGCGCAACCCCGCCCGAAAAGCGCGCCGCGATCCTGATCCGGACCGCGCAGTTGCTGCGCGAGCGTGCCGACCACATCGCCCGGATCGCCACGCTCGAGCAGGGCAAGATCCAGGCCGAGGCGAAGGGGGAAGTCGCCTTCGCCGCCGCGCTCCTGGATTTCCATGCGGCCGAAGCACAGCGCATCTACGGGCGGGTCCTGCCCCGTCCGTCCGGCGCCCGTAGCCTGGTGCTTCACCAGCCGGTGGGTCCGGTCGCGGCGTTCTGCGCGTGGAACTTCCCGATCATGAACGTGGTCCGCAAGATCGCCCCGGCGCTTGCCGCCGGGTGTTCGATCATCATCAAGCCGTCCGAGGAAACCGCCGGCAGCGCGGTGGAAGTGCTGCGGTGCTTCCAGGATGCCGGCCTGCCCGGCGACGTCGCGCAATGCGTGTTCGGCGTGCCCGACATGGTCTCGCGCCACCTGCTCGCGTCGCCGATCACGCGCAAGCTGAGCTTCACCGGGTCGGTGCCGGTCGGCAAGGCGCTGATGAAGCTGGCCGCCGACACGATGATGCGGACGACGATGGAGCTGGGCGGGCACGGTCCGGTGCTGGTGTTCGACGATTGCGATCTCGACAAGACGCTCGACACGCTGGTCGCGCACAAGTTTCGCAACGCGGGGCAGGTCTGCGTCGCGCCGACCCGGTTCCACGTCCAGGACGGCATTTACGACCGCTTCGCCAAGGGTTTCGCCGAACGGACCCGCGCGCTGAAGATTGGCGACGGCATGGATTCGGCGAGCCAGATGGGCCCGATGGCCAATGCCCGTCGGCCCGACGCGATCGCCGAACTGGTCGGCGACGCGACCAGCCACGGCGCATCGTTGCTGGCGGGTGGCGACTATGGCGGCCAGGGCGGGTTCTTCTTCCAGCCGACCGTGCTGTCGGACGTGCCCCTGTCCGCGCGGGCGATGAACGAGGAGCCGTTCGGGCCGATCGCATTGCTGAGCCGCTTCGCCACCGACGAGGATGCGATCGCCGAAGCCAACCGCCTGCCGTTCGGGCTTGCCGCCTATTGCTTCACGGAGAATGGCCGGCGCCAGAACATGCTCGGCGATGCGATCGAAGCGGGCATGGTCGGCATCAACACGGTCCGGCTTAGCTATCCGGACAGCCCGTTCGGCGGGATCAAGGAAAGCGGCCACGGTTCCGAGGACGGTCCCGAGGGCATCGCCGCGCATCTGATCACGAAGGCCGTGCATATCAGCTGACGTCGCCACGGACGCGGATACCGGCTTCGGCGGGTATCCGCCCCCGCGTGTATCGGGTGCGTGCTGTGCGCTCTCCGACGACTCGCTACCCGATCCCGGGTTCGTGCGTTACTCCGAACGATGACCGACGCGCCCGCAGAACCGTTCCCCGATACGCTGCCAACGGCAATCCCGGCCGCCACGCTGGTCGTATTTCGCGATCGTGCCGCCGGTCCGCCGGAGTTGCTGCTGGTCGAACGCGCCAAGGCGATGGCGTTCGCGGGCGGCGCACTGGTGTTCCCCGGCGGGCGGGTCGATCCGGGCGACCATGCGCTGGCGGCGTTGCTCGACCGCGGGGACGACGAGACCGCGGCCCGGATCGCGGCGATCCGCGAGACGATCGAGGAGGCCGGACTGCCGGTCGGCCTGTCGCCGATACCCTCGGTAGACGCATTCGAGCGGTTACGCACCGCACTCCACGCCGGCACCGCGTTCGGACAGGCGCTGGCGGACGCGGGCACCCGTATCGACCGCGACGCGCTGACCTATTTCGCCCGGTGGCGGCCGGCCCACGCGCATGCCCGGATCTTCGACACGCGGTTCTATCTGGCGCGGTTGCCGATCGACGCGCCCGCGCCGCGGGTCGATGCCACGGAGAATGTCCGGCTGTTCTGGGCGACAGCGGCCGAGGTCCTTGCGGAAGCGGATGCGGGACGCGCGACGATCATATTCCCGACACGACGCAATCTCGAACGACTGGCCGGGTTCGCCGACTTCGCGACGGCGGTAGCGGACGCCAGCACGTATCCGATCCGGACAGTGACGCCGTGGACCGAACAGCGCGACGGCATCGAGCATCTCTGCATCCCCGACGATTTGGGTTATCCGGTGACATCCGAGCCAATGTCGGACGCGGTGCGGGGCTGAGATGCGCGCGGTACGCCGAACTGTCGGTGCGGCGGTCGCGATCGCCATCCTGCTCGCCGCCGGACTGTTGCTGTACGCATCGTTGCGGGGGCGACCACAGGATCTGCCGTGGGCGCCCCTCGCGCTCGGCCAGCCGATCGGGATGTTCACCGGGCGCAAACTGACCGCGCTGACGGAGGATTTTCCGCAATGCCGCGCGCTGCTCGATCGCGCGGGCGTGCGCTACACGATCCTCCCGCCCCGCAAGGGCGAGGGACAGTGCGGCTATGCCGACGGTGTCCGCCTCGCCAATGCCGGCGCACGGCGCATCGCGTTCACACCGGCAGGGCTAGGGATCGCATGCCCCGTCGCCGCAGCGCTGGCGATGTGGGAATGGGATATCGTCCAGCCCGCGGCTGAGCGTCATTTCGGCGCACAGGTCGCGAGCATCGACCATTTCGGCAGCTATAGTTGTCGCCGCATCTACGGCCGGGGTGCCGGCACCTGGAGCGAGCATTCGACCGCCGACGCCGTCGATATCGCCGGCTTCCGCCTGACCGACGGCACCCGCATCACGGTGGCGCGCGACTGGAAGGGCAGCGACGCGAAAGCCGCGTTCCTGCGCGAGGTCCGCGACGGCGCGTGCACGCTGTTCGCCACGACGCTGTCCCCGGAATACAACGCCGCGCACGCCGACCATTTGCATCTCGACCAGGCCCAGCGTGGCGCGATGGGCTGGCGCGCGTGCCGCTAGGTCAGTTCGCCAAAGTGGTGCCAGAATCGACCTTCTCGACCCAATAGGGGAAGAACGCCGGTTGGCGGTTTGACCAGCCCGACGCCGTCGCCGCGGCTTCGCTGATCGACTGGAGCAGCTTGCGCCGCAATTCGGGGTGCAGATGCGGCAGCGCGGCGGCGGCGCAGAACGCGGACGGCAGCCACGGCCGGACCTCCGCGCCGATCAGCCGCTCATACAGGAAGCGCAGCGCCGAGAAGCTCGTCAGCCGCCCCTGCCCCAGATCGAATGCGACGAGGGTCATCAACGGCGCCAGGAACGGTTCGATCGCGTCGAGGCCGCTATCGTCGGGCACCATAGCGCGGAGATCGGGAAGATTGTTGTAGAGCCGGGACTGAGCCCGGATGCTGGCGGATTCGACGACGTCGCGCGACCAGCGCTCCATCGCATCCTCACGATCGAGCCCAACATCGAGCGAGCGCCGAATGTAGCGCTGCGTCGAACTCGGAAAGCCCGCGAATTCCTTCATCTCGGCGAGCGTCATCGAGCCCTGCGCCGGTTTCATTCTGGAAGCCATGTCGTCACCCCGCTCTCGTCAAGGAACCGGCAGACTTTGCGCCCGGATGGTTAATAACGACCCTATCGCGCGTCATCTTTCCGTAACGTCAAGCGACCATGAAAGCTGGTGCGCTGCAACAACACTGCGACGAAGCGAACGAAATCGCGCGATTCTATTGCGTTCCGAGGTTTTCAGGCAACAAAAAGGCGCCGGTCGTTGCCGACCGACGCCTCTTCGACGAGCAACAGGGCGCGTTACGCCTGCTTTTCGCGCAGGGCCCGCTCGGCTTCCTCATCATAGCCCGACGACTTGGCAGGTTCGCTACCGGACCCCGGCTGAGTCGCGGAAATCGGATCGCTGCCATCCATCGACTCGTCGAGCCCGTTATCGAGGCGCGCATCAGCGCTGTCGGGATTTTTCTGCAGACGCTTGCCGATCGACTTGTCCTGCCCGGCTTCCTGGCGCGGATCGCGACCCGAGCTCTTGCCCTCGGCGTTCTGATCGTCGGGTGCCACCGAAAGGCTGTCCAGCGCGCTCTTGTCTATGTCGGTCATGACGATTTGTCCCTTTTGAAAACTTTGCGAGGACCAACGGTCCGACAGGCGAAGCGTTCCTGCCCAGCCCACAACCGTCATCCTGACGAAAGTCAGGACCCAGGCTAACGGGGGGGCGTTTGTGGCTCTGGGTCCTGACTTTCGTCAGGATGACGGAGGGGTCGTCAGGATGACGGAGGGTCCGTCAGGATGACGGAGGATCCAGCGGCGTCACGCGCACCGTCTGTTCCCACAGGTTCGCCTGCCCGAACACGGTCATGAACGCGATGTCGGTAGCATCGCGGCCGACGCAGACGCGGGCGATGTCGCTGCACGTCGCCATCTTCGTCGCATCGATCAGCCGCCAGTCGCCCGCCAGCCAGAGTTCGGCGACCGCGTGGAAGTCGGGCGGATCGACGCCGGGCGCATAGGCGGACACGCACCGCGCCGGGATCCCGCCGGCACGCGCGAGCGAGACCAGCAGATGCGAATAGTCGCGGCACACGCCCGAGCGCGATGCGAACGTGTCGAGCGCGGTCGTCTCGCCGCTGCTCGACCCGCAGCGATAGTCGAGCGACTGGTAGACCCATTCGGTCAGCGCCGCCGCGAGCGGGCCACCTTCCAGGCCGCCGAATTCGCGCGCGACAAAGCCTTCGAACCGGTCGGAGGGGCAATAGCGGCTCGGCATCAGATACGGCGTCAGTTCCCCGTCGAGCATCCGCGGCGGTGTCGCCGGGTACAGCTCGAGCTGGACGCGCTCGCGCGATACCGCGACGATCGTCTTATACTCGGCGGTGAAGCGGCCGTGACCGCGCGACCAGCAGCGCTGGCCGATCCCGTCCTCGCCGCGGACCGCGCGGATCGGGCTGTCGGACCAGATCGTCAGCGACTCGGACTCGATCGTCTGGTCGGCCATCGCCGCCGCCTCGATCTGGAGGAGCACATCGGCGTCCCCCGTGATCCCGTAATCCAGACGCACGTCTATCGAGAGCCGCATCGCGCGTCCCATTCCTGTCCTGAAGCCAAAAGAAAAGGGCCCGGCGGTGTCCCGCCGAGCCCTGCGTTCGTCACACCCTTAGCGGGAGTTAGTTACGGCTGCTACCAAACAGACGCAGTACGAACATGAACATGTTGATAAAGTCGAGATACAGGCTGAGCGCCGACATGATCACGACCTTGCCGACCATGTCGGTGCCGGCAACCTGCGCGTACAGGCTCTTGGTACGCTGCGTGTCGTAGGCGGTAAGGCCCGCGAACAGCAGCACGCCGACGCCGCTGATGACCAGCTGCATCACGCCCGACTGCAGGAACATGTTGATCAGGCTCGCGACCAGCAGGCCGACGACGCCGATGATCAGGAACGTTCCGAACGCCGAGAGGTCGCGCTTGGTGGTGTAGCCATACAGGCTCAGCCCGGCGAAACCGGCGGCGGTGGCGAAGAACGCACCCGCGATCGACGTGCCGCTATAGACCAGGAAGATGGTCGACATCGACAGGCCCATCAGGACGGCGAAGCCCCAGAAGAGCATCTGCATCGTACCGGTCGACATCTTGTTCTGGCCGAAGCTCATGCCGAACACGATCGCGAGTGGCGAGAACATGATGACATACTTCAGGATGCCACCGCTCATGAACACCTGCGCGGCGGGCGAGGATGCGCCACCCCATGCGAACAGCATCGCGACGATGCCGGTCAGCAGGACTGCCGAACCCATGTAATTGTAGACGGACAGCATGTACGACCGGAGACCAGCGTCATAGGCCTCGGTACGCTGGCCCGTGGCCGTCGTTCCGAACGACGCGGCGCGGGGCCGGGGGTCAGACCAATTAGCCATTGTGAAATCAGCTCCTTTGCCCGGCATAATGCCGGTTACGGTGAATATCGTCTTTTGCTGGACGTTTTTCAAGCCGAGTGGTTGCATCCTGCCCCTCGTTCGCGGCTAAAGCAGCGGCGATCATGATCCGCCTGTTCGTCGCCTTGCGCCCACCGCCGCCCATCCGTCAGAGCTTGCTCGACATCATGGAAGGCGTGCCTTCCGCCCGCTGGCAGGACGACGAGCAGTTGCACGTCACGCTCCGCTTCATCGGCGAGGTCGAGCGGCCGGTCGCGGAGGATGTCGCGATCGTGCTCAGCCAGGTCGTCGCGCCGGTGCCGAGCGTCGCGCTTGCGGGCGTCGGCCGGTTCGAGATGCGCGGACGGACCGACACCTTGTGGGCAGCCGTGACTCCGCACGACGCGCTCGCGGCGCTGCACCGGAAGGTCGACCAGGCGTGCGTCCGCGCCGGGCTGGAGCCCGAACGCCGCGCCTACCTCCCGCACATCACGGTCGCGCGGCTGGCGCGCTCGGCGGGCGCGGGGTTTGCGAGCGAGGCATGGCTGGCGACGCATGCCGGGCTCGCCAGCGCCCCCTTCCCGCTGAGCCATCTCGTCCTGTACCAGAGCCATCTCGGACGCGACGGCGCGACCTACGAACCGGTCGCGCGGTGGGGTCTTGGAACGGTAGGGGGAACCTGACGCGTGGCGGGGGGTTCGCCAAGATATCAACAGGGAGAGACGACATGCGGATTGCGACACTGGCGCTACTCGGCGCGGCAACGATCGGGCTGAGCGCCTGCGAGAAGAGCGGCATGGACACCGGCACGCCGATGGCAGGCGGGCAGCGCGCGACGGCGATGCTCCAGACCGCGACCGGCACCGATGTCGGCCGCGCGACTGCGACCGAAGTCGCGGGCGGTATCCGCTTCACGCTCGATGCCAAGGCAATGCCCCCCGGCACGCATGGCGCGCACATCCACATGGTCGGCCGTTGCGACGCGCCGGACTTCACGACCGCGGGCGGCCACTGGAACCCGACCGGCATGAAGCATGGCAGCATGAACCCGCAGGGCCCGCACGAGGGCGACCTGCCGAACCTGATCATCGGCACCGACGGCCGCGGCACGATCGGGATTACCATCCCCGGCGCGACGATCGCGGGCTTGATGGACGCGGACGGCTCTGCGTTCGTGGTGCATGCGGGTCCGGACGACATGATGACCGACCCGGCCGGCAACAGCGGCGGGCGGATTGCCTGCGGTATGTTTCAGGCGGGGTAACCGGTTTTGGTCAGGGTGATCCCCAACTTCGGTTGGGGATCACCCCTTTCCGTCGGGGGTGGTCCCAAATTCCGTTCGTCCTGAGTAGCCGTCGAGTAGCTGCGCTTGCAGCGTATCGAGGCGGCGTATCGAAGGACAGGTTGGCGCGTGGGACCTGTGCTTCGATACGAGCCCTCGATGCGCTTCTGCGAAGCTACTCGGTCTCTACTCAGCACGAACGGAATGGGGACGGGCTCAAAACCCGGCTCGGTCTTTCCTTCGGGTTTTCCCCAGCATCCGGATCGAAACCCTAAACCGCCTCCCCCGCCGCCCTTGCCCTAGCCTCCCGCGTCGCCTCAGCCCTTGGCGCCAGCCGGTATGCCGCGACCGCACACGCCAGCGTGATTGGCGTCACCACCAGCAGCGACAGCATGCCGATCGACAAGCTCCCGGTCAGCGTCGACACCCGCCCCGCCATGTATGGCCCGAGCGCCAGCCCGATCAGCGTCGTGCCGATAAAGAAGGTCGCGGTCGCCGTACCGCGCATCCGCGGCAAGACCATGTCCTGCGTGGTCGCCGCCGCCGCTCCCAGCGCACACGATGCGGTCAGCTGCGCGAGGAAGATCCCCGCATAGAACGCTGTCGGCGTCGCCGCGGTGAAAGCGAGCACGAGGAACGGCACCGGCACCACCGCGCCGAAGATCACCACCCACAATCGCCCCGCGGGGTTGCGCTGCCGCAAGCGATCCGAGACCACGCCGCCGATCG
This sequence comes from Sphingomonas sp., assembly GCA_035575755.1. Lineage (GTDB taxonomy): Bacteria > Pseudomonadota > Alphaproteobacteria > Sphingomonadales > Sphingomonadaceae > Sphingomonas. The sequence goes on from DATLXI010000018.1 coordinate 91,699, forward strand.
TCAGCCCCAGGAACCCTGCCGTCGCGCCGAGGCTGCCGATCATGAACCCCGCCGATGCCGGCGTCGCGCCCAGTTCGCGCAACGCATACGGTGCCGCCCAGAAACTCGCCGCGTAGCTGAGGAACGCGTTCAGCCCGTACGCGACGACCGTGCACAAAAACGCAGGCGTCGCGACGATCAGCGCGAAGGTCGGCGGATCGCGGCGTTTGAGCGCCGACGCCCAGGAGAACACCGCGTAGACGCCGATACCGATCGCCACCCATTGCGGCCACGGCTCGCCGATCGCGATCAGCCCCGACACCGCAGCCGCGACCACCGCCAGCGCGAGCAGGTTATACGCCAACGCCTTCGCGCCGCCCATCGCCGCGCCGATCAGCGTCAGCGGCGGCACGATCGTCACGAGTTCGGCACCGAACGCGCGGAACGGCGCGGGGTGCTTCTCGGGTTCGGGCAAGCCCTCGACCAGCCCGCGGATCGGTTCCTTCAGGGTCGCGATCCACAGTGCGAGCAACAGCCCCGGCAGGCCGACCGCCATGAACGCCGCCTGCCAGCCGACCAGCCCGAGCGGCCCGCCGCCCGGATACGCCTTGTTCCAGCCCTGCACGATCAGCCCGCCGATGAACAACGAACAGCCGCCGCCGACGTATAGGCCCGCCGAATAGATCGACAACGCCGTCGCGCGCAGCCGCTTCGGGAAATAATCGGAGATGATCGAATAGGCGGACGGGCTCGCCGTCGCCTCGCCGATGCCAACGCCGATCCGCGCTGCCGCCAAATGCCCGCCGGTCTTGGAAAAGCCCGACAGCGCGGTCATCACCGACCATAGGGACAGCCCGATCGTCATCAGTCGTACGCGGTGCCAATTGTCCGCCAGTCGCCCGAGCGGAATGCCGAACAGCGAATAGAACACGCCGAACGCGGTACCGTACAGGAAGCCGAGATCCTGGTCCTTGAGCCCCAGATCGCGCTTGATGTCCTCCGCGAGGATCGAGATGATCTGCCGGTCGACGAAATTCAGGACGTAGACGAGGAACAGGATCGACAGGACATACCAGGCATAGCGCGTGGCCCCTTGCTGGGACGCGCTCTGTTCGAACGGCGTTCCCGGTTCTCCCGCGCTGGTTTCGGCACCCGCCATAATCCCTCCTCGATATTTTTTCGAGCTATGGGTATCAGAGCGAACGAGAGAGAAACAGCGATTTCGGCAGTGTCGGGTACGTCGATGGAACAGGTAGCCGCGGCATCAATGGTAGCCAAGCAAACCAGCCGCATCGCCCGTTAGCGCGCTCTAATGCGATCCGATCCAGCCGCGACGGACGGCACCTTGTTCGAGACGGCTCAGCAACGCTTCGATCGTCGGTGGCGCCGCCGGCTCCACCGGCAGCCGCGGCGCGCGGACCAGCGGAGTCGGCGCCGGGGTTTCGTCGACCGCCTCCGCAACGTCCTGTATCGGCACCTCGACGGGGTCGGCCGGGGTCGGTGTCGCAACCGGCGGCACCGCAGCGGTCACATACGTCGTCGCCTCCGCCGTCCCCGCGATCTCGATCACCGGCGCCGTCATTGCCTGAGCCAGCGGCGACACCGGCCGGATTGGCTCCATCGGCACCGGCAGGATTGCCCGCGGATCGAACGCGGCAAGCGGCTGGTCGAGATCGACGGGAATCGGTCGCGCGTCGCCCCCGCTCACCGCATCTTGTCCGACGCCCACTTCCATCATCGGCGTGCCGAGATCCGCGGCGGTCATCGGTTTGCGCGGTGGCGCGTCGGGATGCGCGTCCGCGCGGCGGATCATCGGCACGCCGTCCGCGCGCGGCGCGCGCCGGACGAGGAACCCGCCGGGCCCGAACAGCAGGAACAGCGACGACCACAGCAACGCCGAGACCAGTAGCCCGCTGCCGACCGACAGCAGCACGCGTGCCGTCGTCCCGAGCGGCGGCGCGGCGCCCGGCACCAGCGCCGCGATTCCGGTCGACCACACCAGCGTTTCGAGCGTGTCGGTCGGGATCAGCAGCACGCCTGCCGCCGCGATCACGCCGCCAGCCACCGCGCCGTAAAGCGGCAACGCGCGGAGCAGGGTTCGGCGATCAGGCACGTTCATCGGTTCTTCCGTCCAGCGGCCGCGGTCAGCCGTTCATACACCGGCGCATAGCGACGAATGTTTGACGACCAGTTACGCTCGTCCTGCACGAAAGCGCGCCCTCGTGCACGCATCGCGTCCCAGCCCGACCGATCCGCGAACATCCCCGCCAGCGCGGCGGCGATCGCGCCCGGATCGTCGGGCGGGAACAGCGTGCCGGTATCGCCGTCGCGGATCAGTTCGCGGTGGCCGCCGACGTCCGACGCCGTCACCAGCCGCCCCTGCGCCATCGCCTCGAGCGGCTTCAACGGCGTGACGAGATCAGTCAGGCGCATCCGTTTGCGCGGATAGGCGAGGACGTCGACGAGCCCGTAATAGCGCTCGACCTCCTGATGCGGGACTCGCCCGACGAAGCGGATCGCGTCCGCGACCGGCGACGCCTCGGCCTGCGCGCGCAACGCCGCCTCCATCGGGCCGCCGCCGACCATCAGCAGCCGTGCGTTCGGCCGTGCCGCGACCAGCGCCGGCATCGCCGCGATCAGGTCGTCGAGCCCTTCGTAATCGTAGAAGCTGCCGATGAACCCAACGACATCGGCACCGTCGAGCCCGAGTCCGGCCCCCAGCGCATCGTCGCGCGGCGGCGCGGTCCCGAACAATTCCAGGTCGACGCCGTTGGGCGACACGATGATCTTGTCCGCGGCGATCCCCCGCGCGACCAGGTCGCCGCGCAATCCTTCGCAGATCACCGCGACCGCATCCGCGCGCCTGACCGCCCAGGTCTCCAGCGCCCGCGTCGCACGATAGCGCAGCGACGTGGCGGTACCGGTGCCGTTGCCGACCGCGGCATCCTCCCAGAACGCGCGGATCTCGTAGACCAGCGGCAGTTTCCGCCGGCGCGCGACGATCAGCGCGGCGAGCGCGTCGATGACCGGCGAATGCGCGTGCAGGATATCGGGTTTGAAGGCCTCGACCGCGGCGTCGATCCGCTTGGCGAACGTGGCGATGCCGGCCATTTCGCCGATCGGCCCCGGGGTCACGCCGCTTGCCGTACGGTGGAACGTCAGGCCGTCGACCGTTTCGACCGCGGGCGGCGTATCGGAGCCAGCGCCCGCACCCAGCACGTGCCGGGGGCCCGTGACCGCCGCGACGGTCCAGCCGAGCCCCTCCTGCGCCTTGAGGATCGCCCGCGTGCGGAACGTGTAGCCACTTTGCAGCGGCAGGCCGTGATCGAGGATATGAAGAATACGCATCGTGCCCTCCACCTGCCACAGATCGCTTAACGGCGCGTCAACCGACTATGCCTAGAGACGATTTCGGACCAACGTTCGGGCGAAGGAGGCCGTATCATGATCGACAATCTCGCGCTCGGCCTCAGCCACGGGCTGATGATGCTCGCCGCCTACCTGCTGCTCAAGCGCCCGGATCTCGACCGCGAGCCGGATCTATCCGACCGGGCCGACCGGGCCGACCGGACGGACGGAACCGCAACGACCGAAAAGAAGCCTCGCCCGCGTGCGTGATCTCGCGTTCATCGCCTTCCTGCTCGCGTTCTTCGGGATGGGCTTCAAGCGGCCGTTCCTGCTCGTGCTGGTCTATGTCTATATCGACATCGTCTCGCCGCAGCGGCTGACATACCTGCTGCTCAACACCGTGCCGATCTCGCTGATCGCGGTCACGCTGGCCGTCGGCGGGTGGATACTCGCCGACGACAAGCGCGACACGCGGGTGGGCGGACGCCAGGTGCTGATCGTCCTGCTCCTGCTCTATTGCTGGGCGACGACGATCGGCGCCGATTTCCCTGCCGAGGCCAAGGAAAAATGGGACTGGGTGTGGAAGGCGCTGGCCTTTGCCGCGTTCCTGCCGCTGACGCTGCGCACGCGCCTGAGGATCGAGGCGTTGCTGCTGTTCATGATCCTGGCCGCATCGTCGATCATCATCGTCGGCGGGATCAAGACGATTGCCAGCGGCGGTGGCGGCTATGGCCAGCTGAACCTGATGGTCGACAATAATTCGGGCCTGTACGAGGGCAGCACGATCAGCGCGGTGGCGATCGCGATCATCCCGATCATCATCTGGTTCATGCATCACGGCTCGATCTTCAAACCCGATTGGCGGGTGAAGGGTTATTGCCTCGCGCTCGTCTTCGCGTGCCTGCTGATCCCGGTCGGCACGTCGACGCGCACCGGCCTGCTGTGCATCGTGCTGCTCGCCGTGCTGTCGATCCGCAACGTGAAGCGCAAGGTCGCGTACCTCGCGCTGCTCGGGATCCTCGGTGTCGCCGCGATCCCGTTCCTGCCGTCCACCTTCACCAACCGGATGAACACGATCAAGACCTACGACGCGGACGAGTCGGCCTCGACCCGGCTGGCGGTGTGGAAATGGACGATCGAATACGCGAAGACGCATCCGTTCGGCGGCGGCTTCAACGCGTATCTGGGCAACCGCATCCGCTACGATCTAAAGACCGCCCCCGGCGGCGGTGCCGCGGCGGGCGCCCCCAAGGTCGAGGTCGACAAGGCCCGTGCCTATCACAGCGCCTATTTCGAGATGCTCGGGGAACAGGGCTATCCGGGGCTCGCGCTGTGGCTCGCGATCAACCTGATCGGCATCGTCCGCATGGAGGTCCTCCGCCGCCGCTACCGCGATCCGGACGGCGAATATGCATGGGCCGGGCCGCTCGCGGCAGCGCTCCAGAGCGGTCATATCGTCTATCTGCTCGGCGCGGGCTTTATCGCGATCGCGTTCCAGCCGTTCATCTACATGCTGATCGGCGCGCAAATCGGCCTGGACACGTATCTCGCCCGCAAGCGGGGCGAGCAATCGTTTCGGCCGATGCGTCGTGTCGCGCCGTCCGCGATACCGCCCGAACCGGCATGATCGACCGCGCCCCGGTTCACGAACTGCGCGCCCTGACCGGCGTGCGCGGGATCGCCGCCTGGTTCGTCGTCTTCTATCACATTCGCCTCTCCATCCTCGGCCTGCCAGGCGGCGTCCGGGACATCTTTGCCAAGGGCTATCTGGCGGTCGATTTCTTTTTCCTGTTGTCGGGGTTCGTGATCTGGCTGACGTGGAGCGATCGCATCCGCGCTGGCGGCGTGGCCAGCGTGCCCGGTTTTCTCCGCAAACGCATCGCGCGGATCTGGCCGCTGCATCTGGTCACGCTCGCCGGCGCGGTTGCCTTGGCGCTGGTGCTGCGCGCGACCGGGCGGTCCGATCCGCAGTTCGTGTTTTCCGAACTGCCGCTGCATATCCTGCTGCTCCAGAACTGGGGATTCACACGGCATCTCGCCTGGAACGATCCCGCCTGGTCGATCAGTGCGGAGCTTGGCGCGTATCTGCTCTTTCCGCTGTTGGTGATGGCGGTCGACTGGCGGCGACTGCCGACCGGCGCTCTGCTGGCGATCGCGGCCGCGTTGCTGGTCGGACTCCATGCGGCGATCGACGCGCCGACGCTCGGCGCCGATATTCCGCGCTACGGACTGTTGCGGTGCCTGACCGAGTTCGCCACCGGGAGCATCGTCTGCGCTCTGTGGCTGCGGTGGCGGGATCGTCCTCGCGCGGCGGTTTATGCCGGCCTTGCAACGGTTGCGTTGACCGCCTTGTGGGCGATCGGTGTGGCGGAGACGCTGGTCGTTCCAGCCCTCTTCGCGGCGACGCTGTTATTACTCGCATTGACCGCGGGCCGCGCCCGCAATCCGTTCGAGACCCGGCTGGTGCATTACCTCGGCGAGATCAGCTACGCGACCTACCTCAGCCATTTCATTCTATGGAAGGCGTTCAAGCTCGCCTTCGTGCGCGATGCCAGCGCGGTGCCGCCGCTCGAGATCGCGCTGTATCTCGTGATCGTCCTGATCGCGTCAATCCTGCTGTATCACGGCGTCGAACGCCCGGCGCAACGCTGGATCAACGCGTCTCCCTCCCGGTAAAGAGAGGGGGACGCGGGTAATCAATCAACCGGTTCGTCGGCCAGTTCTTCCTCGAGCGCCGCGATGATCGCCTTGTTGAACGCGGGGATATCGTCGGGCTTGCGGCTCGTGATCAGATTGCCGTCGACGACGACCTCCTCGTCGACCACGTCCGCGCCGGCATTCTCGAGGTCCGTGCGGATCGAGGGGAAGCTCGTCAGACGGCGGCCATCGATCACGTCGGCCTCGGCGAGCAGCCACGGCGCGTGGCAGATGGCGGCGACGATCTTGCCGTCCTCCATGAACTCGGTGATGATCTCGATCGCGCGCTCTTCCTGCCGCATCGTATCGGGGTTGGCGACACCGCCCGGCAGGATCAGCGCGTCGTAATCGTCGGTATCGACCTCCTCGAGCGTCAGGTCGGGCGTCGCCGTCTCGGCCTTGTTGATGTCGCCCTTCATGCCCTGGATCGGATCGGTCTTGATCGAGGCGAGCGTCACCTTCGCGCCCGCCGCCTCCAGCGCCTTCCTGGGTTCGAACAGCTCGACGGTCTCGAAGCCGTCGGCCGCGAGGATCAGTACCCGTGCCTGTGAAAGGTCGGCCATGTGCAGTCTCCAATGAAATCCCGTGCTCCCTCAACACCGCCCGCCCCGCGTCGTTCCGGAACGATGCGCCCTGCCGAACATTTTCAGAGACAGCGCGACCGAGGCTGTTCGCGCGCCGAAGCACCGCCGAAACACTACCGCGCAAGGATCCCGATTTGCCCACCAAGATCGTGTATTCCGACGATACGAAGCCCGGCATCACGCGCAAGAAGATGCGCAACGGCTGGGGCTATTGGGACGCCAAGGGCGAGCGCATTACCGATCGCGACGAGATCGACCGGCTGAATACCATCGCCCTGCCCCCCGCCTACCGCGACGCGTGGTTCTGTCCCAAGCCGAACGGCCATATCCAGGCGGTCGGCTGGGACGAGAAGGGTCGCAAGCAATATCGCTATCACCTCGGCTTCCGCGAGGCACAGGAGGCGGCGAAATACGAGCGGTGCGCCGATTTCGGCCATGCGCTCCCCAAGCTGCGCAAGGCGGTCGAGGCTGACCTGCGCAAACGCTCGCTGACCCGCGAACGCGCGGTTGCCGCCGTCCTTCGCCTGCTCGACGGCGGCCATATCCGCATCGGCAACGAGGCCTATGCAGAGGCGAACGAGAGCTTCGGCGCGACCACGCTGCGCAAGCGCCACGGCGAGGTGAAGGGCGCCACGCTCAAGCTCCAATACAAGGGCAAGTCGGGCAAGCTGCGGACGCTCAAGATCACCGACCGATCGCTCAGCAGCTTCGTCAAGAAATGCCAGGATCTCGACGAACAGCATCTGTTCGCGTGGGTCGACGATGCGGGCGTCGCGCATCCCGTCACCTCGACCGACGTGAACTGCTACATCCGCGACGCGACCGGCACCGATTTCACCGCCAAGAACTTCCGTACCTGGGCGGCCAGCGTCGCCGCGTTCGAGGCGCTCGCCTCGGCCGAACGCGACCTCAGCCTGAAGGCGATGCTCGAACCCGTCGTCCTGCGGCTCGGCAACACGCACGCGATCGCGCGGAAGAGCTATGTTCATCCGTCGCTCATCGCGCTTGTGAAACAGGGACAGTCCACCTTCCGCAAGGCGCTCCGCCTTCCGCGCGCCAAGCGCTACCTCAGCAGGGAGGAATGCGGCCTGATCGCCTTCCTCGAAGCGGGGACGCCCCCCGTTTCGGCGCCCGCCCCTGCGAAGCCCGCGACACCGGCGGCCGCGACGCCCTCCAGCGTCGCGATCGCCGAAGCGGCCTGACGAGTATCTCCATGTCCAATACTGCCGCGTCCAATGCCCCCGCGTCCGCTGCCAGCGCCGCGCAAAAGCCGATCTTCGACGCCGACAATGTCGGGGCGCAAGCGAATGATTTCCTCACCGCCAGCCTCGCCTGGGTGCAGGCCTATTGGCTGCAGATCCTGATCGCCGCCGCGGTCGGCACGGGAATCGTCCTCGTGCTGCACACCGCGCGCCGGTTTGGGCGCAAATTGTGCAACCGGCCGCAGTCGCTCGGCGGCTGGGGGATCGTCGTCGGCAAGGCGATCGGGCGCACCAGCAATTTCTTCATCGTCATGCTCGCCGCCAAGCTGGTCGCGGGCTACGCGGCGACGCCCGGCGAAGTGGCGACCACGATCAACTTCCTGTTCACCGTCGCCGCGGTGTTCCAGGCGGCGATCTGGGCGCGCGAGATCATCCTTGGCGCGATCGAGCACCGCACCGCGTCCGAACATTATTCGGGCGAGGCATTGCTCAGCGCGATGGGCCTGATCCGCCTGCTCGTGACGCTGGCGCTGTTCGCGGTCGCTCTCGTCGTGGTACTCGACAATCTCGGCGTGAACGTCACCGGCCTCGTCGCCGGGCTCGGCGTTGGCGGCATCGCGATCGGCCTGGCCGCGCAGGGGATCTTCGCCGACCTGTTCGCCGCGCTCGCGATCATCTTCGACCGTCCGTTCCGGCGCGGTGATTCGATCACCTACGACAGCAACTCGGGCAGCGTGGAGGGGATCGGCCTCAAGTCCACGCGCATCCGCGGCGTCGATGGCGAGGAGCGCGTGATCTCGAACAAGAACCTCCTCAACAAGGAGATCCTCAACAACACGCAGCGCAACCATCGCCGCGCCAAGTTCGTGATCGGCGTGACGTACTTCACGCCACCCGAATTGTGTTCGCGGATCCCCGAAATGCTGAAGGAGATCGTCGAGGCGAACGACAAGATCTTCATCCGGGCGGGCTTCACGGGCTTCGGCGCATCGAGCCTGGATTTCGAGCTTCAGTTCGACAGCGACGGCCCCGATTACGCCGGCTTCTACAATGGCCGCTCCGCGGTAGGCATCGCCATCCTGAAGCGCTTCAACGATGAGAAGATCGAGATCGCCTTCCCGACCCAGGTCAACATGACCGCCGCCGCCGACGGCTCGGTGGTAATGCCGTATCCGGAGGTGCGGTCTGCTGGGGAAGGAAAGCCTGCCTGACGCAACGCGACCACGACTAGGTCTGCGTCGGCCCCACCCAGATCCACTCCCACGGCAAAGGCCGGGGGGGGAGCATACGGTGGCAGCCACACATTACGCTGCCGTCGCTGGCTAAATCCCGCCCTCGTCCAGTGACAGCAACGTGGCATTGCCGCCGGCCGACGTCGTATCCACCGACACCGCCCGCTCGGCGCAGAAGCGGTACAGATAGCGCGGGCCACCGGCCTTTGGTCCGGTCCCCGACAGGCCCTCGCCGCCGAATGGCTGCGACCCGACCACCGCACCGATCATCGAGCGGTTGATGTAGAGGTTGCCGACCGCGGCCTCGGCCTCGATCACCTCGGCGGCGCGCGCGATGCGGCTGTGGAGTCCCATCGTCAGGCCGTAGCCCTTTGCGTTGACGCGCGCGATCGTCTCGCTGAGCTTGCCCGCTTCCCAGGTCGCGACGTGCAGGACCGGCCCGAACCATTCCTGGTTCAGATCCTCGATCGAATCGATCCGCACCAGCGTCGGCGGGACGAACAGGCCCTCCGTCGGTACGTCGACCGTCTTGACCCAGCGTGCCTCGACACTCGTGCGGTACGTCATCAGCCGGTCATAGGCGGCCTGGTCGATCACCGGGCCGACGTCGGTCGCGGGATCCCCCGACCGCCCGATCCGCAGCGTGTCCATCGCCCCCGACAGCATCTCGATCACGCCGCCGGCGATGTCGTCCTGCACCAGCAGCAGCCGGAGCGCCGAACAGCGCTGCCCCGCCGAGCGGAACGACGATGCGATGACGTCCGCGACCACCTGCTCGGGCAGTGCGGTGGAATCGACGATCATCGCGTTGATCCCGCCGGTCTCGGCGATCAGCGGCACGATCGGGCGCGTGTCGTCGTCGAGCAACGACCGCGCGATCTTGCGCGACGTCGCGGTCGATCCGGTGAACGCGACGCCCTGGATCCGGACGTCGGCGGTCAGCGCGGCGCCGACCTCGGGCCCGCCGGTAACGAGGATCAGCGCATCGACCGGCACGCCCGCCTCATGCGCCAGCGCCACCGCCCGCGCGGCGATCCGCGGCGTCTGGGGGGCGGGCTTGGCGACCACGCTGTTGCCTGTCACGAGCGCTGCAACCGTCTGACCCAGGAAGATCGCCAGCGGGAAGTTCCACGGCGCGATCGTGGCCCACACGCCGCGGCCCTCGATATGCAGCGTGTTGCGCTCGCCGGTCGGCCCGGGCAGCTCGATCGGGTGGAGGTTCAGCCGAGCCTGCTGCGCGTAATAGCGACAGAAATCAGCCGCCTCGCGGACTTCGCCGATCGCATCGGGGATCGTCTTGAACGCCTCCTGCACGCAGATCGCCATCAGTTCGTCGCGGTGCTTCTCGAGCAGGTCGGCGAGGCGTTCGAGGCAGGCCGCGCGATCGTCAACCGGCGTCCGCGACCAAGCCGGGAACGCCGTATGCGCCCGGGTGATGGCAGCCGCAACGTGATCCCCCTCCCGCTTGCGGGAGGGGCTAGGGGTGGGCACGCGCTCACCCCCAACGCTACCGTTCGCAGTTACGCGCCCAACGCCGGCCGCAGCATCTGCCGATAGCGCGAGCCCACCCCCGGCCCCTCCCGCATGCGGGAGGGGGGAAGTGACGGCCTTTACCGTCGCCTCCAACGTTGCCACGTCGCTCAGATCCAGCCCGGCGGAGTTCCGGTGCCCGCCAGCCCCGAACAGATCGACCGGCAACGGGATGCTCGGATGCCGCTTGCCCCCGACGGCGGCGATCTTCGCGACCGGGTCGGCCAGGATCTCCGCCTCGGTCAGCCGCTCGTCGGCCAGCTGGTGCACGAAGCTGGAATTCGCCCCGTTCTCCAACAGCCGTCGCACCAGATATGCGAGCAGGTCGCGGTGCCCGCCAACCGGCGCGTACACGCGGCAATGATAGCCGTTTTCCTGCACCAGCCGTTCGTACAGCCCGTCGCCCATGCCGTGCAGCCGCTGGAACTCGAAATCGCGGCTGTTGCCCGCCCATTCCATGATCGTTGCGACGGTCAGCGCATTGTGGCTGGCAAACGCCGGGCGGATATTCTCCGCCGCCAGCATGTCCTTGGCGACCGCGAGATACGACACGTCGGTCGCCGCCTTGCGCGTGAACAGCGGATAGTCCGCCAAGCCCTCGACCTGAGTCCGCTTGATCTCGCTGTCCCAATACGCACCCTTCACCAGCCGGACGTTCATGACCCGGTCCAGCCCGTTCGCCCATGCGATCACCGGCCGCGCGCGCTTGCCGTAAGCCTGCACCGCCATGCCGAACCCGTCCCAGCCCTTGAGCGACGGCAGCGCGGCGACCGTGCCGATGATGTCCAGGCTCATCTCCAGCCGCTCGGATTCCTCCGCATCGACGGTCAGCGCGATCCCCTTCGACGCCGCCTGCACGGCCAGCGCCTCCAGCATCTCGGTCAGCGCCGGCACGCACTCGCTCCACCGCGCCACTTCATAGCGCGGGTGCAGCGCCGACAGCTTGACCGAGATCGAATGCCCCGCCGCCGGATCGCGCCCGACCGCATCAACCGCGCCGACATAGGACTGGAAATAGCGCTGCGCATCGGCATGCGTACGTGCCGCCTCGCCAAGCATGTCGAAGCTCGCGGTGAAGCCCTTGTTCTCAGGGCGCCGCATCCGCTTCATCGCCTCGTCGATGGTCCGACCCATCACGAAGATCTCGCCCATCATCTTCATCGCCGCGCCGACCGCCTGCCGGACGAACGGTTCGCCCGCGCGGCTGATCAGGCGCCGCAGCGGTCCGGTCGATCCCTCGCCGACCAGCACGCGGCCGACCACCAGCCCCCAGGTCGCCGAGTTCACCAGCTTCGAATTCGACTTGCCCGCATGCGCGCGCCAGTTCGCATCGCCAAGCTTGTCTGCAATCAGCAGATCCGCCGTCTCGGGATCAGGCACACGCAGGAACGCCTCGGCGAGCGACAGCAGCGCGACGCCTTCCGATGAATTGAGCCGATATTCCTGGAGGAACTGGTTCACCCACCCCTTGCTCTGCGCCGCACGGAGGTCCGCGAGCAGACCCAGCGCATGCCCCATCACGCGTTCGCGCGAATCCGAATCGAGCGCGGCGCGGTCGAGCAACGGTTTTAGAACATCGGGTTCGCTCGCGCGATACAGCTTTGCCATGGTTGCACGGGCATCGGACGTTACGGCAGTCGACATTTTCCAGCTTCCGGTTGGGTGAGGCTTGCGATCTGCTCGCCTGTACGCCTAGAGACATCCGAGCGCTTAGCGCCAAACAGGCTTTGAGGGGAATGCCGTGGCGACGATCACCACCGCCGAGATGCAGAAGCGGGTCGGCACCGAGACTGTGTCGGACTGGGTCGAGGTCACGCAAGCCATGATCGACACGTTCGCCGATGCGACCGGCGATCACCAGTTCATCCACATCGATCCGGCACGCGCGGCGCAAACCCCCTTCGGCGGCACGATCGCGCATGGCTTCCTGACGCTGTCGCTGATGCCCTTGCTGTCGTCGAAAATTCCCGACGCGCCGACGATCGAGGGCGCCAAGATGGGCGTCAATTATGGCGGCAACTCGGTGCGGTTCCTGACCCCGGTCAGGTCGGGCTCCAAAGTCCGCGGGCGGTTCAAGCTGCTCTCGTTCGACGAGAAGCGACCCGGCCAGTGGCAGCAGACCAACGCCTTCTCGGTCGAGATCGAGGGTCAGGACAAGCCGGCCCTGATCGCCGAATGGATCAGCCAGGTCTTCGTTTGATCACTCATTCCCCTCCCGCTTGCGGGAGGGGTCAGGGGAGGGTCCGAGATAGCCGCGATTGCTCCGGCTGCTCTGGCCACCCCCTCCCCCAACCCCTCCAGTAAACGGGAGGGGAGCAGATAAGGATATAGCCATGCGTTCAGCCGTCATCGTCTCCACCGCCCGCACCCCAATCGGCCGCGCCTATCGCGGCGGCTTCAACAACACCCCAGCCCCCACGCTCGCGTCGCACTCGATCAAGGCCGCGGTCGAGCGGGCCGGCATCGACGGGGCGGAAGTCGATGACGTGGTCTTCGGCTGTGCGCTCCAGCAGGGCCATCAGGCCGGCAACATCGCCCGCACGTCTCTGCTACGCGCCGGGCTCCCCGTCACCGTCTCGGGCATGTCGGTCGACCGCCAGTGCGCCTCCGGCCTGATGGCGATCGCCACCGCCGCCAAGCAGATCATCATCGACAATATGGACATCACGATCGGCGGCGGCGTCGAGAGCATCAGCCTCGTCCAGACCCCGCAGATGCGCGTCGCGCCCGATCCCCAGCTGATCGCGATGCACAAGGACGTCTACATGCCGATGCTGCAGACCGCCGAGGTCGTCGCCAAGCGCTACGGCATCAGCCGCGACGCGATGGACGCCTACGCGCTCCAGTCGCAGCAGCGCACCGCCGCCGCGCAGGCTGCGGGCTATTTCGACAAGGAGATCATTTCCGTCGATGCGAACATGGCGATCGTCGACAAGGCGACCAAGGAGGTCACCTACAAGGACGTGACGGTCACCAAGGACGAGGGCAACCGCGCCGACACCACGCTGGAGGGGTTGCAGTCGCTGAAGCCGGTGATGGGCCCCGACTTCACGATCACCGCGGGCAACGCGTCGCAGCTGTCGGACGGATCGTCGTCGTCGGTCCTGATGGAAGAGAAGATCGCCTCGCAGCGCGGTCTCCAGCCGCTCGGTCGCTATGTCGGCATCGCGGTCGGCGGCACCGAACCCGACGAGATGGGCATCGGCCCGGTCGTGGCGATCCCCAAGCTGCTGAAGCGCTTCGGCCTCAAGATGGACGATATCGGCCTGTGGGAGCTGAACGAGGCGTTTGCGGTGCAGGTGCTCTATTGCCGCGACCATCTCGGCATCCCCGACGAGCTGCTCAACGTCAGCGGTGGTGCGATCTCGATCGGCCATCCTTACGGCATGACCGGCGCACGCGCGACCGGCCACGCGCTGATCGAGGGCAAGCGTCGTGGGGCGAAGTACGTCGTCGTGACGATGTGCGTCGGCGGCGGCATGGGCGCGGCGGGGTTGTTCGAAGTGCTGTGATCTTGAAATACGCGACAGCCTAGCGCATGTGTATTGTCCCGGCGTTGCATACACCGCCATTCTTGTATGAGCCTCGGTCGTGCTAGCGGCCGGGGCTCAACACGTTTGGGACTCGACTGCTAGATCGAGCCCCTCCCGTGCACCTTGCCTTTGCGTGACACTTCGATGATCTTCACGACCAAGGTCGCGAAGGCGAAGAGCATGCCGAGGATCAAGCACAGATCGGCAAGTTGCATACACCTTACCTTTCATGCTCGGCAGCAGATGCGCTGCCGTTGCCATCATGACGCGCGGAACGGCGTTTCACCAAGCGGCATCGCCTGTCGGGATTGCACGTCCGCCGCAACCAACCCCCGCCCCGCCCGTTCTCCTTGGGAAATCAACGATCCCAGGAGAACGAAAATGGCTGACAAGGATACACCGCAGGAAGTCGCAACCGCGTTCCTCGAGAAGCTGAAGGCAAGCCCGTTCGTGATGATCGGTCTGAACGACGGTCAGCATTCCGAGCCGATGACTGCGCAGCTCGACGACGACCAGCCCAACACGCTGTTCTTCTTCGCCGGGCGCGACAATCGAATCGCCAAGGGTGGCGCGGGAATGGCGCAGTTCGTCGGCAAGGGTCATGACTTCTTCGCATGCCTGTCGGGCACCGTTTCGACATCGAATGATCGCACGCAGATCGACAAGCTGTGGAGCAATCAGGTCGAGGCCTGGTTTCCGGGTGGCAAGGAAGACCCGAACCTTACGCTTCTCCGCTTCGATATCGACGGAGCGGAGCTGTGGGAGACGGATATCTCGATCGGCGGCCGGCTGAAGATGCTGTTTGGCGGCACGATCCGCTCGGACGAGTCGAGCAGCCACGCGGTGGTCGGCTCGATCGCGTAAATAGCGTTAGCGCTCCGACCCTCACCCCCGTCGTCCCAGCGAAAGCTGGGATCTCCTGGTTCAGGCCTTGCCGACAACCACGGGGAGACCCCAGCTTTCGTTGGGGTGACGGGGGCGGGGGCCGGCTTTGGTCGGGTGGGAACCTAAGCGTCATCCGTTTGCGGTGATGAATTCCTCGACGACCGGCGCGATCGTCTCGCGCCAGCGCGACCCGTTGAAAATGCCGTAATGGCCAGCGCCCTCCGCCATCAGATACCGCTTCTTCTCGTCCGGCAATGCCGTCGCCAGCGTCAGTGCAGCCTTGGTCTGCCCTAGTCCCGAGATATCGTCGCGCTCGCCCTCGATCGCCAGCAGGCCGATGTCGGTGATCGCCGCCGGGTCCACCAACCGCCCGCGATGCGTCAGGATTCCCCGCGGCAGCGCATGGCTCTGGAACACGACGTCGATCGTCTGGAGGTAGAACTCGGCAGTCATGTCGCAGACCGAGCGATATTCCTCGTAGAAATCCTGGCTCTGCGACGCGCTCTCGCCGTCGCCCTGGACGAGATGCTTATACATCTCCCAGTGCGAGACCATGTGGTTGCCGAGATTCATCGACATGAACCCGGCGAGCTGCAGAAACCCGGGATAGACCTTGCGCCCGGCGCCCGGATAATTGCCGGGTACCGTCGCGATCACATTCTGCTCGAACCACGCGTGCGGCCGCTCGGTCGCCAGCGTGTTGACCGAGGTCGGCGCCTCGCGCGTATCGACCGGGCCACCCATCATCGTCAGCGTCTTCGGCCGGCACGGGTTCTTGTCCGCGCTCATCAGTGCCGCAGCGGCGTAGCATGGCACCGAAGGCTGGCAGACCGCGAGCATGTGCGTGCCCCCCTGCCCCTCGTTCGCGCCGATCGTCTCGAGAAACTTGATCAGGTAATCGACATAATCGTCGAGATCGAAGCGTCCGGCCGACAGCGGCACGCTGCGCGCGTCGCGCCAGTCGGTGATGTAGACGTCGGCGAACGGCAGCATCCGCTCGACCGTGCCGCGCAGCAACGTCGCGTAATGCCCCGACATCGGTGCGACGATCAGCAGCTTGGGGCCGCCCTCGACGCCGTCACGGACGAAGCGCTTGAGCTGTCCGAAATCCTTGCGCAGCACGATCTCCTCGCGGACCGCAACCTCGCGCCCTTCGATGATCGTCTGGTCGAGCCCGAAGGCCGGCTTCCCCCGCGTCGCGTGTGCGTGTGCGAACACCTCCAGCGCCGATCCGATCACCGCGCCACCGCCCAAATAGGAGAACGGGTTTGCCGGGTTGTTCAGCATATCGGCGCCGAAACTGGCCATCTGGCTCGCCCCGGCCATCATGGAGCGTTGGAATTCATAAGCGTCGTAGAGCATGCGGTATCCTCTCGCCTCATCGGGCTTTGTCATAACCTAGTGCAAATTCGTTGCAGTGCAACGCGCGATCGATCCGCGGTCGGCGCGCGGGACGCCGGGAATGCATGTGCGGAACACCCGGTTCCCGTTGAGCGCCACCCCAGCCACTGCTAGGTCGCGGGCATGGCCAAGCCGATACCCGAAGAAAAGACGCCCCGCCGGATCGGCGATCTCGCGATGGTGTGGCGCCACGCCGCCAACTATCCCCGGCAGATCGCCTTTGCGGGTCTCGCGCTGCTGATGACGTCGGCGGCGACGATCGGCATCCCGTACGGTTTCAAGCGAGTCATCGATCGCGGCTTCGGCCCCGGCGAGAGTGGATCGGTCGCAGCCTCGTTCCACTATCTGCTGATGATCGTCGTGGTCCTCGCGCTCGCGACCGCGGTCCGCTTCTATTACGTCTCGTGGCTCGGCGAGCGCGTCGTCGCCGACATCCGCACCACCGTGCAACGCCATCTGCTCCGCCTGACGCCGCGCTTCTTCGAGGAAAACCGCCCGTCGGAGATCGCCTCGCGCCTGACCTCGGACACGGCGCTGATCGAACAGGTCGTCGGCAGCACCGTGTCGATCGCGCTGCGCAACACGTTCACGGGGATCGGCGGGCTGATCTACCTGTTCGCGATCTCGCCGAAGCTTGCTGGCATGCTGATGATCGGCATCCCGCTCATCATCCTCCCGATCGCGCTGCTCGGCAAACGCGTGCGCAACTACTCGCGGACCTCGCAGGACCGAGTCGCCGATGTCGGCTCGATCGCGACCGAGACGCTCGGTGCGATGAAGGTCGTGCAGGCGTTCGGCCAGGAAGACCGCGAGGCCGCACGGTTCGCGGACGCTGTCAGCGCCACCTTCGCCGCCGCTCGCGCACGCATCATGTTGCGTGCAGTGATGACCGCGATCGTCATCGGGCTCGTGTTCGGCTCGATCACGCTTGTGCTGTGGGAAGGCGCGATCGACGTGGCTGCGGGTCGGATCAGCGGCGGCGCGATCGCTGCCTTCGTGTTGACCGGCGGGATCGTCGCGGGCGCATTCGGCGCGCTGACCGAAGTCTATGGCGATCTGTTACGCGGTGCGGGTGCTGCGAGCCGACTCTCCGAATTGCTGAGGGAGCGTCCGGAGATCGCGGCACCGGCTAGCCCGAAGGCGTTGCCGCAGCCGCCCCTCGGCGCACTCGCCTTCGAGAACGTGCAGTTCCACTACCCGACGCGTCGCGACGTCGCGGCCCTTAACGGCTTCTCGCTCGACGTGCGGCCGGGCCAGACGGTCGCGGTGGTAGGCCCGTCGGGTGCAGGCAAGTCGACCCTGTTCCAGCTCGTCCAGCGATTCTACGATCCCGATGCCGGTCGCGTTACGCTCGACGGGATCGACCTGCGCGATGCCGACCCGGCGGCGGTCCGCGCGCGGATCGCGATGGTCCCGCAGGAGACGATCATCTTCGGCGCGTCGGCGCGCGACAACCTTCGCTATGGCGACTGGTCCGCGACCGACGACCAGCTCTGGGCTGCGGCCGAGGCGGCCAACGCGGCCGAATTCCTGCGCAAGCTGCCCGAGGGGCTCGACACGTTCCTCGGCGAGGGCGGCGCGCGGCTGTCGGGCGGACAGCGCCAGCGCGTGACGATCGCGCGCGCGTTGCTTCGCGATGCGCCGATCCTGTTGCTCGACGAGGCGACCAGCGCGCTCGACGCCGAAAGCGAGCGCCTGGTGCAGGAAGCGCTCGAACGGCTGATGGCGAACCGGACGACGCTCGTTATTGCGCACCGCCTCGCCACCGTGCGCGCGGCGGAACGGATCATCGTGATGAACGAAGGCCAGATCGTCGAGGAGGGCTCGCACGGGTCGCTGATGACCAACAGCGGCCTCTACGCGCGGCTGGCCAGCCTTCAGTTCAACGAGGCGGCTTAGCCTTTTTGGGCTTGGGCAGCGGGAGTTCCGCGGTCGAGATACGGACGAGCTCGACCAGCCAGTCGGCATCGTCCCAGCGATCGGCGTCGACCAGCAGGCAGGGTTTCGCACCCGGATACGGCGAGCCTTCCTCGATCGCGCCCGCAAAGGCGCGTCCGCCCGGAGTCGGCTTGACGAACAATTGATCGTCGCAGACCATCGCGACCATCCTGCCGTCGCAATAGACGCCATATTCGCCGAACATCGGCTTGGCGGACACATCGCCTGCACCGGCGAGCTGGTCGACGATGAACGCCACGGTTTTGCGATCGGATGCCATGCGCGCATCGTCGCAGATCGGCCTGCGATTGGCGAGGCCCTCGCCGCGTAGGGCGTTTCGCTTGCGATGGCGCGTCCACGCAGGCAAAACTGCGGCAAAACAGGAGACGGACATGCGCGACTTCGACATCGTCATCTACGGCGCGACCGGGTTCACCGGGCGGCTCGTCGCCGAATACCTCGTGCAGACCTATCCGAGCGGGGTGCGCTGGGCAATGGCGGGTCGGTCGCTGTCGAAGTTGCAAGAGGTGCGCGACCTGATCGGCGCGCCCGCGGACACTCCGCTGATCACCGCCGACGCCGACGATCCCGCCAGCCTGCGCGCGATGGCCGAGCGCGCCACCGTGATCGTCACGACGGTCGGCCCCTACCAGCTCTACGGCTCCGACCTCGTCGCTGCCTGCGCCGCGACCGGCACCGGCTATGTTGACCTGTGCGGCGAGCCGGCCTGGATGCGCCACATGATCGATGCGCACGAAGGTGAAGCGACACGCACCGGGGCGCGGATCGTCTTCTCCTGCGGGTTCGACTCGATCCCGTTCGATCTAGGCGTGCTGACCTTGCAGGAGGCGGCCAAGGCGAAATACGGCATCCCTGCCCCGCGCGTGAAGGGGCGCGTGCGGAAGATGCAGGGGACGTTCTCGGGCGGCACCGCGGCCAGCCTCAAGGCGACGCTCGCCGCCGCGGCGCGCGATCCCGGCATCGTCAAGCTGCTGACCAGCCCGTTCGCGCTGACCCCCGGCTTCAGCGGCCCGCACCAGCCGACCGGGCTGATCCCCGAATACGACACGACGATCAGCGCGTGGGTCGCACCGTTCGTGATGGCGCCGATCAACACCAAGAACGTCCACCGCACCAACTTCCTGCTCGGCGAGGCGTATGGCGCGGACTTCGTCTATGACGAGATGATGGTCGCGGGGCTCGGCGATCTCGGCAAGGTCGCCGCCGAGGCAATCGCGAAGTTCAATCCGTTCTCGGGCGACAAGGGGCCCAAGCCCGGCGAAGGGCCATCGAAGGAGGAGCGCGATGCGGGGCATTACGACCTGCTGTTCGCGGGCATCATGCCGGACGGCGCACGGATCGACTCGGTGGTCACGGGCGACCGCGATCCGGGCTATGGCTCGACCAGCAAGATGATTGCCGAGGCCGCATTGTGCCTGGTGCAGGACGTCCAGGGCGACGGCGGCATCTGGACGCCGGGGGCGTTGATGGGCGCGAAACTACGCGATCGGTTGGTGGCGAAGGCGGGGCTGACCTTCACCGCGGGTTGATCAGCCGCGAAAGAACAGCGTCGCGATCCAGGCGATCAGCACCGAGAGCAGGATCGCGATCGGTACGACCAGCCGGTTGCGGCGCTCGGCGGCGGCATAATGTGCGGCGAGGTCGAAATAGTAGCGGCCGGGGAAGGTTTCGCGGACGACGCCGCGTTCGCGTAATCCATCGAACGCGCGCCGCTCGCGTGGATCGCGCGGTACGAACGCGATCGCGTCGTCCGGACCGATCGCATGGCGCGCGAGGAACAGCGGCGCAATCGTCCCGCGAATCCGATGCGGCCGTGTTTCGAGCTCGGGCTCCAGCGGCGCGCGTCGCGGGGCGGGCAGCAGCTTATTCGGCAAGCGCAAGGACCGTGGCGGCGGCGGCGGCGGCGCTGGCGACTACGCCCGATGTGGCGATCGCAGCGGCGCGGCGGCGGACAGCGCTTCGGAATGCGCCCAACTTACCCGCGTTCAAGTGATAGCGCCCCGTGCCGTCCTCGACGATCGCGCCGTAGCTGCACAGGCGGCGGAACGTCCGCGGATCGGCCGCGTCATAGGCGATCGCCCGGTCCGCGGCCGTCGCCCCCGCCGCGACGAAATCATTGACGATCCGTCGCCGCGATCGCCCTAGAATATACCCCCGCATGCGAAGCCCCCCACGGCCTGCTCGCATACCGGCGGGGCCTTTCGCAAATCCTAACGCCGCTTGCCCTGATGGCGGATATTCATGGGCCGTCCGCGATGCTTGATCTCGCGCACCGGCTTGCGCCCGCCTCGCGGCGGCGGGGCCGCGCCCTTGCCCTCGGGCATCTCGAACCGCAGCGCCCCCGAGACCGGGTTCGCCTCCGCGAGCCGCAATTCCAGCGTCTGGCCTTGCGCGAAGACGTCCCCGCTATGCTCGCCGGTCAGCGTCCGCGCGCCCTCGTCGAAGCGGAAATACTCGCCGCCCAGGTCGCGCACCGGCATCAGGCCATCGCCGCCGATCCCCTCGACCGTCGCGAAGAAGCCGAAATTGGTCACCCCCGTGATGCGCACGTCCATGACCTGCCCGACCCGCTCCGACAGGAACGCCGCGACGTAGCGGTCGGTGGTGTCACGCTCGGCCTCCATCGCACGGCGTTCGAGCCGGCTGATGATCTCGCCGACCGACTCCATGTTGGCCGCATCGTCCGCCGGCAGCCCGCCCTCGCCGAGCCCGTAGGCGGACACCAGCGAGCGATGGACGAGCAGATCGGCATAGCGTCGGATCGGCGACGTGAAGTGCGCGTAGCTGCCGAGACTGAGGCCGAAATGCCCGTGATTGCCGGGCGCATAATAGGCTTGGGTCTGCGTGCGGAGGATCTGCTCCATCACCTGCGGGCGGAAATCGGCATCGCCGATCCGCTCTATGATGTGGTTGAAGGTCGCCGGGCGGACCACCTGCCCCAGCGCGAACGGCACGTCGAACGTCTCGAGATACTCCTTCAGCGCCATCAGCTTCTCGCGGCTGGGTGGCTCGTGGATGCGGTACATCACCGGCGCCTTCTTCGCCTCCAGCGCCTTGGCGGCAGCGACGTTGGCGGCGATCATGTAATCCTCGATCAGCCGGTGCGCGTCGAGCCGTTCGCGCGGCGAGACGGACATGATCCGCCCCTTCTCGTCGAGCACCACGCGGCGTTCCGGCAGGTCGAGATCGAGCGGCGCACGCGCATCGCGCGCCTTCGCCAGCGCGTGCCAGCAGGCCCAGAGGGGCTGGAGTATGGCGAGCATATCTCCCCTCGCGTCTACGGGAGGGGAATTGGCGTCGATGATCGCCTGCGCCTCTTCATAGGCCAGGTTGGCCGCGATCCGCACCAAGGCGCGGGTGAAGCGCCACGACTTGAGCGCGCCGTCCTTGCCGATCCGCAAATGGCAGGCGAGCGCGGCGCGGTCGGCGCCCTCTTTCAGCGAACACACCTCCGCCGACAGGATCTCAGGCAGCATCGGGACCACACGGTCGGGGAAATACACCGAGTTGCCGCGCTTGCGCGCCTCGCCGTCGACCTCGGACTTGGGGCGGACATAGAAGCTGACATCGGCGATCGCGACGATCGCCTTCCAGCCGCCCACATTCGAGGGATCGTCGTCCGCCTCCGCCCACACCGCGTCGTCGTGATCGCGCGCGTCCTCGGGGTCGATCGCGACGATCGGCAAATCGCGTAAGTCCTCGCGGCCCTCACCCAAGGGCAATTTCGACACGCGTTCTGCCTCGTCGAGCGCGTCCTGCGAGAACACGTCCGGAATACCCAGCTTGTGGATCGCGATCAGCGAGAAGCTGCGGGCCGCAAACGGATCACCCAGCTTCGACACGACGCGCGCCGCGATCTTCGGCGGTTTGCCGGCGAGTTCCGCGAGCACGAGATCGCCCGGCGCTGCCCCGCCCGCATCGGCGACCGCGAACTCGCGGCGCTCGCGCTTGTCGACACCGGTCAGCCACAGACGCCCTGCCTCTTCGCGCAACACGCCCAGCACCTGCTCGGAGGCGGGCGCGAGCACCTTCATCGGGTGCGCGATCCAGCCGTTCCCGGCCTCTTCGGTCCGCGCCAGGATCCGCTCGCCCACGCCCAGCGCGCCGCGCTTGCGTTCGCGGACGCGCAGCCGCGGCGGCGGCACGCCCTCGGCCTCCCAGCGCTCGGGGACCGCCCAGACGTTGCCGCCGTCGTCGACATCGGCGATCCTGAGCACCGTCACCTTGGGGATGCCGCCCATCTTGTGGAACGCGCGACCGGGGGCGCTGTCGATCAGGCCCTCGTCGGCCATGTCCTTGAGCAGCGCCTTCAGGCCGATCTTGTCCTGCGCGCTGAGCCCGAAGCCCTTGGCGATCTCGCGTTTGCCCGCGGGCACGTCGGAGGTGGCGATGAAGTCGAGGATCTGCTCGCGCGTCGGAAGACCGGCTTTTGGTTTGTACATGGACTAGAGATAGTCGGTAGGCCCGCCATTACCAAACGGCTAAGCTGCGGACATGACGCAAAGTTACGACCTCCTGATCGTCGGCGGCGGGATCAACGGCGCCGCGATCGCCCGCGAGGCGGCGCTGAACGGCCTCTCCGTCCTGTTGGTGGAGAAAGGCGATCTCGCCGGCGCGACCTCGTCCGCCTCGACCAAGCTGATCCATGGTGGCCTGCGCTACCTGGAATATTATGATTTCAAACTGGTCGCCGAGGCGCTGCGCGAGCGCGAACGCCTGGTGAAGGCCGCGCCGCACATCATCCGGCCGATGCGCTTCGTCCTGCCGCACGAGAATGCGGTACGGCCGTGGTGGATGGTCCGGCTGGGGCTGTATCTCTACGATTGGCTCGGCGGCCGCATGACGTTGAGGCGATCGCGCGGGCTGCGCGCCGCCGATACCGCCTACACCGCACCGTTGAAGGGCGGCGCGCGCGGGTTCGTGTATTCCGACGCGTTCGTCGACGATTCCCGGCTCACGGTGCTGAACGCGATGGACGCGCACGATGAAGGCGCGGAGATCGCGGTCCGTACCGAACTGACGAGCGCCCGTCGCGATGGCGCGCTCTGGCGCGCGACGCTGTCCGATGGCCGTGAGATCGAGGCGCGCGGTCTCATCAACGCCGCCGGGCCGTGGGTCGCGGACCTGCTCGCGCGGCTCGGCATCAACGCCAGCGCAGGCGTCCGGCTGGTCAAGGGCAGCCACATCGTCGTGCCGAAGCTCTATGACGGCGACCACGCCTATATCCTGCAACTCGCAGACCGGCGCATCGTCTTCGCGATCCCCTATCAGGGGCAGACCGATATCGGCACCACCGACATACCCGTCGACCGCCCCGAGGACGCGGTGATCGACGCGGGCGAGATCGCGTATCTCTGCGACGCCGCGAACCAGCATTTCACCCGCCAGATCGCGCCGGGAGACGTCACCTCGACCTGGTCCGGTGTCCGGCCGCTCTACGATGACGGCGCCAGCGATGCGAAGGCGGTGACGCGCGATTACGTGCTGGAACTCGACACGCAAGGCGACGCGGGCGGGGCGCCATTGCTGTCGGTGTTCGGCGGCAAGATCACCACCGCACGCCACCTTGCCGAGGAAGCGCTCGAGAAGATTGCGCCGGCGCTTGGTACGACTGTCCGGCCAATGACGCGGTCCCGTCCCTTTCCCGGCGGCGCGATCCCGCCCTTCGATGCCTATCTCGCGCAGGTCCGCGCCCGCTGGCCTTTCCTAGGCGACGTCCGCAGCGAACGCATGGCGCATGCCTATGGAGCGCTGCTGGGTGACATGCTCGCCGATGTCACCGATCTTGCGGGGCTCGGCGCGGATCTCGGTGGCGGCCTGTGCGAGGTCGAGGCACGGTGGATGCGCGACCGCGAATTCGCGCGACTGCCGGAAGACGCGCTCATGCGTCGCAGCAAGATCGGGCTCCACCTGACGCACGCCGAGCAGAGCGCGTTCGCGATATGGTGGAACGCCCAAATCTGAGCCGGCGTCGATTCCGACGACCCTAGTCGATCAACTTGCGACGAAGCAGGTTTCGCCGGCAACCCGCAAGCGGCCGCAAATATCTGCCGCCTGGTTCGCGCTGCCCGCATTCACCCGCAGCCGGTACAGCGTGCGGCCGTTGGCGGCCACCGGCTGGACCGACTTGCCGAGCGCGGCGACATAGGCAAACCGCTTCGAGAAGTTCGTCCAGGCGGCATTGGCCACGGCTTCGCTTGGATACGCGCCGAGCTGTACGAGCGATCCGCCGCCCGCCGTCCCCGCAACGCCCGATCGCGACGGTGCCAAGGGTGCCGCCGCGACCAATCGACCGCCGGAACCCGGAACCTGCGCCACGGCGTTACGTCCGGCGGTATTCGTTGCCTGGGACGGGGCGGCGCGCTTGCCCGCGACCGGCGCCTCGGGGACGCCGCGAAGGTCGATCGCGCCGTTACCCGACTTGCCCGCGCTGGTCGCGATCGCAGCGTCGCCTTCGCCCGTGACCTTCAGGCCCCCGGCGTCGTCGGGCTTGACCTTATAGTCGCCTGGCTGCGCGGCGATCAGCTGGCCGTCGCCCGACGGCACGCGCTGTTGCAGCTTGTAGATGCCGAAGATGATCGCGGCGAGCACGGCCAGACCGAGCACGACGAGCGCGATGACGCGGCCGATGCCGACGGTCTCCATCTCGTCGGGTTCGACGGTTTCGAGCCAGGGAAGCCGGTCTTCCTCGCGCAGATCCATGTTGTCGGCCATCACTTCATCTCCGA
Organism: Sphingomonas sp.; assembly: GCA_035575755.1. Classification (GTDB taxonomy): domain Bacteria; phylum Pseudomonadota; class Alphaproteobacteria; order Sphingomonadales; family Sphingomonadaceae; genus Sphingomonas. The sequence goes on from DATLXI010000018.1 coordinate 116,777, forward strand.
AACCGCTTCTACGCCTATGATAGCAAGGCCATTATGAATAATTTGCCCAATGGCGGAGGCGAGGAAAAGCCGTGCGGCGGTGGCCTGCGGATCCTCGATCACCAGGAAACGGCGATCGGGCCGGTCGTTGCCGACGTTCCAAAGCGCGTGGAAAGCAGCGGCCAAGTCATACAGATAGAACGCAATTCTGTGCGGCTCGCGTGCCGTCGAGGCGATCTCGACGAGCCGTGGAAACTGCGCCGCGAGCTGGACGAGCGCGAGTTCGTCCGTATCAAGCCGGGACAGATCGGCGGAAATCGGCGTAATTCCCGCCTCTTCTGCACGCCGGTGCAATGACGCGATCCGGGCATGCGCATATTGGACGTAGAATACCGGGTTGTCCTTCGACGCTTCGACCACCTTGGCGAAGTCGAAATCCATCTGCGCATCCGAGCGCCGGGTCAGCATCGTGAACCGGACGACGTCCTTGCCGACCTCGCGGACGACGTCGGCCAGCGTCACGAAATTGCCCGAGCGCTTCGACATCTTGACCGGCTCGCCGTTGCGCAGCAGCCGGACCATCTGGACGAGCTTGACGTCGAACCGCGTCTTGCCGCCGGTCAGCGCCGCGACCGCCGCGACGATCCGCTTGACCGTCCCGCCATGATCCGCGCCCCAGATGTCGATCAGCTGGTCGGCGCTCTGGCTCTTCTGGAAATGATAGGCGAGATCGGCGCCGAAATAGGTCCACGACCCGTTCGACTTCTTGATCGGGCGATCCTGGTCGTCGCCGAACTGCGTCGAGCGGAACAGCGGCAGCTCGACCGGCTCCCAGTCGTCGGGCGTCTCGCCCTTCGGCGCTTCGAGCACGCCGTCATAGACGAGATCGCGCGACCGCAGTTCGGCCTCGGCCGCCTCGGGCTTGCCCGCGGCCTGCAGTTCGGCCTCGGACGAGAAGACCTCATGCTCGATGCCGAGCAGCGCGAGATCGGCGCGGATCATTACCATCATCGCGGCGACCGCCTGCGTGCGGAAGGTGGCAAGCCACTCGCCCTCGGGTGCGCCGACATACCGGTCGCCGAATTCCTTGGCGAGCGACTGGCCGACGGGGACCAGATAATCGCCGGGATACAGACCCTCGGGGATCTCGATCGTCTCGCCGAGCGCCTCGCGGTAGCGCAGGTGCACCGAGCGCGCGAGCACGTCGACCTGGCCACCGGCATCGTTGACGTAATATTCGCGGATCACCCGGTGCCCGGCGAATTCGAGCAGGCTGGCGAGCGCATCGCCGACCACCGCACCGCGGCAATGTCCCATGTGCATCGGCCCGGTCGGGTTTGCCGAGACATATTCGATGTTGACGGTGATCCCCTGCCCTTGCGTCGAGCGACCGTAGTCGGCGCCCGCCGCCGGGATTGCGGCGAGTTCGGCGCGCCAGGCGTCGTCGGTGAGCTTCAGGTTGATGAAGCCGGGCCCGGCGACGCTCGCCGAGGCAACGTCCTCGAGCTTCGACAATTCCGCGACAAGCGCATCGGCTACCACGCGCGGATTGGTCTTGGCGGGCTTGGCGAGCACCATCGCGGCGTTGGTCGCGAGATCGCCATGGCTCGTGTCGCGCGGCGGCTCGACCGTCACGTTCTTGCGGTCGAGACCGGCCGGCAGCGTGCCCGCCGCGGTCAGCGTGTCGAGCGCCGCGTCGATATGCGCGGCAAAACGGGTGTAGAGCGTCATGGCAGTCCCGGTACGTCAAGGAAACGCGCGCTCTAGACCAAAGCCGGGTGGCGCTCAATTTTAATCCCGTCGTGGGTCGAGCCGCGTTTAATCCACTGTCATTCCCGCGAAGGCGGGAACCCATACTGGCTGGCGTAGCGATAGATCGCTGCCGTTAGAGGATATGGATCCCCGCCTCCGCGGGGATGACGATTATGTGCGCACCAGCCCCTCGATGGCCACGGTCTTCGCACTCGCCGGGAACAGCGCCGCCATCATCCGCGCGGGCTCGACGCCGAAATGCGACGACACCGCGCCGCCGATGAACGCGTCGAGCTGCATCGTCGGCTTGAGGTCGCGCGCCTCGTACAGCGACGCGGGCGCGAGCCCCGGCCAGTCGGACACCACGCGGCCGCCCTTCACCGCGCCGCCGAACAGCATCGCCGCCGTCCCCGTCCCATGATCGGTCCCACCGGTGCCGTTCACCGCGACGGTCCGCCCGAACTCGGTCGCGACCAGCACCATCGTGTCCGCCCATAACGGCCCCAGCCCGGTCTGGAGCGCGCCGACCATCGCATCGAGGCCCTTCAACTGCGCGGCGAGCCGTCCGCGCTGGCCAGTATGCGTATCCCACCCACCCGTCTCGATCATCGCGATCCGCGCACCGTCGTCGGGCTTGAGCAGCCGTGCGGCGAGCGCCCCGGTCGCGGCGGCGCTGCGGCCATCGTTCTGCGCCAGATCGCTGGTCAGCTGGCGCGTCGACATCGCCTCGCTCCACAATGCGTGCAGTTGCCGGTCACCGTCATAGAGCATCGCCACGCGCTGCAGCAGGTCGTCCGACGCATCGGGCAGGTTCGACGGCGCATAGGAACCGACCTCACGCCGTCCCCGCAATGCCATCGGTACGGTCGCCGCCACCGCGATCGCACGCGCCTGGTCCGCCGGCAGCACGCCGAGCAGCCGGTTGAGCCAGCCATCACGGACCTGATACGCACTCGCGCCGCCCGTCTCGAGCACGTTCTGCCCGTCGAAATGCGAGCGATCGCGGTAGGGTGAGGCGATCGCGTGCGCGAACAGCGCCTGGCCCTGTGTGTACAGGCCGGCACTCGCCACCATCGCCGGATGCAGCGCGAACGTCGCATCCAGCTTCGTGCCGGTCGCGAAGTCCGCTGCAAGATCGCCGCGCACGCCGGCGAATGCCGGATCGCCGATCGCGCCGATCATGCCCAGGCCATCGGCCGCACCGCGCTGGATGACGAACACGAACCGCTTGGCGGTCGCCGCGCGGGCAAACGCGATGCGCGGCGCGAACGCGGATGCCAGCACGCCGAGCGTGCCGGTCGACAGGAAGGAACGACGGTCGAGCATGATTATCTCCGCATCGATTCGGGGGCGACCAGCAGCAGCGCGAGCGCCTGCGCCGGACTTTCCGCGCGCGCGAGGCCCTGCGCGGTGGAGGGGCTGAGCGCGGCGGGGAACAGAATCGGGGCGAGCGCGCGCGCATCGACCGGTCCGGCGCGCGACGCGAACCGTTCCGCCGCCTCGACCCGGCGCAGGATCGCATCGGGCCCGGCCCAGGCGGCTGCGATATCGTCATACCCGACCGGTTGCCCCGGCTTCCATACCGGCTGGCCGAGCTGGTTCATCAGCCCAACCGTCACCCCCGGCTGGACCGTCTTCGTGCCCAGCGCCCGCATGGTCGACAGATACCATTCCCAGGGCGATTTGAACTTCACCGGGCCCGGCGTCCACGCCTCGGGCGACGCGACGAGCGCGCGGTAGACCGTTGGCAGGTCACCCCCCGATTTCAGGAAGGCCGCCTTCAGGCGCTCGACCATCGCGGGAGGCGGCGTATCGCCCGCGAAATGGCGTGCGAGCTTGGTCGCGATATGCGTCGCGGTTGCCGGATGGACTGCCAGATCGGCCAGCACCGCCTGCGCCTGTGCCTCGCCCGCCGCGGGATAGCGCTTGCCCATGACGCTGCGATCGCCGGGCTGGTGGACGTCGGCGAGGAACAGGAAGGCGCCGGGCCGCGAATCGTCCTGCACGCGCGCGCCCGGCCCGCGCCCGATCCCCGCGACCGTCCACCCGGTCATCGCACGCGCAAACTCCGTGACGTCGGCTTGCGTATAGCCACTGCGCACGCCGAGCGTGTGCAACTCCATGATTTCGCGCGCGAGGTTTTCGTTCAGTCCACTCCGTCGCTTCAGGCGGCGCGCGGCAAACGGACTGTCAGGGCCGACCGACACCGCCTGATCGAGATAGAGCAACATCGCCGGATGCCGCTCGACCGCGCTCAGCATGTCCGAGAATGTGCCCAGCACATGCGGGCGGATCGCCTCGAACTCCATCGGCCCGGCCAGCCCCGTGACCTCGAGCTTGTCGGTCGAAACGGCGAAATGATTTGCCCAGAAATGCACGAGGCGTTCGACGAACGGCGCGTCGGTGGTCAGCGCCGCAATCGTCCGCGCCGCGACTGCCGCGCCATAGTCTTCACGACTTCGCTTGCCGGCACGCTGCCGTGCGTCCTGCCGAGCCAGCGCGCCGGCATCGCCGCCGTCTGATGGGGCGGCCGGCGGGTTGACGACCGCCATCGCGGCGCCCGGCGCTGGCATGTCCATAGAAGGGGGAGGAGCCATTTGAGGACCAACGGCAGCCTTAGGCCGCCCCATACGCGGTCCGAACTGCGCACGAAGCGTCTTTAGTTCTGCGAAGTACGACGCCAGTCCAACCGAAACGCTCGCCGTCGACGGCGCGCTGGCGATCGCCGCCGGTCGCGCATCGAACGCTTCGCATTGCGCGAGAACCCACTGTGCCGGATCGCCCGGGATAGTGTCGCCGGGTCGAGCGCCCAGGCCGAAGCGATTGAGCGCAATACTGGACGCAGACACTGGCCTCTCCTTCGCGATTTTTCTGCGCCGGACATGTCGTAGAAGTATGTCGAGCGGCGGCCCTCACCGCATCCTCGCGTCGGTTCGTCGTTGCGCCCCGTGCAATCGCGACGGAGGGCTTTGCAATTGCAGCTTATGCTGCACTGCAATATTTCTCATCCCGAGAGTTGGGAAAGGACCTGATCCGGCTCGACGCAAACGCGGGAGATACGATCATGCGCACTACCTTGAAGATCATCGCAGCAGCAGCTGCAGCCCTCACCTCGACCATCGGCATGGCCGGCGGACCCAAGCAGAGCTTCGTCCACGAGGGCAGCACCTACGTCTACACCTCTACCCAGGACGGTAGCCGCCAGGTCATCGACGGCCGTCGCTACCCATCGGGCCAGGCATTCCACCTGATCGTCCGCGGCGACCGCGTGTCGGGCATGTCGGGCGGCGTCCCGGTCGCCTTCAAGACCGCCGAAGCCAATGGTGCGGCTGGCGGCGTTGCGGCGACGGCACGCTAAACCTCCGCCCACTATACTCTGAACGATCGGCGGCGGCTGGACTTCGGTTCGGCCGCCGCTCTCATTTCCGGGCGGCGCAGGGTTAGGCGATAATCGGTCAGCCGTTCGGCCAGCGCCTCTAGAATCCCTCGGGCAGGTCGATCGGACCGACCAGCTCGCAGTAGCGTGACACCGCGTAACGGTCGGTCATGCCAGCGATAAAGTCCGCGACATGGCGACTCCGGTCGGGGTCGGTGGACGGCAGGCGGTCGCGCCATTCCTCGGGCATCGTCATCGGATCGTCGCGATACACCGTGAACAGCCCGGCGACGATGCCGTTCGCAGCATCCGCCGCCGCCAGCTGGCGCGGGTGGTGATAGAGATTGGCGTACATGAAGCGCTTCAGGTCGCGCTCCGCCTCGCGCATTGCGGGCGAGAACCCGACCAGGCATTGCCCTGCCGCACGCACGTCGTCGACGGTCGTCACGCCGCTCGCCGCGATCCGCCGGCGGGTTTCGCCGATCAGATCGTTGACCATCGTCCCGATCTGCGTGCGGACAAGTTCGCCGACCAGCCGCTTCGGCGGCACGTCGGGAAAGCGCCGGCGCACGTCGTCCCAGCCGCGCGCCACCAACGGCACCGCCAGCAACTGGTCGAGCGTGAGCAAGCCGGCGCGCAGGCCATCGTCGATGTCGTGATTGTCGTACGCGATATCGTCGGCGATCGCCGCGACCTGCGCCTCCAGCGCCGAAAAACTGGTCAGTGCGAGCGGATATTCGGCATCGGCCACCGCCAGCGCCCAACCTGGATGCCGCACCGGCCCGTTATGCTTGGCGAGCCCCTCGAGCGTTTCCCAGGTGAGGTTCAGCCCGTTCCACAACGGATAGGGGCGCTCGATCGTCATCAGTGTGCGCAGCGTGTGGCCGTTGTGATCGAACCCGCCCTGCCCGGTCAGCGCCGCCTTCAGCGCATCCTCGCCGGCATGCCCGAACGGCGGATGGCCGATATCATGCGCGAGACAGAGCGCCTCGGTCAGGTCCTCGTTGAGCGCCAGCGTCCGCGCGATCGTCCGGCCGATCTGCGCGACCTCCAGGCTGTGCGTCAGGCGGACACGGAAATGATCGCCGTCGGGCGCCATGAACACCTGCGTCTTGTGCCGTAGCCGCCGGAAGCTGATCGAGTGGATGATCCGGTCGCGGTCGCGCTGGAAGGCATCGCGCGGGCCACGTACGGACCCGTTCTGTTCTTCCTGAAGTCGTCCTTTGCTGCGCGCTGGGTCCGAAGCCCAAGGCGCGCGGTAACTCATTTCGCCGGAAGCTTGCTGATGACCTGTCCCGGATCGCTCGTGAAACTGAACGTGGAAACACCTTCCTTGGCAAGCTGATTGACGAACGTCCGCGCCTCCGCATCGGTCTTGAACGGACCGGCAAGGACGCGGTTGGTCGCCTTCCACGGTGCTGTCCAACCGCCCCGGCTCCCGAACACGGTCGGCGCCTTGGCCTTTGCCTTCTTCCAGGCCTTGGGCAGATCGCCCTCGATCGCACCGGTCGACACCTGCACCCAGATCCGCTCGGGATTGGCGCGCGCGATCCGCTTTTCTTCTGCCGCTTCCTTGTCGGCGATCAGCTTGGCAGCGGCAGCGGCTTTCTTGTCGGCCAACGCCTTCTTGTCGGCGAGCGCCTTGCGCGCAGCCGTCTTCTTGTCGACGGCGGTCTTCTTGTCGGCGGCAAGCTTGTCGGCGGCGAGTTTTGCCGCGCTGAGCTTCTCGGCCGCGATCACCTTCGCTGCGGCGTCCCGCTCGGTCTTGGCCTTGGCTTCGGCGAGCACGCGCTCCGCATCGTCGGAGATCGGCACCGTCGCTTGGGTCACGACCGGCGCGGGACGCATCGGGGCAACGTCGAGTTCGGACGCGGGGATCGAAAGTCCGGCAACGATCCGCGCCAGGATCGAATCTTCGCTTCCGGCGACGGCACGCGGCGGCAGGGCGGCGGCGACCTCGACAGGCGTGGTCGTTGGCGTCGCCGGCTCGGTCGAGAAACCGGGCGTCGGCGTCGGCACCACGCTCGCTTGCTGAACAGGCTGCGGCGCGATCGGCGCCGTTTGCTGAACGGGCAGCGGCAGGACGGACGCCTGCTGCACCGGCGCTTGCTGGGCGGGATTGGTCGCCACCGACGGCGCAGTCGAAGACGCGACGGCGGCGAGAGAATTGGCGACGCGCGTGTTGCTTTCGGACTGGATCCGCGCGGGCACGGCTGCGGTCTGCGTGACAGTCTCGGCGGGCAAGGCTCTCACAGGAACCGGTTCGACCCGCGCAACCGGTGTCTGGGTTTGCGGCGCGACCGGCGCGGTCGCGGCCCGTATCGGCTCTGCCACGAAAGCGGATCGCGGCGTCTGCTGCGCGACGACCATGGGGGCGGTATAGGTCGGCTGCGGTGTCGCGACGCGCGCCACCGTCGGTCGTGCGGGAAGGGCTTGCACCGTCCGCGGCAACGACGACGCAAGCTGGACCGGCGGCGCGACGCTCGCGGCCGGTGCGGCCGTCGTCGGAATGACGGGCGTGGTCGCTGCGGCCATTTCGACCCGGCCCGGCTTGGCGCGTCGGTCGCGCTTGGTCTTGCCCGAAGACGCGACGACGACCGGTCGCGGCACCGTGGCGACCATCACCGGCGCGGTCGGATCGGCCGCGAGTACGCCCAGCGGTGGCGTCATCCGCGCGTCGGCCAGTCGTTGGGGGGTCGCGTGAACCTCACCGAAATGCACCGCGAACGCGCGGTCGCTCGCCGGCAAGGTCGGCAAGCGCTGGAAGAAGGGTTGCAGGCCCTGCGCCGTGCCGCGCGGCATCATGACCGTCGCGATCTTCTCGGCGCCCGTCACGTCGCCGTTCATCGCCAGGATGAACGCCCGGGCACGCCATGCGCCACGATCGCTCTTCATCAGCAACGGCCCGAGTTGCTGCACCGCAAGCTCCTGCTTGCCGGAGATCCCGAGCGACAGCGCATAGCGCCGCAACGTCTCGTCGTCGGGCGCATCGCGCAACGCCACGCGGTAGTCGCGTTGCGCGCGATCCTGCTGGCCGATCAGATCATAGGCGAGCGCGCGGTCGGCAGCGAATTTGTGCGAATCGAGCCCGAGGCTCTCGGCCTGTGCATAATAGCACAACGCCTCGCCCGGCCGCTCCGAGCGCACCAGGATCGAGGCCATTCCCGCCTTGATCCGTCCATCGCGCGGGTTCACCTTTTCGGCGCGCGCGAACAGCGCCGCGGCACCGCTGAGATCGCCCAGTCCCATCGACAGATCGCCCGCACGGATCAACGCATCGACATCGCGCGGATTGCTCGCGAGCTTGCGCATCTCGTCGCCGAGACGATCTGCGTCGGTGGTGCCGGGGATCGCCTGCACGACCGCCTGCGCGGACACCGCGCACGGCACGGCTGCGATCACGAGCGCTAGCGCAGCAGTCAAAAGATGATGGGACGAACGGGTCATTGGAGCCATCTGTCTAGACGCCAGCCCGACCGAACCGGCAATGTCCGCCAGACCCGCGCGCGGCGAACCGGCCCGTGCCGGCGACGAATGCAGGGCGGAACTCGCTTCGGCAGGCGGAAGCGGTCATTTCCCTAGTTGCAACGGCGTCACGCTCGGCCACCCTGTTGTCCCAGCCTGTGGTCTGGACAAATCCCCGGCGAAGGCCGGGGCGCCGTTGGGAAACGGATATGACGACAGCGCGGCGGCCGGCTGCGGTCCGGCTATGCAGAGCAATCGGCATGCGCGACCCTGCTCCCACGAATACGAGACGTGTCCCAAGTATCGCCCGGACCGTTCTCCCGCCAAAGCGGGAGAACGGTCATGCGCTCACTGGTTGTTCTGGCGGTGCAGGAAGCGCGGGATGTCGAGCGGATCCTGGGGAGCCGCCTCGCCGTCTTCCTTCGCCGCGCCGCGTGCCGCATTGGACATGCGTTCGAACAGCGTGCCCCCCAGCTTCACGCGGGGTGCCGGCGGAACCGCCTCAGGTGCTGCTTCGGCACCCGGAGCGAGCCAGCGGCGACGTGCGCCACCTTCGTCGGCCGCAGGCGTCGGCACCGGCGCGGCAGCGGCAGTCGCGATCGGCGGACGCACTGGCGCAGCGGCAGCCGCGGGACGCGCGATCGGACCGCGACCATAGGAGTCGTCGCCATATGCGCGCGGCGCCTGTGGCGCAGCAGCGGGCGCAACCGGTGCAGGCTGCGGTGCCTGCGGAACAATCGTCTCTGCGCCGAGCACAAGCTCCTCGTCGGATGCCGCCGGCGAGGCGTCGACTTCCGACGACGCGGTCAGGTCGAGTGGCTCTTCCTCAGCGGACGCAGCAGGCTCCGACGAAGCAGCAGCGGGCTCGCTCGGACGGAACGACGTCGTCTCGTCGGTCTTGCGCGCACCGAAGCTGAACGAGCGGGTCGGCTCGATCGGCGCTTCCGTATGCCGTGCGTCGGCGTCGATCCCGGTCGCGACGACCGAGACGCGGATCTTGCCTTCGAGCTCCTGGTTGAACGCCGAACCCCAGATGATGTTCGCATCGGGATCGACCAGGTCACGAATGTGGTTCGCAGCCTCGTCGACCTCCAGCAGGCGCATGTCGTCGCCGCCGGTGATCGAGATGATGACGCCCTTGGCGCCGCGCATGCTGACGCCTTCGAGCAGCGGATTCGAGATCGCCTTCTGCGCAGCCTCGAGCGCGCGGTTGTCGCCGCTCGCCTCGCCGGTGCCCATCATCGCCTTGCCCATCTCCTGCATCACCGAGCGGACGTCGGCGAAATCGAGGTTGATGAGGCCCGGCATCACCATCAGGTCGGTGATGCTGCGGACGCCCTGCTGGAGCACCTCGTCCGCCATCGTGAACGCTTCCTTGAAGGTCGTGTTCGCGTTGGCGATGAGGAACAGATTCTGGTTCGGGATGACGATCAGCGTATCGACGTACTTCTGCAGCTCCTCGATGCCGCCCTCGGCCGACTTCGCGCGACGGTTGCCCTCGAACGCGAACGGCTTGGTGACCACGCCGACGGTCAGGATGCCCATGTCGCGCGCCGCCTTGGCGATGACCGGGGCCGCACCCGTACCCGTACCGCCGCCCATGCCGGCGGTGATGAAGCACATGTGCGCGCCTTCGAGCATCTTGGCGAGCTGGTCGATCGTCTCTTCGGCCGCCGCACGGCCGATCTCGGGACGCGAACCGGCGCCGAGCCCCTGCGTGATCTTGGTGCCCAGCTGGATCCGCTGCGGTGCGGTCGACTGCTTCAACGCCTGCGCGTCGGTGTTCGCCACGAGGAAGTCGACGCCCTGGACGTCGGCCCGCATCATGTTGGCGATCGCGTTGCCGCCGGCACCACCGACCCCGATCACCGCGATGCGGGGGGCCAGATCGTCCACGTCGGGACTAAGGAATTCGATGCTCATCGCCGTTCTCCGCACAACCCGGTAGATACGCTAAGACCGGGCCCCTGATTAATCTGTCTGCACCAACGTTACGGCCGGTTCCAGCCGAAATAACGCCAGCATCCTCGAAACTCTTAATAATTCGCGCGCGCCGCCTGGATCAACTTGCGCATCATGCCCATGCCCTTCGGCCGATGAACCGTCGTCCGTTGCGGTGCCAGCCCGCGCAGGTCAACGGGATTGGTCGCCGCATAGAAGGCCAACCCCGCTAGCGTCGCAAACGCCGGTCCGCCATGCGCCTCTGGCAGGGCGGTCAGCCCGCGCGGTCGACCGATCCGCACCGACCGCCCGAGCGCCTGTTGCGCATAGTCGGCAATGCCCTTCAGCTCCGCACCGCCACCGGTCAGCACGACCTGCCGCCCGACCGGTCCCTCGAACTTCAGCGTGGTCAGCGCGTTCCGCACCTCCCCCATCTGATGCTCCAGACGCTGGCGGATCACGCCGATCAGCTGCGCCTTGGTGATCTGCGCGCCTTCGCCCGCACCGTCCTCGGCGGAAATCGGCATGACCGGGATCATGTCGTGATTATCGCGGGGGCTCGCATTGGCCGAGCCATGGAAGCACTTCATCCGCTCGGCATTCTGCCGCCGCGTGCCGAACGCGCTGGCGATATCATCGGTAATGTCCGCCGCGCCCATCGGGATCGAGGTCAGCCCGACCAGCATCCCGCCGGCGAACAGCGATACGTTGGTGATCCCCGCGCCCATTTCGACCAGCGCGACGCCCAGTTCGCGCTCCTCTTCGCTGAGGCAGGCAAGCCCCGTCGCGACCGGCGAGGCGATGATCGACTTCACTTCGAGATGCGCTGATCGCACACACAAATCGAGATTGCGCACCGGCGAGCCGTCCGCGGCGACGACATGGATATGCACCCCGAGCCGGTCGGCATGCAGCCCGAGCGGCGTCTTGACCCCCGTCAGACCGTCGAGCGTGTACAGCGCGGGTTGCGCGTGCAGCACCATCCGGCCCTGCGGATCGATCGAGTTGCGCCCCGCGGCGAGCAACGCATCGATATCCTGCTGCTCGACGCGGTGGCCGCCCAGCTCGAACTCGACCTCGGCGACATCGGACACGAGACCGCCCGCCGAGAACCCGACCCAGACATTCTCGATGTTGATCCCGGCGATCCGCTCGGCCTGCTCGACCGCCTCGCGCACCGCCGCCTCGGTCGTCGCCATGTCGGCGATATAGCCGCGCTTGACGCCGCGGCTCTCGCGCTGGCCGGTGCCCAGTACGATCAGCTCGCCCCCGTCCCCCTTTTGCGCGATCATCGCCGAAACCTTCGACGACCCGATATCGAGCGCCGTGATCAGCCCTTCCGGTGCCACCTTCGCCATGTCATCCCTCCCCCCCTGTTGCAGTAGCGCCCGTTGCGTTCGTGCCCGTCGTTGAGGACGGGATAGTCGTGGTGTCGCTCGAAACCGGCGCCGGCACGTCGACGCTGTGCGCCAGGCTTGCGCCCGGCTTGCGTGCGACCAGCTTGGTCGGATCGCGCATGTCGAACCGGATCCATCCGCGGCCCAGCAACGGCTTCGACCCATCCAGCTCGGCGAACTTCACCAGCGCCCGCGGCGCGCCGTCCTCGGGCAGCGCCAGCGTCTCGCCGCTTTCGAACGTCAGGTCCCAGCGGCGATTGCCGACCCAGGTCGCCGCCTTCACACGGGGACGCAACGCCGGCGCCGAATTCAACAGCGTCTGGTACGACGCCTCCTGCCGATCCGCCCCCGGTCCGATCACCAGCGGCAAGTTCGGGATCGCGTCGGGCTGGACCGGCTCGAGCAGCACGCCCGACGCATCGATCAGCGTCAGCTGGCCATTGTCCTGCCACACCGCCGCCGGCGTCCGCTCGACGATATCGACGAGCAACGTATTGGGCAGCCGCCGCGACACATGCGCGTCCGCGATCCAGCCATAGCGCAGCAGTTTCTGCCGCACCGCCTCCAGGTCGACCGACAGCATCGACGTCTGGTTCTGCTTGTCCTCCAGCGCGACCGCATAGACCGACATCCGGTCCATCCGCTTGAGGCCGGTGACCTCGATCTGCTCGACCTTGAAGCCCGCGCGGCCAGCACCTTCGGCCACAGCGGAACCGATCATCCCGGGGATACCGACATACGTCGCCGCCGCAATCGCCACCGCACCGCCCGCGCCGAGGATCGACCAGGTCGCGATCTTCTTCAGCGTCTCCTCGCTGACCGGCGACATCCCGATCAGCCGGTCCATCACCGACACCTTCTTGACCGCGACCTTCCGACGCGGGGCGGGCCGCTTGGGCGGCGGTCCACGCTTAATGGTGCGGCTCATGGCGCCCCGGCTTGCGCAAGCTGATGATCCGCAATCGCCTCGTCGACGATCGCCTGGACCAGCTCGGCGTAGCTCATGCCGATATGACGCCCCTGTTCGGGGACAAGGCTCAGCGGCGTCATCCCCGGCTGCGTGTTCACTTCGAGCAGGAACAGCCCGTCGACACCACGCTCGTCGTCCCACCGGAAATCGGACCGCGACGCGCCCTTGCAGCCGAGCAGACGGTGCGCTTCGAGTGCAAGGCTCTTGCACGCGTCGGTGATCTCGTCGGGGATCTCCGCCGGGCAGATATGGACGGTCATCCCATCGGTGTATTTCGCGTCGTAATCGTACCAGCCGCTCTTGGGCTTCAACTCGGTCACGCCGAGCGCCTTCCCGCCCAGCACGGCGGTCGTCAGTTCACGCCCACGGATATACGGCTCGGCGAGCAGTTCCTCGAACTCGCCCCACGGCCCGACGCTGTCGCGCGCGATAGGATTGCCGTAATTGCCTTCTTCCGTGACGATCGCGACGCCGACCGACGAGCCCTCGTTGACGGGCTTCAAAACGTACGGCCGCGCCATCGGGTCGCTCTCGAACAGGTCCGCCGACTTGACGATCCGCCCGCCCGGCATCGGAATCCCGGCGGGGACGAGCAGCAGCTTGGTCAGCACCTTGTCGATCGCGATCACCGATGTCGCGAGCCCGCTATGCGTGTAGCGCAGGCCCATGAGGTCGAGCAGACCCTGCACCGACCCGTCCTCGCCGGGAGTCCCATGCAGCGCGTTGAACACGAGGTCGGGCTGAGCGGCAGCCAGCTTGGCGGCGACATCGCGTTCCATGTCGATCCGCGTCACGCGGTGCCCCAGCGACTCTAGCGCGTCCGCACAGCCGTTGCCAGACATCAGCGAGACTTCCCGCTCCGCGGACCAGCCGCCCATCAGCACCGCGATGTGAAGCGGCGCGGTCATGCCTCCCCTCCCGCATGCGGGAGGGGACCGAGGGGTGGGCGCCCGCCATCACCGGCCGCATCGCTGGTGGAAAGCGCGGGCCCACCCCCTGCCCCCTCCCGCATGCGGGAGGGGGGAGAGATACCAACCCGCTGGATTTCCCACTCCAACGTCACCCCCGAATGCGCCTTCACTCTGTCCCGTACCTCTTCACCCAGCGCCTCGATCTCCGCGCTCGACGCGGACCCGAGGTTCAGCAGGAAATTGCAATGCTTCTCGCTGACCTGCGCGTCGCCGCGAGTCAGCCCCCGACACCCGGCCGCGTCGATCAGCGCCCAGGCCTTGTGCCCCTCCGGATTCTTGAAGGTCGACCCGCCAGTCCGCGACCGCAAAGGCTGCGACGCCTCGCGCTCGGCCGCGATCCGGTCCATCTCCGCACCGATCACCGCAGACTCACCGGGCGTGCCGGAGAACACCGCCTCGACCACCACCGCGCCCGCGGGCAGATCCGAATGCCGATAGACATACCCGAACCGCGCGGCAGGCCAGACTTCGACCGAACCCTCGCGCGTGACGACGGTCGCCTCGACCAGAATATCGCCGACGTCGCGCCCATACGCGCCCGCGTTCATCCGCACCGCGCCGCCGACGGTGCCCGGGATGCCGCGCAGAAACTCGAGCCCGGCGATCCCTGCGTCTCGCGCGGCGCTGGCAACGGTAATCCCCATCGCCCCGGCGCCCGCACGAACGCGACCGTTCTCGACCGAAACCTTCGCCATTGCCTTGGGGAGACGCACGACGACCCCGGGTACGCCGCCGTCGCGGACGATCAAGTTCGAGCCAACGCCGACCGGGAGGACGGGGGTGGAGGGGTCGAGAGTCTTTAACAGATCAGCGAGATCGTCGACGTCTGCCGGCCGCACTAGCCACTCAGCCGGGCCACCGGTGCGAAACCAAATAAAGTCGGCCAAGCTACCGTTCGCGGTCAGGGAACCCCGCAAATCCTCCCCGGAACGGGGAGGGGGACCGCCGAAGGTGGTGGAGGGGGGCCCGCCAGCAGCGTTACGCTCGTGGACAGCCCCCTCCACCATGCCTTGCATGGTCCCCCTCCCCGTGCCGGGGAGGATTTGAGAACTACCGCTCACGCCAGCACCTTCGCGCGCTCGGCAGCGATCGCATCCGCAAGCCCGGCGGCCCACTTCGTAATGTCGCCAGCGCCGAGGCACACGACCATGTCATCCGCCTCGATCGTCGCCGCCAATTCGACCGCCAGCGCATCCGCATCCGCGACCACGCCGGCAAACCGGTGCCCGCGCCGCTTCAACCCCTCGACCAACGCCGACGCATCGACACCCTCCACAGGCGCCTCACCCGCCGCATAGACAGGCGTGACCAGCACCCGATCCGCATCGTTGAACGCGGTCTGGAAATCCTCCATCAGGTTGCCAAGCCGCGAGAAGCGATGCGGTTGCACCACCGCGATCACCCGCCCCGCGACACCCTCGCGCGCCGCCGCGAGCACGGCCCGGATCTCGACCGGATGATGCCCATAATCGTCGATGATCGTCGCCACGCCGTGACCGGCCGCCACTTCGCCGACCTTCGTGAACCGCCGCTTCACCCCGCCGAACTTGGCGAACCCCTGCTGGATCGTCGCGTCCGCAATCCCGAGCTCGAGCGCAACGCCGATCGCTGCCAGCGCGTTCTGCACATTGTGCCGCCCCGGCATCGGCATCTCGATTCCGTGGATCGTCCGCGTCGCGCCGTCGCGCTCGCGCACCACGCAATCGAAGCGGTTGCCGCCGGGGATCGGCGTAACCTCCACGCCCCGCACGTCCGCCTGCGCCGAGAAACCGTACGTCACCACGCGCCGGTCGCGCACCCGCGGCAGGATCCCCTGCACCTCCGGATGATCGAGGCACAGCAGCGCCGCGCCGTAGAAAGGCACATTCTCGACGAACTCGACGAACGCATCCTTGACCGCGTCGAACGAGCCGTAATGATCGAGATGCTCCGGATCGATGTTGGTGACCACCGCGATCGTCCCGTCGAGCCGCAGGAAGCTGCCGTCGCTCTCGTCCGCCTCGACCACCATCCAGTCGCTCGCGCCAAGCCGCGCGTTCGAGCCGTAGGAGTTGATGATTCCGCCATTGATGACCGTCGGATCGACCCCGCCCGCATCGAGCAACGCCGCCACCATCGACGTCGTCGTCGTCTTGCCGTGCGTGCCGGCGATCGCGACGGTCGACTTCAACCGCATCAGTTCGGCCAGCATCTCCGCACGCCGCACGACCGGCACGCGCGCGTTGAGCGCCGCCTCGACTTCGGGGTTCGAGCGCACGATCGCGGTCGACACGACCACAACCGCGGCATCGCCGATGTTCGAGGCGGCATGGCCGATCGCGACCGGGATGCCCTTGTCGCGCAATCCCTGCACGACATAGCCCTCGACCACGTCCGAGCCCTGCACGCGGTAGCCAAGATTCTTCATCACCTCGGCGATGCCCGACATGCCGATCCCGCCGATGCCGACGAAATGGATCGTGCCGATGTCGGTTGCGACACCCTTCATGCGAACTGCGCCTTTGGCTTGGAGGGTGCGCCGACCGGAATGCGCGACACCGGCGCGTCGAGGCTCTCGACCAGGTCGGCCAGGTCGCTCGCCGCATTGGGCCGCCCGCAACTGCGCGCACGCCCCGCCGCGTTCAGCAACGCCGCCGGATCGAGCCCGAGCTTCTGCATCTGCTTGGCCAGTTCCACCGCGGTAAAATCTCCTTGCGCGATCGTCCGTGCGCCGCCCGCCTTCGTGATCTCGCGTGCGTTCACCGTCTGGTGATCGTCGGTCGCACTCGGCAACGGCACGAGGATCGCCGGACGCCCCGCCGCGGTCAGTTCCGAGATCGTCGACGCCCCCGCACGCGCTATTACCAGATGCGCCCATGCCAGCTGCTCGGGCATGTCGGGCAGATAGGTCGCCAGTTCGGCGGGAATATGATGCTCGGCGTATTTGGCACGCACCGCGTCGATATCCTCGATCCGCGCCTGATGCGTGACCTGCAAGCGACGCCGGAACGTCACCGGCAGCATTGCGAGGCCATCCGGCACGACCTGCGACAGGATGCTCGCCCCCTGGCTGCCGCCCGTCACGAGCACGCGAAAAATCCCGTCCTCCTCAAGCAGCGGATAGGGCCGCGCGCGCAACGCCAGCACTGCCTCGCGCACCGGATTGCCGACCAGATGCGTCTTGCCAAGCAGCTTGGGCGCCAAGCGCTCGGTCGGCTCAGATGAGGTCGCGATGGCATCCACGCGCCGCGCAACGAAGCGGTTCACGCGCCCCAGCACCGCGTTCTGCTCGTGCACCGCTGTCGGGATCTTGTCCGCAAACGCCGCCAGCAACGCCGGCAAAGCGGGGTAGCCACCAAAGCCGATCACTGCCGCCGGCTTGAACGTCCGGTACAGCTCGCGCGCCATTGCCCGCCCACGCCACATCTCGCGCGTCGCTTTCGCCCAGCCGACCGGCCCGCCACTAAACCGTCCCGCCGGCAGGACATGCGTCTGAATCTCTTCGAACAGCCCCGGAAACCGCACGCCGCGCGCGTCGCTGACCAGCGCGACGCGGTGGCCGCGCTTGGTCAGTTCGGTCGCCAGCGCTGCGGCCGGGACCATGTGTCCGCCGGTGCCACCGGCTGCCAGGACGAAATGCTTGCTCATTTACCACTCCAGCGGACGACATAGGGGCTCCGCGTGAGAAACGGATTGCGCCGGGTGAACGCCAGCAGCAACCCCATGCCGACCGACAGGGCGATCATCGAAGACCCGCCATAGCTGATGAACGGCAGAGTCATGCCCTTCGATGGCGCAAGCCCGGTATTGACCGCCATGCTCACCAGCGCCTGCGCACCGAACTGCGTCGCCAGCCCGGCAGACGCCAGAAGCTTGAATTCGTCCTGCTCATCCAGCAGCTTGACGAACACCCGGACGACGATCGCCAGGAAGATCACGGCGATCACCCCGCACGCGATCAGACCGAATTCCTCGCCGATCACCGAGAAGATGTAATCGGTATGCGCCTCGGGCAGCCCGAACTTCGCCGCACCCGCGCCCGGCCCGGTCCCGGTCCAGCCGCCCGCGGTCAGCGTGTTGTGCGCCGCATTGGTCTGGAAATGATCCGACGCGCCCTCGCCCTCGACGCCCGGAAACAGGAACGCATCGATCCGCGACCGCGCAACACCGTAGAAGACATAGGCCGCGACCAGCCCGGCCGGCGCCATCGCGACCAGCCCGATCATCACCTTGGCGGGCGTCCCCGCGATCATCAGCAGCGCCATCCACACCGAACAGAAGATGATCGTCTGCCCGAAATCGGGTTGCAGCATCAGCAGCACCGCAACGCCGGCGGTCATCGCGCCGGTGATCAGTACGGTCGGCAATTCTGCCTCCTTCGCGCGCAGCGACAACAGCCATGCGACCGTGACGATGAACAGCGGCTTCAGGAATTCGGACGGCTGGAACTGCGCGAACCCATAACCGAGCCAGCGGCGCGCGCCGTTCACCTCGACGCCGATGAACGGGGTGAGCATCAGCATCACCACCAGCACGGCGCAACCGCCGATCGCCATCCGTCGCGCCATCGTCACCGGCATCATCGACACGCCGAACAGCACCGGCAGCGACACGCCGACCCACATCAGCTGCCGCCAGAAATAATAGAGCGGCGCGATCTTGCGATGCTCCCCCGAATAGCGAACCGCGCTGGCCGGCGACGCCGCCGCCACCGCGATCAGGCCGATCGCGATGAGGAACAGCGTCAGCAACAGCAGCATCCGGTCGATATCCCAGAACCACGTGCCCAGCGGCGACTGATCGCCGCGTCCGCCGCGCCGCTTCATCTTGGCGACCATACCGGTCTTGGGTTCGGACATATCCAGGGCCCCGGCGCGCAAATCGGTCATGCCAGCAACTCGACCGCGGTCCGAAACGCAGCGCCGCGGGCCTCGTAATCGCTGAACTGGTCGAAGCTAGCACAGGCCGGGGACAAGAGCACCGTCTCTCCGGGCTTGGCCTCGAGTGCGGCGCGCGCAACGGCCTCTGCAAGCGTGCCGACGTTTTCGGCCGGCATCGCGTCTTTGAGGATCTCGGCGAATTTCGGGCCCGCCTCGCCGATCGTATAGGCGCGGACGACATGCCCGAACGCCGGCTTGCAGGCGTCGAGATCGTCACCCTTCGCGCGCCCGCCGACGATCCAGTGGACCCGCTCGAACGCGGCGAGCGCGGGCGCGGTGCTCTCGGGATTGGTCGCCTTGCTGTCGTCGACATAGGCAACGCCGCCATAAGACGCGATCTGCTGCATCCGGTGCGGCAGGCCGGTAAAGCTGGCGAGCCCGCGATCGATATCCGTCTCGCTGACGCCGAGCGCCTTCGCGACGGCGATCGCGGCAAGCGCGTTCTGCGCGTTGTGCGGACCCTGCAGCGCGGGCCAGTCGCCCTGAAACATGCAGACGCCGGGCGCGATCTTGGTCAGATGCTCGCCCTTCGCCGACAACCCGCGCGCGATCAGCGCGGACGGCGCATCGCCGATCCCGATGATCGCGTCATGCGCGGCCGACTGCATCGCGAACAACCGCGCCTTCGACGCCGCATAGCCCTCGAACCCGTCATACCGGTCGAGATGATCGGGCGTGATGTTGAGCAGCACCGCGACGTCGCAATCGAGCGTCTGCGTCAGGTCGATCTGGTAGCTCGACAGTTCGAGCACGTACACCCCGCCCGCAGGGAGCGGCTGCTGTTCTAGGATCGGCAGGCCGATGTTGCCACCCATCAGGGTCGGGACGCCGGCGGTCCTGAGGATGTGGTGTACGAGTGCGGTGGTCGTCGACTTGCCGTTGGTACCGGTGATGCCGACGACCTTGTGCGGGGGGAGGTCTGCTCGGGCCTGCGCGAAGAGTTCGATGTCGCCGATGATTGGAACGCCGGCCTCGCGCGCCGTCGCTGCCAGCGGATGCGTGTTCAGCGGCACCCCCGGCGACACGACCAGAGCGTCGAACCCCGAAAGATCCTCTAACGGCGCCACGACCACGAGCCCTCTCCCCTCCGGGGAGAGGGAGCAAAAACGGCACGCTTCGCCTCGTCCGAGTCCCAAGCAACAACCTCTGCGCCCCCGGCCACCAGCGCCCGCACCGTCGCGCTCCCCGACCGCGCCAGCCCCAGCACCGCAAAGCGTTTCCCGCGCCAGGCGTTCGCGATGATCACCGCAGCTTCAACGTCGACAGGCCGATCAGCGCCAGCACTAGCGCGATGATCCAGAAGCGGATCACGACGGTCGCCTCGGCCCAGCCCAGCTGTTCGAAATGATGGTGGATCGGCGCCATGCGGAACACGCGCTTGCCGGTGCGCTTGTAGAAGAACACCTGGATGATCACCGAAAGCGCCTCGATCACGAACAGCCCGCCGATGATCCCCAGCACGATCTCGTGATGCGCAACGACCGCGATCGTCCCCAGCGCGCCACCAAGCGCCAGCGACCCGGTATCACCCATGAACACCGCCGCCGGCGGCGCATTGAACCACAGGAAGGCGAGCCCCGCCCCGACGATCGCGCCGCAGAAGATCGCCAACTCACCCGCCCGGGGAACGTGCGGAATACCGAGGTAATCCGCGAACTTCACGTTGCCGACCAAATACACGATCAGCATGAACGCAACGCTGGCGATGATCACCGGCATCGTCGCGAGCCCGTCGAGCCCGTCGGTCAGGTTCACCGCATTGCCGAACGACACGATCGTGAACGCCGCGAACACCGGGAAGAACCAGCCGAGATCAAGGTACATGCGCGAGGTGAACGGCAGATACAGATGCGGCCCGTTCTGCGACATGATGATCGTCGCGGCGATGCCGGCGATCGCGAACTCGAGCAGCAGCCGCGTGCGCCCGCTGATCCCCGCGGTGCTCGCCTTTCGCACCTTGTCGTAATCGTCGAGAAACCCGATCGTGCCGAAGCCGAGCGTCACGAACAGGCACGCCCAGACATACGGATTGCTGAGGTCCATCCACAGGAAGATCGCGACGCACATCGAGGTCAGGATCATCAGCCCGCCCATCGTCGGCGTGCCGCGCTTGGCGAGATGCGTCTGCGGGCCGTCGGCGCGGATCGGCTGACCCTTGCCCTGGCGCACGCGCAGCCAGCCGATGAACTTCGGCCCGATGATCAGGCCGATGATCAGCGCGGTCGCAACGGCACCACCGGTCCGCACCGTTTGGTAACGGATGAGGTTCAGCAGGCCGGGAAACCCCAGATGCTCGGCGAGCCAGTACAGCATTCAGTTTTTCCCGCTCTTGAGCCCAGCCACCACGCGCGCCAGGCCCACCCCGTTCGATCCCTTGACGAGCACGACATCGCCGGGCGCAAGGATCGTCCGTAACGACGCGAGCGCGGCCGCAGCGTCGCCCACATGGACGGTTTCGATGTGTCCCTCAAGCACCTGCGCAAGCGGCGCCATCGCTTCACCGACGAGCAGCGCCATTTCGACGCGCGCCGCGAGGATCGGCTCGGCGAGTCCTGCATGATAGTCCGCGGAACGCTCACCCAGTTCGCGCATCTCGCCCAGCACCGCGATATGCCGGCCGGGCTCGTGTTCGAGCACGCTCAGCGTCGCGCGCATCGACGACGGGTTGGCGTTGTAGCTTTCGTCGATCACCAGCGCCTCGCCGTCGCCGACGCTCACCATCGACCGCGCGCCACGGCCTTGCAGCCCGCCGAGTTCGGCCAAAGCCAGTCCAGCGAGGCCGAGATCGCCGCCCGCCGCCTGCACGCACGCCAGCACGCCGAGCGCGTTCGACACCCAGTGCGCGCCGGGCTGCGCGATCGTGAAGCTCAGCTCGTGGTCGGCCTCCGCCCCCATCCGCGCGGTGACGAACGTCCCGCCGGTCGGCAGCCGCATCGCCTCGATCGCGCGGACGTCCGCGCCCTTCTCGCTGCCGAACGTGACAATGTGCGCGGCATGCGGCGCGGCGTGGCCGAGCAACCGGTCGCGGTGCGGGCTGTCATAGGGCACGATCGCGGTCCCGCCCGGTTCGAGCCCGGCGAAGATCTCGCCCTTGGCATCGGCAATGGCGCTCTCGTCGCGAAAGAACGCGGTATGCGCCGGCGCGATCGCGGTGATCATCGCGATATGCGGCCGCACGAGCTGCGTCAGCGCGGCGAGTTCGCCGGCGTGGTTCATCCCCATCTCGAACACGCCGAACTTCGCGTCGCGCGGCATGCGGGCGAGGCTCAGCGGCACGCCGGTGTGGTTGTTGTAGCTCTTGACCGAGCGGTGCACCTCGCCCGGCGCCGCGCGGTCGAGACACGCGAACAGAGCCTCCTTCGCGCTGGTCTTCCCGACCGAGCCAGTGACACCGATAATCGTGGCGGACGAGCGCGCACGGCTGGCGGCGCCGAGCGCGTTGAGGGCGGCGAAACTGTCCGCGACGAGGACGTGCGGGTGGTCGCATGGCTCGGAGACGATCGCTCCGGCCGCGCCCTGCGCGAAGGCCTGGTCGAGGAACAGATGCCCGTCGCTGGCCTCGCCCTTCATCGCGACAAACAAGTCGCCGGGGCCGACTTCGCGCGAGTCGAACGCAACGCCGGTGATGGTAAAATCACCCGACGCCACACCACCGGTCGCGGCCGCGATCTCGGCTGAGGTCCACAAGCTCACTTCCCCCCCTCCCGCAAGCGGGAGGGGGTCGGGGGGTGGGCGCGCGCCAACACCGAAGCGCACCACTTGCCGAACCCGCGAGCCCACCCCCGGCCCCTCCCGCTTGCGGGAGGGGGGAAGAAGATAGCGGCCCTCACGCCGCGCACTCCCGCGCGACAGTCACATCATCGAACGGCAGCACCATGTCGCCGACGACCTGCCCCTGCTCATGGCCCTTACCCGCGATCAGCACGATATCCTCGGGCCCAGCCTCACGCACAGCCGCGCCGATCGCCGCCCGCCGGTCGCCGATTTCCTCGGCCCCCCGCGCGCCCTTCAGCACGTCCTGACGGATCGTCCGAGCATCCTCGGTGCGCGGATTGTCGTCGGTCACGATGACCCGGTCGGCGTGCTGGACCGCCACCTGCCCCATCGTCTCGCGCTTGCCGGTATCGCGGTCGCCGCCCGCACCGAACACGACGATCAGCTTGCCGCCTGCATGCGGCTTCAACGCCGCGATCGCCGCTTCCAGCGCATCGGGCGTGTGCGCATAATCCACGTACACCGGCGCCCCAGACTTCGCGATCACCGCGCGCTCCAACCGCCCGCGTACCGGCTGCAACCGCGACAGATTGGCGAGCGTCGCGCCCACATCGCCACCGGTCGCGATCACCAGCCCGGCCGACACCAGCGCATTCGCCGCCTGGTACGCGCCGATCAGCGGCAGGTTGACCTTATACGTCTGCCCCTCGACCTCGATCGTCAGCCCCTGCCCGAGCAAGGTCGGATCGCGCCCGACCAGCCGCAGCGTCTCGCCCTGCGTGCCGACCGTCACCAACCTGTTGCCCCGCTCGCGCGCCAGATCGATCACCCGCGCCGACTGCGGATCGTCCGCCCACACCACCGCCGTGCCGTCCGGCGACAGCACCTCGGAAAACAGCCGGATCTTGGCCGTGAAATACGCCGCCATGTCGCCGTGATAATCGAGATGATCGCGGCTGAGGTTCGTGAACGCCGCGGCGGCCACCTTCAGCCCCTCGGTACGATATTGCGTCAGCCCATGGCTCGACGCCTCGAACGCCAGATGCGTCACGCCCTCGCGCGCCAGCCCCGCCACGTTCGACAGGAACGTCACCACGTCCGGCGTCGTCAGCCCGGTCGTCACGCGTTCGTCCGCAGTGGTGACGCCTAATGTACCGATCGAGGCCGCATGGAACCCCGCCATCCGCCACAATTGGCGCGTCATCTCGACGCACGACGTCTTCCCATTGGTGCCGGTGATCGCCACCGACGTGTCGGGAAACGGCGCGAAGAATTTCGCCGCCAGTTGCGCGAACCGCTCACGAGGATTCCAGTCGGCGATATACGCAGCGCCCTCGACCTTCAGCCCCGGCCGCGCGACGACGGCGATCGCGCCCGAGCGGATCGCGTCCTCGATAAAGTCCTCGCCATTGACCCGCGCGCCTTCGAACGCGCCGAACACCGTGCCCGGCGCGACCTTGCGGTGATCGATCGCAAATCCCGTCACCTGCGCCTCTTCCGTCCCGTCGGTCAGCGCTGCGAGTTTCATCTGGTAGTCCTCATTGCCCGGTTGGCTGCGTACGGGTCGGGTCCTGCCACAATGTCGGTACGATGTCAGACACGTCGATGTCGCGGTGCGCGTCAGGGACCACGCCCAGGATCGCCCCGACGCGCGAGATCGTCCGGCCAACCACCGGCGCCGTATTCCACGCCGCGGTCTTCCACCCGAAGGTTTCCTTCGTGCCGAGCGGCGAATCAAGCATCGCCAGCACGACATAGCGCGGCGCATCCATCGGGAACGCGGCGGCAAACGTCGCCACGTTGCGCGAATGGTCATAGCCGCCGGAGACCGCCGCCTCGGCCGTGCCGGTCTTGCCGCCGACGCGATAGCCCGGCGCATCGCCCTTGCGACCCGTGCCGCGCTGCACGATCAGCCGCAGCATCTGCCGCATCCGCGCACTCGTCTGCTCGCTGATCACGCGGCGGCCGACCGGCGCATGCCCCGGCGCCACCTTCAGCAACGTCGCCGGCCGCCAGATCCCGCCGTTCACCAGTGCCGCATAGGCACTCGCGAGATGCAGCGGCGTCACCGCGATGCCATGCCCGTACGCGGTGGTCATCGTCGTCGTGCGCGCCCAGTATTTCGGCCACAACGGGCGGCCCTTCTCGCGCAGTTCGATATCCGGCTTGGTGTCGAAGCCAAGCTTCTTGAACATCGCCTGCATCTTCGCGGGCCCGACCTCGTCGGCGACGCGCGCGGTGGCGATGTTGGACGAATAGATCAGCGTCTCGGCCATGTTGAGCCAGCGCTTCGGATCGCCGCGCTCGTCATGGATCGTGAAGCGGCCGACCTGCAACGGATGCGTCGCATCGAACCGCCGCGCGAACGACGTGACGACGCCCGTATCCAGCGCGGTCGCCATCGTGATCGGCTTGAACGTGGAGCCAAGCTCGAACACGCTCTGCGTGGTAATGTTGCGCAGTTCCTCGCTGCCCGCCATCCCGACGCGGTTGGGATTGAACGTCGGCAGCGAAACCATCGCGATCACTTCGCCCGTTGCCACGTCGAGCACGATGCCGCCGCCGCCCCGCGCGGAGAAGGTTCCCATCGCGCGGCCGAGCTCGCTCTCCATCGCTGCCTGCACGCGGCTGTCGATCGACAGGGCGACGGGCGTGCCGTTGAGCGCCGGGTTGGTCAGCCGCTCGTCGAGCACGCGCTCCATCCCGCTCATGCCGTGGCCCGCGGTCGACAGAAAGCCGAGCGCATGCGCGGCCATCGTCGATTGCGGGTACAGCCGCTGCGTATCGCGGTCGAACACGATCGCGGGTTCGCCGATCGCATTGACCTGCTCGACGAGTGCCGGCGACGCGCGCCGCTGGAGATAGATGAAGCTCTTCCTCGACGTCAGCAGCGCATAATAATGCGCCTGGTCGCCACCGTCGGGCATCAACGCGGCCAGCTTGCTGGCGATATCGGTCGGATCGCCGATCAGTTTCTTCGGATGTACTGCGATCGTCCACGCGTCGATCGTCCGGGCAAGCGGCGAGCCGTTGCGATCGACGATGTCGCCGCGCGCCGCGATCGCCACCGAGCGCGCCTGCGGATCGGCGAGCGACGCCTGCACCGCCAGCATCCCGAGCCGCCCGACCACCACCAGCACCGCCGCCCCGAACAGGAACATCAGCATCATCAGGCGCGTGTGCGCCGTCGCTACCAGGGCATGACGCTGGTTGGCGCTACGCTGCTGCGAAACAGGTCGGGCGACCAAGGCCGTCAACGCCGCCGGCCGCTCTCGGAACGGGCACCGCTCATGATGTCACCCAGCGTCGAATCGGAGAGAAGCTTCCGGTCGAGCATCGCGACGGCCTGCGGACGAACCTTGGCGACGGCAGCAAGGCGCTCGGTCTTGGCAGCACGGACCAACGCAGCCTCGGCGGAACGCGGCGTCGACACGGATGCGCGGATCACGACCGGCTTGAGCGCGGTCTTCGCAGCCACCTGGATCGCGACGTTCATCGCCCGCGGCGCGTTGACCTGCGCCATCTGGACGGGCGCGAGCTTGACCGGCGCAGCAACAGGCGCGGCGGTAACCGGAACGATCGGGACGGATACAGCCGACCCGATACCCGACGGCACCAGCAGCGCGGCGGTCTGGACCCCGTCGACGCCAAGGCTGTTGACGTCGAGCGACGCGAGCGCGGCCTCGCTCACGACGAACTGGCCCGCGGTCGGTGCCGACAGCGCGAGCGTGTCGCCGTTCCAGCGCTCGAGCTGCGCCAGATTGCCGCGCGTGTCGAACTCGGTCTCGAGCGCGCGGATATCGCGCTGCGCGACACGGATCTGGCCGTTGACCGCCTCCAGCTTCTTGCGCTCGGCGGCAACCTGCAGCGACACGAGGTAGAAACCGAGCACGACGGCCACGCAGCCCCCGAACCAGCCCACACCCTTCATCCGATACGCCGCCGTCATGTCGTCACCTCTTCCGTCCAGGGTTGCGCGGAGGTCCGCCGCGCCGTCCGTAATGTCGCCGATCGCGCCCGCGGGTTGCGGGCGATCTCCGCCTCGCCAGCACGCACACCGCGGCCGACGGCTTCGAAACTGGGTTCCGCGGCGGCTTTCACCTGCGGAAGATGTCGGGAACCTGAAGGCGCTCCGCCGGAACGGGTGCGCAGGAAACGCTTCACCATCCGGTCCTCCAGGCTGTGGAAGGTCACGATCGCGAGGCGACCGCCCGGCTTCAGCACGCGCTCGGCGGCCAGCAATCCGTCCGCCAGCTCGCCCAGTTCACGGTTCACATGGATGCGGATTGCCTGGAACGCGCGGGTCGCGGGGTCCTTCTTGTCGTGCGCCTTGTAGCCGAGCGCACGGCGGACGATGTGCGCCAGCTCGCCGGTCCGCGTCAGCGGGCGCGCGGCGACGATCGCGCGCGCCACGCGCCGCGACTTGGGCTCGTCGCCATATTGATACAGCACGTCGGCGATCTCGTTCTCGTCCGCCTCGTTGACGAAGTCCGCCGCCGACATCCCGGCCTGCGCCATCCGCATGTCGAGCGGGCCGTCCGACTGGAACGAAAAGCCACGCTCCGCCTGGTCGAGCTGCATAGACGAGACGCCGATATCGAGAGTCACGCCGTCGACCGGCGCGAGCCCGCGCGCCTCGAGTTCGGACGCCATGGCAGAGAAGTCGGCGGCGACCAGCGTCAGCCCGTCCTCGGCATCTTCCATCGAACGCCCGGCCGCGATCGCATCCGGATCGCGGTCGAACGCAATCACGCGAGCACCCGACTTGAGCAACGCGAGCGTGTAGCCGCCCGCGCCGAACGTGCCGTCGACCATCGTCTCGCCGGGCTCAGGGGAAAGCGCCGCGAGAACTTCGTCGAGCAGAACCGGGATGTGCGGAGCGTCGGGATTGCTCACAACGGAACCCCCTTCTCGGCCATGTAGAAGCGCGCCATCTCCTTGACGACGGGGGGCATGCCGCCGGTGGCGATCAGCGTCGCGGGGTCCCAGATTTCGATGTAATCGAGCACGCCATAGAAGAATGCATGCCCCTTGATGCCCGCATAGAAGCGCGGGAATGCGGGCATGATGAAGCGCCCGGAGCCGTCGAACGGCACCGCTTCGCCCGACGCGGCGGCACGCTTGATGTTATAGTCGTATTCGCCGTTCTCGGACGTGTTCTCGACTTCGCGGCGATCGAGACGCTCGGCGAGGATGTCGACATAGCCGGGGTCATAGGCGACGAGGCAGCGGTTCTTCTGATGCGCGCCGATGATGATGGTGCCGCCGTCCTTGCCGTTCGCCTTGGGCGCGTTGGCGGACAACATGGTGCGGAGTGCCGAGGGGATGGCTACCCGGCCCTTGTCGTCGACAAGGCCGATACCGTCTCCTTGATAGCGACCACGCACCGACACGCCAAAACCCTTCGAAATGGCGCACATGATTCACCACCTCGAGCCGCGACCATCGTCGCGCCCCGACCGCAGCAACTGCCGACGGTGAAACATGCCCCTATTAACTTCCGTCTATCACAGCGAAGCGGGGACGCAACGGGATTTTTGGGGAGGGACGGGTTTTTACGACGAGTTTCACTGGACCGTTTGAGGGAAATTGGCGCGCAGGACCGATTCCAGCGTTCCGAACGGGGGCCCCGACAGGGGAAATCTGGGGATATGGTCAAATTCAGCCCCGGCGTAGCAACCCCTTCCCGCATCTGGCCTAGGCTGAAGAAGGATCAGGCCAACAACGCACCGCAACGCACTGGAAGCGTTTCCCAACCGTCATCGGCCTCAGCGGGACAGCGCAACCTGGAACAAACGGAAGGGAGGGTGTCGGACACCCGTCAGGAACCCGATTGCTACTGGGCAGGCGCCTGCGTGTTCGCGCTCGGTGCCACGCCCATTTCGGCGAGCGGTTCGCCTGCTGCGGCCACAATCGTCGTGTTGGAAACGCCCAATTTCGCGACCACGTCCGCCTGCGCGGCGCCGGCGGTCGCGACCGGCCGCTCGCGGCTGGCCGACCCGATGATCGCGCTGGCGAGGCCGATCAGCAGCACTACTGCGGCAAGGCCGATCATCCCGACCTTGATGCGTTGCATGCTCTGCGAGGGTTCGTGCGACATCTTCATCTTGCCGCCTGTAGATACCCGACCGTCCTGCCGCTGTCGATTCCCCAGCACCGCCACGCTCAACCGAGCCCCTTGGCCTCGCGCCAGCCCGGGTCGTACAGAGTCGACAGATAGCGAAATCCGGTGTCGCACAGGATCGTCGCGATCCGCTTGCCGGGTCCCAAATGCTTGGCCAGCGCGACCGCACCGGCGACGTTGATGCCCGACGACAGGCCAAGGCACAGCCCCTCCTCGTCGAGCAGCTTGCGCACCCAGTGATACCCCTCCTGGTCTGAAATCCGGAACTGCGTATCGATCGGCGCGCCTTCGAGATTGGCGGTGATCCGCCCCTGCCCGATGCCTTCGGCGGCGGACGAGCCTTCCGACTTCAGTTCGCCATGCGCGTAATAGTTATAGAGCGCGGCGCCGTGCGGATCGCTCAGCGCGATGCAGACCTTCTCGTCTTTCGCCTTCAGCCCGAGACCGACTCCGGCGATCGTCCCGCCGGTGCCCGCCGCGCAGGTGAATCCATCGATATCGCCGCCCATCTGGTCCCAGATCTCCTCCGCCGTGCCGACGATGTGCGCGCGGCGATTGGCGATATTGTCGAACTGGTTCGCCCAGATCGCACCGGGAGTCTCCTCCGCGATCCGCCGCGAGGTATGGACGAAATGGCAAGGCGAGGAGAATGCCGCCGCCGGCACCAGCACCAACTCGGCACCCAGCGCGCGCAGCGTATCCATCTTCTCGCGGCTCTGCGTCTCGGGCATCACGATGATCGTCTTGTAGCTCTTCGCATTGGCGACCAGCGCCAGCCCGATCCCGGTATTGCCCGCGGTCCCCTCGACGATCGTACCGCCGGGCTTGAGCAATCCGCGCTGCTCGGCATCCTCGACGATGAACAGCGCCGCGCGATCCTTCACCGACGCGCCGGGATTGGTAAATTCGCATTTGCCGAAGATGTCGCAGCCGGTGGCTTCGCTGGGGCCCTTGAGGCGAACGAGCGGGGTATTGCCGATGAGGGCGAGTGTGTCGGGTATCGTGTGCATGAGCGTTATGTGGCGTCCCCCGCCGCGGCGGGCAAGCGAGCGAAACTTTGCCGCACCAAAATCCTGCGGTGCGAGGACCGCGCTAAGACGGTAGAATTCGCGCCATCGCGGTTCCAGCACGGCTCACCACAGCACCGCGATTGCGACAGGCTCCTGGCGCGAATGAAGGGTCATACGCCTTGACGCTCCATGCTGCATGCGCGAAGCGATGTTCCGCTATGAAAATCCTCCCCATGACCGCCGTCGCCGCGCTGCTCGTGCTGGCCGCCTGCAACTCCAAGCCTGCTTCGCCCGAGGTGGTGGATACCAATCCCGATCCGATGGCGAACACGTTGGCCAACGCCGCACCGGTGGAATTGCCGCCTGCGATCAAGTCCGAAGCCACGCTGCGTTGCAAGGACAACAGCCTCCTGTTCGTGACCTTCTTCCAGGGTGACAAGCGCGCCAACGTCCGCACCAAGAAGGACGGCACGCCGACGACGCTGAAGTCCGAGGTCGCCGGTTCGCCAAAGACCGCGGAGGGCGGCTGGTCGATGACCGGCAGCGAGTCGAGCGTAACGCTGACCCAGCCAGGCAAGTCTGCACAGATCTGCCACGCTTGATCAGCCTTAGTTGATCAGGTCCGCCTGATCCTGGATGCATGAAAACGGTTCAGACGGCCGGCGACCTGTTCGCCGGCCGTTTTTCTTTGTGCGGTGAACGCTTGCCCCGGCGTGCGCGGGGCGGCACCGTGCATTCATGGCAACCATAGCGATCTACAGCCTCAAGGGCGGCGTCGGCAAAACGACGCTTTCCGTCAATCTGGCATGGTGCGCCGCGACCGTGTCTGCCCGCCGCACGCTGATCTGGGATCTGGATCCGCAGGCGGCGGCGACCTGGGTGCTCGGCGGCTCCGGTCGAACCGACCAGGCACAGGCAATGTTCTCCAAGGACGTCGCGGTCCGCAAACAGGCGCGACCGACCGCCTACCCGCGTCTCGACCTGATCGCCGCCGACGCGTCGTTGCGCGGCCTCGACCAGCTCTTCCACGACCTCGACAAGAAGAAGCGGCTCGCCAAGCTTCTGTCCGAACTCGCCGGCTATGACCGCGTGATCCTCGATTGCCCGCCCGGCCTCACCGAGACCGCGGATCAGGTCATGCGCGCCGCCGACCTGATCGTGATCCCGGTCATTCCGTCCCCGCTCTCGACCCGCGCCTACGATGCGGTGGTCCAGCATCTTGGCGGGCGCACGCCGCTGCTCCCCGTCCACGTCATGGTCGACAAACGCCGCGCGCTTCACGCCGAGGCGCTGGCGCGGCACCCGGACTGGCCGGTGATTCCGATGGCGAGCGGGATCGAGTCCATGGCGGTCAAGCGTGCCCCCGTCGGCGCGTTCGCCCCGCGATCGGCCGCCGCGCAAGCGTTCACGGATCTGTGGCGCAGGATCGAACAACGGCTCGTCGCATGAGCGACATCCTGGATCCCCAGCTCGTCCTTGGCGCCTATTCGGTCGGCGTGTTCCCGATGGCCGACAGCCGCGACGCGGCCAGCGTCTATTGGGTCGAGCCCCGCCGCCGCGCGGTGCTTCCGCTCGACGGTTTCCAGCTCTCCCGATCGCTCCGCAAGACGATCGCCGCCGACCGGTTCCAGGTTACCGTCGACACCGCCTTCGAACGCGTCGTCCAGCTCTGCGCGGAGAGTGTCGAGGGACGGCCCGAAACCTGGATCAACGACGGCATCGAACGGGTCTTCCAGACGCTGCATGCGATGGGATTCGCGCATTCGGTCGAGTGCTGGGACGGCGGCAAGCTCGTCGGCGGCCTGTACGGCCTGTCGCTCGGCCGCGCATTCTTCGGTGAAAGCATGGTCAGCCGTGCCACCGACGCCTCGAAGGTGGCGCTCGCGCACCTTGTCGCCCGCCTCCGGACCGGCGGCTTCACCTTGCTGGATTGCCAGTTCCAGACCACGCATCTCGCCTCGCTCGGCGCGATCGAGATCGACCGGGCGGATTACGTCGCGTTGCTGACGGCGGCACTCGAGGGCGCGATCGGCGCGGGCTCGTCCGTGGCGGGCGTGTCCGCAGCCGGCGACTTCCGCGCGCTCGACCGCTTGGCGGGCAAGGCGTCTGCGACCGGCGCCGTATCCGGACCAGTCGCCGGGAAAGTCATCGCACAGCTTTTGGTCCAGACATCGTAGATCGGATGCTGCACGGCGTTCAGCGCGGGGCGTTCCTTGTAGAGCCAGCCCGAGAACGTCCGCCGCCAACGCGTATCGACGCCGCGCACAAGCATTTGTACGAACGCACCGGTCAGCTGCTCCTGTTCCCACGGCGCGGTCTGCTCGCACGCGCGCAGCCGCAGCACGACATCGCCCAACCGCGTGGCCTGGCCCGGCTTCAGCGTGACCTCACGAGTCTCGCCGTTACGCTTGTTGAGAAGGCCCAGGACGGCAACGCGCTGCGCCATCGGCGTGCCCCCATTGGCGATCGCCGCGGCACCGGTTTCGATCGTCTCGATCGAGGAATCTCCCGGCTCGTCCGCGCTCGGCAGGTCCTGCTGCACCGCCACTACAGCGGTCGTTGGCGTGTTGAGCGCGCGGTATCCGAACCAGCCACCCACCCCCAGCACCACGACCAGGACGGCCGCGGCGAGCCAGCGCAGGGTCACCCTTCGGGCGTCCAGGCTTCATAGTCGCCGGTCGCCGCGGCGCGCTTGCCGCCCTTTTCGAGCGCACCCGACGGTCGATACGCAAGCGCGGTACCGGTCATGTTCGGCACGGCAGGCTTCTGCCATGCCCGAACCGGGGGCAGTGCGCGATCCGGCACGTCGTCGACCTGATGATGCAGCCAGCTGAACCATGCCGGCGGCACCCGGCTCGCGTCGGTCGCGCCCTGATAGATCACCCAGCGGCGTGGATTGCCCGAGGTGTCCTTGCCACCCTGGTAATAGACGTTGCCAAGCGCGTCCTCACCCATTTTCGCCATGCTGCGCAGGCCGAATTTGGTGCCGAGGGTGGCGCCGTTCCACCACGTGAAAGTCGATGCGAGAAAGCCCATGCGCCGCGCTTAACCCGAGTGGCAGCGGGCTTCAACCACGATGATGGCGAAGCCTCGTACCCGGAGGTGTATAGACCGGCCCGATCGGCATCGAATCTTCGCTGCATGGTCGGAACAGCGCGCGCTCACTGCGCAGTCTTGTCCCACGTTACCAGGTCACCCTCCGCGATCCCCAGTTCCGCGGATCGCCCGCCCATCAATTCCAGCACCGCCCCCACCGGCTCGCCCGACGGGACCGCCGCCTCCGAAAACGGCACGGTATTTTCCGCGATCCGCGCGATCGTCCCATCCGCACGGATGTAGACGATATCGAGCGAACTCGGTGTGTTCTTCATCCAGAAGTTCGCGGCAACCGGCCCGCCCCCCGCCGCCGGATACGGCCAGAACAGCATCCCGCCATCGGGTTTCAGGTCGGTGCGATACATCAGTCCGCGCGCCTGCTCGTCGAGGGTCTTGGCACTCTCGACCGCGAAATCATGGCGTCCATTCGCGCTCTTGATCGTCACCCGCAGCGTTTTGACCGCATCGGCGTCGGACGTGTTACTCCGCATGTACGCAATCCCACCGGCGCCGACGCCAAGCGCAAGCACGCCCGCGAGTGCCGCCTTGGCAATAAAAGACATTACTGATCCTCTTCGACCGCCACTGCGAGCGGACCCTTGCGCCCCGCCACGATCCGGGCGCGCAGGCGCTGGTCGGGTTCGACGGTTTCGATACCGGCGCGGCGTAGCGTTTCCATGTGGACGAATATATCGCTGCCATCGGCATCGCGCACGAGAAAACCATAGCCCTTCAACCGGTTGAACCATTTGACCGCGGCAGGTTCGAACGGGCCGGCAGCGTCGATCAACGAAACGGGGTCGATCCGGTCGGTGGAAGACGGCGCGCGAACCTGTTCCTCGACCGCGTTGGTCATGTCGATCGAAACGATCTCCCGCGCCTGGAAACCCCGTCCGCGCTGTACCGCCATCGTCTCGACGCGTGCGCCCTCGGGCAAGCTCCGGCGACCGTGCGGTTGCAGGACCGAGAAATGGACGAGGATATCGCCGACGCTCTCGTCGTCCGCGACCGCGAACCCGAACCCCCGCGTGACGTCGAACCACTTGATGACGCCGCCGATGGCGCGCACGTCGACGCTCGGCTCCGAAGGACGCTGGTCGGCGTCGATCGGCGCAAGCTCACTCAGCATCAGATCGGCTCGCGCCGTATCACCCAGTTGCGTCTCATTACGCATCGTCACGCACCCCTGATCCCCCTGCTAGCACGGTTGGTCGCAACCGCAACGAATCCGTTGCTTCGGTCAGTCAAAATCCGTCGATTTGACCGTATCCGACGGCGGTGCAGCAACGATCTTGCGTGCAAGATCGAACCGGTGGCCAGCGCGGAGCATCGCTGCGAGCTGTTTGTCCTGCAGTTTTCGGTCGGCGCCGCCCGTTCCATAGGGTCCGATTCGCTTGCGGCGCGCGAAGGCCAGAGCCGAATCGATGGTCCGATCCTCGATGGCGGGCGCGACCGACTCCGCATCGTCTTCATCGATACCGGCTTCGCGGAACGCGCCGGCGACCCGCCGGGCGCCGAGCCCGCGTCGCTGCATCGCAGCAGCCCGCTGCTCTGCGAACGCCCGGTCGTCGATATAGCCGAGGTCCGCCATCCGCTGCGCCAACTCGGCGGGGTCGAGCGCGGTGGCGGCAGGATCGGTTGGCGCCCCGTCCCAGGCGCGCTCGCGGATCTTGCGTTTCAGGTAATCGGTCAACCGTCCCCGCGTCGTCGCGAAGCGCTCGACATAGCGTAGCGCCATCGCCTCCAAGGCCGCCGCATCGAGGGGTTTGGGCGGCGGACGGTCACGCGAACGGTCCTGTTTGCCGGCCTTGCCGCCCCCTTTGCCCCAGGCCTTGCCGCCCCGCTTGGTCCCGGCACGCGGACCCGCGGCTTCGCCATTTTCCGATGCGTCGGTATCCCGTTCCGGGTCGAAGGCGGTGTCATCATCGTCCACGCCATCATTGTGCCACACTGACACCCGAAGTTGAACGGCTAGACTGAGAATAGGCGTGGTGTGCGATCACCACGACGGAGCAAGGCAGGAACTGCGATGACGACCGACACGGCCACCAAGGACGGCAAGCACGGCCAGACCGCAGCGGCTCTCGTCGCCACGCCGACGCAAGACACGCTGCCACGTCGCTTCGCCGATTTCGGTACGCTCGGCGAGGCCTTGGATTACGCAGCGTCCGGTAGCCGCGGGCTTAACTTCCACGACGCGCGTGGCACCTTGTCGCAACCCTATCCCTATTCGCAACTCCGCACAGATGCGCGCGCGATGGCCGATCGCCTGATCGCCGCCGGCATTGTTCCCGAGGACCGCATCGCCCTGGTCGCCGAGACAGGCCCCGAGTTCGCCGCGCTGTTCTTCGGCGTCGTCTATGCCGGCGCCTGGCCCGTGCCGCTGCCGTTGCCGACCTCGTTCGGCGGCCGCGATTCCTACATCGAACAGCTCCGCGTCCAGCTTGCGAGCTGCGATCCGAAGATGCTGATCTTCCCGCCCGAACTCGCGCAGATGGCGGGCGAGGCCGCACGCCTGTCGGGCACGGTTGGGATCGACTGGTCCGAATTCGCCACCCGCGAGGCACCCGAAGCGACGCTGCCCGAGGCGAGCCCCGACGACATCGCGTACCTGCAATATTCGAGCGGCTCGACCCGTTTCCCGCACGGCGTCATTATCACGCACGCAGCGCTGCTCAACAACCTCGCCGCACACAGTCACGGCATGGAAGTGTGCGACACTGATCGCTGTGTCTCCTGGCTGCCCTGGTATCACGACATGGGGCTGGTCGGCTGCTTCTTGTCGCCGATCGCCAACCAGGTCTCGACCGATTATCTCAAGACCGAGGATTTCGCCCGCCGTCCGCTCGCGTGGCTCGATCTCATCAGCCGCAACGCGGGAACGACGCTCAGCTACTCGCCGACCTTCGGCTATGACATTTGCGCGCGCCGCATGTCGTCCCAGACCAAGGCGTCCGACCGCTTCGACCTGTCGCGCTGGCGGGTCGCGGGCAATGGCGCCGACATGATCCGTCCCGATGTGATGCAGTCGTTCGTCGATGCGTTCGCCGATGCCGGTTTCAACGCGTCCGCCTTCCTGCCGAGCTATGGCCTTGCCGAGGCGACACTCGCCGTCTCGCTGATGCCGCCGGGCGAAGGCATCCGTGTCGAACTCGTCGAGGAAACGCAGTTGTCGGGCGGAAGCCGCGGCAATGCCCAATCCCGTCAGCGCCCGCAGCGCTACCGCGCGATCGTCAATTGCGGCAAGCCCGTCCGCGACATGCAGATTGAAATTCGCGAAGAGGACGGCACGCCGCTCCCCGAGCGCGCGATCGGCAAGGTCTGGTGCAAGGGCAAGTCGGTGATGGTCGGCTATTTCCGCGACGATGCGGCAACCGAGGCCTGCATGTCGGGCGGTTGGCTCGATACCGGCGACATGGGGTACATGTCGGAGGGCTATATCTACATCGTCGGCCGCGCCAAGGACATGATCATCGTCAATGGCAAGAACCACTGGCCACAGGACATCGAGTGGGCGGTCGAGCAATTGCCCGGCTTCAAGGCGGGCGACATCGCCGCGTTCGCGATCACCACGCCCGGCGGCGAGGAGACGCCCGCCGTCCTCGTCCAGTGCCGCAGCCTCGACGACGTCGAGCGGCTTCGTCTGCGCAACGAGATCCGCGAGCGCGTTCGCTCGGTCACGGGCATGAACTGCGTGATCGAACTGATCCCTCCCCGGACGCTCCCGCGCACGTCGTCGGGCAAGCTTAGCCGCGCAAAGGCGCGCAACCTGTATCTCAGCGGGGACATCAAGCCGTACGACATTGCGGCATGATGGGTCGGCAGAAAGACTAGCAGTGTTAGAAGTACGGGATCCGATCGGCCATTTGATCCGTTTGTCGGACTAGTCATCCCCGTTCCGGTTGTACACGAGCGCTCCGCCAACCAACCGGATCCAACATCGTTGCCGTCAGCATGAGACCGTCATCGACGTCGAGCCGCGTTATCACCGGCATCCCCGCCCTGCTCGGTCTGCGTGATGGCGCGGACGCTGCCGAGTGGCGCCGTATTCGTGCCGCACAGCTGTTGGCGGGCCCGAAGACGGCGTTCTTCCTACTCGCCGCGAATGTCGTCACCGCTTTGGTGGTTTCGGCGCTCGTGGAAAATGTCGTTCCGCGCTGGCAGATCACGGCATGGTCGGCCGCGCTCGTCGGCATCGCCCTGATCGTCGCCTTCCGCCGTCTCGCGACGTCGCTCCGCGGCGACCGCTATGCAAGTCTTCGCGACATCCGCAACACTTGGTGGGAGGGACTGGCGCTCGCACTTGCCTGGTCCTGCGTGCCGATCCTGTTCTGCACGCATGCCCCCACGGGAACGACCGCAGGGCTGGGAATAACGTTGGCCGTGCTGATGACGACGGCAGCGTTCACGATGGCGCCGCTGGCCCTCGCGACCCTGATCTTCCTGGGCTGTCTCGGCGCGGCGATCGTCTCTCAGTTGATACTGGCCGGCACGCCAGCCGCGGCGGGCGGCATCCTGGGCTTCACGGTCATGCTGATGATCGCCTGTCTCAGTCGCGCACGGACGCTGGTTCTGGTCCATGCGAGCGAGATCGCGCTCGGCGAGCGCGACCAGACGGTCAGCCTCTTGCTCAACGAGTTCGAGGAAACCGACGCCGACTGGCTTTGGGAAACCGATGCCACGCACCACGTCATCCGCGCCTCGCCGCGCTTCGCGCTCGCCTGTGGCGTCGATCCGAGCGACATCGAGGGTATGCCGTTTCTCGAGGTATTGGCCGGCCCGAGCGCGGAAACCGGCGATGGCACTGCCGGGCTGCGTACGCTCGACGCAAATCTGAAAGCGCGCGAGAGTTTCCGCAAAGTGCGCATACCCGTCCGGATCGCCGGCGAGGATCACTGGTGGGAGATCACCGCATCGCCCCGATACGGCGACCTCGGCGAGTTCGATGGATTTCGCGGCGTAGGCTCGGACGTTACCGAGCAGCTGGCATCCGTCGACAAGATCAACCGCATGGCGCGGATCGACGCACTGACCGGGCTCCCCAACCGCCTGATGATCAACGAAACGCTCGTGATGGCGATCGCGGACGCCGAGGAACGGGGTGGCCGCTACGCCTTCATGATGCTCGACCTCGATCGGTTCAAGGCGGTCAACGACACGCTCGGCCACCCGATCGGTGACCGCTTGCTCAGCTGCGTGTCCGAACGGCTCGACACATTGATCGATGACACCTGCCTATGCGGTCGTCTGGGCGGCGACGAATTCGCGGTCGTGGTTCGCGACGCGGGCGATATCGGCAGGATCGAGAACCTGGCGCAGCGGATCATCGAATCCTTGTCCAGGCCGTACGAGATCGACGCCCACACGCTCTATATCGGCGCCAGCGTTGGGCTGGCGGTCGGGCCGCGCGACGGGCGAACCGCGGAGACGCTGGTGCGTTCGGCGGACCTCGCGCTCTACCGTGCCAAGGATTCGGGCCGCGGCGTGTTCCGCACTTATAAGCCCGAACTCCATGCGCTGGCCGAAGAACGCCGCGTCCTCGAACTCGCGCTCCGCACCGCGGTCGAAAATGGCGAGATGCACCTCGACTATCAGCCGGTCGTCGATGCCGGCACCGGCACGCTACAGGGCTTCGAGGCGTTGCTCCGCTGGAACAACCCGACCTTCGGAAACATTCCCCCGGGCAAGTTCATTTCGATCGCCGAGGATGCCCGGCTGATCGCGTCGATCGGCGCGTGGGTGTTGCGGACCGCCTGTGCGGAGGCGGCGAAATGGCCCTCCGGCATCCGGGTCGCAGTCAACGTCTCGGCGATCCAGCTTCAGAGCCTGAGCTTCCTGACCACTGTCGCGTCGGCCTTGTCGAACGCCGGCCTGCCCGCCGACCGCCTCGAACTCGAAGTCACCGAGACCGTGTTCCTGCACGAGGGACTCGGCGTCACGAAGGTGCTCGACCGGCTGATCGACCTGGGCGTGAAGCTCAGTCTCGACGATTTCGGCACCGGATATTCTTCGCTCGGGTATCTCAGCCGGACGCGCTTTTCGTCGATCAAGATCGATCGCAGCTTCATCCAGGACGCCGCCAAGGGCGTTCGCGAAGCGGTGGCGGTCCTGCGCGCCGTGATCGCGCTTGCCGACAGCCTGGCAATGGACACCACGGCGGAAGGCGTTGAGACCGAAACCGATCACCGCATGGTGCGCGAATTCGGCTGCACCAGGGCTCAAGGCTATCATTTCGGCCACCCCATGCCGGTGGAAGAGGCTCGGGCGCTAGCGCAGCGCGGCTTGAAAGCGTCTGCGGCAGCCTGATCGGCCGCCGCCCCTCACCGCCGCCGCTCGCGTCCGCCAAAGCTGACAAGGCTCTCGGCCCCATCGGCGGACAAGGCCGATACGCCGATAAACGTGTCGTCGACCGGCGTTTGCGCCAGCGTCGTTTCCGACCCGGCGACGTCGCGCGTATCGGTCCAGGACTGGGCATCGTTGCGACGCCAGCGGACCCGGTACCGCACCGCACCCGGAACGGCGGCCCACGTCACCTTCGTATCGCGGGACAGCGCGCCGGAGAGCGTGACGTCCTCGGGAGCGGCAGGGGCTGCGGCCAGGCGCATGGTCGTGGCGACGTTGATTGCGGTCACCTTGGCGAGATACGGGAAGTCCATGCCTTCGATCGTGTCGCCATACACGACACCCTTTTCGGTCCGCAGGTCCTGATGCTGGCGGTCCCAGTTTTCCGCGGCCACCGAAAAGCGAACGGCGGGGTAGCCGAGCTTCAGGAACGGTTCGTGATCGCCCCCTCGCCCGAAACGATCCGGCCTGCGATCGAGCATCACGTCGAGGCCGCTCGGTATCCCGCTGGCAATCCCGTCGATCGCCTTGGCGAGCGCCCGGCTGGGGCCGTCATCCTCGCCACCCTCTGCCCGGCGCCCCTGCTGCGCGACCAGATCCTCCGACGCACGGATGCCTTCCGAGAATACGCGGACGGTGTCGGCAACGCGGACGCCGCCCTGCCCGACGGTGTTGCCGACGATATCGTTGTTGAGCATCGCCGATACGCGCCAGCCGCGCGCCTTGGCCGTATCGGCAAGGAGTTCGGCACCCCATAGCCCCTGTTCCTCGCCGGAGAACACCGCATAGACGATCGTCGCATCGAACTGGCGTTGCGACAGCAGCCGTGCGGCCTCAAGTACCAGGGCAACGCCAGAGGCATTGTCGTTCGCGCCGGGCGCGTCGGAGGTCGTGTTCATGACGTCTGTCACGCGGCTGTCGATATGCGCGCCGATGATGACGACACGGTTCGGATCGCGCCCTTTCTGGATCCCAAGCACGTCCTCGACGACCACGCCGGTCGGTGCGCGAGCACCCGTAAAGGTCCGCCCGATGCGTTCGACGGTGATGCATCCGCCACAGGCAGCCCCGATGTCGGTGAAACGCTGTGCCGCCCAGTCTCTGGCGGCGCCGATGCCCCGCTTGGGATCGGTCGTGATCGACGCGGTATGGCGCGTACCGAAACCGACCATGGTCGTGACGTCTGCCTTCAGGCGAGGCGCGGACGGGCTCGGCGATCGCGCCGAGGTTGCGGCGGGAGACACGGGCGCGGCAGCAAGAAGCAGCGGAAGGGCAAAAATGGGCATTGGCCGATCGTGCCCTGATCCACACCGCATCTCAAGCCGCAATTCGGCATTACGCGGGGCGCATCCAAAACGATCGGGCAACCGTTACTTTAAAATGATTTTAAGACTGCGCCGCGACATACCTGTTATCTATGTTCTGGGAATATAGAGAGAAAATACTAGCTCTCGTCTCTGCCAACAGGAATCAAGATGATATTGGGTCATTCCATTTCGAGTGCAGAGGGCATCATCAAAGCGATCGACGAACCTATCGCGGTGATATTGCAACGCACCCAGAAGCAGCTCGTCGGACTGTCCTACAGGGCGATAACCCACCCCGGGGATATCGCGCGAAACCAGAGCCAGATCGCCGCGCTGAAACCGGACGGCAGTTCTTCGCGTATCCGCAAACGCTATATCGGTGGCGATGGTGCAGTCATAACCTTGGAAGTCCAGATATCGAGGACCGGGACCTACACGTCAGGCTATCTGTTCGGCACGATATCGACCGTCTCTTCGCCCCTGATTTCCGCGACCGAGCCAAGCGAGCTTCGGCACACGCCCCATAAATTGTGGCGCAGGGCGAAGGACCTGCTCGGCGTCATCCGAGCACGCGATGCCGTGTTGGGCGCCGACCTGTGTGCCGACCATGCCTGGACGACCCTGCTGATCGTCTACGTCGCGGAAGCGGAAAGTCGGATCGCGACCGTGGACTCGATCGTCGGCCAACTCCACTTGCCGCGCCCGACGCTTTCCCGGTGGATCAGAGTTCTTCAGGCCAAGGCGCTGGTCGAACCGATCGACGTCGATCTCGACGCCCTCCAGCTCACGCAAAGCGGGATCGACTGTATCGAACGCCTTCTCTGTATCGACGCGCCTGTCGCAGTCGCCTGAACGCTGATCAGCTCAACCGGTCGATCGCCTCCCGCGTAAGCGAGCCCGGAATGATCATCACCGGCACGGGCAAGGCGCCCGCATCGGCACCCGCAAAATGCGCGATGAGCTCGCCCGGCGCGCCGCTCGCCGCCGCACCCAGCACGAGCGCCGCAATGTTGCCATCGGCCTCGATCATTTCGCGAATGATCTTCGGCGCCTCGCCTTCGCGCACCGTAATCGACGGACGCAGTCCGGATTCCTCGAGCAACGTGCCCGCCGCGCCTGCAACCAGCCCTTCGGCGTGCAACCGCGCTTCTTCCTCGATGGTCGCCTGGACGCCGCCGAACGCGATGAATTCCTGCGGCGGGATCACCGTGAGTATCTCCACCCCGCCGCCGGTCTTCACAGCGCGCCGTGCCGCGAAACGCAACGCGATGCCCGCTTCGGGACTGTCGTCGATAACCACCAGATAAATGCGCATTTTGCCCCCGTTATAACGGTTAATTGGGCCGGGTCGGGTCGATACGCAAGAGTGGCGGGGTTGACCCGAGCGGGCGGGGGCGCGAGTAGGCGTGCCGTTACGTAACGCCCTGGGGAAATCCATGTCGATCGAGATCAAAATGCCCGCGCTATCGCCGACCATGGAAGAGGGAACTCTCGCCAAATGGTTGATCAAGGAAGGCGACGTCGTGAAATCCGGCGACCTGATGGCCGAGATCGAGACCGATAAGGCGACGATGGAATTCGAAGCGGTCGACGAAGGCATTGTGGTCAAGATCCTCGTCGCCGAGGGTACCGACAATGTGAAGGTCGGCACGGTCATCGCAATCATCGCCGAAGAGGGCGAGGACGCCTCGTCGGTCTCGTCGACGCCTGCAAAGAGCGAGACGCCCGAGCCCGCCGCCAAGGAATCGGAAGCCAAGCCCGATCCCAAGGATCCGAACGATACCGGCAGCGAGGCCAAGCCGGTCGAGCGGACCGAAGAGTCGGCCGAAGATCATGGTCGTCCCGACGACGCCGGTGCGGCCAAGCCCGCCGCCAGCGGTGAGCGCGTCAAGGCGAGCCCGCTCGCGCGCCGCCTCGCCGCCGACAAGGGCATCGATCTCGGCGCCGTATCGGGGTCCGGGCCAAGGGGTCGCATCGTCAAGGCCGACATCGACAGCGCCAAGCCGGGCGCCGCACCCGCCGCAAAGGCGGAAGCGGCGGCTCCGACGGCATCCGCCCCCGCGCCTGCCGCCAAGCCTGCGACCGTGCCGGACATCCCGCACGAGGCGACCAAGCTCAGCAACGTGCGGAAAACGATCGCGCGTCGCCTGACCGAGTCGAAGCAGACCGTTCCGCATATCTATCTTACCGTGAACATCCGCCTCGACGCGCTGCTCAAGCTGCGCGGCGAGCTGAACAAGAGCCTCGAATCGCGCGGCGTGAAGCTGTCGGTCAACGACCTGTTGATCAAGGCGCAGGCCGTCGCGCTGATGCAGGTTCCGACCTGCAACGTGATGTTCACGCCCGACCAGCTGATCACCTTCCAGCGTGCCGACATCTCGGTCGCAGTGAGCACGCCGTCGGGGCTGATCACGCCGATCATCGTCGGCGCGGACACCGCCTCGCTGTCGTCGATCTCGACGCAGATGAAGGACCTCGCCGCCCGCGCGCGCGACGGCAAGCTCAAGCCCGAGGAATATCAGGGCGGCACCGCGTCGATCAGCAACATGGGCATGTTCGGCATCACGCAGTTCGACGCGGTCATCAACCCGCCCCAGGCGATGATCCTCGCGGTCGGTGCCGGCGAGAAGCGTCCCTATGTCGTCGGCGACGAACTCGTCGTTGCGACCGTGATGTCGGCGACCGGCAGCTTCGATCACCGCGCGATCGACGGGGCCGACGGCGCGCAGTTCATGAAGGCGTTCAAGGCTTTGGTCGAGAACCCGCTGGGCATGCTCGCCTGATATGCGACTCGCGTCGCCGCTCCGGGGTTTG
The DNA here is from genome assembly GCA_035575755.1 of Sphingomonas sp. Taxonomy (GTDB): domain Bacteria; phylum Pseudomonadota; class Alphaproteobacteria; order Sphingomonadales; family Sphingomonadaceae; genus Sphingomonas. The sequence continues at coordinate 159,954 of DATLXI010000018.1, forward strand.
TCGGGCACGACCGTCGAGATCCTGCACATCGTCGCAGGGCTGGTGGTGGCGGTCGCGATAACCTGGGCGGCGGCTTGGTCCTACCCGCTTGGACAGGACGTGATCTGGGCATGCGGGGCCGCAGCGATGGTCGCCACCGTGCTGATGGGCGTCGGCCCGTTGCGTCGCGCGCGTCGCCTCGATCAAACGACCCGCAGGAGTGAAGCATGACCGACCTGCCCCCCGAAAAGGCCCCGACGATCCGCGTCACCGCGATGCCCGCCGACGCCAACCCGTATGGCGACATCTTCGGCGGCTGGCTGATGGGCCAGATGGATCTGGCGGCCGGGTCTGTCGCGTCCCGGCGTAGCGGCGGCCGTGCCGTCACGATCGCGGCGGATGCGATGAAATTCCATATGCCCGTCGTCGTCGGCGACGAAGTGTCGGTCTACGCGCACCTGATCTCGGTCGGCCGCACCTCGATGACGATCGAGGTCGAGGCCTGGCGCCGTGCGCGCCACAGCAACGACAGCTGCAAGGTCACGCAGGCGCGCTTCATCTTCGTGGCGGTCGACGAAAGCCGCAAACCGCGGCCCGTGCCGCCCGAAACCAACTGACTTACTTGAAGGACTTTCCACGTGGCTGACACCTATGATCTGGTCATCCTTGGTTCGGGCCCCGGCGGCTATGTCGCGGCGATCCGCGCATCGCAGCTCGGCCTCAAGGTTGCGATCGTCGAGCGCGAGCGGTTGGGCGGCATCTGCCTCAACTGGGGCTGCATCCCGACCAAGGCGCTGCTGCGCACGTCGGAAATCTATCATTATATGCAGAACGCCGAGAGCTACGGCCTCAAGGCGGACAATGTCGGCTTCGACCTCGCCAAGGTCGTCGACCGTAGCCGTAAGGTCGCGGGCCAGCTGAACGCGGGCGTCAAAGGCCTGATGAAGAAGAACAAGGTGACGGTCGTCGAAGGCGTCGGCACCGTGACCGCGAAGGGCAAATTGTCAGTCAAGCAGGGCGACAAGACGGTCGATCTCGAAGCTAAGAACATCATCGTCGCGACCGGCGCGCGTGCGCGCGACCTGCCCTTTGCCAAGGCCGATGGGAAGACCATCTGGACCTATCGCCACGCGATGGTGCCGACCGAGATGCCGACCAAGCTTCTAGTCATCGGCTCGGGCGCGATCGGCGTCGAGTTCGCCAGCTTCTACAACGACATGGGCGCCGACGTGACGATCGTCGAGATGCTCCCGCGGATTCTGCCCGTCGAGGACGAGGAGGTCTCCGCGTTCATGGACAAGGCGCTGACCAAGCAGGGCATCAAGCTGCTCACCCAGACCGGCCTTGAGGCGCTCGTTCCGTCAGGAAACGGCGTCACCGCGAAGATCAAGGCGAAGGACGGCAAGGTCACCGAGGAGACGTTCAGCCACGCGATCGTCGCGATCGGGATCGTCCCCAACACCGAGAATATCGGGCTGGAGGCGCTCGGCGTCGAAACCGACCGCGGGCACATCAAGACCGACGGATACGGCCGCACCAATGTCGACGGCATCTGGGCGATCGGCGACGTCACCGGCGCGCCGTGGCTTGCGCACAAGGCCAGCCACGAAGGCATCATCGCGGTCGAAAAGATCGCCGGCGGTTCGCCGCACCAGATGGACAAGGCCAACATCCCCGGCTGCACCTATTCGCGCCCGCAGGTCGCGTCGGTCGGCATGACCGAAGCGAAGGCCAAGGAAGCCGGCTACGAGCTGAAGGTCGGCAAATTCCCCTTCATCGGCAACGGCAAGGCGATCGCGCTTGGTGAGGCGGAGGGCTTTGTGAAGACCGTGTTCGACGCCAAGACCGGCGAACTGCTCGGCGCGCACATGGTCGGCGCGGAAGTCACCGAGCTGATCCAGGGCTATGTCGTCGCGCGCCAGCTCGAGACGACCGAGGCCGAGCTGATGGAGACGGTGTTCGCGCATCCGACGCTCAGCGAGATGATGCACGAAAGCGTGCTCGGCGCCTACGGCCGGTCGATCCACTACTAGGGCGTTAGACGCGGGCGGCGGCTGCCTGCCCCCGCCCCCCGCGTCATCCTGACGAAAGTCAGAATCCAGAATACCAGCCACGCCCTTCACGGCTCTGGATCCTGACTTTCGTCAGGATGACGGACGATATGCTAGCGTGACGCCGCGGCGAACGATGCCGGGCAATCATTCCGCCATCCTACCGTCACCACTGGGCAGACCGTCTCGTTCCGGCCCTAATTCACTTGACCGGTGCCCCCGCCTGCCGAAAGCCCGCGCCAACCAAACCGGGTACGGGAACTGCGAATGTCGACCGACACTGGGCTGCCCCGCATTCCCCCCCGCAGTATCGGCATCATCGCGGCGGCCTTGTGCCTGGCCTCGCTTGCGCTCTTCTGGCCCGGCATCGCGATGTACGACACCGTCGCACAATACACGCAGGTCCTGTCGCGCGTGTACGACGACTGGCACCCGCCCGCGATGGTCCGCATGTGGGTCCTGCTCGCCCCGTTCGGCACCGGCGCAAAGCCGATGCTCGTCCTGCAACTCGGCACCTACTGGCTCGGTCTAGGCCTGATCGCCGCCGCGCTGGCGCGAACCGGACGGCCCCGCAGCGCCATCGCGGTCCTCGTTATCGGCGTGTTGCCGCCCTTTCTCGGCTGGCAGGGCGTCGTCCTCAAGGACGCGCAACTGACCGGCGCCCTGCTCGCGGCACTCGGGATCATCGGCTGGTACCGGCTCGCCCGTCGCGCCGTCGCGCGCGCAGCGTTGATCCCGGCCACGTTGTTGCTCGTCTATGCGATCCTGGTCCGCGCGAACGCCGTGTTCATCGTCGTGCCGCTGGTGGTCGCACTCGCACCGCGTCCCACGAGTCTCGTCGCCAGGATCCTCACCGGCCTGGTCGGCGTGATCATCGTCCTCGGCATCGCGCCGATCATCAACCACCAGATCCTCGGCGCGCAACGCAGCGGCGTGGAGTCGACGCAGGCGCTGTTCGACCTGTCCGGGATCGCCGCGCGCGTACCCGACGGCGAAGCGATCGGCCTGACCCGTGCCGAAGCCGCCACCGTGATCGCGCGCCATTGCGCCTCGCCGTTTTTCTGGGATCCGCTCGGCGACGACGCGCATTGCGGAACGACGATGGCGCGCCTGCGAGCGCTTCCCGTCGGCACGCTCTACGTCACGCTCGCCGGATCCGCGCTGCACCACCCGATCGCCTATGCGACGCACCGCTTCGCGCATCTGAACTCGACCGACCGCTGGCTCGTTCCGTTCCACTGGCCGAGCGCCGCGCCACCCGCAGCGTCGGAGCCCAACACGATCGGCCTGCCCAATCCCAACGCTGCGGCTGCCGGATGGGACAAGACAACGGCGGTGATCGTCGAGACACCGCTGGGCTGGCCGATCGCGTGGATCGTCGTCGCGATCACCGCGCTGGCCGCATGCCTGTCGCGCCCGCGCGACCCGACGCGGGATTTCGCGCTCGCCCTGCTGGTCTCCGCGCTCGCGCTCGAGGCGAGTTTCGGTGTGCTCAGCATCGCCTCCGACTTGCGCTATCACCTCTGGTCGATGATCGCGACCGCACTCGCCGTGGTGCTGCTTGCCGACCGCATGCCGCCGCGGCGGACCGTGCTCATCGGCACCGCTGCCTTCGCGGTCGTCGTGGCGAGCGGTCTAGCCGCGCGCTTGACGCTGCCACGCCCCCCGCAAACTTACGCCGGCATGCTGGGCTAAGAGGCTAGCGCCGCCGCCGCGCCGTGCGCCGCCGTGGCGCACTCGTCTCATAATAGCTGGTGGTCGTCGTGGTGGTTGTCGTCACCGGCACCGACTGCACGATCACCGTCGTCGAGCCCGCCGGATACGCAACGCCGCTGGACGTGGTGACGGTCGTCATCCCGTCGGGCGAAACCCAGCTGCCACCGGGCGCGACGGTGTAGCTGCCTGGCGGCCGATCATCCCGGCGATAGGGCGGCAGCGGCGCAGAGTCGCGCGGACCGATCGCCGCGTAACCACCTGCATCGGCGCGATCCCAATCGATGTCGCTCTGCGTGTCGAAGACCGATCCGCGCGCGTCGATCAGCACGGCGTCGTCGTAATAGCGTGCCCAATTATACCCCTGCGGCGGTTGCGGCAGATGATAGGTCGCCCAGTCACCGACGTAAAAGCGCGGGGCATTCCAATAGCCCGGCACCGCAAAGCCACGATACGGCCGGCGGTATCCAGCCAAGCTCCCGGGCGCGTTGGCGCCGCCCGACCAGCGGCCACCTACCTTGTCACCCCAACGCGGTTGACGGTGCGGTCCCGCCTGCCGTGTCGGCACGTGAACAACGGGAAGATTCGCCGCGATCGGACCCGGCCGGCGAGGGTTCTTCATCGGTGCCTGCATGGCCGCACCCGGCACGCCGTAGCTCGCACCGGGCCGTTGCTGCGCGTCCGCTGCGCCGCCGCCGACCAGGGCGAGTCCCGCGCTCACGACTAAAAGGCCCCGCATGTCCGTCTCCCTCGTTCCACCACCCGATCCCGCGCAAACGCAGGTCGTGTTAACGGGTTGCTTACCAAACCAGCGGGGCAGTCACCAGCAAGCGCACTGTCCCGAAACGGATCAGCTGGACAGACGCGCTCCAAGCAACGCCGCGAGCGCCTCGCACCCGGCGGCGTCCTCCGCATCGAACCGCGCGGGTTCGGGGCTGTCGAGATCGAGCACCGCGACCAGCGTGCCGTTCCTGGTCACCGGCACCACCAGCTCGGATCGGCTCGCGGCATCGCACGCGATATGGCCGGGGAACGCGTGCACGTCCTCGACCAGCTGCGTGGTCAGCGTCGCCGCCGCCGCGCCGCAGACGCCCTTGCCGACCGGAATGCGGATACACGCGACCTTGCCCTGGAACGGCCCGAGCACCAGTTCGCCCGAGTCCTCGGGCAGGACCCGGTAAAACCCCGCCCAGTTCAGATCGGGCAGATACTCCCACACCAGTGCCGCCGCATTCGCCATGTTCGCGATCGGATCACGCTCGTCCGCGGTCAGTGCATCGAGCGCGGCGAGCAGGTCGCGGTACAGGTCGGCCTTGCTGCCGGCGGAAATATCGAACTGGTACATGTTGTCGTCCTTGATCGGCATCGCGCCGGCTGATCGCGGAGATAGGGGTTGGATGGCCGGAAAACAGGGTTTCGGAGGATGGGATCGAACAGGAGCCCGCAATACTCTATGAGCGTCACCTCCCCATAACCGTCCTAAACCAACTCCGTCACCCCAGCGAAAGCTGGGGTATCATTGAGGAGCGGGCGGCGCACGCCACGGGGATACCCCAGCTTTCGCTGGGGTGACGGACGTGGTTGGAGGGGGGGGACGAAACTGGGGCCGGGTGACGACCTTGGCCGGGAGCACGAGTGTGGCTGGGAACAACCCGCCCACCCCTCAATCGTCGCGGACCTTGCCGCGCCCGGCCTTGACCCCGCTCCGCACCTTCTTCGTATCGACTCGCCGCGCCTTCGCCGCCTTGGACGGCTTGGTCGCCCGCCTGGCCTTGGGGATGATCGTCGCTTCCTTGATCATCGCGACCAGCCGCTCGCGCACTTCCTGCCGGTTGAGCAGTTGCGACCGCGTACCCTCGCTGCGCAGCACCAGCACGCCGTCGCGCGTCAGGCGCGAGCCCGCCAGCACCGCGATCCGGTTCTTCACGGCCAGCGGCAGGCCCGGCGACAGGCCGACGTCGAACCGGAGAATCACCGCGCTGTCGGTCGTGTTGACGTGCTGACCGCCGGGCCCGCCCGAGCGAGTCGTCGTTTCGATCAGTTCGCTGTCGTCGATCGAGATCGACCGGGTGATCGGGATCGCGACCATCAGCCCCTCCCTTCGACCCGCTCAGCCGTCGGCGGAGTCGGACGTCGCGGCATCGTCGACCGGCGCAGCGGCCGAGACCGGCGCAGCGTCATCCGCAAAGCCCGCCTTGGCGAACCGCTCGGGCAACGGCGCCTCGGCCACTACGTCGGCCTTGCCCGCGCGCGGCACGATCAGCTTCTGCGCGTGGAGCATCATGCCCAGCCCGTCCGCCTTGCCGTACACGCCGTCGCCGACCACCGGCGCACCGAGGCCACTGGCGGCATGCACGCGAATCTGGTGGGTCCGTCCCGTCTCGGGCAGAAACTCGACCAGCGAGCGACCGTCACGGATTTCCAGCACGCGCCACTTGGTCCGCGACTTCTTGCCGTCGGCATCCTCGACCATCCGCCAGCCGGTCTCGGCCGTGCTGACCTTGCCGAGCGACATCTCGATCAGGCCCGACGTGCCCTCGACGACGCCGTCGAGCAGCGCGATGTAGCGCTTCGAGACCAGCCCCTGTTCGAACGCCTGCTGCAACCGGGCATGCGCCTTGGGATTGCGCGACAGAAGAAGGCACCCGCTCGTATCGCGGTCGAGCCGGTGGACCGGTTTCGGCCAGCGCTGGAAGCCGAACTTCAGGCTTTCGAGATGATTTTCGAGGCTGAGCGAGCCATCGCGCGGCGGATCGACCGGCAACCCCGCGGGTTTGTCGATTACCAGGGCCTCGCCGTCGAGGAAGAGTACGCGTTCACCATGCATGTGCCGCCCTTGCCATCATAAGCGCTCGCATGCCAGAGCCCGCAGCGATGTTGCACCGCGCCTTGATGCTAATCCCGTTCCTCGCGCCGACCGCCGCCGCGGCCCAATTGTGCGAGGGGCAAAGCGCCGCGATCGCCCCGGACGGTCGGGCGTTCGGGCATCTGCCCTACGGCGACGCGCCTGAAAACGAGCTCGTCACGCTGCCCGGCGAATATTCCGTCGGCAATCCCTGCGTCGTGCGCGCCGACGTGCTGCCCGATCTGCTCAGGCTGTTCGCCGCCGCGCAGGGCGATCCGTCGGTCATGGGTCAGTTGCGCGCGCTATCGTGCCACCGCTCGATTGCCCGTCAGCGCGATGTCTTCTGTCGCGGCGAGACAACGAGCGCGGCCGACCGTGCGATTTCGGTCGCGCCGCCGGGCTATAGCGAGCATTCGACGGGCTACGCGCTCGACTTCGCGGTGCGCCCGGCCAATGGCTGCCCCGATGCGGAAGCCTGCATGGCCGCGACCCCCGCCGCGCGCTGGCTCCGCGCCAACGCGCCTCGCTTCGGGTTCGAACAGAGTTTTCCCGGTGGCAACAAGCAGCACGTCAAATGGGAACCGTGGCACTGGCGCTGGGTCTCGGCCAAATCGACTGCACCGGGTGCGGCCCGGGCGCGCTTCGTGTTCGCACGCGCACGATCTTCCTATCCCGCGAACCCGGCCGTCATGCCGCTCGTCCTCAAGTTCGTCGCACAGCCACCCCTGCCGACAGTGAGCGCCCCGCTCCCTACAAAAACCAAGAAGCGGCGACGCTAGTCCGCCTCAGTGAAGGACCAGGCTACCGGGTTGCATCACGCCGTCCTGCAGGGCGTTGTCGTACAGCAATTCCGTCTCGAGCTTTACCTGCTCCGACAGCCGGTTCATCATCGACTCGGCCTGGATCCCAAACAAGGTCCAGTCGCTTGGCTGGATTACCGGCAGCCAGCGCCCGATGAACGCCTTCCAGTCGGACCGGAGGATATCGAGATCCTCTTCCATCATCGCGATCGTGTCGGGCGAACAATGCGCTTCCATCGCGACGACGGTGCGGTCGATCACCTCGTCTTCCACCCCGAGATGATCGGCGACCGTCACCGCCAGCTCGATCAGCTTGCGTGAAGCCAACCCACTCTCGGCACTCGTCTTTCTGGAAAGCGCCGCCAATATCGCACACTGTTCCGCGATACGGTCATGATCGCCGATCAATCGCGCCCAATTCGCGCGGTCTTGGTCCGATACTGTTCTCATGTCTCTGTCCCGCCTCGTCCTTACACAATATACGATCGAAACCCTTTCGGAGATGCGCTGACTGGAACCTGCGCCCCGGCCCTCGATCATTTTCGGCGTTCAAACAGCGGGATGACAACCACGCGCGATGACTAATAGGCCACGCTCCCGTTGACATGCCGTCGCCTCGCACCTAAATCCGCCTCTCGCCACAGCATCCGGGAAATGACAGGCCTTCGCGCAGCGTGTCGATCGTATTGGATACCGAGGTTTCATACGCTGAAAGCCGCCGCACCCGATGCGCGCGGCCTTTTGTCGTTAACGTGCGTCTCGTTTGGGGGTTCCCAGACACGAATTTACGGCCGACGCGTCAGCTTTGTGCTGACCCGTCAGTTTTATAGGGCGAATTAAACCTATGGCTTCCAAGGCGATCAACGAGGGCGCTCCCAAGCAGCGCGGCGAAAGCGGCACGGCAAAGCGCCGCATCCGCAAGGTTTTCGGCAACATCCACGAAGTCGTGCAGATGCCGAACCTGATCGAAGTCCAGCGCGAGAGCTACGAGCAGTTCCTGCGCTCCGACAAGTCGATCGGCCACGTCTCGGGTCTCGAGAAGACGCTGCGCAGCGTGTTCCCGATCCAGGATTTCGCCGGCACCGCCTATCTCGATTTCGACGATTACGTCCTTGAGCCGCCGAAGTTCGACGTCGAGGAATGCCGCCAGCGCGGGATCACCTATGCCGCGCCGATGCGCGTCACGCTGCGCCTGACCGCGTTCGAGGTCGATCCCGATACCGAGGCCAAGTCGGTCATCGATATCAAGGAGCAGGACGTGTACATGGGCGACATGCCGCTCATGACCGAGAACGGCACGTTCTTCATCAACGGCACCGAGCGCGTCATCGTGTCGCAGATGCACCGGTCGCCGGGCGTGCTGTTCGATCACGATCGCGGCAAGACGCACGCATCGGGCAAGTATCTGTTCGCCGCCCGCGTCATTCCGTATCGCGGTTCGTGGCTCGATTTCGAGTTCGACGCCAAGGACATCGTCAACGTCCGCATCGATCGCAAGCGCAAGCTGCCGGTGACGGCGCTGCTCTACGCGCTCGGCATGACGTCGGAAGAGATCCTCAACTATTTCTACAACCGCGTGACGTTCGTCCGCGGCCAGGGTGGCTGGATCGTTCCGTTCCAGGTCGAGAACTGGCGTGGCCAGAAGCCGATGTTCGACATCGTCGATGCGAAGACCGGCGAAGTCGTGTTCCCGAACGGCCAGAAGATCAGCCCGCGCGCTGCGAACAAGGCGTTCAAGGACGGCCTGACCGATCTGCTGATCCCGACCGAGGAAATCTTCGGTCGCTATTCGGCGTACGACCTGATCGACGAGTCGACCGGTCGCATCTACATCGAAGCCGGTGACGAAGTGTCGGCCGAGAACCTCGAACTGCTCGACCAGGCAGGCATCGAGCGTCTCGACCTGCTCGATATCGATCACGTCGCGACCGGTCCTTGGATCCGCAACACGCTCAAGGTCGACAAGGCCGAAGAGCGTGAGCAGGCGCTGTCCGACATCTACCGCGTGATGCGCCCCGGCGAGCCGCCGACGCTGGAGACGGCCGAGGCGCTGTTCTCGGGCCTGTTCTTCGATCCCGATCGCTACGACCTGTCGGCCGTCGGCCGTGTGAAGCTGAACATGCGTCTCGACCTCGACGTCGAGGATACCGTGACGACGCTGCGCACCGAGGACATTCTCGAGGTCATCAAGACGCTCGTGAACCTCAAGGACGGCAAGGGCGAGATCGACGATATCGACAACCTCGGTAACCGTCGTGTCCGTTCGGTCGGCGAGCTGCTGGAGAACCAGTACCGCGTCGGTCTGCTTCGCATGGAGCGCGCCGTGAAGGAGCGTATGTCGTCGGTCGACGTCTCGACCGTCATGCCGAACGACCTGATCAACGCGAAGCCTGCGGTTGCCGCGGTCCGCGAATTCTTCGGCTCGTCACAGCTGTCGCAGTTCATGGATCAGACCAACCCGCTGTCGGAAGTCACCCACAAGCGTCGCGTGTCGGCACTTGGACCAGGTGGTCTCACCCGTGAGCGCGCCGGCTTCGAAGTCCGCGACGTTCACCCGACGCATTACGGCCGCATCTGCCCGATCGAGACGCCGGAAGGCCCGAACATCGGTCTGATCAACTCGCTGGCGTCGTTCTCGCGCGTCAACAAGTACGGCTTCATCGAGACTCCGTACCGTAAGGTCGTCGACCACAAGGTGACCGACGACGTCGTGTACCTGTCGGCAATGGAAGAGGCCAAGCACACGATCGCGCAGGCCAACGCCGAGCTCGATTCGTCGAACGGCTTCGTCGAGGAACTGGTGTCGTCGCGTCAGGCTGGCGAATTCCTGATGGCGCTACCCGACAACATCACGTTGATGGACGTCAGCCCCAAGCAGCTCGTCTCGGTTGCCGCATCGCTCATTCCGTTCCTGGAAAACGATGACGCCAACCGCGCGCTGATGGGCTCGAACATGCAGCGTCAGGCCGTGCCGCTCGTCCAGGCCGAGGCGCCGTTCGTCGGCACCGGCATGGAAGAGACCGTCGCACGTGACTCCGGTGCAGCTATCTCGGCCAAGCGTGCGGGCATCGTCGACCAGGTCGACGCGGCGCGTATCGTGATCCGGGCGACCGGCGAGATCGATGCCGGCAAGTCGGGCGTCGACATCTACACGCTGATGAAGTTCCAGCGCTCGAACCAGTCGACCTGCATCAACCAGCGTCCGCTGGTGAAGGTGGGCGATGCGGTCCGTGCGGGCGACGTGCTCGCTGACGGCCCGTCGACCGAGTTCGGCGAGCTGGCGCTGGGTCGTAACAGCCTCGTCGCGTTCATGCCGTGGAACGGTTACAACTACGAGGATTCGATCCTGATCTCCGAGCGGATCGTGAAGGACGACGTGTTCACGTCGATCCACATCGACGAGTTCGAGGTGATGGCGCGCGATACCAAGCTCGGGCCTGAGGACATCACGCGCGATATCCCGAACGTCGGCGAGGAAGCGCTTCGCAACCTCGACGAAGCGGGCATCGTCTACATCGGTGCAGAGGTCGAGCCGGGCGATATTCTCGCGGGCAAGATCACGCCGAAGGGTGAATCGCCGATGACGCCGGAGGAGAAGCTTCTCCGTGCGATCTTCGGCGAGAAGGCCAGCGACGTGCGCGATACCTCGCTTCGCCTGCCGCCGGGCGTGTCGGGTACGGTCGTCGACGTTCGCGTCTTCAACCGTCACGGCATCGACAAGGACGAGCGCGCGATGGCGATCGAGCGCGAGGAGATCGAGCGCCTGAAGAAGGATTCGGACGACGAGCGTTCGATCCTGAACCGTGCGACCTGGTCGCGTCTTCGCGAAATGCTGCTCGATCAGACCGCCACCTCGGCGCCGAAGGGCGTCAAGAAGGGCGTCGTGATCGACATGGATCTGCTCGACAGCGTCGACCGCCACGAATGGTGGAAGTTCGCGGTCGCCGACGACAAGGTCCAGAGCGATCTCGAAGCGGTCAAGATCCAGTATGACGATGCCGCCAAGCTGATCACCGACAAGTTCCACGATCGTCGCGAGAAGCTGGAGCGTGGTGACGAGCTGTCGCCGGGCGTGCTGAAGATGGTCAAGGTGTTCGTCGCGGTGAAGCGCAAGCTGCAGCCGGGCGACAAGATGGCCGGCCGCCACGGCAACAAGGGCGTTATCTCGCGCATTCTGCCGGCGGAGGACATGCCGTTCCTCGCCGACGGTACGCCGGTCGATATCGTGCTCAACCCGCTGGGCGTGCCGTCGCGCATGAACGTCGGGCAGATCTTCGAGACGCATCTGGGCTGGGCCGCACGTGGCCTGGGACAGCAGATCACGCAGGCGCTCGAGACCTGGCGCGAGGAGAACCCGGACGCCAAGCCCGGCGCGATGCCGGAAGCGGTCCGCGATCGTCTCAAGACGGTATATGGCGAGCAGTATCACGCCGAGATCGACGCCCGTTCGGGTGACGAGATCGTCGAGCTCGCCAAGAACCTGAAGGGTGGCGTGCCGATGGCGACGCCGGTGTTCGACGGTGCCCGCGAAGCCGACGTTTCGGCGATGCTGGCGCTGGCGGGTCTCGACACGTCGGGTCAGTCGGATCTGTTCGACGGTCGCACCGGCGATCAGTTCGATCGCAAGGTGACGGTTGGGTACATCTACATGCTCAAGCTGCACCATCTGGTCGACGACAAGATCCACGCACGCTCGATCGGGCCGTACTCGTTGGTCACGCAGCAGCCGCTGGGTGGTAAGGCGCAGTTCGGTGGTCAGCGCTTCGGCGAGATGGAGGTCTGGGCACTCCAGGCCTACGGCGCGGCGTATACCTTGCAGGAAATGCTGACGGTGAAGTCCGATGACGTGGTCGGCCGCACCAAGGTCTACGAGGCGATCGTCAAGGGTGACGACACGTTCGAGGCCGGCATCCCGGAGAGCTTCAACGTGCTCGTAAAGGAAATGCGCTCGCTCGGCCTGAATGTGGACCTGAAGCAGTCGGAGCCCGGCTACGACAGTGACGGCATCCAGATCGCGGCGGAGTAGGCGAAGATTTGGCTAGCGTAGCTCAATCGGCCTGAGCACCGGTCACAACCGGAGGATGCAGGTTCGAGTCCTGTCGCTAGCCAACCTCTTCCAAATTGATTTCATCCTCCCAAGAGGAAGCAAATATGAACGAGATGACCCCCTTCGCCAATCCGGTCGCCAAGACCGAGACGTTTGACCAGATCCAGATCGGCATCGCATCGCCGGACAAGATCCGCAGCTGGTCGTTCGGCGAGATCAAGAAGCCCGAGACCATCAACTATCGCACGTTCAAGCCCGAGCGTGACGGCCTGTTCTGCGCGCGCATCTTCGGTCCGATCAAGGATTACGAGTGCCTGTGCGGCAAGTACAAGCGCATGAAGTACAAGGGCATCGTCTGCGAGAAGTGCGGCGTCGAGGTTACCGTCTCGAAGGTTCGCCGCGAGCGGATGGGCCATATCGAGCTGGCCGCCCCGGTCGCGCACATCTGGTTCCTGAAGTCGCTGCCGTCGCGCATCGGCCTGCTGCTCGACATGCAGTTGAAGCAGCTCGAGCGCGTGCTGTACTTCGAGGCGTACATCGTCATCGAGCCGGGCCTGACCCCGCTTGAAAAGTACCAGCTGATGACCGAGGACGAGCTCCTCGACGCGCAGGACCAGTATGGCGAGGACGCGTTCTCGGCCGGTATCGGTGCCGAAGCGGTCCGCATCATGCTCGAATCGCTCGATCTCGTCGGTGAGCGCACCGCGCTGCTCGAAGAGCTCGCGGTCACCAAGTCCGAGCTGAAGCCCAAGAAGATCATCAAGCGTTTGAAGGTCGTCGAGAGCTTCATCGATTCGGGCAACCGCCCCGAGTGGATGATCCTCGAGGTCGTGCCGGTCATCCCGCCCGAGCTGCGCCCGCTGGTGCCGCTGGACGGTGGTCGTTTCGCGACGTCGGATCTGAACGATCTGTATCGCCGCGTGATCAACCGCAACAACCGCCTGAAGCGCCTGATGGAGCTCCGCGCGCCGGACATCATCGTCCGCAACGAGAAGCGCATGCTCCAGGAGGCCGTCGACGCATTGTTCGACAATGGTCGCCGCGGTCGCACGATCACGGGTGCCAACAAGCGTCCGCTGAAGTCGCTGTCCGACATGCTCAAGGGCAAGCAGGGCCGATTCCGCCAGAATCTGCTCGGCAAGCGCGTCGACTATTCGGGTCGTTCGGTCATCGTGACCGGGCCTGAGCTCAAGCTGCACCAGTGCGGCCTGCCGAAGAAGATGGCGCTCGAGCTGTTCAAGCCGTTCATCTACGCGCGTCTCGATGCGAAGGGTCTGTCGATGACCCTGAAGCAGGCGAAGAAGTGGGTCGAGAAGGAGCGCAAGGAAGTCTGGGATATCCTGGACGAGGTGATCCGCGAGCATCCGGTCATGCTGAACCGTGCGCCGACGCTTCACCGTCTCGGCATCCAGGCGTTCGAGCCGGTGCTGATCGAGGGCAAGGCGATCCAGCTTCACCCGCTGGTCTGCTCCGCGTTCAACGCCGATTTCGATGGCGATCAGATGGCCGTGCACGTCCCGCTGAGCCTCGAGGCCCAGCTCGAAGCGCGCGTCCTGATGATGTCGACGAACAACATCCTGTCGCCCGCCAACGGCAAGCCGATCATCGTTCCGTCGCAGGACATGGTCCTCGGTCTCTATTATCTGTCGATGATGAAGGAGAACGAGCCGGGCCAGGGGATGCTGCTCGGTGACATGGCCGAAGTGCACCAGGCGCTGAACGCGCAGGCAGTCACGCTGCACACCAAGGTCATCAGCCGCGTTCCGCAGACCGACGAGAAGGGCAAGCAGTACCTCAAGCGGTACGAGACGACCCCAGGCCGCATGCTGCTGGGCGAGTGCCTGCCGCATAGCCACAAGGTGCCGTTCGACACCGTCAATCGCCTGCTCACCAAGAAGGACGTGGGCGACGTGATCGACGAGGTCTATCGTCACACCGGCCAGAAGGAGACCGTGCTGTTCGCCGATGCGATCATGACGCTCGGCTTCCGCCACGCGTTCCGCGCCGGCATCTCGTTCGGCAAGGACGACATGATCATTCCGGACGCCAAGGTCGGTCTGGTCGACGACACCAAGGCGCTCGTGAAGGACTTCGAGCAGCAGTATCAGGACGGCCTGATCACGCAGCAGGAGAAGTACAACAAGGTGATCGACGCCTGGAGCCGTTGCGGCGACCAGGTGGCGAACGCCATGATGGACGAGATCCGTGCGGTGAAGGTCGACGAGGAGACCGGCCGTGAGAAGCCGATCAACTCGATCTACATGATGGCCCATTCGGGTGCTCGTGGTTCGCAGGCGCAGATCAAGCAGCTTGCGGGTATGCGTGGCCTGATGGCCAAGCCGTCGGGCGAGATCATCGAAACGCCGATCATCTCGAACTTCAAGGAAGGCCTGACCGTCCTCGAATACTTCAACTCGACCCACGGTGCTCGTAAGGGCCTCGCGGATACGGCGTTGAAGACCGCGAACTCGGGGTATCTCACCCGTCGTCTGGTCGACGTGTCGCAGGATTGCGTCATCATCGAGCCGGATTGCGGCACCACGCGTGCGCTCGAAATGAAGGCGATCCTTCAGGGTGGTTCGACGATCGCAAGCCTCGGCGAGCGAATCCTCGGTCGTACGACCGCGGAGGACATCATCGATCCGAAGACCGAAAAGGTCGTCATCCCGTCGGGCACGCTGCTCGACGAGGCGATGATCACGACGATCGAGGCGCTGGGTACGCAGTCGTGCAAGATCCGCAGCCCGCTGGTCTGCGAATCGAAGATCGGCGTGTGCGGCAAGTGCTACGGGCGCGATCTCGCCCGCGGTACGCCGGTCAACATCGGTGAAGCTGTCGGCGTCATCGCCGCGCAGTCGATCGGTGAGCCGGGCACGCAGCTGACGATGCGTACGTTCCACATCGGTGGTGCAGCGCAGCTCAACGAGACGTCGAACCTGGAAGCGCATGCCGACGGTACGGTGCAGTTCCGCGATCTGCGTATCATCGTCGACCAGCGTGGCCGTCGCGTGGTGCTCAGCCGCTCGGGCGAAATCGCGATCGTCGACATGGACGGCCGCGAGCTCTCGGTCGATCGCATCCCTTACGGTGCGTACGTGCTGTTCGACGATGGCCACATCGTGTCGCGCGGCGACCGGATGGCCGAATGGGATCCGTTCACCATGCCGGTGATCACGGAGAACCCGGGCACGATCAAGTATGTCGACCTGATCGAGGGCAAGACGCTCACCGAGCAGACCGATGAAGCCACGGGCATCGCCCAGCGCGTCGTGATCGAATATCGTGCGGCGACCAAGTCGAAGGAGGATCTGCGTCCGCGCATGACCCTGCTCGACGAGACGTCGGGCGAGACCGGCCGCTACATGCTGGCGATCGGTGCGACCTTGTCGGTCGAGGATGGCGCACAGGTGTTCGGCGGCGACGTCGTTGCCCGCGTCAGCCGCGAGAGCGCCAAGACGCGCGACATCACCGGTGGTCTGCCGCGCGTTGCCGAGCTGTTCGAGGCGCGTATCCCCAAGGACTCGGCGATCATCGCCAAGATCTCGGGCCGCGTCGTGTTCGGCAAGGACTACAAGGCGAAGCGCAAGATCGGCATCCAGCCCGAGGATGGCGGCGACGTCGTCGAGTATCTGGTGCCAAAGTCGAAGGTCATCGACGTGCAGGAAGGCGATTACGTCAAGCGCGGCGACAACCTGATCGGCGGCTCGCCCGATCCGCACGACATCCTCGAGACGATGGGTATCGAGCCCCTCGCCGAGTATCTCGTGTCGGAAATCCAGGAGGTCTATCGTCTCCAGGGCGTGAAGATCAACGACAAACACATCGAGACGATCGTTCGTCAGATGCTGCAGAAGGTCGAGATCACCGACGGCGGCGACACCACGCTGCTGAAGGGCGAGCAGGTCGATCGCGAGGAAATGGACGCGACCAACGAGAAGCTGGAGAAGAAGCAGACCCGCGCACAGGGTAAGCCGATTCTGCTCGGGATCACCAAGGCGTCGCTGCAGACCCGCAGCTTCATCTCGGCGGCCTCGTTCCAGGAGACCACGCGCGTCCTCACCGAAGCGGCTGTCCAGGGTAAGCAGGACATGCTGATGGGCCTGAAGGAAAACGTCATCGTCGGCCGGCTCATCCCGGCAGGCACCGGCGCAGGCCTCAACCGTCTGCGGGTCGTGGCGAACAGCCGCGACGCCTCGATGCGCGTCGCCCAGCGCAAGATGGCGGAAGCCTCGATCATCGCGCCCAAGGACGCGAAGGAAGAGCATGACGCCGAGCTGGCCCGCTCGGCACGCGACTCAAGCGGTACGGGTGAAGACCCGCTCGCCGCGGTCGTGACCTCGGGCACCGGCACCGATGCGGATGCCGGCGAGTATCTGAACACGCCCGAGTAATCAGGCCGGGGTCATCGCACCCCCAGCTATTGGCGTTGAAAGGCCGCCGTCCGGGACACCGGGCGGCGGCCTTTCTCGTTTCGGCGACCGTGCGGGCTCGATCGGCCCGACCGGCTTTGCAATGTTCCCGCAATGAAACTGTCGTAGCGCCGAGACACGGACCGACCTGCGCACCGCCGGACGTTGCCGGCTAAAAGGGTCTGCCAAAAGGGGCCGGCCAAAAGGGAACACCCGGAGCGCATGCAAAAGATCGTTCTCGCCACGATCGGATCGCTCGGCGACCTCCATCCCTTCATCGCCATCGGTCTCGCGCTGAAAGCCCGCGGGTTCGAGGTCGTGCTGGCGGTCCCGGCGGATCATGTCGGCAAGGTCGAGGCGGCTGGGTTGACCGGCGTACCTATCGTCGGCGGGTTCGATACGCTGGCGACCACGCTCGACCTGTCACCAGAACAGGCTGCGCGCCGCATCATGGCGGACCAGACCTATCTGATGAACAGGATCCTGATGCCCTGGCTGGCGGACAGCACGACCGCGCTGGATGCCGCGATGGAGGGCGCGGTGGCGCTGGTCGCGTCGCTGTTCGTGTTCGCCGCGCCGATCGTCGCGGAAAAGCGCGGCGTACCGCTCGTCAACGTCCTACTGCAACCGATGGCGACCTTCTCCGCTTACGCTCCCCCTGCCACGCCCGATTTCTGGATGATGATTCCTGCCCCTGCCGGCGCGCTCGGTCGGGCGTGGAACGGGTCGGTGTACCGGCTCATGCGCGGCGTCCTGCGCCACCGCCATGCGCGTCCCGTCGATGCGGTTCGCGTCGCGCATGGCCTGCCGCGCTCCCGCCAGGCGCTGTTGCTGGAGACGCCCGCGGCGACCGCGCTGACCTTGTGCTGCTATTCCCCGACGATCGCGCCGCCGCAGCCCGACCTGCCCGCCATCGCGCGCGTCACCGGCTTCGCGATGTTCGACAGCGATACCGGCGCGCCCGATGCGCTCGACCCGGCCCTGGAAGCCTTCCTAGCCGCAGGTCCGCCCCCGATCGTCTTCACGCTGGGCTCCTTCGCCACGTTCGCCCCCGGCGACTTCTACGCGACCGCCGCGACAACCGCCCGGATGCTCGGTAAGCGCGCGGTCCTACTCACCGGCAACGATGTCGGATCGGCGCCCGTCGAAGACGTCCATGTCTGCCGCTACGCCCCGCACTCGCTTCTGTTCCCGCAAGCGCTGGCGATTGTCCATCACGGTGGCGCGGGCTCGACCGGCCAGGCGCTGCGTGCCGGGAAGCCGCAGCTCGTGGTGCCGCACATGGGCGACCAGCACGACAATGGCCGTCGCATCGAACGGATCGGTGTCGGCAAAACGCTGTCCTCGAAACGCTTCACCGTCGCCCGAGCCCGCACCACGATCACCGCGATCCTGACCGATCGCATCGCCGCAACGGCCACGCAGATCGGCGCGCAGGTCCCGCAGGAGAACGGCGCCGACACCGCCGCCGACCAGATCGCCGCGTTGCTCATCCGCCGCGGCTGACCCGACGCGCGCCTTACGGCAAAGATCGTCGACGCCGGGCGTTGCGGTAAGGCGTTGGCGGGTCTAGGCGATTCGCCGATGCGGTCGGCGTACCATCCTTCGTCGAACGAGACGCCCGGCGCGACGCGCCGGCGCAGCACCGCGTTCATCCTGACCGTCATCGCGCACGTCCTGATCCTCCTGTTGCTGTTGCGGCTGGCGCCAACCGCGGTCGTCAAGCCGGAGGAACGCCGCGATCCGGTGACGTTCCAGCTGGCCCCCGACCAGACCACGCCGACGCCCGCCAAGCGCACGCCCTCGCCGACCAAGCAGAAGCGCGCGAGCGGTGGTTCGCCGCAACGCGCGGCCCCCCGCGCCGAGTCCGCCCAGGCGCCTCCTGCCCCGCCGAAGTCGCCGCCGCCCCCGCCGATCAAGATGCTGGGCGGAATGGAGATGTTCGACGCAGCCGACATCTCCAAGATGCCGTCGCACCCCGACGACCGGCTTGCCGGCGGCGATGGTGGCAGCGGTTCGGGCAAGGGCAAGGACAGCGGTTCGGTCTATGGTCCCGGCGAAGGTCCTGGCGGCGAACGGCTGTACAAGGTCGAATGGTATCGCCGCCCGACCGACGCGGAACTCAACGGCTATCTGAAGAGCGCGCCGCCGCCCAACAGCTGGGCGAAGATCGCGTGCCGGATGATCGAGAATTACCAGGTCGAGAATTGCCGCGCGCTCAGCGAATCGCCCGTCGGATCGGGGCTCGCCCGGGCGATGCGGCAGGCGGCGTGGCAGTTCCGCGTTCGGCCACCGCGGGTCGGCGGCAAGCAAATCCTGGGCGGCTGGGTCGAGATCGATATCGAGTTCAACGGCGGCAGCGCGCCCTAGACTGCGGCGGGCCTAAACCGCGCTGGTGATCGAATGCTTGGCCTCGGGCGAGAGCGTCCGCGCGAGCGTGACGAAACGCCCCCCCTCGACCCGAATCTCGTTGAACGCCGGCGGACTTCCGCGCGTCCGCTTGGACAACGTCCCCGCACCGATCATCCGGATCATCCGGCCGTCGCGGTCGATCGGGACATCGAACGGGTCGTGGACATGGCCGGACAGCACCGCATGCGCGCCCGCCTCCGCCAGCGCGGTCAACGCCTCGTCGCCGTGGCGGGTCTTGGCAGTCCCGGTCGTCCCGCCTTCGATCAGCGGGTGATGTGCGCCGACGAAGATCAAATTCCCCTTCGGCACGTCCTCGATCAAAGCGAGCGCGCGTTTCAGCGAGCCCGAACTCACCCGCCCCTTCGACCAGTTCCAGCGCCACTGCGCGCGCGCGGTCGTCTTGAGTGGGATGACCGTCACGCCCGCCAGTTCCAGCGGCCGCTCGATCATCTGCTCGACCGCGGCATAGCGCTGGTACGGCGCGAAGATCCGCCGGAAGGGGTCCCAATAATAGGGAATGTCGTGATTGCCGACTTCGAGCGTCACCGGCACGCCCAGCGACCGCAACCAGTCGCCGCCGCGCTGGAACTCGTCCTTGGTCGCACGCATCGTCAAGTCGCCGGTCATGATCACGGCATCCGGCTTCTCGTCGGCGACGCGTTCCGAGAACCACGCGATCGCCGCCGGATCTTCGGCCCCGAAATGCACGTCGCTGACATGGAACAGCTTCAAGCTGGCCACCGCTCCTGCGCCGACCTCAGGCAAGGTCGGACAGCGCTGCTGGCTGGTGCAGCGGGCATCCGTTGAAACTGCCCCGGAAACCCGCCGACTGGTCGTAGGTTTCCTTGCGGACCCGGTTGATGCCGCCGAGCGGCTGATGCGCGGCGATCCCGTGCCACACGCTGTAGGACAGCGCATCGTCGGTCCGGTCGCTGCTGCCGGGCTCCCACGACAACTGTGGCGGGATCTCCAGCGTGGCGACCGTCACGAACGGGCTGGCGGCCTCATCCCACACGACCGAGGCATCCTCGATCGGCATCGCGTCGAGGTCGGTATTGAGCTGCACGCGCAACTCCCAGGTCCCGCCATGCTCGACCATTTCCTCGCGAACCGCCTCGCGCAGCGCATCCGGGCGGGCGGTGATATCGACAAGGTCGCCGGTCAGGCGGGTAAGCCCGGGCGAAACCGGGAACAGCGCGACCTTGGCGATATAGTCGCCATAGCGAAGCGGCGTCTGCGAATAATAGGTTTCGCCCAGCGGATGCACGGGCGGAGCACCGCCCAGCGTCTTGAGCGTGGCCGACTCGCCGCCGACCGCCTCGAGCGCGGACTCTACGACGCGGAACGTTGCGGACATCGCCTTCTTGACGCCTTCGAACCGATCGGTGGTCTTGGTCAGCAACTTCAGGTTCTTGGCGAACGCCTTCGCGTCGCGCGCCGAGAAAGCCGGCCCGTTGACCATGATAAAATCCTGCGTCGTGTCGCCTTCCGACCCCGGCAGCCGGTCGCCGGCGACATCGAGGATCTTCAACGCAAGTCCGCGTGGCAGGCTGACGCTGTCGTCGAGGATATCCCCGGCATTGGTCGAAATCCGGATCACGGCTTCGTGGCGGCGGGCGGTGGCGAAGATCCCCTGCGCCAGTTCGGCGGGCAACCCGTCGGCGATCGTGATCGACCCACGCGCGATGCCGTGCGCCTTGGCATGGACAGCGCGGACCGCGTGGCCATAGTCCTGCGACGTCGTCTCGAGGATCTCGCGGAACGAATCCTTCAAGCCTTGGACCGTCTCCTGCTCATCGGGCGCGATCGTTTCCACCGAGGGATCGAAGCGGACAGGCTGGGTATCGGGCATTTGGGGGTATCTCCACGTGGTACCGATCCTAACCCTTTGACTGGGTGGACGTTCCGCATCCGGCGACACGCGTCCGTTGCAAACCCGCCGCGGGCACGCGATTGGGGCGGCGAAGGAGCATCCCATGCAGATTCCCGAACTCACCATCCCGACGATCGCGATCGCCGGCACGACCGATCGCTTCCCCGTGCGCCGCATCTTCTGCGTCGGGCAGAACTACGCCGATCACGCCCGCGAAATGGGCTCGGACCCGGAAAAGCAACAGCCATTCTTCTTCTCCAAGCCCGCCGACGCGGTGGTCGCCAACGGTGCGACCTTGCCCTTCCCGTCCCGGACGGACAATTTGCACCATGAGGTCGAACTCGTCGTCGCGCTCGGCGCGGGCGGCAAGGACGTGGCACCGGAGGACGCGGCCGCGCTCATCTTCGGCGCCGCGGTGGGGATCGACCTGACCCGGCGCGATCTCCAGGCCGTCGCAAAGGCAGCGGGCAAGCCGTGGGACATGGCGAAGGGTTTCGATCGGTCGGCACCGGTGGCCGCACTGACCCGCGGCGTTCCCCCCGCTACAGGGGCGATCGCGCTGACGATCGATGGCGCGATCCGACAGTCGGGCGACCTTTCGATGATGATCCTGACCGTCGCGGAGATCATCGCGACGCTGTCGACCTATGTCGAACTGGCGCCGGGCGATCTGGTCTTCACCGGCACGCCGGCCGGCGTCGGGCCGATCCAGCGGGGAGAAACCGTTCGCGCCACGATCGACGGATTCGAACCGCTCGAGGTGACGTTCGCCGGATGAGTTGGCGCTTGAGCGTGGCGATCTGAACGACGCGACCGTCGCTCCCGCATAATCGCTATTGCACATCGTTATCATGTCTGTACCTGTGTGCCGATGAGCGCAAAGGTACGGACATGATCAACGGCGGGACCCGCGGATGACCCGCGGGACGATCAAGACCTGGTATCTCGTCCACAAATGGACGAGCCTGATCTGCACCGCGTTCCTGCTGATGCTGTGCGTCACGGGCCTGCCGCTGATCTTCCACGAGGAGATCGACGGTTGGATCGATCCGCCTGCGCCGATGGCCACGCTGCCGGCCGGCACGCCCGCGCTGTCGCTCGATGCCATCCTGAACCGGGCGGCGGTCCAGTCGCCGGGCAACATACCGCTCTATATCAGCTTCGACGACGAACGACCGATCGTCTATGTCACGACCGGCCCGACCGCCGACGCGGTCCCCGCGGCCATGCACTTCCTGGCGTTCGACGCGCGCACCGGCGCGGTCATGCCCCCCTATGTCAGCGGCGTCATGGACTTCATCCTGAAGCTGCACACCGACATGCTGCTCGGTTTCTGGGCGGAAATCTTCCTCGGGTTCATGGGGTTGCTGTTCTTCGCGGCGATCGTCTCCGGCGTCGTGCTCTACGCACCGTTCATGGCAAAGCTCGACTTCGGCACGCTGCGCCGCGGACGCAGCAAGCGGCTCGGCTGGCTCGACCGGCATAACCTGCTCGGCATCGTCACGCTGGCATGGGCCAGCGTCGTCGGTGTGACCGGCACGATCAACACCTTCGTCGTGCCGATCACCGAGATGTGGAAAGCGAACGGATTGGCGGCGATCACCGCAACCGAGTCGCGCGTTCCGCTGGGCGCCAAGCGCGCGTCCGTCCAGGCAGCACTCGAAAGCGTGCAGCGCGAGGCGCCCGGCATGAAGCCGCAGTTCATCGCCTTTCCCGGCGTCGTCTTCAGCAGCAAGCATCATTACGGCGTGTTCCTCCGCGGGACGACGCCACTGACCGCCAAGCTGCTCCAGCCGGGGTTCGTCGATGCGGCGACGGGGCGGCTCGACGCGGTGCCGCCGCTGCCGTGGTACATGACCGCGATGCTGCTCGCGCAACCGCTGCACTTCGGCGATTATGGCGGCATCGCCATGAAGATCGTCTGGGCGATCTTCGACGTGCTGACGATCGTCGTCCTCGGCAGCGGTCTGTATCTGTGGCTGCGTCGCCGCGCCGGACCGAGCGAACAGCGAGTCCGCGAAGTCGTGATGGCGGGAGAAACAGCATGAGCCACAAGACCAACCGCCAGATTTTTGCGTTGCCGATGCTGCTCGGGGTGTCGACCGTCGCCGGGCTCGGTGTCGGATTGATGGGGGACGGGATCTGGGACGTCGCTGCGGGTTTGCTGCTGACGATGCCGCTCGCGGTGACCGGCGGCTATTGGGTGCGCAAGCCCATGCCGGGGCGGCGGCCGATCGCCATGACGTTGGCCGATCCGGCAACCCGGTAAGAGCGGGGGCGGTCGGGCCGCCCCCGTGTCGTTGGTTTACACGGTGCTCAGGTGGCCGGCGTGGCGCGCTGGGCAGTCGTGGCAGTCGGTACGGTTGGCGTGGGGGCCGTCCCGGGAACGCGGGTCATCGTGCCGGGTGCCGCCGTCGGAGACTGCGGGGCCAACGCGGCTGGCGGCGGTGCGGCCGGCCCCCGATCCGGGCCCCCTTCTGGCCCACGCTCCGGTCCACCGGGACCATCGCGGCCGGGACCACCCGGGCCATGCGGACCACGCGGCGGGCGACCGATCGGGCCTAGCGCGGTCACCTTGCCACCCGCACCGACCAGGAACGACGCATGGACAAACCCGTCCTCGAACCGACCCTGGATCGTCACCGGCTGTCCGGCGGTGACCAGCGCGCTGTCGCTACCCTCAGGGCCCAGATCGACCAGCGCCCGGCCGGTCCGATCGGCCATCACGAACTTGTCGCCATAAACCTCGGCGACCGTACCGCGGATCGTGACGATGCCGTCCGACTGGAGCGACCGGATCGCCACCGGGGTGGCAGGGGCCATCGTCACGCTGGGACGCGTGGCGGCAACGGTGACCGCACCGGCGGCGCCACCGATCGCGAGCAGGCCCGCTGCGGCGAGCGCGAAGCGGTTGTTGCGGACCGTGAAGCGCTCGTTTGACGTGGTGGCGCTGGGCTCGTTCGAATGGTCTGGCATGATCGTTTTCCTCTCGTTGGTTGACGACCGACGCTTTAGGCCTGCGCTGCCGACGCCCGCTGAACCAAGCCGTTCAGTTTCCGTTGGGGTCTCGGGCCTAGGGATTTCGCATGCGGGTATTATTGGTCGAGGATGATGCGGCGATCGCCGACGCGCTGGCACGAGCGTTGCGCGCGGAGCATTTCGCGGTCGACGTCGCGCGCAACGGTGAGGACGGCGGGCATCTCGGCGCGACCGAACTGTACGATGCGGCCGTGCTCGATCTGGGCCTGCCCAAGCGCGACGGCCTGTCGGTCCTGCGCGACTGGCGTGCGGCGGGGTGCGACCTTCCCGTCCTGATCCTCACTGCGCGCGACGGGTGGTCGGAGAAGGTCGAGGGCTTCAAGGCCGGTGCCGACGATTATGTCGTCAAGCCGTTCCGGGTCGAGGAAGTGATCATGCGGTTGCGCGCGCTGGTGCGTCGTGCGGCCGGTCATGCCGCCGCCCGCGTGACCTGCGGCCCGCTCGCCTTCGATGCGCAACTCGGGACGTTCGAACTCGACGGGCTTCCGTTGAAGCTGACCGCGTTCGAATGGCGCGTGCTGTCGGCGCTCATGCTCCGCCGCGAGGTGGTGATCGAGCGCGCCGACCTGATCGAGCGGGTCTATGAGGGCGATGCCGACGTCGATTCCAACTCGATCGAGGTCATCATCGGCCGGTTGCGTCGCAAGATCGGCATGCAGCGGATCGAGACCGTGCGCGGGCGCGGCTATCGGCTGACGGCGGGCGAGGCATGATCGGATCAGAGTTTTGGTTCCGGATCGGCACCGCGTAATGGCAAGGCTTCGCCTCGTTCCGCGGTCGCTGTTTGGCTGCATGCTCGCGATCTCGGCGATCTCGACTTTGCTCGCGCTGCTGTTTGCGGCGTTTACGATCAGCCATGTGCTCGAACGCTTCGTAATGCACGGTCTGGACGATCGCCTCGATGCGCAGATCGCGGTACTCGCGCGCGAGATACGCCCCGACGGCAGCTTCGACCGCTCGCGCGCCGTCGACTTGCCGGGGTTCGGCGAATCGGAGTCCGGCTGGAGCTGGCAGGTCGATGGTCCGTCCGGGCATTGGCAAAGCGTCGCGGGCTCGCGCCGGATCATGGTCGCCCCTCCCCGCCCTCCCGGTCGACGCCATCCCGGTGCCGACACTGGGCCACGCCCCGGCGAGGGACGCGGTCCCGGCGGCGAGGATCTGCATTCGCGAACCTCGATCGTCACCACGTCCGCGGGCCCCGTGACGATTACCGCGGTTGGACCGCGCGAGATCGTCGAGGCACCGTTGCGCAGCGCGATGATCCCGCTGCTCGGATCGCTCGCGCTGCTCGGGATCGGGCTGGGGCTTGCGACGCTGTTGCAGTTGCGGATCGGCTTCCGCCCGTTACGCGCGCTCAGGATTTCGCTCGCCGCGATCCGCAACGGTACCGAACGCCATATCAGCGAGGATCAGCCGGCAGAACTACAGCCGCTCGTCACCGAACTGAACGCGTTGATCGACCAGAACGCCGCCGGGCTCGCGCATGCCCGGCAGCATGTCGCCAACCTCGCGCACGGGCTCAAGACCCCGCTCGCGGCGCTGTCGCTGCGACTGGCCGAGGCTGGCGCCACGGAGGAGGTTCGCGACATGGTCGACCAGATCGATCGCCGCGTCCGCCATCACCTCGGCCGCGCCCGCGCCGATGCAACCGCCGCGACCCGCACGCAAACACCGCTCGCACCGGCGATCGCCGATCTGGTCGCGGTGTTGCAGCGACTCCACGCCGACCGCGCGATCCAGGTTTCGGTCGACGTCCCCCCCGACCTCGCCGTCGCCATCGACCCGCAGGATCTCGACGAAATGATCGGCAACCTCCTCGACAACGCCATGCGCCACGCCCGCACGAAAGTTGCGATCAGCGCCGTCAAAAACCCACGCCAAACCAACCTCACCATCGCCGACGATGGTGACGGCCTCGACGACCACGCAATCGACGAGGCGATGGTCCCCGGACGACGCCTGGACGAACGCGGGGACGGCCATGGTTTCGGACTGTCGATTACGCGCGAACTTGCCGAACTAAACGGCGGCACGCTCGCTCTTGCCCGGTCGCCGGACCTGGGGGGACTACTCGCCTGTCTGATCCTGCGGGTCCGCAGCTGAGTCTTCTGCAATAGCGTCAGGCTGGCCACTTTGCGCCGCCAAGCCCGCGACATTTGCGTTTTCGTATTACTCGGACATCGACGTCACGGTTGGACATCACGCTTTGAACCCATGTTGGGTCATCTCTCCGCCAATCCGCAGTGGCGGTAAGTTTGGCGATCGGGAGCTAGGCCACGCCTCCCAGCAAAGGAGACCGGCTTTGTCGTGGCAATGGCGTGCGGAGAGCACGCCATTGCCGTCTTTCAGTGAACCGTAACGGGATCCGGCAGCGGATCGGTTACCTTGGATCCCCAGATCGCGTAGAACAGGATGTAGAGTTCGCAGAGCGCAGTCAGCAGGAACGAGATCTGCAACCCGTAAGTGTCGGCGAGCCAACCCTGCACGATCACCAAAGCACCACCCGCAATCGCCATGATCAGCAGGCCAGAGCCCTCCTCGGTCAGCGGCCCTAGTCCGCGGATGCCGAGCGTGAAGATGGTTGGAAACATGATCGAGTGGAACAGGCCGACCGAGATCAGCGCCCACATCGCGACGTGACCGGTCGTGAAGGTCGCGATCAGCATCACCACGAAGGCACCGATGCTGGCGAGCGCCAGCACGCGTTCGGCGGGCACTGTCCGCATGACGACGCTGCCGACGAGGCGGCCGACCATCATCCCGCCCCACAGGATGAACAGGTAATGCGACGCCTGTTCGTGGGTGAGATTGCCGATCTGCGGCTGGCTGACGAAGTTGATGAACAGGTTGGCGACGCCGATCTCGGCTATCAGATAAATGAAGATCGCCGGGATACCGAGCACGAGGTTCCGGTGCGACCAGAGCGACAGGCCCTTGCGGTCCGCCTTGGCCGAACGCTGCGTCGCCGACCCCATTGCCGGCAGCGGGAAGCGCGCGATCACGATCGCCAACACCACGAGCACGCCCGCGACGATCAGGTACGGCAGCACCACCGACTGTGCATCGGCCAGCCGCTCGGCCGGCGTCAGAACCGCGGTTGAGCCGGCGACCGCAGTCCCCGACGTCGAGCGGCCGAGGATGAGATACCCGCCGAACAGCGGCGCGAGCGTCGCGCCAGCCGAGTTGAACGCCTGCACCAGGTTCAGGCGCGACGACGCCGTCTCTGGCGGGCCGACGACCGCGACATAGGGGTTGGCCGCGACCTGAAGCAGCGTAATGCCGCTGGCGATCACGAACAGCGCGAACAGCGTGACGCCGTAGGATGGCAGGCGCGCGGCGGGCACCATCATCAACGCTCCAACCGCCATAAGGCCCAGCCCGAACACCATCGCACGCTGATAGCCGACCCGCTCGATCAGCTTGGCGGACGGGATCGACGCGAAGAAATAGGCGATGAACCAGACGCTCTCGATCAGAGTCGTCTGCGTATAGCTGAGGTCGAACACGCTGCGCAGATGCGGCAACAGCGTGTTGTTGATGACCGTGATGAAGCCCCACATGAAGAACAGGCTGGCCAACAGCGTCAATGCCGAGCGGTAACTCGGCGCGCCGCCTGCTCTCGTCGGCGTAGCGACGCTCCCGACCGGTCGTTGCGTCTGTATCGGCATCGCCATAATCGTCCACCCTCCGTGCCGTGTCGGCGACTGATCGACAGTCTTTTACCGCATGGCTTGCTCAGAAATATATTGTCCGACTATATAGACACGCAAGGCGCGTCAACGGCGTCGAACGATTAGGGACGGGAACCGGAATGCGCGCAATCACACAGTCGGGGATCATCGTGGCAACCTTGCTGGTAGCGCTCTCGGCGCAGGCTGCCGACGCGGCGGAGGCAAAGCGCTCGCCTGCCGGTAGCTTGCGCGATGGCACGGCGATCGAAGCGATCACGCTCAGCAACGCACACGGCGTCTCGGCGCGGATCCTGTCCTACGGCGCGACGCTCCAGTCGCTGATGGGGCCCGACCGTAGCGGGGCGATCGCCGATGTCGTGTTGGGCTATGACGACCTGGCATCCTATGTCGACCATCCCAATTTCTTCGGCGTGACGGTGGGCCGCTATGCCAATCGCATCGCCGGCGGGCGCTTCGTGCTCGACGGCAAGACGTATCAATTGCCGCTGAACGACAAGACCAACTCGTTGCACGGCGGCGGCAAGGGGTTCGACAAGGTCGCTTGGCGGGTCCTGTTGGTGAAGAGCGGCCCGACCGCGACGCTCGTGCTCGGCCATAAGAGCCCCGATGGCGATGCCGGCTATCCCGGCACCCTCGATGTTACCGTTACCTATACGCCCGACGAAGCGGGTAATCTGGGCATCGCCTATGACGCGAAGACCGACAAGCCGACGGTCGTCAACATGACCAACCACGCCATTTTCGACCTTGGCGGCGAAGGCTCGCGGATGGGCGCCTATGGCCACCGGCTGACCATTCCCGCCAAGGCGATCACGCCGGTCGACGACAAGCTGATCCGGACGGGTACGTTGCAACCGGTGGCCGGTACCGTGTTCGACTTCCTTGCCGGGCGCATCGTTGGCGACGGCATTCGCGACGGGCGCGACCAGCAGATCCACTACGGCACCGGTTACGATCACAACTTTGCCCTCGACAAGGGGCTGACCGCCAAGCCCGAACTTGCCGCGCGACTGGAGGACCCGGCATCCGGCCGCGTCCTTGAGGTGCTCACGACCGAGCCGGGCGTGCAGTTCTACACCGGCAACTTCCTCGACGGATCCTTCGTCGGGAAGCATGGGCATCTCTACCGGATGGGCGACGGAATCGCGCTCGAACCGCAGAAATTCCCGGACGCTCCCAACAAACCGAACTTCGTTTCCGCGCGCGTCGATCCGGGCAAACCGTATCACCACGCGATGATCTACCGCCTTTCCGTCGCCCGCTGACACCCGATCTCCAGAAAGCCTTCCGATGACCAACATGCCCCCCAAGCTTCGCAGCCGCGCATGGTTCGATAACCCTGAGAATATCGACATGACCGCGCTCTACCTGGAGCGCTATCTGAACTTCGGGCTGAGCCTGGAGGAACTGCGCTCTGGCAAGCCGATCATCGGCATCGCCCAGACCGGCAGCGACCTCTCGCCCTGCAACCGCCACCATCTCGTGCTGGCCGAACGGCTGCGCGAAGGCATCCGTGAAGCCGGCGGCATCGCGCTCGAATTCCCGGTCCACCCGATCCAGGAAACCGGCAAGCGCCCGACCGCAGGGCTCGACCGCAACCTCGCCTATCTGGCGCTGGTCGAGGTGCTCTACGGCTATCCGCTCGACGGCGTCGTGCTGACGATCGGCTGCGACAAGACGACGCCCGCCTGCCTGATGGCGGCGGCCACCGTCAACATTCCCGCCATCGCGCTGTCGGTCGGGCCGATGCTCAACGGCTGGCACAAGGGCGAGCGCACCGGCTCGGGGACGATCGTGTGGAAGGCGCGAGAGCTGCTCGCGACCGGCGCGATCGACGATGAGGGCTTCATCAAGCTCGTCGCGTCGTCGGCGCCGTCGACCGGCTATTGCAACACGATGGGCACCGCGACGACGATGAACAGCCTGGCCGAGGCGCTTGGCATGCAGCTGCCCGGCTCGGCCGCGATCCCCGCACCGTATCGCGACCGCCAAGAGGTCGCGTACAAGACCGGCAAGCGGATCGTCGACATGGTCGCCGAGGATCTCAAGCCGTCGGACATCCTCACCAAGGACGCGTTCCACAACGCGATCGTCGTCAATTCGGCGATCGGCGGATCGACCAATGCACCGATCCATCTCGCCGCGATCGCGCGCCATATCGGCGTCGACCTGCCGATCGACGACTGGCAGACGCACGGCCACAAGGTGCCGCTGATGGTCAACCTCCAGCCTGCGGGCGAATATCTGGGCGAGGATTATTATCATGCCGGCGGCGTTCCCGCGGTGGTCGCCGAGTTGATGAAGCAGGGCCTGATCCACGAAGACGCGATGACCGCCAACGGCAAGTCGATCGGCGACAATTGTCGCGACGCGACGATCGAGGACGAGCGCGTCATTCGCCCGTTCGCGACGCCGTTGCTGGAGGATGCCGGCTTCATCGTGTTGCGCGGCAACCTGTTCGACTCGGCGATCATGAAGACCAGCGTCATTTCGCCGGAGTTCCGTGCGCGCTATCTGTCCAACCCGGACGATCTCGAAGCGTTCGAGGGCCCTGCGGTCGTGTTCGATGGGCCGGAGGATTACCACCACCGGATCGACGATCCCTCGCTCGGCATCACCACCGACACGTTGCTGTTCATGCGTGGCGCAGGGCCGATCGGCTATCCGGGTGCCGCCGAAGTCGTGAACATGCGGCCGCCCGCATACCTGATCCGCGAGGGCGTCCATGCCCTTCCCTGCATCGGTGATGGCCGCCAGTCGGGAACCTCGGGGTCGCCGTCGATCCTCAACGCTTCGCCTGAGGCGGCGGCGATGGGCGGGCTTGCACTGATCCGCACCGGCGACCGTGTCCGCATCGACCTCGCCAAGGGATCGGCCAACGTGTTGATCTCCGACGCGGAACTGGCCGAGCGTCGCCGCGCGCTGACCGAGGCGGGCGGCTATGCCTTCCCGCGCTCGCAGACGCCCTGGCAGGAAATCCAGCGCGCCACGGTCGGCCAGATGGAGACCGGCGCGATCCTCGAAGGCGCCGAGAAGTATCAGCGTATCGCGCAGACGATGGGCCTACCGCGCGACAATCACTGAAGCGTGACTGCGCGCCGCTCGATCAGGGCGGTGCGCAGGCATTGGCAAACGACCTCGTCGCGCTGGTTGATCAGCCGGTGCGTGAAGGTGACGATCCCGGCATTCGGGCGCGACTTGCTGGGCTTGAGGTCGGTGACCTCGGTCTGGCAGCGCATCGTGTCGCCGATGAAGACGGGCTTGGGATGCACGAGCTTGTCGTAGCCGAGGTTCGCGACGAGCGTGCCGAGCGTCGTCTCGCCGACCGACAGCCCGACCATCAGCGCGAAGGTGAAGGTGCCGTTGACGAGGATTTGGCCGAACTCGCTTAGCCGCGCCGCCTCGATATCGAGGTGAAGCGGTTGCGGGTTGTGCGTCATCGTCGAGAACAGGAGGTTGTCCGTCTCGGTCACCGTGCGGCGGATCTCGTGCTCGATCCGGTCGCCGATGCTCCAATCGTCGTAATAGCGGCCTGTCATCAGTTATCCTTCTCGATACGGACGAGCAGCGTGCCCTCGGTCACCTGACCGCCCTCGACCGCGGTGAGGTCGGCGACCGTCCCGTCGAACGGCGCGGTCAGCGAATGCTCCATCTTCATCGCCTCGAGCGTGACAAGCTTCTGGCCCTTGGTGACGGCATCGCCCGCCGCCACGTCGACCGCGATGATGCGGCCGGGCATTGGCGACAAAATCGCGCCGTCCGCCGCACCGCCAGCCGCCACTCCGGACGCTCGCCAGAGCTTTAGCTGCCAGGTCTGGCCAGCCTCGGAAATGAGCACGTCTTCGAAGGCCGGCATCGTTCCGGCATGTCCGTCGAGTTCGACCTCGACCGGTTCGCCGTCCAGCAGGAACGTTGCGCTCCGGCGGGGGACGGCGTTGAGGCGGAAGCCCGCGATAGGATCGGCGGATACGAGCGCCCCGGCAGCTTCTTCCAAAGCCTCTTCGGTCGGGTGCGTTGGCGGCATGAGTGCGTCGCCTTCGCGGGCGATCAGGCCTGTGTCGAGCGTGCCCGCCACGAAGTCAGGGTGGTCGAGCGCCTCGACCAAGAACCCCGCATTGGAGCGTACCGGCCAAACGACTGCGCCGTCGAGCGCGTCCGCCAGTGCCTCCCGTGCGATTTCACGATCCTCACCCCAGGCGATGACCTTGGCGATCATCGGGTCGTAGAAGGGCGAGATTACAGCGCCCTGCTCCACCCCGGTATCGACGCGGGCGGTGGTGCCGAGATCGAAGCGTTCGAGCGTACCAATGGAAGGCAGGAATCCCTTGGCGGGGTCCTCGGCATATAACCGAGCTTCCATCGCCCAACCGTCGATCGCCAGTTCCTCCTGACGCTTGGGCAAAGGCTCGCCGCTGGCGACGCGGAGTTGCCATTCGACGAGGTCCTGCCCCGTAATTTCTTCCGTCACCGGATGCTCGACCTGCAGCCGCGTGTTCATTTCCATGAACCAGATGCGGTCGGCGCGGAGGCCTTCGCTGGCGTCGGCGATGAATTCGATCGTGCCGGCGCCGACGTAATCGACCGCCTTGGCGGCCTTTACCGCGGCGGCGCAGATCGCTTCGCGGGTGGCGGCGTCCATGCCGGGTGCGGGCGCTTCCTCGATCACCTTCTGGTGGCGGCGCTGGAGCGAGCAGTCGCGTTCGAACAGATGGACGACGTTGCCGTGGGTGTCGCCGAAGACCTGCACTTCGATATGGCGGGGCGAGAGGATGTATTTCTCGATCAGGACGGCGGTGTTGCCGAACGACGAGGCCGCCTCGCGCTGGCACGAGACGAGCGCGTCGGCGAACTCCGCGGCCGTATCGACGCGGCGCATGCCCTTGCCGCCGCCGCCGGCGACCGCCTTGATGAGGACGGGATAGCCGATCGCGTCGGCCTCGCGCTGCAGCCTTTCGGGGGACTGGTCCTCGCCGAGATAGCCAGGCGTCGCGGGGACGCCCGCGGCGATCATGCGCTGTTTCGCGGCGTCCTTCAGGCCCATTGCGCGGATGCTGTCAGGGTTCGGACCGACCCAGATCAGCCCGGCGTCGAGCACGGCTTGCGCGAAGTCGGCATTTTCCGAGAGGAAGCCGTAGCCGGGGTGGATCGCCTCGGCGCCTGTGTCTCGCGCGGCGGCGATGATGCGGTCGCCGACGAGATAGCTTTCGCGCGCCGGGGATGCGCCGATGTGTACGGCTTCGTCGGCGTGGCGGACGTGGAGCGCGTTTGCATCGGCATCGGAATAGACGGCGATCGTGCGGATGCCGAGCGCTCGCGCGGTGCGGATGATGCGGCAGGCGATCTCGCCGCGATTGGCGATCAGGAGCGACGCGATCATTGCGCGGGGCATCCGGTGGTGCGCGACGACCAGCTGACGTTGGCGATCTTCCAGCGGCCGGCCTCGCGGACCATGTCGAAATGATCGGTGCCGCAATGCGCGACCTTGCCGTCGATCGTGAAGACGTACGGCGACCAGACCATCGCGATGTCGCCGTCGATATCGACCGCGGGATCGACGAGGCGTTCGGCATAGTGCTCGGGACCGGGCTTCAGCGCGGCGGCGAAGTCGGCCCAGCTCGTGCGGCGGACCGTGCGCGTGCCGTCGGGCTTTTCCTCGACCGCGGTGGCGCCGCCGTCGGGGCGAACCTGCGCAAGGATCGCCTGGCCGTCGCGGGCGGCGAGCGCGGCGAACAGCGCCTCGATCGGGACCATGACGCCGGCGTCTTCGGTTAGTGGCGCAGGCGGCAGGCCGGTGCCCTTGACGATCGGCTGGACCGGCGTGACTTGCCCTGCGGCAAGCAGAATAGACAGCAGGATCATCGGGTTACATCCTGAACACGCCGAACGCGGGGCGTTCGGGGATGGGAGCGTTGAGCGTTGCGGCAAAGGCGAGGCCGAGCACGTCGCGGGTCTGCGCGGGATCGATGATGCCGTCGTCCCACAGCCGCGCGGTGGCGTACCAGGGATTGCCCTCGTCCTCATATTTGGCGCGGACGGGCGCCTTGAAGGCTTCGGCCTGGTCTGGCGTCCAGCTGTCGGCATCGCGGTGGACGGTGGCGAGGACCGACGCGGCCTGCTCGCCGCCCATCACGCTGATCCGGCTGTTGGGCCAGGTGAACAGGAAGCGCGGCGAATAGGCGCGGCCGCACATGCCGTAATTGCCCGCACCAAAGCTGCCGCCGATGAGCACGGTGATCTTGGGCACGGTCGCGGTGGCGACCGCGGTGACGAGCTTCGCGCCGTGCTTGGCGATGCCCTCCGCCTCGTATTTGCCGCCGACCATGAAGCCAGAAATGTTCTGGAGGAACAGCAGCGGGATTTTTCGCTGGCACGCGAGTTCGATGAAATGCGCGCCCTTCTGCGCACTCTCGCTGAACAGCACGCCGTTGTTGGCGAGGATCGCGACCGGGATGCCCCAGATGTGCGCGAAGCCGCAGACGAGGCTGGTGCCGTAGAGCGCCTTGAACTCGTGGAACTCGCTGCCGTCGACGAGGCGCGCGATGACTTCGTGGACGTCATAGGGCGCACGAACGTCCGAGGGCACGATGCCGTACAGCTCTTCGGCCGCGAATTTGGGCGGGCGGGGTTGCTGGAGGTTCACCGCGGTCTGCGCCTGCGGCTGCAGCGTCGAGACGATATCGCGGACGATCGTCAGCGCGTGCTCGTCATTCTCGGCGACGTGATCGACCACGCCCGAGCGGCGGCCGTGCGTGTCGGCACCACCCAGTTCCTCGGCCGAGATGACCTCCCCGGTCGCCGCCTTCACCAACGGGGGGCCGGCGAGGAAGATCGTCCCCTGGCCGCGGACGATGATCGTCTCGTCGGACATGGCGGGGACGTAGGCGCCGCCCGCGGTGCAGCTGCCCATGACGCAGGCGATCTGCGGGATGCCCAGCGCGGACATCTGCGCCTGGTTGAAGAAGATGCGGCCGAAGTGATCGCGGTCGGGAAAGACCTCTGCCTGATGCGGGAGGTTCGCGCCGCCGCTGTCGACGAGATAGATGCAGGGGAGCCGGTTTTCCTGTGCGATTTCCTGGGCGCGGAGATGTTTCTTCACGGTGAGCGGGAAGTAGGTGCCGCCCTTCACCGTCGCGTCGTTGCAGAGAATCATGCACTGGCGGCCGGAGACGCGGCCGATTCCGGCGATGAGCCCGGCGCCGGGGACGTCATCGTCGTAGAGGCCGTTGGCGACGAGCTGGCCGATTTCGAGGAACGGTGAGCCGGGGTCGAGCAGGCGTTCGACGCGATCGCGCGGGAGGAGCTTGCCGCGCGACGTGTGGCGCTCGCGGGACTTAGCGTTGCCGCCTAGCGCGGTGCGGGCCACGTCTACGCGGAGGGTTTCGGCGAGCGCGCGGTTGTGGGCGGCGTTCGCGCGGAAGGTTTCGGTTTCGGGGGATAGGGCGGAGGTGAGGACGGGGGCGGTCACTTACCCTCTCCCCTGCAGGGAGAGGGGTTCAGGATCGCACTCACTGCATCACCTTGGGCGCAGCGCCGATGAGTTCGCGGCCAATCAGCATCCGGCGAATTTCGTTCGTGCCCGCGCCGATGTCGAGCAGTTTCGCATCGCGCATGAACCGCTCGACTGGCCAGTCCTTGGTGTACCCTGCCCCGCCGAGCGCCTGGATCGCCTCGAGCGACACCTTTACCGCGCTCTCGCTCGCCAGCAGGATCGCGCCGGCCGCGTCGAACCGCGTGGTCTTGCCCGCATCGCACGACTTGGCGACCGCGTAGACGTACGCACGCGCCGAGCTCAGCGCGACGTACATGTCGGCGACCTTCGCCTGGATCAGCTGGAACTGGCCGATCGGCGTCCCGAACTGCTTCCGCTCGCGCACGTAAGGGATGACCACGTCGAGGCACGCCTGCATGATGCCGAGCTGGATCCCCGCGAGCACCGCGCGCTCGTAATCGAGGCCCGACATCAGCACGCCGACGCCGCCATTCTCCGGCCCCATGACGTTCTCCGCCGGCACTTCGCAATCGGTGAAGACGAGTTCCGCCGTGGGCGACCCACGCATGCCCATCTTGTCGATCTTCTGGCCGATCGCGAAGCCGGGCATGTCTTTCTCGATCAGGAACGCGGTGATCCCGCGCGAGCCCTCACCGGTCTTCGCGTAGACGACCAGCGTGTCGGCATAGGCCGCGTTGGTGATCCAGAACTTGGTGCCGTTGAGGATATAGCCGGTGTCGGTCTTCACCGCCTTGAGCTTCATCGAAACGACGTCGGAACCGGCGCCGGCTTCGGACATGGCGAGGCTGCCGACATGCTCGCCCGAGACGAGCTTCGGCAGGTATTTCGCCTTCTGCTCCGGGTTACCCCAGCGGCGGATCTGGTTGACGCACAGGTTCGAATGCGCGCCGTAGCTGAGGCCGATCGACGCGGAGGCGCGGCTGACTTCCTCGACCGCGACGACATGCTCGAGATAACCGAGGCCAAGGCCGCCATACTCCTCCTCGACGGTGATGCCGTGCAGGCCGAGCTCGCCCATCGCCGGCCACAGCTCGCGAGGAAACCAGTCGTCGGCGTCGATCTTCGCCGCGAGCGGCGCGATCTTGTCGGCGGCAAAGCGGTGCGTGCTCTCGCGGATCATGTCCGCCGATTCACCCAGCGCGAAATCGAAGTCGGGTATCATTAGCAGCCTCTCCAGACCTTGTGTTGACGCCATGCTACCGCGTCTCGCGCGCGTTGAGAAATTGATACGACCGAACACATGCGATAGATCCGGTCTATGGTGATCCGGCTATGATAGAACGGTACGTGGTGCGCTATTTCCTGGCGGTGGTCGATCAGGGCAATTTTACGCGCGCCGCCGCGCAGTGCCGGGTTTCGCAGCCGACCTTGTCGGTGGGCATCGCCAAGCTGGAAGAAGCGCTTGGCCAGACGCTGTTCCTGCGGACCAACCGGCGGATCGAGCTGACGCCCTCGGGTACCCGGCTGGCGGTTCACGCGCGGCGGATCGAGGCGGAGTTCGCCGCCGCCGAGCGCGACCTGCAGGACACTGTTCCGACCAAACTCGTCCGCCTCGGGATCGCGACCACGCTGCCGCCGTCGTGGATCGCGGCTGCACTCGGCCGGGCACGGGGAGCCTCTGCCACCGAGCGCCTCGAAGTGGTCGAAGGACGCAGCAGCGAATTGGTCGCGCTGCTCGACCGGGGACGGATCGACGTGATGCTCGGGGCGATCGGCGACGATCCGCGCGGCCGCACGCTGTTCGAGGAGGGGTTCGCGGTCGCGGTCTCGAACGACCACCGCCTGGCCGGGCGAACGTCGCTCGCGGTCGCCGACGTGGCCGAGGAAACCATGATCGTCCGCCGCCACTGCGAAGCGCTGGCGGAGACGAGCCGGTTCTTCACCGCGCGCGGCGTGCGCCCGTTCATGGCGGCGCGCACCGTCAGCGACGACCGCGCGCTGGCCTATGTCCGCGCCGGGCTGGGGATGACGGTGATGCCAAGGTGTTTTGCGAGCGAGGGGATCGCGATGGTCCCGCTGACCGGGTTCGACGTCACGCGCCGCGTCGGGCTGATGATCGCGTCGGATTCCGCCTCACGGATCGCGGGCAGCGCGATGGTGCAGGCGATCGAGGCGACGTTCCGGGAGATGCACGCAACGACAGCTTAAGCCGGCGAGTGGACGTCTCGGCCAAGTCTCAGATGTGCTGTCTGGAAGGTACCGGCGAGCCGGTCGTCAACGGAAATGGTGGAGCCGAGGGGGATCGAACCCCTGACCTTTCGCATGCCATGCGAACGCTCTCCCAGCTGAGCTACGGCCCCATTCCCGTTGGGAGGCGGGTCACTAACCGGACCCGCCCGGGTTGGCAAGCGGCGTGAATGCCGCCTGCCAAAATTATTCGAACTTAACGCTCGTGTTCATCCTGCGGCGTCTCGACGCCGAGGTCGTCGTCACCGCCGAGATCGACTTCGTCGTCGGCCGAGGGCTCTTCGTCCTCGCCAGTGATCGAGGCGATGTCCT
This sequence comes from Sphingomonas sp., assembly GCA_035575755.1. Classification (GTDB taxonomy): domain Bacteria; phylum Pseudomonadota; class Alphaproteobacteria; order Sphingomonadales; family Sphingomonadaceae; genus Sphingomonas. The sequence goes on from DATLXI010000018.1 coordinate 197,823, forward strand.
CTTCCTCGTCACCCTCAAGATCCGCGTCGGGCTTCTTGGTGTCGGGCTTGGCGACTTCGAACGGCAACGGCTGCTTCGACTTTAGGATGGGCTCGGGCTCCCACGCATACCCGCATTCGATGCAGGTCACGGGGTCGGCTTTGTCGAGGTCGTAGAAACGCGTCGCGCATTTCGGGCACGAACGTTTCGTGCCCCATTCCGGCTTGATCATGCCGATAGAACCTTTCGAATGGATAGATTGTGGGGGATGCCCCCGCAAAGTGGGCGCGCCTTGCCATAGCGCAAGGCCACTGTCAAAAGCCCGGCCCCATGGCACACCCCCTTCCCCAACCCTTAGACGTGGTTTCGCGCGGTCCTTTGACCGGTTCGATCGCAGTCCCCGGCGACAAGTCGATCAGCCACCGTGCACTGATGTTCGCGAGCCTCGCGGTCGGCACCAGCCGGATCGAGGGCTTGCTGGAGGGCGAGGACGTGCTCGCCACGGCTGCGGCGATGCGGGCGATGGGGGCTACTATCGAGCGCGGCGATGACGGCATCTGGACGGTGGACGGCGTCGGGGTCGGTGGACTGCTCCAGCCGAAGACGGCGCTGGAGATGGGCAATTCGGGCACGTCGACGCGGTTGCTGATGGGGCTGGTGTCGAGCCATCCGATCACCTGCACCTTTACCGGCGACGCCTCACTGTCGGGACGGCCGATGGGGCGGGTGATCGAGCCGCTGTCGCAGATGGGGGCGGATATCACGTCGTCGCCGGGCGGGCGGCTGCCACTGATGGTGCGCGGGATGTGCCCGGCGGTACCGATCACCTACACGCTGCCGGTCGCGTCGGCGCAGGTGAAGTCGGCGATTCTACTCGCGGGGCTGAACACGCCGGGGATCACCACGGTGATCGAGCCGGTCGCGACGCGCGATCATAGCGAGCGGATGCTGACCGGGTTCGGCGCCAAGCTGACGGTCGAGGAGACCGATGCGGGCCGGGTGATCTCGATCACCGGCGAGGCGGAGTTGACCCCGCAGGACATCGTCGTGCCGGGCGATCCGTCGTCGTCCGCCTTCTGGCTAGTCGCGGCGTCGATCGTGCCGGGCTCGGATATCGTGGTGCGCAATGTCGGGTTGAACCCGACGCGGATCGGGATCGTCACCGCGCTGCGCATGATGGGCGCGGACATCACCGAACTCGACCCGCGCACCGTCGGCGGTGAGCCGGTCGCCGATCTTCGTGTGCGTCATGCACCGCTCACCGCGATCGAGGTGCCGGCCGATCTCGCGCCGAGCATGATCGACGAATATCCTGTGCTGTTCGTCGCCGCCGCGTTCGCGACCGGCACGACCGTCGCGCGCGGCGCGCACGAGCTGCGCGTCAAGGAATCGGACCGGATCACGACGATGCGGATCGCGCTCGAAGCGTGCGGCGTGGCGTGCGAGGAATATGAGGACGGCATGGCGATCACCGGCTCCGGCGGCGCTGCGATCCGCGGCGGCGCTCGGATCGCCTCGAAACTCGACCACCGCATCGCAATGAGCATGGTGGTGGCTGGACTTGGGAGCGCGGAGCCGATCACGATCGACGATGTATCGCCGGTGGCGACGAGCTATCCCGTGTTCTTCCGGTCGCTCGACGTGCTGACCGGCCAGGGGAATTAAGATGATCATCGCAGTCGACGGTCCGGCGGCATCGGGCAAGGGCACGATCGCGCGGGCCTTGGCCAAGCATTATGGGCTGCCGTATCTCGATACCGGGCTGCTGTACCGCGCGGTCGCGCTGAGCGTCGCGCGGATGGGGCTCGACCCGGAGCAGGAAGCCGACGCGGTCGCCGCGTGCGATTTCAGCGATGCGGTGCTGAGCGATCCGGCGTTGCGCGATGACGATATCGGCGCGCTCGCATCGGTAGTGTCGGCGCATCCGCTGGTGCGCGCGGCGTTGCTGCACCGACAGAAGCGGTTTGCGGCGCAGGAGGGTGGCGCGATTCTCGACGGGCGCGATATCGGGACGGTGATCGCGCCGGATGCCGATGCGAAGCTGTTCGTGAAGGCTACGCCGAACATTCGCGCGCAGCGGCGGCATGCCGAGCTGCAGGCGCGCGGCGGGACGGCGAGCAAGGATCGTGTGCTCGCGGATATTCGGGCGCGGGATGCGCGGGATAGCGGGCGGTCGACCGCGCCGTTGGTGATGGCGGCGGATGCGGCGCTGCTGGATACGAGTTTTCTGTCGATCGAGGCGTCGGTGCAGCGGGCGGTTGCGTTGGTCGAGGCGCAGCGGGCGAAGAAGGCCGCTTCGGTTTAAGGTTTCTGCCCACCTGGGCGAGCGCACCACCCCGGCGAAGGCCGGGGCCCAATTGGAACGTCCGCAGTAACGAAGCTCGGTCCGCAGTTGGCGACCTCCCCCAATTGGGCCCCGGCCTTCGCCGGGGTGGTGCGAAGTTGGGGTGAGCCACCGTAACCCAACCCTGTTTCTCCCGCGAAGGCGGGGACCCAGACTGGGCTCCCGCCTTCGCGGGAGAACAAGGACGCGGGCCTTGGCTCTTCGATTCCAGTGCACCCCTTATTGCGACGTACAGCGCGGCGGCGCCCTACGAGGCGAACTTGCTCCGAGAGCCGGTTTCGTCTATACGGAACCGTCCGGCGAGCGATGCTCGTGGAGGAAGGCGCGGAGACCTCTGAGTCTCACGCGCCGTTTTCGCATTCAGCGTCTACGTCCTCCGCAGCCTTCGTGTCGTCCGGATGCTGCGCCGGCGTTCGGTCGTCGCGGCAACGAAGGCCAAGACCAGCGGACCCAACCGCTTGGCCGGAAACAGACTAGGATTACTGAATTCTATGGCAACCCAGGTAATGCCGACCCGCGACGATTTCGCGGCGATGCTGAACGAAACGCTCGGCGACGCCGACAGCTTCGAGGGCCGCGTGGTGCATGGCACCGTGACCGGCATCGAGAACGACATGGCCGTCATCGACGTCGGCTTGAAGTCGGAAGGCCGCGTGCCGCTTCGCGAATTCGCAGCGCCGGGCCAGAAGGCTGACCTGAAGGTCGGCGACGAAGTCGAAGTCTATGTCGACCGCGTCGAGAACGTCCACGGCGAAGCGATGCTCAGCCGCGATCGCGCCCGTCGTGAAGCCGCATGGGACAAGCTGGAAACCGAATTCTCCAAGACGACCCGCGTCGAGGGCGTGATCTTCGGCCGCGTGAAGGGTGGCTTCACCGTCGACCTGAACGGCGCCGTCGCGTTCCTGCCCGGTTCGCAGGTCGATATCCGCCCCGTGCGCGATGTCACCCCGCTGATGGATATCCCGCAGCCGTTCCAGATCCTGAAGATGGACCGCAAGCGCGGCAACATCGTCGTGTCGCGTCGCGCCGTTCTCGAAGAGACGCGCGCAGAGCAGCGTTCGGGCCTGATCCTGAGCCTGGCCGAGGGCCAGATCATCGACGGCGTCGTCAAGAACATCACCGATTACGGTGCGTTCGTTGACCTCGGCGGCATCGATGGCCTGCTGCACGTCACCGATCTCAGCTACAAGCGCGTCGGTCACCCGAGCGAAGTCCTGAACATCGGCGACACCGTCAAGGTGCAGATCATCCGCATCAACAAGGACACCCAGCGCATCAGCCTCGGCATGAAGCAGCTGGAGAGCGATCCCTGGGATGGCGCGATGGTCAAGTATCCGGTCGGCGCAAAGCTCACCGGCCGCGTCACGAACATCACCGAATATGGTGCGTTCGTCGAGCTGGAAGCGGGCATCGAGGGCCTCGTCCACGTGTCGGAAATGTCCTGGACCAAGAAGAACGTCCATCCGGGCAAGATCGTGTCGACCTCGCAGGAAGTCGACGTCATGGTCCTCGAAGTCGATTCCGAGAAGCGTCGCATTTCGCTCGGCCTCAAGCAGGCTCAGGCCAATCCGTGGGAGGCATTCGCTGCCGCGCATCCGATCGGTTCGACCGTCGAAGGCGAAGTCAAGAACGCGACCGAGTTCGGTCTGTTCATCGGCCTCGACAACGATGTCGACGGCATGGTCCACATGTCCGACATCGCCTGGGGCGTTTCGGGCGAGGACGCGCTCAACCTGCATCGCAAGGGTGAGACCGTCGAAGCCGTCGTGCTCGACATCGACGCCGAGAAGGAGCGTATCTCGCTCGGCATGAAGCAGCTCGAGCGCGGCGGGCCTTCGGCCGGCGGCATCGCAGCAGCAGGCGACAAGCTGAACAAGAACGCGACCGTCACGGTCACCGTTCTCGAAGTCCGCGATGCGGGCCTCGAAGTGCAGCAGGGCGACGATGGCGCGACCGGCTTCATCAAGCGCACGGATCTGGGTCGCGATCGCGACGAGCAGCGTCCAGAGCGTTTCCAGGTCGGCCAGAAGTTCGACGCGATGGTCACCGGCTTCGACCGTTCGAAGAAGCCGACCTTCTCGATCAAGGCGATGCAGATCTCCGAAGAGAAGCAGGCTGTCGCTCAGTACGGTTCGTCGGACTCGGGTGCGACGCTCGGCAACATCCTGGGCGAGGCTCTCAAGGCTCGCACGGACGCCGAGAAGAAGTGAGGTTAACCAATCGACTACCAAAAGCCCGGCATGTCACCGACATGTCGGGCTTTTTTTCGTCAAAACCACTTTGGTTTTTGACTGTTCCCGTAGAAGTGCTAATGCCGCGCATGTTGACCTGTATCAACATATACGATTTGCAGATGGGCGGGCGCTCGCATGATTAGATCTGAATTGGTCCTAAAAATCTCCGAGGCGCATCCGGACCTGGAGCCCAACGAGGTCGAGCTGATCGTCAGCACCTTCTTTGACGAGATCTCGAAGCGACTCGCCGCCGACGGGCGGGTCGAACTGCGCGGTTTCGGTGCATTCTCGACGCGCGCACGCGAGGCGCGGACGGGCCGCAACCCGCGTACCGGCGAAGTCGTCGACGTCGAGGCAAAGCGCGTGCCCTATTTCAAACCCGGCAAGGAAATGCGCGCACGCCTCAACGTGTGATCCGTCCGGTCGCTATTCCGATCGCAATGGGTTGACCCGGCGGACGACCTCGTCTTGTTGGGGGTGTGTGCGGACGTGGCGAAACCGGTAGACGCAGGAGACTTAAAATCTCCCTCCCTAGGAGTGCGGGTTCGAGTCCCGCCGTCCGCACCAACAGACTTGCCGTGCTGGCCGGCGGGCTTGCCCTGTTCGGCGGAACGCTGAGCGGCTGCGACCGACGACCCGATACCGGCGCGGTCGTCGTCAGCGCAATCGGGGCGCCGCCGCGCGTTGCCGATGCCAGCCGCGTCGCGCTCGACACCCCGTCCCGCCTGATGATGGATTCGACCGCACAGGGCCTGGTCCGGTTCGATGCCGCCGGGCAGATCGAGCCGGGCCTTGCCGAACGCTGGATCGTGATCGACGGCGGCATGAGCTATATCTTCCGCCTGCGCGAAGGCGACTGGGGCGACGGCACGCCGGTCACCGCCGAGCAGGTCGTGGCGATGCTGGAGCGACAGATCGGCCCGAATTCGCGCAATCCGCTAGCGCCGTTCCTGACCGCGATCGACGAGATCGTCGTGATGACTCCGCAAGTGATCGAGGTCCGGCTGTCGCGGCCCCGCCCCGACCTGCTGAAGGTCTTTGCGCAACCCGAACTCGCCTTGCTCCGGTTGCGGCCATCGGGTGGTAGCGGCCCGTTCCGAGTCGCGCGCCGCGGCCGCGCGCCGCTGCTTCGCCCGGCATTCGATCCCGGCCAGGCCGATCCCGACGACCAGCGCGAGGCCCAGCCCGAAGAGGATGTCCGGCTGATCGGCGAGCGGGCCGCGCGCGCGATCGCTCGCTTCGTCAATCGCGACTCGGACCTGGTGAGCGGGGGCAGCTTCGTCGATTGGCCGTTGCTGGCAACGACGGAGGTCCCTGCCGCAACCGTCCGCGTCGATCCTGCGGTCGGCCTGTTCGGGCTGGCGATCGTCCGGCGCGACGGTTTTCTTGCCGACCCGCTGAACCGCACGGCGGTTGCGGAAGCGATCGACCGCACCGCGTTGACGAGCGCGATCGCACCCGCCTGGGATCCGGCCGATCGCATCCTGCCCGACATCCTCGACTCGGCCGCGTTGCCGCAGGTGCCCGCCTGGACCTTGTTGACGCAGGACGAGCGTCGCGTCGCCGCACGGCAACGCGTCGCCGCCTGGACCGGGGGGCCGATCGCGCTGCGGATCGCGGTGCCCGCCGGCCCCGGCGCGACTGTGTTCTATGCGCAGGTCGCCGCGTCGCTGATCGCGGTCGGGATCGTCCCGTCGCGGGTCGGGATGGACGACGCCGCCGACCTGAAACTGGTCGACGCGGTAGCACCCTATGACAGTGCGCGCTGGTATCTGGCGGCGGCGTGCGTGGTGTGCGGCGACGCGGCGCGCGCCGCGCTGGAAGCGGCGCGCGAAGCCCCGACTCTGGTCGAGCGCGGCAAGCGGATCGCGGCGGCGGATGCGGCAATGAACGAGGACGTGGCGTTCATTCCGCTCGCGCGTCCGCTGCGCTGGTCGCTGGTGTCGCCGCGGTTGCGGCAATGGCAGACGAACACGCGCGCCTGGCACCCGTTGAACCGGTTGCGCGCCGATACCAACTAGGGTTGATGACCCAACGTCCGACCCGCTTCGCACCTAGCTCGATCCTCGACTCGCTGCCGATGGGCCGCGACGCCCTGTCCGTCCGTCGCCGCGTCGAGGCGATGGAGCGGGTCATGGAGGGGCTGTTCGTGATCCCCGGGACCAACCGCAAGGTCGGCATGGACGTCGTGCTGGACCTGATCCCGTTCGCCGGCAGCACGATCGCCGCGGCGATCGGCGGGTACATGGTCTGGGAAGCGCGCAACATCGGCATGTCGAAGATCCAGATGGCGCGGATGTTCGGCAATGTCGGCGTCGACTGGACGCTGGGCATAATCCCTTTTGTCGGCGCGATCCCGGATTTCTTCTTCCGCTCGAACACGCGCAACCTGCGGATCATCAAGCGCCATCTCGACAAGCATTACCCGTCGACGACCACGCTCGACGGCTGACCGGGTCTACCGCGAGCGAGGCCTGACGTCTCCGCGGCGAGACCCGACTAGAGCCGATCGAGACCGGTCACGGTGGATCAGCACGCGCCAACGCGTTTCCTCCGTCGCGCCGCGCGCCATCGACCGGTATCGTCGCGCGCTGAAACATGCCGAACACATGCGCGCGCTAGGATCCTCAGATGCTTCCCCTTTCCGCCCCCGATCCGGCCCAGCCCGTGCTGCTGGTGGTCGATGACGACCAGATGATCCGTACGCTGCTGGCCCAGAGCCTGGGCATGCACGGATATCAGGTCGAGACCGCGACCAATGCGCAGGAGATGGACGGCGTACTCGCGCGGCGGCCCGTTTCGCTGATCCTGCTCGATATCATGATGCCGGGGGAAGACGGCCTGTCGGTCTGTCGCCGTCTCGCACGCGCAGGAGCGCCGCCGGTGGTCCTGCTGAGCGCGCTGGGCGACGAACCCGACCGTATCCTCGGGCTGGAGATCGGCGCGAGCCACTATCTGACCAAGCCGTGCAGCCCGCGCGAGATCCTGGCGACGGTGCGTGCCGCGCTTCGCGCTCGCGAGATCGAGGATGCCGGCGGGGCCCGCGCGTTCCGCTTCCTCGGCTGGCGAGTCGATTTCGCCGCGCACGAACTGCTCGATCCCGAGGGAACGCTGATCGACCTGACCGATGGCGAGTTTGCGGTGCTGCGCGCGTTCGTCGAGCGACCCCGGCGGGTGCTGGCGCGCGACGCGCTGCTGGAGGCCGCGCGGGGGCCCGACACCGACGCGTTCGATCGCGCGATCGACGTGCAGGTCAGCCGGTTGCGGCGGAAGCTGCGGTCGCGCGGCGACGAGATCATTCGCACGATCCGCAACGAAGGCTATTTCTTCGTACCGCGCGTGGTTCGCCAGTGACCGGATTGTCACCGGCACCGGGGTCGCCCGCAAAGCTGCCTGCGAAGAACAGCTGGCAACGATCCTGGCCGCTGTTCCTCCGCATCTTCGCGGTGATGCTCGGGACGATCATGCTCGTCCAGCTGCTGAACTTCGCGGTCGTCGTGCTGATCCCGCCGCCGACGCCGGTGATCTTCACCGCCAACCGGGTCGCGGCGATCGCGCGGTCGGGGCATGATCCGGCCGGACTGCTGAAGACGGAAGTCTCGACGAGTAAGCCCCGGCCGAGCGACAACCCTCGCGACAGCCGTCTCGCCGCGTCGATCGCCACCGACCTCGGGCTGCCCCTCGCGCGGGTGACGGTGGAAACCGAACGGTCCGCGATGCCGATGTTTGCCGGTGCGCTTCGTCCTCCCCTGCCGATGGGGATGGGCCGCCGCCCGCCCCTCCCGCCGAGTTTCGACTCTGCCCTGTTCGGCCCGTTCATGGTCTCGATCGAAACGCCGAACGGGCGGTGGCTGGTGATCCGCCCCGCACACAGCACGGTCGGGCCGTGGCGAATGCGGATCATCCTGTGGTTCCTCGTCGCGATGGCGGTCGCCGCACCGATCGCCTGGGGGACGGCGCTCCGCGTGGCCAAGCCGATCCGGCTGTTCGCCGCCGCCGCCGAACGGCTGGGCCGCGATCCGCGCGCCGATCCGCTGCACGTGTCGGGCCCGCCCGAGATCGCCGAAGCGGCGAACGCGTTCAACCTGATGCAGGAACGGCTGAACCGCTACGTCGAGGATCGCACGACATTGATCGCCGCGGTGGCGCACGACCTGCGCACGCCGCTCATGCGGTTGTCGCTGCGCCTCGAAAAGGCGCCCGACGATATTCGCCATTCGAGCGAGCGCGACATCCAGGAAATGAGCCAGCGGATCGGCTCGGCAATGGCGTTCGTCCGCGAGATGACCCGGCATGTCCGTCGCCAGAGGCTCGACCTGCGCTCGCTCGCCGAAAGCGTGACCGACGACTTCGCCGATCGCGGCGATTCCGTCACGCTCCACCCCGGCGCGCCGCTGACGATGGACGGCGATGCGCCATCGCTGAAGGCCGTGCTCGCCAATCTGGTCGATAACGCGGTCAAATATGCCGGGCACGCCGATATGCGGGTGTGGCGCGAAGGCGGCGTTGCGATCATCGAGGTGTCGGACACCGGCCCGGGCATGGCACAGGAAGACCTGGACCGCGCGTTCGAGCCGTTCTTTCGGGCCGAACAATCGCGCAACCGCGAAACCGGGGGCAGCGGGCTCGGCCTGGCCAGCGTCCGCGCGGTCGCCCGCGGGCATGGCGGCGACGCGACGATCGCGAACCGCCCGAACGGCGGCCTGATCCTGCACGTGATGCTGCCGGTATGAGCCGAACCGCGGGCTGACATCTCGTGGCAATGATCGGCGTGTCAGGCGGATGTTTGGACAGCCCGGGAGTTTGCATGCGTATCGTTGTTCTGATCGGCGTCGTGGCCGCATTGGCGGGTTGCGTCGCGCAGACGCCTGGTCCGCGAGGGCCCGACCATGGCCGCCGCGGTCCCGGCCCGGGCGCCGCGCACGGCCGAGGCCAGCTGTTCATCAGTCCGATGGGGGAGCCGTTCCGCGCCTCGCAGCGGCCGGGCGCGGCACAGGACCTGTGGTTCGCCGGTGCCGATGCCGATGGCGACGGCCGGATCACTATGGTCGAGTTCCAGCGCGACGCGAGCCGGTTTTTCGCGGTGCTGGACCGCGGCAAGGATGGAGAGATCGATCCCGACGATATCGCGTTCTACGAGACCGTGCTGGTGCCCGAGATCCGCGTCGCCTCGGGCGGGCGCGGCGCATCGGCGGGCGGTCGTGGGGGCCCAGGTCGCGGCGGACCCGGTCGCGGCGGTGGAGGCGGACGTGGTGGCCGCGACGGCATGCAGTTCGGCAATGGCGACGCCAAGAAGGGCGCAGCGGCCGTCAGGGAACGCCTCGGCGCCGCGCGCTTCGGCTTTTTCGACCTGCCCGAGCCGGTCGTATCGGCCGATGTCAATTTCAACCGCGGCGTCGACACGGCGGAGTTCGCCAAGGCGGCAGCGACCCGGTTCGCGGCGCTCGACCGTAATCACGACGGCGCGCTCACCCGCGGCGAACTGCCTCGTGCCGGCGCGGAGACCTGGCGGAACGGTTCGGACGAACCCGTCGCGCCGGTCCCGGAGCATCGCGAGCCCTGATCCGTGAGAATGGATCGCCCGCCCCGCCGCTATCACGGCATGGGGCGGGCGATCATGGGTGCTAGGGCCGCGGCGGTCGCATATCGCCGCCGGGCATCGGCCCGCGCGGACCGGGACCGTGCCGCAAGCGCATCAGCGCCTCGAACGCGCGGCGTTGCACAGGGTCGAGCGAACCGTAGAACGTCTTCGCCGCACCGATCCGCTGCGTGTCGGCGGCAGACCGCCGCGCCGAGTCCGTCGCCATACGGTCGAGATGGTCCGCGAACCCGTCCGTCGGCTGGCTGGCGTCAGGCGCGCGCGGTCCGTCGCCCTTGGGCGGTGGTGGCGGTGTCATCGACTGGAGGAATGCCAACAGCGCAGGGCGTTGCTCGGCCCTCAGGTTCAGCACCAACGCCATGTCGTCCGCCTCGCGCGCCTGCATATGCGCGATCATCGCTGGCGCCGGTCCACGGCCCGACATGCCCCTGCCCGCCGGCCCTTGATGCCGTCCTTCCCCACCGCTCTCGGCACGATCCTGCGCCACCGCCGCCAGCGGCAGCGTCAGCAGCGCGAGTGCCATCGATGGACCTGCCCATATCGTCGTCTTCATGATCATCTTCCCCTCATCTAATCCGGCGCGCGGTCAGCCGAGCAGTCCCGAGACGATCCATCGGCGACTGACTGCGGACTTGACGATCGTCGCACCGCAACAGCGGCAGGCGGAACGCTGGATCGCCTGCCCTTCGACGTCGCGGTGACGCGATCGTGGGACGTGACGGCCAAGCGCACAGCCGGCGGACCGCGATGTTCGTATTTGCACGTTGCACGCCTTTGTCTCCGATCGCCGAAAGATCGGACCAGGGTAGTAGCGCGCGAAGTTGTCCGCGATGTTTCGCCGGGGTTGCCACGCCGCCTCGGCGCACCGTGCCGTACCGTTTTCCGTGTAGCCATCGCCGCGAGTTCGGCGTTCAGTGCCGAGCGGCATCCGGGGTGCCGCCCGTCTTATTGGAGCCGACCATGGCCGAAAACGATCTCGTCGCCTTTTCCGACATCCAACTCAGGCCGGATCCCTCGCGAACCGTGATCAGGCCGTTCAATGTCGAATATCCCGGGACCTTCAAGGTCGAGGGTCATCCGCGTGCACGACGCGTGATCGACCGTGTCCTGTCGCTTGCGCCGGACGACCTCCACGCCGAGCGCGAGCGCGTCACGGTGTCGCTCGACGAACGGCACCGCGACGTCGACGATATGTTGCTGCACCGCTTCGGCGAGGTGATGGCGGTGCTCAAGGATCCGCGGCCGGTCGATCACGACCAGCAGCTGCTGATCGGCGCGTATCTCAGCCAGGAATATTCGTTCGAAGCCGCCGCGCTGTTCAATCCCAGCATGGTGCTGCACCCCGACCAGACCCGTGCGCCAGTCGACGGCCTGCGCTTCGTCCTGTCGCTGCGCGGGATCGGCGAAGGTCATGTCTCGTCGGTGACGTTCCGGACCGGCAGCTGGTCGGCGAACGACGGCTTTTCGGTCGATCCCGCCAGCGCAACCGCTGTGCCGCCGCGGATCGAACCGTCGGATCGGGGCGCCGTCGACGGCGGCCCGACCCGGCTGCATTGCGGCGCCAGTCGCGAAATATCGGAAACCGTGCTGTTCCCTGTCCTGCCGAGCCAGCGCCAGGGAATCGAGGATCTACGAATGGTCCGGTTCGTCGATGGCGAAGAGGTCCAGTATCTGGGCACCTACACCGCGTTCAGCGGATCCGAGGCACGCTGCGAATTGCTGCGCGGCGAGGACTTCAAGACATTCGAGATGCAGCCGATGCGCGGCACCGTCGCCGCCACCAAGGGCATGGCGCTGTTCCCGCGCAAGATCGACGGCCTTTATGCGATGCTCGGTCGGCAGGACAACGAGAATATCTGGTATCTGACGTCCGACGACCTGCTGACGTGGAACGGTGGCACCAAGGTCATCGAGCCGAAATGGCCGTGGGAATATATACAGATGGGCAATTGCGGATCGCCGATCGAAATCGACGAGGGCTGGCTGGTGCTGACCCACGGCGTCGGCAGCGTCCGCAATTATTGCCTCGGTGCAGCGCTGCTCGACAAGCAAGACCCTACCAAGCTGCTCGCGCGACTGACCGAGCCGCTCATCGTGCCGAGCCCTGCAGAACGCGACGGCTATGTGCCGAACGTGGTCTACAGCTGTGGCGGCATCGTCCACGACCGCACGCTGCTGCTGCCGTTCGGCGTTGCGGACAATTTCGCCTCGTTCGCAACCGTCGAGCTCGGGCGGTTGCTCGCGGCGATGGCCTGATCGGAGTTCTGGCGGTTACGCGACGCGATCGGCCGGTTGGACGATCAGTCGCGTATCCGCGAACTCCTCCGCGGCGACCGTTTCAATCTGGCGTTCGATGCCGCGCGTCAGGTCGGCAGGAACCGTTACGGCGAAACCGCGCGCGATCAGGCCCTCGACCGCCCAGCGCACGCAATAGTCCGCCGCGACGCCGATCACCGTGACGTCGGTGATGCCGGTCGCGGCAAGCTCGGCGAAGAACGTCTCGCGCGCGACGGTCGGACCGCCCGCATCGCGCGCGTTCTCGATTTCGAGGCCGGGTTCGGCCCACATGTCGAACACCCCCTTCTCGATCCGCCATGCCGGGATTGCCGTATCGACCAGCGCGACGTCGAGCATGTTCCCCCAGCCCTGCGTACCGCGGACGCAGTGGATCGGGAACATCTCGGATTCGGGCGAGGCGGCATAGGTTTCGCGGAAATGCGTATCGAACGTAAACAGGACGCCCGCGACGTCGTCGGGCTTCAGCGCGGACAGCCACGCCTGCATCGGCGGAACCAGCGCGTCGGCACCGGCGACGCTCAGTGCGCCGTCCGCCGCCATGAAATCCCACTGCGTATCCACCACGACCACGAACCGCGTCATCGCTCTACTCCTCTTGCGCGCCACTTGACACATTCGCGCCTTCTCGGACACCCGCAGCGCGAGCAACGCAGGAGCCCGCACGCATGGCCGTGACCGATATCGCCACCCGGACGTATAATCACAGTTTCCGGCTCGATCCGATCGTGCGGAGCCTGCTCGATACCGATTTCTACAAGCTGCTGATGCTGCAGATGATCCGCCAGGTGTATCCAGAGGTGAGCGCCACCTTCGCGCTGATCAACCGCACGAAGACGGTGCGGCTCGCCGAGATCGTCGACGAGGCCGAGCTGCGCGCGCAACTCGATCATGCGCGCACGCTGCGGTTCGCCAAGAAGGAGCTGATCTGGCTGGCGGGCAACAGCTTCTACGGAAAGCAGAAGATGTTCGGGCCCGACTTCCTCGCGTGGCTCGCCGATTTCCAGCTGCCCGCCTACGACCTGCGCAAGGTCGACGGGCAGTATGAGCTGCATTTCGAGGGTCCGTGGACGCATACGACGATGTGGGAGATCCCTGCGCTGACGATCATCAACGAGCTTAAATCGCGCGCGGCATTGCGCGATCGCGGGCGGTTCGCGCTCGACATCGTCTATGCAAGGGCGAAGGCGAAATTGTGGGAGAAGGTCGAGCGGTTGCGCGAGCTGCCCGACCTCGTGCTGTCGGACTTCGGCACGCGGCGGCGTCACGGCTTCCTGTGGCAGCGCTGGTGCGTCGAGGCGCTGAAGGAGGGCTTGGGCGACCGCTTCATCGGCACGTCGAACGTGCTGCTCGCGATGGACGCGGACCTCGAAGCGATCGGCACCAACGCGCACGAACTGCCGATGGTCGCCGCTGCACTAGCCGATAGCGACGCGGACCTCGCCGAGGCGCCGTACCGAGTTCTCGAGCATTGGCGGCAACATTATAACGGCAATTTGCTGATCGCGTTGCCCGATGCGTTCGGCACTACCGCGTTCCTGCGCAACGCACCGCATTGGCTGTCGGAATGGACCGGCTTCCGCCCCGACAGCGCGCCGCCGATCGCTGGCGGCGAGCAGATCATCCGATGGTGGGAGGAGCAAGGCGTCGATCCGAAGACCAAGCTGCTGATCTTCTCCGACGGGATGGATATCGACACGATCGAACAGGTTTATCGCCATTTCCACGGGCGGGTGCGGATGAGTTTTGGCTGGGGGACGAACCTCACCAACGACTTCCGCGGCTGCGATCCGGACGGCGCGGCGGCACTGGAGCCGATCTCGCTGGTCTGCAAGGTGATCGAAGCGAACGGCCAGCCCGCGGTGAAGCTGTCCGACAACCCGGCCAAGGCAACCGGCGAACCCGCGGAAATCGCGCGGTATCTGCGTGTGTTCGGCGAAGCGGATCGAGCGTCGGCGCCCGTGCTTGTCTAAGGGTACCGGGCGCAACATAATTGACACACCGCGCAACAAACTAGCCTTAGTATACGATCTTACCTTGTTTCGTGTCCCGAATACTTCATCCTGCCCGCATAAAATAAGAAGATGGATGTCTGCGGGGCGCGAACAGGGGGAATGGTTCATGCGAGCATATACGGGTTGGATGTATTCGGGCGCTGGTGGGTTGGCGCTCGCAACGATGCTGTCGGTGACGACGGCGCACGCGCAGGCGGTCACGACGCCCGCGACGCAGGCCGCAACGGCGGACGATACGGCCACCGACGCGCCGTCGGACGAGATTCTGGTGACCGGGTCGCGCATCCGTCGCGATCCGCTCAGCCAGCCGTCGCCGGTCATCACGGTCGATGCGCAGTCGATCCAACGTACCGGATTGTCGTCGGTCGCGGACGTGCTCCAGCGCCTGCCGAGTGCCGCGGGCGGTCTCAATTCGAAGGTCAATAATTCGGGTAACATCGGCAATCCGCCCGACGGCGGCGGCGTCGGGGCGGGGTCGGCGGAGATCGACCTGCGGTATCTGTCGGCGAAACGCACGCTGGTGTTGGTCGACGGCCTGCGCTTCGTCAACGGTGCGTCGGCGAGCGGCATCCCCTCGACGGTCGATCTCAACACGATCCAGGTCGGCTCGATCGAGCGGATCGAAATCCTCCAGTCGGGTCAGTCGCCGCTCTACGGCTCGGACGCGCTGGCGGGCGTGGTCAACATCATCACCAAGTCGCAGCAGAAGGGGCTCAAGGCCTCAGCGCAGTTCGGCACGTTCCGGCAGGGCGACGGGCATACGCAGGACTATAATCTCAGCTACGGCATCCAGGCGCCGCGGACGAGCGTGGTGTTCGGTGGCAGCTATGTGAAGCAGGAAGCGGTCCGTACCGGCGACCGGGCGATCTCGCGATTCCCGAACCCCGGCCAGACCGCGTGCAGCAACGGCGGCGGTGGCTGTTCGAGTGCCACGCCCAACGGCTATTTTCAGCTGGCCGGCCCGGCATTGACGCTTAAATCGGCGCCGATCCTGGGACGTCCCCGCTACGATGCGGCCAACCCGACGGGGCCGAACAGCGACTTCCGCCTGCTCACGACCGACGATCGCTACAATTTCGCGCCACTCAACTATTTCCTGACGCCGTCCGAGCGCTACGGCTTCTTCGTCAGCGCGAAGCAGGAACTGAGCGACGCGGTCAACCTGCGCGTCAAGATGAACTATACGCGCCGCAATTCGCAAAACCAGGCGGCGTTCCTGCCGCTGTTCGTCGGACCGGATGCAGGCAACGGCAACCTGCTCGACACGATCTCGATCGATGGGACAAACCCGTACAACCCGTTCGGCTACACGCTGTCGGCGGGCGGCGCCGGCAATGCCCCGGCGAACTACTCTACGGTGCGCCGTCGCCTCGTAGAGGCAGGCCAGCGGACCTATTCGCAGACCGTCGACACGATGTCGGCGACCGCGACGCTGGATGGCTCGTTCCATATCGGCGAGCATAAATTCTACTGGGATGCCAATGCGGTGCTCGGCTTCAACGACGCCAAGCAGCTGTTCACCGGCAACATCAACGCTGCCAAGCTGCAACAGGCGCTCGGTCCCGTCGCGAACTGCACAGGCGCCTGCGTCCCGTTCAACATCTTCGGCGGCGCCGGATCGGTCACGCCCCAGATGCTCGCGTTCGTCGCGTTCGACGAGCGCGCGCGCAGTTCGCAGAGTCTCGAGGACTATACCGCCAACCTTTCGGGCGACCTGTTCGACCTGCCGGCCGGACCCGTCGGGATCGCGATCGGCTATGAGCACCGCGTCCAGTACGGCAGCTTCACGCCCGATCCGGTGATCACCGCAGGCCTCGGTGCGGATATTCCCGCCCAGCCCGCACGCGGCCATTTCAACTCGGACGAAGTGTATGGCGAGCTTCGCGTGCCCTTGCTCCACGACACGCCGTTCATCCACTCGCTCGAAGTCGGCGGCGCGGTCCGGCATTCGAGCTATTCGACCAGCAGCGGCAAGACCACCTACACCGGCAACGGCCTGTGGAAGCCGATTCCCGATCTGCTGTTCCGCGCCTCCTACGCGCAGGGCTTCCGCGCGCCGAGCATCGGCGAGTTGTTCGGCGCGGAGTCGCGCTCGGATGCACCGATCGACGATCCGTGCACCAACGTCGCGGGCTCGCCCTATCAGTCGTCGGCGACGGTCCGCGCGAACTGCACCGCGAACGGCGTGCCCGCGAACGGCAGCTACCAGGAACCGACCGGCGGCCAGCTCGGCGTGCTGACCGGCGGCAACAGCGCGCTCAAGCCAGAGACGTCACGGACCTGGCTGTACGGCGCGGTCTATGCGCCGAGCTGGGCACGCACGAGCGGCATCGCCAGCCAGCTCAGCATCGAGGGCAATTACTACGACATCAAGGTGAACAACGCGATCGCCCCGGTCGACGCGCAGCTGACGCTGAGCCGGTGTGCGCAGGCGGCGGATGCACTGAGCTGCGCGGCGATCACGCGGACGCCCAACGGGCTGATCTCGCGGATCAACGCGCAGTTGCAGAACATCGGCGGGATCCGCACGCGCGGGGTCGACGTCACGATCGTCTACCGCACGCCGCGTACGTCCGTGGGCATGTTCGGGGTCGCGCTCAACGGCAACGTCCTGCTGAAATATGCCGAGACGTTCCCCGCGGCGGTGGGCTTCACCACCACCAACTACCGCGGCCTGACGCGCGGCTTTCCCGACCAGTCCTACCCCAAGCTCAAGGGCAATGCGGTCATCGACTGGGATATCGGCGCGGCGCGTGCGTCGTTCACCGGACGCTATATCGACAGCGTGAAGGAGGCTGACGGCAGCAAGTTGAAGAGCACCTTCTACGGCGATGCGCAGATCACGCTCTCGCCGGGCTGGCTCGAACATCGGCTCGGGGTGACGGTGGGCGTGAACAACGTGTTCAACCAGGACCCACCGGCCTGCACGAGCTGCACCGGGCCGAACTATGATCCGACCACCTACGACGTACCGGGACAGTTCGGGTATCTGCGACTGTCGTGGGGACTGTGATCTAGCGCCACCCCGATGTTGGCGGGGGTCCAGGGCCACTAGCGATATCGTTTTTGGCCTGGGCTCCCGCTTTCGCGGGAGAACGGTTCTTTTTTCACGCGAGTCTTCTCCCCTCCCTGAAAGGGAGGGGTCGGGGGTGGGTTGGGTTCCGCATCATCGAACGCTCGCGGCACAAGCGGGCCTACCCACCCCCAGCCCCTCCCTTCCAGGGAGGGGAGAGACCTGAAAGTACCTTCCGTCAGAGGCTAAATTGCCAACCCCTCAGTCTCCGAGAAGGGCGGGCCTGCATATCGATCCGCCCTAGTCCTCGACCAGCTTCATGAACCGGCGTTCGATCGGGGCCAGGACGGGGCCAAGCTCATGCCCGCGCTTCACGACCGCGCCGTGTTCGCCGACCAGCGCCCACATCCCTTGCTTATTGCGGAGCGACGGGCGTTTCTCGATCCGGAATTCGGGGCGTTCGGCGGCGCGGCGGAAAGCGGCGAAGACCGCCGCGTCCTTGCCGAGATCGATGGCATAGTCCCGCCAGTGCCCCGCCGCTACCATCCGGCCATAGAGGTCGAGGATGCGCGTCAATTCGAGGCGGTCGAAGCCGATCTGGCTCGGCGCGCGACCACCGGTCGGGAAAGGGGTAACGACTCCCATCAGGCGCGGTCGCGGCGGCCTTCTGGTTGGTCATCGGCGAGGAGCGCGTCGAGCCGCTTGCGCATCGTCTCGAGTTCGCAGCGCATCATCTCCATCTTCTGCGTCGCTGGATCGAACATCTCGCTGCACGGCGTGCCGTATGGCACGAAGCGCGGCACTTCGGGCGCGTTGCCGCCCTCGATCGTGGTGGCGCGCGCGGGAATCCCGACGACCGTCGTACCCTCAGGAACGTCGCGCGTGACGACCGCGTTGGCGCCGACCCGCGAGCGTTTGCCGAGCGTGATCGGCCCCAGCACCTGCGCGCCCGAGCCAATGATCGCGCCGTCGGATATGGTCGGATGGCGCTTGCCCTGCACACCATTGTCGGGGCTGGTCCCGCCGAGCGTCACGCATTGGTAGATCGTAACGTCGTCGCCGATCTCCGCGGTCTCGCCGATCACCACGAACCCATGGTCGATGAAGAAATTGCGGCCGATCGTCGCGCCGGGGTGGATGTCGATCGCGGTCATGAAGCGCGACCAGTGGTTCACGCAACGCGCGAGGAAATAGAGTTTCGCCTTGTACAGGCGGTGCGCGATGCGGTGATAGCCGAGCGCCCAGACACCGGGGTACAGCATGATCTCGGCGCGCGAATGCGGAGCCGGATCGCGTGCGCGGATCGAATCCAGATAGGCCAACAGTCCGCTCGACATCGTATTCCCCTTCGCGAAACCCGTATCTAGGATATCGGCCGATCGATTTCCAGAACCGGGCCATCGCGGTGCCGTGTCGACCTGATTGGGGTAAAGCCTATCTTTGTTGTGGGATTTGCCGGCGCGTTGCAGGTAATCGACATAACAGCATAAGTCCGGGGATGCCGATGTTCGATGTGACGACCGTGAGTTTCGAGGCGCTGCTGCCGTTCATCCTGGTCGGCTTCGCCGCGCAGGTCGTCGACGGCGCGCTCGGGATGGCGTTCGGGGTGATCTCGAACACGTTGCTGCTCTGGGTCGGCGTGCCCCCGGCGGCGGCATCGGCGGGCGTGCATACGGTCGAGACGTTCACGACCGCGGTGTCGGGGATCAGCCATGTCCTGCACAAGAACGTCAACTGGACGCTGTTCCTGCGGCTGATGATCCCCGGCGTGATCGGCGGTATCCTGGGCGCGTACGTGCTGTCGAACATCGATGCGAGCACCGCGAAGCCGTTCATCCTCGCGTATCTGACATCGATCGGCGTGTACCTGCTGTACCGCGGGCTTCGCTATCCGCCGAAGCAGAAGGAGCCGAAGATCGTCGAGCCGCTGGGGCTGGTCGGCGGGTTTCTCGATGCAACGGGCGGTGGTGGCTGGGGTCCGGTGGTGACGTCGAACTTGCTGGTGCAGGGCGCGAGCCCGCGCACCACGATCGGGACGGTCAATACCGCCGAGTTCTTCCTGACCGCGACGATCTCCGCGACGTTCATCACGCAGCTGGGCTGGTCGGCGTTCACGCAGGCGACGGTGGGGCTGTTGATCGGTGGCGTGCTGGCGGCACCGTTCGGAGCGATGCTGGCGAAGCGCGTGCCCGCCAAGACGCTTATGGTGCTGGTCGGCGTGATCCTGACGATCACGAGCCTGTTCGGGCTGTACCGAGCGATCTGGCACTGAGGGTTTAACCCCCGCCCAAATTCACGTCCGTCATCCTGGCGAACGCCAGGATCCAGAGTATCGACCGCTACGATCCTTGGCTCTGGATCCTGACTTTCGTCAGGATGACGGATTTGGGTAGTGATGAGGCGTCAGTTCACAGCGTCGCGTGGACCGTTGCGACTGCGGCCATCACCGCGCCGATGCGCACCGAGGTCTGGATCGCTTCCGCCGTGACGCCAGCCTTCTTCAGAATCTGCTCGTGGCTATCGATGCACATGCCGCAGCCGTTCATCGCCGAAACCGCGAGGCTGAACAGTTCGAAGTCGACCTTGTCGATACCGGGCTGGCCGATCACGTTCATGCGCAGCTTGGCCGGCATGTTGCGGTATTCCTGGTTTCCAGCGAGGTGCGTGAAGCGGTAATAGACGTTGTTCATCGCCATCACGGCGGCGGCGGCGCGGGCTGCGTTGGCGGCCTCGGGCGAGAGCTTGGGCGCGCATTCAGCCTCGGCGGCCTCGACCAGCGGCTTGTAGCCCGAGCCGTGCGCGCAGGTCAGCAGCAGGCCGTATTTACGCTGGTCGCTGAGGTGCGGCTCGTTCAGCAGCGAGCCGACGTTGAGGCGGATATCCTTGGCGTAGTCGGGCAGCGTGGCTGCGAATTCCTTGAGCGACATGATGGTATTCCCGTCCAGAAAAGCGTCACCCCAGCGAAAGCTGGGGTCTCCCCGTTACGAAGAGACCCCAGCTTTCGCTGGGGTGACGGAATATGGAGCGGGGCGGCGCTTCTCAGAATAGAAGTCTGCCCCGCTCAATAGATTACGCGGCCAGCTGGAGGACGTCGTCGCCCTTGTTCCAGTTGCACGGGCAGAGCTCGTCGGTCTGCAGCGCGTCGAGCACGCGGAGCGTCTCGGCGGGGTTGCGGCCGACGTTCAGGCCGTTGACCTGGACCGCCTGGATGACGTTGTCGGGATCGATGATGAACGTGGCGCGGAATGCGACATGCTCGTTCTTGTCGACGATGCCGAGCGCGTCGGCGAGCTTCGCACCGTTATCCGCGAGCCACGGGAAGTCCGCTGCGGCCAGATCCGCGTCCGACTTGCGCCAGGCGAGGTGGACGTGCGCGGTGTCGGTCGACGCACCGATCAGCACGGCGTCGCGGTCCTCGAAATCGCCGCGGATGTCGCTGTAGCCGACGATCTCGGTTGGGCAGACGAAGGTGAAGTCCTTCGGCCAGTAGAACAGCACCTTCCACTTGCCCGGATAGGCGGTCGTCAGGTCGAGCGTCTCGCCGGCTGGCAGCGCGGCAATGCCCTGCTGGACGGGAATGGTCATCGATGGGAACTGGTCGCCGATGGTCAACATGATGGAAGCCTCCTGAAAAATCTTTGGCTCCAGGCATCCTCTGTCGCGGCGGGTATCCCGCTCGGTCGTTGTGCAATGCGGTATATGGGGGCTGGTGTAATCGATCCAACACTCTATTTATCAAACGATGATCGATAGAGGCGATTAATGGCAGCCACCTACCTACCCACGTTGAAACAGCTGCAATATCTTGTGGCGCTGAAGGACCACGGGCATTTCGGGCGTGCGGCCGAGGCGTGTTTCGTGACCCAATCGACGCTGTCGGCGGGTTTGCGCGAGCTGGAGACGCTGATCGGCGTGGTGCTCGTCGAGCGGACGCGACGAGTCGTGCGGTTCACGCCGCTGGGCGATTCGATCGCCGACAAGGCGCGGCGCGTGCTGCGCGAGGCGGAGGAACTCGGCGACATGGCGCGCGCCGCTGGCCAGCCGCTATCGGGCGACATGCGGATGAGCGTCATCCCGACGATCGCCCCGTTCATGCTGCCGAGGATCCTGCCGCGGTTGCGCAAGGATTATCCGGACCTGAAGCTGTTCCTGCGCGAGGAGCCGAGCGGCCCGGCGTGCGAGGGGTTGCACAACGGCCGCACCGACTGCGTGCTGCTTGCCCTCCCCTATGCATGCGGCGAGGTGACGTCGGAAACGCTGTTCGAGGATCGGTTGTTCGTTGCCTATCCCTCGGGCGAACAGCCGTCCGCGCTGCCCGCGATCCCGGCGTCGGCGATCGACGAGACGCGGTTGCTGCTGCTCGAGGACGGGCACTGCCTGAAGGATCATGCGCTGGGCGCGTGCAACCGGCCCGAATTGCGGGCCGAGGCGACGATGCTGGGGACGTCGCTGCACACGATCGTGCAGATGGTCGACAACGGGCTCGGCATCACGATGCTGCCCGAAATGGCGCTGAAGGCGGGGATCCTCGACAACACCAACATCACGGCACGGCCGCTCGACGAGATCAACGCGGTGCGGAAGATCGCCTTGGTGTGGCGACGGGCGAGCCCGCGGGAGAAGGACTTCCGGTTGATGGCGAAGGCCCTGGCGGACGTTCAATAGGTCTGCCTCCTTCGCCACTCCCTGGAGGGGAGGGGTTGGGGGTGGGTCGGCTTCCGCGTTGGGCGAGGATGCGTCCAAAGCTGGCCTATCCACCCCCTGCCCCTCCCTTTCAGGGATGGGAGACCGTAGTGGTCGTGGCTGGCGCGATCACTCACCCCGAGATTGGCACGCTTGCGCAACCAACTTCGCCTTCGATCGTATGGTTGGCAGTACCCGCTGGAGACCCGATGATGTCGAAGACGCTTCCACTGCTGCTGATCACGAGCGCGCTGGCGCTCGCTGCGTGCAGCGGCAAATCGAAGGACGACGTGGCCAGTGCGTCGACCAATCCTGCAGACACCGGCGCGCTGGCCGTGCCGAACGGCCCGCCCGCAGTCGCCAATCCGACCGTCGGCGGGGTGCCGATGATGGCAACCCGGACGATCGTCGACAACGCCTCGGCGGCACCGAACCTGTCGACGCTCGTCGCCGCGGTGAAGGCCGCCGGGCTGGTGCCGACCTTGTCGGGCCCGGGCCCGTTCACGGTGTTCGCGCCGACCAACGACGCGTTCGGGCGGCTTGCGCCCGGCATGGTCGACACGCTGCTGAAGCCCGAGAACAAGGCCTCGCTGACCAAGGTGCTGACCTATCACGTCGTGCCGGGCGTCGTGACTGCGGACGATCTGCGCCAGCGGATCGCGGCCGGTGGCGGCACCGCGACGCTGACGACCGTCGAGGGCGACCCGATTACCGCGACGCTGGTCGGGGCGGTCATCACGCTGACCGACGTCAACGGCAACAAGAGCTATGTCGAGACCGCGGACGTGCGCCAGTCGAACGGCGTCGTCCATGTGGTGAACGGCGTGATCGTGCCGAAACTGAGCTGACGAGCACGGCAATTCGCTCGACTCGTCCCGGCGCTGCCGCGGCTTGTCGGGCAAAACGTTGAACCGAGTTACGCGCGGTACCTACCTGTTATCGTTCGAATTCCCGCCTGTCCCATCCATGATTTCTGGAGCTACAGATGACTTTCAAGACCAACCTTCTCCTTGCTACGGCATCGACACTGCTTCTCGCTGCGGGCGCCACTGCCCAGACGACGACCGCGCCGGCGACGCCGACAGCGCCAGCAACGGCGACCGCACCGCAAGCTGCTACCACAGCGCCACAGGCCGCGCCGGCGGCACCCGCTGCTCCGACCGCCGTCCCGACGATGACGATCGCCGCCGCGCTGCCGACGCTGCCGAACCGCGCGACGCTGACGAAGCTGGTGACCGCAGCCAAGCTGCAGACCACGCTAGCAGGCCCCGGGCCCTTCACTGTGTTCGCCCCCAGCGACGAGGCGTTCACGCGTCTTCCGGCAGGCGCGCTCGACACGCTACTGAAGCCTGAGTCGGCCCCCACACTCGCGACGATCCTCAAGTACCACGTCGTTGCAGGCGCGCTGACGGCGGAGCAGTTGAAGGCGCAGATCACCGCGGGCGGCGGCAAGGCGACGCTCACGACTCTCGCCGGTCAGCCGCTGATCGCGTCGCTCGAAGCGAACGGCAACATCGCGTTGACCGACACGGCGGGCATCAAGGCGTTCGTCGACACGGCGGACATCAAGGCGACGAACGGCGTAGTCCACCTGACCAACGGCATGAGCGTTCCGAAGCTCGGCTGATTTACGAAGTCAGGTTGATTTCTACGCGGGCCGTTGCCTTTTAAGAAGGCGACGGCCCGAATTGTCTCTACCGACGACAAGATTGTTGCACCGCGAAGGCCGGGACCTAGACAGGGCTCCCGCCTTCGCGGGAAAACAAGTTGGCTTAGGATAGCTTCCCAAGCGAGCATGTCGGCTCGGTATTCCACGTTAACCAAAACCGCTTCTCCGAACGGTCAGCTATCTCGCTCTTCCCACCGCGCCGCCGCTGCATGATCGCCGTCCCGCGCCTCGACCCACTGCGCATCAGCACCGCGCGTCTCGCGCTTCCAAAACGGCGCGTCGGTCTTCAACCGATCGATCAGATACGCACACGCCTCCAGCGCCGCGCCGCGATGCGCCGCTGCGGCCGCGACGAAGACGATGCGCTCTCCCGGCTGCATCGGACCAACGCGGTGGACAATGATCGCCGCACTCAGACCCCAGCGCGCGATCGCGGTCTCGGCGACCTTGTGCAGCGCCGCCTCGGTCGCTCCCGGATAATGCTCGAGCTCAAGCGTAGCGACCCCGTCGTCCGCCCGGACCAGACCGGTGAAGGTCGCGACGGCGCCGACTCCAGCCGCCTCGGCCCGGATCATCTCTGCGGCGATATCGATCGCCGATTGCTGGACCGAGATATGAATCATCCGCCCGTTACCGGCGGGAAGATAGCGATTTCCTGCGCCCGCCCGATCGGCGTGTCGAGGGGTACGAAATCCTGATCGATCGCAGCGCGCAACCGGGCCCGGTTCTCGAAGGCACCGGCATGCGCGGCGCTCGTAGCGGCCAGCCAGTCGACCAGATCGGCAACCGTCACCACCGAAGCTGGCGGCTCGACCGTTTCCTCACCCGTGCCGATCCGCTCGCGCACCCAGGCGAAATACACCATCCGTATCGTCATGATCAGTCCATGTGCTTCAGGCCGACGCGGAGATAATCCCAACCAGTCAGCAACGTGAGGACGGCCGCGCCCCACAAAGCGACGATCCCGACCGTATGAACCCAGACCATCTCGGGCACCGCACCGCCAAGGATGATCCCGCCGAGCGACACGAGTTGCAGAGTCGTCTTCCACTTGGCGAGCTGCGACACGGGCACCGAGACCTGCACCTGCGCCAGGAATTCGCGCAGGCCCGACACCGCGATCTCGCGCAGCAGGATCACGAGCGCGGCGATGACGTGAACGCCGGGAATATCCCGGGTCCCGACCAGGATCAGGATCACCGCGGCGACCATGATCTTGTCGGCGATCGGATCGAGGAAGATGCCCAGCCGCGACACCGCGCCACTCGACCGTGCGAGATAGCCGTCGAAATAATCGGTAATGCCCATCAGGCAGTACAACACGAAGGCGATGCCATAGCCCGCCTCCCAATCGGGCCACCACAGGAACCAGACCAGCAGGGGCACCGCGACGATCCGCGACAATGTCAGGAGATTAGGCAAGCTTAGCACTCGTCACCTCTATACCGGTCGGTCGCGGGGCGAAACCGGTTTAAGCGTTGGCGTCGGAATGACGCTAGGCTAAGGGTTTGCGGTATTTTCGCAACGATCAGGGCTATTTCCCGTCATGCTCAATGCCCTTGGGTTGCTGAAGCAACGTCGCTTCCTCCCCCTGTTCACCACCCAGTTTCTCGGTGCGTTCAACGATAACCTGTTCAAGACGTCGATGGTCCTGTTCGCCACCTATGCGGTCTTCAACGACCCGAAGATGGAGGCGAACTTCAACGCGCTGGCGACGGGACTCGGCATCCTGCCGTTCTTCCTGCTGTCCGCGCTCGCGGGGCAATTGGCGGACAGCCACGACAAGGCGCGGATCATCCGGATCGTCAAGACGGTCGAGATCGGCATCATGCTGCTCGGCGCGACTGGGCTGATGGTCGCGCGGGCCGGGCATCCGAGCCTCGGGATCGGGCTGATGCTCGGCGCGGTGCTGTGCCTCGGCGTCCATTCGACGTTCTTCGGCCCGATCAAATACGCGATCCTGCCGCAGCATCTGAAACCGTGCGACGTGCTCGGCGGCACCGGACTGGTCGAGGCCGGGACGTATCTGGCTATCCTGCTCGGCACCGTCACTGCAGGCTGGATCCCGATCGAGGGCGCCGCCGCCAGCGTGTTGATCGTCGCGATCATCGGCTGGTTCTCCGGCCGCCAGGTGCCGCCAGCCCCGCGAGAGGGCCCACCGCTGAAGCTCGACTATAACCCGTTCACCGCGTCGTGGCGGCTGATCAGCGCGACGTTGCACATCCCGCGGCTGTTCCTGGCGATCGTCGCGATCAGCTTTTTCTGGACGATCGGCGCGGTGCTGATCATCGTCTTTCCGCCGCTGGTGAAGAACGTGCTGACCGCCGACGAGCGGGTCGCCAGCTTCGTGATTGCGGTGTTCTCGATCGGCGTCGCAATCGGCTCGGTGGTGATCAACTCGATGCTGAGAGGCCGGATTTCCGCGAAGTTCTCGCCGGCGTCGGTGATCGCGATGGGCGGCTTCGTCGTGCTGTTCTCGTTCCTCGCGCGCAACTGGACACCCGCGCCGCCAGGGCAATATTACGACTGGGCCGGGTTCATTCATCAGCCCGGTGCGATCCCGGTACTGGCGACGTTGCTCGCGATCGCGATCACCGGCGGGATGTTCGTCGTGCCGCTCTACGCGTTCCTCACGACGACGGTCGAGAAGGACCAGACCGCGCGCACGGTGGCGGCGAACAACGTCGTCAATTCCGGCGCGATGACGATCGGCTCGATCCTGGTCATCGGCATCACCGCGATGGGCGTGTCGCCGGAGGACATGCTGTTCCTCGTCGCGGCGATGTGCCTGGTCTCGGCCTGGCTCGCGCAGAAACTTCACCGAGCCTGCGACGACGAGGCAACCGGGTGCGTTCCCCAGCTTAAAGGATAAAGCTGGAAAAGCAGGTGAAGAACGCCGCGAAGCTGAGCACGAACAGCTTCACGTTGTGATCGTCGTTTTTGGCGGTCGCGATCAGCGGGGGCGGCAACGATCGACGCAGCGGATGGCGAGCGGCTTCGTTGGTGAGGACTAGGCGCCTGGTCATGATGCAAACGTTAACGCGACGTTTACTAATTCGACCAGCCGCAAAAATGGTAAAGGATCCAGCGTTCGGGAATGGGACGGAATCTGGCGTCTTCTGACGCATCGCGGCGCGTGCGTTCGGCCTCTGTCCTTGTCCCGTTTCGGCGTATAAGCTGTGAACTCAGTTCCGCGATTCTGCGGCTACCCGGATCCGAATTATCCAGCAGATTGCGGCACTTCCCTATGTAATCGACGCCGATGGCCACGCGCAGGTGATGCTGATCACCTCGCGCGATACCGGCCGCTGGGTCATTCCCAAGGGCAATCCGATCACCGGCCTCGCCAGCCACGAGGCCGCCGCGCAGGAGGCCTATGAAGAGGCCGGCATCCGCGGCATCCCCTGCCCCACCGCGGTCGGCGAATTCAGCTACCGCAAACGGCGCCGGACGGGGCGCTACCGCGACGCCATTGTCACGGTGTTTCCGCTCGCGTTCGTCGAGCAGGTCGACGACTGGCCCGAGCGTCATCAGCGTGACACCCGCTGGTTTACGCTTGATCGCGCGGCGGAGGCAGTCAATGAGCCCGGCCTGAAAGCGCTGATCACCGCCTTCCGCGAGCCGCCGATCCCGGCGTCGCTCGCGCAACGTATCTTACCCGTCGTGCGCACGAGTGCGAAAAGGAGAATTCCGATGCTGGGCTGGTTCCAGTCGCTGATGCCGAAGCAGGGGCGGTTCTTCGAACTGTTCGACGCGCATGCCGCGACTTTGGTCGCCGGCGCCGATGCGCTCGCACGGCTGCTCCACGGCGAGGGCTCGATCGAGAGCCAGATCGCCGAGATCGTCAAGCGCGAGCACGAGGCCGACGATATCACGCGCGAAGTCCTGCAGGACGTCCGCCGCGTGTTCGTCACGCCGTTCGACCGCAGCGCGATCACCGACCTGATCGGCGTGATGGACGATGCGATCGACCAGATGAACGGCACCGCCAACGCGATCGCGCTGTACGAGGTGACGGAGTTCTCGGCCGAGATGCGCGACATGGCCGGCATCATCGTTGAGGCCGCGCGGGTCACGGCGGAGGCGATCCCGCTTCTCCGCTCGCTCGGTACCAATGCGGGTCGGCTGCACGATTTGACCGCGCGGCTGATCCAGATCGAGGGGCATGCCGACGACATCCACGACACCGGCCTGCGCGCGCTGTTCCAGGCGTCGAAGATCTCGGCGGACCCGATGACGTTCATCATCAACCGGGAAATCTACAGCAGCCTCGAGAAGATCGTCGACCGCTTCGAAGACGTCGCGAACGAGATCCAGGGGCTGGTCATCGACCATGCTTGAGGTTTCGATGGCGTCCGCTCCCCTCCCTGGAAGGGAGGGGAGTCCGACGGCGCCCGGAGCGGCCGCATGATCCTCTCGCTCCCGCTCCTCATCGGCCTGATCGGCATCGCGCTGCTGTTCGACTTCCTGAACGGCCTGCATGACGCGGCGAATTCGATCGCCACGGTCGTCTCTACGCGCGTGCTCAAGCCGCAATACGCGGTCCTTTGGGCCGCCTTCTTCAACTTCATCGCGTTCGCGGTGTTCGGGCTGCACGTCGCGCAGACCGTCGGTACCGGGATCGTCCAGGCCAACGTCATCGACGCGCAGGTGATCTTCGCCGCGCTGATCGGTGCGATCGCGTGGAACGTCATCACCTGGGTGCTGGGCATCCCGTCGAGCAGCAGCCACGCCCTCATCGGCGGCCTGCTCGGCGCCGGCATCGCCAAGGTCGGGTTCGGCGCGATCGTCTGGAGCGGCGTCATCAAGACCGTCGTCGCGATCTTCGCCTCGCCCGCGATCGGCCTGATGCTCGCCCTCGTCCTGGTACTCGCGGTCGCGTGGACGAGCCTCAAGCTCACCCCGCTCGGCGTCGACAAGCGGTTCCGCAAGCTCCAGCTGATCTCCGCCGCGCTCTACTCGCTCGGCCACGGCGGCAACGACGCGCAGAAGACGATGGGGATCATCGCGGTGCTGCTCTATTCGCAAGGGCTGCTCGGCGGCGAATTCCACGTGCCCCTCTGGGTCGTGCTGTCGTGCCAGGCGGCAATGGCGCTTGGCACCTTGTCGGGTGGCTGGCGGATCGTCCACACGATGGGCTCGAAGATCACGCGCCTGACCCCAGCCCAAGGCTTCTGCGCGGAAACCGGCGGCGCGATCACGCTGTTCGCCGCCACCTTCTGGGGAATCCCGGTGTCGTCGACCCACACGATCACCGGCTCGATCGTCGGCGTCGGCGCGGCACGGCGATTGTCGGCCGTCCGCTGGAACGTCGCCAGCAACATCGTCGTGGCGTGGACGCTGACACTCCCCGCCGCGGCGCTGATCGGCGCTGGAACGTACCTGCTGGTGGGTCTGTTCGTCTAAGACGCGAAGGCGTTGAGGCCAGGCGCACCTGACTCCGTCATATCCGAGGAGCGGCGGCGTTCTTGCTCGTCCGTACGTCGCTCCACCCCCGGAAGGCATGGAGCGACGTACGGGTCTTCGGATCGCTTACTTGGTGCCGTCGCCGCGCAACGGCGCGATCGCGTCCTTGCCGAATTTCATGATCAGTTCGCCGATCTCGCGGGCCTGGCTCATGCTCCGCTGGCTCTGTTCGCGCAGATAGTCGCCCTGGATCTTCATCACCTGGGTCAGGTCGTTGGCGCTCGCCGCCTCGCGCATTGCCGCAAAGGCTTCGCGGGTGTTCTGCTCGGCCTGGTCGATCATCGCCTTGCCGATCGTCGCGCCGCCCTCGGCGATCTTGCCGCCCGATTCCTTCATCGCCTCGCCCGCGCGCTTCGCAGGGTCGACGACCTTTTCCGAAAACGCGTCCCGCGCCTTTTCCGCAGTCTCGCGCATCGTATCGGCCGCGCCCTTTGCCGCGTCCGCCGCGCGATCGGTGGCCGCCTTGCTCGCGGTCGCCCCGTCATCGACTGCCTGTTTGAAGTCGTTCGCCATCGTCTCGCTCCTGTGTTGCGCTGTCGGTTTGTCGAAGTTTCAACCGGTATGATGGGCTTTGGTTGCGCCCGCCAGCTTGCACCCGCGGGCTTTAGTCTCGATAGGTCGCGCGGCTTTTACGGGGAACGTCCATGCGCATCACGATGATCGGTTCTGGCTATGTCGGCCTGGTGTCCGGCGCCTGCTTTTCGGATTTCGGGCACGACGTGATCTGCGTCGACAAGGATCCGGCGAAAATCGATGCGCTGCACGCCGGCCGGATGCCGATCTACGAACCCGGCCTCGATCAGCTGGTCGCGTCCAATGTCGCCGCCGGTCGCCTGACCTTCACCACCGATCTCGCCAGCGCGGTGGCCGGTGCCGACGCGGTCTTCATCGCCGTCGGCACCCCCTCGCGCCGCGGCGACGGTCATGCCGACCTGAGCTATGTGTTCGCCGCCACCGAGGAAATCGCTGCCGCCGTCACCGGACCGACGGTCGTCGTGACCAAGTCCACCGTTCCCGTCGGCACCGGCGACCGGGTCGAGGCGATCCTGCGCGAGAAGCGTCCCGACATCGAGGTCGCGGTCGTCTCCAACCCGGAATTCCTGCGCGAAGGCGCCGCGATCGGCGATTTCAAGCGTCCCGACCGGATCGTCATCGGCACCGACGACGACCGCGCGATGCAGGTGATGCGCGACGTGTACCGCCCGCTGTATCTCAACGAATCGCCGATCCTGTTCACCAGCCGGCGCACGTCGGAGCTGATCAAATACGCGGCGAACGCGTTCCTCGCGACCAAGATCACCTTCATCAACGAGATTGCCGACCTGTGCGAGGCGGTCGGCGCCGACGTGCAGGACGTGTCGCGCGGGATCGGCCTGGACAACCGGATCGGCAAGAAATTCCTCCATGCCGGCCCCGGCTATGGCGGCTCCTGCTTCCCCAAGGATACGCTGGCGCTGCTCAAGACCGCGGAGGATTACCAGACCCCCGTGCACATCGTCGAAGCCGTCGTGAAGGTGAACGACAGCCGCAAGCGCGCGATGGGCCGCAAGGTGCTCGCGGCGCTCGGCGAGACCCCGCGCGGCAAGACGGTCGCGATGCTCGGCCTGACGTTCAAGCCGAATACCGACGACATGCGCGACGCCCCCAGCCTCGCGATCGCCACCGCGCTCGCGGATGCGGGCGTGACCGTCCGCGCGCACGACCCGGAGGGAATGGCACCGGCCAAGGCGATGATGCCCGATCTGGTCTATTGCACCGACGCGTACGACGCGGCCGAAGGTGCCGATGCGGTGGTGGTCGTGACCGAGTGGGACGCGTACCGCGCGCTCGATCTCGCGCGATTGAAGCGCGTGATGGCGGGACCGGTGATGGTCGACCTACGCAACGTGTACCAGCGCGCCGACGTCGAACAGGCCGGGTTCGCCTATACCGCGGTCGGCCGCTGACCGCGTCCGGCAAGATGTTCCAGTCACTGGACCTTTTGCGCAACGTGCCTATATACCGAACGGTATGAATAGGCTTTGCTCAATCACTACGCCGAAGGGCCGTCCTCGCGAGTTCGATCTCGACGTGGCGCTGGCGGGTGCGTTGCGCGTGTTCTGGCGCAATGGCTATGAAGGCGCGTCGATGTCCGAACTGACCGCGGAGATGGGCATCACCAAGCCCAGTCTCTACGCGGCGTTCGGCAACAAGGAAGCGCTGTTTCACAAGGCGTTGGACCTCTACGAGCGCGAGAAGCTCGCCTACATGACGTCTGCGCTCGACGCGCCGACCGCGCGCGGCGTGGCCGAAAACCTGCTCCGCGGCGCGCTGCAGATGCAGATGAGCACGTGTGATCCCAAGGGATGCCTCAGCGTCATCAGCAGCGTCGCGTGCAGTGCCGAAGCGGAACCGATTCGTGCCGAGGTGGCCAAGCGTCGTGCGTCGTCAGAGGCCGCGCTGATGCGTCGGTTCGACGAGGCGAAAGCCGCCGGCGAATTCCCCGAAGGTCTCGAATCGCATGCATTGATGCGGTACCTGTTCGCGATCATGCAAGGGCTCGCGATCCAGGGCGGCTCTGGCGCGACCTGCACCGAGTTGAACGACCTCGTGCAGACGAGCCTGTCGGTGTGGCCGACAAAATAATCACGGTTTCTACCGCACTGCCGTAAAAAATACCGGCCGGTACAAAAGTCTGTTGACTAGATGAACCCCAGGTTTATATACCGACTGGTATCGAAGCTCTCTCCTAGTTCGGACGGGGCAACCGGGGACACCCAACCATGACCACGGTTACAGGCTGACGACGACCCGGTGGCTTCGGCCGACCGGTTTTCTCCACATTCTAAGCGGACAAGCGCGGCACGATGGTGTGCCGGCAACGACCGCGCATGTCTCGCGACTTGCCGACGTCGACGATCCGTTCGTCGACGAACGCCAGCGCTTGTCCAAAATCAACAAAGGGGGCAAATCCCATGGCGTATCTCGACCTCGACAACATGTTCGCCGCACCCGTGACCAGCCGGTCGCAGGCGGTTGCCACATCGGACGCCGCACCGGTTTCGGCCGGCTTCTCCGCGCTGGAATGGAGCGTGATCGCGCTCGCCAAGCGCGACACGCTGCGCAGCCTTTCGCAGCCCAGCCGCGTGTCGCGGGCAATGGGCAGCCTGTTCGGGCTGAGCACCGCGTCGCGGCTCGCCGATCCCCGCCTCGAGGCGTTGCGCCGGATGGCGGTGTACGCCTGGCGCCGCGGCTTCGCGCTGCCGATGGCCGAAATCCAGTCCTTCCTCGCCGCCGGCTTCGTCGAAGCGCAGATCGAGACGTTGGTCGAAAGCGTGACCGGCATGCGCGTCGGCGCGCAGCAGAAGCGGAGCATCGCGGCGTGAACCAACTGACCACAATTACCGCGGCGAACGATGCGACTCTCGCGCAGACGCCGCCCGCCGCTCGTCATCGACGGCCCGCGTGGCAGCGCGGCGCGATGGTCCTCGTGCCGATCGCGCTGCTCGGCGCGGTCGGCGTGAAGATGTTCGACCATCCCGATGCGGCGATGGCCGCGCCGCCGCCGGCTTCGGTCACGGTCGCTTCGCCACTGGTGCGGCAGGTGAGTGAGTGGGACGATTATGTCGGCCGGTTCGCACCGAGCCGCTCGGTCGAGATCCGTCCGCGCGTGGCGGGCGAAGTCACCGGTATCCATTTCCGCGACGGCGAGATCGTAAGCAAGGGGCAGTTGCTCTTCACGATCGACTCCCGCCCGTTCGCCGCGGCGCTCGCCGAAGCGCACGCCAATGTCGCGAGCGCGAAGAGCGCGCTGTCGCTGGCACGCACCGATCTGGGCCGGGCGCAGCGACTGGTCGCGGACGAGGCCGTCTCGGCGGGCGAAGTCGACGCGCTGCGCGGCAAGCTCGAAGCCGCCACCGCCGCGCTGGCCGCCGCGCAAGCGCGCGAACGCGCGCGCGCGCTCGACGTGTCGTTCACGCAGGTGCGCGCGCCGATCGGCGGTCGCATTTCCGATCGCCGGGTCGATGCGGGCAACCAGGTCGCAGGCGGCGAAGGCACCGGCGGCACCGTGCTGACGACGATCAACGCGCTCGACCCGATCTACTTTACGTTCGACGGGTCGGAAGCGTTGTACCTCAAGACGCAGCGCGCACGGCAGCCGGGTGCGGCGCCCGCCGCGGTCGAGATCCAGTTGCAGGACGAGACCGAGCATCGCTGGAAGGGGAAGCTCGACTTCACCGACAACGGGCTCGACCAGCGATCGGGCACGATCCGCGGTCGCGCGGTGATCGCGAACCCCGGCTATTTCCTGACGCCGGGGATGTTCGGCAACATGCGTCTCGCGAGTGCGGGAACGCGGCAGGCGCTGCTGGTGCCGGACGATGCGGTGCAGACCGATCAGGCGCGCAAGGTTCTGCTGACGATCGATGCGAAGAACGTCGTGAGCCAGAAGCCGGTCGAGCTCGGCCCGGTGGTCGATGGCCTGCGGATCGTGCGCTCGGGAATCGGGCCGAACGACCGGATCATCATCCAGGGCACGCAGATGGCGATGCCCGGCGCCAAGGTTGCGCCGAAGGCGGGCCGGATCGCGGTAGCTGCCGATGCATCGGCACCGGCCTCGGTCCAGCCAATCTCGGGCGAGGCCACGCTCGCCAAATAGCATCGTCATCCTGACGAAAGTCAGGATCCAGAGTTCGAATCGTCACGCTGTTGGCTCTGGATCCTGATTGTCATCAGGATGACGGAGCGATCGAGCGCGCCCCTCTACCGAGGAAATTCCCATGCGCTTCTCGCGCTTCTTCATCACCCGGCCGATCTTTGCGGGCGTGATCGCGGTGATCATCACGATCGTCGGCGCGATCGCCTATATGGCGCTGCCGGTATCGCAATATCCCGACATCGTCCCCCCCACCGTCACCGTCAGCGCGACCTATCCGGGCGCCTCGGCCGAGACGGTCGCCGAAACCGTCGCCGCGCCGATCGAGCAGGAGATCAACGGCGTCGACAACATGCTGTACCAGTCGTCGCAATCGACCGGCGACGGCAAGGTCACGATCACCGTCACCTTCAAGATCGGCACCGACCTCGATGCAGCCCAGGTGCTCGTCCAGAACCGAGTCGCGGTCGCCGTCCCCCGCCTGCCCGAGGACGTCCAGCGTCTCGGCGTGGTGACGCGGAAAACCTCGCCCGACTTCCTGATGGTCGTGAACCTCGTCTCGCCCGACAATTCGCTCGATCGCGGCTATATCTCGAACTACGCGCTGACCCAGGTCCGCGATCGCCTGTCCCGCATCGACGGCGTGGGCGACGTGCAGCTGTTCGGCGCGCGCGATTACTCGATGCGCGTCTGGATCGACCCCGGCCGTGCCGCCGCACTCGACCTCACCGCCGGCGAGATCGTCGCCGCGCTGCGCGCACAGAACGTCCAGGTCGCCGCCGGCACGCTCGGCCAGCCGCCCTACGACAAGGGCAACAGCGCGTTCCAGTTGAACGTCGAGATGCAGGGCCGCCTGACCGATCCCAAGCAGTTCGCCGACGTCGTCATCCGCACCGACGCGCAAGGCCGCCAGGTCCGCGTCTCGGACGTCGCGCGCGTCGAACTCGGCGCGCAGGATTACGGCGCCAACACCTATCTCAGCGGCAAGCCCACCGTCATCGCCGCGGTCTTCCAGCGCCACGGCTCGAACGCGCTCGGCGCCGCGCAAGCGGTCACCGCCGAGATGGAGAGCATGTCGAAGCGCTTTCCCAAGGGCCTCGAATACAAGGTCATCTACAACCCGACCGAGT
The DNA here is from genome assembly GCA_035575755.1 of Sphingomonas sp. Lineage (GTDB taxonomy): Bacteria > Pseudomonadota > Alphaproteobacteria > Sphingomonadales > Sphingomonadaceae > Sphingomonas. The sequence goes on from DATLXI010000018.1 coordinate 232,886, forward strand.
TCATTGCGCAGTCGATCGACGCGGTGAAGCACACATTGTTCGAGGCTATGATCCTCGTGGTACTGGTGATCCTCGTCTTCCTGCAGAAATGGCGCGCGGCGATCATTCCGATCGTGGCGATCCCCGTCTCGCTGATCGGCACCTTCGCGGTACTCGCGGCAGCCGGATACAGCCTCAACAACCTGTCGTTGTTCGGCCTCGTCCTCGCGATCGGCATCGTCGTCGATGACGCGATCGTCGTGGTCGAGAATGTCGAGCGCAACCTCGAACACGGGCTGTCGCCGCTGGAGGCCGCGCGCACGTCGATGGACGAGGTGTCGGGTGCGCTCGTCGCGATCGTGCTCGTGCTGTGCGCGGTGTTCATCCCGACGGTGTTTCTCACCGGCCTGTCGGGCGCGTTCTACCGCCAGTTCGCGGTGACGATCTCGACCGCGACGATCATCTCGCTGCTCATCTCGCTGACTCTGTCGCCCGCGCTCGCGGCGATGCTGCTCAAACCGACCGCGCCTGCGGATTCGGGCAATCGCCTGACCCGGACCGTCCGCCGCGCTGGCGATGCGTTCAACCGCGGGTTCGAGCGGATGAGCGATCGCTATGGCCGCCTCACCGGGCGCCTCGTCACCGCGCCGAAGCGGATGATGATCGCCTATGCCGCGCTGATCGCGGTCACGGTCGGCGTGTTCACGATCACCCCCTCGGGCTTCGTCCCCGCGCAGGATCAGGGTTACTTCCTGACCGTCATCCAGCTTCCGCCCGGCTCCTCGGTCGAGCGTACCGACGCGGTGATGCAGAAGGTCGCGAAACGCATCCTGCCGCTCGCGGGCGTCAAGGGCGCGGTCATGCTCGCGGGCTTCGACGGCCCCTCGCAGACGCTCGCCCCCAATTCGGCCGCCGCCTACATCCCGCTGAAGAGCTTCGAGGAACGCAAGAAGCTTGGCGTCACGCTCGCGAGCATCATGGCGGAATCGCAGAAGGTGACCAGCGACATCACCGAGGCGCGGCTGCTGATCGTCCCGCCGCCGCTGATCCAGGGTATCGGCTCGGCCGGCGGCTATCGGCTGATGGTGCAGGACCAGGGCGGCCATGGCTATGGCGACCTCGGCAAGACGAGTTACGACCTGATCGGCAAGGCGAACCAGACCAAGGGCTTGGCGCAGGTCTACACCTTCTTCGACACCGCCACGCCGCGCATCTTCGCCGATGTCGACCGTGCCAAAGCCAACCTCTTGGGCGTCCCCCCGGAGCGCGTGTTCGAGGCGTTGCAGGTCTATCTCGGCTCGGCGTTCGTCAACGACTTCAACCTGTTGGGGCGCACCTACCGCGTCACCGCGCAGGCCGACGCGCCGTTCCGCGCCACCACCGCGGATATCGCCAATCTGAAGACGCGCTCAAACTCGGGCCAGATGGTCCCGGTCGGCTCGGTCTCGACCTTCAGGGACAAGACCGGACCCTACCGCGTGGTTCGCTACAACCTGTTCCCCGCGGTCGAGGTCGATGGCGACACCGCCAAGGGCTATTCGTCCGGCCAGTCGCTGGTCGCGATGGAGAAGCTCGCGGATGCGTCGCTCCCGGCAGGCTACGCGCATGAATGGACCGGCATCGCGTATCAGCAAAAGGCGGCAGGCAGCACCGCCGCGCTCGTCTTCGGCATGGCGGTGGTGTTCGTCTTCCTCGTGCTCGCCGCGCAATATGAGAGCCTGACGCTGCCGCTCGCGATCATCCTGATCGTGCCGATGTGTCTGTTGGCCGCGATGACCGGCGTGAACCTGCGCGGCATGGACAACAACGTCCTGACGCAGATCGGGCTGGTCGTGCTGATCGCGCTCGCCGCGAAGAACGCGATCCTCGTGGTCGAGTTCGCCAAGCAGGCCGAGGAACAGGACGGCCTCACGCCCGTCGAGGCGGCGGTGCGCGCGGCGAAGGACCGGTTGCGGCCGATCCTGATGACGAGCTTCGCGTTCATTCTCGGCGCAGTGCCGCTGGTGATCGCGACCGGTGCCGGCGCGGAACTCCGCCAGGCGCTCGGGACTGCGGTGTTCTTCGGGATGATCGGCGTGACCGGGTTCGGGCTGCTCTTCACCCCCACCTTCTACGTCGTCGCGCGTGGGCTGGCGAAGCGGTTCGAAAAACGCCGCCCTGCCCCCGCCGCGTCGCTCCAGCCAGCCGAATAGGACCCGCATCATGAAGTCCGCTCTCCTCGCGAGCCTCTCGGCGCTGACGCTAGCCGCCTGCGCCGCCGGCCCCGATTATGTCGCGCCGATCACCCCGCCCAAGGCGGCGGCGTCGTTCGTCACCGCCCCCTCTGCTAACGGCAACACTGCCACGACGACGACAGCCCCGGACAACGACTGGTGGCGGATGTACCGCGACCCGGTCCTCGACGGCCTCGTCGCGGACGCACTCGCGGCCAACACCGACCTGCGCGTCGCGGTCGCGCGGCTCGACAGCGCGCGCGCCTCGCTGCGCGGCGCCAAGACCGACCGCGAACCGCAGGTGAACGCCAGCGGCAGCGGCAACTACGCCCGCACGTCGCAGCTTCAGAACTTGCCCGGCTTCGACCGCGAGCGCGCCACCTACGATGTCGGCCTCGACGTCAGCTATGAGGTCGATCTCGCGGGCCGCGTCCGCCGCAACGTCGAGGCCGCGCGCGGCGACGTCGGCGCGGCACAGGCCGATGCGGACGCGGTGCGGGTTTCGATCGTCGCCGCAACGACGCGCGCCTATGTCGACGCCGCCTCGTCCGCCGAACGCCTCGCGGTCGCTAGGCGGATCGTCGACCTGCTCGACAAGTCGAACACGCTCACCGGCAAGCGCGTCGATGCCGGTCGCGCCGCGCGTCTCGACCAGGTCCGCATAGCCGCACTTCGCGATCAGCGCGCCGCGCTCATCCCGCAGATCCAGGCCGAACGTCAGGCGGCGCTCTTCCGTCTCGCCACGCTCACCGGCCGTACACCGGAGGATCTGCCCGCCAGCGCCGGCGCGCGCACGACGACGCCGCGCCTCGACCAGCCGATCCCGATCGGCGACGGCGCGACGCTGCTCGCACGCCGCCCCGACGTCCACGCCGCCGAACGCCGACTTGCGGCGGCCACCGCGCGGATTGGCGTGCAGACCTCCGCGCTCTATCCGCAGATCTCGCTCGGCGGCTCGATCGGCTCGACCGCACTCAGCGTCGGTGACATCTTCACCGGCGGCCCGGTCCGCTGGTTGCTCGGCCCCCTGCTCAACTGGTCGCTCAACCAGTCGGCAGCGCGGGCACGCATTGCAGGCGCGGAAGCCGACACCCGCGGCGCGCTCGCCAATTTCGACGGCAGCGTCCTTAACGCACTGGAGGAAACCGAAACGGCACTCTCCAACTACGCCCGAGAACTCGATCGCCGGACGCAGTTGCAATCCGCCCACGACAATGCCGCCACCGCCGCCCGCATCACCCGCGCCCGCCAGCGCGAAGGCCAGATCGACTTTCTCGACGTCCTTGACGCCGAACGGACCTTGGCCGACGCGGACACGGACCTAGCGGCGGCGGACGCACGCATCGCCGGCGCGCAGGTCGACCTGTTCCGTGCACTCGGCGGCGGCTGGCAAGCGGCTAGACCTGCCTGACCGTTCAATCGCCCGGTTGACGATCATTTGAAATACTTCCGAAACCAAATGTAGATTAAGGTAGTGATGACGATGGAGTGCATCATGAGCGACGACGGCCTACCGCAATCGGAAACCACCCAGGCGTGGCGCGAACAGGTCGCGTACCACCGCAGCCGTGCCGAGCAGGAGCAGGGGCTTGCCCGGCGGTCGCGCTCCGAGGCCGGGCGGAAGGCCCATCTGCTGCTTCGCGACAACCATCTGCAACTCGCCGCGTCGGCCGAGACCGTCACCGACATGGCCGATGCCGAACCGCCGCAAAGCTCGACGCTTCACCATACCGGTTGGCTGATGCGCAAGAGTTACCGCGACAGCGGCTAAGCGCACGGGGTCACGGGCTGCCGCCCCTATTCGACGTCCGCCTTGCCCAGGTTGATGCCGTCATACAGCGCCAGCAAGGCGGTCACTTCCGCGACCACGATTTCCTGCTCCTCGCGCCACCGCGCGGTCGCATCGTGCGAAGGCACGCCATCCTGGCCGTCATGCAGCGTGAATCCCTGGTCTATCAGCCAGATCGCATCCGTCGCCCGCGAACGCTGCCGTCGCAAGTGAAAGACCCATTGCTCGATGATGCCCGAAGGAACTAGTCTGTCCAGATCGCCCATCGCGCGGGGTTAGGCCAAGGCCGATCGCAATGCCAGCGATCGACACGGCAAAAATCACGCGGCAAATCTGCCGGCAACATGATGCGCCAAGCATCGATGCAGCGCCGAGCAAGCCCTTTCGGCTGCGACGCTGCGACGAAATGCGCTTAAGAGCTGGGCGATGACACAGCACGACGCCGCGCCGACCGACCGCGATCCGCCGACGATCTGGATCGGGACCTTTGCCGGCGGCGGCGGCGCGGGCCTCTATCCGCTGACCCGCAGTTCCGAGCGACTGGTGCCGGACGCCGCGTATACCGACATGCTCAACGGATCGTTCGGCACCTATTCGCCGCGCTTCGACCTTTGGTACGTCGTCGACGAACGCGATTCCGGCATGCTCGGCACGTATCGGCAAACGCGATCGGGGTGGCAGTCGCTCGGTACGATCACGACCGCTGGCGCCGCGCCCTGCCACGTCGCGCTCGACGCCGCGCAATCGTGCATCGCTGTCGCCAATTACATGAGCGGCAGCGTCGCGCTCTACCGGCTCGATCCGACGAGCGGCCTGCCGATCGGTCCGCCGTCGACATACGCAAATACCGGCAACGGCCCCAACCGCGAACGCCAGCAAGCACCGCACGCGCACTGGGTCGGCTTCGGCCTCGACAACGAGGTTCTGTACGCCACGGATCTGGGCACCGACGAGGTGATGGCGTTCGCGTTCGACGCCAATCGCGGCACGCTCGACACGCCGCGGACCGCGTTCGCCGCGCCGCCGGGATCCGGCCCGCGTCACCTGCTGTTCCACGCCCGTCACCAGCACTTGGCCTATCTGGCCTGCGAACTGACCAGCACGCTGATCGTCCTCGATGTCCAAGGCGGCGGGCGGCTCGACCACCACGCCACGCTGTCGACCCTGCCTGCCGGGTGGCAAGGGCCGAACATCGTCGCGCATATCGGTGCCAATGCGAGCGGCGACCGGCTCTACGTCTCCAACCGCGGCCATGACAGCATCGCGGTCTTCGCGCTTGACGTACATGGCGACGCGACACCGATCCAGCACATCGCCAGCGGTGGCGAGTCGCCACGGTTCTTTCTGATTTTGGAAGAGGAACGCCGGATGGTGGTCGTGCACGAGCGCGATCAGCGCGTCACGATGCTCGATATCCTGCCAGACGGAACGCTCGCCCCGACCGGACTCGCGGTCACTGTTCCCGGCGCCGCGTTCGCGCTGCTCAGCTGACGCTGGCGATCAACAGGGTCAGTTCGTCGCGGACCGGGTTCGCGTCGATCCGCGCCGGCTTCAAGGCGCGGCGCTTGACCGGATAGGACGCGCGGACCGCGTCGCACAGATCCCGAACCGAGACGCGGACACAGGCCCCCTCGTCGCACACCAACCGCGACTTGCTCATCGGCTGGACGCAGGTCGTCGGCGGCGCGGCCCAGACGGGTGCGGCGCTCGCCGACAGGCATAGCGCTACGATCCGCAAAGCGGTGATTTTCGTGTTCATGTATCTGGCCCCCCACAGGCAGTAAGTATCTGGTGCAGCGACCATTATGAGTGGAGTGGTTTCTATAGTCTTTCGATCGAACACGGTTTTCGCCGTGGTAAGGAAAACACGGATTTACCCTTAATCGGCTGCGATCGGTCCCTTGGGAGGCTCCGCACGACGCGTGAACCAGACCAGCACGATCAGCGCGAGCGACAGCCATGCCGACAGCCGGAACAGGTCGGTCGACGCCAGCAAATACGCCTGCCCGATCATCTGCCGCGTGATCGCCGCCGCCGCCTGGACATCGGTCAGCCCCATCCGCGCGAGCCCGTCGCGCGCCATCTGGTACGGCGATCCGGCGCCGACCGCTTCGGACAACCGGCTCTGGTGAAGCGTCTCGCGCCGATCCCACGCGGTCGTGATCAGCGACGCCGCGAAGCTGCCCGCGGTGATCCGGACGAAGTTCGAGATGCCGGTCGCCGACGGCAGCCGCTCGGCTGGGATCCGGTCGAACGAGATCGTCAGCATCGACAGGAAGAACGTGCTCATCGCGATCCCCTGCACCAGCATCGGCAGCATCAGGTCGTAGAAGCTGGCATAGGTCGTGTAGCCCGAACGCAGGTAATAGGAGTATCCGAACGCCGCGAACGCGACGGTGGCCAGGATCCGCGCGTCGAACTTGCCCGCCAGCTTGGCGACGAACGGCGTGAGCAACACCGCGACCGCGCCCGACGGCGCCGCCACCAGCCCAGCCCAGGTCGCGGTATAGCCCATCTGCGTCTGCAACCAGAGCGGCAGCAACAGCGTGTTGGCGAAGAACACTGCGTAGCCCAGGCAGAACGCGGTCGTGCCGATCGCGAAATTGCGGTTCTTGAACAATGTGAGGTTCACGGCCGGGTTGGCGTCGGTCAGTTCCCAGATCAGCCAGCCGACGAACCCGATTGCGGCGACGATCGTGGCGATCACGATCCGATCGGCGGCGAACCAGTCGTCGTTCTTGCCAAGATCGAGCACGATCTGCAGCGCGCCGACCCAGATCACCAGCAGGATCAGCCCGACCTGATCGATCGGCAGTTTGCGCGTCGGGGTGTCGCGCTTGCCCAGCTTGTTCCAGCAGATGAACGCGGTGAACACGCCGAACGGCACGTTGATCAGGAAAATCCAGCTCCAGTGATAATTGTCGGAGATATAGCCGCCCAGGATCGGCCCCATGATCGGCGCGACCAACGTCGTCATCGACCAGATCGCCAGCGCCGTGCCGCGTTTATGCACCGGGAAGATCGCGATCAGCAGCGCCTGGCTGCCCGGGATCATCGGTCCGGAGACCGCGCCTTGAAGTACGCGAAAGCCGATCAGCGACGGCAGGTCCCACGCGATCCCGCAAAGGAACGACGCAATCGTGAACAGGAATACCGAGACGCAGAACGTCCGCACCACGCCGAACCGGCCCATCAGCCAGCCGGTCAGCGGCACCGCGACACCGTTGGCGACCGCGAACGCGGTGACGATCCAGGTCGAATTGTCGCTGGAAACGCCCAGATTGCCGGCGATCGTCGGCAACGACACGTTGGCGATCGTGGTGTCGAGCACCTGCATGAACGTGCCCAGCGCCAGTGCGAACGCGGTGAGCGCGAGCGAGCCGCCGACGAGGGGGGCCGGGCCGGCTGTGGAGGGAGCGGCCACTAGAAGGCGGTCCGTGGGGAGTAGAACACCCCGCCAAGACCACCCCGGCGAAGGCCGGGGCCCAGTTGGGACCACGGTAACGGAATGCTGCGCTCAGTCAGCAACGTCCCCCAACTGGACCCCGGCCTCCGCCGGGGGGGGGCAATCTGCTGGCAGCCGCCATCGCCCGTTTTCAGAGACGATCGGTCCTCATACACTCCGTCACCCCGGACGAGTTCCGGGGTCCACCGCTCCGAAAACTCACCGGTCGTAGACTGCGTAGAGCGGTAGCCCCCAGAACTCGTCCGGGGTGACGGTAGCGAGAGGCCCATCATCACCGGTTCGCTGCGATGATCTGGCGGATCTTGGCCTCGACAGCGGGGTCGCCCTGACCGGTGGCCAGGCCCTTGTACGCCGCCGTCGCAGGTCGACCGACCATCGTCCCCGATTTGTCCGCGGTTGACACGGTCGTGTTCACCGACAGCCCGACCCGCAGCGGATTGCGACGCAGCTCGCCCTTGTCGAGCGCGATCCGTACCGGCACGCGCTGCGTGATCTTGATCCAGTTGCCGCTGGCATTCTGCGGCGGCAACAGCGCGAACGCGTTGCCGCTGCCCGCCCCCAGCCCGACGACACGCCCGTGATAGACCAGGTCGTCGCCGTACATGTCCGCGGTCACCGTCGCTGGCTGGCCAATCCGCAGATCGCGCAACTGCGTCTCGCGGAAATTCGCGTCGACCCATACCCGGTCGAGCGGCACCACCGACATCAGCGGCATCCCCGCCGACACCTGTTGGCCCAGCTGCACCGTGCGCTGCGCCACCACGCCGTCGATCGGCGCGACGACGTGCATGTGGCTGCGCGTGATCGCCGCGCGCCGATAGGCTGCGATCGCCGCCATCACCGCCGGGTTGTTTGATACCGTCGTCCCCGCGACGCCGCTGCGCGACTGCGCCTGCTGGCTCCGCGCGAGCTGCAGCGTCGCCGCCGCGACCTTCACCTGGTCCGCCGCATGGCTCAGTTCCTCGCCGGAGATCGCGCCCTCGGCCGCCGCCCCGCGACGACGCTGGAGATCGTTCCGCGCTCGCGACAGTTCGGCTTCCGCCTGCACCACCGCAGCGCCGGTCTCGTTCACCTTCGAAAAGTCCGACCGCGTCGATCGCACCGCGCGCGCAAGCTCCGCTTCCGCCGAGGCCACGCCGACATCCGCGGTCGCCGCATCCAGGTCGATCAGCGGTTGCCCCGCCTTCACGACCTGCGTGTTGTCGGCGTGGATCGCGGTCACCTGCCCCGGATCGCGCGCGGTGATCGAGACGACGTCGCCTGCGACATACGCGTCATCGGTTTCCTGCTCCGGCGCCGCGAGCAGGAAATGGAACACCGCCCACACGATCGCGCCGATCACGACGACGACCGCCAGGATCGAAAGCGCACGCTTGCGCCCCTGCGGATTGCCGGTGGGAGCCGCGACAGGCGCAGGCGTTTCGGTATCGGTCATCGTGTCACATCCTGAAAATCGAAACCGCCGCCCAGCGCCAGTACCAGCTGCACGCGCTGTTGCGCGGCATCGGCGGCAAGGTCGGCATCGGCCTGTTCGGCGGCGAGCAACCGCACATCATTGTCGACAAGGTCGAGCCGGTTATCGAGCCCGCTGGAAACGCGGATCGCGTTCAGTCGCCCGGTCTCCGCATAGCCGCGCACCACCTCGCGCTGCCGCATCCGGTCGGCATCCAGCGCACCGATTCGCGCCACCGCGTCCGCCGCCTCGCGTACCGCGCCTACCACGCGATCATTGTAATCCGCGGTCGCCAGATCGACCGCCGCAGTCGCGCCGGCAAGACCCGCCTTCAGCCGCCCATTGTCGAAGATCGGCAGATGGATCGCCGGCCCGACGCCGACCGTCCCGGCATCGAGCGACACCAGATTGCCAAGCCCGATCGCCTGGAACCCCGCCAGCGCCGCCAGATTCACATTGGGATAGAACGCCCGTCGCGCCACCTGACGCCCGGCTGTCGCGGCCTCGATCCGCGCCTGCGCCGCCGCGATGTCCGCGCGCCGTGCAAGCAGGTCGGCCGGCACCGTCTTTGGCACTGGCAGCACCGCGTCGAGCTTCAGCGCCGTCGCACCGATCGCTGCCGAATACTCGACCCCGCGCCCGGCCAGTGCCGCCAGCGCGTTCTTCGCCAGCACCTGTCCGGCCTGTGCGCGCACCAGCGCCTGCCGCGCCTGCGCGAGCAACGTCGTCGCCGCCTGCGCATCGAGCTTGCTGCCAAGCTTGTTGCGGATCCGCACGTTCACCAGCCGCAGCGTGTTCTCGCGTGTCGCGATCGTCCGCGTCGCGATTGCCGCCTGCGCCTCGGCACGCTCCAGGTCGATATAGGTCTGGACCACCGCGCCCGACAGCGCCAACCGCGCCGCCGCCAGGTCGAGCGCCGCCGCGCGCACCGACGCACGCGCGCCGACGATCGCCGCCTTCTGCCGCCCGAACAGGTCGAGATTCCAGCTCAAATTCGCGGCCACCGTGCCGACGAACCGAGTCGTCCCGGCATAGGGCGGCGGGATCGTGTAGCGCCCGCTCAACCGCGCATACTGCTCCTGCGCATCGAGCGTCACGTCGGGGCCGTTGTCCGCGCGGTTCGTCGACAGCACCGCCTGCGCCTGCGAAACCCGCGCCAGCGCCGCATCGAGCGTCGGATTGCCCGACACCGCGTCGGTCACCAGCCGGTCGAGCTGAGCATCGCCGAACCCGCGCCACCAGTCCGCCGCGATCGTAGGCGCAGGCTCCGCCGACAGCCCAAGCGCACTCGCCGACACCGGCGCGACCAGCGTTTGCGACGCAGGCACCGCGCACCCCGCGAGCAACGCCGCTATCGTGATCGGCGTTAGGGCCGTGCCGATCCTCAGGGTCGACATCTTCATGGTCGACGCCCCTGGGTCAAAGCATCGTCCAACGTCGTCCGGAGTTTCTGCATCAGTTCGATCAGCTTTTCTATTTCGGTCCGGTCCCAGCCCGTCAGCAGCATGTTCCAGTATTCGATGATGGTATCGCGGCACCGGATCGCGACTGCTTCGCCATCGGGTGTAAGTTCGAGATGGAGCACGCGCCGATCATCGCTCGCGCGCGACCGCGTTACCCAGCCATTTTGCTCCATGGCGTCGACCAACCGGGTCGTCGCGCCCTTGTCGTGCGAAAGATCGCGCGCGAGGTCAGCACATGTCGCCGCACGACCCGCCAGGATAGACATCAGCGCGGACCACTGCGTGCCCGACAGGCCTTCAGCCACGAAGACCGGTTCGATCAGGCTCTGCCCGATCTGATGGATCCGCCGCGCGAGATAGCCGAGCGAGCAATCCGGGCCGAACTCTGTCTTGGTATAAAACGCCATATCGTTGCCATGGCAACCATTGCCCAGGCAGTCAACTATGCGGATTGTTGCCAGCGATGAGATCAGGTTTACCCGTATCTCGACACGCCGTGGTCGGCTCTTCGTGGCAGGCTACCTGGAGGCCGAGCTGTTCTGCCGATCCAGTTCGTCCAGACAATGCGCCAGCAAGGCCGCGACGAGATGATCCTGTCGATCGTCCGCAAGCAAGAGTGCGGTCTCGATGGCTTCGCGGAGAAGTCCATTCTCGTCATGTTGGCTGACCATGCCGCATGGTCGTCGCTTCCGTGGTGCCGATCAATGCGCTGGATCAATCATAGCCATCCCAACCTACGTTAATCACTGAGGGAATAATTTTCAGCCGCGCGCAATGGTTTGACGCGGAGTATGGTCCGTTATGGCTAACGAACTCGAATCGGCGCGAACCGCTGAAAACCTCATTCTAGTCCGCGACACGCGTTCGGAGCTGTTCCCCAGCGAAATCTTCGACGAACACGCGTGGAACATGCTGTTGCGGCTCTACGTCGCGCAGGCAAAAGATGAACCCGTTAGCGAGCCGGAACTGATCGCGTTGACCAAGACGCCGCCCTCCGTCGGTAAGCGCTGGCTCGCGCACCTCGTGGCCGATGCGCAGATCGAGCCCTATGCGGAGGGTGGTGCGCTGGCGTTGACCGGCGCGGCACTCGAGCGAATGGAGACGTTCCTGCGCCAGGCGAGCCGCGCGCACGAGAGCGACGGACCGGCCTGACCCTGCCCGTGACCCTGCCCTTGCGGGTAGCAGCTGGACGGCATGGTTATACGCTGCAACCGATCCGTGAGGGCAATTTGCGTACTCGACTGTCGGCGCACCCTTCCCCGATCCCGCCCCCCTTGCTAAGGCCCCTTCGGTAACAGCATTTTTCGCTCGGTTCCCGACGCGCCCGCGTGGCCTATATGGCTGCTTTCCCCTCGGCGCCCGGCGGCCCGACGCCCACGGGAAGGACCCCTATGACTGCCATTGGCCAGGATACCCTCAAGACCCGCACCAGCCTGTCGACCGGCGGCAAGTCGTACGACTATTACAGCCTCGCCAAAGCGTCCGAACAGCTCGGCGACATCAGCCGCCTGCCCTTCTCCATGAAGGTGCTGCTCGAGAACCTGCTCCGCTTCGAGGACGGCGTGACGGTCACGCGCGAGGATATCCAGGCGATCGTCGACTGGCAGAAGGAGCGTCGCAGCGACCGCGAGATCCAGTATCGCCCCGCGCGCGTGCTGATGCAGGATTTCACCGGCGTGCCCTGCGTCGTCGACCTCGCCGCGATGCGCGACGCGATGACCAAGCTCGGCGGCAACCCCGAGAAGATCAACCCGCAGGTCCCCGTCCACCTCGTCATCGATCACTCGGTGATGGTCGACGAGTTCGGCACCCCGCAGGCGTTCCACGATAACGTCGACCTTGAATATGAGCGCAACATCGAGCGCTATGAGTTCCTGAAATGGGGCAGCAAGGCGCTCGACAATTTCCAGGTCGTCCCCCCCGGCACCGGCATCTGCCACCAGGTGAACCTCGAATATATCGGCCAGGCCGTCTGGTCTTCGGCGTCGTCCGGCGATCATGGTGACGGCACGATGATCGCGTATCCGGACACGCTGGTCGGCACCGACAGCCACACGACGATGATCAACGGTCTCGGCGTGCTCGGCTGGGGCGTCGGCGGGATCGAGGCCGAGGCCGCGATGCTCGGCCAGCCCGTCTCGATGCTGATCCCCGAAGTCGTCGGCTTCAAGCTGCTCGGCAAGCTGAACGAGGGCATCACCGCCACCGATCTGGTGCTCACCGTCACGCAGATGCTGCGCGCCAAGGGCGTGGTCGGCCGCTTCGTCGAGTTCTTCGGCCCCGGCCTGTCGTCGATGACGCTCGCCGATCGCGCTACGATCGCCAACATGGCGCCTGAGTACGGCGCGACCTGCGGCTTCTTCCCGATCGACGACAAGACGCTCGATTACATGCGCCTCACCGCGCGCTCGGACGAGAATGTCGAGCTGGTCGAAGCCTATGCCAAGGCCAACGGCTTCTGGCGCGACGAGAACGCCGAAGACCCCGTCTTCACCGACACGCTCGAACTCGACATGGGCACCGTCGTCGCATCGCTCGCCGGCCCGAAGCGCCCGCAGGACCGCGTCAGCCTCAACAAGGTCGACGAGGTGTTCAACAGCGACCTCCACAAGCTGTACCACAAGGAGCAGCCCGCGCGCGTCGCCGTCGAAGGTCGCGAGCATGATATCGGCGACGGCGACGTCGTGATCGCCGCGATCACCAGCTGCACCAACACGTCGAACCCGTCGGTGCTGGTCGCCGCCGGCCTCGTCGCCCGCAAGGCCAACGCGCTCGGCCTGAAGTCGAAGCCGTGGGTGAAGACCTCGCTCGCGCCCGGTTCGCAGGTCGTCACCGACTATCTCGACAAGGCCGGCCTCACCGCAGACCTCAACGCGCTCGGCTTCAACCTCGTCGGTTATGGCTGCACCACCTGCATCGGTAACTCGGGTCCGCTGGCGCCAGCGATCTCGGCGGCGATCAACGAGAACGACCTCGTCGCTGCGTCGGTCCTGTCGGGCAACCGCAACTTCGAGGGCCGCGTCTCGCCCGACGTCCGCGCCAACTTCCTCGCCTCGCCGCCGCTCGTCGTCGCCTATGCGATCAAGGGCACCGTCACGACCGACATGATCGAGACGCCGCTGGGTCAGGGGTCCGACGGCCAGGACGTGTATCTGCGCGATATCTGGCCGACCAACGAGGAAGTCCGCAGCACGATGGACGCCAATATCGACGCCTCGATGTTCGGCGCGCGCTACGGCGACGTCTATGCGGGCGATTCGAAGTGGCGCGAGATCGACGTCACGGGTTCCGACACCTACGCCTGGCGCGCAGGGTCGACCTATGTCGCCAACCCGCCCTATTTCGACGGCCTCAGCATGACGCCGTCGCCGGTGCAGGACATCATCGACGCCAAGCCGCTCGCGATCCTCGGCGATTCGATCACCACCGATCACATCTCGCCCGCCGGCTCGATCAAGGCCGACAGCCCCGCCGGCCGCTTCCTCCAGGAGCATCAGGTCAGCAAGGCAGACTTCAACAGCTATGGCGCCCGTCGCGGCAACCATGACGTGATGATGCGCGGCACCTTCGCCAATATCCGCATTAAGAACGAGATGGTCCCCGGCGTCGAAGGCGGCATGTCCAAGTATGACGGCGAAGTCATGGCGATCTACGACGCGGCCATGCGCTTCAAGAACGACGGCACGCCGCTCGTGATCGTAGCCGGCAAGGAATATGGCACCGGCTCGTCGCGCGACTGGGCGGCGAAGGGCACCAACCTGCTCGGCGTCCGTGCGGTCATCACCGAGAGCTTCGAGCGTATCCACCGTTCGAACCTGGTCGGCATGGGCGTGCTGCCGTTGCAGTTCGCCGAAGGTGTGGATCGCAAGACGCTCGGCCTCGACGGCTCGGAGACGTTCACGATTCTCGACGTGGCCAGCATCCGCCCGCGTCAGGACGTGACAGTGAAGATGACGCGCGCCGACGGGTCGAGCGAGACGTTCGAGACCAAGTGCCGGATCGATACCGTCAACGAGCTGGAATATTTCCTCAACGGCGGCATCCTTCAGTACGTTCTGCGCAAGCTAGCCGCTTAACGCAGCCGCCACCCCCGTCATCCTTGGCTCGACCAGGGATGACGGGGTTTGGCGGAAACACGGATCGCAAATTTCCCGTCGTCCCAGCGGAAGCTGGGATATTCCCGTGAGGCTCACGTCGCCCACCACGAGGGATATCCCAGCTTTCGCTGGGATGAGGCGTTTTGGGGCGAGCTCGGGCGCGCACTTTCCGTCACCCCAGCGAACGCTGGGGCCTTCCCGTGGGGCAAACGTAGCCGGCAAAACAGGGAGACCCCAGCTCGCGCTGGGGTGACGGGGGTCAGGATTGCCTCGCCGCACAACCCCTACTCTCCCGAACGAAAAAAGCGGGGCGACCGTGACGGTCGCCCCGTAGTTCAGGGAGAAGACCGGGACAGGGGAGACCCGGTCACGTCGCCGTCCACAGGGGGAGAGGGAGCGGCGACGCTCTCCCTTTCGTCCCGATATGTTGCAGTGATATGTCGGGAATGTGTGGGAGCATCGTTTTCACGGTGAACCGAATATCGGCGCGACGGACCGCGCTTCCAGAAGCAGCCTTCGCCCCGTCCCGCGAATTGGTGATTACCCCGCCCGCCGATCCGTCCTAAAGGACCGATCCTGAGGGAGATGCCATGCTGTCCGGATTTGGCCTGCGCACGTTCTGGGCGATCGTCGTGGTCATCGTCGCGGCGATCGCGGTGTTCGCGATTACGCGCGACGTGCAGGGCGCCATCGTCGCGCTCGTGGGCGGCATCGCCGCCGCTCTGGTCGCCGCCGGGACCGGCGATGAACCGCCCGCACTCGACGATAGCGCGACAACGACCCCGTCGGTCCTCGGCGAGGTGCTCGATGCGATCGTCGCGCCGGTACTGCTCGTCCATGACGGGCGGGTCGCGCTGGCCAATCGCGCGGCACGGACATTGCTCGGCGCGCATATCCTCGGCGAGGATGCACGCGTCGCGATCCGCCATCCCGCCGCCGCCGAACGCCTCGGCACGCCGGGGCCGATCGACGGCGAGCGACCGATCGAACTCGTCGGGCTCGGCACGCGCGACCAGCGCTGGGAGATGCGGCTCGGCGAGGCGTCGGACGGCCAGCGGATCGTCCACCTGATCGACCAGACCGGCAATTACGCCGCCGAGCGGATGCGGATCGATTTCGTCGCCAATGCCAGCCACGAACTGCGCACGCCGCTGGCGTCGATCCTCGGCTTCATCGAGACCCTGCGCGAGGAGGCGGGCGAGGATGCCGAGGTCCGCGCGCGGTTCCTGAAGGTGATGGACGACGAGGCGCGGCGGATGCAGCGGCTCGTCGAGGACCTTATCTCGCTCAGCCGGATCGAGGCGGAGAAGTTCCGGTTGCCCGACAGCGCGGTCGATCTCGCGCAACTCGTCGAGGATACGTGCGAAGAACTGGCGGAGGCGGCGGTCGTTCGCGGACGCGATCTGGCGGCAACGATTGCCGACGATCTCGCCCCGGTGTCGGGCGATCGCGTCCAGCTGTCGCAGATGCTCCACAACCTGATCGGCAACGCGATGAAATACGGACGCGCGGGAACGCCCGTGACAGTCGAGCTGAAGCGCGACGAGGCCGGGATGATCCGGCTGTCGATCCGCGACGAGGGCGACGGCATTGCCGCCGTGCATATCCCCCGCCTGACCGAGCGCTTCTACCGCGCCGACGCCGGCCGCAGCCGGTCGCTCGGCGGGACCGGGCTTGGCCTCGCGATCGTCAAGCATATCGTCGAACGCCACCGCGGCCGGCTCGACATCGCCAGCCAGGTCGGTGTCGGGACGACGGTGTCCGTCATTCTCCCCCCGAGCGTACTCGCGCCAAAAGCCGGTGTCATAAAAGGGTAACCGTACTGTCACACAGGATCGTCTTAGCGCCGCTATGGGCGGTGGATGACGGGAATTCGGGTGCAGCGTTACGCTCTTCTAGGACTGATGGTGGTGGTGCCGGGCGCGCTGGCGGGGTGCGTCGATCAGGCGAACGGCGGCGGGGCGGGCTCGCGCGACCAGATCACCGCGGTCGGATCGTCGACGGTCTATCCCTTCACCACGATGATCGCCGAGCAGCTCGTCGCGAACGACCCCGATGCGAAGGCGCCGGTGATCGAATCGACTGGCACCGGCGCGGGGATGAAGCTGTTCTGTGCCGGGATCGGCGCAGGACATCCCGATATCGAGGACGCGTCGCGACGGATGAAGGCGAGCGAGTATAAGGACTGCGCCAAGAACGGCGTCCGCGACATCCTCGAAATCCAGGTCGGGATCGACGGCATCGCCTTTGCCGAGGCGAAGAACGGCCCCAAGATGCAGCTGACACCGACCGATCTCTACAAGGCGCTGGCCGCCAATCCGGGCGGCAAGCCGAACACCGCGCGCGTCTGGCGCGACGTGAACCCGGCGCTGCCCGCGGTGCCGATCCAGGTCTACGGCCCGCCGGCGACCAGCGGGACGCGCGATGCGCTCGCCGAGCTGATCCTGACCAAGGGCTGCGAGGACAGCGATTCCACCGCGAAGCCGCTCGCCAAGTCCGATCCCGATGCGCACAAGGCGCTCTGCACGCGGGTCCGCGAGGACGGCGTGTATGTCGATGCGGGCGAGAACGACAATCTGATCGTCCAGAAACTGCAGTCCAACCCCAACGCGATCGGCGTGTTCGGCTACAGCTATCTCGAAGAGAATAAGGACGACGTGAACGGCGTGTCGATCTCGGGCGTCGCGCCGACCTATGCGTCGATCGCGGACAATGCGTATCCGGGGTCTAGGCCGCTGTATATCTATGTGAAGAAGGCGCACCTGACCGCGATTCCGGGGCTGCGGAATTTGCTGAAGCTGTACGCGGCGAACTGGGGTGTGACCGGGCCGCTGGTGAAGCGCGGGCTCATTGCAGCGCCGGCTGAGATTCAGGCGCGGTCGGCGGCGATTATCGCCAACGAGACGGTGCTGGATCCGGCGGTGTTGTCGTGATGGGTTTCTCAGGCGCCTGCGCTCCCTCCCTAGTTCCCCCGCGGACGCGGGGGCCTAGGGGCCGAGCGCGCCACCTTGGCTTAGCTGGGCCCCCGCGTCCGCGGGGGAACGGAGGTGCGGTGATCACATCACTGCCAAACGCAACCACCCCGGCGGAGGCCGGGGCCCAATTGGGCAACGCTCGATTGGCTGATGCCGCGCTCCGTTACCTCGACCTTCCCAATTGGGCCCCGGCCTTCGCCGGGGTGGTGTTTATGGACGGGCAAGACTCATAGTGTCCGCCATCGCGCTCCTCTTCCTTGTCGCCGGCCTCGGCCTCATCGGCTGGCTCACCGCGCGCGTCCGCGCCACCCGGTTCCGTGCGCTCAGCACCGCGCGGTTCAGTTCGCTCCCTGCGCATCACGGCTGGTACGTCGCGCTGTGGACCGCGATCCCGCCGCTCGTGTTCCTCGTGGTGTGGTCGATGACCGCACCCGCGCTCGTCACCGACGCGGTCCTCGCGACCCCAGCGGCGATGCAGCTCCCCCCGCCCGGCTTCGACCGCGCCTCGATCCTGTCCGAAGCGCGCAGCCTCGCCGAGGGCCGCAGCTTCGGCGCGTTCCACGGGCTCGCGCGCACGCTGGCGCCGTCCTACGCCGCCGCACAATCGCGCTACGACTGGATCGCGACCGCGCTCGCGTTGCTGCTCGCCTTCGCCGGCGGCGCGTTCGCGTTCACCCGCGTCAAACCCGGCTTCGGCGCCCGCACGCAGATCGAGCGCGTCGTCATGCTCGCGTTGCTCGGCGCGTCGCTGATCGCGATCCTGACCACCGTCGGCATCGTCGCGTCGCTGCTGTACGAGTCGGTGCGGTTCTTCTCGGTCGTGCCGATCACCGACTTCCTGTTCGGCACGCATTGGAGCCCGCAGGTCATCGACGCGCGCGATCCGGGTGCGTCGCTCGGCGCGGTGCCGCTGTTCTGGGGGACGTTCTTCATCGGCGCGGTGATCGCGATGATCGTCGCTATTCCCTTTGGTTTGATGAGCGCGATCTACCTCACGCAATACGCCAAGCCGACCACGCGCAAGTGGATGAAGCCGATCCTCGAGATGCTCGCGGGCGTGCCGACCGTCGTCTACGGCTATTTCGCCGCGCTGACGGTCGCGCCCGCGGTGCGCGATCTCGCGGTGTCGATCGGGATCAGCTGGGCGTCGTCCGAAAGCGCACTGGCCGCAGGGCTGGTGATGGGCATCATGATTATCCCGTTCGTCTCGTCGATGGCCGACGATTCGATCGCCGCGGTACCCTCGTCGATGCGCGACGGGAGCCTCGCGATGGGCGCGACCTCGTCCGAGACGATCCGCCGCGTGCTGCTCCCGGCCGCGCTGCCCGGCGTCGTCGGTGGCGTCTTGCTCGCGGTGTCGCGCGCGATCGGCGAGACGATGATCGTCGTGATGGCGGCGTCCGGGGTCGCGACGCTGACGCTCAACCCGTTCGCCAGCACCACCACCGTCACCAAGCAGATCGTCGACCTGCTGACCGGCGAGGCGGAGTTCGACAGCCCCAAGACGCTCGCCGCATTCGCGCTGGGCTTGACCCTGTTCGTCGTTACCCTGCTCCTCAACATCGTCGCGCTCCGCGTCGTCAAACGGTACCGCGAAGCCTATGACTGACACGCTCGTCCCCTCACTGCCGACCAGCGGCGCGGAGCCGGTGCGCCGCGTCCCGACCGACTGGACGACGCAGGCGATGCAGTCGCGGATCAAGCGCCGTTACGCGTCCGAGCGCCGCTTCCGCTTCGCCGGGCTCGCCGCGGTGTGGATGTCCGCCGCCTTCCTCGCCTTCCTGCTGTTCTCAATGGTGAGCCAGGGCGCGAGCGGGTTCGTCGAGACGCGGGTGGCGCTCCCGGTCGATCTCGCCGCGGCCAAGCTGCCGATCGAGCCCGCGCGGCTGGCCGGACGCGGGGCCGATCTCGCGCTCGCCGGCGCCGGCCTCGAAGGCACCGTCCTGGCCGCCGCGAGCACCGCCTACGGCAAGGACGGCGCCAACCTGCTATCCGACGGCGCGTGGGCGGTGGTGCGCGACGCGATCAAGGCCGATCCATCGCTGCTCCAGCGCAAGGCCGTGTTCGAGGTGCCTGTGTCGAGCCCGATCGACGTCGCCGCAAAGGGTGTCGGCACGAACGAAGCCGAGGCGATCTATGCGCGCCTGACCGCGCGCGGTGTGCTGTCGCGCGGGTTCAACGCCGGCTTCCTGACATCCGCCGATTCGACCGACGCCACGCGTGTCGGGATCTGGGGCGCGTTCAAGGGGTCGCTGTTGACGATGATCGTCACGCTGGTGCTCGCCTTCCCGATCGGCGTGCTGTCGGCGCTGTATCTCGAGGAATATGCGCCGAAGAACCGCTGGACGGACCTGATCGAGGTGTCGATCAACAACCTCGCGGCAGTCCCCTCGATCATCTTCGGTCTGCTCGGGCTCGCGGTGTTCCTCGGCACGTTCGGGATGCCGCGCTCCGCGCCGATCGTCGGCGGGCTCACGCTCGCGCTGATGACGATGCCGGTGATCGTGATCGCCGGGCGCAACGCGATCAAGGCGGTGCCGCCGTCGATCCGCGATGCCGCGCTCGGCGTGGGCGCATCGCCGGTCCAGGTCGTGTTCCACCACGTCCTGCCGCTGGCGCTGCCCGGCATCCTCACCGGCACGATCATCGGCATGGCGCGCGCGCTGGGCGAGACCGCGCCGCTGCTGATGATCGGCATGCGCGCGTTCATCGCCGCGCCGCCGTCCGGCCTCGACGATCCGGCGACCGTGCTGCCGGTGCAGATCTTCCTGTGGTCCGATCAGGTCAGCCGCGGCTTCGTCGAAAAGACGTCGGCGGCGATCATCGTCCTGCTCGTCTTCCTGCTCGCGATGAACGGCGTCGCGATCTACCTCCGTAACCGATTCGAGACACGCTGGTGATGAATTCCAAACCCAAGACGCCGGTCCTGAAAATGACCGCGCGCAACGTCTCCGTCGCGTACGGCAGCAAGCTGGCGATCGATAACGTGTCGATCGACGTCGACCAGGACGAGGTGGTCGCGTTCATCGGTCCGTCGGGCTGCGGCAAGTCGACTTTCCTGCGCACATTGAACCGGATGAACGACACCGTCGCCAGCGCGCGCGTGACCGGGGAGATCAAGCTCGACGGCCAGGATATCTATTCGCCCGACATGGACGTGGTGCAGCTCCGCGCGCGCGTGGGCATGGTGTTCCAGAAGCCGAACCCGTTCCCGAAATCGATCTACGAGAACGTCGCCTACGGTCCGCGCATCCACGGGCTCGCCGGCGCGAAGGCCGATCTCGATCGGATCGTCGAGAAGTCACTACGCCGCGCGGGTTTGTGGGACGAGGTCAAGGATCGGCTGACCGACAGCGGCACCGCGTTGTCGGGCGGCCAGCAGCAGCGTCTGTGCATCGCCCGCGCGATCGCGGTCGATCCCGAGGTCATCCTGATGGACGAACCGTGCAGCGCGCTCGATCCGATCGCGACCGCCAAGATCGAGGAGCTGATCCACGAACTGCGCGGCCGCTATGCGATGGTGATCGTCACGCACAACATGCAGCAGGCCGCGCGCGTCAGCCAGAAGACCGCGTTCTTCCACCTCGGCACGCTGGTCGAATACGGCAATACCTCGGACATCTTCACCAATCCCCGCGAAGAGCGGACCAAGGATTACATCACCGGCCGGTACGGCTGAGTGGAGGACCACGCATGAACACGCATACGGTCAAGGCCTTCGACAACGATATCGGCGAGCTTCGCGGGTTGATCTCGCAGATGGGCGGGCTCGCCGAGGACGCGATCGACAAGGCGATGCTTGCGCTGCAACGCAACGATATCGCGCTCGCCGAGCAGGTGCGCGCCGCAGACAAGCAGATCGACGTCATCGAGGCGGAGGTCGAGCGGCTCGCGGTGCGGATCATCGCGCTCCGCGCACCGATGGCGGTCGACCTGCGCGAGGTGGTCGCCGCGCTGAAGATCGCGGGCGTCGTCGAGCGGATCGGCGATTATGCCAAGAACATCGCCAAGCGCGTGCCGATGATCGAGAGCGAGCACCGGATCGAGCCGATCTCGATCCTGCCGGCGATGGGCCGGATGGCGAGCGAGATGGTCCACGACGTGCTCGACGCGTTCGCCGCGCGCGACGCGGAGGAAGCGGTGCGCGTGGTCGAAAGCGACGCCGCGCTCGACGATTTCTACGACAGCATCTTCCGCACGCTCGTCACCTACATGGTCGAGAATCCGAAGACGATCAGCCAGGTCGCGCATCTGCTGTTCGTCGCGAAGAACCTCGAGCGGATCGGCGACCACGCCACCAACGTCGCCGAGATGGTCTATTTCGCCGCGACCGGCACGCAGATGGTCGACCGCGAACGCGGCATCAAGCAGGAGCAAGCATAATGGCACGCGCGAAAATGCTGCTGGTCGAGGACGATGCAGCCCTCGCCGAATTGCTGGTCTGGCATTTCAAACGCGAGGATTTCGAGATCGCGCACACTCCCGATGGCGAGGAAGCTTTGCTGCTCGCCAAGGAGAAGGTGCCCGATATCGTCCTGCTCGACTGGATGGTCGAGGGGCTGTCGGGGATCGAGGTCTGCCGTCGCCTCCGCCGCGCGCCGGAGACGCAGAACGTGCCGATCATCATGCTGACCGCACGCGGTGAGGAAGAAGACCGCGTCCGCGGGCTCGAAACCGGTGCCGATGACTATGTGACCAAGCCCTTCTCGCCGCGCGAACTCGTGGCCCGCGTCGGCGCCGTCCTCCGCCGGGTTCGCCCTGCCCTCGCCGGCGAGGCGCTCAGCTATGCCGACATCGAGATGGACACGGTCGGCCACAAGGTCCGCCGCTCAGGCGAGGTCGTCTCGCTCGGGCCGACCGAATTTCGCCTGCTCAAGCATTTCCTCGAGCATCCCGGCTGGGTGTTCTCGCGCGAACGACTGCTCGACGCGGTATGGGGTCACGACTCGGATATCGAGAGCCGCACGGTCGACGTCCACATCCGACGCCTGCGCAAGGCGATCAATGTGGGTGAGCGTCCGGACATCATCCGCACCGTCCGTTCGGCCGGCTATTCACTCGATACGGGGGGATAAAGATTCCGTCCCGCGACAGGCCGAATGGAATCGGATGCGAAACGAAGGACCCAAGCGCGACTTAGTGCGTTCAGACGTCGCGCTACCAAAATGGTGCACCCATTTTAGGAGATTCGTATGAAGACCATTCTTCTCGCCGCCGCAGCCTTCCTCGCGACGCCCGTGATTGCACAGACCACGCCGGCACCGGCGGACCCTGCGATGCAGACCGCCCCTGCCGACCCGGCAATGCAGACCGCCCCCGCGGATCCCGCAGCACCGGCAGCACCCGCTGACCCCGCAATGGCTGCACCCGCTGACGCAGCGGCACCGCCAGCAGCACCAATGGCCCCACCGGCACCCGCGGGCGGCGTGACGTTCGGTCAGCCGACAGTAACCCCGCCGACGCCAGCACCGGCCGAATATCCGGTCTGCTCGAAGACGGTCAAGGACGGCTGCCGCAACCGCGGCGGCAAGTAAGTCCTTCGCGCAGGCGGCAGTGATCCTGCCGCCTGCGCAGACTGCTTTACGTTCTAGGAAAGGCGCTCCAACTATAAGAGAGGGGCGCCTTTTCCATGTCTGAGACCTTTGGATCCATATCCTTCGAAGGCCGCGTTGCGATCGTCACGGGCGCCGGCGGTGGCCTCGGCCGCGAATATGCGCTCGAACTCGCCCGTCGCGGCGCGAAAATTGTCGTCAACGATCTCGGCGCCTCGCGCGATGGCACCGGCCATTCCGACGCCGCACTGAAAGTCGTCGAGGAAATCGAGGCAGCCGGCGGCGCGGCGATGGCGAACGGTGGCAGCGTCACCGATTACGACCAGATGGTCGAGATGGTCGCCAATGCCACCGAGAAATGGGGCGGCGTCCACGTCCTGATCAACAATGCCGGCGTGTTGCGCGACAAGAGCTTCGCCAAGATGGAGCCCGCCGACTTCCAGTTCGTCGTCGACGTCCACCTCAACGGCTCGGCGAACGCCACCAAGGCGGTGTGGGACACGATGCGCGCGCAGAATTACGGCCGCATCCTGATGACCGCATCGTCGACCGGTCTGTACGGCAATTTCGGCCAGGCGAACTACGGCGCGGCTAAGCTCGGTCTCGCCGGGCTGACCAAGACGCTCGCGATCGAGGGCGCGAAGAACAACATCAAGGTCAACACGATCGCCCCGACCGCAGGCACGCGGATGACGCAGGACATCTTCCCCGAGGAAGCGTTCAAGGCCTTCTCCCCCGACAAGGTTGCCCCCGCCGCAGTGTTCCTCGTCTCGGAGGACGCGCCCACCAACATGATCGTCGGCGCCGGCGCCGGCGTGTTCCAGGCGGCCTATGTGACGCTGACGCAGGGCACGCTGCTGACGGGTGACGATCTGTCGGTCGAAGGCGTCGCCGCAAACTGGGACGCGATCATCAACCGCACGGGCGAGATCGTGCCCCAGTCGGGCTCGGAACAGTCGATGAGTATCCTGGGCAAGCTTCAGGGCCGCTGAGCCTCCCGTTCCCCCGCCAAAGCGGGGGGCTAGGACCTCGAATGCCACCGCTCGCAACCCTGGACTCCTGCGTCCGCAGGAGAGCCGGTACGCAACGAACACATGCCGCGCGCCGTCCTACCGCGGCTCGCGCATCTGCCACACGACGCGGCCAATCACGACGATCGCGCCCGCCGGCACCGCTGCCGCGTCCGGATTGTCGCTGCTTGCCACCAACACCCCATCGACCCACGCCACGCGCTTCACCATGACCGCGTCGTCGATCCGGATCACGAAAACGCCGCCCTTCGCGCGCGGCGTCCGGTTCGCGGTGTCGACCACGATGTGATCCCCGTCGAACAGCCCCGGCTCCATCGAACTGCCGCGAACGCGGATGATGGCCGCCTGCCCGTCCTTCAATCCCAACCGCCGCGCCAGACCGGGGTCCAGAGTGTCGGTGCCGTGCGCGATCTCACCGTCGACCAGTGCGCCAGGTCCTGCGGAGGCCGCGACGTCAAGCTTCGGGACCCTGAACCCCGCCGCGCGCGCAGGCGGCGCTCCAAGAACGACCTCACTCACCCCGAAATAGTCCGACAGCAACCGCCGATCGCGTTCGCCCAGCAGCCTGGGCGAGCCGCGTTGGACATATTGCTGGAGATACGCGGCATTGCGCCCGAGCATCGCCGACAGCGCGGCCAGGCTATCGCCACGCGCCGCAGCAAGCGTCGCCAGCGCGCGTCTCGGATCGGGATCGGATGCGGTTCTGGACACCCCTGGACCCTAGCGTAGGAAATTTCCTCGACAAGTAGGATTTCGCGGAACAGATCAGGAACGCAGGCCAAGGACTCGGGCGAAGGACTCGAGCCAGGACCCGGAAGGAGCGACCATGTCCGTTCTCATGAAGATCGATCGATATCTGCGGCAGACCGGCATGCCGATGACAAAGTTCGGGCGGCTGTCGGTCGGCGATCCGCGGCTGGTCCACGACCTGCGCCGTGGTCGCCAGCCGCGTGCGCCGATGGTCGCCAGGATCGAATCGTTCATCGCGGCGGACGGGGCATGAGGATGGACGCGCTCCGCGGCCCCGATGCCGGCACGCTGCTGATCCGCGCGCTGCGGACCTGCGCGACCGCGGCGAATTTGACGATCCACGTCGAGTCGATCGCGTGCACACCCTGGGCCAGCGCGACGTTCGTCGGCACGCAGCACCGGCTGACGATCGCCGCCGATCCCGTACCCGGTCTTCGAGAGTGGATCGACGCGTTGCCCGATGCGGAGTTCATCATGCGCGGTCACATCGTGGCGGATCTGGCCGTCGATCGGGTCGAGACGGTCGACGGCCGGACGCATGTCGCGCTCGCGGTGTTGACGTTGATCGATGCGTAAACCGCGCGCGCCCTGGCAATGGGGGGTGGACTTTCGGGCCCCGAGACACGAAGTCGGCGGTCAACGAAGGAGATGACGATGGCCGGCATGGGCAAGTTCGACTGGGCGGATCCGTTTCTGCTCGACGATCAGTTGAGCGAAGACGAACGCATGATCCGCGACAGCGCGAAGGCCTATGCCGACGACAAGCTGGCGCCGCGGATCATCGACGCGTTCCAGAACGAGCATACCGATCCCGCGATTTTCCGCGAGATGGGTGAACTCGGCCTGCTCGGGCCGACCATCCCCGAGGAATATGGCGGCGTCGGCGCGTCCTATGTCGCGTACGGCCTCGTCGCGCGCGAGGTGGAGCGGATCGACTCAGGGTATCGCTCGATGATGTCGGTGCAGTCGAGCCTCGTCATGTACCCGATCAACGCGTTCGGCTCCGAGGCGCAGAAGCGCAAGTTCCTGCCCAAGCTCGCGACCGGCGAATGGATCGGCTGTTTCGGGCTGACCGAACCCGACGCCGGCTCCGACCCCGGCGGCATGACGACGCGCGCGAAGAAGACTGCCAATGGCTATGTCATCTCGGGCGCGAAGACGTGGATTTCCAACTCGCCGATCGCCGACGTTTTCGTGATCTGGGCGAAGTCCGACGAGCATGGCGGCGCCATCCGCGGCTTCCTCCTCGAACGCGGGATGAAGGGGCTGGAGACGCCGAAGATCGAAGGCAAGCTGTCTTTGCGTGCGTCGATCACCGGCATGATCATGATGGACGAGGTCGAGGTTGGCGACGACGCGCTACTGCCCGACGTGCAGGGCCTGAAGGGTCCGTTCGGCTGCCTCAACCGTGCGCGCTACGGGATTTCCTGGGGAGCGCTCGGCGCGGCGGAGTTCTGCTTCCACGCCGCGCGGCAATACGGCCTCGATCGCAACCAGTTCGGCACGCCGCTCGCCGGACGCCAGCTGTACCAGAAGAAGCTGGCCGACATGGAAACCGAGATCGCGCTCGGGCTACAGGCGTCGTTGCGCGTCGGACGGCTGATGGACGAGGGCCGGTTCGCGCCGGAAATGGTCTCGATCGTCAAGCGCAACAATGTCGGCAAGGCGCTCGATATCGCGCGGATGAGCCGCGACATGCATGGCGGCAACGGGATTTCGGGCGAGTATCAGGTGATGCGTCACATGATGAACCTCGAAACGGTCAACACCTATGAGGGCGCGCATGATGTGCATGCGCTGATCCTCGGGCGCGCGATCACGGGTATCGCTGCGTTTTGAGAGCGACAAGCCCCTCCCTTCAGGGGAGGGGTTGGGGTGGGGTTTTTCCATGAACGCAGCCGAGGATTTTGGGGCGCCGCCCCACCCCAACCCCTCCCCTGAAGGGGAGGGGCTGAGAAGACCTTCCCCCCTCGCCGGCCTGAAGGTCGTCGAACTTGCGCGCATCCTCGCCGGGCCGTGGGCGGGGCAAGTCCTTGCCGATCTCGGTGCCGACGTCGTCAAGGTCGAGAGCCCCGCGGGCGACGATACGCGCAGCTGGGGCCCGCCCTTCATCGACAACCCCGACGGCAGCCACGACGCCGCCTATTTCCACGCCGCCAACCGCGGCAAGCGCTCCGTCGTCGCCGACTTCACCACCCCCGAAGGCCAGGCCGTCGTCCGCGACCTGATCGCCGACGCCGATGTCGTGATCGAGAATTTCAAGGTCGGCGGGCTCGCCAAATACGGGCTAGACTACGCTACGCTCGCCGGGACCAACCCGCGGCTCGTCTATTGCTCGATCACCGGCTTCGGTCAGGACGGGCCGTACGCGCCGCGCGCGGGCTACGACTTCATCGTCCAGGGGATGAGCGGGATCATGGACCTCACCGGCGAGCCGGACGGCGCACCGCAAAAGATCGGCGTGGCCTTCGCCGACATCATGACCGGGCTCTATGCCGTCATCGCGATCCAGGCGGCGCTGGCGATGCGCGAGCGGACCGGTCGGGGTCAGCAGATCGACATGGCGCTGCTCGACACGATGACCGGCGTGCTCGCGAACCAGGCGATGAACTGGTTCGCGAGCGGCGTGTCGCCGACCCGCGTCGGCAATGGCCATATGAACGTGTGTCCGTATGCGGTTTTTCCGACGAGCGACGGGTGGTTCATCCTCGCGGTCGGCAATGACGGCCAGTTTCGGCGCTTCTGCGACGCGCTGGGCTTGCCCGAGATGCGCGACGATCCGCGCTTCGCGACCAATGCCGGGCGGCTGGCGTTCAAGGACATATTGTTTGCGGGGATCGAGGCTGCGACGTCTCTCGTGCCCAAGCTCGACCTGCTCGCGCGCCTCGAGGCGGTGGGAGTCCCCGCCGGGCCGATCAACACCGTCGCACAGGCGTTCGACGATCCGCAGGTGATCGCGCGCGGGATGCAGATCAGCGCGGAGCGGCCCGATGGATCGACCGTACCGGGCCTCCGCACGCCGATCCGCTTCTCCGACGCCGACCTCGCAACCGGTCGCGCCGCGCCGATGCTGCCAAAACTACCGTCATCCTGACGAAAGTCAGGATCCAGAGCCAGTTGCGCTAGCGTTCCTGGCTCTGGATCCTGGGTCGAGCCCAGGATGACGGGGGGTTACGCGACCGCCACCGCCGGCTTCCGCGCATACAACCCATAGGCCAGGATCAGCGCGTAGCAGATCGCCGGGAGCAGCAGCGCGAAGTGCAGGCTGCCCGACTTGTCCGCGAGCATTCCCGTCAGATACGGGATGATCGCGCCACCGACGATCGCGGTGGCGATCACGCCCGACCCCTCGGCTGCACGCTTGCCGAGGCCTTCGGACGCAAGGCTGAAGATCGTCGGGAACATCACTGCATTCATCAACCCGATCGCCAGCAGCGCCCAGCCCGACACCGCGCCCTCGGTATTCGCCGAGATCAGGATCAGCGCGAGCGTCCCCGTCGCGACACCCGCGAGCACCTTGCCCGGCGACACCTTGTTCAAAACGTACGCGCCGATGAATCGGCCGACCAGCGCGCCACCCCAGTAGAACGGCACGTGCTTGCCCGCCGCGACGTCGCTGAGGCCCATCACGCTCGGCTGCATCAGATAGTTCACGATCAGCGAACCGACCGCGACCTCGGCGCCGACGTACAGGAAGATGCACGCCGTCCCCATCGCGAAGCGCGGGCGCTTCAGCAGCGTGAACGCGTGGAAGATGCTGCCGGTCTGGTCCTGCTCTTCGTTGAGGCGGTTGCGCCTCGTCCACACGACCGCGGCGACGATCAGCAGCGCGATCGCGAGGCCGATATAGGTGTGCACCACGGTCCGCGAAGACTCGGTCCGGTACGCGTCGAGCGCCGCACCGGTGAGCGTCGACGAGTCGACCGTCGCCAGCCCGCCGAGGATCAGCGCCGATCCGACATACGGGAAGATCGTGGTACCGAGCGAGTTGAACGCCTGCGCGAACGTCAGTCGGCTCGACGCGGACTTGGGATGACCGAGCGCCGAGATCAGCGGGTTGGCGACGACCTGCACCACGGTGATCCCGGCACCGAGCACGAACAGCGCGAACAGGAACATGCCGAAGCTCGCTTGCCCCGCCGCCGGAATGAACAACAGGCAGCCCGCGGTCATCGTCACGAGGCCGATCGACGCGGTGCGCATATAGCCCGCCTTGCGCACGATCGCCGCGGCGGGGATCGAGAACAGCGCATAGGCGAGGAAGAACGCCGACTGGACCAGCATCGACGTCGCATGGTCGAGCGTGAACAGCTCCTTCATCTTCGGGATGATGATGTCGTTCAGCGAGGTGATGCCGCCGAAGATGAAGAACAGCGCGAACACGAACACGCGCAGGTCGGGCGCGTCATAGCCGTGGCTGGCATCGCCATCCGCCGCATGAGTGGATGTGGTATCGACGTGCATCGTGAAGCGCCCTCTCGCGGTGTTATTGCGCGCGACATAAGCCGCCGCGCTGCTGCGTGGCAATGGCGCGTGGCAATGCTGCTTGGTGCGATCCGCGCGGACACGCTAGGACGCCGCCCATGAGCCGCTTCACCGTCAACAACGCGCCGATCGAATACAAGCTCTCGGCCGACACGCCCTTGCTCTGGGCGTTGCGCGATGCGTCGAACCTGACGGGCACCAAATATGGCTGCGGCACGGGGCATTGCGGCGCGTGCACCGTCGATATCGACGGGCGGGCGATGCGCAGTTGCCGCGTGCCGATCGGGTCGATCGAGGGCAGCTACGTCACGACGATCGAAGGCCTGTCGCGCGAACGCAACCACCCGGTGCAACTCGCCTTCATCGCCGAAGCCGTCCCGCAATGCGGCTTCTGTATCCCGGGCATGATCATGGCCGCCGCGGCGCTCCTGAACCGCAATGCCGACCCGAGCGAGGCGCTGATCCGCGAACAGATCACCAATCTGTGCCGCTGCGGCGTGTACCCGCGCGTGGTCGAGGCGATCCAGCGCGCGGGCCGCGCGATGCGGGGCGAAGAGGTGATCCCTGCCGGGCCTCGGCCGGGAATCGATCCGGCGGACTCGGCCAGGCTGGTCCCCGCGCTGGTGCCGCCGCCCGCGCGGTGATCGTCGGTGCTTACCTATCACCAGACACATACGCCTCCCCCCAATCCTGTCTAATCGCTGACGAACCCATTCAGCGTCCCCACACCCCTCCCCATCTAAACACAGTCCATCATAGGAGCCGGCTCGTGCGCCGGCAGTCGAGGACGACCGCGATGACGGGCAAGTTTTTCAAGCTCTTGATGGCAGCATCGGCATTGGTGCCGGCAACGATGATGGCGAACACCGCCAGCGCGCAGCAAGTCGGCCAGGACCGTGGCGATCGCGGCGATCGCGGCTCCGATGCCGGTCAGCGTCAGGACCGAGGTCAGCGCCCAGATCGCGCCGATCGGGGGCCGCGCCAGAACGGCCAGGGCTTCCAGCAACAGCGCCCGGCCGCTCCCGATCAAGCACAGCGCCCGCAACGCGCGGACCTGGGGCAGCAGCCGCAAGCGCGCGGCGACCGTCCCGACTGGAACCGCCAGAACCGGCCCCGCCCGCAACAGGGCCAGCAGGCCGACCAGAACCGCGGCGAATGGAACCGCGGCCAGGGTCGCCCCGGTTTCGACCGCAACACCCAGCAGGCGGATCGCGGCCAGTTCGACGGCAACGATGGCCGACGCGATCGACAGGACTATGGCCGTAACGATGGGCGTGGCCGCTACGACCGGGACGGCTACAAGAACCGCCAGCCCAACCGCGCCTACGGTACCGCGCAAGGCTATGGTCGCGGCGGCTACAACCAGGGCCGTTATAACCAGGGCGGCTACAATCAAGGGGGGGCGTGGAACCGCGGCTGGCGCACCGACAACCGCTACGCCTGGAGCAACTACCGCGCCTCGAACCGTGGCGCCTACCGCCTCCCGCGTTATTACGCGCCGAGCGGCTGGGGTTCGGGCTATCGTCGCTTCGGCGTCGGATTCTCGCTGAACAGCATCCTGTACAACCAGAATTACTGGATCCAGGACCCGTACACCTATCGCCTGCCCGACGCGTACGGCCCGTATCGCTGGGTGCGCTATTACAACGACGCGTTGCTGGTCGATCTCGACAGCGGCCGCGTGGTCGACACGGTGTACGACATCTTCTGGTAGGCGCACGCCAAGACCGGCGGAGCCCCGCGGTGACATCAGTCGCCGTGGGGCTCTGGCGTTTCCGGCCCCTTGCGTTTCCGGCCCGCTTCGTCAAATCCTGCGGCGTGGGTATCTTTTCAAAAGCCAAGAAGGTCGATCCGGCCGCGGCGCTCCGCCAAGCCTTCGGATCGCAGGTCGCCGCGCGTCTCGACGCCAATCCCGCGGTGCAGCGCATCGCGATGGACACGGTGCAATTCTATTACCAGGCGCCGTTTCTCGATCCCGCGACGTGCAAGCAGCTGATCGCGGTGATCGATTCGAAGCGCCGCCCCTCGACGCTCCTCTCCGATCGCCCGAACAGCAATTTCCGCACCTCGGAAAGCTGCGACATGGATCGCTGGTCGCCCGACGTGCAGCCGACCGACGAGGCGATCGCGACTTTGCTCGGTATCGATTTGGTCCACGGCGAGACGATGCAGGGTCAGCGCTATGCCCCCGGCCAGCAATTCCGCGCGCACCATGATTATTTTCACGAATCCGAAAGCTACTGGGCGCGGATGCAGGAGCAGGGCGGCCAGCGCACCTGGACCGCGATGGTGTTCCTCAACGACGTCCCCGAAGGCGGGGCGACGTGGTTCCCCCAGGCGGGCATCAAGATCGCCCCGAAACGCGGCATGCTGCTCGCCTGGAACAACATGAACCCGGACGGGTCGCCCAACGGGCTGACGCTGCACGAGGGCATGCCGGTGATGGAGGGCGTGAAGTATATCGTGACGAAGTGGTTTCGCGAGCGGCCGTGGATGAAGTGACGGCGGCTGGGGAAGGCGAGCGAGTGTGCGGGGTAGTCACTACCACCACGTCATTCCCGCGAAGGCGGGAACCCAGACTGGCTATCCCCAGTGATATGTCCGCACCGTTATAGGATATGGATCCCCGCCTGCGCGGGGATGACGGAGGTGCATACCGTTTCTCCGCCGCATTCGCACCCCCTCCCCGCCCCCACACCCGTTCGTCCTGAGTAGCCGTCGAGTAGCTGCGCAAGCAGCGTATCGAGACGGCGTATCGAAGGACAGGTTGGCGCGCGGAACCCATGCCAAACCCCACCCGTCATCCGGACGAAAGTCAGGACCCAGAATAACGTACGCGGTCATTCTGGGCACTGGATCCTGACTTTCGTCAGGATGACAGCTCGTGGGATGACGGCGCGCAGGAGGGCAAGCCGAAGCCCCACCCCCCTCCAAGCTCGACAATCCCCCCACAACCACTACCCCGGCCGCATGACAGTTCTCGGCGTAACCTCCTCGATCCTCGGCCAACCCTGGCGCTGGCGAGCTCTATCGGCTGACCAACGCGACGGCTTCGGCATCAACGGCTTGGGCGACGACCTCGTCACCCAACTGCTCCTCGCACGCGGCTGCCCGCGCGACGCACTCGACGCGCACCGCACCCCCTCGATCCGCGCATTCATGCCCGACCCGTCGATCTTCCGCGACATGGACCGCGCCGCAGAGCGGCTGGCCGATGCGGTGCAGGCGCAAGAACAGGTGGCGATCTTCGGCGATTACGACGTCGACGGCGCCACCTCCGCCGCGCTGATGGTGCTCGTGCTGCGCGATCTCGGGATCGAGGCCCGCCCCTATATCCCCGACCGCCTGCTCGAAGGATACGGCCCGTCGGGCGAAGCGCTCGTCCGCCTCGCCGGCGAAGGCGCGACGCTGATCGTCACGGTCGATTGCGGCGCGCAAGCCTTCGACGCGCTCGACGCCGCGCGCGACGCGAAGGTCGACGTGATCGTCATCGACCACCACAAATGCTCGACCGCGCTCCCGCACGCGCTGGCGCTGGTCAATCCCAACCGGCTCGACGAGGACGAAGGCGCCGCGCACGGCCACCTCGCCGCGGTCGGCATGTGCTTCCTCGCCGCCGCCGCGCTCGTCCGCACGCTTCGCACCCGCGGCTTCTTCAAGGACCGCGCCGAGCCCAAGCTGATCGACCTGCTCGACATCGTCGCGCTCGGCACCGTCGCCGACGTCGCGCAGCTCCGCGGCCTGAATCGCGCCTTTGTGTCGCAGGGCCTGAAAGTCATGGGCGCGCGCAAGAACATCGGCGTCGCCGCGCTGATCGAGGCCTCGCGCCTGACCCGCAACCCGACCTGCACCGACCTCGGCTTCGCGCTGGGCCCGCGCATCAACGCCGGGGGCCGCGTCGGTCGCGCCGATCTCGGCGTGCGCCTGCTCACCACGCAGGACCCCGAGGAAGCGCGCGCGATCGCCACCGAACTCGACCGCCTCAACGAGGAGCGCCGCGCAATCGAGACCGGCGTGCAGGACGCCGCCGACCTGCTCGCGTCGCGTGATCGCGCGGTCGCGGTGGTCTCGGGGCATGGCTGGCACCCCGGCGTGATCGGCATCGTCGCCGGTCGCCTCAGGGAAAAGCTTGGCCGTCCCGCGATCGTCATCGCGATCGACGAGCACGGCGTCGGCAAGGGCTCGGGCCGCTCGATCCCCGGCGTCGATCTCGGCGCCGCCGTGATGGCCGCGCGCGAACATGGCCTGCTGGTCGCGGGCGGGGGCCATGCGATGGCCGCCGGTCTGACGATCGACGCCGCCGCGATCCCCGCCTTCACCGACTTCCTTGAAGAGCGCCTCGCCACCGCGGTCGAGCGCTCCAACGGCGACCGCGCACTCCTGCTGGACGCGGTCCTCGCGGCGGGCGGCGTCAACCCCGGCCTCGTCGAATCGATGGAAGCGGGCGGCCCCTACGGCATGGGCTGGCCCGCCCCGCGCGTGGCGATGGGTCCGGTCCGCGTGATCAAGGCAGACATCGTCGGCAACGGCCACGTCCGCACGATCGTGGCGGGCGACGACGGTCGCAGCATCAAGGCGATGGCCTTCCGCGCCGCCGAAACCGCACTCGGACAAGCCCTTCTCGGCGCCCCCCCCCACCGCAAACTCTGGCTAGCCGGCCGCGCGAAGATCGACGACTGGTCCTCCCGCCCCTCGGCCGAGCTTCATGTCGAGGATGCGGCATGGGCAGACTAAATTGTTGTACCGAAACGCTTGACGCCCCGCCCCCTTCCCCTTAGTCGGCCTCCACCACGCAGGCCCCTTCGTCTAGCGGTTAGGACGCGGCCCTTTCACGGCTGAAGCACGGGTTCGATTCCCGTAGGGGTCACCAATGGCGCTGCATGGCGCACAAATGCCTGAATCAGCCATTCTTAGATAGTTTCCGGTACAGCGCCTTGGCACAGAGAGCGCGAGAATGGCACACATGGCCCAACCGTGGAAACACCCGAGCACGGGCTTCTAACACCTACGTCGTGAGATCCCGACAAAACTGCGCTCGGCTTTCGAGGGGAGGGCGATGTGGACGGTATCTTTGCGAACCAGGGACTTTTCGCGGGCGGCCGTCCTTTTCGCCGGCGCGAACGATCGCGCTACGCGGGAAAAGGACGACTTGCGACGCTCGTCACTAAGAGCCGGACAGACGGTCACGAATGGTCAGACTTGGTCGATCCGCTGCACGACTGATCATGAACCGTTCGCCGAGATCGTGCATCGATGCGGGGCTCGAAGGAACGACTGCCTGGGTTCAGACGCTCTGGTACTGTCTCGACCGATCACCTGCACCACACCGCACGGGTCGGGTTGGCGACCGCGCAACGAACGAGTCGAAGGTAATGCGACATGCTGGCTAGTCATTTCGCGAAACTTCGCGCACGCGACAAATTGTCGGCCGAGGAAGAAAACGCCATTCGCGGTGCGATTGCCGAGCACCGCGACTATCCGGCCGATCACGTCCTGATCAAACCCGGCGTCGAGCTCAAACACAGCACGCTTCTGCTCGAAGGCATCCTCTGCCGGGACAAGGACCTGCGCGACGGGCAGCGGCAGATCACGGAACTGCACGTTGCCGGCGATTTTGCGGACCTTCACAGCTTCACGCTCAAACGGCTCGATCATACGGTGATGTCGCTGACCCCGTGCCGCATAGCCACCATGCCTCACAGCCGCCTTACCGATATTACCGAGCGCTTTCCCCACCTCACCCGGCTCTACTGGTTCCTGACCAATCTCGACGCGGCGATCCACCGCGAATGGGAGGTGTCGCTGGGGCGACGCGCCGCGCGCGCTCGGCTGGCCACGTTGTTCTGCGAGCTGTTCGTGCGGTTGCAGGTCGTCGGGCTGACGGACGGCATGAGCTATGACCTGCCCCTCACGCAAACGGATCTCGGCGACTGCACGGGTCTGACCAACGTTCACGTCAACCGAATGCTGCGCGAGTTGCGCGAACACGAACTGGTGAACGTCCAGGACGGTCGCGTCACGATCCTCGACTGGGCCGGATTGGCGCACGCCGGCGAATTCGACCCGGCCTATCTGTATCTCGAGCATTACGCGCAATAGCGATGGATGCGCGCCGCCGGTCGGCCGGTATCGCTTGTCGTTTCGTACCCGCGAAGCCGCCTGCGGATCGCCGGCTGCTACCGAATAAGATATTGCTTTAACCTCGTTTAACGCGAGGAACTTGCCCAGCGCCTAGACTTCCTATCGCATGGCGCCAGGACCGCAGCCGGACGTAGCGTCCTGCGAAGGCCGGCGCGTCGCCGGGAAGCTATCATGTTGGCAATGAATTACCGCGGGCCCTACCGCGTCCGCGTCGATGAAAAACCGATGCCCAAGATCCTGCACCCGGAGGACGCGATCGTCCGGGTCACGCGGTCGTGTATCTGCGGATCCGACCTTCACCTCTATCACGGCATGGTTCCCGACACGCGCGTCGGCATGACCTTCGGTCACGAATTCTGCGGGATCGTCGAACAGGTCGGACCGGAGGTCCGCAATTTGAAGGTCGGCGACCACGTCCTGGTTCCGTTCAACATCGCCTGTGGCAAGTGTCAGTTCTGTCAGCAGGGACTGTTCGGCAACTGCCATGAATCGAACGCGCAGGCGACTGCCGTGGGCGGCATCTTCGGCTATTCGCATACCGCGGGCGGCTATGACGGCGGGCAGGCGCAATTTGTCCGCGTACCCTATGCCGATGTCGGGCCGATGGTGATTCCCGACTGGATGGACCCGGACGATGCCGTGCTGCTGACCGATGTCGTGCCGACCGGGTATCAGGCGGCCGAAATGGGCGGCATCCAGCCCGGCGACACCGTTGTCGTGTTCGGGGCCGGCCCGGTGGGGCTAATTGCCGCGCGATTCGCCTGGCTGTTCGGCGCGGGGCGAGTCATCGTGATCGACCACATCGAATACCGGCTCGATTTCGCGCGGACATTCTGCCCTGCCGAAGTCTACAACTTCCGCGAGGTCGACGACATGGTCGTCTTCCTGAAGAAGCAGACCGACTCGCTTGGCGCCGACGTCTGCATCGACGCGGTCGGCGGCGACGCTGCGGGCAACGCGCTGCAAACGCTGATCGGTACGAAGCTGAAGCTGGAGGCGGGAAACGCCATCGCGCTGCATTGGGCGATCAATTCGGTGAAGAAGGGCGGCGTGGTTTCGATCGTCGGCGTCTATGGCCCGACCGGGAACATCGTGCCGATCGGCAACGTCGTGAACAAGGGGATCACGATCCGTGCCAACCAGGCATCGGTGAAGCGTCTGCTGCCGCGCCTGATCGCGCATATCCAGGCGGGGCATATCAACCCCAAGGCGATGATCACGCACCGCGTGCCGCTCGCCGACATCGCAGATGCCTATCATCTTTTCTCGGCGAAGCTCGACGGGTGCATCAAGCCCGTGGTCCTGCCGAACGGCGCGTGAGGGAGAACGGTCGTGGACAGATCACTGGTCGATACGTCGGCGATTTCAGGCTGGGGCGTGGATGCCGCCGGGAGCAATGACCCGACCTATCCGATCCGCCACCGCGAGGACCTGCAGACGCGTGGCCTGACATGGTCGCGGCCGGCACTGCAGGACGCGGACGTCGAGATCCTGCGTTCGATCGAGCATAATCGCCAGCCGGCGGTGGTCGGCACGTCGACGCCGCCCCGCGGGATCAGCGGCATGATCCGCCGGTACGCGTTTCGCCGCAGCGAGTCCGACTGGTGGCACTGGTTGCTGCTGATGGGTGCCGACCGCATCGACGTAGTTGAGGGCGTGATCGAGGATCTCGGACAAGGCACCGTGCCGAACATCCCCGGGGAAATGGGAGTGCGGGCCGAGTGGCAGCACAACAAGAAGGGGCTTGCGGTCAAGGTGGCGGTCGCTTCGGGCGTAGCCGTGGCACTCGCGCTGGCACTGCGGGGACGACGGAACCACAGCGGGGAACCCGCGCCCGAGACGGCGACGATCGCGCTCGGGATCGGCGAGACGCCGCTGAGCGACGCGCTGGACCGCGGTTTCGTTTCGGACGATCGGCATCCCTCCCCTGAAGGCGAATCCAACCAACGAAGCGGTGCCGCGAACGCGGAATCATGATCGGCCGACCATAGGCGGGCGTCGAGATACTGGCGGCGTTTATTTCATCTAACTGGATAACGATGACTCACTTTGATCCTGACTATCTCGCGGCACTGATCCGAAAGCTTGAGCGACTTGCGCCGCTGGATGATGCCGATCGACAGGCCATTGCCGCGCTGCCGGTTCGCGTCGAGACGGTTCCGGCCGGGGCCCAGCTAGTGAACCGCGGAGACACGATGACGGCGTGTTGCGTCCTGCTAGAGGGGTATTCCCATCGGTATAAGCAGGCCGCCAACGGTAACCGCCAGATCGTGTCGTTCCACCTTGCCGGCGACATCATGGATTTGCAGCACCTGATGCTGCCGACGGCCGATCACGGCATCCAGACGCTGACCGAGGCGACGATCGCGTGGATCCCGCTAGTGGCGCTGCAAGCCGTCATGAAGGCGCGGCAGAAGATCGGCGATGCGTTTTGGCGCGACACCTTGATCGACGCCTCGATCTTCCGGGAATGGGTTCTCAACGTCGGCCAGCGCGACGCCAAGTCGCGCGTCGCGCACATGCTCTGCGAATTCGTCGTGCGACGCGAGGCGGCTGGACTGGGCGGCCCCGGATCCCTGGCGCTTCCGATGAGCCCGGACCACATTGCGGACGCCACCGGGCTGACCATCGTCCACGTCAACCGGATGCTGACGGCGCTCGAGAATGACGGAGTCATCCGCCTGGACAATGGCCGTGTAACGGTCGCCGACTGGGACGGCCTCCGGAAGTCCGCGGACTTCGATATTTCCTATCTGCACATGGCCGCGTGATGACCGTCAGCTTCCAGGAAATCCTCCTCGATGTCGGAACCGGCGACGATCAGGGGCTGCTCGTTCTTCGCGAAGGCCGGCTTGTGGCAGTGCTCTCCCGGCTCGGTCCGATGCACGGCGAACTGTGTGGAACATGGTTCGTGGAATCGATGTTCAGGGGAACGTCGCCGATTATCAAGCAGACTTTCGCCGA
Source organism: Sphingomonas sp. (assembly GCA_035575755.1). Taxonomy (GTDB): domain Bacteria; phylum Pseudomonadota; class Alphaproteobacteria; order Sphingomonadales; family Sphingomonadaceae; genus Sphingomonas. Next base: position 271,244 of record DATLXI010000018.1, read on the forward strand.
CCCCGACGATTTTTCAGCGTGGTTAAGTGACGCGGAAAACCTCTAGCCTGTCCACCGCGTCATGCGCCGCCACTCCGTCGGCGTCCTGCGATCACAGTGGCCGCCACGTCGGATCGACTGACCATGCAGCCATCGCTGACCAACCGGCGTTGAGCAAACCGGAGAAACGCTTTGGACAGGACGTTATGACCTCAGCACGTTGGCCGTCTCGCCTTTGGATTGTCCGTCACGGGGAGAGTGCAGGAAACGTTGCGCGCGACGCCGCCCATGCTGCCGGTGCCGAACGGATCGAACTGTCTGCACGCGACGTGGATATTCCGCTGTCCCCGCTCGGCGAGAACCAGGCCCGCGCGCTCGGCACGAGGTTCGCCAGCGCGGGGCCTGACGACCGCCCCGAGATTCTATTGGTCTCACCCTATGTGCGGGCGCGCCAGACACTGAATCTTTTCCAGGAGCAGGGCGGGGCGATCGGTGACGACCCGATCGGAATCGATGAGCGCTTGCGGGAAAAGGAGTTCGGCATCCTCGACGGGCTGACGACCAGCGGTGTCGCGTCGGTATACCCCGACCAGGCCGAGTTCCGGCGCATCCTCGGCAAATTCTATCACAGGCCGCCCGGCGGCGAGAGTTGGTCCGACGTCATCTTCCGGCTGCGGTCGTTGATGGATACCATCGCGCTCCACTATGCCGGGCGCCGCGTGATGATCGTCGCGCATCAGGTCGTCGTCCTGTGCCTGCGCTATGTGATCGAGACCCTCACCGAAGACGAAATCCTGGCGATCGATCGCGAAGGCGACGTCGCGAACTGCTCGGTCACCGAATACCGGTTCGATTCCGACGGACCACGCGGTGGAGCGCTCAAGCTCGTCCGTTACAACGACCACGAAGGGTCTGCCCCGGTCACCGCCGAGCCGGACCGTACCACCGGAGTACGAGGATGACCGATACCATTGCGCTCGACAGCAACTGGATCGCTGCCAATCCGCCCCCGGTACATGGCAGCGGGACGACCAAGAACAGCCGCGGGCGCGTGTTGGCGATCGGCGGGTCCGCGATGGTGCCGGGCGCGCTTCGTTTGACGGGGGAAGCGGCGCTTCGGGTTGGCGCGGGCAAGCTTCAGATGGCGACGATCGCATCCGCGGCAACCGGGCTCGGCCTGCTCGTTCCGGAAGCGGGCGTTCTCGCGCTGCCGCAAGACGCCGATGGAGAGATCGACGGCGCAGCGGGCCCCCTGCTCGAACAGTCGCTCAACGCCTGCGATACGCTGGTGATCGGCCCCGGCATGGGATCGGCCGGCGCTGCCACCACGCTCCTGCGCCTCGTTCTGGAACACCCCTGCGACGACCTGACGCTGGTCGTCGATGCGATGGCCATAGGCGCGGCGCGGAACTTGCGCGAGGCGTTGGCGGCATTCGAGGGCCGTATGGTATTTACCCCGCATCACGGCGAAATGGCCATGTTGACGGGCATGGACGAAGACATCATCGCGCGGTCCCCGGAAAAGGTCGCGCGCGATGTCGCAGCGCAATACGGCGCTGTCGTGGTTCTCAAAGGCAGCGATACCGTCATCGCGACACCCGACGGAACGACGCTGCATTATGGCGGCGGAGGCACCGGACTTGCGACCGGCGGATCGGGAGACGTCCTTGCCGGCGCGATCGGCGGCCTGTTGTCCCGCGGCGCTTCGCCGATCATTGCGGCCGGTTGGGGCGTCTGGTTGCACGGACAGAGCGGACGGCGCGTAGCAACCACGCGGGGGCCCATCGGATTTCTCGCGCGAGAAGTCCCGGCCGAGTTCCCCCGCCTGCTTCCGCAATAGCGGTGTACGCATCGGCCCCGGGTCATTCGGGACCGACCGGGTCGTTCGTCCGCTTTCATTGGCGATGGCGGATCAACGCTTTCGGCCGGACCGCGCGGGTGCGCCCCCGGCCCGGCCCGTCACGTCGGCTGCTGCGTCTGGCGAACCTCGCCACCCCCGCCGGGCGTGTCGGCATCATAGTCTTCGGTAGCGTTGCCACCACCCGCCCCGGCACCACTGCCGTGCACTTCACCCGTCTTCTCATCGATATAGGCGCGCCTGCCCGCGTCGGGCGGAATGTTCTCGCCCGGCGCCTTGTTCGGCGCACCGACATTCGCTTCCCGATTGTCCCGACTCACACTGATCTCGACATTGCGAGGCTGGGCTTTTCGATAGCTGTCATACTCTTGGCCCGAGTAGTGACCGACCGTCCCGTCGTCATTGCCATGAAACGCCACGTCGTTGTCGGTTTCGGGAGGGGGTAAGGGCTCCGCAGTCATCGGTTCACTCCAGCTGGCTTCGTGAGGTATCGGCCTGGTTCTGCGACATTGTGGGAAACGGAGCGCCGATCACGGCGCTCCGCCGCCATTTACATGCCTGGCATGGGCGCCATCGGCTTACCCGCCTGCATTTTCATCGCGGCACCCAGATGCTGCTTCACGATCGGCACCGCAGCCTTGGCCGACATGCGTAGTGGTGCCTGGTCTCCACCCGTCGAATAGCTCCGATGAAGATCCAGCGCCGCCTGATGAGCCGGGATCTGCTGACCGATGTACAGGCGGTCGAAATCCGCCGCAGATGCGGTCTGCAGTTCGGTGATCGATGCGGTCGCGCCGGCATCGAGCGTAGGTGGCGTTGGCGTTAGACCCGCCTTGGTCGCCGCCTTGACGGTCGCAGCGGTCGTCTTCTGATGGTGCTTGATCAGCATCGTGGCGAACTTGCGGATCGCGGGCGTCTGCGACTTCTGCAGCGCGACCTGGCTCGAATTGATCTCGTACAGGTCGCTCATCCCGGCAGCCATGACATAGGGCGTCGCAGATGTTTTCGCCTCGGGCGGCGGTGGCGGCGGTGGTGTCTGCGCGAACGATGCCGTGCCAATTGTCGCTGCGAGCAACATGCCGATGTGCGTGATAGTCATTGGTTCTCTCCTGATAGGTTCTTTGAAAGCATTCCGGTCCATCACGATGGTTTCGCAGTGGATGCTACGAACGGTTGCCGACGACCGCGGATAACGATCCATCCGGATTGCGCCCCTCGCGAGCAAGCGCGGCATCCTTCTGCGCGTGTCGGATATCTTGCGGGCTGCCTTCCCGCGCCGCGGGGAGCGCAACCTCGGCTATCCCACCGACGTTCGCCGAGCCATGCAGCGCATTCGTAATCTCGCGGTCGAATTCGCCGGCTTCGATCGCGGACCGCATGTTCACCAGATAATCGGCAAAGCGGTCTGCCGGAATGAAGTTCGTCGTCTGACCACCAATGGTCAGGGGCGCACCGTTTCTCGTAATAGGCGTAAACGCGACATGATCGGCGCTACGTACGAACCATGTTCCCGACGGAACACCCTCGGTCGCCCATGCCTTCTCGGCCAGATGCAGATCCTGCAACACGTCGTTGCGGTCGGAAACCAGGTCGGCAGCCGGCGATGAGACGACATCCCACAAAGCAGATTTGGCAGCGTTAACGATGCTTTCCAATGCCATGTCGCTTCTCCGATACTGTTCAAGGGACGCCGCTGATGCGAGGCGGGAGAAGCCCGCCTCGCATTGTCGCGGTCAGCCGATCTGCTGGTTCTGTGCACCGCTATCGGGGCGGGCTGGCCCCATTATCGGCTCGTCGCCCAGCGGTTCGTTGCGGAACACCGTGAACTCGCCCTTGCCGTCCATCGAAGGTCCCGACGTCCAACGACCCTCCGGGAACGTTCCGTCGACCGACGTCGCGTAGAAATTATAGTTGTTCTGTTGGTCTTCCATGTCCTGCGGGAAGCTGTTGGGGATCGGCAGGTTCATGGCTTCGGCACCGAGTTCCTCGATGACCGCGAGCCATTGCTGCTGGTGCATCGTGTCGCGCGCGATCATGTAGTGGAGCATCTTCTTCATGCCCTCGTCGTGCGTCGCGTTGAACAGCCGTACCGCCAGGACACGACCCGTGCTTTCCGCCGCGACGTTGCAATACATATCCGCCGCGACATTCCCGCTGGCATAGATGTGACTCATGTTGAACGGCACGCCGTCGGAGTCCATCGGCATTGCCGCCATCCCCCCCGACAACAGGTTCTTGTGGATGATCCCCTCGATGCTCTGACGGGGGTTCTCGCCGCCCATCACTGCACCGACGATGCTGTCCTTGACGCCTTCTTCCTGAAGGTGCGTCGGCGCCTTGTCGAGGTTCAGCGCAACAGCCGTCGCCAGCATCTCGATATGACCGATCTCTTCGGTCGCGGTGTGCAACAGCATGTCGCGATATTTGGTGGTCGGTGCGCGGTTGCCCCATGCCTGGAAGAAATACTGCATGCAAACGCGGATTTCGCCTTCGACACCGCCGATCGCCTGCTGAAGCATGCGCGCGAATGCAGGATCCGGGTTCGTCACCTGGACCGGATACTGCAGCCTCTTGTCATGATAGTACATGGTTCGCTCCGATGTGATGAATGTTGCCAAAGGACGATGACCCCGAAACGCACTCTATCCCGGATCGATCCGAACAACCGCGACCTGTTTAATCTAGGTCAACGCGTTCTCAGGGCGATCTGCAGTTAGGTTGAGATCGGCTATTCAAAAAAGCGTTTAACGTATGTCAATTCGATGCGTCGAATAGTGCTTCGAAGCGTTCGTGTCGTTGGCTTCAGCGAGCGTCATAACATGATGTTTTGCCGCTGGTGCGCCGGTCAGTGGGCCTGCGATTTATCGAGTGGATAGAAAACCCATGGGTATTATTCCAAAGGCTAGGACCTGATGAGGATACATCATCTGAATTGTGGCACGTGCTGCCCGGTCGGGGGACGGCTTTTCGACGGCTACAGCCGCGGTCTGTCGGCACATTTGGTGTGCCACACTCTATTGATAGAGACGAACGCCGGTCTGGTCCTGATCGATACCGGCTACGGCGATCAGGACGTCACGCGACCGCGTGAAAGACTGTCCGACTTCTTTCTGGCACTTAACCGACCCCAGTTGATCGTCGAGGAAACCGCCGTTGCACAGATACGTGGGCTAGGCTTTGCGCCGGCCGACGTTCGCCACATTGTCGTGACGCATCTCGACTTCGATCATGCCGGCGGGATCGAGGATTTTCCGAACGCGCGAGTTCACGTCACAGCCCGTGAGAAGGAAGTCGCCGACGAGCGCCGGGGTGGAGCGTTCGTCTCTCGGAAGCGCTATCGCCCACAGCAGTGGGACGAGGCTGCCAACTGGTCGCTCTATCCATTTGGCGGAGGTGAACGCTGGTTCGGGTTCGACGCGGTCCGGGACCTGGAAGGCCTGCCGCCCGAGATCCTGTTGATTCCGCTTGCGGGCCATAGCTGGGGGCATGCCGGCATCGCCATCCAGGAGGACGACGGTGGCTGGCTGTTCTATGCGGGTGATGCCTATTTTCATCACGGCGAGATCACCGGTAAACGCCGCACCTGCCCACCAGGGCTGCGCGGCTATCAGCGACTGATGCAGGTCGACGCCGACGCGCGCATGGCCAACCAACGCCGCGTCCGTGCACTGTCGACCGACCACGCCGACGCCGTTCGCATCTTCTGCGCACACGATCTCGTCGAGTTCGAGTCGTTTGCCAACCGGACCTGAACCCTCCCAGCAATCTCACGTTATCGCTTTTTTCTAATATCTTAGGAGCATTACCATGGCCATGTATTCGAACGACGCGCTGCAGTCCGTCTTCATCACCGGACTCAAGAATGTTCACGGCGTCGAGCACCAGGCGCTCGCGCTGATCGACCGGCAACTCGATCATCTGACCAACTATCCCGCGGTCGCTGACATGCTGCGCAGGCACCGCGTCGAGACCGAGCAGCAGATCGTCCGCGTCGAGGAAATTCTGGATGGACTGGGTGAAAGCAGGTCATGGCTTAAGGACGCGGCGCTCACCGTATCCGGGAACCTTGCTGCGATTGCGCACGTGTTCGCACCCGACGAGATTCTCAAGAACAGCTTCGCCAATTTCGCTTTCGAGAATTTCGAGGCGGCGAGCTACACGTCGCTGATCGCGCTCGCCGACGCAGGCAACTTCACCACCGCAACGCCGTTGCTTCGGACGTCGCTGACCGAAGAGCAGGCAATGGCCGCGTGGCTCGAGTCCAACACGGCGGCACTCACGCTGAAATATGTCGAGCGTCGTGCAGCCGGCGAGACCGCGAGCCACTGATCCAGGATAGCAGACCGATGAACGTCAGGACGCGCGCCGCAGAGATCCCGGGGGTCAGCGCATCCGTGCTGACTCTCAAGGCGGAACTCGATGCAAAGTCGATGCGGGAATTGGGCACCGTTGCTCTGGCCGGGCGCGACGTGCGGGTCATGGAGGGTCGCGACGCGATCTGGGTCATCGTACGACGCGACGGGCTTGGGGGCGTTGCCTTTTGCGCGGCGCACACACCGGGGGGCGCGGTCGGGATCAAGACGCATGGCGATCGGGCAAAGACCAGCCTGACGATCACAATGGACAGTCCGCAGGGACGTCATTCGCTCACGGTCACCACGCACGCTGAGACGTTCCCCACGCTGCGCTTTACGGCGAAATTAATCCCCGCAGCCCCGCTCCTGATCCCCTTCCAGCCGCGCGACGTCTACCCGCTCGACCGCAATGACAATCCGCTGGAAGCCCGCGGCAAGGTCGAAGCAGCGCAGCGCGGGTTGAACTCAGGCCTGGTCTTCTTTCACCTCGACGAGCCGGCCTTCGGCAGCGTGCTGTATTTCCAGAACCTGACCGCGATGAACGAGTATTTCATCGCCACCAAGACGACACCTGACACCGCCGTCGGCGGGGTGTGGCCCGAACTGGGGTATCTGCCGCCGACACCTGCCCAGACCGGCACACCGGCGATCGATCCGCTTTCCGCCGGTCAGGAGGTGACGGTGTCCGATGCGATCGTCGTCTTCCACGATGCGGCGGCGTCCGATGAACAGGTCTCGGGCTTGCGCTTCCTGCAGATGCAGGGGGCAGTCTATCGTCTTTTGGCGCTGCCCAAGACCGAATTTCGCGACTGGGTCGCGCGTTCCGAGACGACGATCAACGATCTGGACACCGCGCCTGAAGCGACGATCAGCCATTACGGCCACCGCTATTTCCATCCCTACACCGCCACCGAATATCCCGACATCATGGTACAGATGTCGCTGCTCTCGGCGATCTGCAATTTTGCCGACTGGAAGGGCGAACCCGTGCCTCTGGCCGACGAGATTCGCGCAGGGCTTGGCAAATTTCACGACACGAAACTGAAGACTATGCGGCGGTATCTGCCCAACGTCGGCAAGGATAAGGACAAGACCGCGGTCGATAGCTGGTACCTGTACCACCCCCTGCTCAACCTTGGCCATCTTGCGGTCGATGGCGACGTCTTGGCAAAGCGCCTGTTCATTTCGTCGCTCGAATTTGCGATCGAAGCCGCGCATCAGTTCGACTACGCCTGGCCGATCCAGTTCAAGGTAACCGACTTTTCGGTGATCGTCGAAGCACGCAATGACGACGGCCTGGGGCAGACCGATGTCGGCGGGCTCTATGCCTATGTCATGCTGCAGGCATTCCAACTGACGGACGAGAAGCGATATCTTGATGAGGCCCGCAAGGCGATCGACGCGGCACGCGGCATGCGCTTCGAGCTCAACTACCAGGCAAACCTGACCGCCTGGGGTGCAGCCGCCTGCATGCGGCTGTGGCGCGTGACGGCAGAACGCTATTACCTGGACCAGAGCTACGTCTATCTGGCCTCCTTCTTCCACAATACGGCTATCTGGGAGTCGCGGATCAAGGGCGCCAAGCACTACAGCAATTTCCTCGGCGTCACCTGTCTGCACGACGGCCCGTATATGGCGATCTACGAATGCTTCGACAGCTTCGCAGCGTTCGAACGCTATTTGAAGGACAGCGGGCCCGACCTTGATCCCGCGGCGCGGATGCTGATCAGCGAATATTGCAAATATGCGCTGGACCGAGCGTGGTTCTATTACCCTGACGCCCTTCCCGCGGACCTTCTCGCGGACGAGCAGCGCAACGGTCACATCGACCGCAAACTCTCTTTCCCGCTCGAGGACCTGTATCATGACGGGCAACCCGCAGGTCAGGTTGGTCAGGAAATCTACGGCGCCGGCGCGGCGATGGTGTTCGCCAGCCGTACCTTTCATACCATCGCGGACGCACCGTTCCGACTGTTCTGCGATCATTTCGTGATGACGATGGAGCGCAACAGTGGTGCATCGATCAGCTTCCGCCTCGACGGCGGGGACGGCTGCCTTGCGAGCGTCAGCCTCGTGCGCACGGGCCGGAGCAAGCTTCCCACCTTTATCGTCGAAACCGCGACCGGCGACCGTATCCGCGCCCGGAGAACGACGGCCGACCGTGTCAATTTCAACGTCCCTGCTTCGGGGAGCGTGACTGTCCGATGGGGTACGCCCCAGGAGAGTATTACGTGAACTATCCTGTCGATACGCTGATCCTCGTACCCGAGGACGTTGACATAACCCTGTCGCCGCTTGTGGGTCAGTTGGGCGAGGAAACGTACGTCCTTGGAGCATTTAACCCAGGGATGACGCGACTGCCGAACGGCAACCTTCTGCTGATGGTCCGCGTCGCGGAGGCGCTGCGGACCCCGATCCGCGACGGTCATGTCCGCTCGATCCGTTGGACCGATGATGACGGCCCCGCGCGTTTCGTGCTCGACGCATGGCCGCTAGATCAGGCCGACACGGCCGATCCTCGGAAGTTCACGCTGCGTAGCGGGGGCTGGAAGGTCATGGCACTGACGTCTTTGTCCTGGCTCCTACCGGTCGAGCTGACGCCCGATGGCACACAGCGCGTTGCAATCCACTACGACAAGGCTATCGTTCCCGCCTATAGCTTCCAATGCTACGGCATCGAAGATCCGCGGATCAGCCGCGTCGATGGTCGCTACTTGATGACGACCTGTTCCGTCAGCCCCGAACGTCATTCGACGACGCTCTACACGTCGGACAACGGATTGGACTGGATGTTCGCGGACATCATCCTGGATCACCAGAACAAGGATATGCTGCTGTTCGAAGGATTGATCGATGGGCAATACTGGGCACAAACCAGACCACTCGGCGACCTGTACTTCGCCTATCCGCCGGGCAGCGAATGGCGGTCTGGACCATCGATCAACCTGGCGACCTCGCCCGATGGCCTGCATTGGAAACCGCACCGTCAGCCCGGCATTCGCACCCGCACCGACACTGTCGCGACCGCGCGGATCGGCGCGGGCACGCCGCCAATCCTGACGGGCCGCGGCTGGCTAAGCTTGTGGCATGCGGTCGAGCCCAAGGAGATCGTGGGTATCTACCGCACCTATTGGTCGATCATGCACCGTGATGACCCTTCCCGAGTCGTCGCCACGCAAGAGGCAGCGGTCCTCGAGCCCAACAGTGAATTGACGCGCCCGATCGAACACCAGATGTATTTGCACGACGTTGTATTTTCGACAGGCATCGCCGAGCATGGCGATCACTACATCGTCGCGTCCGGCGAAGCGGACCTCGCATGCCGGATAACCCACATCCCCAAGAGCGCGTTCGGGATATCGTCCTGATGGGCAAGGCAGATGCGCGTCGGCAGCTCTACACGACGACCCACATTCAGACACGCAGGCGCCCTTTTTCGCCTCCCAACTTCATACGCTCGTTCACATTTGCGCTTAAACAGGGGTCGCATATAGCCTCCATCACCTTGCCGCGCATTCGCGCCGATCAATCGCCACTTCGGATACCGCGCCGAACTGTGGTGGCGCCTATTCTTAAAGATCGGCCGTTGCGAAAATGCCTACAGCCCAGTCAAGAAAAACCCGGACACGCGGTGAGAGCTGTCGGTTCTGCGGATAGAGCGCCACGAGCGGCGTCGGCGAAGGTGGATAGTCAGCCAGCACCTCGGTCAGCGTGCCAGCGGCAAAATCGTCGACAAAGCGATACCGCGGGGCCTGAATGAGCCCCATGCCCAGCCGGGCAAGCTCCCCCACCGCATCAGCACCGCTGACCGTCACGCGGCTGGGCAAGGTGACGTAGTCGAGCCGGCCCTCGACCGTAAATTCCAAGGGGATGATGTCGCCGGTTCGCGATGACAGATAGCCGATCATTCGATGACCTTGGAGATCGGCGGGCGTCGCCGGCACGCCGTGGCGCGCGAGATACGCCGGACTCGCGCACGTCATCTCGTTCAGCGTGGCGACACGACGCATGATCAGGCCACTTTCAGTTGGCTCCCCCGCACGAATGACGCAATCCACGCCTTCTCGCACGAGATCGACGAGGCGATCCCCTTCGCCGATATGAAGATCGATCCGCGGGTAACGGTCAAGGAACGCGGGAATGTGCGGGATCAGAAAGCGCCGCGCGATCATCGCATGGACGTCGATCCGAAGCAGGCCACGTGGCTCGGCATCCTGAAACGCTCCCTCCGCCTCTTCGATATCGGCCAGGATCGCAAGGCAGCGACGATAATAGGCGTTGCCGTCCAGGTTGGGGGTTACGATCCGTGTCGTTCGCTCAAGCAGGCGCACGCCCAACTGCGCCTCCAGTTGCTTGATGCCCTCGGTAGCCGTCGAGCGCGACATATCAAGATCGGTTGCTGCCGCAGTGAAACTACGACGTTCGACGACACGTACGAGCAGCCGCATGGCTTCCAAGCGATCCATGCGCATTGTTCGCCATATCCGAACACACTTCGCAAGGCCTGACCGATTATCCCGCCCGCACGACAGCCTACATACAGTCTCAGAAGGAGACGGATCATGACGGAACGTAAAATTGCACTGGTTACCGGAGGATCGAAGGGCATCGGCGCTGCCATCGCCAAGCGCCTTGCCGCCGACGGCATGGCGGTGATCGTCAACTACGCGCGCGGTCGCGAGGATGCCGAAGACGTTGTGGCCGAGATCACCGCGTCCGGTGGCGAAGCGATCGCGGTGCAGGCCGATGTCAGCACGCTGGACGGCATACCATCGCTGTTTGACGCTGCGGAACGGACGTTCGGCGGCCTCGATATCCTAGTCAACAATGCGGGTGTCGCCATCTTCGCGCCGATTGCCGATGTCAGCGACGCCGATTTCGATCATCAGCTTGCCGTCAATATCGCCGGTGTCTTTCGCGGGATGCGAGAAGGCGCACGTCGCTTGCGCGATGGAGGTCGCATCATCAGTTTCTCGACCAGCGTCGTCGGCGCGCTACTCCCCCGATACGGCGTCTACACCGCGACAAAGGCTGCGGTCGAGGCAATAACGAGTATCCTCGCCAAGGAACTAGGCACGCGCGGCATTACCGTGAACGCGGTCGCGCCTGGGCCGACGGCAACGGCATTGTTTATGAACGGCAAGTCGGAAGCCTTGGTACAATCGATGATCGACGCGAATCCGCTGAAGCGGCTTGGCCAGCCTGACGACATCGCATCGGTCGTGGCATTTCTAGCCAGCCCCGATGGTGGCTGGGTCAATGGTCAGACGATCCGCGCCAATGGCGGTTTCGTCTGACCAGGTTTCAGGCGCGTCCGCAGCTCCGGGCGCTTGTTTCGTCGCCGACAGCGAGCGCTCGTTTTTTGTGCGTGCCGTGCCTCCAAGCCGAGCCTGGTACGAGTTCCGAACGCGTTGTTCCTGTTAGCCGATCCCCAAGCCGGCAACATGGGCAAGTTGGCCCCGGGTTATGCGGGCGAACGTGAGCTTGTTTGGCGCTCGTCGCGGCATTCGATCCTTGATGAACTGCGATCCTACGCTTCGCCAGCCACCTGACCGCAAGTCGTCTTGATGATCGGGATCTGGTTCTAATAAACGCGGTGGATAGCCGCCTCCTGGAACCCGATTGTCAGGCACTACCTCCGGACGCAAGCGCTTCTAGATTCGGGAGCGAGCCCGCCAGCGGCACGGTTGCAACGACCTAGTCGTCGACATTCACGGCTTCGTTCGTCTCGATAGCAAACGGCTTCTGACCTCGACCACCAGTCCGGGCAGACAGAAGTCCGCCCGGACCGAATTCGCAACGACGCCTACATGCCAGCAGCGGTCGGGCGGACGATGACCTCGTTGATGTCCACCCCCTCGGGCTGCTCCAATGCATAGCGGATCGCGCGCGCGATCGCGTCGGGGGTCAACGACTTCTGCCGCCACGTGGTCAGCGCCGAGGCGATATCCGGGTCGGTGATGTCGTTGCCCAGCTCGGTTGCCACGACCCCGGGTGAAATGATCGTCGCGCGGATGTCGTCATTCTCCTGGCGTAACCCCTCCGTGATTGCCCAGACCGCGTATTTGGTTGCGCAGTAGACGGCGGCGCTCGGCATCACGAAATGCGCGGCGATCGATGCGACGTTCACGACATGGCCTGCCCCTTGCGCAATGAAACGAGGCAGCACGGCTGCGATCCCGTTCAGCACGCCATGAACATTGACGTCGATCATCCGCGTCCACTCGTCCTGCTTCAGCGCAGCGAGGGGCGACAGCGGCATCACGCCGGCATTGTTGATCAGCACGTCCACGCGCCCGAACCGCGCTTCCGCCGCGTCGGCGAAGGCGGCGAAGCCTGCCGCGTCGGTCACGTCCAGCGCGTGCCAAGCCACGTTGTCGCCGAGTTCCGCCGCGAGCGCTTCGAGGCGGTCGGTCCTGCGCGCACCGATGAAGAGGCGCGCGCCCCTGCCCGCCAGTTCACGCACGGTGGCCTCGCCGATACCGCTGGAGGCACCGCTGATCAGCACTGTCTTGTCGATGACGTCGTTCATGATCGTTCCTTTTCTGTCGCCATGAAGGCTGCGCTCAGATGGAACCGAACCGTCCGCAGGCGTGAGACCGATCGCCCGCAATCCTTGCACGATTCTCCGAGATAGCGCCGTCCACGCTTGCGAGAACGGGTAACGGCGGACACAGTGCCTCGATGAGCACGATCGCAGACCTAGCCGCGCTGGTTGCGCGCCATGTTACCAGAACCGGGATGGCAAGCACGCCGATCGATCGATTGTCGCTGTTCCGCGCCGATGAGCCGACCGTGCCCTTACCGGCCGTGTATGATGCTTCGCTTTGCATAATTGCCCAAGGGGCCAAGCGGGTTTCGCTGGGCGGACAGAGCCTTCTTTACGATGCCGCGCATTACCTTCTGGTCTCGATCGACCTGCCGCTCGTCGGACACGTCATCCAGGCGGATCGCGAGGCTCCGTACCTCTGTTGCAAAATCGACATCGACCAGGCGGCGCTGGCGGACCTCATCCTGGCGGAAGGCGCCCGGGCGCCCAAGGCCGATCTACCAGCTCTTGCGGTATATCGCAGCGACGACGATCTGGTCGATGCCGCTTTCCGACTGGTGGGTTTGCTGGACCAGCCCGACAGCATCGCTGCGCTGGCGCCGCTGATCGAGCGGGAGATCTTGTATCGTTTGCTCAAAGGTCCTCACGGCCCCGCCCTTCGCTACCTGGCGGTCGCCGACAGTCACCTCAATCAGGTCAGCCGCGCCATTGCGACGATCCGCACAGGGTTCGACCGACCGCTCCGCATCGGGGACATTGCCACCGCCTCGGGCATGAGCCCGTCCTCCTTGCACGAACACTTCAAGGCCGTGACGAAAATGACGCCGCTGGAGTATCAAAAGCAACTGCGCCTGCAGGAGGCACGGCGCCTGATGCTGTCGGGAGGCGCGAACGCAAGCGGCGCAGGTTTTGCCGTGGGGTATGAAAGCCCATCGCAGTTCAACCGCGAGTATGCGCGTCTGTTTGGCGCGCCGCCTCGTCGTGACATCGAACAGCTACAGCGCAGCGGCAATTTACTGACGCCAGTATAGCCTTCCTTTTTCGTTGATGACCATCATACGGTCATCAACGGGTGGTTTGTCGCCCCCCGACTTCGGCCATCCGTTCATATCGACTGGCACGGCGAGATTGCACAAGATGATCGGCAGCGAGGGAAACCGACCCGCGCTCGGCGTTCGACCGTCAGTAGCGGTAGCGCAACTCGGCCTTGCCACCCGGCGGTAGCAGCGGCGACCAAGTGACGATTCCATCGTTACGGCCGACCGCCTGGCCATCGGCTTCGATCGCCTGTCTTGCGGCGTCGATCGGCACGTCAAGCATCACCGGGAACGCGTTGCTGTTGCTCACCGTCACCACCGCCCCGTGCGAACCCGCGCGTTCCGGGGCTACCCCCACCGGCGCGCGCAGCGCCGCTATCGCCTGGGTCAGCGTCGCCTGGCTGCTCACGCCCGCTGCCACGCGAGCCGTTTCGCCGATGGTGCGGTCGCCGATCCCGGCGCCAGCGACGAGTTCGCCGCTCCGCTCGATGCAGATACCTTGAGACCAGTTGCCTGCTCAGCTTGCTGTAACGATCGCGACGACCTAGCGTGCGGGCATGACGATCAGGGGACGAGCGATGCGCAATGGGGTTATGCTGACGGTGGCGGCGCTGCTATCGACCACCGCGTTCGCGCAATCGCCACCCAACCGCGTCGTGCCGGATGCGAACGCGCCAAAGGGTCGACTGTCCGATGCGGCGGTGCCCAAGGCGTATCGCCTCGACCTGACCATTCTGCCCGAAAGCGACGGCTTCACCGGGCATGACGAAATCGACGTCGTCCTGAAAAGCAGCACGTCCAAGCTCTATCTGCATGGCCGCGACCTTGTCGTCAGCAAGGTGTTTGCGCGCATCGGCAGCACGATCGTCCCAGCGACCTTCACGCAGGTGGACGCGACGGGCACCGCACGGCTCGACTTTACCGGCACCGTTCCGGCCGGCGCCGCCACGCTGGTGTTCGATTATCGCGGCAAGTTCGGCGACGACGCGTCGGGCCTCTACCACGTCAAGGTCGGCGACCGCTGGTACAGTTGGACTCAGTTCGAGAGCATCGACGCACGCGCGGCGTTCCCGTCGTTCGACGAGCCCGGCTTCAAGCAGCCATTCACCGTCAGCGTCACCACCCATCCCGGCATGACGGTCGTCAGCAACAGCCCTGCATTGGGGACGACCAGCAGCGCGAACGGGCTGGAAACGCACCGCTTTGCGCCCACCAAGCCGCTGCCCACCTACCTGGTCGCGATCGATACCGGGCCTTTCGTCAGACTGACGGGGAGCATCGCGCCGACGCCGGAGCGCGCAAAGCCCATGCCGCTCGGCGGCGTCGCGACCCAGGCGCAGAAGGACAAGATGGCGTATGTGATGGCGGAAACGCCGCGCATCGTCGGCCTGCTCGAGCGCTATTTCGGCGAGCCGTTTCCGTTCCCCAAGCTGGACCAGATCGGCTCGCCGATCATGCCCGGCGCGATGGAGAACGCTGGCGCGGATACCTATGGCGACGGCGTCATCTTCCTCGATCGCAACGCCACGACCAGCGACAAGCAGGCGTTCGGCATGATCGTCGCGCACGAACTGGCCCATCAATGGTTCGGCGATCTCGTCTCGCCTGCGTGGTGGAGCGACATCTGGCTTAACGAGAGCTTCGCGAACTGGATGGGCTATCGCATCGGCAACGAATGGCGGCCCGAACTCGGTATCGGGGTCGGCGCGATCGCCGAAGGCTTTGCCGCGATGAACACCGACGCGCTCGAGGTCGGGCGACCGATCCATCAGGCGATCACCGAGAACAGCGAGATCGACGCCGCGTTCGACAATATCACCTACGGCAAGGGCGGTCAGGTCGTGGCGATGATCGCCGCCTATCTCGGCGACGAGAAGTTCAAGGCCGGCGTGCGTCTTCACCTGAAGCGCCATGCCTATGGCAACGCCTCTTCGGAACAGTTCTTCCAGTCGATCGCCGATGCCGCGCACGATCCCAAGGTGCTGGCGGCCCTAACCAGTTTCGTCGACCAGCAGGGCGTACCGGTGATCGACGTGCGCCGCGACGGGGGCACACTGACCGCGGTCCAGTCGCGCTATGCGTTTATCGGCTCGAAGCCGGCGCCGCTCCAGTGGACGATCCCCTTCTGCGTGCGGATCGACGCGGGCAAACACTGCACGTTGATGGACGCGAAGTCCGCGACGCTGACCATTCCCGCCGGACGCGTGCTCATGCCGAACGTCGGCGGCACCGGCTATTACCGGTTCGACCTTGCGCCGGCGGACTGGCAGGCGTTGATCGCGTCGTCCGCCACGCTGTCGCCCGGCGAAGCCATCGCAACCACCGACAGCCTATGGGCGTCGTTCCGGGCCGGCAAGGCACCGGCGGCGTTGCTGATCGCCGAAGCGCGCGCGATGGCCGCCAACCCGGATGCCGCCGCCAGCGTCGATCCGGGCGAGCGGATTGCCGGCTGGCACTCGCGTGGCCTGATCGCGCCAGCCTCGTTGCCGGCCTATCGCTCGCTCATGGCGTCCATCTACACGCCGCAATTGCGCAAGCTCGGTTTCGATCCCGCGATCGGCGCTCATGCGAGCGACGATCCCGGCCGCCAGAACCTGCGCCATCGGCTCGTCGGGCTGGTCGCCGACGACGCGCGCGACCCCGCCGTGCGGGCGAAGCTGAAGGACGCGGCGAGCCGCTTCTTGGGCGGCGACGCGGCCGCGCTCGATCCGGGCTTCCTTTCCGACGGCTTGACGGTGCTTGCGACCGACGGCGGCATGTCCGTCGCAAAGTCACTCGTCGAGCGCGGGCTGTCGAGCGAGGATTCGACGCTGCGATCGAGCGCTCTGGCCGCCGCGGCGTCGAGCGGCCGAGCCGATGTCGCCGAGTATCTCCTGTCGCTCGACGACAAGCGTCTCCGCGGCTTCGATCGGCTGCAGTTGATCTTCGGGATCGTGCGCACGGTCGAGACGCGCGATCTGGGCACGGATTGGGTACTGGCGAATTACGACCGGCTGGTGGCCGGCGCCAACGGCATCTTCATCACCAGCCGGCTGCCGTCCGCGTTTGCCTCGCAATGCGGCGCCGATCGAGCAGCCAGCATCGATGCGAAAGTCGGGCCTACGGTCCGGAAAGCCAATGTCGGCGTGCTGGCGTATCAGCGGGCGCTGGAGGGGATACGGCTCTGTGGCGCGCTCAGGGATGCGAAAATGACCGAGATCGCGGCGGCTGTCACCAAAGGCGGTTAGTCGGTAGCGGCGGTGTGGGAGTTGCAGCCACGTTTGGGAGCGGCTTCCCTCATCGGCCGTTGAGCTACCGCTCGGCGGAACTCCTGGTCGGCTGTTCAGGCCGCCGAGATGCTTCCAGCTTTGCGGTCCAGCACAGACAGCGTGCTACCGCATGAGGCGCGCTCCGCATTCCCATGTCCCGGCACATCGCTGCGGACGATTTCTACCGGCACGTGCTTGCGCAAAATCAAGCTGCTTTACATCGGCAATACACCTGTTAGCTTGCTCCTAACGGGGGACTATCGATGCTCGAACTTACCAATGTCACGCATGTCTACGCCAACGGCACGCGCGCGCTCGACGATGTGACGCTGAGCGTGCCGAATGGCATGTTCGGAATGCTCGGGCCCAACGGCGCGGGCAAGTCGACGCTGATGCGGACTATCGCGACGTTGCAGACGCCGACGGCGGGCACGATCCGCTTCGGCGATATCGACGTGATCGCGAACCCAGAGGCGCTACGCGAGACACTCGGGTATCTGCCGCAGGATTTCGGCGTGTACCCGCGCGTGTCCGCCTATGACATGCTCGATCACATGGCCGTTCTGAAGGGAATCGCTTCGGCGCGCGAGCGCAAGGAGACGGTCGAGACGCTGCTCAACCAGACCAATCTCTGGAGCGTGCGAAAGAAAGCGATTGCGGGTTTTTCGGGCGGCATGCGGCAGCGTTTCGGCATCGCGCAGGCGCTGATCGGCAACCCCGCGCTGATCATCGTCGACGAACCGACGGCTGGGCTCGATCCCGAGGAGCGCAATCGTTTCCTTAACCTCCTCGCGGAGATCGGCGAGAACGTCGTCGTGATCCTGTCGACGCATATCGTCGAGGACGTTGCCGACCTGTGCCCGCGCATGGCTGTCCTCGCGGCCGGACGGATCCAGCTCGAGGGCGCGCCGCTCGACCTGATCGAACGGACGCGCGGCAACGTCTGGGCAAAGACGATCGATCGTGACGAGCTGGACGAGAGCCGGCTGCGCTACGAGGTTATCTCGACGCGGCTGTTCGCGGGCCGGACGATCATTCACATCCTGTCCCCGGACGATCCCGGTGAGGGCTTCACGGCTGCCCGCGGTGGTCTGGAAGACGTGTATTTCTCGACGCTGGCTCGGTCGCGCCGCGTGCCGGCGGCGGACGCCCCCTCCTCCACCGTCGCAGCCTGAGCGCCATGTTCGGCCAGATCGCCCGCTTCGAACTCCGCTATCAGTTGCGCAACCCGGTCTTCTGGACCGTCGCGATCCTGTTCTTCCTGCTGACCTTCGGGTCGATGACGATCGACCAGATCAAGATCGGCAGCGGCGCCAACATTCACAAGAATGCGCCGGTCGCGATCGCGCAGGTCCACCAGATCATGTCGATCTTCTTCATGTTCGTGACGACCGCGTTCGTCGCCAACGTGATCGTGCGCGACGACGAAAGCGGGTTCGGACCGATGGTGCGATCGACCCGCGTCGCCAAGTTCGACTATCTGATGGCGCGCTTCCTCGGCGCGTTCGCGGCGGCGGCGCTGGCCTTTGCCGCGATCCCGTTGGCGATCTGGCTCGGGTCGTTGATGCCGTGGGTCGATCACGAGACGCTGGGGCCGAACCGGCTGCGCGACTTCGCCTATGCCTATTTCCTGCTGGCGCTGCCCAACGTCTTCCTGACCTCTGCGATCTTCTTCGCGGTGGCGACGATGACGCGGTCGATGATGTATTCCTATCTCGGCGTCGTCGTATTCCTGATGCTGTATCTGGCATTGAACTCGATCCTGCGGGTGAAGCCGGAGTGGCGTCCGACGGGAAGCTATTTCGAGCTGTTCGGCGTCGGCGCGTTCAGCACGACGACGCGGTACTGGACCGCGAGCGAGGCCAATGCCGGGATGCCCGCCTTTACCGGCGTTCTGCTGTGGAACCGCGTGATCACGATCGGCGTCGGGCTGGTGGCGATGGCCGTCGCCTATGCCCGCTTCTCCTTTACCGAGCGGGGCGTGTCCAAGCGCAGGCTGCGCCAACAGCAGCGCGCCACCACGAAGCTGGCGGCGACTGCACCGCTCATCGTCGATCGCCTGCCCGCCGCTCGGTCCGCCGAGGCGAACTGGACGCGAATGATCGCACGCTGCCGGTTCGAAATGGCGCTGGTGTTCCGGAGCCCGGCGTTCGTCGTGCTGTTGCTGATCGGCGTGTTCAACACGCTGGGCGGGCTGCTGTTCGCCAACGAGATGTTCGGCGCACCGATCCGCCAGCTGACGTTCGCGGTGATCGCCACGCTGGAGGGGACGTTCAGCATCATCCCATTGATCATCGCGATCTATTATTCGGGCGAGCTCGTCTGGCGCGACCGCGAACGCGGCATGCACGAGATCGTCGATGCGACCTCGCTGCCGAACTGGGCCTATCTGGTGCCCAAGGTGCTGGCCATTACCGGCGTACTGTTCGCAACCGCGGTAATCGCGGTGGTTACCGCCTGCGTCGTACAGCTCGCACGCGGGCAGACTGATCTCGCGCTCGGCCATTATTTCGCCTGGTGGGTCCTGCCGATGACGGCGGACGCGGTGATCCTGGCGGTCCTGGCGGTGTTCGTTCAGGCGCTGAGCCCCAATAAATATGTCGGCTGGGCGATCATGGTCGTCTATCTCGTCGGCACGATCACGCTGACCAGCATGGGCTTCGAACACCCGCTCTATCAATATGGCACCACCGGTGAGGTCCAGCTATCGGACATGAACGGCGCGCAGATCGGCGGCCCCCGCGCCTGGTGGCTCAGGCTCTATTGGGGCTCGGTCGCGCTGGCACTCTGCGTATTTGCACACCTGCTCTGGCGGCGCGGTACGGAGACACGGCTCAGGGTCCGTCTCGCGCAGCTTCCCCGCCGGTTGCTCGGTGCACCCGGCGCGGTGCTGGCCGGCGCGTTGATCGCGACGGCGGCGAGCGGCGCCTATCTGTATCACGACATGAACGTCATCAACCGCTATCGCACCACGCAGGATGGCGAAGCGCGGCTGGCGGCGTACGAGAAGAAATATCTCAAATATGCCAAGCTGAAACAGCCGTCGGTCACCGCCATGCGACTGAACGTCGCGCTCTATCCCGACCAGCGTCGGATGGAGTCGAGCGGCACCTATGTCTTCGTCAACGATACAGGCGCGCCCTTGTCCGACCTGCACGTCCGCCTGATGAACGACCAGACGCGGCTGGGCAAAGTCGTCATTCCGGGCGCTCGGCTGGTGATGGACGACAGCGATCTCCACTACCGCATCTACCGGTTCGCGACGCCGCTCGCGCCGGGCGCACGCGGCACGATGGCGTTCCAGGCGACGCGGTGGCAGCGTGGGCTGGTCGCCAGCAACGACGACACGCGCGTCGTCGGCAACGGGACGTTCCTGCAAAACGAAGAGTTCGCGCCCCAGTTCGGCATGAGCCAAACCGGCCTGCTGCAGGACCGCGCCAAGCGCCGCAAATACGGCCTGACGCCAGAGCTGCGCCCTGCCAAGTTGGAGGATCGTTCGGCCCAGGCGCGCAACCTAATCAACAACGCGCCGTGGGTACGATCCGACATCACCGTCTCGACGATCGCCGGCCAGGTCCCGGTGGCGCCGGGTCGCAAGGTCGCCGACACGACCGCCAATGGGCGCCGGACCGCGCGGTTCGTATCGACGGCGCCGATCCTCGCCTTCTTTTCGGTACAGTCGGCCGCGTATCAGCAGACATCACGGACCGTCGATGGCACGCAACTGACGGTCTTCTACGATCCGCACCACGCGTTCAACGTCGATCGCATGCTCGACGCGATGCAGCGCTCGCTCGCCTATTACCGTGCCAATTTCGGGCCCTACCAGTTCGACTATGCGCGCATTCTCGAATTTCCGGGCTATGCGAGCTATGCGCAGGCGTTCGCCGGGACGATCCCCTATTCGGAACGCATCGGCTTCGTCGCGGACACGCGTAATCCCGACAAGATCGATTATGTGAGCTACGTCACCGCGCACGAGCTGGGCCATCAATATTGGGGCCATCAACTGGTCAGCGCCGACATGCAGGGCGGATCGATGCTGGTCGAGACCATGGCGCAATATTCCGCGCTGATGGTGATGAAGCACCAATATGGCGACGACAAGATCCGCCGCTTCCTGAAATACGAACTCGACAGCTACCTGCGCTCGCGCGGCGGGGACGTGGTGGAGGAAGTGCCGCTCGATCGGGTCGAGAACCAGGGCTATATCCATTACCGCAAGGGCTCGCTGGTCATGTACCTATTGCAGGACCGGCTGGGCGAGGCGCGCGTCAACACCATGCTGCGCGACCTGCTCGCCCGCTATCGCTTCAAGGGGAAGCCGTTCCCGCGCTCGCTCGATCTCGTCGCCGGCTTCCTGTCGCTGGCCCGCACGCCTGCGGAACGACAGCTCGTACTCGACCTGCTCGATCGCATCACGGTCTACGACCTGAAGACGACCGGCGCGACCACGCGCAAACTGCCCGACGGCAATTTCGAGACAACACTGACGATCGGCGCCACCAAATTCTATGCGAACGGCACCGGTGCCGAGAAACCCGCGCCGCTGGCCGACACGATCGACGTCGGCGTGTTCGACCAGCGCCCCGGCCTGGGCAGCTTCGCCGCTCGCGACGTGATCCTGAAGGAACGCCGGCCGATCGTCTCGGGCGTGCAGACCATCCGCATCGTGACCCGGCGCAAACCAGCCTTTGCCGGGATCGATCCGTACAATTTGTATGTGGACCGTAACGGCGACGACAATGTGGTGGCCGTTACCGCTTCGTGACGCGATTGCCTGCCAGCGCTTCAAGCGAGGGTCGGGTCAGTTGCCCGCCTGGGCCTCGACTTGCCGGTTAGGGACAACGGAAAGGATCAACGGCAGTGGCTGTGTACCCGGGCAGACGCGCGTTACGCCGTTCGGGGCCGCATTCGGCATGCACACAAGCAGCCGTCGGCTCAGCTATCGTCGAAGCCGACGAACATCGCGGTTTCGGACACCGGCCGCCGCTGCGACACCACGGCGTTTGCGGGAAAGCCCTCGTCCGGCCAGCCGAGCGCGACGCTCTTCAGAATGACGTGATCGTCGGCGATGCCGGCGTGCTCGCGTACGACCGGCGATTGCATGATGCCCTGGCTGTTGATGACGCAGCCGAGACCGCGAGACCAGGCCGCGTTGACCAACGCCGTTGTCACGGCCCCGCAGTCGAAGGGGGTGTCGTCGCTGCCGTCGAGCGCGCGATCATAGGCAATGATGATGCAGACCGGTGCGTCGAATTGCCTGAACCCGCGCATCACCCAGTCGTCGCGTCGCAGCCGGTCTTCCCGTTCTATGCCCATGGCGGCGAACAGCTGTTTCGCGACGCCAACTTGTCGGTCGCGGTGCGCGCCGCTGAATGCCGAGCCGGTCCGGAACTCCCGGGACTGCGGCACCTTTGCGAGCATGCGCTCCGTGTTGCCGTGCCGGATGCGGTCGAGTGGCTCGCCGGTGACGACGTAGAGGTGCCAAGGCTGCGAGTTCATTGACGACGGCGCCCGCGTCGCCAAGCCGATGATCTCCTCGATCAGGGCTCGCGGCACCGGGTCGGGCTTGTAGCCCCGAATGCTGCGACGGCCGAGCACCACCTCGTCATAGTCCATGGTCTATCCTCAACGATACACCGCGAATCTCCGCCGCCTGCACGGATGGCGGCCTAGCACGCCTCGATGTAGCGTTCGATGCCCCTGCCCGTGGATCTCGCCAAGGCGATCACCCTACAACCCGGCCCGATCGATCATCGATGCGACCTCGTCCGGCAACGTCGGCTCCGACTTAGACAGGAACCGGTTGAGCACAGTCTGCAGGCGCTTGCGCGCCACCTGATAGGCTTTGTGACGAACCGCACGCGTTGCATTGGTCCGCCAGGATCGGCTCTCACCGAGCAGTTCCTCCCATTTGGCCTCCTCGGCCTCCAAAACCGCCAGCGCCAGGCGCAGTCCATCTCGCCTCCCGCGGGCGTAATCTTCGGAAATCGCTAGCTTCTCTATCATAGGCGCAACGGTGGCCCCGCGCCTGATCCTTGGCAAGGCAGAGCTGCTTCGACCTGCCCGTGACCCGTTTTGCGGGGGGGACGACGATCATCGCATCCATCGCGCGGTTCGCCACTGTTCGACCGAGAGTGCCGACGGCGGCCATCGGCGCGCGGTGGAGTCGCGGCCCCCCATGGCCAGCGCTCGTGTCAGGGCATGGCACCAACGAGTGCGAACACCGCGCCTTGCGGATCGATCGCGACCATCGAAAACTCGCCGCCGGGGATCTCGATCGGCGGCTGGACGATGCTGCCGCCGTTCGCCGTGATCGCCGCGGCGGCGCCACCCATGTCGGGCACCCGGAAATAATAGGTCCATGCCGAAACCGGCATCTGCGGCATCTTCGGCATCACCGCACCGAACATGCCGTGTCCGGGCGGCGATCCATCGGGCGCATGTCCGGCATGGCGCAGGAATTCATATTTCCCCATCGGTCCCATATCCATCTCGCCGTCCTTAACCCAGCCGAAGCGCTGCCCGTAGAACGCGAGCGCCGCCGCGGGATCGGCCGACGACAGCTCGTTCCAGGCGCAATGGCCCGCGCGCGGCGTGTCGTAGGAAAAGGACAGGCTGGGTGCGTCCGGTGCATCGGCGGGCGGAACCGGCTTCATGATATAGAAGACCGCGCCCTGCGGATCGGCGACCAACGCCATGCGGCCCACTGCCGGAATGTCCCACGCTGCGCGGTGGACCGTGCCGCCGCCATCGGCGATCGAGGCCGCCAACGCGTCGACATCGTCGACCAGGACATAACCAAGCCAGCCAGACCGCGCGCCGGCACTCTGCATCTCGGGTGTCAGCGGCATCATGCCGGCAACGGGGCCATGCGCCGACGCGATCATGCGATAGTCGATCGGACCGGCCGGCGCCGCTTCGATCGTCCAACCCACGACCTTCTGATAAAAGTCGCGAGCGCCATCGGCATCGGAGGTGATCAGTTCGTACCAGATGAAATCGCCATGCCGGTTGGACATCTCACTTCTCCAGAACGAAGACGGGATCGAACCCGCCGAAGATCATTCGATTGCCGTCGAACGGCATCGGCGGTGCCATCATTCGCGGATCGGTCCGCATCTTTTCGATCGCCGCGTCGCGTGTCGCCCTGTCGGGCCATTCGATCCACGAGAAGACGAACCGGGACATCATGCCGAAGCCGGCTGGCCCTCGCTCATCGCTGCGACCGCGGCCTCCGCGTCCATCCACATCGGTCCGAGTGCATGACCATCCGGATCCTCCACGCCGCGCGAATACATGAACCCCAGATCCTCCGCGCCATGTGCCTCGCGACCGCCCGCGGCCATCGCACTGGCCGCGAACGCGTCGACGCCCTCGCGCGTGTCGAACGCCAGCGCGATCAGGACGCCGCTGGTCGCCTTCGCATCGATGATCGGCTTGGGCGTGAGCGTGCGGTAGAAATCATGTCCGAGCAGCATGAAGGTGACCGAGTCCGACCAGATCATCGACGCTCCGGTCTCGCCCGAAAAACGCGCGTCCCTGGTACAGCCGATCGCTTCGTAAAAGGCAGCGGACGCAGCGACATCCGCGACGGGCAGGTTGATGAAGATCCTCTGTGTCACGGCGCAGTTCTCCTGTGCGACTCGACGTTTGCGAAGGATGCCGCTTTCAGTTACTAAAAGCAACCATGGAGTTAGAAAAGATTACCATCGATAACGAAGCGACGACGAGACGCTGGTATGACGATGCCTGCGGTACTGCGCTGGCAATGGAGTTGCTGGGGGAGCGCTGGTCACTGCTGATCGTGCGCGAGTTGATGTTCGGGCCGCGGCGGTTCGGCGAAGTGCGCGGCGCCCTGGCCGGGCTCAGTGCGAACGTGCTCACGCAGCGGCTGGATCGACTGGAAACGGTCGGCATCCTCGCGCGGCACAAGCTGCCCTCGCCGGCGTTCGTTCACGTCTACGAACTGACCGCGCTCGGCTATTCGGCCGAGGTCGCAATCCAGGAACTGGGGCGCTGGGCGACGCAATCGCCGCTGCACGATCCCACCTTAGCGTTCAGCGCGGCCGCGGCGATGCTGTCCCTGCGGACGATGATCGACCGCACGCGCAGCGGCGCCTTCACGGCCACCGTGGGCTTTCGGTTCGACCGCGAGACGTTCGTCGCCACGGTGGACGCAAACGGCATCGCGATTGCACGCCAAGACCCGGCGGACGCCGACGTGATCTTCGAAACCGACCCGCCGACGCTTGCCGCGCTGGTATATGGCGGTCGCCCGATCGCTGATGCGCAAGCAGCGGGCGCGTTGACGCTGAAGGGCGACGCGCGGCTTGCCGAAATGTTCGTCACGCTATTTCCGCTTCCAGCAAAGCTGGCGTAGCAGACAATATTAGACTTAAGCTCAGGCGCCAATACTGCACGTGCGCAGGGCGTGGCTGATGGAGTTAATAGCGACACGACCAGGCGTTGCCATGAGTGATCTGATCGGATCGGCATTGGTAAGATCATCTGCGCGGCTGTGTTAGTACAACGCCCTCGAAGCCTTTGACCACGACAACCAAAAACGGGAAATGCGCATGGTCGGTCGCGGTTGCGCCGGCCACTCCGGAAGCTCTGCGAGCCGACGCATGCGAGGCGGGGTTCGATGACGGTTGGCGGCACGGCTTCGAGGGGCAGCGCGTGGCCGACATGGGCGATCGTCGATAACGGTCGCAATGCATCACGTACCGCGTATCACCGCCACCTGTTGCTGGACGGGCGGAGGCGGAGTGATGGCATCGATAGATCAACCAATCAGCCGCCGCAGCGCCTGTCATATCATTGCGCAGCGATCACCTGTTGATCGATCCGCCCGAACGGCTCCGCCCCCATCGTCACGCGATCGCCGAACGACAGGAACGGGGTGCGCGGCGTGCCATGATCGATCATCTCGATCGCGCGGCGTTCGGACAGGCAGGTCGAGCCGACGTTCTGATGATCCGCGTTCGATACGGTGCCCGACCCGATGATCGTTCCGGCCGGCAGGTCGCGACTATGTGCCGCGTGCGCAATCAGGTCGTGGAAGCCGACCGCCATCGCGGCACCATTCGGATTGCCGAACCATTCGCCATTGATCTCGACGCGTAACGGCAGGCAGACGCGGCCGTCGCGCCAGTCGTCGCCGAGCGCGTCGGGAGTGATCGCGAACGGCGCTACGCTGCAGGCGGGCTTCGCCTGGATCCAGCCGAACCCCGTCTTCATCTCGATCGGCGCGAGCGTGCGGAGCGACCAGTCGTTGATCATGACGATGAGACGGACATGCGCCAGTGCCTCGGCCGCTGCGCAGCCCATTAAGACGTCATCGGTGATCACGCCGAATTCGCCCTCGAAATCGATGCCATCCGCTTCGGAGGGGAGCGGCACGTCCTGCGTCGCCGAGAGGAAGCGGTGGGACATGCCCTGGTACATCAGCGGGCGGTCGCTGTGATGCGGAGGGGAGTCGAACGCACGCTGCATCAGTTCGCCGTGCGTGGGGAAAGCCGAACCGTCCAGCCATTGCCAGGCGCGGGGAAGCGGCGCGAGAAGCGCGGCGGGATTGAGCGGCTCGCCCTCGCCTGTTTCGAGCCGCTGGCTGAACGCCTGCAAGTGCGGTTCGATCGACGGCCAGTCGTCGAGCGCCGCCTGCATCGTTGCGGCTGCGTCCTTCGCGGGCAAATACCGCATGGAATCATCGGATACGACGATCAGCGCGCCATCGCGGGTGCCGTCGGCGAGCGTGGCAAGCCTCACGCGTCGTCCTCGAAGATCGCGACCGCTCGTGTCCAGCCGGCCGAGCCGCGCTTCACCTTGGCGGGGAAACACGAGACCGTGAACCCGTGATCGGGCAGCTGATCGAGGTTCGTCATCTTCTCCATGTGGCAATAGCCGATGTCGCGCCCGGCCTTATGGCCTTCCCAGATCAGCGAGGTATCCCCGGTTTCGGCGACCTTGCGCGCGGTCAGCGCAAACGGGGCGTCCCAGCTCCAGGCGTCGGTGCCCGTCACGCGCACGCCGCGCGTCGTCAGCCACATCGTCGCGTCGTAACCGATGCCACAGCCCTTGCCGAGAAACTCGGGGCCGCCATACGCAGCGCCCGCGGCGGTGTTGATGAGCACGATGTCGAGCGGCTGGACCTCGTAGTCGATCCGCGCGAACGCCTCCGCCATCTCGTCGGCGGTAACGATATGGCCGTCGGGGACATGGCGGAAGTCGAGCTTCACGCCAGGGCGCAGGCACCAGTCGAGCGGCACCTCGTCGATCGTCATCGCGGGTTTTCCGCCGTCCATCGTCGGATGATAATGCCACGGCGCATCGAGATGCGTGCCGTTGTGCGTGGTCAACGTCAGCGTCTCGGACGCAGCGAACCCCAGCCCGCCGGGCATCTGTTCGGCGGTGAGCCCCGGGAAAAACGACTGGACCTCGGCCACCGTCTCCGCATGAGTCTGATAGGTGATCGACGGGCGCATGAACGGCGGGTCGGCGACGATATCGGGATCGAGCGTTACCGACAGGTCCAGCAGGCGACGGGTCATGGTCAGTCCTCAGTGAAGATCGGTGCCGCGCAATGCGTGGCGCAGACCGATCGGGGTGACGATCGCGGCGAGCAGGCCGCCGTACAGAATCTTGGCGAAAAGCGCCGGCCCCCAAGGCAATGCGGCCTTCGTCGCAACCACGAGTAGAATCGCTGCGATGGCGATCCCGACGAGCATCGCCGCGACCGCGGTCAGCACGGATCGCCGGAGCAGCGCGCCGGTCGACTGCGCCTGCCCGCCGATACGCCCGGCACGGATACGGCCGGCAGTGATGATACCGGGCATCAGCGTCGACATCAGCGCGATCATGAAGCTTTGCGGCAGGAAATCGACCGCGTAGCCGCCAAGCCCCGCCACCGGCACCGGCGTCGAGGGCGCCAAACCGAACGCCAGCAGGAAGAAGCCGAGGCTCAGCACCGCGTTGATTACGATGCTGATCGCGGTTTCGGTGCGCAGATAGGCCTTGCGCGGAGACGGATCGCGCACGGCCGGCGCTGGATCGCAGATCGGCGACGCCTCGCCGCGCGCGAGCCCGGTCATTTCGCGGTGCCGCCCAGCGTGTCGGCGAACCAGTCCGCAAGATAATCGCAGCCATAACTCATGTTATCCGCGCCGACATGCTCGACGCCGCCCTCCCGCTCGGTGAAAATCTTCAATTCGCGGCGCGGGCTGTTGACGAGTTGGTCGTAGCTATGGTGCGCGTAATCGAGCGAGATCTGGCGATCCTTCTCGCCGTGCGTGACGAGGAACGGCACGCGGATCCGGTCGAGCACGCCGTTCAGGGTCATGTCCTTCGCGCGATCGAGAAACACGTCCATGTCGTCGGTGCCGAACGCCCACATGACGTGCGCCCAGTAATGCGGCACCGGATTCTCGCCCTCTCGCCGGAGCCGCTTCTGTTGCACCTCGGCCCAGTCGTGATTGGCGCCCCACACCGCGCCACTGGCGAAGCGCGGCTCGAACGCCACCGCGCGCGGCGCAAAATGGCCACCGAGCGAGATGCCGGTCATGCCGATCCGCGTGGGGTCGACATCGTCCTGCTGCTCGAGCCAGTCGACCGCCTTTGAGGCCCAGGCCTCGCTGTGCGGATCGACCGGCAGCTCCTGCAACCGCAACGCCTCGCCCGAGCCGGGCTGATCGACGCACAAGGTCGAGATGCCGCGCCGGGCGAGCGCCGCAGGCAGCCAAGACCAGAACAGCAGCTCCTTGCAGCTGTCGAGACCGTTGCAATAGACGACGACCGGCTTGCGGCCCTCGCCCGGTGCGCGGGTGAAGAGCGCCGGCATCGTGCCGTTCGCGAGCGGGATCTCGACGCGTTCGCGGTTCTGCTTCCCAAGCCGGGTGGCGCGCGCGAACGTGTCGAGCGCCCGCGCATAGGTTTCGCGACGGCCGGGCGAGCCGTGGCCCTGCATCCGCTCGGCGACGAGCAGGTACAGCGCCGCGCGGTCGAGCTTGGCGGCGGCGGAGAAGCCATGACCCGCCGCCTCGTCCTCATCGGCAAGCCCGGTCAGCCGGTCCGCCATCGCAACCCACTGCGCCATGAACTGCGGCGTCCCGGCATCGCCGCCGCCCGCCGCCGCATCGCGGATCGGCTTGCACATATCGACGATCTCACCGATCCGGCCGCCGCTTTCGAGCGCGATCGCGACGGACAGGTTCCAGATATAGTTCGGAAAATATTCAAACAATGCCATCGGATCAAACCTCCGCCGGCACGAACAGGCGCGGATCGGGCTTGGGATGCGGCATGGTGTTCGGACCGCCGACCCCGATGCCCCATTGATCCATCGTCGTCGCGGTCGGCTTGTGCACCTGGTCGATATGCGTCTCGAAATCGACGTGCTCCAGCTCGGAGCTGTATTCGACCGCGAAGCCGTTCGGCGTCGTGAAATAGCTGAACGTGTTGTTGCCCGCAGTGTGGCGGCCCGGGCCCCAGAGGATGTCGGTGCCCTGACGCTTCAACCGGCTGATCCCGGCCATCATGTCGTCGAGGGTCAGCATGTCGTAGGCGACATGGTTGAGGCAGGGCGGTCCGGGGAGCATCGCGAGGCGGTGATGCGCACTGCTGCAGCGCAGGAAGCACATGAAATCGCCGAGCCAGTCGGAGACGCGGAAGCCGAGTACGTCGACGAAGAACTTCACCATTGCGCGGTGATCGGGCGAATGCAGCACGATGTGGCTGATCTTCTGCGGGATGCCCTCCCAGCGTTCCAGCTGGCGCGGGGTCCGCCGCTCGACATCCGCCGAAATCTCGAACGGCAGGCCGTCGGGCGAGAAGAAGCGAAAGCCATAGCCGCCACCCAGCGTGCCGAGCATCTTGGGCGTGAAGATCACGGTGCAGCCGGCGGCGACCACCTTGTCGTACAGCGCATCGACGTCGGTCTTGGTGTCGGCGGCGAGCGCCATCACGTCGACACGGTTGGCGGCGTCCTCGCGCAGCCGGACGACATAGGGCTCGTCATGCCCCTCGGCGGCGAAATGGACCATGCCGTCCTTTTCGCCCGCCTCGATGAGTTTCCAGTCGTCACGGTAGAAGGCGGTTTCGGCAGCCAGATCGGCCACGCCATAACCGACATAGCGGATTTCGGTTACTCGGCTCATTTGCGAAAACTCCACTTCGTTTGAAGATCAGACAGGGGGTGAGAAAATCAGATGGGTTGCGCCATCATCTCGAACATCGCGTGCGTGGCGGCGGCATTTTCGACCGGTGGACCGCGGCCGATCTGGCCGTGGCAAATCGCAAGGCTGGAGCGCACGACATAGGCGCAGCGCTCGAACCGGCGGTCGCGATAGGCGGTCAGCGCGGAATCGATGTCGTCGTGGCGCGCCAGCTCCTCGGCAAGCACGATCGAATCCTCGATCGCCATGCCGGCGCCCTGTCCCAGATGCGGCGTGGTCGCGTGCACCGCGTCTCCGAGGAAGACGATGCGGCCATTATGCCAGGGTCCCTCGACCAGCAGCGCGTCGAGAGGGCGGTAGACGACACCACGATCGTCGACGATCTGCTCGGCCATCGCGCGCACCGCTGGCGCCGCCGCGGACAGCGTGTCGCGCATGCGTCGGGCAATACCCTCGACCGGATAGACCGGATTGTCGGGCTCCGCGGTGGTCACGAACATGTACATCAGCGAGTCTGAGATCGGCACCAGCCCTACGCCCGACGGGCCGTTATAGACCTGGAGCGCGTCCATGCCCTCGGCGCGGGGCAGATTGTAGCGCCAGACCCCCTGCCCGGTGAATTTCGGCGACTCCGCATCCGGCAGGAACGCCGCGCGGGTCGTCGAATAGACACCGTCGGCACCGATCACGAGATCGTAGCGCGACGTCGTGCCGTCGGAGAAGCGCACCGTGACGCCGTCGCCATCGTCCTCGATCGATTGCGCGGTCACGCCGAGCCGGACGGTCGCGCCGCTGGCGAGCGTGCGATCGCCGAGCACCTTGTGCAGCGCTGGGCGGCCGATTCCGACATTGGCAGGGCGCCCCTCGACCAGCCGCGGCGACGGTACGCGCGCGACCTTCATCCCGTTGGGCAGGAACACCTCGACCGCGTCGAAACCGACCCCCGCCGACAGATAATCGTCGAGCAGGTCGAGCGAATCCATCGCACGGATGACGTTGGCCTGCTGGATGATGCCGACACCGTAGACCGACCAGGTCGGATCGCGTTCGATGACGTCGACGACGTGCCCGTCACCGCGCAGCGCGATCGCCGCGGTCAAGCCGCCGATGCCGCCACCGATGACGAGGATATTCTGCGCGTCCACTGTTCACTCCTGTCGAATTCGAAACTGGGTCGGTGGATTGTGGTCCACACCGAAGCTGCGGCCGCAGTCCGGGCGCGCTGCAAAAGCTACGTCCTGGAAGCCTCAGCACGGGGGTGTCTGTGTTGCGCACGACTGGCCGTTCTACGATCACCGCAAGGAAGGCCACGTGGTCCAGCCTGCGTGTATCGGCGGGGCGGCGGGCTGCGCAGTAACGTCGACGGCGCGTCGACAATGGTCGCAGTATCGACCTTCGCCGTCAGTATGGCACGATGCCGCATACCCGCTCTCCAAAAGTCCGCGACCTGGTGGCCGTCTGTTGAGACCTTTGTAATCGTCGGCACGATCTCAACGAAATTGTTTGTTCGAGTAGTTATCTATCGATTTGGTGAATGCCCTAAGAACAAGGCATGTTGGCGGCGAGCGCTGCGAGCTTGCTACGAAGCCATCGCAGTCCTTCGTCACGTTCGCGGGTCGAGTGAAACTGGATGACTTCGCGCATCGCAGGGATTTCGAACGGCGGCTCGGCAGTACGAAGGTCCAAGCTAGGCGCCATCGCCAGCGCAAGGCGTTCGTGCATCAACGCGAGCCGCATCGTTCCCGTCAGCAGCGCCGGCACCTGGATGAACGAGGGGGCGTTCACTTCGACCCTGCGTGCCAACCCGAGTTGCGCCATCGTGTTCTCGATGAAGGTATTGCGGCCGTCAATCTGTACCGTGACGTGCCCGGCGTTCGCATAATCGACCAGCGTGATCGGGCGAGAAAGCAACGGGTTTTTCTTCCAGCCGACGATCACATGACGCTCGTCCCACAGATATTCGGTGGGATGACGAGGATCGGTGAACTCCATCGGCGTGATGACGAAATCATATTCGCCCTTCGACAGTCGATCCGCCGTGTCCTCCCTGGGTAGCATGATGTCGAGGCGTATTGCCGGCGCCTCATGTTGCAGGATTCTAAGTAGCGGGACGATCAGCACTGTGGTGATGTAGTCCGACGCGACGATGCAGAAGCGCCGTTCCGAGGTCCGCGGATCGAACCCCGCTGCCAGCGAGATCAGGTTGCGCAACATCGTGATCGCCTCGGAAATCTCGGGCGAGAGCGCGAGCGCATGCGGCGTCGGCACCATCGTCTTGCCATGCAGCACCAGCAATTCGTCCTGGAACGCATCGCGCAGTCGCTTGAGCGACGCGCTGGTCGCCGACTGGGTGAGGTTCAGCCGGTGGGCCGCCCGCGTCACGCTGCGCTCCGCCATCAGCGCCTCGAAGGCGACCAGCAGGTTGAGGTCGAAATTGTCTAGGCGCATGCCGGGGTTCCGTTCAGCTATACTGTGTCGACCGCGATGACAGAACCGTTTCGCGACGACACGCAACCATAGTTCTCGGGCGTTTCAGGTCACCCCCCGGCGCGGCGGGCGGCGATGTCGGCGCCCTCGCGCAGCGCGCGCAGCTTCTTCCACGTCACCGCAGGGTCGATCTTGCCATAGCCGGCGAAGGTGCCGAACCCGCAATCGGTGCTGGCGATCACCCGGTCGATACCGACAATGTCGATGAAACGGCCGAGCCGCTGTGCGATCAGTTCGGGGTGCTCGACATAGTTAGAACAGGTGTCGATCAGCCCCGGCGCGAGGATCTTGTCGTCCGCCAGCGTGGTATCGCGCCAGACCGTCCATTCATGTTCGTGTCGCGGATTGGCGCCCTCGAACAGGATCGTCGCCGGGCGCGCGCGCAGGATCGTCGCGATGATCCGATCGAGCGGAATGTCGTGATCGTGCGGGCCCTCGTAATTGCCCCAGCACAGATGCATCCGCATCCGCTCGGGCGGGATCGATGCAGTCGCGGCATTCAGCGCTTCGACATTGGCGGAAATGGTCCGCAGGAACGTTGCCTCGTCCTGATCCTGGTAACCGGTGTGGCGCGACATTGCGAGATCGGGGCAGTCGAGTTGCAGGTCGAACCCGGCCGCGACGATCGCCTCGTATTCCGGCGTCATCGCCGCGACCAGATCGGCGAGATACGCGTCGTGCGACGGGTAGAAGGCGTTCGGCTGGAACGCGGTGATCAGGCCGGGCGACGCGCTGTTGAGAAACGCGCGGACGCCGTGCCCCTCGGCGTCGAGCGCGGTGCGGAAGCGGCGGATATCGTCGTGCAGCGGATCCAGCGTCCGCAATCTGACCGGCGCGATGCAGGCGGCGCGGGTAAATTCCTGCTCGCCCATGATCGCCGCAAGCTTGCGCCGCAGATCGGGGAGCGGCGCGAGGTCGAGCGCGGGCTTGCGATCGACGTGACCGCCGAACCCTTCGAGCCGTTCGATGATGTAGGTCGAATAACCGACCTTGCCGAGCTCGCCATCGCTGACCATCGTCACGCCGGCCGCTACCTGATCGCGGACCGCATTGGTGACCGCGTCCTGTACCAGCGTGTCGAACGCGACCGGATCATAAGGTCGGCCGGCATCGCGCGCGAGCAGCAGCGGCGTCAGGTCCGCCGGGCGCGGCAGGCTTCCGACATGCGTGGTGTCGATCATGATGGTCTCCGCAAAGGGATGGTTCGGCTGGTCAAAGGGCCGTGCCGACGATGTTTTCGGCAATCATGGTCTGCATCGCTGACGAACTGGCGATGGCGTCGAGTTCGGCTTGCTGCATCCGCCGTTCGAACGCGGTGTCGTCGGGAAACTGATGACACAATTTCGTCAGATACCAGGCGAAGCGTTCGGACTTCCAGACGCGGGCGAGCGCGCGGCGTTCGTAGCCGTCTACCGCGGCCTGGTCGCCGTTCTTGAAATAGCCGTACAGCGCCTCCGCTAGATAGATCGCGTCGGAGGCGGCGAAGTTCAGCCCCTTCGCGCCGGTCGGCGGCACGATGTGCGCGGCATCGCCAGCGAGGAACAGCCGCTTGTGCCGCATCCGCTCGCACACGAACGAGCGCAGCGGCGCGATTGACATCTCCAGCGCAGGACCGCGGATCACCGGCCGCGGCGAGACCGGCGCGAGGCGCTGTTCGAGTTCGTCCCACAGGCGCTCGGCCGGCCAGTCCTCCAGCCGCTCGCTGATCGGCACCTGGATATAATAGCGGCTGCGTTCGAGCGACCGCATCGACACCAGCGCGAAGCCCGCCGCGGTGTTGGCATAGATCGGCTCGGTGCTGCACGGCGGTACGTCGGCCAAGATGCCGAGCCAGCCGAACGGATAGCTGAATTCCAGGCTGGCGGCGTCGCTGCCCGGAATGGCGCGCCGCGAGGGCCCGTGAAAGCCGTCGCAGCCGGCGATCACGTCCGCCTCGATCCGCATCGGCTGGCCGTCGTGGAGGAAGGTCAAGGCGGCGCGATCGGCGTCGAGATCCTCGATCGCCACGTCGCCCGCCTCGAACAGGATGTCGAGGTTGCGTTCGGGCGCCGTGTCCATCAGGTCGCGCGTGACTTCGGTCTGGCCGTAGACCGTCAGGCGCTGGCCCACACACGTGTCGAGATCGATCCGGATCGTGCGCGCGCCGTCGGCGATGCCGAACCCGGGGACTTCGATACCGCGGGCGTCGATCCCTTCCCGGATCCCGAGCCGCCGCAGCAGCGCCACCGTCGCCGGCTCCAGCACGCCCGCCCGGATCCGCGAGAGGACATGCGCGCGCGACTGGCGCTCGACGACGACGCAGTCGATGCCGTCAGCCCGCAGGAGGTGGCCGAGCAGCAGGCCTGCCGGTCCCGCGCCGATGATCGCGACCTGCGTACGCCGGACGTCGGTCAAAGCCCGCGCGCCGTCAGCGATGCGTCGAGGCGGGGGAACACGCGGCGGACATTGGCTTCATAGATGGCGTGGCGCTCGGTCTCGTCGATCGGGAGCGCGTCGACATAGCGCTTGGTATCGTCGAAATACTGCCCGGTTTCCGGATCAATCCCGCGGACCGCGCCGACCATCTCGCTGCCGAACAGGATGTTGCGCGTATCGATCACGTCGGCGAGCAGATCAACGCCCGGCTGGTGATAGACGCAAGTGTCGAAGAACACGTTGTTCATCAGATGCGTCGCGAGGTTCGGTTTGCCGAGCATGTCGGCCAGCCCACGATACCGCCCCCAGTGATAGGGTACCGCGCCGCCGCCATGCGGAATGATGAAGCGCAACGTCGGGAAGTCCGCGAACAGATCGCCTTCGAGCAATTGCATGAACGCGATCGTGTCGGCGGCGATGTAATAGCCGCCGGTCGCGTGAAGCCCCGGATTGCAGCTGCCCGAGACGTGGATCATCGCCGGCACGTCCAGCGCGACCATCGTCTCGTACAGCGGATACCAGAAGCGATCGGTCAGTGGCGGCGCGGTGAAGTGGCCGCCGCCCGGATCGGGATTGAGGTTGCAGCCGATAAAGCCGTGGTCGAGCACGCAGCGCTTCAGTTCGGCGATCGAGCCCGCGAAATCGGCCTTGGGACTTTGCGGCAACATGCAGACGCCCGCGAAGATCGTCGGATACAGCGCCACGCAGCGTACGATCAGGTCGTTGTTCGCGCGCGCCCAGGCCAGTGCGACGGTCTCGTCACCGATATGCGGGGCCATCGCCGATGCGCGCGGCGAGAAAATCGTCATGTCCGCGCCACGCTCGCGCAACAGGCGTAGTTGATTGCCCTCAAGCGTCGCGCGGATGTCGTCGTCGCTAATCTCTGGATAGGGCGGCGGCGCCTCCCCCGCGTCGAACGCCACGACCTGCGCCTCGCGCCAAGCGGTGTGAGCTGCCGGTGCGGTGGTGTAATGGCCGTGGCAATCGATGACGAGGGTCCGGCGGGTCCCGGGCGATGCGACGGCGATGGTCTCCATCCGAAAATCGGTAGGATGGACCGGATCGCGCGACCAATCAGATATCGGGCCGGCTATCAGAATTACTGAGGTCCGGGCGTCGCCGCCGCCTCCAGCAGGCTGATGAATCGCGCTTGCGCAGCGGTGGGGCGCCACCCCGCCCGCATCGTCAGGCCGACCGTGCGGATCGTCTGCGGCAGCGGATCGCCGATCTGTACGAGAATGCCGGCGGCGATCTCCACCGCGACCTGATCGGGCGAGAGCAACGTCAGCAGGTCGCTGTCCGCCAGCACGCCGCGCATCACGAGCGTCGAACCGCATTCGATCGGCGCCGCCGGCATCGGCCCGCCCGCGAACATCCTGTCCCATTGACCGCGCAGCGGCGCCCCGAACGGCGCGACGATCCAGGCGTAGCGCCGCAGCGTCTCGAGCGTCGGCGCGGTATCGCGCAACGGATGGCCCGCGCGCGCCACCACCACCAGCCGGTCCTCGAACAGGGGCCGTTGTTCCAGCCCCGCCGGCACCTCGCTGCGGAGCGCGCCGACCATGAGATCGAGCACGCCGTCGGTGAGCGGCTCGACCAGTTCGCGCCACGCGCCTTCGACGATCGTGATGGTCGTGCGAAGCGGCTCGCGCTGATACGCAGCGATCGCCGCCGGCAGGACGCGCGCACGGGCAAGCGGCATCGATCCGACGACTATGCGCCCGGTGCCGCTGCCCGAGCCGCCACCCGAACCATCGCCCGCATAGTCTTCGAGATCGACGATGCCGGCGGCGATCTCGGCCGCGGCCAGCCGGACGCCGCGCGCCATGTGCCGACCGGCGGTGGTCAACTGGACCGTCCGGCCGCGGCGGACGGCGAGCGCGGCCTGACCGATCTCCTCCAGATCGCGGACCGCGC
Source organism: Sphingomonas sp. (assembly GCA_035575755.1). GTDB lineage: Bacteria > Pseudomonadota > Alphaproteobacteria > Sphingomonadales > Sphingomonadaceae > Sphingomonas. The sequence continues at coordinate 308,265 of DATLXI010000018.1, forward strand.
GATGCACGGCGGGTTGCGACAGGCCGGTCACGGCAGCGGCGGCGGCGAAACTGCCATGATTGGCGACCGCGAGGAACGCACGCATCTGCGCCGCCGTCATCAGGTGCTCGGGCCGGGCGAAGGCTCGCGCGCGCACCCTGAACGCCGATCGCGCGCCCCGCCCGAGTTGATCGAACGCCGCCACCGCGCGCGTCGCCATGCTGAGCCCGTCGGCGGTCGGCGCGATGCCGTCTGGCCGGCGATCGAACAGCCGCCGTCCCAATTGCCGCTCCAACTTGGCGAGCCCCAGCGTCAGCGCCGGCTGCGACAGGCCGATCGCATCGGCCGCCGCCTTGACGCTGCCGAGCCGGATCAGCAGGTCGAGCGCGCGCAGATGCCGCAGGTTGAGATCGAACGGGTCCAAGTACCAGACTTAGCATCACCTTATCGCCAATGCCCAGTTCTGATTGGCGACGCTGGCCACCGCGCAGCATGCCGTTCCAAACCGCGAGGAGCCCGCATTGCCCAGCCGAGTCATCACTAGGATCGAGCGCGCCGACCCCGAAGTCGTCGACCGGCTCGGCCGTGCCGGCGTCGCGACCGTGCACGAGGCGCAAGGCCGCATCGGCCTGCTCGCCAGCCGGTTGCGACCGATCTATCCCGGCGCGCGGATCGCCGGCTCGGCGGTGACGATCAGCGCACCGCCCGGCGACAATTGGATGATCCACGTCGCGATCGAACAGCTTCAGCCCGGCGGCATCCTCGTCCTCGCGCCGACCTCCCCGTGCGAGGACGGCTATTTCGGCGACCTGCTGGCGACCTCGGCGATCGCGCGCGGCTGTCGAGGGCTCATCATCGATGCGGGCGTGCGCGATATACGCGACCTGACCGCGATGGGCTTTCCGGTCTGGTCGAAGGCGATCTTCGCGCAAGGGACGATCAAGGCGACCCCGGGGTCTGTCAACGTGCCGATCGTTTGCGCGGGCGCGGCGATCGAGGCCGGGGACGTGATCGTCGCGGACGACGACGGCGTCTGCGTCGTGCGCCGGGCGGACGCGGTCGACGTTCTCGCCAAGGCCGATGCGCGCGAAGCGGCGGAAGAGGGCAAGCGCAAGCGGCTGGCGGCGGGCGAACTCGGGCTCGACATCTACGACATGCGCGGCCGGCTCGCGGAGCTCGGGCTGCGCTATGAGTGAGGACATGCGCGGCGTACCGTGCATCTGGATGCGCGGCGGCACGTCGAAGGGCGGGTTTTTCCTCGCGGACGACCTGCCCGCCGACCAGGCAGCGCGCGACACGTTTCTCCTGCGCGCGTTCGGCTCGCCCGATCCGCGCCAGATCGACGGCATGGGCGGCGCCGACCCGTTGACCTCCAAGGTGGCGGTCGTCCGGCGCTCAATGCGGCCCGGCATCGATATCGAGTATGTGTTCCTCCAGGTCTTCGTCGATCGACCGCTGGTGTCCGCCAGCCAGAACTGCGGCAACATGCTCGCCGGCGTCGCGCCGTTCGCGATCGAGCGCGGGCTGATACCCGCCGGCGACGGCGAAACCCGCGTGAGGATCTGGATGGAGAATACCCGCCAGATCGCCATCGCCACCGTCCAGACTCGCGATGGCCGCGTCGTCTATGCGGGCGACACCGCGCTCGATGGCGTGCCGGGCACCGCCGCGCCGATCGACCTTTCGTTCCGCGACATCGCCGGGTCGACGACCGGTGCATTGTTGCCGACCGGGCACGTCGTCGACATGATCGAAGGTGTCGCGGCGACCTTGATCGACAACGGCATGCCCTGCGTGGTGATGCGCGCGGACGCGTTCGGCATCACCGGGTACGAGGATCGCGCGGCGCTCGACGCCGACACGGCGCTGAAGGCGCGGCTGGAGGCGATCCGCCTGATGGCCGGGCCGCTGATGCGGATCGCCGATACCGCGCAGCAACCCGTCCCCAAGATGATCCTGGTCGCGCCGCCGCGCCACGGTGGCACGGTCTCGACCCGCTCGTTCATCCCGCACCGCTGCCACGCGACGGTCGGCGTCTTCGCGGCGGTGACCGTCGCCACCGCCTGCCTGCTCGACGGATCGCCCGCCGCCGAAGTGGCCACGCTCGCCAGCCCGCCCGCGCGCCGATCCGTGATCGAACACCCGACGGGCAGCACGGTCTGCACGCTCGACCGCGATGACAGCGGCGCCGTCATCGCTGGCGGCCTGATCCTGACCGCGCGCAAATTGTTCGACGGCGCCCTGTTCGGTTGATCAGGCATCAAAGGGTGGCCAGCGTCTCCGGCGGCCCGTTCATGCTGCTTTCCTGCGTTGTGGCATGCTCCCGGAACAGCATTTCCGCGCGCGTCGCGTCACCGGTGCGCAGTGCATCGACGATCGCGTGATGCTGGCGATGCGCATAGCCGAGCAGGGCTGCGACCTCGGCCGCGTCGCGCGCCTCGAACGCGACCATGCCCGGGGCGGTGAACGGCACGACGTTGCACCGCGCGATCAGGCTCTGCAGCAACGCATCTTCGGTGCGCTCGACGATCGTCGCATGGAACCGCGCATTCATCCGCCCATAGCCGTCTTCGAGCGCGGTCAGCGCCTGCTCCGCCGCGAGCAACGCATCGCCCTCCGCCAGTACGGGCATCAACGCCGCCGCGACCGGCGCCGCCCGCCCCGTCATGACCAGCAGCCGCGCGGCATGCCCCTCCAGCACCGCGCGCAGGTGCAACGCGGCCAGGCTCTCTGCGAAGGTGAAACTGCGCACGGCATAGCCGCGTCCGCCGACCCGGACGAGCAAGCCCTCCAACGCCAGCGCCGGCAACGCCTGCCGGATCGGCGTGCGCGACAGACTCAGCAGGTCGGCGAGTTCGACCTCCAGCACCCGCTGCCCCGGTTTCAGGACGCCGCGCAGGATCAGTTCACGCAGCCGGACGAGCACCAGTGGCTCGGGTGCGGGGGTATCTCGGGTCACGATCGTCTCCCTGATCAATGCGGCGAATTCAGCACAATGTATCCACAGAATGACTGGAAGTCGTGAAAAACATAGAGATTGACAGTCAATGGATCCAAGACCTAGTTTCACTCCATCAAGCGCCCTCGTGACGAAGTGGCGGAAACAACAGCCGGCGGCAACATCCCCGCGGCGATAACGGACAGGACAGGCGCATGGCTCGGATCATCGGCGGCATCGGCACATCGCACGTCCCGACCATCGGCGTCGCCTATGACAAGGGCCGCCAGCAGGATCCGGTGTGGGCGCCGCTGTTCGACGGCTACAAGCTGATCGCGGCCTGGCTGGCCGAGCAAAAGCCCGATGTGCTGCTGTTCTTCTACAACGACCATGCGACGACGTTGTTCTTCGATCTGTATCCAACCTTCGCGCTGGGGATTGGCGAGCGTTTCCCGATCGCGGACGAAGGCGCCGGTCTGCGCGGCCTCCCCGATATTCGCGGCAACGTCGATTTCCAGGCGCATATCGGTGAATCGCTGGTCAACGACGAGTTCGACATGGCCTTCTTCCAGAACAAGCCGATCGATCACGGCATCGCCTCGCCATTGCCGTTGCTGTGGCCGCACGATCCCGACTGGCCGGGCACGGTCGTACCGATCGCGATCAACGTGCTGCAATATCCGCTGCCGACCGCGCGGCGCTGCTACCGGCTGGGCCAGGCGGTGAAACGCGCGGTAGAGAGCTATCCCGAGGATCTGCGCGTCGTCGTCGTCGGCACCGGCGGGCTGTCGCACCAGATCCACGGCGAGCGCACCGGCTTCAACAATACCGACTGGGACATGGAGTTCCTCGAGACCTTCCGCGACGATCCCGAGGCGCTGACGCATCTGCGCCACGCCGACTGGGTGCGGTTGGGCGGCGCGGAAAGCGTCGAGCAGATCATGTGGCTGGCGATGCGCGGCGCGCTCGATACCGCGATCACCGAGGTCCATCGCAACTATTATCTGATGACCACCACGGCGATGACGGTCGTCGCCTATGAAAACCGTCCCGCCACCGCGACAGATGCCCCCGCGTCAGCGTCCACCGCGCAGCAGGCGGCCTGAGCGATGTTCACGCAGAACCCACAGACCGCCGGCATCGAGGCGTTGACCGGGACGTACGTGTTCGACCTGCGCACATGCAACCGGACGCTCGCGTTCAATCGCTTCTTCTGGAGCATGATCCGGCCCGAATATCGTCAGGCGTTCTGGGACGACGAGGAGGCGGCGATGACCGCGGCCGGCCTGAAGGACGCGGAAAAGGCGCTGGTGCGCGCGCGCGACTGGCTCGGGATCGTCCAGTACGGCGTCAATTTCTTCGTGCTCGAGAAATGGGCGCGCGTCGTCAAGACGACCAATCTCGAAGTGTACGCGATCATGCGTGGCGAGACTCTGGAGGCGTTCATGCAGACCCGGATGGTGCCCCATGCACGCTGAACAGACCTTCCCGCTCAACGCCTGGTATGCGGCCGCCTGGGATGCCGAGGTCGGGCGCACCCTGCTCGCGCGGACCGTGTGCGACCGGAAGATGGTGCTGTACCGCCGGACCGACGGCACACCCGCCGCGCTGGAGGATGCGTGCTGGCATCGGTTGGTGCCGTTGTCGATCGGCAGCTTGATCGGCGACGACGTGCGGTGCGGCTATCATGGGCTGAAATTCGGGTCGGATGGCCGCTGCACGCACATGCCGTCGCAGGAGACGATCAACCCATCCGCCTGCGTCCGCGCGTTCCCGGTGATCGAACGGCACCGCTTCGTCTGGGTCTGGCCGGGCGATCCCGCGCTCGCCGATCCCGCATCGATCCCGCCGCTGCCGTGGCTCGACGATCCCGCTTGGGCCGGCGACGGCGCGATGACCGAGGTGAAGGCCGATTACCGGCTGGTGATCGATAACCTGATGGACCTGACGCACGAGACGTTCGTGCACGGCAGCTCGATCGGCAACGCAGCGCTCGCGGAGGCCCCGTTCGAGGCGTATCACGGCGAGCGGACCGCACGGGTCGAACGCTGGGTGCTCGACCAGCCGCCCCCGCCCTTCTGGGCCGGACAGCTCGGCAGCGACGCGCCGGCGGACCGGTGGCAGATCATCAACTTCCTCGCGCCCGCGACGATCTATCTCGAGGTCGGCGTCGCGCCCGCCGGCTCCGGTGCCGCGGACGGTGATCGCAGCCAGGGCGTCGACATGCGCGTGATCCACCTGCCGACGCCATCGACCGGCAAGACCTGCTATTATTTCTGGGCGCACATGCGCAATTACCGGTTGAACGATCAGGGCCAGACGCGCCGCGTACTGGCGGCTGGCGGCGGGATCATGGCCGAGGACGAACTCGTGATCGAGGCGCAGCAGCGCGCCATCGACGAGCACCCCGGCTATGCGTTCTACAACCTCAACATCGACGCAGGATCGATGTGGGCTCGCCGCGCGATCGACCGGATGATCGCCGCTGAAACGGCCTTCACGCCGGCATTGGCCGCCGAATGACCGGTCTAGCCGTTATGCAGGCCCCGCTGTCGATCATCGACGATAGCGAGTGGCAACCCGCCGAACTCGTCGGCACGCGCGATCTCAGCCCGACGATCCGCGAACTGACGTTGCGGTTCGAGGGGCGGATGGAGAGGCGCCGCCCCTGCCCGGCCGGCTCGCATCTCCGCATCGCGATCGACGTCGACGGGCGCGAGGATTTCCGTTCGTATTCGGTGGTGGCGCAGGACGGCGACCGGCTGCGGATCGCGGTCAAGCGCCAGCCGGTAAGCCGGGGTGGGTCGGCGTTCATGTGCTCGTTGCAGCCGGGCGCGACGATCCGCGTCGCCGGGCCGCATTGCGATTTTCCGCTGACGCTCGGCGCGCCCGAGTATTTGCTGATCGCCGGCGGCGTCGGCATCACGCCGATGATGACGATCGCCGCGGTCCTCGCCGGGCGCGGCGACCGCGTCAGGCTCGTCTACGGGGCCCGCAGCGCGGACGAGTTCGCCTATCGCGAAGAGCTCGAAACGATGCTGGGCGAACGCCTTCACTGCGTCGACGCCGACCGCGGCGAGCAGATCGATATCACCGCCGAGATCGCCGCGCTGGGCGCAGATGCACAACTCTATATGTGCGGCCCACTCGGCCTGATGGAGGCAGTGCGGGTGGCTTGGCAGGCGGCTGGCCGCGTGCCGACGCGGCTACGCTACGAGACGTTCGGCTCAAGCGGCCGGTTTCAAGCGCAGCCCTTCACGGTCAAGGTGCCGCGGCTTGGGGTCGAGGTGGCGGTGGCGGCAAACCAGTCGATGCTCGATGCACTGGAACAGGCCGGCGTCGAAGTCGTGTTCGAATGCCGACGCGGCGAATGCGGGCTGTGCGCGATCGACGTGCTCGACGTCGATGGCGAGATCGACCACCGCGACGTCTTCCTGTCCGACCGCCAGCACCGCGACGGCAAACGGCTATGCGCGTGCGTGTCGCGGATCGCCGGGACCAGCGTGACGATCGACCCGGCCTGGCGCGGCGACGGTGCCTTCGCGATGGCCTCGTGACCAATAGCGTGCCGGACGTCGCAGTATCGCAAGGTCGTGAGACAGTATTTCTCGTGCCCGGCCTGCTCTGCGATGCCACCGTCTGGGGGCATCAGATCGCCGCACTCGGTCAGTGCTACGACGTCCGCGTCCCTAACCTGACCGAGGCGAGTTCTATCGACGCGATGGTCGATCTGTTCCTCGCCGATGCGCCACCGCACTTTTCGATCGCAGGGCATTCGATGGGCGCGCGGGTCGCGCTCCGCCTGATCGCGCGTGCACCCGACCGCGTCGATCGGCTTGCGCTGTTCGATACCGGCGTGCATCCCGTCGCGCCGGACGAGGCGGCCAAGCGTCAGGTCCTGCTCGATATCAGCGCGACCCTCGGCATGCGCGCGCTCGCCGATCGGTGGTTGCCACCGATGGTCCGCGACGGTGCGCTCGATCGCGATCCGGATTTGCGGGGGGCGCTGTATGCGATGGTCGAGCGCATGTCGCCCGCCATCCACCGCAGCCAGATCGCCGCGTTGCTCGGCCGGCCCGATGCGGCACCGGGGCTGACGGCGATCGCCTGCCCGGTGCTGGTCGGCGTCGGCGCCAAGGATCGCTGGAGCCCGCCCGAACAACACGCCGCGATCGCGCAGGCCATTCCCCACGCGCGTTACGCCGTCTTCCCCGACAGCGGCCATATGGCACCGATGGAGTCGCCGGCGGAGGTCACAGCAGCGCTTGAGGCATGGATGCGCGAGCCCGTATTTCCGAAGGACGCAGCCGATGCATGACGACGCTTGTGCGATCGAACAGCAGATCCGCCGGTTTGCGATGCTGAACGACGCGCATGATCATGACGGGATCGCGGCGCTGTTCACCGTCGACGGCCGCTTCGCCCGACCGACCGAGCCCGACGCGCCGGTGATCGGCCGCGAAGCGATCCGCATTTTCTTCCGCGATCGCCCTAAGCGCACCACGCGCCACGTCATGGCCAACACGCTCGTGACGCGCACCGCCGACGATCGGGCCACTGCGCACAGCTATGTCGTGCTCTATCTCGACACGCAGGTTCTGGTCGGCGACTTTCACGATGCCTTCGTCTTTGAAGATGGCCAATGGCTGTTCACCGAACGCCGCGGCACCCTGGCCTTTCCACCGCGCGTGACGGCCGCTAAACTACTGTGTTCATGCGGTACTCTGAAGATTAGGTGATCGAGCGGCAAATGGTGTGCCGATGCGCCAGACAGCAACGTCACCGGCAATCCATATAATTAATCGTTACCGATCATTATAAGCAATTATCTTAATGATAATCGCCGCGCTATCTCAAGTCTCGAGCCATCGAAAGAATGGCCCAACAGGAGAGAGAGCATGAAGACGGCACGCTGGATGTTGCGTTGCGCCCTGCTTGGCACTGCAGCCACTGCACACGCGCAAGTTGCGCCCCCATCCGAAACCACAGCGGTCACGTCGGCGCAAAGCGACACCACTGCAGCACCGGAAGAATCCGGCTTGCAGGATATCGTCGTCACCGCGCAGCGCCGCTCGGAAAGTCTCCAGCGCGCCGCGGTCGCGATCACCGCCGTCTCGGGCGATACGCTGTCCAGCGCGGGTATTACCCGGCCGACCGAACTTACCTCGGTCGTGCCATCGCTTCAGGTCGCACCAGCCGCGGGACCCTATGCGTTGTTCTATCTGCGCGGGGTTGGCAACTTCAACGGTAACGCGCTGTCGGACTCGGCGGTCGCGTTCAACTTCAACGGGGTCTATGTCGGCCGTCCGAGTTCGACGACCGGCTTCTTCTACGATCTCGAGCGCGTCGAGGTGGTCAAGGGACCGCAGGGCACGTTGTACGGCCGCAACGCGACAGGCGGCGCGATCAACGTCATCCCCAAGCGTCCCGAGTTCGGCGAAACCAGCGCCGAGGGCAATGTCGAATACGGCAATTACAACGCGCTGCGTGTCGACGGCGCGGTCAACATCCCTCTCGGCGAGAACGCCGCCCTACGCGCGGCCGGCATCTACGTGCGCCACGACGGCTATATGGACGACGGCACGGACAACCAGAAGGACGGCGGCGGCCGCGTCTCTCTGCGGCTGAAACCCACACCCACACTGTCGATCAACATCGCCGCGGATTACTTCCGCCAGCGCGGCAAAGGCACCGGCGGCACGCCGCTCGGCCTCGATATCGACGACCGCCCGGGCTTCTTCTCGGACGCGGGCAAGGCGTTCGTCAGCCAACAGCACAACGCGGTCCTCGGCCGCAACAACGTCGCCCAGACCACGCCGCAGTTCCTGAACAACGAATTCTGGGGCGTCTCCTCGACGATCGAACTGGACACACCGGCGGGTACGATCACCGTCATCCCGGCTTACCGCGAAGGCAGCCTCGACTACCTCTCCTACTCGCCCGGCTTCTATCTGCGCCAGCGCGAGAAGGACAAGCAGACCAGCGTCGAGGCCCGCGTCGCGTCCGACGAAACGCATCCGCTGCGCTACATTGCCGGGCTGTTCTATTATGACGAGACCAACCACGTCCCCGGCAGCTACATCAACCAGCAGGCCAGCGTGAACGCCAACGTCGCCGACCAGACGACCCGCAGCATGGCCGCCTTCACCCGGCTGACCTACGCGATCGTGCCATCGTTCCGGCTGTCGGTCGGCGGACGCTACACCACCGAGGACAAGACGCTCGACGGCTTCACCACCGCCGCGCTCCGGCTGTGCACCCGCCCCAGCACCTACTTCCCGACCTATGTCCCCGGGTGCCCGACCGCACAGCCGATCGCGGTGTCGACCACGATCCCGTCGTTCGTCCCCGCCGCGAACTTCAACCCGACGATCGACGGCACGATTACCCAGGTCTCGGTCGGCAGCTACATCGGCAACGCCGCCAAGCGCGCGTCGTTCGACCGCGTGACCTATCGCGCCGGCGCCGACTGGGACGTCACCGACCGCAACCTGCTTTATGCAAGCTACGAGACCGGCTTCAAATCGGGCGGCTTCTTCCAGACGGTCGATCGCGGCGTGTTCAGGCCCGAACGGATCGGCGCGTGGACGCTGGGCTCGAAGAACCGCTTCTTCGACAACCGCGTCCAGCTCAATCTCGAGGCGTTCTACTGGCGCTATCACGACCAGCAGATCAGCCATGTCGTCGCCGATTCCTCCGGTAGCCAGATCCTCGCGACCGAGAATGTCGGGCAGGCGACGTTCAAGGGCGGCGAGGCGGAGGTGCGCGTGCTGGCGACGCCGACCACGCAGCTGACCGCCGACGCGCAATATCTCGACGCGCGCTATGACTCGTTCGTCTACAGCGCGCCCAACAACAATGGCGGGCTCGGCAACGGCACCGCCTGCGCCAACCAGGGCACGCCCGGCGCGACCTATGTGATCGACTGCTCGGGACGACGCCCGCCGAACGCGCCGAAATGGACGGTCAATCTGGGCGCGCAGCAGACGGTTCGCCTCGGCAACGACGGCAAGGTCGTCGCAAACGTGCGCGCGCATTACCAGAGCACGACGCTGACCGGCCTCGAATTCACCACGGTCGAATATCAGGACGCCTATTGGACCGCGGACGCGCAGCTCACCTACACCGCACCCGCCAGCCGCTACACGATCGGCGTCTTCGTCAACAACGCGTTCGACAAGACCGTGCTTGCGCTTTCCTCGCCAGTGCCGTTCGCCAGTTACTATGCCGGATCGCTGCGCCCACCCCGCACCTTCGGCGCCCGCGCGGGGGTAAGGTTTTAAAAGGTCAGGGACTGAGGAAGTCGCTGCCCCGCCGCCGGGGCCAGCCACATAGACAGCGCCGCTCGGGCGACTCCCCCAGTACGCGTCACCGCCAACCATGCCCACCCGGCTTGGTTGGCGCGCGCAGACAGGATTATTCCTCGACGAACACGATGCCCGCCAACCCCGACGGTTGCACGCCGTCGCTCTCCAGCAGGACGGATACGATGCGTTCGCCCTCACCGGCGGGAATCGGAACCGTGAGCGTCGCCGCCGCGAACCCGGCCTTGGTCCCGGCGCGCTTGCCGTCGATCCAGATTTCGCCGCGACCGACGATGTCCTTGAACACCAGCCGCCCGCCGTGCTCGCGCACCGGGCGACGCGGCGTGACCTTTGCGCGCAGCACGCTCCAGGCGCCTATGCCCTGCGCCGGCTGGATCTCGCCCGCGCGCACGAACAACCAGCTGTTCATGTCGTTGTCCGCGAGCACGATGTCGGGCGACGGCCGGGTCGCGAACGCGGGCGACTGCCGCCAGTCCTGGAGCATCAGCGTGGCAGGCGTGATCGCCACCTGCGGCCGCGGTGGCGTGGCGAGCAGGCGGACCGTGCCGGTCGCACCGCGCAGGCCGGTCGCCGTCGCGGTAAGCGCCAACGGTCCCGCGCCGCCGCGCCCGGCACGAACGATGACCTGCGCCAGGCCGTTGAAGAGACGCCGCGCATTGCCCTGTTCGGGCTCATGGCTAATCGGATCGCCATTGCCGAGACCGATGATCGCGCCGCCGCTGACAGCGAAGGTCACCGCGAGATTCGCCGTCGGCACATGGCGGCCGCGTGCGTCGACCGCATCGATCGTGAAGGGCTGAACATCCTCACCGTCGGCCGCCATCGTCCGACGATCGGGCGTGATCCGAAGCGCAACCGGCGCCCCGGTCGTCTCGACGACGCTGCGGACGACCTCGCGCGCGCCACGATATCCGATCGCTTCCAGCCGCCCGGGCGCATAGGGAACCTGCCACTCGGGCATCGTATAGCGGTCGACCGACCGTTCGCCGATCGTCTCGCCGTTCAACACCAACCGCACCGTGTCGACGTTGGTCAGCGCCATGACCTTAACCGGCTGCCCCTCGCGCCCCGGCCAGTTCCAGTGCGGCATCAGGTCGAGCAACGGCGTCTCGTCGATCCATTGCGCGCGGTGCAGATAATACGCCATCTTCGGGAACCCGCACAGGTCCATGATCCCGAAATAGCTGCTCACCGACGGCCATTCGAACGGCGATGGTTCGCCGTGGTAATCGAACCCGGTCCACACGAACGTGCCGCCGACGAAGGGCCTCTCGGCGATCGATTTCCAGCTGGCACGGTGCGTACTGCCCCAGTCGGCAGGCTCTTCGTCGTAGGACGCCATGACATGCTGGGCACGATCGGTCTTCCACGCCCCACGCGTCATGAAGCTCGACGTATCCTCCGAGCTGATCATCGGCAGCGTCGGGTTGGCGGCGTGGAACCGGTCATACTGGTCGCGCTGGTAATTGAAGCCGACCAGGTCGACCGCCTGACTGACGTTGACGGGCGCGAACATCCCGCTGTTCATCGCCGCGGTCACCGGGCGACTGTCGTCCAGCGCCTTGACGGTCCGCGACATGCGACGGACCATCTCGTAGCCGGCAGGCGTCCCCTGCATCGGCTCTTCGTTGAAGACCGACCACATGATCACGCTCGGGCGGTTGCGATCGCGCCGCACCAGCCATTGCAGCTGCGCGACATAATCGGGACTGGTGTTGAAGTTGCGGTTCTCGCTCATCACCAGGAAGCCCATCCGGTCGCAGGCGTCGAGCACTTCGGTCGCGATCGCATTGTGGGAAAACCGGATCGCGTTGCAGCCCAGATCCTTCAGACGACTGAGCCGCCATTCCCACAGCGCATCGGGCACCGCGACCCCGACGCCGGCATGATCCTGATGATTGCAAGTCCCCTTGATCTTGAGCGCGCGGTCGTTGAGGTAGAAGCCGGTTTTGGCATCGAAACGCACCGTCCGGAAGCCGATCCTGAGCGTACGCTCGTCGACCATATGCCCGGCCCGGATCAACCGGGTCCGCAGCGTATAGAGCGTCGGCGTCTCGACCGACCACAGCCTGGGAGTCGCGACGGGCAGGGTGAGCGCCACGTTCGCCGACTCGAGCGACGGCAGCCTCCCCTCAGCGGTGCGGGTCGCGACCACGCGGCCGTCTGGATCGATCAGCGTCGCCTCGACCGTGACGGCTGCCGATTCCTTGCCGATATTGCCGAGCGTGGCGGTTACCGGGACGGACCACGCGCCATCGGCGGCGCGGCGCGGATCGGCGTGGATGCCATCGGTGGCGATATAAGTGGCATCGCGCTTTACCAGCCAGACGTGCCGGTACAGTCCCGCGCCCTCGTACCACCAGCCCTCCATCGACTGCGCGTCGACGCGCACGGCGATCGTGTTCAAGTCGTCGCCGTAGCGGGCAAGATCGGTGATATCGACGTACACCGACGTGTACCCGCTCCAATTATGCGCGACGACCGATCCGTTGAACCAGATCGTCGCGTTGGTCGCGATCCCGCCGAACTGGATCTCGAGGTAGCGACCACGGTCCTGCAAATCGAGCCGCAGCGTACGGCGGTACCAGCCGAAACCACGCCGGCGATAGCCTTGCGAGACGTTGGCGCTTTCCTCAATCGGCATCGCCATCGCCCAGTCGTGCGGCAGTTCGACCTCGGGCCAATCCGAATCGTCATACTGCATGGCCGCGGCACCCTGAGCCTGCCCCGCCTTCGCACTGTTGTAGGACCAGCCATGACCACGAATTTCCGGCATCGCAATGTCACCGAGGTGAAACCGCCAACCGCGGTCGAGCAGCAACCGGCCGGGGTCCTCGACCGGAGCCCGCAGCGGCAGGACATTGCGCGTCGCCGGCATCGGCAGCGCACCGGCTCCTGGCTTTTCAGAACGCGACACCGCGCCGCGTACGACCTGCGCTGGCGCGAACACCGCGCCCACGGCCGCACTATTCGCCAGAAACAGCCGGCGGCTGATCCGGGTTGTCGGCTGGTTCTGCTTCATGCTTGCCTCTCCGAAGCGGGCTTTGGCTTAACCCCGTCTATAGACCGACCTCTACCCACCGACATTGATCCGCCGGGCCTCTTCCGGCCGGCGCGCAGAACCGGCGGGTCGGTCGTAACCTTGTCGGCCATTCTCCGCGGAAAGCCATCATAGCTTTCATGTCTCCGGGCCGGATATGCCAACCCGGCCCGGAGACGCGCTCCCTAGGTTCTGTCCCGCCGGATCAGAAGGTGATGCGCGCGACGCCGCTGATCTGACGGTCGCTCATGATCGAATCGCGCGGCCGGGTGGTGATGCCGTAAAACGTCGACCGCACCGTGTTGGTCAGGTTGGTGCCGTTCAGCGTGAGCGAGAGACGCGGCGTTATGTTGGCGGTGATCGACGCATCGAGCTGGCCCGACGGCTTCTGGAACTGCGGCAGATTGCCCGTACCGTTCGCCGACGTCGTGACCAGGAACTTGCTCCGCCAATTATAGGCGACACGTGCAGAGATCAGCCCGCGCTCGTAGATGCCGATCAGGTTGTAGTTGTACTTCGACAGCCCTTCGAGCGACAATTGCGTCACCGGACCGTCGCTGGCCGGGCTTGGCGCCTCGGAGTCGACATAGGTGAAGTTCGCCTGGACGCCGAGCCCGGCGAGCGGCCCCGGCAGGAAGTCGAAGAACTGCTGATACGCGACTTCCGCACCCTTCACCTTGGCCTTGGCGGCGTTGCTGTAGGTGGTGACGTCGTAGGTCGCGGTGACGCCATCGGTGAAGGTGACGTCGCGCGGCGTGATGACCGTCTGGATGTAGTTCGAGATATTCTTGTAGAATCCAGCGACCGTCAGCGAGCCGCTCTTGGCGAAATACCATTCGAGCGAAGCGTCGAAATTGGTCGACTTCATCGGCTTCAGATACGGATTGCCGGTCGACGTCACGTGCTGCTGGTCGATCTGCGCGGTGCCGGGCTCGGTGATCGTCAGGCTCGGGTTGAGCTGATTGAAATTCGGCCGCGAGATGTTCTTCGACGCTGCAAAGCGCAACTGGAGACGATCGGTCAGGCGCCCGCGCACATTGAGGCTCGGCAGAACCGACGTGTACTTGGTCGCCTCGTTGACCTCCGTGAACGTCGGGGTTGCCGTCGACTGGGTGCCGTCGGGCGCGGTGATCAGGTCTACCTGCTGATAGAATCCCGATACCGCGACCTTGCTCTGGACGACGCGGACGCCAAGGTTGCCGTCGATCGGCACCGGCAGGTCGTCCGCCTTGAAGAACGCCGCGGCATAGCCGGTATAGGTCTTCTGCGCCTGCGTGTTGGTGCCGCTCGGTACATAGCCCGGCGTCGTCGTGACGCCGAGCGCCGCCCGCGTGGCGTCATAGTCGAGGAGGGTCGGCAGCGAGAACGCCTGGATGTCGCCGAACAGATCGGCCTGCCCGCGGAAAAAGCCGCCGAGGTCGACATAGCGGAGGTTGTCCGCCGCACCGGTCAGGCCGGTATAGCGATACCCGGTATCGTTGGTCTTGTTGCGGCGATCCGCGAAGCGGAAGCCGGCCTTGATCGAACTCAGGATCCCACCGTCGAAACGATATTCGCCGTCGAGGCGGCCGACCTTGTCGGTACCCTTCGAGTTGTTGAGATTGTCGAGGTAGAAGCCCTTGCTGTAGGTCGCGGGGTTCGCAAGCCCATTGGCGGACGTGATCTGGAACGCGGGGATGTCGCCCGAAATGTCCTGCGTCAGCGTCGTCGCGACGCCGCTCAGCCCGACGATCGAGTTCAGGTTGTCCGTCTTCGAGTCGACATATTGGAGATCGCCGGTGATCGTCAGGTTGGCGGTCGGCTTCCACTTGCCGTTGAGCGAATAGTCGGTCGTGACCGAATGGCGCGAACCGAGCGACGTGTTGTTGCCGATCGGCACGTCGGTGAACGTACCGCTCTGGAAATCGCCGTTCGGTGCATAGGTGAACGGCGCGCCGGCCAGCGGCGTGATCGATGCGCCACTGGTATACGCGAAATAGCTATAGCCATAGGACCGCAGCTTGTAATCGTTGCGGAACAGTTCGCCGGTGAACTCGAGCGTGTCCGTCGGGCGCCACTGGAGTGACACGTCGATGCCGAGACGGCGACGATCGCCGAACACTTCACCGATGCCGGTGCCGTGGGGCAGCGTGGTGGTCTGGCCGGTACGCCCGAGCAATGCTGCGGTGGCAGCGTCGGACGGGCTGACGAACGATCCGTCGGCGTTGCGGCTTTCGTCGAGCGTGTAGAATGGCTCGGTCGAGATCGTGTCCTGGCGGAAATTGGTCTTCTGATACGACGCGCTTGCGAGGATGCCGATCTCGCCGATGCCGGTGTTCCAGCGATCGCTGACGAGCAGGGACGCGGCCGGCTGGCTCTTCTTGATCAGGTCGTAATAGGTGTTCGTGGCCGAGCCCGAGATCTTGAAGCCATCGAAATCGAACGGCTTGCGCGTGCGGAAGTTGATCGTACCGCTCAGCTGGTCCTCGATCAGGTCCGCCGACGGGTTCTTGTACACGTCGATGCCGGCGAGCAGTTCGGAGGGCACGTCTTCCAGGCTCAGCGAATTGCTCGAACCGCTTGCGGTGAAGATGTCGCGACCGTTCAGCTCGGTGCGGACCTGGGTCAGGCCGCGGATCGCGACCGCGCTGCCTTCGCCGAAGTTGCGCTGGATCTGGATGCCCGAGATGCGCTGCAACGCTTCGGCGATGTTGCGATCGGGCAATTTGCCGATGTCTTCGGCGACGATCGAGTCGACGATCTGCGCCGAATTGCGCTTGATGTTCTGGGCGGACTGCAGGCTCGCACGGACGCCGGTAACGACGATGTCGTCGGGCACGTCTGCGGTGGAGGTTGCGCCGGGCGCGGCGTCGACCACCTGCCCCCCATCCGCGCTCGGGGCGGCGGTGCCGCTGGTCTGCTGAGCGTCGGCGACCGGTGCGGGCGTCGCGCTACCCTGTGGGGTCGCGACCTGCGCCTGCGCTACCGAGCCGACCATCATGAGCGCCAGCAGCGACACTGTCGTGCTGAGACTCTGGACGCTGCCAATGCGAATTGTGGAACGCTTCATCACACTCTCCTCGGCGGGTCTGGTCCTGACGAACCGCCCGCGTTCATTGTTCGGATATCGGGACCGCCTGCCGCCAAATATCGTCCGCGGCGCCTAGCGAATGAAAAAGCCGATTTATATGCTAAATTGCGCTGCACCGACAATTTCTCACCTATGTTAGTAAAAATGTCGCATATTAGCGCTACCTGCTGCTCTGGCTCGGCCCGGCCTTCGCTCATTGGCGCTTACCAGTAGCATCTGAATGGGATCGCTAACCGATCTAACGCAACGCTGTCGATACCGTCCTCACGGCACTTGCAATTGTAGGACTTATTCGACATTTTTCTGCCGGATAAGATCGGCGGCGCCTGCTCCCTGTAGCGACGACCAGCCGAATTCGTCGGAAGGATGCGTGGTGACGTTCAGCAAACGCGAGGTACTGGGAGCATCATTGGCCGCGGCGTTCGGCCTGGATCGGTCCGCGCGAGCAGCCGCGCGGGCACCGGCCAGCGCCCCCGCCCTCCCCGATCGCGCCATCGCGCCCGGCCGGTTCGACGCCTCCGCGCAATCGCTCTCGGGATACCGGGCACCGGACTGGTTCCACGACGCCAAGTTCGGCATCTGGGCGCACTGGGGTCCGCAGGCGGTGCCGGGTCAGGGCGACTGGTATGCGCGCTTCATGTACGTGCCCGGTCACCCGCATTATGATCACCACGTAAAGACCTACGGCCATCCGTCCAAGGTCGGCTACAAGGACATCATCCCGCTGTGGCGCGCGGAGAGGTTCGATCCTGATGCGCTGGCGTCACGCTATGCCGCCGCGGGCGCGCGTTACCTCGTCTCGATGGGCGTGCATCACGATAATTTCGACCTTTGGCGGTCGAAGCATCACCGCTGGAACGCCGTTGACATGGGGCCGAAGCGCGACATTGTCGGCGCGTGGAAGGCTGCCGCCACCCGGCACGGCCTTCGCTTCGGCGTGTCCGAGCATCTCGGCGCAAGCTATTGCTGGTGGTATCCCAACCACCTCTATGATCAGTTCTGGCCCAAGCTCGGCCTCGCCTATGACGGCGCCGATCCGCGCTACGCCGATCTCTACCACAGCAACCGCACCGAACCCTTCATCAACACGCCCGCCAGTTGGTACACGACCAACCCGAAATATCACGCGATGTGGTTCGACCGGATCCGCGACCTGATCGACACCTACCAGCCCGACCTTCTCTATTCGGACGGCGGCCTGCCGTTCGGCGATGTCGGGCGCTCGCTCGTCGCGCATTTCTACAACAGCAGCGTCGCACGCACCGGAAAACTGGAGGCGGTCTATAATTGCAAGGATTCGGGCTCGGGCGCGTTCAACACGAACTGGGCCGTGCAGGACGTCGAGCGGGGCGTCCTCAAGGGCATCAACCCGAAGCCGTGGCAGACCGACACCTCGAACGGCGACTGGTTCTTCAACCGGACCGACGCCTACAAGACCGCCGACGAGGTCATCGCGATGCTCGCCGATGTCGTCAGCAAGAACGGCAACCTCCTTCTGAACGTCGTGATGCACGCCGACGGCAGCCTGCCCCCGGAATCCGACCGGTTGCTGGCCGATCTGGCCCCCTGGATGGCGGCCAATGGCGACGCGATCCACGGCACGCGCCCATGGAGGATCTATGGCGAGGGTCCCACCACCGCCGCCGCCGGCGCGTTTGCGGAAAAGACCAGCTACACGCCCCGGGACATCCGTTTCACGACGAAGGGCGGGACGCTGTACGCGATCACGCTCGGCGCGCCTCAAGGACAAACCGTGATCACGTCGCTCGCGAACCCCAATCCGCACGAACGACGCCGGGTCCGCGCGGTACGCGTGCTCGGCCGACCCGGCAGTCTCGCGTTCCGCCAGACCGGACAGGCGCTGGTCATCGACCTGCCCGCGGTTCTGCCGACCCGCCACGCGAGCGCGTTCGCGATCGATTTCGCGTGACGACCATTACAGACCGCACGGACGAACCGTACGCGGCGACCGACCACGAGCTTGGAGAGGCCCTTTGAAAAACCCATTGATCCGCACCCTGCGCGTTGCGCTGCTCGCGGCCGCGACGCTGTCGGTGCCGCTCGCCGGCATCGTGTCGGCACAGGCGCAAAGCGCGGCCGGGCATGCCGATTGGCCGGGTCGCGGCGACCTGTTCGTCGGCGCCTGCTATCAGCCGATCGACCGTTCGCCTGCGCAGATCCGCCAGGACATCGCGATCATGAAGGCAGCCGGTTTCACCATGGTCCGGATGGGTGACCTGTCCTGGGATTCGTTCGAGCCCGAGGAAGGGCATTTCACCTTCGAATGGTTCGACACTATCCTCGCCCAGATGCACGCCGCCGGGATCAAGGTCCTGCTCGACATTCCCGGCCAGCCCGCCCCGACCTGGCTGCACAAGCATTATCCCGGTGTCGATCTCGTCACGCAGGACGGCGTCCGCCGCAATGCCGCGACGCGCTATTGGGACAATATCAGCGATCCCGAGTATCGCCGCCTCGTACGCCGCCTCGCCGAACAGATGCTCAAGCGCTATGCCCATAACCCCGCGGTGATCGCGGTCGGCTACACCAACGAGATCGGCAACGGCCAGATGTCGTATTCGCCCGCCGACCGGCTACGCTTCGTCGGCTGGCTGCAGAAGAAATACGGCACGATCGCCGCGCTCAACACCGCCTGGGCGACGCAGCGCTGGTCGCGGCAGATCAACAGCTGGGACGAGGTCGACCTGCCCTATGGCAACGGCCCCGGCCCGAACGAGCGCAATCTCGATCTCCGCCGCTTCTGGTCCGACGACACGATCGGCGCGCTCACCGACCTGGAAACGCTGCGCAAGCAATACGCGCCGAACCTGCCGGCCGCTTCCAACTTCTGGCCCGATGCCGGGACCAAGGGCTTCGACTACCTCCGGTCGTGGGACAAGGTCTCGACCTATGGCGGACAGGGCTTCTATCCGGGCGAGCCGCTCGGCGCGGCGCTCGACGTTTCGCGAAACCACGCTGGGCACGATACGCCGATGTGGCTGAACGAGTTCACCGCAGGCGGTGGCGGCTATTACGGCACGCCAGGCCGGTCGCGCATGTGGGCCTATTTCGGGCTCATCTATTATGCGCAGACCTTTCTCGCCTGGACGTTCAATTCGCATAGCGGCGGCGAAGAGCAGGGATTGTTCGGACTGGTCGACCATGACGGTCGTCCGTCGTGGAAGGTCGGCGAGTTCGGCCAGATCGCCAGCGAATTCGCCAAGCTGAAGACGATGGGCTTTCCCCGCTACCGCAAGCCCGAGGTGGCGATCGGCTATTCGTTCCAGACCAACTGGCTGACCTCGCCCCCGCCGGGGCCCAACACGATGCAGGAATATTTCAAGACCAGCTATCCCGATCAGGCCAAGGCCGCGCTCGAGCCGTTGTTTGTCGACAATATCGATGCCGCGGTGATCGACATCGGCCATGACGCGATCGATCGCTATAAGCTCGTGGTCCTGCCCAGCGCGTACATGATGGACAAGGAAACCGCTGACGCCGTGCGGCGCTACGTTGCGAACGGCGGAACGGTGGTCATGACGGGCTATTCCGCCAAGGTCGACGAGACGGGCAAATGGTTCGAAACGCCGCTGCCGGGCCGACTGACCGATGTGTTCGGCCTACGGACGAACGAATTCTACCGTGCCGAGCAACCGCTGAAGGTCATGTTCGAGGGCAAGGAGCAGACTGGCACCGATCCCTATTACGAGGTGCTCCAACCCAGCACGGCCAAGCCGCTGGCGATGTTCACCAATACGCCCAAGCCGAGCCCCGCGATCACGATCAACCGCTTCGGCAAGGGCCGGGCGATCTATCTCGCCACCGCCGCGCAAGCAGCGTTTCTCGATCCGCTGTTCCGATCGCTCTACGCCGAACTCGGGATAGAGCGCGGCCCCGTCACCCCGCCGGGCGTGGTCGCCAGGGTCGTCGAAGGACGCACGCTCTACGTCAACACCACCACCGCGCCCGCGCGCGTCGCGCTGACCGGCGAAAAGCACGATATTCTGACCGGCAAGGCCAATAAAGATCGGCTCGATCTCGCGCCGTACGGGGTGGCGCTGCTACGGTGATCCCGTGGGCGACAGTCGCTTCACGGCTGTTGTCTTGGCCTGCGCCCCTTCGCGCGAACCGGGGCAAAACCAAGCTCGACGAGGTTGGCGACCCGCGCATCACGCGCGGACACGCTTCGCTCGTTCAGCACGACGACGACGATACGGCGGCCGCCACGCCTGGCCGACGCCACGAGATTATAGCCGGCGTCGGCGGTGTAGCCCGTCTTGATACCGTCCACGCCTCTGACCTTGCCAAGCAGATGGTTGTGATTGACGATCCGACGGGACTGCCAGCGGATGACGCGCGTACCGAAGCGTGCATATTGGCGGGGATAGCGTTTGAGGATGGCCAGCGACAGCTTTGCCATGTCGCTTGCCGTCGTCACGTTTCCTGCATTCGTCAGTCCGGTGGCATTGGCAAAGCGCGTGTCGCGCAAACCGAGTTGCCGTGCCTTCGCTGTCATCAGCTTGGCAAATCTGGGTTCGCTACCCGCAAGCTTTTCCGCCATCGCCACCGCAAGGTCGTTGGAGGAGACGGCCGCAATCGCGTCCAGCGCGGTCGTGACCGTAATCGACTTGCCGGCAGCGATCCCGAGATGCGAAGCCGGTTGCCGCGCTGCCCGGCGAGAGATCGGCACGCGATCGCTCGACCGCAACCGACCGTCCGCCAGCGCTTCGAAAGCAAGATACAGCGTCATCAATTTGGTCAGCGATGCTGGCCGGCGCGCGGCGTTTGGCGCCTGCGAAAACAGAACCGCGCCGGTCGAACCATCGACGACAATTTCCGAGACCCGCGAACGCGCCGCCGCCTGTGTCGGCGCGGCAGTCAGGAGTGAAGCGGCGATCACGCACGCCTGCCAGATCCGTAACGGTGCAAAAATCATGCGGGTGGGTCGATCCTTTTACGAGACCACCCATGGTGCCCAGGACATGACTGCGGGCTGAAGCGGCAACGACGCCATCGGTCTGCAACCGCGAGGCGAGTTCGCCTGGTGCGACGACCACCGCATGCCACACTGCGGACACAAAAAATGGCCGGGGAACGACGTCGACGCGTCGATCCCCGGCCATCCTTTCCCGGATCAGCCCTTCAGCTTGGCCGCGGTCTCGGCGGTGCGCTTGCCCTGGTAGCGGGCACCATCCAGTTCCTCGGTGCTCGGCATGCGGCTGCCGTCGCCGTCCGAGATCGTCGTCGCGCCATAGGGCGAGCCGCCCTTGACCACATCGACGCCCATCTGCGCCTGGAAACCATAGTCGAGCCCGACGATCGTCATGCCGTGGTGCAGCAGATTGGTCAGGATCGAGAACAGCGTCGTCTCCTGCCCGCCATGCTGGCTCGCGGTCGAGGTGAACGCGCCGCCGACCTTGCCGATCAGCGCGCCCGAGAACCACTGGCCACCCGTCGTGTCCCAGAACTGCGCCATTTGGGCAGGCATCCGGCCGAACCGGGTCGGCGCACCGACGATAATCGCGTCATAATTGACGAGCGCATCGGGGCCTTCGATCTCGGCGTGCGCGGTATCGGTCTTGAAGTGCGCGGCCTCGACCACCGACTGCGGTGCGGTTTCCGCGACGCGGCGGATGTCGACCTCGGCACCACCGGCGCGTGCACCTTCGGCAACGGCATCGGCCATCGCTTCGATATGGCCGTAGGACGAGTAATAAAGCACGAGAACCTTGGTCATCTTCAGTCTCCTGTAGAAATTCGTCACCCCAGCGAACGCTGGGGTCTTTGCGAGGCGAAGGCCGCGGCCCGAACCGGGAAACCCCAGCGTTCGCTGGGGTGACGGTCGATCCGCGGGCGCGTTACTCCGAGTCCACCAGAACGATCTCGGCATCTTCTTGAGCCGTGATCGTCACCGTCTGGCCGCCCACCAGCGCCGCTCCGTCGCGCGCCGCGAAGGCTTCGTCGCCGATCGTGATCGCGCCGGTTGCGGGCACCAGATACGCGTGCCGCCCTTCGCCGATCTGATAGTCGACGCTGTCGCCGGCCTTGAGAGTCGCCGCCAGTACCCGGGCATTCGCGCGGATCGGCAGCGCATCGCCGTCGCCCTCGAACCCGCTGGCGAGCGTCACGAACTGACCCGAACGTTCGCCTTTGGGAAACGGCTTGGCGCCCCAGCTTGGCGAACCGCCCTTGCGCGACGGCTCGATCCAGATCTGGAAGATCGTCGTCGTCTCGGGCTCGAGATTATACTCGGCATGCCGGACACCCGTGCCCGCGCTCATCACCTGGACGTCGCCGGCTTCGGTGCGGCCCTTGTTGCCGAGCGAGTCCTGGTGCGTGATCGCGCCCGAACGGACATACGTGATGATTTCCATGTCCTGGTGCGGATGCGGCGGGAAGCCCGAATTCGCGGCGATCTGGTCGTCGTTCCACACGCGGATCGCGCCCCACCCCATCCGCGCCGGATCATAATAGCTGGCGAACGAGAAATGGTGCCGCGCGTTGAGCCAGCCGTGATCGGCATGGCCGAGGCTCTCGAATGCGCGGCGGTCTACTTTAGTGAGGGTCGTGGTCGTCATTGCCTGTCTCCACTGGTTGGAGCCAAGATAGGCGGTGTGATCACACCGTAAATAGAAACGCTGGAAACCGATCGTTTCGGTGGCTAACGTAAGCGCTGCTCCCCTCCCTGGAAGTGAGGGGCGTAAAAGTGCGGAGACCAGCATGCGCCTGCCCGATCTCGAAGCCTGGGCGATCTTCGCCAGCGTCGTCGAGCACCGTTCGTTCAGTGCCGCCGCCGATGCGGTCGGCCTCAGCAAGGCGACCGTGTCGAAGGCGATCACGCGGCTCGAGGCGCATCTCGGTCATTCGCTGTTCCACCGCACGTCGCGCCGTCTCTCGCTTACCGAGGCCGGCAAGCCGCTCGCCGAACATGCCGCGCGCATCCTCGCCGAGGCGCGCGCCGCCGAGGAATCCGCGCATGACGCCGCCAGCGCGCATACCGGGCGAGTCCGCCTCGCTGCGCCGATGAGCTTCGGGATCACCAACGTCGCGCCGATCCTCGCCGAATTCCTCGTCGCGCACCCCGGTATCGAGGTCGATTCTCACCTTTCGGATGCGCGGGTCGACATCGTCGCGGAAGGCTTCGACATCGCGTTGCGGATCGCCGAACTGCCCGACAGCTCGTTGCGCGCGCGCCGCCTTTGCACGATCCGGGCGCATTTCGTCTGCGCGCCGGGATACCTCGTCGCGCACGGCACGCCGACACATCCAGCGCAACTCGGCGAGCATCGGCTGTTCGGCTATTCCAATATCGTCGGCCCCTGGCGGTTCCATGGTCCGGGCGGCGCAGACGTGTCGGTCCGGGCACAGGGCCCGCTGACCGCGAACAGTGGCGAGGCCATCGTTCCCGCGCTGATGGCGGGTCTCGGCATCGCCCGGCTGCCGGAGTTCATCATCGGCGAGCATCTCGCGGCGGGGACTCTCGTGACGATCCTCGACGACTGGGCGCCGCCGCCAATCGGTCTCCATCTGCTCACCCCGCCCAGCGCCTTGCGTCCCGCTCGCGTCGAGGCGTTGATCGAATTTCTCACCGCCCGATTGCGCGACGCGGGGTAGACCTGCGCGCTGCAATCCGTTGATTATCATTACTATTCTTCGGCAACCTTGCCTAATTGGCGGTCCACTGCCATATCCTGTTCCAAGATCGGACCGGTCGCCACCGCGCGATGTCCCAATAATACCCGAACAGATTGAGGCGAGGATTTCGAGCAGCGGCCACGCTGTGTCGGGGCGCCGCCTTGCGACCCTCGGACGTCCTGCGTGGCTGAAACGATAATCCGGTATTGGATTTTCGCTCGCCCGCGGACCTAGCGTCGGGACGAACGGACCATGCCGAACGAAAAAGGCATGACCATGCGCTCTGTACAGACCGACAATACGACACAGCCCCGCGCGGGCGTGACCCGGCGCAACCTGCTCGGCTCGGCACTGGTCGCCGCCGGCACCGCGTCGGTACTGCCGATCGCGCAGGCCGACGCCGCGACGACCGAGCGCAGGGTCGACGTCCTGCTGATCGGCGGCGGTATCATGAGCGCAACGCTCGCCGTCCTGCTGCGCGAACTCGAACCGACCTGGACGATCGAGATCGTCGAACGCCTGGACAAGGTCGCCGACGAGAGTTCGAATGGGTGGAACAATGCGGGCACGGGTCACTCGGCCCTGTGCGAACTGAACTACACGCCGGTCAACGCGGCTGACGGGAAGGTCGAGATTGCCAAGGCTGTCGAAATCAATGAGCAGTTCCAGGTGACGCGCCAGTTCCTGAGCCAGCAGGTCGATGCCGGCATACTCGCCAACCCGCGCTCGTTCATCAACTCTACACCGCACATGAACCTGGTGTGGGGCGACGCCAACGTCGCCTTCCTCCGGAAGCGCCACGCCGCGCTCCAAGCGAGCCCGCTGTTCTCGGGCATGGAATTTTCAACCGACCCGAAGCAGATCTCGCAATGGGTTCCGGTCATGATGGAAGGGCGTGCGCGAGACACCAAGCTCGCAGCGACGCGCTCGCCGCTCGGCACCGATTGCGACTGGGGTGAAGTCACGCGTCAGTACATCGGCTCACTCGCCAAGCAGCCGGGGTTCACGCTGACCACCGGCCACGAGGTCCGCTCGCTCGAGCGCGAGACGACCGGCAAGGACAAGGGCCGCTGGCGCGTCACCGCGCGTGCCATGAATACCGACGAGAAGCAGGTCATCAATGCGCGTTTCGTGTTCGCCGGCGCCGGCGGCGGCGCGCTGCCGATCCTCCAGAAATCGGGCATTCCCGAAGCGGACGATTACGCCGGCTTCCCGGTCGGCGGTTCGTTCCTGGTCGCGGACAACCCGGCCATCACGCGCCGTCACCTTGCCAAGGTCTACGGTAAGGCAGCCGTCGGTTCGCCGCCGATGTCGGTGCCGCATCTCGATACGCGCTATCTCGACGGCAAGCAGGCGTTGCTGTTCGGCCCGTTTGCGACCTTCTCGACCAAGTTCCTCAAGCAAGGCTCGTATTTCGATCTTCCGGCGTCGGTCACGCTCGATAATTTGCGGCCGATGGTCGCTGTTGGCTGGGACGATTTCGACCTTGTCGAGTATCTCGCTGGCCAGCTCATCATGTCCGACAGCGACCGGATGGATGCGCTGCGCGAATATTTCCCCGGCGCCAAGGATGGCGATTGGCGGCTGTGGCAGGCCGGGCAGCGCGTCCAGATTATCAAGCGCGACCCCGAAAAGGGCGGCGTGCTGCGGCTCGGCACCGAGATCGTCGCGTCGAAGGATGGCTCTATCGCCGCACTGCTCGGCGCCTCGCCCGGTGCATCGACCGCACCCTCGATCATGCTGAACCTCCTGAAGAAGGTTTTCCCCAACCACTTGGCGACCGCTGCGTGGCAGACGAAGATCCGCGAAATCGTACCCAGCTACGGGGTGATGCTGAACGAGACCCCGGATGTCCTGGCTCAGCGATGGGCGGCGACCGCGGAGACGCTTCAGCTCGCGATTCCATCGCCTGCCGTACAGGTGGCGACCAATCCGCGGCCGGCCGCAATGCGGGACAAGCCGGACCGGAGCCCCGATCTCGCCCTATAGAAGCTGCATCGATTCCGGACCTCCCAGCACTTTTTCTTCGTTCCTCCAATGGAATAGGAGAAAAGGACCCGGGCGGGCAGCCAAGCCTTAGCTCGAAATTAACCTTTTGCCTTCAGGTGTTGTGTGGTTAATAAAACGAAGTCGAGCTGCGGACATGGGGTGTCGGGCGGTTTCGTAACAGGGGACTATGCATGCGAGTGCTGCTGATCGAGGACGAGCCGACCACCGCGAAGGCGATTGATTTGATGCTGACGACCGAAGGGTTTAACGTCTACATCACTGACCTTGGGGAAGAGGGTCTCGATCTGGGCAAGCTGTATGATTACGACATCATCCTGCTCGACCTGAACCTGCCCGACATGCATGGGTATGACGTGCTGAAGCGGCTGCGGGTCGCGCGGGTGTCGACGCCGGTGCTGATCCTGTCGGGCGTCAACGAGATGGACTCGAAGGTCCGCAGCTTCGGCTTCGGCGCGGACGATTACGTCACCAAGCCGTTCCACCGCGAAGAACTCGTAGCGCGCATCCACGCGGTCGTCCGTCGGTCCAAGGGCCACAGCCAGTCGGTCATCCGCACCGGCAAGCTCGCGGTCAACCTCGACGCGAAGACGGTCGAGGTCGGCGGCAGCCGCGTCCACCTGACCGGCAAGGAATATGCGATGCTGGAACTGCTGTCGCTCCGCAAGGGCACGACGCTGACCAAGGAAATGTTCCTCAACCACCTGTACGGCGGGATGGACGAGCCCGAACTGAAGATCATCGACGTCTTCATCTGCAAGCTCCGCAAGAAGCTCAGCTTGGCATGCGACGGCGAGAATTACATCGAGACCGTCTGGGGTCGCGGCTATGTGCTGCGCGAGCCCGACGAGATCGCGGAAGCCCAGGTCGCGTAACGCCCCTGTAGCTCCGGGAGCGCTGGAGGCCGCGGCATCGGGGGGTGCCGCGGCCTTTCGCTTGTCTAGCGCTTGCGCCGCCAGCGCCGGAACAGGCCCCGCTTGTCGAGCAGCTCGAACATCTCCCCGGGCTCTTCCGGATCGAGCACTTCATTGTCCGCGAGCCACGCCTCGACCGACGAGAGATCGGGCACTTCGTAGCGGCGCAACGTCTTGCCCGGCCCGCGCAACGACTCGATCGTCTCGATCAGCGAGCCCGTTTCGGCAACACGATCGCTGACGGTCTGCCGGTCGACGCCGAGATGCTCGGCGATCAGCCCGTCGCGGATCGCGGTGATGCACTGCGACGTCGCGTCGTCGGTCGCGCGGATCGCCAGGTCGCATTCGGTGTCGAGCCGCAGCGAGCGGTTGTTCATGTTCGACGAGCCGAGCCGGAACACGTCGTCGTCGGCGATCAGGATCTTGGCGTGGCAATAGATCGCCTCGCCGCCCGCCGTGTACGGATGATACATGCGCAGCCGCTTGTGCGTGTCGCGCCGGTGCAGCGCCTCCATCAGCCGCGCCCGCGCGGTATCCATCGCGATCGGCTCCAGCCACCCCTGCGCGGTGGTCGGGTTGATGATGACGATCTCGGGCCCGTCCGCCTCGTCGAGCCGCTTCGCCACCGCCTCGGCGATCCTGCGCGAGGCAAAATACTGGCTCTCGATATACAGGCATGTCTTCGCCCGAGCGATCTGCCCCAGGAACAGCGCTTCGCTCTCGTAGACCGGCTCCTGGTCCGACATCTCGGGCTCGCTGCGCGCGATCGCGACGTCGACATCGTGGAAGTCGACCTTAAGTCCCTCGGGCCAGAGCGTGCCGCCCGGCTGGCCCGCCGTCATCTTCATGCCCCCAGCCAAGCGCCAGCGCCGCCGGAACAACTCACCCAGGGCATGCGCGACGGGGCCCTGCACCGCGCTAATCGCGTCGTGCCACGGCTTGTACGGCTTGCCCGAAGGCTGGACCCGGTGCGGCTCGTCGTCGCGGTGTTCGCGCGTATCCCAGCGGTCGCCGGTCATGTCGATGCCGCCGCAGAACGCCAGCGCATCGTCGATGATCACGATCTTCTGATGATGCGACGCGGCGGTCGGATGATGGCCGTCGAGCTTGGTATGGATGCGCTTGTGCTTCATCCACTTCATCATCGTGAAGATCGTCGACCCGCGGAACAGCGACTTGATCGCCCCGGTATCCCAGCGCAGCACGAACACTTCGAGCTCGGGCTCGCGCTCGACCAGCCACAGCATGAAGTCGCCAAGGATCTTGGGTTCGCCGGGCCGATCGACACCCGGCTCGAGCGCGATTCGCGCGTCGAAGTCCCAGCCGATCAGCAGGATGCGGCGCTTGGCGGCCATCATCGCGACACGCGCGGTGCGGAAATAGTCCGCCGCATCGACGATCACCGCCATCTGCTCGGCACGTTCGATCCGCCAGCATTCCGTCCCGACCTGCATTCGCGTCCCTTCACTTGCCCGTCGGCTTTGGGTTTTGCCCGTGGCCACCAAGGTGCAGACACGCATTTGGTTGCGCCCACGCCCTGTATCGTCGCCCTCGTCGCGCCTATCTAACGCGCTGATGGCCGCCCCTCCTACCCAGCCGCCCGCCCAGCGCAAGGTGATCCATGTCGACATGGATGCCTTCTATGCGTCGGTCGAGCAGCGCGACGATCCCTCGCTGAAGGGAAAGCCGGTCGCGGTCGGCGGGTCTCGCGCGCGCGGCGTGGTGGCGGCGGCAAGCTATGAAGCGCGTGCGTTCGGGGTGCGCAGCGCGATGCCGTCGGTGACCGCGATCCGTCGCTGCCCGGACCTCGTCTTCGTGCCGCCGCGGTTCGACGTGTACCGCGAAGTGTCCGACCGGATCCGCGCGATCTTCGCGGACTACACCGATCTGGTCGAGCCGCTGTCGCTCGACGAAGCCTATCTCGACGTGACCGAGGATATCCGGGGCCTCGGCACCGCGTCCGCGATCGCCGAGGAAATCCGCGCGCGGATCAAGGCGGATACCGGCCTGACAGCGTCGGCGGGCGTGAGCTACAACAAGTTCATCGCCAAGCTCGCGTCGGACCAGAACAAGCCCGACGGGATCTGCATCATCACGCCGAAGCGCGGTGCGGCATTCGTCCAGTCGCTGCCGGTCAAGCGCTTCCACGGCGTCGGGCCGGTCACCGCGCAGAAGATGGAGCGGCTCGGCATCCTGACGGGGGCGGACCTGTTCGGTCGCAGCCTCGCCTTTCTCCAGGCCAATTTCGGCAGCTATGCGGAGTATCTGTACGGCGCCGCGCGCGGCATCGACCATCGCCCGGTCAGGACCAACCGTGCTGCCAAGTCGGTCGGTGCGGAGCGGACGTTCGAGACCAATCTCACCACCGCGGAAGACCTGCGCGCGGCGTTGCACCGCGTGGCCGATGCGGCGTGGGTACGGATCGAAAAGCACGGCACGCGCGGCCGGACGATCACGCTGAAGCTGCGCCACGCCGATTTTCGCACGATCACGCGCGCCCGGTCGTCGCAGGCGGCGGTGACCGACAAGGGTGCCTTCCTGGCGGCGGGACTGGAATTGCTGATGATGCAATTGCCCGTGCCGGACGGGGTACGGTTGCTCGGGCTGACGCTGTCGGGGATCATGGGCGAAGACGAGGAGGTTCAGCCCAGCCTGTTGTAGGCGGCGGTCCTCCCGGCCGAGACCCCAGCGATTCGTCTTAAGCGCCGATCTCCTGATCCTGCTCGGTTGTCGCCACGACCCCCGCTTGCAGCGTCAGGATCGCGACCGCGCCAAGCCCCGGCCCGTCGCTTTCCAGGCGCAGCGAGCCATCCATGGCATTCATCGAATTAGCGCACCAATGGAGCCCCAGTCCGCCCGACTTGGCTGGGCGCGTCGAAAAACCGCGCTGGAACATGGTCATGGCTACTTCGGGCGAAAAGCCTTCGCCGTCGTCGCGGATCTGGATGGTGACACGGCCCTCGACGGTATCGATCGTCGCCACTACCGAACCGCTGCCAGTCCCCGTGCTGCCAGTCCCAGTGTCGATACCGCGTGCGATGATCGATTCCACCGCGTTGCCGAACAAATTACCGATCACCTGGCTCAGGATCACCCGGTTCGCCATCACCGGATTGGGCCCGGCGGGGAAGTTGAATGCGATCGACGCTCCCGGCGAATAGCGCACGATCGTCGAATTGCGCGCGATGATGTCGCTGACGTCGCACACCTCCAGCGCCGGACGCTCGTGTAACGCCCGTTGCTGCTGGCCGATGATTTCCAGCACATTCGTCATCGCGTCGCGGCCCACCGCGAGTTCGTGGCGAGTCGCTTCGCGCGCGGCGGTTTCCGCCTGGATCGCAGCAGCGACGAACGCCGCCAGCTTCCGGCGGCGGTCGTCGGGGATCTCGCCGTGCGCAAGCTCGTCGATCGCACGATCGATCGTCGCACGGTCGACCGGTGGGACCTGGGCGATACCCTGGCTGAGGATGGTGGTGATCGGAGTCAGCGCGTTGCGGACATTGTGCATGACCGCGGCCGCACTTTCGCTACGGCCCAGCTCGAACGACTGGACCTCGATCTGGTCGCGCAATTCCTTCAACTGCCGCAGCATCGCATTGAACCGGCGCCCGAGCGAACCGACCTCGTCGCGACGACCGTCCTCTTCGAGCAGGGCGAGCGATCCCGAGACGCGAACGCGCTGCATATGACGCTCGACCCGGCGCAGCGGGCGCAGCACCAGCCGCGCGATCATCAACCGCAACACGAGCAGCACGAACACGAGCAACGCCATCGAACTGGCCACCGCGAACGCCAGCATCCGCCGACCGAGCAGCGAGAACTCCCGCGGTACGCTGAACCGCGTCACGGCGATTCCGCGACCGTCTGCGCCGATGATCGGGACGGCGATCATGGCCTCGTCCGGCCGCGACGTTACGGTCACGGCGGCGCCTTTGGCGGATGGGTCGATCTCCGCCCCTATCCGGAGCAACGCCGAAAGCTGTTTCGCCGTGAGCAGGCGCGCCATCACGACATAGCCGCGCGACGTGCCGGTGCCGTCCGATCGACGGACGCGGGCGACGCCGATCGCCGCGACGCTGTCGCCGATCCGCGCGTAGAAGTTGCCCGAACTCCGGTTACCGATCAACGCGCCGAGATTGGTCCGCGCGATCATCGCGGCGAGGCTCTCGCGCATCGCCGGGCGGTCCGCACCGGTGACGGGATCGCGCCAGCGGGTCGCCAGGATACGCCCCTCGGTCGTCATGTAGACGATGCCGTTCACGTCGATATTGGCCATGGCGCGCGACGAGAAGCTTTCGCGTTCGAATGCGGCGTCGGCGTCGGCCATATAGGCATAGCTGCCGTTCCAGTCGCCATAGTCGCGCACCCTGCTCTCGACCTTGCCGGCATATTGGGACAGTGCCGCACGAGCCCGCTCGACATAGGCGTCGATCGCCTTGTCCTCGAGCGTCGCGAAGCTCGGCGTGATGATGATGGCGAGCAGCAGCATGACCGCGATCGCCGTGATCAGCCCGACCGCGGACAGGATCATCACCAGCTTGGCGCCCAGCGACGACGGCGTTCGCATGCGGCCGAACTGGCGCCCAAGCGGCGCGGGCAGACGGCCCATGCCCCCCGAAGGCATCAGATCTGAACCCCCAAGGCCTGGCGAGAAGGCGGACCGTCGCCGGACACGTCGTCCTTTCCAGCGATCGTACGCGCCCGTGCCATTCTCAAGGCGACATCGGCGCCGACCGGCCGCGAGAAGAAATAGCCCTGGAAATGACTGGTGCCGGCGAGGCTGAGCGACTGGACCTGCGCGTCGGTTTCGACACCCTCGGCGATCACGCCCAGCCCAAGCGCGCGGCCGAGATGGATGATCGAATGGACGATCGCCGCGCTTTCGCGCTCGCGCGCCATCCCGTCGATGAACGACTTGTCGATCTTGAGGCAATCGAGCGCGAACTTGCGGATATTGTAGAGGCTCGAATAGCCGGTCCCGAAATCGTCGAGCGCGATGCGGAAGCCCATCTGGCGGAGAGTCGCGAAGGTTTCCGCGGCGCGTTCGGCATCGTCGAAGATCGCGGTCTCGGTAATCTCGATCTGAAGCCGTGCGGGCTCGATCCCGGCGCGGCCGACGATCTCGCCGAGATATCCGACGAAATCATGGCGGCGGAACTGGCGGGGCGAGAAGTTCACCGAGACATATTGGCCGGGCCATTGCTGCAGCACGGCGAGCGCCTCGTGCAGCACCCAGTCGCCGATGTCGTGAATGAGGTTCGATTCCTCGGCGATCGGGATGAACGTGTCCGGGCTCATCCGGCCGTATTCCTTGGTGTTCCAGCGCACCAGCGCCTCGAAACCGACCACTTCGATCGTGTCGCGCGCGACGATCGGCTGATAGACCAGACTGAGTTCGCCCTTGGCGATCGCGTGCCGCAGACCGCCTTCGACTCGGCGGCGGAAGCGAATGCTCTCGTCCATGCTCTCGTCGAACACCCTCACGATGCCGCGACCGCCGCGCTTGGCGTCGTTGAGGGCGAGATCGGCGTGGCGGATGACGTCGATCGGGTCGCGCCCCTGCCCGCCCGCGGTGACGACCAGCCCGGCGGACGCGCCGCCCTGCACCGAATTGCCGAACACCTGGATGCTGACCGCGCACGCCGCGACGATCCGTTCGCAGGCCGATACCGCTTCGGCCTGGCCCGCGGCGTCGAACAGGATCCCGAACTCGTCGCCACCGAGGCGCGCGACCAGCGCCCCCTCGGGCGTGGCACGGATGAGGATCGCGCAGACTTCGCGGATCAGCGCGTCGCCCGCGAGATGGCCGAGCGTGTCGTTGACCAGCTTGAACCGGTCGAGATCGATCATCACCGTGGCGAACGGTCCGTCGGCCTTGATCCGGGCACCGAGCGCGCGGAGGAAGGCGAGCCGGTTGGGCGCGTCGGTCAGCGAATCATGCGTCGCCAGATGGAGCGCGCGGCTCTCGTTGGCGGCGAGTTCGGCGCCTTGCTCTTCGAGTTGAAGGACCTGCGCGGCGAGCCGGTCATGAGCCGCGATCAGTGCGCGATCGACCTCCCAGCGTCGGCCGAGCGCGGTCGCGGTCTGCAGGATCTCGGCGACCTCGAACGGCTTGGCGATGTAGAAGATCTTGTCGACAGGGCCCGCGACCCGGCTGATCTCGACCGGCAGGAAGTCGGAGAAGCCGGTGACGACGACCAGGTTGATTGCGGGGTCGAGCGCACGGATCCGCTTCGCGGTCTCGCGCCCGTCGATCCCGGGCGGCATCCGGATGTCGATGAACGCGACGGCGTAGGGCGAGGCCTCGGCGAGCGATCGCTCGACCGCGGCAATCGCATCGAGGCCCTGGTCGCAGTGCGTGAGGACGAACGCCGGGCCGTCCTGGACGGTATCGCTCGCCTGCGCGCCGAACAGTTCGGCGGCCATCGTCTCCAGCGCCGAGTCGCCTGGCGAACGCGGCCCGACGAAGCTCCGCCGATAGCTGTCGTGCATCGCCGGTTCGTCGTCCACGATCAAGATACGCATACAAACCGCCCCCCGTCGGACACGGCCTCGCCGTCCGGCGTTGGCGCATCTTGCTTACCTGTAGCACCCAACTGGTAAGCTTATACGCTTAATACGCTGTAAATATTGTATCTAACTGTGGCCCAAAGCCTGCGCGCCCAGCACGATCGCGCCGAGCGGGCCGGCATTGTTGCCAAGCGCAGGGGCGACGATGAACGTGTCGGTCAGCGCGACCTCGGGCAGCGTGATGTAGCCGCCGAGGCTGCGCGTCATCGCCGCGCGGACGCGGGGGAACAGGTGCGATGCGCCCATCACGCCGCCGCCCATGACGATCCGCCGCGGGATCCCGGTCAGCACCAGCGTATGGCACAACTGCCCCAGCGCATCGGCGACTCCGTCCCAGACCGGATGGTCGGCCGGCGCCTCGTCGGCGGGATGGCCGATCCGCGCGGCGATCGCGGGGCCCGCGACCAGCCCTTCGACGCACGCGCCGTGGAACGGGCAATTGCCGATCCAGTCGTCGCCGTGAAAGCGCGCCGGCCGGATATGACCGAGTTCGGAATGCGTCAGCCCGTCGACCGGGCGGTTGTTGGCGATCATGCCCGCGCCGACGCCCGTGCCGACCGTGACATAGGCGATGTCGGCCAGGCCCTTCGCCGCGCCCCAGCGCGCCTCTGCCAGCGCCGCGCCGACGACGTCGCTGTGGAAGCCGGTCGGCACGCCGTAGCGGCGCTGTAACCGACCGGCGATGTCGGTGCCTGCCCAGCCCGGCTTGGGCGTCGAGGTGATGTCGCCATAGTCGTGCGAATGACGATCGATCGAGACCGGGCCGAAACTGGCGATGCCGATCGCGACGAACCCGCTCCACCGATCGAGCACCGCCTCGATCGCGGCCAGCGTCTCGTCGGGCCGGGTGGTCGGGATCCGCACGGTCTCCTCGATCTGGTCGGGGCCGCGCGCCAGGATGCAGATGCATTTGGTGCCGCCGAGTTCGATCCCTGCGACCAGTGGTGCTTCCGTCATCTCGATCTCCCGGCAGGTTGCGGCGGCCCGCTTCCGTCGCGCGCGGCGCACAGTCAAGGGGGACGGCGCCGCGAATACTGCTATGATAGGCCGGCGCGATGACTGTGAACGAACAATTGCTTCGCGGTCGTTCCGCATGGTCGTGCGTTGAACTGGTTCAATTCACATCTGCAGACAGGAATTCCCGATGGCAAAGAAGCCCGCAAAACTGGCGAAAGTCGATACCTCGGTCGAAGCACAGCCGCAGTACAAGGTCGAATATCGCGAGATCCAGCCGTACGGCACGCTCAAGCGCCTGCCGATCGCGCTGGAGGACAATGCCCGCGCGCAGAGCGTCGCGACGCTGAACCAGGTGCTCGCGGACACGATGACGATCCGCGACATGTATAAGAAGCATCATTGGCAGATGTCGGGCGCGACCTTCTACCAGCTGCATCTCCTGCTCGATAAGCATTACGAGGAGCAGGCAGCACTCGTCGATATGATCGCGGAACGGATCATGGCGCTGGGCGGCATCTCCATCGCGATGGCGCACGACGTCGCCGAGATGACCACCATCCCCCGTCCGCCAAAGGGCCGCGAGGACGTCCCGACCCAGCTCGCCCGACTGCTCGAGGCGCACGAGATCATCCTGCGTCAGGCGCACGAAGGCGCAGAAGCGGCCGACGAATCGGGTGACGACGGCACCAACGACCTGCTGGTGAGCAACATCATCCGCACGCACGAGCCGCAGGTGTGGTTCCTCGCGGAGCACCTCGCCGAAACCGAGCTCGTCCGCAGCGACGCGTAAAAGAAAAGGCCCGCTCCCCATTCGGGGGGCGGGCCTTCTTACGTCCTGCTAAGGCCGGATCAGCGGGTCGCGTTATACTTCAGCTGATCGTCGGTGAGCTGGAACCCAACCAACGCCTCGAAGCTCGCGCGCAGGACCGCCTGCCGGACTTCCGGCGTGCTGAGCGGATCGACGGCCGCATCCTGGTCGCCGGCCTTGCGCTTGCGGGTCAGCTTCTCGCGCACGTCGTCAGGCAGAGTCGCCGCCGACCGCGCCACGGTCGCCGAGGCGGTTGCCGACGCCGAGGCCAGTGCCTGCCCGGCATCGAAATGCAGCGCGACACGACCGACGCGCTTGGCAACGACCGCCGTGCCGCCCCGGACGACCGTGATGAAGTACGGCAACGTCACGTCGCGGGCGCCTTCGGTACGGGTCCGCCGCGCGCGGATGTCGAAGGTGACGCTGGTGACGACCTGGTCGGTCGCATCCGCACAGGTCGAGCGGACGTTGGTCATCAGCGCGGCGACGTCGATCGCCGACTGGTCGCGGCTGGTCGCCGGATTGAACATCGTGATGTCGCCGGTCGCGGCGGGGATCGCCACTGGCGGGCAGACCGAACGAACGGCGGAGATGCCGCCGGTCGCATCGACTTCGCCCTTGGTGGCGCAACCGCTCAACAGGAGCGCGCCGACAGCAGATGCGGCCGAAACGGCGAGGATGGGGGCTTTCACGGCGACGCTTACCTTCTCGAACGAGCGAAAGGGCCGCCGCATATCGCAAGCGGCCCCTGTCGCGGCGCACCATAGGAACCGGCTATCGTCCAGGCAAGCAATCGCGTAGAGGCTGACCCATCATGAGCTCAACCGACAAGCCGCCGCTCGAACTGTTGATCGCAGCACCCCGAGGCTTTTGCGCGGGCGTCGACCGTGCCATCCGGATCGTCGAACTGGCGATCGAGAAGCATGGGGCGCCGGTCTATGTCCGCCACGAGATCGTCCATAACAAGTTCGTCGTCGACACGCTGAAGGCGCAGGGCGCTGTGTTCGTCGAGGAACTGAACGAGGTGCCCGACGGCGCCCCGGTCGTGTTCTCCGCGCACGGCGTGCCGAAATCGGTGCCGCTCGACGCGCAGAATCGCGGGCTCGACTATCTTGATGCGACCTGCCCGCTGGTGTCGAAGGTCCACCGCCAGGCCGAACGGCTGGTCGGTGCAGGCCGCCACATCGTGTTCATCGGCCATGCCGGGCATCCCGAGGTGATCGGTACGTTCGGCCAGGTACCCGAAGGCGCGATGTCGCTGATCGAGACGGTCGAGGATGCCGAGGCTTTCGCGCCTGCCGATCCGAGCAACCTCGCCTTCCTGACGCAGACGACGCTGTCGGTCGACGATACCGCCGCCGTCGTTGCCACGTTGCAGCGACGCTTCCCCGAGATGCTGCCGCCGCGCGGCGAGGACATCTGCTACGCGACGTCGAACCGTCAGACCGCCGTGAAGGCGATCGCGCATAGCTGCGACGCGATGCTGGTGATCGGCGCGCCGAACTCGTCGAATTCGGTGCGGCTGGTCGAAGTGGCGGAGCGCGAGGGCACGCCCGCGATGCTGATCCAGCGCGCGACCGAACTGGACTGGGACTTCCTCAGCGGGGTCGGCACGCTGGGGATCACGGCCGGCGCATCCGCGCCCGAATTGCTGGTCCGCGAACTGGTCGATCGGCTGTCGGAGCGGTTCACCGTGTCCGAGCGCGAAGTCGAGACGAACCGCGAGACGATCGCGTTCAAGCTGCCCCGCGGACTGGAAGCCGCGGCTTAGGATGGGCGCCTAGCATGGCGGTCTATACGCAGGTTTCGTCGGAGGCGATGGCCGCGTTCCTCGGCAAGTTCGACCACGGCGAACTGGTGTCGGCCAAGGGGATCGCGGAGGGCGTCGAGAACAGCAACTACCTCGTCGACACGACGACCGGACGGTTCATCCTGACGCTGTACGAGAAGCGCGTGTCGGTCGACGATCTGCCGTTTTTCATGGCGATGCTCGATCACCTGGCAAGCGATGGCAACCCGGTGCCGCGCGCGCTGCCCGATCGTAGTGGTGCGCTCATCCACGAATTGTGCGGCCGGCCAGCCTGCCTGATCGAGTTCCTGACCGGAGTATCCGTGTCGCATCCGACCGAAGCGCAGGCGCGCGCGGCGGGCGCCGCGATGGGCGCGATGCACGTCAGCCTTGCCGGGTTCGACGGCGTGCGTCCGAACACGCTGGGCCCCGGTGGCTGGCACGCATTGCTGACGAAGTGCGGTCGCGATCTGGACGCGATCGAGCCCGGGTTGTTCGATATCGTCAGCGCCGCTGCGACCGATGTCGTCGCGGCGTGGCCTGGCCATTTGCCGCAGAGCGTCATCCACGCGGATCTGTTTCCCGACAACGTGCTGATGCTCGGCGACCGGGTGACGGGGCTGATCGACTTCTATTTCGCGTGCACCGATATCCGCGCGTACGATCTCGCGATCCTGCACAGCGCCTGGGCGTTCGATGCCGAGGGTGGAAACTATGACGCGGCGGTCGGCAAGGCGCTGGTCGCGGGCTATCTCGACCGCCATCCGTTGACCGAGGCCGAACGGGCCGCTTTGCCGATCCTGGCGCAGGGCGCGTGCCTTCGCTTCCTGGCGACGCGCGCATGGGATTGGCTCAACACGCCGGCGGATGCGCTGGTGACGCGGAAGGATCCGATGGCCTATTGGCGGCGATTCGAAGCGTATCGCAAGGACGACCTGTTTGCATGACTGACGACGTAGCTGCCCCGACCATGACCAAGGTCGAGATCTTCACCGACGGCGCATGCAAGGGCAATCCGGGACCCGGCGGCTGGGGCGCCGTGATCCGCATGGGCGCGCACGAGAAGGAACTGTCGGGCGGCGAGACCCCGACGACCAACAACCGCATGGAGATGACCGCGGCGATCGAGGCGCTCAACGTGCTCACCCGGCCGTGCGCGGTGACGCTGTATACCGACAGCAAATACGTGATGGATGGCCTCACCAAATGGGTGAAGGGCTGGCAGCGCAACGGCTGGAAGACCGCGGACAAGAAGCCGGTGAAGAATGCCGAATTGTGGCACGCGCTGCTGGCGGCGGTCGCGCGGCACAAGATCCAGTGGGAATGGGTGAAGGGTCACGCTGGCCACCCGGAGAATGAGCGCGCAGACAAGCTTGCGAGCGATGCCGCGTTTGCGGCGGGGAAGCGCTAGGCGCTCTTTTCGCACCGACGCGGATCTGGCGACATCGACAGAGACCGTGTCGGCCTGAACGACGATGCCTCGCTCGGGATCGACCCGAGACTAGACGCCGAACCGACGCGGCGAATACCGGGCAGGATCGATGGCCGCGACCGCCGGGTCGGGCGGCGTTCCGAGCAACACGCTGGCCGCGAGCAATGCGGCCGCAGGGGCGGTCTGGATACCGAACCCGCCCTGCCCCGCGCACCAGAAGAAGCCCGGTGCGGCCCGGTCGAAGCCGTAGATCGGCAGGCGATCGGGCGCGAACGTCCGCAAGCCGGCCCATTTCCGCTCGACCGCGGCGACGTGCCAGTCGACGACGTGTTCGAACCGGTCGATCGCGATCGCGACGTCGATCTCCTCGGGTGCGGCGTCGCAGGGCGAGGTCGCGGTCTCGTCATGCGGACTGAGCCAGAGACGGCCACCGGGCTCGGGCTTGAAATAGAACCGCCCGGCGATGTCGGCGATGTGCGGCAAGCCCGCGGGTGCGCCGGGATCGGTCCGGAGTTGCACCATCGTCCGCCGATAGGCTTGCAGGCCGAGCGGGCCGACCCCGGCACCGATCGCGACGCTGTCGGCCCAGGCGCCGGCTGCATTGACCAGCGTGCGTGCGTGGAACGCGCCGGCGCTGGTTTCGATCGTCCACATGCCATCGGCGCGCGCGGCGCCGGCGAACGCGGCGTCGGTGACGAACGCCACGCCGGCGCGGCGGGCATCGGCGATGCTCTTCGCGTGGAGCGCGGCGACGTCGATATATGCGCAGCTCGCCTCCTGCACACCGAACGTCCATTCCGGACGCAGGCCCGGCACGAACGCGGCCGGATCGACTCGGTCGAGGACGACGGCACTATCGGCGAACGCGGCGAGGAACGCGTCGATCGCGCCCGCGTCCTCGGCGCGGCCGATGTGAAGCGAGCCGAGCGGCGCGAGGTGGCCGCCGGCCTGGAGGAACGGGCCCGAGGCGGTGGTCAGCGGCTGGATATCGGGGCCGCCATAGGTTTCGGACCAGAACGCCGCCGATCGCCCGGTTGCGTGGTAGCCGGGCGTCGCCTCCGCCTCGAGAACGACGACGCTGGCCTGCGATCCGATCGCGGCGGCGAGGCTGGCCCCCGCCATCCCCGCGCCGACGATCGCGATATCGTGAACCCGCATCACGGGCGCCGGGGCGCGACGGCATCGAGGAACGAGTCGATCGCCGCCAGCGCGCGGTCGCGCACGCCGTCTGCCTCGCGCAGGATCTCATGCGCCGATTCGGCCCCGAAGCGGACGATCTGCGCATCGGCGAGCCGCGCGCCGAGCCGCAACGCGGCGCGCGGCTCGACCAGCTTGTCCGCGTCCGCGACCAGCATCAGCACCGGAGTCGCGATCGTCTCGACCCGCGGATCGACCGCCAGCGCGG
The DNA here is from genome assembly GCA_035575755.1 of Sphingomonas sp. Taxonomy (GTDB): domain Bacteria; phylum Pseudomonadota; class Alphaproteobacteria; order Sphingomonadales; family Sphingomonadaceae; genus Sphingomonas. The sequence goes on from DATLXI010000018.1 coordinate 348,134, forward strand.
CGGCAGCGGCGAACCCATGCGCCAACCACGTCCAGCTCGGCGGTCCGAGGCGGAGTTCGGGGTGCCGTTCCTGCCACCATCCTTCGTCGGCATAGCGCCCGGCGTCGTGCGTCAGCAGCGATTGCCGCGACGCCACCGATCCGGGGCGCTCGTTGCTGCGCCATGCCGGTCTCACAGGATTGCCGCGCGAGGCGATCCGCCGCGCGATCGTGCCCGCAAGTCCGGCACCGACCGGTGATTTGAGACCGATCATCGGCGCGACCAGGATCGCCGCGTCGGGCGCGATCACTCCGCTGGCGAGCGCGCGCATGATCATCATTCCGCCCATCGAATGGCCGAGTACGACACGCGGGCCCGCAATTTTGTCCGCGGTCTCGGCGGTCCACGCCGTCCAGAATTCCGCCAGATCGCGGTCGTACACCGCATAGTCGGCGACATGGCCGACATGCGGATCCGGCGACAACCGACCGGAGCCGCCCTGCCCGCGCCAGTCGAATGCGGTCACCGACCAGCCCTGTGCGTGCAGGTGCGCGAACGTTTCCAGATATTTTTCGAAGATGTCGCCGCGTCCGGTCTGGAACAGCAAATGGCCGCGTGGATCGGCCGCGGGCCAGTCGAAACGCCGGAGTTTCCAGCCGTCGGGTGCGGTCCAATATCCGACGCTGGCCTCGGCCGGAATCGCACGCCGCACGGGGTCGGCCCCGTCTTGTCCGGCGTAGCGCACGGAATTGGCAGGATAATCGTTCGGGACGGTTACTTTTTCGAAAGCCATCTTCGTTAGGGCCTAGCCGATGGGATGGAACATTGCTCTGCCAATTTTGATTTTCGTGCTCGGCGGGCTGCTGGTTTCGGCTGGCGTCGAGGATGCACGGACGCGCGAAATCGCGAATTGGAAGAACGCCGCGGTCGCCCTGCTCGCGCCGATCTGGTGGTATGCCCACGGGCTCGACGTCTGGCCCGACATGGCGTTGCAGGTCGGCGTGGCGCTCGCCGTCTTCGGGCTGTTCCTGGTCGCGTTCCATTTCGGGCTGATGGGCGGCGGCGACGTCAAGCTGATCGTCGCGCTGTCGTTGTGGCTGCCGTTCCCGGCGTTCCTGTCGATGCTGATGGTCATGTCGATCGCCGGCGGGGTGGTCACGCTGGTCATGATGATCGAGCGCTGGATCAAGAAATCTTCTGCGCAGATCGAAGTCCCGTACGGGGTGGCGATAGCATTCGCCGGATTGCTCGCGCTCCGCGAACCACTCCTTAATCAGTTGCAATCATGATTAACGGCAAATCGAATTACGGTCGCCTGAAAGGCACGAACTAGTCATGGATAGTCGCAAGGTCATATTGCTGGTTGGCGCACTGATAGTTGCAGCGATCACGGCTTTCTTCGCCAGGACACTGATCGCGGGAAACTCGGCGCCGCAAGCCGGTGCCGTGACGATGGCCGCGCCGGTCGTCGTTGGGCCCGAAGTCCTGGTCGCGACTCGCTCGCTGCCGGTCGGCACGATCCTCGATGCGACCGCGCTGAAATATCAGCCCTGGCCCAAGGAGCTCGTCGACAACGCCTATTACCTGAAGGACAAGACCAACCTCCAGTCGCTGCAGGGCACGGTGGTGCGCAGCATCATCACCGCGGGGCAGCCGGTGACGCAAGGGTCGCTGGTCAAGCCCGGCGATCGCGGCTTTCTGGCTGCCGCGCTTGGTCCCGGCATGCGCGCGGTCACCGTGCCCGTCTCCGCCCAGGCCTCGGTCGCAGGGTTCGTGTTTCCCGGCGACCGGATCGACATCGTCCTGACGCAGGCGGTCGCCGGCGGTGGCGACGGCGACCCGCTCAAGGTGTCGGAGACGATCATGCGCAACATCCGCGTGCTGGCGACCGACCAGCGCACCGACAATCTGGTCGGCGACGACGGCAAGACGCAGGTCCGGACCTTCTCCAACGTGACGATCGAGGCGACGCCGAAGATGGCGGAGCAGGTCGCGCTCGCGCAGACATTGGGGTCGCTGTCGCTGTCGCTGCGCTCGATCGCGGACAATTCCGCCGAACTGGAAGAAGCGATAGCCTCGGGCGCGATCCGGGTGCCTGCGGGCAACGATCCCAAGGCGGAAAGGGCCATGATGGCGCAGCTCGCAAGCCAGCCGTCGGCGGGGCGGGCAAGCTATCAGACCGGGGCCGACGTCTCGCGCTATCAGCGCAGCACGGTGCCGGGCAAGCCGGTCGAGGCCGGCGGCGGCGGCGGTGGCGGGGCGATGCGCGGCATGTCCGTGGCGCAGCCGGGCGGCAGCCCACCGGTCGTGCTGGTGGGTCCGGTCGTCCGGGTCGCGCGCGGCAACGCGATGACCGTCGTTCCGGTCGGAGGGAAGAACTGACATGCGTATCAAGATGACGCCGTTGGGATGGTCACTGGCCACCGCCCTGGCCGCGGCCAGCGCAGCGCCCTCCGTGCCCGCCCTGGCGCAGAACCGCCAAACGTCGATCGCCCCGTCGGGCGCGCCGATCGTGCAGATCAACACCGGCCGCGGTCGGCTGGTGACTCTGGCGCGGCCGATGACCGACCTGTTCGTCGCGGACGACAGCATCGCCGACGTCCAGGTACGCTCGCCGACGCAGCTCTATCTGTTCGGCAAGAAGACCGGCGAAACGACAATTTCGGCGACCACACGGGGCGGCGCGGTCGTCTATTCGGCCACCGTCCGCGTCGGCAACAACATGGATTCGGTCCAGCAGATGCTCGGGCTGGCGATGCCGGAGGCGCAGGTCGTCGCCACGCCGATGAACGGTGTCGTTCTGCTCACGGGCACCGTGGCCGCGCCCGAGGATGCCGCCGAAGCGGAGCGCCTGGTGCAGGCGTTCGTCGGCGATTCGACCAAGGTCCTCTCGCGCCTCAAGACCGCGACGCCGTTGCAGGTGAACCTGCAGGTGCGGATTGCCGAAGTCACCCGGAGCTTCGTCAAGAACATTGGCGTCAACGTGCAAAGCAGGGACGGTACGGGCGGCTTCAAATTCGGCGTTGCCCAAGGCCGCGGTGCCAGCCCGCAATTCCTTCCCGGCGGCACGCTGGCGACAGGCTTCACCACACCCGCTCAAAGCGGTGTCACGCAATCGACGTTAGGCTCTACCTTGGGGCTCGCCGGCAAGCTGCTCGGGCTCGACCTCATCGGCGCGATCGACCTGGGTGAAACGATCGGGCAGGTTACGACGCTGGCGAACCCCAACCTCACCGCGCTGTCGGGCGAGACGGGTACCTTCCTCGCTGGCGGCGAAGTCCCGATTCCGATCGCACAGGCGCTGGGAACCGTCTCGGTCGAATACAAACAATATGGCGTCAGCCTGGCCTATACGCCGACGGTGCTGTCGGACGGCCGCATCTCGCTGCGGGTACGCCCCGAGGTGTCGCAGCTCGATTATTCGAATGCGGTGACGTTGAACAGCACGCGCGTTCCCGGCCTGACGACACGCCGGACCGAGACCACCGTGGAACTCGGTTCGGGTCAGAGCATGATGATCAGCGGCCTGCTGTCGAACAGCCACAACAACTCGTACGACAAGACGCCGGGGCTTTCGAACCTGCCGATCATCGGCGCGCTCTTCCGCTCCAACGCGTTCCAGCGCAACGAGACCGAGCTGGTCATCGTCATCACGCCGTATCTGGTGAAACCGGTCAACAACGCCAGCGACATCGCACTGCCGACCGACGGCGCGCGGTCGCCGAGCGATATCGACCGCGTCCTGCTGGGAACGCTCAGCGCGAGCGGCGGCGGCAAGCGGCCGGTGCCGACGATGGCCCCCTCGCCCTACGCGCCGTCCTCTGCGGGCGCGGTAGCGCCGATCCTGCCGATGTCGCGCGGCGACACGCGACGAGCCGAAAACGAGATCATGCCGCCTGCAAATACCGGCACGCGGGCCAAGGCCAGGAAGGGCGACATGCCCACCCCCGGCTTCTCGAACTGAGATGACACAGTCGCTCGTGCCCCGCTTCGCACCTCAAGGATTTTCGATGATCAACAAATCGATCCTAGCGCCCCTCCTCCCCGCGCTGCTGCTTGGCGGCTGCATGGGTACGCAGAATCGCGGCCTCGAATCGGTTCACCAGCCGGTCGTCAGCCGATCGGAGTATGCGCTCGATCTCGGCGTCGCCGGGGGCGGCCTCGCAAGTGGCGAGCAGCAACGGCTGACGACGTGGATGGCCGGGATGCGTCTCGGCTATGGCGACCGGGTGGCGATCGACGATCCGGCGGCGGAAGGCTATCGCGCACACGCCGATGTCGCGGCATTGGTCGCGCAATACGGCCTGTTGCTGAGCACCGCGGCACCGGTCACCCCGGCGCCGCTGTTGCCGGGATCGATCCGCGTGGTGGTCAGCAGGATGCACGCCGACGTCCCGCACTGTCCCGACTGGTCGCGCGATTCGACCAATGATTTCACGGCGAACACGTCGTCCAACTATGGCTGCGCGACCAATCGCAACCTGGCGGCGATGGTCGCCAACCCCGCCGATCTGGTACGCGGCGCGCAAGACACCGACACCAACGACGCGGCGCTGTCGTACAAAGCGATCGACACGTATCGCAAGCGAGTACCGACCGGCGCCGCAGGCCTCGGCGCCTCCAGCGCGGGCGCCAAGCAGTGAACGCCCCCTGGAAACCGGCGGGAATCGCCAGCCGCGAACCGTTCGCCGCCTATGTCTGCGACGAGGGCACCGCCGAGGGCTTGCGGCCGGTCGTCAACGAACTCGGCTGGTCCGTCGACAAGATCTACAAGGGTGGCCTGCGCAACGCGATCCAGTCTCTGTCGGTGTCCGCCTCGCCGCAGATCCTGTTCGTGGATCTCGCCGAGTCGGGCGATCCGCTGAACGACATCAACGCGCTCGCCGAAGTGTGCGAGCCGGGCACGGTGGTCATCGCCGCGGGGCAGGTGAACGACGTCCGGCTGTACCGCGATCTGGTGTCCAGCGGGATCCAGGATTACCTGCTGAAGCCCCTGCATGCGGACATGCTGCGCGAGGCGTTCGGCCATGCGCAGGCGCTGCTCAACGCGCCGAAACCGATCGAGATATCGAGCGATCAACCGCATTGCGCAGTCGCGGTGGTCGGCGCGCGCGGCGGCGTCGGGGCGTCGACGATCGCGACGTCGATCGCCTGGCTATTGGCGGAGACCGAAAAGCGCGCGACTGCGCTGCTCGATCTCGACGTGCATTTCGGCACCGGCGCGCTCGGTCTCGATCTCGAGCCGGGACGCGGCCTGACCGACGCGATCGACAATCCAAGCCGGATCGACGGGCTCTTCATCGAGCGAGCGATGGTCAAGGCCTCGGAAAAACTGTCCGTGCTGTCCGCCGAGGCGCCGATCAACGCACCGCTCATTACCGATGGCTCGGCCTTCTACCAGTTGCAGGAGGAGATGCGCGCGGCGTTCGAATGCACCGTCGTCGACCTGCCGCGGACGATGCTGATCCAGCATCCGCAGCTGATCAGCGACGTGCCGCTCGCGGTGATCGTCACCGAACTCACGCTCGCGGCGGCGCGCGATACGATCCGCATCCTGTCGTGGATGAAGACGAACGCGCCGCAGACGCAGTTGTTCGTGCTCGCCAACCGGATGCACGCGAGCAGCCAGTTGGAGATCAGCCGCAAGGATTTCGAAGGATCGATCGAGCGCAGGATCGATTATGTCGTTCCGTTCGACCAAAAGCTCGCAGCGCAGGCGGCCAAGCTCGGCAAGCCGATCGTCGAGGTCGGCAAGACGTCGAAGACGATCGTTCCGATCATGCAGTTGGCGACCGCCCTCGCGGCCGCCGTCGTGGACGGTACCGCCGATGGCGCCAAGCCGAAGGGCAAGTCGCTGATCGGCAAGTTCGGCGAGTTGCGCGGCCTGATCCCCAAGCGCGCGGCACGGGGGAAGGCCAAGTGAGCGGCGCCGGGATCGTCCGGATCGCGCCGAGCGGCAGGCGGTAGGCCTGTATGGAGTGGATGCCCCTCCTGCTGGTGATGGTCGGCGCCTCGATCGTGTTCGGCATGGTCGCGTTCGCGTTTGCGGGGCCATCCGCCGCGCGCGCACAGTCGCGTCGGGTCGCGTCGCTGCGCGAACGCCACGGCGACGCGCTGGTCGTCGCCGAAGCGCAGATGCGCCGGATCTCGATGAATCGCGATACCAAGATGGATCTCGCATTCGGTCGGATCCTGCCCAACCCGGTGCAACTCGCCAAGCGGCTCGCGATGACCGGCAAGGACTGGACCGTCGGGCAATATGGCATGGCGACCGCGGGACTGGCGCTCGTCGTCGCGGTGCTGATGCTGTTCAAGGGGATGCCGATCCTGCTGGCGCTGATGTTCGGCGTGTTCGTCGGCGTCGGCCTGCCGCATTTCATCGTCGGCAGGACGATTCGGCGACGGATCGAGAAATTCACCGCCAAGTTCCCCGATGCGATCGACCTGCTGGTGCGGGGCTTGCGCTCGGGCCTGCCGATCAGCGAGACGATCGGCGTGGTCGGGCACGAGGTCGAGGGACCGGTCGGCGAGGAGTTTCGATCCGTCAGCGACAAGATGAAGATCGGCCGGACGATGGACGCGGCGCTTCAGGATACCGCGGACCGGCTCGGCACGCCCGAATTCCAGTTCTTCGTGATCACGATCGCGATCCAGCGCGAGACCGGCGGCAATTTGGCGGAGACGCTGGCCAACCTGTCGCACGTGTTGCGCCAGCGCAGCCAGATGAAGCTGAAGATCAAGGCGATGTCGTCGGAGTCGAAGGCGTCCGCGTACATCATCGGTGCTTTGCCGTTCATCGTGTTCGCGATGATCTGGTTCATCAACGGCAAGTATATGCAGAATTTCTTCGTCGACGAGCGGCTGATGGCGATCGGCATGGGCGGCATGGTGTGGATGGCGATCGGCGCCTTCATCATGTCCAAGATGATCAGCTTCGAGATTTAAGGGCAGCATGATGGGCGGAACCGCCGGACCCACGATCCTCGGATTCGACGTATTGACGATCGCCACGATCCTGTCGGGGATCGCCGCGTTCGCGGTGATGGTCGCGATCTATGCGGCGACCACCGTCAGCGATCCGATGACGAAGCGCGTGAAGGCGCTCAACGATCGCCGCGAACAGCTGAAGGCGGGCATCACCGCATCGACCAAGCGCCGCGCCAAGCTGGTCCAGCGCAACGACACCGCCGATCGGATGCGCGGCATATTGTCGTCGATGAAGATGTTGCAGGACAGCCAGGTCAAGGCGGTCCAGCTGAAACTGATGCAGGCCGGGATCCGGTCGAAGGAATGGGCGCCGTCGGTGATCTTCGGACGCCTCGTGCTGCCGATCGTGCTCGGCGGGGCGATGCTGTACTGGGTGTACGGGACCGACGGGTTTGCGACCTGGGGGCCGCTCAAGAAATACGGGCTCGTCGCGATGACCTTCATCCTGAGCTACAAGGCGCCGGACCTGTATCTCGACAACAAGATCAAGAAGCGCTCGGACGCGATCCGCAAGGGGCTTCCCGATGCGCTCGACCTGCTGGTGATCTGCGCGGAGGCGGGGCTGACCGTCGATGCGGCGTTCCACCGCGTCGCGCGCGAACTGGGGCGGGCGTATCCCGAGCTGGGTGAGGAATTCACGCTTACGGGGATCGAGCTGGGGTTCCTGACCGATCGGCGGATGGCGTTCGAGAATCTGGCGATGCGGGTGAAGCTGGATGCGGTGAAGGGCGTCGTCACGACGATGATCCAGACCGAGAAATACGGCACGCCGCTCGCGTCGGCGCTGCGCGTGCTGTCGGGCGAGTTCCGCAACGAGCGGATGATGCGCGCCGAGGAAAAGGCGGCGCGGCTGCCGGCGATCATGACGATCCCGCTGATCCTGTTCATCCTGCCGGTGCTGTTCGTCGTCATCCTGGGGCCGGCGGCGTGTTCGATCTCGGATGCGCTTCTGAAGACCTGAGGCAACCGCCGGGCCGGCGGATCGTTGGGCTTGCGTAACAGGAGGGTTTTCGATGCCGTTGTTTTCCACACCTACGCAGTTTGCCGCGCTCGGCTTGCTCTTCATCGCCGGCTGGCTGTTCGGGCTCGCGAGCCATCCGGGTGGCAAGAAGTGGAAGGCGCGCTACCTTGCGGAGCGCGATGCGCATGCCGCGGCGAAGCGGGATTCGGATCTGCGCGCGGTTGCTGCCGAGAAGCGTGCTGTCGAGGCCGAGCATGAGAATGCGCGGCTGGTGAAGACGGTGCCGGTTGCTCCCGTCGTGCCGGTCGAGAGGCGCCCGGTGATGGCGCCGGTTTCGCATCCGAGTGCTTCGTATGCGGCGCGGCCGGCGTATGTTCCGGATGGGACTAAGCGCGGTTGGTTCGATTTCAACAACCGCACGACGCGCTGAACGCGTATCGCTCGTACCACCCCGGCGGAGTCGGGGGTGGTACGAGGGTTTCTTACTTCTTCTCCAGCGCCGCCTGCGCCGCGGCGAGGCGGGCGATGGGGACGCGGTACGGGCTGGCCGAGACGTAATCGAGGCCGACTTTCTCGCAGAATGCGATGCTGGCCGGGTCGCCGCCGTGCTCGCCGCAAATGCCGAGCTTGATGCCGGGGCGCGTCTTGCGGCCGCGTTCGGCGGCGATTTCGATCAGTTCGCCGACGCCTTCGACGTCGATGCTGACGAACGGGTCCTTCGCGTAGATCCCCTGCTCGACATACGCGCCGAGGAAGCGCGAGGCGTCGTCGCGGCTGACACCGAGCGTCGTCTGCGTCAGGTCGTTGGTGCCGAACGAGAAGAACTCGCCGACTTCCGCGATCTCACGGGCGCGCAGCGCGGCGCGGGGCAGTTCGATCATCGTGCCGACGAGATACTCGATCGTGCGGCCCTTGTCGGCGAACACGGCCTGGGCCGCCTTGTCGACGACGGCCTTCATCAGTTCCAGCTCGCGGCGGGTGGCGACCAGCGGGATCATGACCTCGGGGATCGGCGCCGCGCCGGACTTCTCGGCGACGTCTACCGCCGCCTCGAAGATGGCCCTAGCCTGCATCTCGTAGATTTCGGGATAGGTCACGCCGAGACGGCAGCCGCGATGGCCGAGCATCGGGTTGAACTCGTGCAGTTCCGCCGCGCGGCGCTTCAGCGTGTCGATGTCGACGCCAGCCGCAGCGGCGACTTCGGCGAACTCCGATTCCTCGTGGGGGAGGAATTCGTGGAGCGGCGGATCGAGCAGGCGAATCGTCACCGGCAGGCCGGCCATCACCTCAAGGATCTCGGTGAAATCCTTGCGCTGTTCGGGGAGCAGCTTTTCGAGCGCGGCACGACGGCCCCTCTCGTCCGAAGCCAGGATCATCTGGCGGACGTTGGTGATGCGGCTGCTCTCGAAGAACATGTGCTCGGTGCGGCACAGGCCGACACCCTCCGCGCCGAATTCGCGCGCGACGCGGCAATCTTCCGGCGTCTCGGCATTGGCGCGGACCTTCAGGCGGCGGACCTCGTCGGCCCATACCATCAGGGTCTGAAAATCACCGGAGAGTTCGGGCTGAACCGTCGCGACCGCGCCGATCATCACTTCGCCGGTGGTGCCGTCGATGGTGAGCAGGTCGCCCTCCTTCACCTCACGACCGCCGCAGCGCATGACCTTCGCCTTCGCGTCGATGGAGAGCGTGCCGGCGCCCGAGACACAGGGGCGCCCCATGCCGCGTGCCACCACGGCAGCGTGGCTCGTCATGCCGCCGCGCGCGGTGAGGATGCCCTTGGCCGCGTGCATGCCGTGGATGTCGTCGGGCGAGGTTTCGGTGCGGACGAGGATCACGGCCACGCCGTCGGCGGCCTTCTTCTCGGCGGCATCGGCGTCGAACACCACCGCGCCGGACGCGGCACCCGGCGATGCGGGCAAGCCCTTGGTCAGCACGTCGCGTACCGCCTTGGGATCGAGCGTCGGGTGGAGCAGCTGGTCGAGCGCCATCGGTTCGACGCGCAGGATCGCCTCCTCGCGCGTGATGAGCCCCTCATTGGCCATGTCGACGGCGATCTTGAGCGCGGCCTTGGCGGTGCGCTTGCCAGCGCGCGTCTGGAGCATCCAGAGCTTGGTCTTTTCGACTGTGAATTCGATGTCCTGCATGTCGCGATAGTGGTTTTCGAGCGTGTCGAACACGTCGGCGAGCTGCGTATAGACCTCGGGCATCGCCTCTTCCATCGAGGCGGGCTTGGCGCCGGCGTCTACGCGCGCGGTCTTGGTCAGATATTGCGGCGTGCGGATGCCGGCGACGACGTCCTCGCCCTGCGCATTGATCAGGAACTCGCCGTAATAGGCGCGGTCGCCCTTGGACGGGTCACGCGTGAACGCCACACCCGTTGCCGAGGTGTCGCCCATGTTGCCGAACACCATCGCCTGGATGTTGACCGCGGTGCCCCAGCCGCCGGGGATGTCGTTGAGGCGGCGATAGACCTTCGCGCGCTCCGACTGCCACGAGCCGAACACCGCGCCGACCGCGCCCCAGAGCTGGTCGTGGACGTCCTGCGGGAAGGGCTTGCCCCAGAGCTTTTCGACGAGGCCCTTATATTCGGCGACGAGCGCGCGCAGATCGTCGGCCGAGAGTTCGGTGTCGAGCGTGAAGCCCTGGTCTTCCTTGGCGATCTCCAGCGCTTCCTCGAACGCGCCGTGATCGAGTTCGAGGACGACGTCGGCATACATCTGAATGAAGCGGCGATAGCTGTCCCACGCGAACCGCGCGTCCTCGGACTTGGCGGCGAGGCCTTCGACGGTTTGGTCGTTGAGGCCGAGGTTGAGGACGGTGTCCATCATCCCGGGCATCGAGGCGCGGGCGCCCGAGCGGACCGAGACGAGCAGCGGGTCGGCGGGGTCGCCGAACTTTTTACCCGTGACGCCCTCGATATGCGCGAGGCCGGTGGCGACCTCGTCGCGCAGACCTTGCGGGAACTGGCCGCCTTCGTCGTAATAGACCGCGCAGAAATCGGTCGAGATCGTGAAGCCCGGCGGGACCGGCAGGCCGATCGACGCCATCTCGGCGAGGTTCGCGCCCTTGCCGCCGAGCAGGTTCTTGTCGCCCTTGCCGCCATCCGAAACACCGCCGCCGAAGCGGTACACATATTGGGTCATCGCGGGTCCTCTAAGTGCTTGTTTTTACGCGCGGGGTGAAAGTGAAGTATAGAAAGTGCAGACGCTGGCGAGGGTTTTGGTCAACCCTCGATCTTCGAGAAATCTGCCACATTGTGCACTGCGGCGCGGACTCGCTCAAGTAGCGCGAGACGGGCGGAGCGCTTGGCGGGATCGGGATCGTTGACGATAACGCTATCAAAGAACGCGTCGATCGGCGCGCGCAGCGACGCGAGCGCGGCCATCGCGCCGGCGAAGTCTTCGGCGGCGATTGCGGCGGTGGCGCGGGGTTCGGCGGAGTCGAGCGCGGTCATCAGCGCAGCCTCTGCCGGTTCGGGCGTGTAGGACAGCGAAACCTTCTCTCTCTCCCCTGCGGGGAGAGGGTCGGGGTGAGGGGCCGTACCGGGCGCTGCACTGCTTGGCAGCCCCTCTCCCCTACCCTCTCCCCGGAGGGGAGAGGGAGCAGAAGGGGCCTCCTTCTTCAGGATATTGGCGGCGCGCTTGTAGCCGGCGAGCAGGTTCGCGCCGTCCTCTGTGGTCACGAACGCCTGGAGCGCATGAACGCGCGCGAGCAGCCGGACGAGATCGTCCTCGCCCCCGAGTGCGAACACCGCGTCGATCAGGTCGTGACGGACGCCGGCTTCGCGTTGCTGGACTTTGAGGCGGTCGGCGAAGAAGTCGATCAATTGAGCATTCAACGTCCGAGTTCTGGTCAAAATGTCCAAGATGGCCTGCCGCACGACCTGTGGTTCATTTTCCACAGCCGCTGACAGACCTAGTAAATTCGCAACTCTAAGCGCGCCCATCGCTCGCTTCGTCAGATCTTCTCGCTGATCAAACGTCACGTTTTCAAGCTTAGCGACCTCAAACTGAACGAGGTGAGCTTCCAAGAGATCCGCAAGGTGAAGTCGAATGCCAGCTGCCTGAATCTGCAGCATTACTGCCAATGCAGCTCTACGGAGGGCAAACGGGTCCTTAGAACCTGTTGGTGGCAAAGACTGAGAGAAGAACCCAACCAGCGTATCCAGCTTGTCTGCCAAGCTGACCGCCACCGTCACCGGGTCGGTGGGGACGTCATCGCCCTGCCCGACCGGCTTGTAATGGTCGCGGATCGCGGCGGCGACGCGGGGGTCTTCGCCCTGCGCTGCGGCGTAGTAGCCGCCCATCAGGCCCTGGAGCTCGGGGAACTCGCCGACCATGCCGGTGACGAGATCCGCCTTGGCGAGACGCGCTGCGCGGTCTGCGAGGGTGGCTAAATCCTCCCCTGCAAGGGGAGGGGGACCATCCGCAGGATGGTGGAGGGGGTTCTCCGCGGGCGTTGCGCTTCGTGGCGCGCCCCCTCCACCAGCTTCGCTGGTCCCCCTCCCCGTTCCGGGGAGGATTATGCCTTCTTCCACCAGCCAGCGGGCCAGCTTCGCGACGCGGTCTACCTTGTCGGCTACCGTGCCGAGCTTTTCATGGAAGACGATCTTCGACAGCTTGGCCGCCTGCTCTTCGAGCGGGACCTTCAGGTCGGTGTCGTAGAAGAACTTCGCATCCGACAACCGTGCCGCGAGGACCTTGCGGTTGCCCTCGACGATGCTCGCGCCGCCGTCGCGCGCGGCGATGTTAGCGGTACAGACGAATGCGTTGGCTAGCTTTCCCTGCGGGTCCCGGCAGACGAAATATTTTTGGTTCACGCGTGCGGTGAGCTGGATCACTTCGGGCGGCACGTCGAGGAAGGCGGGGTCGAACTGGCCGAGCAGCGGGATCGGCCATTCGGTGAGGCCAGCATTCTCCGCGACGAGGCCCTCGTCCTCGATGAGTTCGAGCCCGGCCTGCGCGGCGGCTTCGCGGGCGTGGTCGCGGATCAGCGTGGCGCGTTCGTCGTGGTCGACGATGACGTGCGCCATGCGCAGTTTCTCGACATAGTCGTGCGCGCCGCCGATCGTGATCGGGCCGGCGTGGTGGAAGCGGTGGCCGAGCGTGGCGGCGCCGCTTTCGATTCCGGCGATTTCGAGCGGTACGATCTCTTCGCCGAGCAGCGCGACGATGCCTTGCAGCGGGCGGACCCAGCGCAAGCTTTCGGTGCTGGCCGAGGCATCGCCCCAGCGCATCGACTTGGGCCACGGGAACGCGCGGATGATCGCGGGGATCGCCTCGGCCAGCACGGCGGCGGTGGCGCGGCCGGGCTTTTCGGTGACCGCGAACAGCGTGCCGTTGCGGTCGATCAGCTGCTCGCGGGTGAGGCCGGTTTTGCGGAGGAACCCTTCTAGCGCCTGTGGGGGGGCGGAGGTCTTGGGGCCCTTTGTTTCCTCGGAGACGGCGGCGGTCTCGAGCGGCAGGTCGCGCGCGATCAGCGTCAGGCGGCGCGGGGTCGCGTAGGTGACGATCGCGCTGGTGGCGATGCCGGCCTTGGCGAGTTCGGCGGTGAACAGCCTGGCGAGATCGTCACGCGCTTTCGCCTGCATCCGGGCGGGAATTTCTTCGGAGCGGAGTTCTAGAAGGAAGTCGGTCATATCTTCACCTCCCCTCCCGCAAGCGGGAGGGGATCGAGGGGTGGGCGCCCGGCCCGAACATACGCATCATTTGCGTGGAACGGGTTGCGGCGATTGCGCGCATCATGGCTGGCGTTGCGATGGGGGTGAGCGCGTGCCCACCCCTCGGTCCCCTCCCGCTTGCGGGAGGGGAGGAAGAATCGCGCATCATGCCGCCCATCCGTGTTTGTCCATCCAGGCGGCGCAGGCGCCCTTCGCGAGGTCGCGGACGCGGCCCATATAGGCTTGGCGTTCGGCTACCGAGATGACGCCGCGCGCCTGGAGCAGGTTGAAGATGTGGCTGGCCTTGATCGCTTGCTCGTAGGCGGGGATCGGGAGTTTGGCAGCGAGGCTGTTCTCGCATTCGGCGACGTGCTTGCGGAACTGGTCGAACAGCGAGTCCGTGTCGGCGATCTCGAAGTTCCACTTGGACATCTCCTGCTCGTTCTCCAGGAACACCTCGCCGTACGTTACCCCTGCGTCGTTGAACGCCAGGTCGTACACCGAGTCCTTGTTCTGGATGTACATGGCGAGGCGCTCCAGCCCGTAGGTGAGCTCGCCCGCGACGGGCTTCATGTCGTAGCCGCCCATCTGCTGGAAATAGGTGAACTGAGTCACTTCCATGCCGTCGCACCAGACTTCCCAGCCAAGGCCCCAGGCGCCGAGCGTGGGCGACTCCCAATCGTCCTCGACGAAGCGGATATCGTGCTTCAGCATGTCGATGCCGATCGCCGCGAGGCTGCCGAGGTAGAGGTCCTGGAGGTCTGCGGGGCTGGGCTTCAGGATGACCTGGTACTGGTAGTAATGCTGGAGCCGGTTGGGGTTCTCGCCGTAGCGGCCGTCGGTCGGGCGGCGGCAGGGCTGGACGAACGCGGCGTTCCAGGGCTTGGGGCCGAGCGCGCGGAGCGTCGTGGCGGTGTGGAAGGTGCCGGCGCCCATTTCCATGTCGTAGGGCTGCAGGATCAGGCACCCGCGGTCGCTCCAATAGTCGTGGAGCGTGAGGATCATGCGCTGGAAGCTGAGGGGCTGGTTCGGGGGCTGGGTCACGCGCGGGCTTTGGCGGATGGGCGTAGACGAGGCAAGTGGTGCGTTTGCGTAGACGCCCCTACATGGGGCCGAACCAATACAGAGGATGCCGTCGCCTTGAAGCTGTTTTCGAAGATCGTCTCGTTCCGATCCGCGCTGTCCGCCATGGCGATGGCGTTCGCGCTGCCCGCCTGTGCGCAGGTCGCGCCCAAGCCCGTCCAGGCCGCTGACGGTGCCGATCCGGCTTTGTGGGTGGTGAAGGACAAGGACACGACGATCTATCTGTTCGGGACGATCCATGTGCTCAAGCCGGGCATGACGTGGTTCGACGAGGCGGTGAAGACCGCGTTCGATCGGTCGCAACAGGTGGTGCTGGAGCTGGTGATGCCCGATCCTGCGAAGATGCAGTCGCTGGTGATGGCGACCGGCGTGGCGAAGGACGGGCCGACGCTGACCGAACAACTGCCCGCCGACAAGCGCGCGGCCTATGCCAAGGCGGTGACCGATCTGGGGTTGCCGGCGAATGCGTTCGATCGGTTCAAGCCGTGGCTCGCGGCGACCAACCTGTCGATCGCGCCCTTGTCCAAGCTGGGGTATGATTCGGCGAACGGGCCGGAGCAGGTGATCACGGCGGCGGCGAAGGCTGCGGGGAAGCCGGTGATCGGGCTGGAAACGGCGGAACAGCAGCTTGGGTATTTCGGGAGCCTGTCGCAGACGGCGCAGATCCAGTTCCTCGGGAGCACGATCGACGAACTGCCCAAGCTCGAGACGACGATGGCGACGATGGTCGACGAATGGGCGAAGGGCGATCCCGAGGCGCTGGCGCGCGAGATGAACGACAGTCTGAAGGACTCGCCCGAGGTGGCGAAGGTGTTGCTGGTGGATCGTAATGCGCGCTGGGCGGAGTGGGTCGCGAACCGGATGAAGAGCCCGGGGACGGTGTTTATCGCGGTCGGTGCGGCGCATCTGGCGGGGGCCGATAGCGTGCAGGCGCAACTGGCGAAGCTGGGGGTGAAGGCGGAGCGGGTGCAGTATTGAGGCTATAACCCCTCTCCCCTCGGGGAGAGGGAGGGAGGAGCCGTAGGCGACGGAAGGGTGAGGGGGAGTTGGGGTAAACGTCCCGAGCCTCACTCCCCTCACCCTCCCACGTGCAAGCGCACGCGGGCCCCTCCCTCTCCCCGGAGGGGCGAGGGGTTAGTTGATTAAATCCCTTACTTCCGCTATGCGCCCGCGCTTCCGGTCCATGGTCATCCCTGGAGGCGTGGGCGGGAAGGACAACAAACGAGTTTCGGAGAATATCGATGAGCGACCAGTTGACGCTCGCAGCCGAGACGCGTGACCGGGTTGGCAAGGGAGCCTCCCGGGCGCTGCGTCGTGATGGCCGCGTGCCTGCCGTGATCTACGGCCTGAACAAGGAACCCACCTCGGTTCACCTCGAGGAAAAGGCGCTGATGAAGGCGCTGATGACCGGCCACTTCATGAACTCGATCGTGATGGTCAACGGCGTGCGCACGCTGCCGAAGGACGTGTCGTTCCACCCGGTCTCGGATCGCCCGATCCATGTCGACTTCCTGCGCATCGGCGAGCATTCGACCGTGACGGTCGCCGTGCCGATCGTGTTCGAGGACGAAGACGACGCGCCGGGCATCAAGAAGGGCAAGGGCGTCCTCAACATCACACGCCACGAGGTCGAGCTGGTCGTCGACGCATCGGATATCCCGAGCGAGATCACGATTTCGCTCGCCGGCATGGAGATCGGTGATTCGATCCACATCAGCGACGTGAAGCTGCCCAAGGGTGCCGTGCCCGCGATCGACGACCGCGACTTCGCGATCGCCACGATCGTGCCGCCGACCGTCCCGACCGTCGAGGACGAAGAGCTCGAGGCTGAGGTCGCCGAGGCGCAGGCTGCCGAGGCTGCTTCGGATGAAGAGCCGGTCGTCGAGCCCAACGACGATAACAACGACGACGACAAGATCACCACGCAGAAGCACGACTAAGCGATTGGTCGCCTCGTCTTCGGATGAGGCCTGCGACGTGATCTGGCGGGCGGGAAAGCTAGGGCTTTCCCGCCCGTTTCGTTTTATGGGCGTACCCTGCCCTGGTGTTCCCCCGCGAAGGCGGGGGGCCAGGATCAAGCAGCGCCATCGCCCGTTACCCTGGGCTCCTGCGTTCGCAGGAGAACGGCGTAAGCGGCTACCGCGTTCTTTTGGAGAATACCGACGTGCAGATCTGGGCGGGACTCGGCAATCCGGGGGCGCAATATGCGATGCACCGGCACAATGTCGGGTTCATGGTCGCCGACGCGATCGCCGAGGTGCACGGCTTCGGCGCGGTCAAGAAGCAGTTCCAGGGCTGGACGCAGGAGGGCCGGATCGGTTCGACCAGGATCCTGCTGCTCAAGCCCGCGACCTTCATGAACGAGAGCGGCCGGTCGATCGGCGAGGCGCTGCGGTTCTACAAGCTCGGCGTCGAGGCGCTGACGGTGTTCCACGACGAGCTCGATATCGCGCCGTTCCGCGTGAAGGTGAAGACCGGCGGCGGGACCGCGGGGCATAACGGGCTGCGCTCGACCGACCAGCATCTGGGGCCCGACTTTCGCCGCGTGCGCCTCGGGATCGGGCATCCGGGGCACAAGGATCGCGTCACCGGATACGTGCTCGGCAATTATGCGAAGGCGGAGATCGAGCCGCTGAGCGACATGCTCGGTGCGGTGGCGGCGGAGGCGAAATGGCTGGCGGAAGGCGACGACGTCCGCTTCATGAACGATGTCGCGTTGAGGATGCAGCCATGACCACCCGCAGTTTGTTCGCCACGCGCTTCTACGAGGCCGATCTCGGCGACGCCGATCTGGTCGAGGAACTGGAGGATGCCGCGCTCGAACTGGCCAAGGCGGACCGCGCGGGGGTCGCCTGGTCGAAGGCGCATGGGTATCGCGGGTACACGTCCTATGCGTCGCTCAACGACCTCCCCTTGCGCGATCCGCGGTTCGGCGATCTGGTGCGGTTGCTCAACAAGCATGTCGCGGCGTTCGCGAAGGATTGCGCGTTCGATCTGGGCGGGCGGAAGCTGAAGCTCGACAGCCTGTGGGTGAACGTCCTCAAGCCCGGCGGGGCGCATTCGGGGCACATCCATCCGCATAGCGTCGTATCGGGGACGATGTACGTGGCGATTCCGGAAGGGGCTGGTGCGCTGAAGCTGGAGGATCCGCGGCTGCCGATGATGATGGCGGCGCCGACGCGGCTGGAGGACGCGCCGGAGGATCTGCGGACGTTCGTTTATGCCGAGCCTAAGCCGGGGAGTGTGTTTCTTTGGGAAAGCTGGCTCAGGCACGAGGTGGTGCCGAATGCCGCGAAGGGCGAGCGGATCAGTATTAGTTTTAATTATCGGTGGTGATGTAAGCGCTCCACGCTTCGTCATCCTGACGAAAGTCAGGACCCAGAGCCAAAAGCGGCAACGTTTGTAACCCTGGGTCCTGACTTTCGTCAGGATGACGGGGGCTCCCGTTTTCCTGCGTACGCAGGAATCCAGGGTTACGGGGTTCGACGTTCTTGATCCTGGGCTCCTGCGTTCGCAGGAGAACCGCGGTTGAGAGGGCGGCGTGCATAACACGCCGCCCCCTTCCCGATCACGCCGCCGGCATCGAGGCCATGTCGATGACGAAGCGGTACTTCACGTCGCTCTTGATCATCCGCTGATAGGACGGTTCGATCTCGTCCATGCGGATCATCTCGATGTCCGACACCAGGCCGTGCTCGTTACAGAAATCGAGCATCTCCTGCGTCTCCGCGATGCCACCGATCAGCGAGCC
The DNA here is from genome assembly GCA_035575755.1 of Sphingomonas sp. GTDB lineage: Bacteria > Pseudomonadota > Alphaproteobacteria > Sphingomonadales > Sphingomonadaceae > Sphingomonas. The sequence continues at coordinate 366,557 of DATLXI010000018.1, forward strand.
CGCCAGCTGGCGACGGCGGAAGATCAGGTTGGCGACCGAGGGCGACGGGTGCGGCTCGGCGGGCACGCCGACCAGCGTCATCGTGCCGTCGCGCTTTAGCAGCTCGAGGAACGGGTCGAGATTGTGCGGTGCCGCGACGGTGTTGAGGATGAAGTCGAAGCTGTTGGCGTGCTCCGCCATCGCCGCCTCGTCCTTAGACACGATCAGGTCCTTCGCGCCGAGACGCTTGGCATCCTCGCGCTTGCCCGGCGAGGTCGAGAAGACATAGACCTCGGCACCCATCGCGTTGGCGATCTTCACGCCCATATGGCCGAGCCCGCCGAGACCGACGATGCCGACCTTCTGCCCGGGGCCGACCTTCCAGTGCTTCAGCGGCGAATAGGTGGTGATCCCGGCGCAGAGCAGCGGTGCGACCGCGGCGAGATCGGCCTCGGGATGCGAGACCTTCAGCACGAAGCCCTCGTCGACGACGATATGGTCCGAATAGCCGCCGAAGGTGTGACCGCCGAGGACGGGATCGGGGCCGTTATACGTGCCGACCATGCCGGTCGTCTCGCAATATTGCTCCTCGCCGTCGGTGCACGACGGGCAGGTGCCGCAGCTGTCGACCATGCAGCCGACGCCGGCGATATCGCCGACCTTGAACTTGGTGACGGAGTCACCGACCGCGCTGACGCGGCCGACGATCTCGTGGCCGGGGACGCAGGGGTAGAGGGTGCCTTCCCACTCGCCCTTGGCGGTGTGGAGATCGGAGTGGCAGACGCCGCAGAACAGGATGTCGATCGCGACGTCGGTCTTGCCCGGCGCGCGGCGCTCGAACGAGAAGGGTGCGAGCGGGGTCGAAGGGGATTGCGCGGCAAAGCCGTTGGCGGTGGTCGTCATGAAATTCCTAGCGCTGTGAACAGGCAGAAACCGATATATGCACGGGTTTCGCAATATCTACCGATTGGTATGATAATTTTTGCTGCACTGCAGCGATCGAGTGGGTCGATTACGCCCCGTCATCCTGACGAAAGTCAGGATCCAGGGTAACGGATGGCGCTCCTCGCGGCTCTGGATCCTGACTTTCGTCAGGATGACGGGAGAGTGGTGAGAGGTACGGGCCGAATGCTGGCGTTCCGTGCCGCCCTGCCCTAAGGCGCGACCACATTCTTATACCCCACATTCTTATACCAAGGGCATATCATGGGTTTTCGCTGCGGCATCGTCGGGCTGCCGAACGTCGGCAAGTCCACCCTCTTCAACGCGCTGACCGAGACGGCCGCGGCGCAGGCGGCGAACTATCCGTTCTGCACGATCGAGCCCAATGTCGGTAACGTCGGCGTGCCCGACAAGCGGCTCGATGCGCTCGCCAAGATTGCGGGATCGCAGAAGATCATCGAGACGCAGCTGGGCTTCGTCGACATCGCCGGCCTCGTGCGCGGCGCGTCGAAGGGCGAAGGGCTCGGCAACCAGTTCCTCGGCAACATCCGCGAGGTCGACGCGATCGTCCACGTGCTGCGCTGTTTCGAGGACGGCGACGTGACGCATGTCGACAACAAGGTCGACCCGATCGCCGATGCCGAGACGGTCGACACCGAACTGATGCTGAGCGATCTCGAAAGCCTCGAAAAGCGAGTCCCCAACCTCGCCAAGAAGGGCATGCAGGGCGACAAGGAAGCCAAGATCGGCGCCGCCGTGCTGGGGCAGGCGCTCGAGCTGCTCCGCGAAGGCAAGCCCGCGCGGCTGACCATGCCAAAGGACGAGGATGAGGCACGCGTGTTCGCACAGGCGCAGCTGCTTACCGCGAAGCCCGTGCTCTACGTGTGCAACGTCGGCGAGGGCGATGCGGCGAACGGCAACGCGCTGTCGGCGCGGGTGTTCGAGAAGGCGAAGGCCGAGGGCGCCGAGGCGGTCGTTGTCTCCGCAGCGATCGAGGCGGAAATTGCAACGATGCCGGCCGAGGACCGGAGCGAATTCCTGGGCGAGCTGGGGCTGGAAGAGACCGGCCTCGCCCGCGTCATCACCGCCGGGTACAAGTTGCTTCATTTGCTGACCTTCTTCACGGTCGGTCCGAAGGAAGCGCGCGCGTGGACCGTCCATGCGGGCGCGACCGCACCGCAGGCCGCGGGCGAGATCCACGGCGATTTCGAAAAGGGCTTCATCCGCGCCGAAACGATCGCGTTCGACGACTTCATCGCACTGGGTGGCGAGTCGAAGGCGCGCGAGGCGGGCAAGCTGCGCGCGGAAGGCAAGGCGTATGTCGTCCATGACGGCGACGTGATGCACTTCCTGCACAGCTGAGGCCGCGCGGCGGCGGGTTTAGCGGCGATAGTCCTCGCACGCGATCCCGTCGCCGTCGCCGTCCATGTCGGCGCGGTAGCCGGGGGAGCCGCGATACAAGGGTGCAGCCCCCGCGGCGCGGACTTCGCGGCATCCGCTGAAGACCACCGAACTCTCTGACAGACCGTCCGGGCGCCGGCCCGGGTTAGCCGCCGCTTCCAAATCCGTCGTCCCGGCGAACGCTGGGATATCCCTGTCTGGCTCGCGTCGCCCGTATCGAGACATACCCCGGCGTTCGCTGGGGTGACGGGTGGGGGCGGAACGGCTTGCGATGCCAACCGCGCGGCTGGCGGGAATCCTGCCCGGCCCCACCGCAGACGGCGCCGCCGCTGCCGTAACGGACACCGGATCGGTATCGACGACCGCGGGGACTTCGGGCGAACGCGGTTCCGTCGCTTTCCACACGCCGGCGAACATCAGTGTCGCGGCGATCGCCGTGATCGCGATGAAAGAACGCTCCATAGCGGAGCGTGATACTGGCCCTGAGTTTAGGAATACTTAGCGGTGCCCCCTCTCTCCGAGCGCGGTGGCGAGGTAGTTACGGACGATTGTGGTGGTGAGCTGCCGTTCGTTTTCGGACTGTTACGCCTGCTCCGCAGCCACTGAACGCCCCGCCACACAAGGTCGACGGTCATCAGCAGCAAGCCTAACGGGATAACCCAATCGGGGATGTCGAAGCCCTTGGAGAGGCGCAAGAAAACCACAGAGAACCCGACCCAGAAGACGACCGAAACGAAAGCGATTAGCGATTGGCGTGCATCCTGCGTCATCAGTGCAGGTTAGCAGTTCACAGCGCCGGTTCAATTTCTGCATCTGGGCGTTAGCTGCCGATCTTGGTCGAACTGTCCGCATGCAACGGGCTCTTCGTGCCCTTCCGCCCCGCCGCGACGACCACGACTGCGGTGGACAGCAGGATGCCGGTCACGAGCGCGCCAATCGATAGCAAGCCGGCGCTCGTGACCGAGGCGTCGAACTTTACGCGGGTTCCGATCCGGATCGAGACGTCCGCCGCGTGACCGTTGGCGACGTCATTTTTACGAGGGGTATCCACGGTTTTCATCGGTGAACGGTGAACCCTCGGGGACTGTCGGGCAAGCCTGCGCTTGAGGGAGCGCTTGGGCGAACGCAGCCGCGCCGTCGTCTTGCGGACACGAACGGCGGCTTGCGCCAAGGTTGTGGAGACGCGTCCGGCGGGCTAGACCGGCGCCATGCTCGCGCGTTTCATCCTGGCTTTGCTCCTTGCCGCGTTCGCGTTTCCCGCGGCTGCGCCGGCGGCGTGTCATGACGCGTCGGCCTCGCAAGCGCGGGCTGGCGTCATGGGCATGACGGCGATGGACATGACCGGTGCGAGCGGCATGCAGCACGCGGTGGCGGATCATGCCGGGTCGAACCCCGACTCGCCCGATCGCAAGGCGACGCCGCCGCATGGCTGCATCGGCTGCGTGCCGCCGTCGAACTGGAGTGCGGCGCGGATCCTGGGCGTGGCGCCACGCGAGGCGTCGATGCTCGTCGAGCGGGCGGCGGTGCTCGATCTCGGGACGGGCGTAGCGCCGGGTTTGCGGCCTCCGCGGGGAGCCTGATCGCCGGGTGCCGATGCACCCCGATCTTCAGGCTTTTCCCAAGGATTTCAGACGATGATTCGACCTATTGTGCTCGCGGCCGGTGCCGCGGCGGCGATGCTGCCTGTTTCGGCGGTGGCGCAACACGCGATGGCGCCTGGCATGACCATGCCAGACGCTCCGGCTAAAAAGACTACCGCAAAGACGGCGAAGCCGCGGACTGCGGTGCGGCGTAGTCCCGCAGCGCGACAGGCGCCTGCGACAAATCCCGTCGATCATTCGACCATGGATCATGGCGCGATGGGGCATGCGATGCCGGCCGCGCCTGCCGAAGCGGCTCAGCTGCCCCCGGCTTCGGTGCCCGAGGCCATGCCGGGCATGGATCATGCGCAGATGGATCATGGCGCGATGCCCGCTGGTCAGGTGGCGCCTGCGATGGATCACGGCGCCATGGATCACGGCGCCATGGATCATGCCGCGGGGGGCCACGCGATGATCACCGACCCGGCGTATCGCGCGGCGTCCGATGCCGCGCTCGCCAAGGCTCCTGCCGGCGCCGCGATGGCGGGGATGGCGATGGGGACGTCCGCCGGGTTCTACAGCCAGGGCAGCGGCACCTCGCGACTGCCGGCGGCCGAGGGGCCGATGCGCGGCTATATGACGCAGGCGGGCGAGTGGATGCTGATGGCGCATGGCTATGCCTGGGGCGTCGCGACCGACCAGGGCGGCCCGCGTGGGCGAAGCGAGGCGTTCGTGCAGTCGATGGCGATGCTGATGGCGGACCGCGATCTGGGCGACGGGTTTCATATCCAGCTGCGGGCGATGAACAGCCTCGAGCCGCTGATGGGCGCGCGTGGCTACACCAATCTGTTCGCGACCGGCGAGCTGGCGAACGACCGTCCGCTGGTCGATCGGCAGCACCCGCACGATTTGTTCATGGAGCTGGCCGCCAAGCTCGATTACCGGCTCGGCAATGGCGCCACCGTGTTCCTGTATGGCGGGCCGGTCGGCGAGCCGGCGCTGGGGCCGAGTGCGTTCATGCATCGCGGCTCGGCACGGTATCAGCCGATGTCGCCGATCACGCATCACTGGTTCGATTCGACTCACATCACCTACGGCGTGGTGACGGCGGGCTATGCGACGCGCGCGTTCCAGCTGGAGGCGTCGGCGTTCAAGGGGCGCGAGCCCGACGAGCATCGCTGGGGGATCGAGACGCCCAGGCTGGATTCGTGGAGCGTGCGGGGGACGTGGACGCCGTCGCCGTTCGTGGCGGTGCAGGTCAGCCACGGCCGGTTGAAGGAGCCCGAGGCGCAGCATCCGGGCGAGGACGAGAACCGCACCACCGCCAGCGTGCAATATACGCGGGGCGGGCTTGCGACGACGTTCGCGTACAGCCTGAAGGACCGCGTGCCGGGGGAGAAACTGAGCGCGTTCCTTGCCGAGGCGACGTACGAGCTGTCGGCGCACCATGCGGTGTTCGGCCGGGTCGAGAATGTCGCCAATGACGAGCTTTTCCCCGATCACGAAGATCCGCTGCACGACACCAAGTTCCGCGTGACCAAGGCGGAAGTGGGGTATGCGTACCGGATGCAGATCGTCGGGCCGCTCGGGCTGGCGCTCGGCGGGACGGTCGCGGCGTATGACAAGCCGGCGGCGCTGGAGGCTGCGTACGGCAAGGCGCCGGTGAGCTGGACGCTGTTCAGCAAGCTGGCGGTGGGGTTGTAGGCGATCGAGCCGCGTAGGGGCGTCGGCACTACGCCCCCCACAGTCACCACCCCGGCGGATGCCGGGGTCCAGCCGGGTAGGCCGGAATAACGACGCGCACCGCGCATCAGCGACGTCCCCCAACTGGACCCCGGCCTCCGCCGGGGAGGTGCTGTTTCGGACGATCCCGCATCTTGGCGCTTCCCACACTAATCACCACTGCGGAACTGCGCCGGCCCGACGGATCGCTTCCACTCGCCGGTCGTGCCGAGTAAGGACCGCGCGAAGTCGGCACCTGCTCGGGACGAACGGTTATGATCAAGACCACTGCGCTCGCACTTCTGGGGCTGACGCTCGCCGGGTGCGCCTATCCGTACACGCCCCCTGCGCTTGCACCGATCACGGCCCCCGCCCCGACAATGACGGCAGCGGCGGCGATGCCGGGCGAAGCGCGTGCGCCGGTCACGATCCTCGTGTCGATCGACGGGTTCCGGCCCGATTATCTCGACCGGGGCGTGACGCCCAACCTCAACCGCCTGCGCACGAGCGGCGTCTTCGCGAGCATGCGGCCGTCGTTCCCGAGCGTCACCTTCCCCAATCACTGGACGCTCGTCACCGGGCTGCGCCCCGATCGCAGCGGGATCGTCGGCAACAAGATGGAGGATCCGGCGCGGCCGGGCGAGACCTTCACGATGGCGACCGACGATCCGTTCTGGTGGAGCGAGAGTTCGCCGATCTGGGTCGATGCGGAAAAGGCCGGAATCCGGGCAGCGACGATGTTCTGGCCGGGCGCGAACGTCGCGGTCGGCGGCACCGCCAAGCCCAACAGCCACGGCGCGATCGAGGGCGGGACGCGGCCCGAGGACTGGCAGCAGTTCAACCAGCAGGTGAGCGGCACGCAGCGCGTCAACGCGGTGATCGACTGGATGCGGCGGCCCGCCGCGATCCGCCCGAAGCTGGTGACGCTGTATTTCGATACGGTCGACAGCGCCGGGCATGCGAACGGCCCCGATGGCGCCGCGACGACGCAGGCGGTCGCGGACGTCGATGCGAGCATCGGCATGCTGGTCGAGGGGCTCGCTGCGCTCGGCCAGCCCGCGAACCTCGTCATCGTCGCCGACCACGGCATGGCGGCGACCAGCAGCACGCGAGTCGTCGCCCTCGACACGATCGCCGACAAGGCGGATTACCGCGTGGTCGAGAGCGGACCCTATGCGACTCTGTTCGCGGTCCCGGGGCACGAGGCGGCGCTGGAGGCGCGGTTGTTGAAGCGCCACGATCACCTGCAATGCTGGCGGAAAAGCGAGATCCCGGCGCGCTTCCATTATGGCCGCAACCCGCGCGTGCCGAGCTATCTGTGTCTCGCCGATGTCGGCTGGAAGGTCGATCTCACCGCACCCACCAAGCCGTCGGCGGGTGGCGCGCATGGCTATGACAATATGGCGCCGGAGATGCGCGCGCTGTTCCTCGCCAACGGGCCGGCCTTCGCCCGCGGCAAGACGATTCCGAGCTTCGACAATGTCGCGATCGAACCGCTGCTGCGCGACCTGATCGGGTTGCCGGCGGAACCGGGACTGGACGGCACCGACGCGCCCTTCCAGAAGGTGCTGCAACGATAAAGGGAGAGGCGCGGATGCAGTATTTCGAGGATATCGCGGTCGGTGGGACGGCGTCGTTCGGCCATTATGCCGTGACGCGCGAAGAGGTGATGGACTTTGCTGCGAAATACGATCCGCAGCCATTCCACCTTTCCGACGACGCCGCCGCGCAGACGCATTTCGGCCGGCTGTCGGCGAGTGGCTGGCATACCTGCGCGATGACGATGTCGATGCTGATCGGTCATTTGAAGGCGAACCGGCAGGCGGGGCTCGGATCGCCGGGGATCGACGAGCTCAAATGGCTGAAGCCGGTCTATCCCGGCGACACGCTGCGCTGCGAGAGCGAGGTTCTGGAGAAGCGCGTCTCCGCCAGCCGGCCCGAGATGGGAATCTTCAAGAGCCGGATGCGGGTGTTCAACCAGGACGACGTGATGGTGATGACGTTCGTCTCGAACGGGCTGGTGTCGACGCGCCCGAAGGATACGCCGACACCATAAGGCTTAGTCCAGGCTAGGCTTACCGGGGACGGCCGCCACCGGCACGCCCCCCTCCGCCGCGATTGCCGCCATTCACGCGCCCGCCAGTGCCGCCACCGCGGTTCTGGCGGAACTCCTGGCGATCCTGCCGCGCCTGGCCACGATATTCCTGCCGTGCGTCACGACGCTCGCCACGGAACTGATCGCGTGTGATCTGGCCGTTGCGAAGCTGGCCGCGATCCTGTCGACGATCCTGGCGGAAATCGCGGTTGGCCTCGCGCCGATCGCCACGATACTCGCGCGCCGCCGGGCTGTTGCCGCGCGCGAAATTGCCCCAGTTGCCGGCGCCGCGATAATTTCCGCGACGGCCCTGCCAATAGCGCTGCTGATTACCGTTCCAGCGGAAGGGACGGCGATTCTGGTCGTACACATAGACGCCCGAACCCGGATAATAGAAGCCGTTGTTCCAGCCGTAATAGGAGCCGAGGCCGCCATAGCCGCCGCCGATACCGCCGATGCCGCCGCCATAGCCTGCGCCGTAATAGCCATCGCCATACCCGCCGCCATAATAGGGGTCGCTGGCATAGCCGACGCCGGCGCCGCCATAGCCGTAGCCATCGGTGCAGCCCGCCACGCCTAGTCCGAGGCCTAACGCGAGGCCGATAATCCCGAAGCGCTTCATAAACATGGAAAATTCTCCCGTACGTGGAGAGCGGTCACAACGCGCCGCCATTCATCGTATAACGGCGTCGGTATGTCGCAAGTTCCATGAATGGGGTCTGACGCACTGGAGGGTGTCGCCGAGGGCTCCCGCGGGCCGGGTTCGTTACGCCGTCCTTTAAAGCATGGTTCCCAGCGAAGGCGGGGACCCAGCCTGGGCTCCCGCCTTCGCGGGAGAACAAGGCAGCGGGGGGCGGAGGTTGGTGGTTAGCGGCACATCCTCCGCGCTTGCGACGAGTATCCTCCCCCGGGAACGTGCACCTCCCCGGCGAAGGCCGGGGCCCAATTGGGAAGGTCGGCATAACGAAGGTCGGTGCTCCGTTACCTCCGTCCCCCAATTGGGCCCCGGCCTTCGCCGGGGTGGGGAGTGGCTTTTGAAGGGAGTAGCGACCGAGGGTATCTGGAAGCAACGCGCACCCTCCCCCCCAAAAAAAAACGGCGGACGGGCCCTCGCCCATCCGCCGTTTTTCGCATCAGCACTGCCAGCCGGCAGCGCGTCCGATCAATGCTTAACGTCGCGCCAGACGTTCTGGTAGGCGCCCCAGGCAAGCCCGCAGAAGATCAGGATGAAGATGATCGACGCGAACCCGGCGGCGTGGCGTGCCTCGAGGTTGGGCTCGGCGGTCCAGGTCAGGAACGCCGACACGTCGGTCGACATCTGCTCCATCGTCGGCTTCGTCCCGTCCGCATAGGTCACCTGGCCGTCGGAGGTCAGCGGCGGCGGCATCGCGATGTTGAGGTTCGCGAAATACGGGTTGTAGTGGAGACCCTCGGGCGTCTTGATGTCCGGGAATTCCTTCAGCAACGCGGCCGGCTGCGTCGTGTAGCCGGTCAGCAGCGAGTGGACGTAGGCGGTGCCCTCCTCGCGTGCCTTGGTGATCAGCGAGAGATCGGGCGGCAGCGCGTTGTTGTTGGCGGCGCGGGCGGCGACCTCGTTCGCGAACGGCAACGGGAAGCGATCCGACGGGATGTTCTTGCGAGTCGCGGCCTCGCCCGTTTCCGGATTGATCGATGGCTGCTCGATCACCCACTGGTTGGCGATCGCCTTAACCTCGGGGTCGGTATAGCCGATCTGCGTCAGGTCGCGGAACGACAGCAACCGCAGCGAGTGGCAGGCCGAGCAGACTTCCTTGTAGACCTGGAACCCGCGCTGGAGCTGGCGGCGGTCGAACTTGCCGAACACGCCGTTCGAGGCAAGCTCGAGTTCCTTGGGGTGCTTGTGCGCGACGCTCTCCGCGGTCGGCGCGACGGGATCGGTGATGACCCCCGCCACGCTGCCGAAGAGCGCGATGCCGAGCACCAGCACGAAGGCCGCGCCGACCAGGGATGCAATGAGACGAACCATGTGTGTATCCTCGAGTTCGTATCAGTGCGCGGCGTGCGGCGTGGACGACGTCGGCGACGTCTCAAGGGCGGTGTGCGTAGGGCTCGTCCCACCGTGATTGGCCAGCACGGCCTCGGTGATCGAGTTCGGCAGCGGCCGGGGCCGTTCGGAGCGCGAGATGATCGGCAGGATGATCAGGAAATGCGCGAAGTAATAGGCGGCGCAGATCTGGCTGAGGATCACGTAGAACGCGTTGGCAGGCGCGCCACCGCAATAGCCGAGCACCAGGATGTCGACGACCAGCACCCAGAACGCGATCCGCGCCTTGGGACGATAGTTCATCGAGCGAACCGGCGAGCTGTCCAGCCAGGGCAGGAAGAACAGCAGCAGGATCGAGCCGAACATCGCCAGCACGCCCCAGAGCTTTGCCGGCAGGATGAAGTCCGCGGTGAAGGCGCGCAGGATCGCGTAGAACGGCCAGAAATACCATTCGGGGACGATGTGCGCGGGCGTGGAAAGCGGGTTCGCCGGGATGTAATTGTCCGGGTGGCCGAGATAGTTCGGGAAGAAGAACAACAGGCTCGCGAACACCAGCAGGAAGATGCCGAGCCCGAAGCCGTCCTTCGCCGTGTAATAGGGATGGAACGGCACGGTATCCTGCTCGCCCTTCACGTCGACGCCGGTCGGGTTGTTCGACCCCGGGATATGCAACGCCCAGATGTGCAGGATGATGACGCCCGCGATCACGAACGGCAGCAGGTAATGCAGCGAGAAGAAGCGGTTGAGCGCGGCGTTGTCGGGGGCGAATCCGCCGAGCAGCCAGATGCGGATGGTGTCGCCGACCAGCGGGATCGCCGAGAAGAAGCCGGTGATGACCTGCGCACCCCAGAAGCTCATCTGCCCCCAGGGGAGCACATAACCCATGAACGCGGTCGCCATCATCAGCAGGAAGATCGTCACACCGAGCAGCCACACCATCTCGCGCGGCGCCTTGTACGAGCCGTAATACAGCCCGCGAAAGATGTGCGTATAGACGACGATGAAGAACATCGATGCCCCGTTGGCGTGCGCATAACGCAGGAACCAGCCGGCATTGACGTCGCGCATGATGTGTTCGACCGAATCGAACGCGACCGCGCCGTTGGCGGCATAATGCATCGCCAGCGTGATGCCGGTGATGATCTGGATCGCCAGCGCGGCACCGGCGAGAACGCCGAAATTCCAGAAATAATTGAGGTTGCGCGGGACGGGATAGCCGCCGCCGAGTGAATTATAGACGAGCCGGGGAACGGGAAGCCGCTCATCCAGCCACCGCGTCAGCGGCAGCTTCGGTTCGTATTGCTTGGCCCAGGGAAAGCTCATGTCAGTTTCCTCAGCCTACCGTGACGACGGTGTCGGAGTTGAAGGCATAGTCCGGCACGTGGAGGTTGGTCGGTGCGGGGCCTTTGCGGATGCGCGCGGCGGTGTCGTAGGCCGAGCCGTGGCACGGGCAGAAATAGCCGCCGAACGGGCCCTTGTTCTCACCCTCGCCCGCGCCGAGCGGGACGCAGCCGAGATGCGTGCAGACGCCCAGCGTGATCAGCCAGTTCTTCTTGCCCGCCTTGGTGCGCTCCTCGAGCGTCTGCGGATCGCGCAACGTCGAGATATCGACCGCGTCGGCCTCGCTGATTTCCTTCGGCGTCAGGTTGCGCACGAACAGAGGCTGCTTGCGGAAGCTGGTCTTGATCGCCTGGCCGGGGAGGATCTTCGACAGGTCGATCTCGGTGGTCGACTGCGCGAGCACGTCTGCGCTCGGGTTCATCTGGTTGATCAGCGGCAGGACGATCGCGACCGCGCCCACCCCTGCGAACGAGACGGCGGCGATGTTGATGAAATCACGGCGGCGGGGATCGTGCGCGTCTTCATGAAACGGCTCCGGCGATTCACCCGGGGGAACCATATCGTCCACTGTCGCCATTCATCTCGCCCTTGCACGTTATTTTTTTCGTGGCGGTCCGGGCCTTCGGTTTCGCGAAACCACATCCCCATTCCGCCCGACCGTCCCCACGGAGGCTGCGATCTGATAGACGGTGGGACGATGGTTTGCCAACTGGATTTTGCTTTGGGTTACCGGCGCGCGCTTGCCGCGGTAGAGGGTTCGGTATGCGAATAGCCCTTTACCAGCCCGATATCGCCGGAAACGTCGGCGCGATTCTGCGGACCGCTGCGTGCATGGGGATCGGCGTCGACCTGATCGAACCGATGGGGTTCACCTGGAGCGAAAAGGCCGTGGCGCGCTCCGGCATGGACTATGTCGGCGCGGTCGACGTGGTGCGGCATGTCGATTGGGATGCGTTCCTGGGGCAGGTTTCGGGGCGGATCGTGCTGCTGACGACCAAGGGCGCGGTGCGGCTGGATGTCGCGGAGTTTCGCGAGGACGACGTGTTGCTGATGGGCAGCGAGGGGTTGGGCGTGCCGGACGAGGTTCACGCGCGGGCCGACGTGCGCGTGCTGATCCCGATGCGGCCTGGGTTGCGATCGATGAACATCTCGGTGGCGACGGGGATCGTCGCGGCGGAGGCGCTGCGGCAGACGGGTGGCTGGCCGGCCTGATCGCAGTGGCGCCCCGCATACATCCTCCCCGGCACGGGGAGGGGACCGTTCGGCTGCTCAGCCGAAGGGTGGAGGGGGATATCCGCAGGCGCAACGGCGGCCATGACGAGGCGGTACGTTCGCGGTGAACCCCCTCCACCATGCTTCGCACGGTCCCCCTCCCCGTCCCGGGGAGGATTTGGTAGAGCCTCCCCATGATCGATCTCGACCCCCAGCAAGCCGCCGCCCGCCACTGGTTCGAATCGCTCCGTGACCGGATCTGCGCCGAGTTCGAGGCGATCGAGCGCGAGGCGGGCTCCGACGCGGCGTTCGAGTACACGCCGTGGGACCGGATCGACCCATCGGGCGAACCCGGCGGCGGCGGCGTGCGCGGGGTGATGAAGGGCAAGGTGTTCGAAAAGGTCGGCGTCAACGTCTCGACCGTCGGCGGCACGTTCGAGGGCGATTTCGCCAAGTCGATCCACGGCGCGGGCGAAGACCCCCGGTTCTTCGCGACCGGGATCAGCCTGGTCGCGCACATGACCAACCCGCACGTCCCCGCGGTGCACATGAACTGCCGCTTCCTCAACACCACCAAGCGCTGGTTCGGCGGCGGCGGCGATCTCAACCCGCCGCTGCCGATCGAGGAGGACACCGCCGACTTCCACGCGACGATGAAGGCGGCGTGCGACGCGCATGACCCGGCGCATTATCCGCGCTTCAAGGAATGGGCGGAGACCTATTTCTACATCCCGCACCGTAAAGTCGGCCGCGGTGTCGGGGGCATCTTCTTCGACCACCTCGACGGCGATTTCGAGACCGACTTCGCCTTTACCCGCGACGTGGGCGAGGCGTTCCTCGATGCCTACCCGCGGATCGTCCGGCGGCGGATGGATACGCCGTTCGATGCCGCGCAGGAGGCGCAGATGCTCGAATGGCGCGGGCGCTATGCCGAGTTCAACCTGGTGTATGACCGCGGCACGCTGTTCGGCCTGAAGACGGGGGGCAATATCGACGCGATCCTGATGAGCCTGCCGCCGCGCGCGACCTGGTCCTGAGCCAGTGGCGCTGATTCCTGTCGCCGACGATACGCTCGCGACGATCGTCACGACGCTGGAGATGCGGACTCGCCCGCCGTTGCGGCCGAGTCCGGGATCGCGGTTGCGGCTGGTGCGGTGGGACAAGCCTGCGCTGGGGAAATACCGCGCGCTGTTCCGGCGCGTGGGGAGCCCGTGGCTCTGGTATTCGCGGCTGGTGATGGCGGACGACGTGCTGGCGGCCATCGTCCACGATCCCGGGATCGCGGTCTATGCGGTGATCGACCCGGCGGGGATCGAGGTCGCCATGCTCGAACTCGACTTCCGCGCCACCGCCGCGTGTGAAATCTCGTATTTCGGGCTGATCCCCGAACTCGCCGGGCAAGGGCACGGCCGCTGGCTGATGGCCGAGGCGACCGCGCGCGCCTGGGGCAAAGGGATCGAGCGGGTGTGGCTGCATACCTGCACGCTCGACCATCCGAGCGCGCTGGGCTTCTACCGGGCGCAGGGGTTCACCGCGATCAGGCGGACGATCGAGACCTTCCCCGATCCGCGCGCCACCGGGCTGCTACCGCCCGAGACGGCGCCGCAGATTCCCTATTTGGCCAAGCGGCGGTAGGCGGCGATCGCGATCAGCGCCATCGCGATCCCCGAGGCCATCGCCGCGACGGCTGCACCGGCATCGACGATCACCAGCGCGATCGGATTTTCGGCGCCACCGTCGCGCAACATCTTGTCGGCCATCATGAACGGCGCGCCGACGATCCAGCCGCTGATATAGCTGAACGCCGCCAACCCCATCAGCGGCAGGCCCGCCCCGCGGCTGAGCGCCAGGCTGCGGCGGATCGCGCCGAGTGCGCCGAGCGGTGCTTCGGCGAACAAGGCCGGGCCCGTCAGCATCGTCCGGCCGAGAATGTACAGCCCGGGGATCGCATAGAGCAGCAGCCCCGCCCCCGCCGGCAGCGACACCAGCACCATCGCCAGCAGGAAGCGCGGGAAGATCTTCAGGCACCGCGCCATCGCCGCGCGCAGATCGAGATGCTCGCGGTCGAGATACAGCGCGTAGAACAGCGACGTGCCGAAGAAGCTCACGACATAGGCGAGCAGGTACCAGCCGCCATGCGCTGCGCCCCAGGTCTGCACCGCATCGGCCCAGGCCATCGCCTGCGCCTCGTTGTCCCCTGCCCCCGCCACCGGCATCGGCGGATCGGGCACGACCAGCGCCAGCGCGAACGCGGGCAGGAACAGGAACGGTGCGGCGATCCGCAACAACAGGTCGCGGTCGCGTTTGAACAGCGCCCAGGCGTCGGTAAGAACGGTCGCGAAATCGAGTTTCATGGAGTGAAGGATTTCTCTCTGACAGCGACATAAAGCTGCGCGGTGAACACGGCGGCAAGCGCGGTGAAGGCGGTCGAGACGATCGTGGCGGATACCCCGCTGAGGAACGTCGCCAACACGATCCGGTCAGCACCCAACACGAGGCGGAAGATGACCCCGGTCACCGACTGGGCCGCCCAGGTCGTGACGACGAGCACGATCACGAACAGGATCAGCACGCCGATGATCCGCCATGTCAGCCCCTTAGTCAGCCGGAACGCGCGCATCAACGCGCCGATGCCGAGCCGTTCGTTGAGGATGACGGGGTTCAACAGGATCAATCGCGCGCCGACGAAGATCATGACGAACACCAGCACCAGACCGTATAGCCCGATGAACCCGGCCGCCCCGGCGCTGGGCGGCGTCATCTGGGCCGCGGACCCATTTGCCGCGGCGGCGAAATCGAAGCCCGACTGGATCAGCACGACGATCGGCGGGACCGCGAACAGCATCGCGACGATCGTCAGCAGGATGGTGATGCCGACCGCGGGCAGCACGCGCGCGCCGGCCAGACGCCGCGCTTCGGCCGCGTCGGTCGCCGGATCGGTGGCGATCGCGATGATCGCAAGCTGTGCCCAGATCATCGCGACCAGTGCGACGATCGACAGCACGCTGCCGACCAGCGCGACCATCATCGTGCTTGGCGCCGAAAACGCCACGACGCCGTCGCGCAGCACGCTCGGAAGGAATATGCCCAGTATCGCGATCGGCACGATCATGCCGGAGCGCCCACTGAGCACCTCGGTCGTGCGATCCCAGACCGTCCCCATCTTCACCATGCGTCACGCTCCCGGTTCCTGTTCCGCGCGAGTTAGCCCATGCCCTCCCGCTTGACCACAGGTTGCAAGTCGCGGCGCGGGTGCGCAATTGGGATCGGTGACGAACCCCCCACCCCCCAACAGCGAATCCCGCGATATCGAATGGCGCACCAGCGCCGGCCTCACCCCCTATGCCGATGCGCTGGCGGAGATGGAGGCGCGCGCGGTCGCAGTCGGCACGGGCGAGGCGCGCGAACTCTTGTGGATGCTCGAACATCCGCCGGTCTACACGGCCGGGACCAGCGCCGAGCCGAGCGACCTGATCGACGCGCGCTTCCCGGTGATCGCGACCGGGCGCGGCGGGAAATACACCTATCACGGGCCGGGCCAGCGCATCGGCTATGTCGTGCTCGACCTGACCAAGCGCGGCCGCGACGTGCGCCGCTATGTCCACGCGCTCGAATCCTGGGTGATCGCGGCGCTCGGCGAACTGGGCGTCGAGGCGTTCGCGGTGGATGGTCGCGTCGGCATCTGGACGCTCGAGCCCGCGCACATGGGGGGCCGGGAAGCCAAGATCGGCGCGATCGGCGTGCGGGTGAGGCGCTGGGTAACCCTCCACGGCTTCTCGGTGAACGTGGCCCCCAACCTGGCCCATTTCGGCGGTATCGTCCCGTGCGGCTTGCCCGAGTACGGGGTTACCAGCTTGCAATCGCTCGGTATTTCCGCCGACCTTGCAACCTTCGACACGGCCCTGGCGTTGACCAGCGATGCTTTCCTTGAAACAGTTTCTTGTCCTCAAGAAAACGAGGCTTGAGGACAAAGCGTTATCGGATTAATGTCCACTACGATTTGGGTATTAAGGGCGAGCAGCCAGCCAAATCCTCTATCTAGGGAGCTTCCACATGCGTGCACTCATTTCCAAGGTCCTGACCGGTTCGCTGATCGCCAGCGCAGCACTCGCCGTTTCGGCTTGCGGTCCCAAGACCGAGACGACGACCGACAACACGATGGTCACCGACATGAACGCCAGCGAAGGCATGGACACCATGACCGACAACATGACCGCAGTCGACGGCGCGTCGAACGGTGGCATGATGGCCAACGACACCATGATGGCGAACGACACGATGATGTCGAACGACACCATGATGACCAACAACGCGATGTAATTTCCGAAAGGAAATTACGGATGCGACCCGTATCTTCCGCTAATGCGGAGATGCTGGTGGCGAAGGGCCGTCCGGGAAACCGGGCGGCCCTTTGTCGTTCCGGGTGGGTGGCACCGATAAGGGCGGTCACGGCCATCGATTTCGCTTGAGAATCGGCATGACGGAGGTGGCGATAGGTCGCCCCCCGCCCCGCTGCTGAAAAGGTTAAAATCGCTTGGGAGTTTGCGCAAAACGCTTTAGATTCGCTTACTTGAAGTGCCCTGGGGAGGTTGGGATGAAAGTGTTGCGTACCGCGCTCGCGCTTTGCGTGGCGTCGAGCGGGCTCGCTGTGGCGCAGTCGGCGTCGGCGCAGTTCTTTTTGCAGTCGCGCGATTTTTCGGGCGCGGCGGTGACCGGTGACGAATCCGACCTGGGTCAGGCGCTTCCGGGTGCGACGTCGGCGGAAACGCGGGCGGCCCTGGTCTGGCACATGCGCGCGGCGTTGAACGTCGCGGCGCTGCAATGCCAGTTCGAGCCGACGCTGCTGACCGTGCCGAACTATAATTCGGCGATCAACGATCACAGCGAGGAATTGAAGGCCGCGTTCGATACGCTGACCAAATATTTCGTCCGCGTGAACAAGGCGGGCGGCCCCAAGGCGGGTCAGACCGCGCTCGACCAGTTCGGCACGCGCACCTATTCCAGCTTTGCCACGGTCGCCGCGCAATATGGCTTCTGCCAGACCGCCGCCTCTATCGGTCGCGACGCGGTGTTCGCGCCGCGTGGCCATTTCTTCGAAGTCGCGCTGGCCCGCTCGCGCGAGCTGCGCAACAGCCTCGTTCCCTGGGGTGAGCAGCACTTCCCGCGCTATATCGGCCGTGACCGCGCGACGATGCCGCGGCTCGATGCGATCTGCTGGAACAAGAAGGGCGAATGGGTCTTCAAGAAGTGCGGCGCGCAGAACTGGCCGCCGGCTGGCGTCGGGATGGCCCGGCAGTAACAGCGCGCGCTGGCAATGCCGATACTCGATGCCCGTCACGATTGATGGTCGTCACACGAGCGAAAGCTGGGGTGTCCCCCTTGGCGGACGCTGCGGCTCGAACCGGGAGATCCCAGCTTTCGCTGGGATGACGGACGGGGCGAAACGACGCCCTTGATGTGGGCACGCCGCTACCCCGACGCCTTCACCATCCGCGACCCCGCCCCATGCCCGTCACCCCAGCGGAAGCTGGGGTATCCCTCGATACGGGCGACGCACGCCACACGGGGATATCCCAGCTTTCGCTGGGATGACGGACCGGGCGAGGTGACGGACTCGGGGCCGAGGTAGTGCCCTTGACGGGGGCACGCCGCTACCTCGACACCCGCACCATCCGCCACTCCGCCCCATGCCCGTCACCCCAGCGGAAGCTGGGGCATCCCTCGATACGGGCGACGCGCGCCACACGGGAATATCCCAGCTTTCGCTGGAATGACGGGGCAGTTACCCGCTCAGCGCAACCCCAGCAGCTTGTGCGTCTGCAGCGACAACCGCCACTGCGGCCGCGCCATCACCATCTCCACGCATGCCTCGCGGTTCGCGTCCGCGCGTGGATCGTCGAGCGGCTGGAGCAGCAGGTTGGCGAAGTCCCAGGTCTCGATATCGGCGATATCGGTGCCCGGCTGCGGCCATACCAGCTTCAGCTCGTCGCCCGTCCGCTGCACGACGACGCTGCCGGCCTTCGGGCTGATGCACACCCAGTCGATTCCCGGATGCGCGGCAATCGTCCCGTTGCTCTCCATTGCGATCCGGAAGCCCTCGGCATGAAGCGCCGCGACGATCGCGTCGTCGATCTGCAGCATCGGCTCGCCCCCGGTCAGCACGACGAACCGGTCGTGCAGCCCCGCGCCCCAGAACCCGGCGACCGCCTCTGCCAAATCCTGCGCATCGGCGAACTTGCCGCCGCCGAGCCCATCGGTGCCGACGAACTCGGTATCGCAGAACTTGCACACCGCGGTCGCGCGATCCTGTTCGCGGCCCGACCAGAGGTTGCAGCCGGCGAACCGCACAAACACCGCGCGACGGCCGGCGTTCACGCCCTCGCCCTGCAGCGTCAGGAACATCTCCTTGACCGCGTAGCTCATCGTCAGATCGGCTTCACGGCATAGCGGGTCGGATCGGCGATCCCGGCTTCGTCGAAACCGCGTGCGCGCAGCCGGCAGCTGTCGCATTCTCCGCAATGCAGCCCGCCCGGCGCCGGATCGTAGCACGACCAGCTCAGCCCCAGATCGAGCCCGAGCCGAGTCCCCTCGCGGACGATATCCGCCTTGGTCAGGTGCTGGAGCGGCGCTTGGATGCGGAACGGATCGCCCTCGACACCGGCCTTGGTCGCGAGTTCGGCCAGACCCTCGAATGCCGCGATGAACTCGGGGCGGCAATCGGGATAGCCCGAATAATCGAGGGCGTTGACGCCGATATAGATGTCGCGTGCGCCCGCCGCCTCGGCCCAGCCGAGCGCGAGGCTGAGAAAGATGGTGTTGCGCGCCGGCACGTAGGTGACGGGAATGCCGCCGCCGTCCTCGGTGCCCGCGCCGTCCTTCGGCACGGCGATATCCGCGGTCAGTGCGGAACCGCCGAACGCGGACAGGTCCATCGGCAGGACGATGTGGCGTTCGGCACCGAGCGTGTCGGCGATCCGTCGCGCCGCGTCGAGTTCGACGCGGTGACGCTGATTATAGTCGAACGACAGCGCGAGCAGGCGCTGGCCGGCTTCGCGCGCGATCGCGGCGGATACCATAGAGTCGAGCCCGCCCGAAACGAGCGCGACCGCAAAGGGAGCAGGAGATGTCATGATGCGGCCTCCGCTAGGCCAGCAACGGACAAAAAGAAAGGGCCGCCCCGTGGAGCGGCCCTAGGTTGACGCGAAACCGCGTCACAAGGGAGAAAAAACGTGCCGAATGTGAGCACACCGTCTCTTTGAACTAATATATGTTAATAAGCCGTTGATGTCTGCGACTTTTTTACCGCGAGAGTATCATGCATCAACCGGCACCGGGAATTTGCGGGCGCAAAATGCACAGTCGACGACGATGAAGCCGGTCTCGTCCGCCATCGATTGCCGCTCGTCGAGCGGAAACTTCGAGATCACGCTCTTGATATAGTCGCCATCGCAGCGGCATCCGCGCGAGATCGGGATGTCGGCGAAGACGCGGACATCCTGCTCCTCGTTGAACAGCCGCCACACCAGGGTCTCCAGCGGCAATGTCGCATCGGTCAGCTCCTCGGCGCTCATCGTCGACCCGAGGATCGCGACATGCTCCCACTCCGGATGATCGAGCTTGGTGTGCAGCCGCTCGCGCCCGTCCTCGCCCTCGGGGAGATGCTGGAGGAACAGACCGCCCGCGACGCAGTGCCCGTCCGGCCCCTTGGCCATGCCGGTGCGGATCATCGTCGGAATCTGCTCCGACTGCGTGAAATAGCTCTGCGCCGCCTCGGACAGCGTGTCGCCGTCGAGCGGCACGATCCCCTGATAGCGCTCGTTGCTGGTTGCCATGTCGAACGTGATCGCAAGGTAACCCGCGCCGAACAGCGCGAACAGGCTGGGCTCGGCCGGGGCTTCGGCCAGCTTGTCGGCGTCATATTCGATATAGCCGCGGACTTCGCCACCGCGGTAGTCGCAGACGAGCAGCTGGACGACACCGTTGTCGGTGCGCGTCTGCATCGTCAGCTGGCCGCTCGCGTCCTTGAGGGTGGAACCGATCAGCGCGGCGAGCGTCAGCGCCTCGGCGAGCAGCTTCTCGATCGCCGGCGGATAGGCGTGCGCGGCAAGCACCTGGTCGAGCGACGTGCCGAGCCGGACGATCCGGCCGCGCGCATTCCGCGTCGGAATTGCAAAAGCCAGCGCGCGGTCGAGATCGGTCATGTTGGGGTCGTTCATCGGGCAAAGATGGGGAGTGAGGGCGGAGGGTCAACCTCGGGCGGGACGAACCACCCGGACGTCATGCTCCGCCCGGCCACGCCCGTCGTCGCGGCCCTATCCGCCACCCCGCCCCACACCCGTCACCCCAGCGAAAGCTGGGGTATCCTCTTTGGCGGACGCCACGGCTCGAACTGGGAGATCCCAGCTTTCGGTGGGATGACGGACAGGAGGGTGACGGGCTCGGGGACGGGGTATCGCCCTTGACGGGGGTACGCCGCTTCCCCCGCCCCCCTCACCGTCCGCTTCGCCCCGCCCCACGCCCGTCACCCCAGCGAAAGCTGGGGTATCCCTGTTGGCGCGCGCCGCGGCTCGATCCGGGAGATCCCAGCGTTCGCTGGGATGACGGACGCGGGAGGAGGTGACGGGCTCGGGGACGGGGTATCGCTCTTGACGGGGGCACCACGCTATCCCGGCACCCTCGCCGTCCACCCCGCCCCAAATCCGTCACCCCAAACCCGTCACCCAGCGAAAGCTGGGGTATCCCTGTTGGCGCGCGCCGCGCCTCGAACAGGGAGATCCCAGCTTTCGCTGGGATGACGGACGCGGGCGGCGGGGTTCAGGAAACGGTGCGTTACCGCGGGCCGTTCAGCCGATCTGCCCGAAGCACCAGCGCAACACCGACTTCTGCGCATGCAGGCGGTTCTCCGCTTCCTGCCAGATCAGCGACTGCGGCCCGTCGATCACCTCGGAGGTGACCTCCTCGCCGCGGTGTGCGGGGAGGCAGTGGAGGAACTTCGCGTCGGGCTTGGCGAGCGCCATCAGTGCGGCATCGACCTGGTACGGCGTCAGCGCCGCCAGCTTGGTCTCGGCATGTGCTTGCCCCATCGAGATCCACGTATCGGTGACGACGATATCCGCGCCCTCGACCGCTTCGCGCGGCGTCGCAACAACCGTCGCGCGCCCCTTGCCGAGCGCCACGTCGGCCTCGGTCGGCTGATACCCCTGCGGGCACGCCGCGACGACGTCGAACTGCATCAGCCCCGCCGCCTCGACGATCGAAGCGAGGACGTTGTTGCCGTCCCCCAGCCACGCGACCTTGAGCCCGGGCAGCGCCTTGCCGCTTTCGACGATCGTCAGCAGGTCGGCCATGATCTGGCACGGGTGCGACGCGTCGGTCAGGCCGTTGATGACGGGGACGGACGCGTAATGCGCCATCTCCTCGATCTTGGCGTGATCGTCGGTGCGGATCATGATCGCGTCGACATAGCCCGACAGGATGCGCGCAGTGTCCGCAATGCTCTCGCCGCGGCCGAGCTGCATGCTGCCCGCATCCGCGACGATCGAGGTGCCGCCAAGCTGGCGGATCGCCATGTCGAACGAGAACCGCGTGCGCGTCGAGTTCTTCTCGAACACCATCGCCAACACGCGCCCGTCGAGCGGTGCATCGGGATCGACGCGGCCCTTGGGGAAGCCGGCGCGGGCGGCCTTGCGGTCGAGCGCATCGGCCAGCATCGCGGCGATGCCGTCAGGTCCGGCGTCGGTCAGATTCACGAAATGGCGCATAATTCCTCCCCGGCACGGGGAGGGGGACCGTTCGCATAGCGAAGGGTGGAGGGGGGCCCCCACGAACGCAACACTGCGGGGCGATCCCCCTCCCCCATGCTTCGCATGGTCCCCCTCCCCGCGTGCGGGGAGGATTTAAGTCAGTCGTCGCTCGCCGGCACGTAGATCCGCGCCGCTGCCGACAGCTTCTCGATGCACTCGGCGATATGGCTCTCGTCGATCACCAGCGGCGGCAGGATGCGGACGACGTTCTCGCCCGCCGACACCATCAGCAGATTGTGATTGTCGCGCGCGAACGCCACGAACGCACGGCTGTCGCTCTTCAGCTTCAGCCCGAGCATCAGCCCGGTGCCGCGGACGCTGTCGAACAGATGATCGTGGTTGGGGATCATCTGCTCGAGCCCCTGCCGCAACCGGTCGCCCATCGCGGTGACGTTCTCGAGGAAACCGTCCTCGAGAATAATATCGAGGATCGCCTCGCCCGCCGCCATCGCCAGCGGATTGCCGCCATAGGTGGAGCCATGCGTCCCGGCGACCATGCCCTTGGCCGCCTCCTCGGTCGCGAGGCACGCGCCGAACGGGAAGCCGCCGCCAATGCCCTTGGCCACCGACATGATGTCGGGCGTGATGCCGTACAGCTCGTGCGCGAAGAACTTGCCCGTCCGGCCGTACCCGCACTGGACCTCGTCGAGCACCAGCAACAGGCCGTGCTCGTCGCAGGCCTTGCGCAGCCCAGTCAGGAACTCGTGGCTCGCCTGGCGGATACCGCCCTCGCCCTGGATCGGTTCGACCAGGAACCCGGCGGTATTGTCGTCGATCAGCGCCAGCGCGCCCGCGAGATCGTTGAAATTCGCATAGGCGAACCCCGGCAACAACGGCTCGAACCCGTCGCGCATCTTGGCCTGGTTGGTGGCCGAGATCGTGCCCAGCGTTCGGCCGTGGAACGCGGTGTCGAAGGTGATCAGCGTGTGCCGCTGCGGATTACCGTTGGCGAAATGATAGCGCCGCGCGGTCTTGATCGCGCACTCGACCGCTTCTGCGCCCGAATTGGTGAAGAACACCGTGTCCGCGAACGTGTGATCGACCAGCCGCTGCGCGAGATGCTCACCCTGCGGCGACCCGTACAGGTTCGACACGTGCATGAGCGTCGCGGCCTGCTCGGCGATCGCCTTGGTCAAATGCGGGTGGCCATGGCCGAGCGCGTTGACCGCGATGCCGCTGGCGAAATCGAGATATTGCTGGCCGTCCTCGCCATAGAGGTACGCGCCCTCGCCTCGGACCGGACGCACGCCACACCGCGGGTAGACGGGCATGAGCGGGGTGATGGTCACGACGGCAGCTCCTTCAAACAGCAAGGGCGACCCTTATCGGCCGCCCGAAGCACCTGATACGAGCGCACGACGCTTGGGGCAACACCGCTTGAACCGGGGGCGGCATAGAGCTGGTCAGGATGCAGGCTGGGCGACCGTGATCGGCTTCGCGTCGGGCTCGGTCAGATCGAGCGACTCGAGCCTCGCCCGCGGCGCGCGAACGCGGATCCGGCTGTCCGACCCGTTGATCCAGAACGCCGTGCGCGAAAACCGCTCGACCCGCAGCAAGCCCGGATCAGTCGCGGCCAACGCCATCGAAGCGTAGCGGCGCCCACCCAGCATCTTCTGCACCGGGCCGACCCACCAGCGCTGCAATTTCGGGCTCTCCCGGACGATATCGATATCGCCGACCGTGCCATCGGGTTTGATCCAGTAGCTGATATCGACCCACTGTCCGTCGACATCCCGTGCGCTGCTGCGAAGATTGGCGGATGTGCTCGCAGGGGCATCGATCATGTCGAGCGTCGGTGCATATACCAGCAACGGCGTCTTCAGGCCGAGTGACCTGTACTTCGCGACGACGCTGTCAACGCCAGACATGTCGCCCTTGCGCGCAGCGCGGAGCGCCGTGACCGACTGCAGGGCGTCGCGAAACGGCTGCAACGCCGGCTCCGTGGTGGTCGCCAGATCCCGGATAGCGGTCTTGAGCGCCGTGCCATACAGACCGGTCTCGCGATCCTGCGCGTCGAGGATGAGCACGATCCGGAACCGCGCAAACCCTTCGACAACGATATTGCCGCTTTGGTGCGCAGTCTTGACGACCGACCGATAGCGACTGAGCGCGGTATCGCTCTGCCCTAGGCGCGCGAACATATCAGCGAGTTCGAGGCTGCCCGACAGCACGTGCGGATCGGTCTCCGGCAGCCCCGACTTCAAGGCACTATAGCCGTCGAGCGTCGACATCCGGTAACTCTCGCCCTCACCCAGATGGGCCGCAATACGACCGTTCGCTAGAAACAGCCCGGCGACCGCGATCGGATAGGTCTTGGCGAACCGGCGATTTCGCCCGATCGATTTCATCAGCGTCTGGCGAGACCCGACGATATCGCCTTTGACGAACTGGTTGTCGGCATGCGCGAGCGTCGCGCGCATATCGTCCATTGGCGGGCACTTCCGGGCGAGGCACGCGTCGAGCGCGGATCGCGTTTCCTCGAGACGCCGTCCGACCACGACGATCGCCCGGTCCGCGCCCGTATCTGCATCCGCCACGGCGTACCCGACCGGCGGCGTTGCAGGGGGCGTGGCGGGCGGCGGCCCCTGCGCAGCGGGTGATGCGACCTGCGCCAACGCCAGTAGCCAGATCATCATGCGTCGATCGCTTCTTCGTCCATGCGGCC
Source organism: Sphingomonas sp. (assembly GCA_035575755.1). Lineage (GTDB taxonomy): Bacteria > Pseudomonadota > Alphaproteobacteria > Sphingomonadales > Sphingomonadaceae > Sphingomonas. The sequence goes on from DATLXI010000018.1 coordinate 391,320, forward strand.
CGCATTCTCCTGGATGAAGGCGAAGCGGTGTGCGGGGTTGTTGCCCATCAGGCGGTCGACCAGGTCCTTTACCTGCGCACGCTCCTCATATTCCTGCGGCAGCGTGATGCGGAGCATGCCGCGGGTAGCGGGATCCATCGTGGTTTCGCGGAGCTGGCTGGGGTTCATCTCACCGAGGCCCTTGAAGCGGCCGACGTCGACCTTCTTGCCCTTGAACACGGTCCGCTCGAGCTCGGCGCGGTGCGCGTCGTCTCTCGCGTAGACGCTCTTGGTGCCGACGGTCAGGCGGTAGAGCGGCGGTTGCGCGAGATATAGGTGCCCGCGGCGGACGAGCTCCGGCATCTCCTGGAAGAAGAACGTCATGAGCAGAGTCGCGATGTGCGCGCCGTCGACGTCTGCGTCGGTCATGATGACGATGCGTTCGTAGCGCAGCGTATCCGGCGTGCAGTCCTTGCGCGTCCCGCAGCCGAGCGCGAGCGTCAGGTCGGCGATTTCCTGGTTGGCGAAGATCTTTGCGCTGGTCGCCGAGGCGACGTTGAGGATCTTGCCACGAATGGGGAGGATCGCCTGAGTCTTGCGATCACGCGCCTGTTTCGCCGAGCCGCCCGCCGAATCGCCCTCGACGATGAACAGCTCGGTGCCTTCGGGTGAGTTGGCGGAACAGTCGGTCAGCTTGCCCGGCAGCCGCAGTTTGCGCGCCGACGTCGCCGTCTTGCGTTTGACGTCGCGCTCCTGCTTGCGACGCAGGCGTTCGTCCATCCGCTCCAGCACGTAATTCAGCAGCGCCTTGCCGCGCTCCATATTGTGGCTGAGGAAATGATCGAAATGATCGCGCACCGCCTTTTCGACGAGGCCGGCGGCCTCGGGGCTGGTCAGGCGATCCTTGGTCTGACTCTGGAATTGCGGTTCGCGGATGAACACCGACAGCATCAGCTCGCTGCCGACCATGACGTCGTCCGCGCTGATATCCTTGGTCTTCTTGTTGCCGACGAGATCGCCGAACGCGCGGAGGCCCCGGACCAGCGCCTGGCGCAGGCCCTGCTCGTGCGTACCGCCGTCGGGGGTCGGGATCGTGTTGCAATACCAGCTGTACGAGCCGTCGCTCCACAACGGCCAGGCGACCGCCCATTCGACGCGGCCCTGCGTCTCGCCGTTCGCGCTCGGAAAATCCTGCGAGCCGGAGAAGAAATCCGACGTCGCGCATTCGCGGCCGGCGATCTGGTCGCGGAGATGGTCGGCGAGGCCGCCGGGGAACTGGAAGACCGCCTGCGCGGGCGTGTCGTCGCCGATCAGGTCGGGCGCGCAGTGCCAGCGGATCTCGACGCCCGCGAACAGATACGCCTTGGAGCGGACCAGCTTGTAGAGCCGCTGCGGCTTGAAGTTGAGTTCGGTGCCGAAGATCTCGGTATCGGGCGTGAACGCGACACTGGTGCCGCGCCGGTTCGGTGTTGGCCCCAGATGCTCGATCGGGCCGAGCGTCAGGCCCTTGGCGAAGCGCTGGCGATACAGCTGCCGATCCCGCGCGACCTCGACCACCGTATCCGACGACAGCGCGTTGACGACGCTGATGCCGACGCCGTGGAGGCCGCCCGACGTCGCATAGGCTTTTCCCGCGAACTTGCCGCCCGAATGGAGCGTCGAGAGGATCACCTCCAGCGCGGACTTGTCGGGGAATTTCGGATGCGGATCGACCGGGATGCCGCGGCCATTGTCGACGATCGTCAGCCGGTTGTCGGCCTCCAGCGTGACCTCGATCCGCGTGGCGTGGCCCGCGACCGCCTCGTCCATCGCATTGTCGAGCACTTCGGCGGCGAGGTGATGCAGCGCCCGCTCGTCGGTGCCGCCGACATACATGCCGGGGCGGCGGCGAACGGGCTCCAGCCCCTCGAGCACCTCGATCGACGACGCGTCATAGGTTGGGGCGGCGGTTTTTCCGGCGCCGGGCGCGCCAGGGGACGCGAACAGATCTTCAGCCATGGCGGGAGCGTAGACGCTGGCTAGCGACAAAGCCACAGCCTCTGTTTGTTCTCCCTGTTACCCGAAAGTCACATTGATCTAGATTGTTGGAGCGGCGGGATAATTTCCCAAGTCCAGCCGTATATGAATTATCTGTCATGAAGTTTTCGGGAGTGAATATGCGCAAGACGATGATGGCGGCCCTTGTTGGTGCCGCTACGCTGGGGTTCGCGGCGATGCCAGCAGCCGCACAAGAGACCACTGCCGATGCCCCGTTCAGCGGCATCTATTTCGGCGCCGCGGGCGGCTATGACGTCCAGCCGAACGACGAGGGTTCGTCGATCCTGTTCGATCGCAACCTCGACGGCCGGTTCGGCGATGCCGTCACGACCGCGACGGGCGCCAACGCGTTCTCGACCGGCTTCTGCAACGGCGCCGCGACCAGCAGCACGGCCCCTGCCGTCGGCGGCCGCGGTTGCCGTAACGACAAGAACAACACCGCCTATTACGCGCGTGTCGGTATCGATCAGCAGCGCGGCAACATCGTCGTCGGTGTGGTCGGCGAATTCGGCAAGTCGAACATCCGCGACAGCGTGACCGCCTTCTCGACCACGCCCGCCTTCTACACGATGACGCGCGATCTCGCCTGGGAGGGTTCGATCCGCGGCCGTGCGGGCTATGCGGCCGACACGACGCTGTTCTACGGCACGTTCGGCGCCGGCTATGCGCGCATCAACCGCGATTTCTACTCGAGCAACACCGGCAATGCCTATGCCCAGAGCGGCAAGAAGAACCAGTTCGGCATCACCGGCGGCGGCGGCATCGAGCAGAAGCTAGGCAAGAACATCTCGGTCGGCCTGGAATATATGTTCCACCAGTATCAGGACGACGCCGCCCGCGTGCTCGTGACGCGCGGCACGCAGCCCGCGACCAACCCGTTCGTGCTCGCGCCGAACACGGCTGGCACGGCGTTCAAGCGCTCGGACGACAATTTCCGCTGGCACAGCCTGCGCGGGACCGTGGCGTTTAGGTTCTGAGGCGCAGGGCGGCCGTTGCCATGCTGGCAACGGACTCGCCCAAGCCCGGCCGGCGCGGCTCGCCGCGTCCGACGACATGGGCTTTTGCCCATGGCTAGCCTGAGACAGAGGCCGCTTCCCCACCCGGGGAAGCGGCCTTTTTCTGTTTGGATTGCCTGTCCTGGTGCCGGGTTCATCACAGCCGCACGCTTTGGCGTGCATCCCTCAACCTGCCGCCACGCCCAAGCCAGGCAGCTCCACGGCTCGCCACCGCCTCCAGCGCTACCCGCTAGCCAGCAACCCACCGCACAACACCCTCCGTCATGCCGGACTCGTTCCGGCATCCACCGGTCCGCAAGCTCGACAGGGGCGAGTTCGCGGCGCCGTGGACCCCGGAACAAGTCCGGGGTGACGGAGGGTTGGATCGGGACAGCGCATGGTCGAACGCCGAAACCAGCTGCTTGCGGACCTGGCATCGACCTCCCCCAAAACAAGAAAAAGGCCGCCTCCTCGTTCGAGGAAACGGCCTTCTCCTGTTACTGGCCCGCCATCGGCAAAGCCCCTGTCGTCGGACGCGGCGTTGCCGCGCCGGCCGGGCTTGGGCGAGTCCGTTGCCAAATGTGACAACGGCCGCCCGGCGCCTCACCTCGGCCGAGGCCCGCCGAACGGCAGCGGCGGAGTCGGGCGACGGTCGCGGCGTGGCAACTGCGCCTGGTACGCATAGCCGCAATGATCGACGCAGTACGGGAAGCCTGGGTTCACCGCCTTGCCGCAGAAGTGGAAGTCCGGCTCGCCGGGGTGGCCGAGCGGCCATTTGCAGATCCGGTCGTTCAGCTCGAGCAGGCTCGTCTTGTTCGCCATTTCGGGCGAAGGCTTGGCGGGCACGAGGCGGCGTGGCGGGGCCGGCGTGCTGGGCGGCTGCTGCTCGCCCGGCGCCTGGCGAAGGAAGCCACCCGGACCGACCGAGCGCAGAACCGGCTGCGGCGCACGCACCGGAGCGACCGGCGCGACAACCTCCTCGTCCTCAACCTCTTCCTCGTCGTCCTCTTCCGGCTCTTCGGCAGCAGGCGCGGCTACAGGCTTCGCCGCGACGGGCTCGACCGGTGCGGCCGGCTTGGCCACGACCGGGGGCGCGACGGGCTCGGGTGCGGCGACCGGCTCCGGCGCCGCAACCGGCGCGCTAGCCTCGACCGCTGCCGCTGCGGCCGTCGCGGCGGCCGCCTTAGCTTCGGGATCGTTCGGCTTCACCGGCGACGGGCGCGCCTGCAGTTCGAGGCGGTGCGCCTTGCCGATGACGGCGTTGCGGCTCACGCCACCCAATGCTTCTGCGATCTGGCTGGCGGTCTGGCCGGCCTCCCACATCGTCTTGAGCGTCTCGATGCGCTCGTCGGTCCAGGACATGCTCGTTCCTTAGTCTCGGTCGGTCGGCCAATCGTCAAGCCGGGTTGCGGGCGGCAGCGGCAGGGATTACCCGCAACTCCCATGAGCAGCCAGCCCCCAATCGGTGAAATCCAGTCGGCGGTACATTCCGCTCCCGGCGTTCCCGTCATTAAGAGCGTGAACTGGGAGGGATTGCGAACCCTCTATATCAAGGAGGTGCGCCGGTTCTTCAAGGTGCAGCTTCAGACGGTGTGGGCGCCGGCGATCACGACATTGCTGTTCCTGGTCGTCTTTACGGTCGCAACCGGCGCGAAACGGCCGGTCCTGGTCGGCGGCGACGTCGTCACCTTTGCCGATTTCATCGCCCCCGGCCTGATCATCGCGCAGGGGATGATGGGGCCCGCCTTCGCCAATGCGAGCTTCTCGCTGCTGGTCGGCAAGATGCAGGGCACGATCGTCGATTATCTCCAGCCACCGCTGTCGACCGGCGAGCTGCTGGCCGGGCTGGTCGGCGGCGCGGTGACGCGTGCGGTGATCGTCGGCATCGTCGTCTGGGCGGCGATGGCGCTGTATCCCGGCGTCCACGTCACGCCGCACGCGCCGCTCGCGATCGTCTGGTTCGGGTTGCTCGGCGCGGTGTTCCTCGCGCTGCTCGGCGTGCTGACCTCGATCTGGGCGGACAAGTTCGACCATGCCGCCGCGGTCACCAACTTCGTGATCGCACCGCTGTCGCTGCTGTCGGGCACCTTCTATTCGGTCGACAGGCTGGCCCCCGCGTTCCGCGCGTTCAGCCATGCCAACCCGTTCTTCTACATCATCTCCGGGTTTCGCTACGGGTTCCTGGGGATGGCCGATTCGCCGGTGATGATCGGCGGGATCGTGATCCTCGTGATCGACCTGGCGCTCGCCCTGCTCTGCTACCGGCTGCTGAAGACCGGCTGGAAACTCAAGAACTGATGAAAAAGCTGGCGCTCCGGCTGCTCGCGATCCTGATGGCCTTGCTGCCGGTCGGGATCGCCGCGCAGCCGGTGCAGCCGGACCCGGCGTTGCGCGCCAAGGCCGATGCGCTGGTGGCGATCCTCGACGGTCGCGGGTCGTACGAGACATATTTCGCGGCCAGTTTCCGCGACAAGGTCCCCGCCGCGCAACTGTCGGTCATCGCCGCGCAGTTGAAAGCCTCGCTTGGCGATCCGCAGAAGATCGAGGCATTCACCGCGACCTCGGCGTGGTCGGCGGACCTGACCATGGGCTATGCGCGCGGCACCGCGAGTGTCCGCCTGGTGATCGATCCAGCCCCGCCGCATGCCGCGACCGGACTGCTGATCACGGGCACCGCGCCGCGCGGGGACAGCCTCGCCAAGCTCGAAGCCGAGTTTCGCGCGCTACCCGGCGCAAGCGGGTTCGGGCTTTACGCGCTGGGTGATGCCAAGCCATTGATATTGAACGGTTATAATAGCGACCGCGCTGCGCCGCTCGGGTCCGCGTTCAAGCTCTGGGTCCTCGCCGAGCTCGCGCGGCAGGTCGCGGCGGGCGAACGGGAGTGGAACCTTGTCGTAACCTTAGGACCGCCGTCGCTGCCATCGGGGGTGTTGCAGACCTGGCCCGAGCGGTCACCGATGACGTTCCAGACGCTGGCATCGATGATGATCTCGATCAGCGACAACACCGCGACGGACACGCTGCTGACCGCGCTCGGCCGGGACAAGGTCGATGCGCTGGCGGCGTCGGCGGGCGGTAGCGTGCCGGTGATGACAACCCGCGAGATGTTCGCGATCAAGGCGGACAAGACGCTCACCGCGGCTTGGACGAAGGGCACGCCTGCGCAACGCCGCGCGCTGCTGTCGACCACCGCCGCGCGGATCGCTGGGACCACGCTCGACGCCAGCGTCTTCGCCGGCAAGCCGGTCGCGATCGACACCGTTGAATGGTTCGCGAGCCCCGCGGCGATGGCGGGCCTGCTCGACCGGCTGCGCACCGCCGACCCGACGACGCGCGCGATCCTCGCGATCAACTCGGGCACCGACCCGGCGATCGCCGCCCGGTTCCGCTATGTCGGCTTCAAGGGCGGCGGCGAACCGGGGGTCATCACGCTCAACTATTTGGTGCAGGCCAAGGACGGCCGCTGGTACGCCGCGACGGGCAACTGGCACCGCAGCGACGGTCCGGTCAACGAGGCGCGGTTCGCCGGGTTGATGGGCCGCGCATTGGCCCTATTGGCGGCGCGGTAGCCAGCGTCATACGACCTGTTCCCCCGCGCAGGCGGGGGCCCAGGATACCAAATGCCATCGAGCGTGACCCTGGACTCCCGCTTTCGCGGGAGAACGACAGTGGTGGATTGGGAGCTGAGACGTCCAATACCACCTCCCCGGCGAAGGCCGGGGTCCAGTTGGGAAACGCTGTTAACGGCGGGCAGCGCTTCGTTACGACAACCTTTCCACCTGGGCCCCGGCCTCCGCCGGGGTGGTACAGTCGCCTGGGTGGTACCGTTTCGCCAGCACTCTGAAGAAGGCTTTAGGCCCGCCCCGCCGCCTCCCAGCGCTCGGCATTCAGCCCGTAGATCAAGCTGTCGCGCGATCCGAGATGCGTCTCCCATTCGTCGCGCAGCAACCGCTCGCGACGAAACCCCAGCCGCTCCAGCAGCAGGATCGACGCGGTGTTCTCGGTATCCGCATCGGCGAACACCCGGCTGCGGCCCTCCGCGAACAGCCGGTCGATCACTGCCGACACCGCCTCGCTTGCGATCCCCCGCCCCCACGCTTCCCGCGCGAGGATGAAGCCGATCTCCGTCACCCCTGCGCCATCGGCCTCGCTGCCCGAGACCCAGCCGATCGCGCGGTCGTCGCCGGTGCGGGTGATCGCCCAGGTGCGCTGGTTACCCGGTGCGGCCTCTTCGGCGAGATAGGTGCGGACGTCGTCGACGCTGTCGAGCGGGCCGTCGGCCGAGTAGGTCATCAGTTCGGGATCGGCGAGCATCGGATGCAGCGCCGGCGCATCGGCCTCGACGAGCGGCCGCAAGCGCAGCCGACGGGTCTCGAGAACGGGCGACACGCCGGCGCGCCGCGGTCTGCGTCCGGGCTTCCTCACGCGGTCAACGCATCGACGAGCGCGCGGACCTTCTTCTGCCGCCATTGCGGGAGTGGCGCGACCAGCCAATAGCCGCCCTTGGACGGCTGCGGTTCGCCGACAATTCGAACGCGCGCCTGCGCCAGGTCGCGGCGCGCGAGCAGTTCGGGCACCGTCGCGCGGCCAAGCCCTGCCGCCGCGGCGTCGATCGCGAGCCCGGCATCGGTGACGCGCACCAGCGCCACGCCGTCTTCTCCCGACCAGGCGATCGCCGAGTCGCCGTCGTTGCCAGGCGCGGCGATCGTCACCATGCCCTCCGATTCGAGCGCCTCGCCCTCATGCTCGCCCGGACCTTCGCCCCAGCGGATCGCGAGATCGAGATTGGCTTCGGTGAAATCGATATTCTCGTCCGCGGTGATCAGCACGAAGCGGAGTTCGGGATCGGCCTCGGCGATCTGCGCGAGCCGTGGCATCAGCCATTTCTCGGTCAGGTCGCGCGGCGCCGCGATCGTCAGCGACTTGGACGACTGCCCAGCCTGCATCGCGCGGACCGCCTCCTCGAACTGGAGGAACCCGCCGCGCAGCGCGCCTAGCCCCGCCTCGGCCTCCGGCGTCAGCTCGAGCCCGCGCGTCGTTCGCCGGAACAGCACGACGCCGAGCGTGTCCTCCAGCGCGCGGATCTGCTGACCCACCGCGGCCGGCGTCACCGCCAGTTCGTCCGCCGCGCGCGTGAACGACAGATGCCGCGCCGCCGCATCGAGCACGCGCAGGCCGTTCAAGGGGAGATGCGTGCGCTTCAATGTAGCACCGCAGGCGCCAGCAGCGCGAAGCGGGGGATCTCGACCGCGAACGTCGCGCCATCCTCGCGGACCATCTGGTAGCTCCCCTGCATCGCCCCCGACGGCGTCGCGAGCGGGCAGCCCGAGACGTAATCGAAGCTCGCGCCCGGCTCGATCACCGGCTGTTCGCCGACCACGCCCTCGCCCTCGACCGAATGCCGCGAGCCGCGACCGTCGGTGATGACCCAGTGACGGGTCAGCAGTTGGACGCTCTCGTCGCCCTCATTCTCGAGGCGGATATGATAGGCCCAGAACCAGCGGCCACGCTCGGGCTCGGACTGTTCGGGCAGGTAGCTGACCGACACGCGCACGGTCACCCCGTCGGTCGTCGCCGCGTTGGGGAACAGCGCCTTCACAGGCCCGCCTTGGTAAGCGCCTGGTCGAGATCGTCGATCACGTCCTGCGCGTCCTCGAGCCCGACGTTGATCCTGAGCAGACCCTCGGTCACGCCCATCTCGGCCTGCTTATCGGGCGATACGCTCGCGTGCGTGGTCGAGGCGGGGTGAGTCATCAGCGAGCGCGAGTCGCCGATGTTGTTCGAGATATCGACGAGTTCGAGACCGTCGAGCAAGGCATGCGCCTGTTCGCGCCCCTCGACCTCAAACGCGAAGATCGGTCCGCACGCGTCCATCTGGCGCATCGCCAGTTCGTGCTGCGGATGGCTCGGCAGGAAAGGATGCAGCACGCGGGGTACGCGTCCTTCCAGAAACTGGCCGACCTTCATCGCGTTCTCAGACTGGCGGTGGATTCGCAGGTCGAGCGTCTCCAGGCCCTTGAGCACCACCCACGCATTGAACGGCGAGAGCGTCGGCCCGGTGTTGCGCGTGAAGGGCAGCAGCGTGTTGGTGATGAAATCCTCGGTCCCGCAGACCGCGCCGGCGAGCACGCGGCCCTGCCCGTCCATCATCTTGGTCGCGCTGTACGCGGTGACGTCGGCACCGAACTCCATCGGCCGCTGGAGCGCCGGTGTCGCGAACGCATTGTCGACCACCGTCGTGATGCCACGTTCGCGCGCGATCGCGCAGATCGCGGTCAGGTCGGCGATGTCCATCGTCGGGTTGGCGGGCGTCTCGAAGAAGAACACCTTCGTCTCGGGACGGACCGCGTCGAGGAACGCCTGCGGATCGCCCGCATCGACGATCGTCGTGGCGATCCCGAACTTCGGCAGCAACGTATCGGTCAGCCACCGGCACGACCCGAACGCCGCACGCCCGCCGACGAGGTGATCGCCGGTCTGGAGCTGGCACAGCAACGCCGCGGTCATCGCCGCCATGCCGGTCGCCATCGTCCGGCACGCCTCGGCGCCTTCGAGCAGCGCGATCCGCTCCTCGAGCATCTGCACGGTCGGGTTCTGGAGCCGGGAATAGGTCATCCCCTCCTGCTCGCCGGCAAAGCGCGCCGCGGCGTCGCCCGCCTTGTCGTAGCAATAGCCCGAGGTGAGGAACAACGCCTCCGACGTCTCGCCATATTCGCTGCGGGCAGTGCCGCCGCGGATGGCGCGCGTCGCGGGACGCCAATTCTGGGTGATCGAACGATCCTGGCCGGTCTTGCGCTTCATCCGCGACGCTTTGCCGGGGGGGAGCCGGGATGACAAGCCTTGCGGGCGTGTCGGGACGGAACCCTAATACCGGCCCCAGGTGAATTTCGACGACAATGCGTAGTTCCACACCGCGCCGACCAGCACGCCGATCAGCGCAGATGCCGCCCACTCCCCGTCGCGCATTTCGTACAGGAACGCAGCGATGCCGACGTTCGCGACCGCGCCGACCGAGCAGATCACCGCGAACGATACCCACCCATCGACGAGCTCCCGCCAGCCCTTCAGCCGTCGATCGCGATACGTCAGCGCGTTGTTCAGGAAGAAATTGAAAGTCAGCGCCACGATCGTCGCGACGATCTCGCCAAGCACGAACTGAACGCCCAGCCCGACGAACAACGCCGTCAGCACCGCCATGTGAATGCCGACGCCGAGCACGCCGATCGCCGAGAACATCGCGAACCGCACGGGGACGAACCGTCCGAACATCCGGTCGTACAGCGCGATCAGATATTCCATCGCGACCACGTGATCGAGCTTGCTCTCCCCCTCGGTGCGACACCGGAAGGTGTAGGGCAACTCGACGAAGCGCAGCGGCTTGGGCGCCGCGGTGAGGAGGTCGAGCATGATCTTGAACCCGATCGCCGACAGGTCCGGCGCGAGAGTGCGGACGATGTCGGTGCGGATCGCGAAGAAACCACTCATCGGATCGCTCAGATCGGCCTTCAGGACGCGCCGCGAAAGCTTGGTGGCGAGCGCAGACTTGGCGACGCGGTCGCGGTCCCACGCGCCGGTGCACCCGCCGACGGCGAAGCGCGAGCCGACGACGAGATCGAGGTCGCCCGCCTTCAACAGGTCGAGCATCGCCGGGAGCAGCGTCTCGTCATGCTGGAGATCGCCGTCGATCACCGCGACGACCGGCGCGGCGGTGGCGCACATCCCCTCGATACACGCCGACGACAGCCCGCGCCGGCCGATCCGCTGGATCACGCGCACCCGCGTGTCGAGCCGGGCGATCTCGCGCGCTGCGTCGGCGGTGCCGTCGGGACTGTCGTCGTCGACGAAGATCGCCTCCCAATTGCGCCCGGCCAGCGCCTGGTCGAGCTTGGCGATCAGCGTCGGGACATTGGCCTTCTCGTTGAACGTCGGGATGACGACCGCGAGTTCGAGCAGATCAGGCGTCAATCGAAATGGGCCAGCACCGCATCGCCCATCGCGCCGGTCGTGAGCGTGCCGCCGAGATCGGGCGTGCGCGCGCCGCCAAGGATCGCCGCCGCGACCGCCGCTTCGATCCGGTCGGCCGCCTCGGGCAGACCGAGCGAATGGCGCAGCATCATCGCCGCGGACAGGATCGCCGCGCACGGATTGGCCTTGCCCTGCCCGGCGATGTCTGGCGCGCTGCCGTGAATCGGCTCGTACATCCCGCGACCGGTGCCATCGAGCGCGGCGGACGGCAGCATGCCGATCGAGCCCGCGCACATCGACGCCTCGTCGGACAGGATGTCGCCGAACAGATTGCCGGTGACGATGACGTCGAACTGGCCGGGGTTGCGGACCAACTGCATCGCGGCGTTGTCGACATACATGTGGCTGAGCGCGATGTCGGGATACTCCGCCGACACCTCGATCACGACGTCGCGCCAGAGCTGCGAGGTCTCGAGGACGTTCGCCTTGTCGACCGAGAGCAGAATGCCCTTGCGGGTGCGTGCGGTCTCGAAGCCGACGCGAGCGATGCGCGCGATCTCGGCCTCGTCGTAGCGCATCTCGTCATGGCCTTCGCGCAGGCCGTCGGCGGTGGTGCGGATGCCCTTGGCGCCGAAATACACATCGCCGGTGAGCTCGCGGACGATGACCATGTCGATCTGCCGCGCGATGTCGGGGCGAAGCGCGGAGGCGTCCTCCAGGCCGGCGAACAGCTTGGCCGGGCGCAGGTTCGCGAACAGGCCGAGTTCCTTGCGCAGGCCGAGGATCGCCTGCTCCGGCCGGAACTGACGCTCGAGCGCATCGCACGACGGATCGCCGACCGCACCGAACAGGACGGCATCCGCGCGGCGCGCTAGCTCGAGCGTCTCGGGGGGCAGCGGGTGTCCGACGGTCTTGTACGCGGTGCCGCCGACCAGACCCTCCTCATAGGTCAGGTCGAGGCCGAGCGTGTCGAGCACGCGACGGGCCTGCGCAGTGACTTCGGGTCCGATGCCGTCGCCGGCCAGTATCGCGATCAAGGGCATATACGTTTCTCCGCCGCCGCCCTTGCCGGGCGAAATGCCCTCACGCAACCGCCCTTTTGAGCCGATCGACGAGTCGGTCGCGCGCCGCGACGGGATCGGCGCGGCGGTCGACGAGAATGTCGCGGGCGAGGAAATGGCCGGTCAGGCGAAGCCCGTCCAGGATGTCGGGCCAGTCCGCCTCGCCGCCAACCCGCAGGAAATGCGGCAACGGCAGCAATTTGGACTCATAGCCGAACGCCGCGCCGCGCGAGACCGCGCCGCCGCTTTTGGGGCTGACAAAGGCAAGGTCGTCGACCGCACCGCTCGCCACGCACCGATCGAGATCGAGCCCGAACCCCAACTCCGCGAGGAGCAGCAGTTCGTACCGTACCAAAGCCGCCGCCCACCCCCGTGCGGACGGTGCCGCCTCGATCGCGCCGAGCACGCCGTCGAGCGCATCATGGATATGCGGATAGGGTTGCGCCTCGGGCAGCGCGGCGGCGGTGAGCGCGGTCGCCCATTCGAGCGCGCCCGCCGCGAGCGGTTCCGCGTGGAGCACGGCGCGGCTATGGACCAATTCCGCCGTGAGTGACGCGAGCTGTTCGCCGGTACGGGCGCGCCATTCGCCCTGGATCACGTTTGCCTGTTGCAGGACCGGCCGCATCGCGCGCGACCGGCCGCCGCGGACATAGCCGGGCTGGACCCCGTCGTCGCGGGTGAGCGCACGCACGATCGCGCCATGTTCGCCGTGCTGGCGGACGGCGACGACAATGGCGACTGCGCGGAGGTGCATGAACCTTCCTTAGTCCTGTCCGCGGGCAAGAAGGAAGCGGGCCCCGGTGTTGCCGCGATCCAGAGGATCTCGTCAGCGGCGGATCATCCGGGCGAAGCGCCGCAGAAGCGGATGCGTCGCTGCGCGTTTTGCCGAGGCCATCGCGGCATCGAACGTCTGCAACGCCGCCACGATCGCGCGGTTCGCCAGGGTCGGCCGTAGCAGCAGGAGATCGACGCACGACGCTCCCGCGGTCGAGAACTGGCGCTTGTGCTGCCCCTCGCCCTCGGTGAAATCGAACCGCGCGAAACGCCCTTCGGCGAACAGCTCGCGCAACGCCTCGACCTGGAGGACCGCGCCCGGCGACAGATCATTGTAGGCGGGATCATGCCCGACATGGTCGTAGCGCAGCGATTCGCCCTCGCTCGTGCAGCAGAGATAGGCGATCGCCGTGCCGTCCAGGAACAGCAGCCACGCGCGCAACCGGTCGTCCACGGCGAGCGCGCGGAGACGCCGAACCGCGGCGACATCCTCGGGCAGCCCGGATCCCAGCAGCTTTTCCTGATAGGTCGTCGCCGATACCGCGCGGGCCAGCGGGTAGAATGCCGCGAACCCGTCGGCGGTGTGATACCTCCGGACATCGAGCGTCCCGCCGTTTGCCGCGGCGAGCTTCTTCGCCTTGCGCTTGATGCCCGACCGCGCGCTGCCCGACAGGCCTGCCAGCCACGCGACCTCCCCCGCCGCCAGATCGACGTCGTACCGGACATAGCGCTGCCGGACGAACGCCAGCAGGTCCGGCCGGTCGATGCGGGCCAGCATCGCCGCGGGCAACGACGTTACCAGATAGCCGTCGGCATCGTCGGCCAGGGGCGGCAAGACCGGTGGCGTCGCGACCAGCACCGCGTCGAGCGAAAACGATACACGGACCAGCCGCAACGCGATCGTCGCCAGCGTCCGTGCTCCGATCTGGAACTTGAGCGGCACTCGTCGTGCGGCATCGTCCGCCATCAGCGGCGACGCGACCGCGGCCGTTCCTCGACCCAGTTGGACCAGAGTTGTTCGGCCTGTCGCCACCGCGTCCGCAACCGGTCCGGGGCCAGCGGCACGTCGGCGCGATCGAGCGCGAGCGGCGGGCGGTCGGCGAAATGACAGGTCGGCAACACGTCGCGCATCTCGGCAAGGACCGCGCACAACGCCTGGAAACGCCGCACATGCACCGCATTGGCACGCGTGCCGCTGCGATTGGCGAGCTCGAAGCCGTGGCTGACGATCGTGACGGCGGCGTGCTGCGACACCGCGGCGTGTTCGAGCGCGTCGTAGCTCTCGCCTGCCGACAACGCGCATAGCTGGAACGTACGGATATTGTGCCGGACGTCCCCGATCACCGTGACGGGAACCTCGATCAGCCCGGCCTCCTGCCCCGCAACCGCCGGATATCGTACGGGAGCGATCTGCTGCGCGGGTAGCGAGATGCGGCTGTCCCCCGGCGCCTGGGACCCGTTGTGGCTGCTGTCGTAGCTGAAGCCGAGCGTCGCGAGTGCAGTCAGCGTGTCGTCGTTCGCGGCATAGCTGCCCGCCCGAAACGCGATCGGTTTCGGTGCGCCCGCTTCGACCAGCAGATCGGTGGCGCGGACGAGCAGGTCGGTCTGTTCGGCGAGGCTGTAGTCATACAGCTGGAACCGCCCATGCGCCGCGCCGCCATCGCCGAGTTTCGCCCCCGCCCAATGGGGATGGAGATGGAGCTGAACCTCCTGTCCGGCGGCGACAATCGTCTCGACCATCCTGCGCACAGGGGCGAGCCCGTAGACGAGCGCGGGCATCGGATCGACGAAGAAGCAGGCCTTCAGGTCATGCTTAGCGAGTTCGGCGAGTTGATAGGTCAGGCCTACCCCCGCCGGTTCGAGCGAGCGTGCATAGATGGCGGCGCCGTCCAGCTGCGCAACATGGTGGCGCCAGGCGAACTCGGTGTCGACGGTAAGGAAAACGGGCGTGGGCACATGATAATGTACCAAGCCGCGATGAAGATTGGGTTTAGTTTTGTGCAATCGAACTTGATTTAGGTTTAACTCCGCGACGACGGAGGCTGTGGTCTACACACGGATATCCTGACCAGCGGGGCACGATGATCCGTTACCGCGAATGGTAGAAATCATAGACCTGCTGCGCCACGCCCGCCGAGACGCCGGGCGCCTGTTGCAGATCCTGCAGGCTCGCATTGCGCACCGCGCGGCCGGTGCCGAAGTGCATTAGCAACGCCTTTTTACGCGCGGGACCGATGCCGGGGACTTCGTCGAGCGGGCTCGCACCGATCGCCTTGCTGCGCTTGTCGCGGTGGACGCCGATCGCGAAGCGGTGGACCTCGTCGCGCAACCGCTGGAGGTAGAACAGCACCGGCGCGTTGACGGGCAGCTGGAACTCGCGGCCGTCGAGCATGTGGAACACTTCGCGCCCGTCACGGCCATGTTGCGGGCCCTTCGCGATGCCGACCAGGCACACGTCCTCGACGCCGATCTCTTCGAGCGCGGCCTTGACCGTGTTCAACTGTCCCTTGCCGCCGTCGATCAGCACCAGGTCGGGCCATTCGCCTGAATCGCGGTCGGGGTCCTCCGCCTGCGCCCGCGAGAACCGCCGCATGAACACCTCGCGCATCATCGCAAAGTCATCGCCGGGCGCGGTGTCCTTGTTCTTGATGTTGAACTTTCGATACTGGCCCTTGCGAAAGCCCTCGGGCCCCGCGACGACCATCGCGCCGGTCGCGGCGGTGCCCTGGATATGGCTGTTGTCGTAGATCTCGATGCGCTGCGGCGGCTCGGCAAGGTCGAACAGGTCGGCGACCTCGCGCAGCAGCTTGGCCTGCGTCGTCGATTCGGCCTGGCGCCGCTCGATCGCCTCGATCGCGTTGCGCTTGGCCTGGTCCATCAGGCGACGGCGGTCGCCGCGCTGCGGCACCTGGAGCGCGACCTTGTAGCCGGCGCGCTCGCCGAGCGCCTCGACGAGCAGCGCGCCCTCGGGGAGCTCGCGGTCGAGCAGGATCTGCTTGGGTGGCGGCACGTCCTCATAGAACTGGCCGAGGAAGCTGGTGAGCACCTCGTCCTCGGGGACGTCGTTGGTGTGCTGCGGGAAGAAGCTGCGATGCCCCCAGTTCTGGCCGCCGCGGATGAAGAACGCCTGGATACCGATGAGGCCATCCTTGCACGCCATCGCGAAGATGTCGGCATCACCGACGCCCTCGGCGTTGATCGCCTGCGTACCCTGGATGAAGGTGAGCGCGCGGAGGCGGTCGCGGAGCAACGCCGCGAGCTCGAAGTCCATGTTCTCGGCCGCGGCCTGCATCTGCGCACCGAGCTTGGCCTGCACGCCGGTCGACTTGCCGCCGAGGAACGCCTTCGCGTCCTCGACCAGCTCCTTGTACGCGGGTTCGTCGATCCGGCCGACGCACGGTGCGGAGCAGCGCTTGATCTGGTAGAGCAGGCACGGCCGGTCGCGCGTCTTGAAAAAGCTGTCGGTGCAAGATCGCAGCAGGAACAGCTTCTGGAGCGCATTCAGCGTGTTGTTGACCGAGCCTGCGCTGGCGAACGGCCCATAGTAATTGCCCTTCGCACGCCGGGCGCCGCGGTGTTTCTGGACGCGCGGAAAGTCGTGGTCGTCGCGCAGCAGGATGAACGGGAAGCTCTTATCGTCGCGCAACAGCACGTTGTAGGCCGGGCGGTATCGCTTGATGAGCTGCGATTCGAGCAGCAGCGCCTCGGCCTCGTTGTTGGTGGTGACGATCGTCATCGACCGCGTCTGCGACACCATCCGCTGAAGGCGTTTCGTCAGCCGCTCGACCTGGCAGTAATTGGCGACGCGGTTCCTGAGCGCACGCGCCTTGCCCACGTAGAGCACGTCGCCGCGCGCATCCTGCATGCGGTAGACGCCGGGTCGGATCGGGAGCGTGTCGAGCACGTTGCGGATTGCCGCGACACCCGCCGCGAGATCGGGCGCCTCGCCGCCGCCGCGGACGGCAAAGGTCGATTTGTCTTCGTTGAACCGGTCGGGAGAATTGGGAGAGGACATTGCGGGGAATCTAGGGACGGACCGGGGCTTATGCCAGATCGGTTCGCCCTGTCGGGACGATAGGTCGCGCGGCTAGTCTAGACGGTCGTGCGAAGCAGCGCCCGGCCGGCCACCGCGTCCAGCCTGGCGACGAGCGCCGGATCGCGGGCCGTCGGTGCAGTGATGATCGCGCTGTCGAGACACGTGTCGATCGGCGAGGTCTCGCGTTCCGGCGGGAGGGCGCGCAGCAGCGCCACCACCATCGCGCGCGCCTTGGCGGCATTGGCACCGAGTTGCGCGATCACCTGTGCGACGTCGACGCCAGACTCGTCCGCGCGCCAGCAATCGTAATCGGTGACCATGCCGACCAGTGCGTAGGGAAGCTCCGCCTCGCGCGCGAGTTTGGCCTCGGGCATCGCGGTCATGCCGATCACGTCGCAGCCCCATTGCCGGTAGAGCAGGCTTTCCGCGCGCGTGGAGAATTGTGGGCCTTCCATCGCAAGATAGGTGCCGCGGTCGTCGACCTGCGCCCCGGCCTCGCGCGCGGCGTCTGCGGCGTAGCGCGCGAGGCGTGGACAGACCGGGTCGGCCATCGAGACATGCGCGACGAGGCCGGTGCCGAAGAAGCTCGACCCACGGCCCTTGGTGCGATCGATGAACTGGTCGACGACGGTGAAGCTGCCGGGCGGGCGAGCCTCGACCAGTGAGCCGACCGACGACACCGCGAGCACGTCGGTGATGCCGAGCCGCTTCAACGCGTCGATGTTCGCGCGGGTGTTGAGGTCGGACGGTGCGATCCGGTGGCCTCGGCCGTGGCGCGGCAGGAACGCTACGCCGACATGACCGACACGGCCTGTGTAGATCGCGTCGGACGGCTCACCCCAAGGCGTCTCGATCGTCTGCCAGCGGCCGTCCTCGATCCCGTCGACCGCGTACAGCCCGGAGCCGCCGATGATGCCGATCGTCCAGCCGGTCATTCGGCATGCGCTCTCGGCCTAGCATAGGCGAAGTAGATCACCAGCCCGAGCAGGTTCCACGCCCCGAAATAGAGCTGCGTCTTGGAGGGGAGGCTGAAGAACAAATACAGGCAACCGAGAATGCCGATCATGCCGACCAGCGTTGCGGCAGGCGCGCGGAACGTCCGCACCGCGTCGGGCGCGCGGCGGCGCATGACCAGCATGCAGGTGCAGACCGCGACGAACGCGGCGAGTGTGCCGGCGTTGGCCAACGCGGCGATCTCGGCGAGCGGCAAGAGGCCGGCGATCACCGCGACGATCGCCGCGGTGATCCACGTGATCCGTACGGGCGCGCCGCGCTTGGAGACCTTGGCGAGGCTTGCCGGGAGCAAACCGTCGCGCGCCATCGTGAAGAAGATGCGGCTCTGGCCGAACAGGAACGCGAGCAGCACGGTCGGCAGCGCGATCACCGCCGAGGCACCGAGGAACGTCGCGAAGCCCGGCCGGCCGATCTCGCGCAGGATCAGCGCGAGCGGCTCGGCGCTGTTGGCGAAGCGCGTGTAGGACAGCGCGCCGACCGCGGCGACCGCGACCAGGATGTAGATCGCGATGCACGCGACCATCGAGCCGACGATGCCGATCGCGAGATCGCGGCCGGGGTTCTTGGTCTCCTCCGCCGCGGTCGAGATCGCGTCGAAACCGTAGAAGGCGAAGAAGATGATCGCCGCCGCCGCCATTACGCCACGCTCGGCGCCGTCGGGCTGGACGGCCTTGGGGAAGCCATAGGGCATGAACGGATGGAGGTTGGCGCTGTTGAAATAGTGAAGCGCGATGAACACGAATACGGCGAGCGCGATCATCTTGACCGCCACCAGCACCGCATTCAGCGTCGCACTCTCGCGCGTGCCGAACGACAGCACGGCGGCGACGACCGCGATGATGAAGATTGCCGGCACGTTGAGGATTCCGCCGAGCTCGGGGCTGAGCGTCAGCGCCTCGGGGAAGCCGAACGCGCCGCGCAGCAGCGGCGCGGCATAGCCCGACCAGCCGACCGCGACGGTCGACACGACGAGCGAATATTCGAGGATCAGGCTCCAGCCGATCACCCATGCGATCAGCTCGCCGAGCACGACATAGCTGTAGGTGTAGGCGCTGCCCGAAGCCGGGATCATCGTCGCCATCTCGGCATAGGCGAGCGCGGCACAGGCGCAGATCCCGCCGGCGATAACGAACGACAGGATCACGGCCGGGCCAGCGAGCCCGGCACCGACGCCGATCAGCGTCAGAATGCCGGTGCCGACGATCCCGCCGACGCCCATCGCGACGAGATGCGGCCACGACAACGTCCGCGCGAGCTGGTGCTCGGGCGGCTGCTCGGTGACGAGTTTTCGGCGAAACAGACTGGCCACTTATATCCCCTCTTGTTGGCGCGGGGAGTGGCACAGGACGGGAGCGGGGGGCAAGGTCAGAGGCTTTTACTGCGCACCGCACCCTTGTTCTCGCGCGAAGGCGGGAGCCCAGTCTGGGTCCCCGCCTTCGCGGGGACACATGTTAGTTCGCGTGCGGCGGCCTCTTAAACGGTGAAGCTCTCGCCGCAGCCGCACGCGCCTTTTGCGTTGGGGTTCTGGAACACGAAGCCGGCGGTGAAGTCGTCCTCGACCCAGTCCATGGTCGAGCCGATCAGGTACAGGATCGAGCCGCCATCGACGAACAGAGTGCCGCCGGGCGTCTCGATGCGCTCGTCGAACGGTTTGGCCTCGGTGACGTAATCCACGGAGTAAGCGAGCCCCGAACAGCCGCGCTTCGGCGTCGACAGCTTCACGCCTATCGCGTCCGCGGGCGCGCGCGCCATCAGATCCGCGATCCGCGCGTGTGCCGTCGCCGTCAGGTTCAGCGCCGCCGGTCGTGCTCGCAATGTCGTCGCCATGTCTTCTTCCTTCCCCCCTCCCGCGAGCGGGAGGGGCCGGGGGTGGGCTCCCGGCCAGCCATTCGAGCCGTCTTTCGCGAGGTGAGCGCGAGCCCACCCCCTTGTCCCCTCCCGCATGCGGGAGGGGGCAAGTCAGAGCATGCCCAGCTCTAGCTTCGCCTCGTCGGACATCTTCTGCGGATCCCAGGGCGGATCCCAGACGAGATTCACTTCGGCGATGCCGACCCCCGGCACTGCGCCGACGCGCATCTCAACCTCCATCGGCATCGATTCCGCGACGGGACAATTGGGCGTGGTCAACGTCATTGCTACCACCGCGTGCCCGTCATCAGTCACCTCGACGCCGTAGATCAGGCCGAGATCATAGATGTTCACCGGGATCTCGGGATCGTAGATTTCCTTCAGCGCGTCGATGATCGCCTCGTACATCGCGCCACCGGGCTCGCCCGCGGAATCGGCCTGCGGCTTCTGCGCGAGGAACCCTGCGAGATAATCGCGCTTCCGGTCGGCATCGCTGTCCGTATCCAGCACGACGCGCGCCTTGGGCGGTGACTCGACCGCGTCCACTTCCTCGATGCGAATTCCGTCGCTCATCCAAAAATCCTCGTTACTCGTGCGATACCGCGCACCAGCGCCTCGACATCCGCCGGCCCGTTATAGACCCCGAAGCTTGCGCGCGCCGTCGCCTCGATACCCAGCGCCTCCATCAGCGGCTGCGCGCAGTGATGGCCGGCGCGGATCGCGACGCGCTCTTCGTCCAATATGGTGCCGATGTCGTGCGGATGAACCCCCTCGATCGTGAAGCTCACGATCCCAGCTGAATCCTCTGGCCCGTACAGCCGCACCGAGTTGATCGCCGACAAGGCCTTGCGCGTGGCTGTCACCAGCGCGGTCTCGTGCGCATGGATCGCATCGAGGCCGATGCTCTCGACGTAATCGATCGCGGCGTGCAGCCCGAGCGCGCCGACGATATGCGGTGTCCCCGCCTCGAACCGCCCGGGCGGCGGCGCATAGGTGGTCCTGGCGAACGACACCTTGTCGATCATCGACCCGCCGCCCTGGTACGGCGGCATCGCGTCGAGCAGCTCGGGCTTGGCCCACAGCACGCCGATCCCGGTCGGGCCGTACAGCTTGTGCCCGGAGAAGACGTAGAAGTCGCAGCCGATCGCCTGCACATCGACCGTGATCCGCGGCACCGACTGGCAGCCGTCGAGCAGGATCTTCGCGCCCACCGAATGCGCGATCTCCGTCGCGCGCCTGGCGTCGAGCACCGAGCCGAGGACGTTCGAGACATGGCCAAGCGCGACCAGCTTGTGCGCAGGCGTGATCATCGCCTCCATCGCGTCGAGATCGATGCGGTGGTCGGGGGTCAGCGGGATGACGTCGATCGCCGCACCGCCGCGCTTGGCGACCATCTGCCACGGCACGATGTTCGAATGATGCTCCAGCAACGACAGCAGGATGCGGTCGCCGGCCTTCAGCTGCTCCCCGGCCCAGCATTGCGCGACGAGGTTGATCGCCTCGGTCGCGCCGCGCACGAAGACGATCTCGTCGGGCGAGCCTGCGCCGATGAACCGCGCGACGGCCTTGCGCGCCTCTTCATAGGCGACCGTCATGTCGGCCGAGCGCTGGTACACGCCGCGGTGCACGGTGGCGTAGGTTTCGCCGTACGCGCGCGTGATCGCGTCGACCACGACCTGCGGCTTCTGCGCGGTGGCGGCGGTATCGAGATACGCCCAGCCCTCGGGGATCGCCGGGAAGTCCGACACCCGATCGAGGGGGCGCGTTTCGAGCGTCAGCGTCATAATGC
Organism: Sphingomonas sp.; assembly: GCA_035575755.1. Taxonomy (GTDB): domain Bacteria; phylum Pseudomonadota; class Alphaproteobacteria; order Sphingomonadales; family Sphingomonadaceae; genus Sphingomonas. The sequence continues at coordinate 412,818 of DATLXI010000018.1, forward strand.
CGCCTCCAGCCATGCATCCGCGTCCGCGACGAACGCGTCGCGCACCGTCTCGTCCGCGATCTGCGCGAACGCGTCGCCGACGAACGCGCGCGTGAGCAGTGCCTGTGCCTTGGCATGCGGGATGCCGCGGCTCTGCATGTAGAACAGCGCGCGCTGGTCGAGTTCGCCGACCGTCGCGCCATGCGCGCACTTCACGTCGTCGGCGAAGATCTCCAGCTCGGGCTTGAGATTGACCGTCGCGGTCCGCTTAAGCAGCAATCCGCGCAGCGACTGCACGCCGTCGGTCTTCTGCGCATCGCGCGCGACCTCGACGCGGGCCGCAAGGCTCGCGGTCGACATATCGGCCGCGACCGCGCGCCAGATCTGCTTGCTCTGCCCGTTCAGCGCCGCATGCCGCACCGACACCGCGCATTCCTGCCGCTGGTCGTTCCGCGTCAGCAACGCGCCGCCATATTCGGCGAAGGCGTCATCGCCCGATACCGTCAGCGCACCATCGATCCGTGTGCCGGCATCGCCTGCGCCGAGGACTATGACGATGACGCTCGCGCCCGCATGAATATCGACCTCGTCGCGCAGCGACACGAAGCCTGCCGTCTGCAGCAGGCGCACCGCGCGCGTGAGCTTCGCGCCGCTGCCGAGCGTCATCCGCGTCGCGCGGTTCGACCAGCCGGTACCGACATAGGTCTCGACCACTGACGCGCTTGCGCCCTCGGCGAGGACGATCTCGGCGGGAAGATGGTTCTCGCCGCCGGTCGCGATGTGGACGATCTGGAGCAGCTCGGCGGCCGTGTTGCCCGCGACGCGGATCGACCAGCCGGTGCCCGTCGTCCGGCGCCCGAGCACATGCGCGCCGCCATCGATCTGCGCGAGTTCGACACGGCGCAGATCGCTCCGCGCCGCGTCGAGCACGCCATCGACAAACACCGCCCGCGCACCCGGCAGGTCCAGGAACAACGCGTCAGCATCGAGCGCCGCACCCCGAGGCAATTCCGCCGCCGCCACGATCGCCGCCGGATCACCCCAGCGCCACGATTCCTCTCGTGTGGAGGGAAGTTTGGCCTTTGAATCCTCCCCGGCACGGGGAGGGGGACCGCGACGCATAGCGGCGGGGTGGAGGGGGGCTTCCACGGGCGCTGCGTCCAGCGGAGCCCCCCCTCCACCAGCTGCGCTGGTCCCCCTCCCCGTCCCGGGGAGGATTTGCGACAGAACGCTCATGCGGCAATCCCCACATAGCCTTCGCTCTCGAGCTGCTGCGCGAGTTCCTTGCCGCCCGAGCGGACGATGCGGCCATCGGCGAGCACATGGACGAAGTCCGGCTCGACATAATCAAGCAACCGCTGGTAATGCGTGATCAGCAGCACCGCCTTGTCGGGCGCGCGCATGATGCGGTTGATGCCGTCGCCGACGACGCGCAGCGCATCGATGTCGAGCCCCGAATCCGTCTCGTCGAGGATCGCGAACTTCGGGTTGACGATGCCCATCTGCACCATCTCGTTGCGCTTCTTCTCGCCACCCGAAAAGCCGACGTTCACCGGCCGCTTGAGCATGTCATAGTTCATGCCGAGCAGGTCCGCCTGCCCGCGCGCCAGCTTCAGGAACTCGCCGCCCGACAGCGGCTTCTCGTCGCGCGTCGCGCGCTGGGCGTTCAAGGCCTCGCGCAGGAACTGGACGTTCGACACGCCGGGAATCTCGACCGGATACTGGAAGCCGAGGAACACCCCCGCCGCGGCGCGCTCATGCGCCTCAAGCTCGAGCAGGTCGACGCCGTCGAACGTGACCGAGCCTGCGGTCACCTCGTAACCGGGCCGTCCGCCGAGCACATAGCCCAGCGTCGACTTGCCCGCGCCGTTCGGCCCCATGATCGCGTGCACTTCGCCCGCATTCACGGTGAGCGACAGGCCCTTGAGGATTTCCTTGCCGTCGATCTCGGCGTGGAGGTTTTCAATTTTCAGCATCGAATTTAGCCTAATTCCAAATCTCTAAAATGCGAGGCGTCAACTACGCCAACCCTACCCCGTCATTCCCGCGAAGGCGGGAATCCGCCCATCCGCATGCGCGAAAGGCGGAGTGGATTCCCGCCTTCGCGGGAATGACGGAAGGAGGAGTGTCACCCGACCGAGCCTTCCAGCGAAATTCCCAGCAGCTTCTGCGCTTCGACCGCGAACTCCATCGGGAGCTGTTGCAGCACCTCCCGCGCAAACCCGTTCACGATCAGCGCCACCGCAGCCTCCGCATCCAGCCCGCGCGACATCGCGTAGAACAGCTGGTCCTCGGAAATCTTCGACGTCGTCGCCTCGTGCTCGATCTGCGCGGACGGGTTGCGGACCTCGATATACGGCACGGTATGCGCGCCGCACTGGTCGCCGAGCAGCAGGCTGTCGCACTGGGTGAAATTCCGCACGCCTTCCGCGGTCGGTGCCACGCGCACCAGCCCGCGGTACGTGTTGTCCGAGCGCCCGGCCGAAATCCCCTTCGACACGATCGTCGAGCGCGTGTTCTTGCCGAGGTGGATCATCTTCGTGCCGGTATCGGCCTGCTGGCGATTGTTCGTCACCGCGACCGAGTAGAATTCGCCGACCGAGCCATCGCCGAGCAGCACGCACGACGGATATTTCCACGTGATCGCGCTGCCGGTCTCGACCTGAGTCCACGACACCTTCGAATTCTTGCCCTGACACAGCGCGCGCTTGGTGACGAAATTGTAGATCCCGCCGACGCCGTTCTCGTCGCCCGGATACCAGTTCTGCACGGTCGAATATTTGATCTCGGCATCGTCGAGCACGACGAGTTCGACCACCGCCGCATGTAGCTGGTTCTCATCGCGCATCGGCGCGGTGCAGCCTTCGAGATAGGAGACGTACGACCCCTTGTCGGCCACGATCAGCGTGCGTTCGAACTGCCCGGTATTCTCGGCGTTGATGCGGAAATAGGTCGACAGCTCCATCGGGCAGCGTACGCCCTCCGGGATGTAGACGAACGTGCCATCGGAGAAGACCGCCGAGTTGAGCGTCGCGAAATAATTGTCACGCTGCGGCACGACCTTGCCGAGCCACTTTTTGACGAGCTCGGGATATTCTTTGATCGCCTCGGAGATCGACCGGAAGATCACGCCCGCGGCCTCGAGCTCCTTGCGGAACGTGGTCGCGACCGAGACGCTGTCGAACACCGCATCGACCGCGACGCGGCGCTTGGGCGTGCCGTCCTCGTTCAGCGGGTCCTCGACCACGCCGGCCAGCATCTTCTGCTCGCCGATCGGGATGCCGAGCTTTTCATAGACGCGCAGGATCTCGGGATCGACCTCGTCCAGGCTGCCGAGCTTCGGCTTGGCCTTGGGCTCCGCGTAGTAATAGGCGTCCTGGTAATCGATCGGCGGCACGTTGAGCTTCGACCAGTCGGGCGCCTCCATCGTCTGCCACAGCGCAAACGCCTTCAGCCGCCAGTCGAGCATCCACTGCGGCTCGCCCTTCTTGGCGGAAATGAAGCGCACCGTGTCTTCGCTCAGCCCCTTGGGCGCGAATTCCTGTTCGATGTCCGAGGAGAAACCCCACTCGTACGTCTTGTTCGCGGCGGCATAGGCCTCTGCGTTCCGGGTAGCCATCATTCCATCTCCGCCGCAACGCGGCTCTCTAAAAACTCTGCGATCTCTGCGTCTCTGCGCGAATACGAGATTTTGCGCGCGGAGGAGCAGAGATCGCGGAGAAAGGTGTTAGGCGCTGCACGCGTCATGCGAGCACCTGGGAAAGACTCGCCAGCGACACGCCAGCGAGTGCACCGCGAACCGCGCCGTTGACGGCGTTCCAGTGCGGCTTAACCTTGCAGGTCTGGTCGATGCAGCAATCCTGCGACGCACCATCGACACACGAGGTGAGCGCGATCGGGCCCTCGACCGCCTCGATGATGTCGGCAAGCGAGATCGACGAAGGCGGCCGCGATAGGCGGAAGCCGCCGCCGGTGCCGCGCGTGCTTTCGATCAGCCCCGCCGCCGACAACCGGCTCACCAGCTTCTGCACGGTCGGGAGGGGCACGCCTGTCTCGTCGCTCAGCAACGTCGCGTTCAGCCGCGCCACGCCACCGCAATGACGCGCCGCGGCGCTCATCATCACGACCGCATAGTCGGCAAGGCTGGAAAGACGCATGAGGCTTGAAAATCCAATCGGACCGATATGATCCGATTACTCAAATGGGCGTTGTGCAGTGCACCGTCAACCCGGCAGGCGGTGCTAACGACTCGCAACTTGGGGCGTGCATGTAGACCGTTGCTGCTGGCTTCGTTGGCCTCCCCAGCCCGCCCCTGCTCTAATTCGTCACCCAGCAAAAGCTGGGGTCTCATTGTTCAGGGCGCGTGACCCGAGCCGGGAGACCCCAGCGTTTGCTGGGGTGACGGATCGGGTTGGGGTTACGAGTGGGCTGGGGTCACATATTCCACGGCGATGAGGAATGACCTTCACCTGCGGGGTAACGGGTTGACGCTCTTCCTGTGGAACGCGAGGACGAGCCATGGCCTTCTACCACCCACTTCTTTTCCGCCTCGACGCCGAACGCGCACACGGCCTCACCATCGCGGCGCTAAGCGCGTGGGGTAAGGCCGGCACGCCTCTTGCCCCGAGCGTACCGCGGTTGGCGACGACGGTGGCGGGGATCGCTTTCGCCAACCCGCTCGGGCTGGCGGCGGGCGTCGACAAGGACGGCCATGCGATCGACGGCTTCTTCGGGCTTGGGTTCGGGAGCGTCGAGATCGGTACGCTCACGCCGCTCGCCCAACCCGGCAACCCCAAGCCTCGCATCTTCCGCCTCCCGGAGGACCGTGCGGTCATCAACCGGCTCGGCTTCAACAACGGTGGCCTCGACGGCGCTCTTCCCCGCGCGAAAAGCGCAAAGCGGAACGGCGTTCTCGGGATCAACGTCGGCGCCAACAAGGACGCCACCGATCGCACCGCTGATTACCTCCACGGCGTCACCCGCGCCGCGCCGCACGCCGACTACATCACGATCAACATCAGTTCGCCAAACACGCCGGGCCTGCGCGACCTCCAGCATGGCGCGGCGTTGCGCGAGCTGCTCGCGGCCTGCACCGCGGCGAAGGGCGACACGCCGATCTTTCTGAAGGTCGCGCCTGATCTCGACGCCGCCGACATCGACGACATCGCCCACGCCGCGCTCGACAACCGCATTGACGCGCTGATCGTCAACAACACAACGATCTCGCGGCCCGGCCTGCGCTCGGCGAATGCGAAGGAGACCGGCGGCCTTTCCGGTACGCCCCTCGCCCCGCTCGCCCGTCAACGCCTTGCCGACTTCCGGACGGCTACGGGCGCCGCGATCCCGCTTATATCGGTCGGCGGTATCGATAGCGGCGCCGAAGCCTATGCCCGCCTCCGCGCCGGCGCGAGCCTGGTCCAGCTCTACACCGCGCTGGTCTACGAAGGCCCCGCCCTCCCCGCCCGCATCCTCCGCGAGCTGGATGCGCTGCTGAAACGCGATGGCGTCGCCTCGGTCCCCGATGCAGTGGGAGTCGACGCCCGCTAAGCCATATTCGCGAACATCGAGGCGTGTTTGGTGCTATACCTGCATCGGTTTTGATCTTGCTGCGTTATGGGATTTGGACGCGGTAGGACGCCGCGCTAGAAGGACTGGGATGTTCCTCGACGAGACCCATATCTGGCCGCGTAAGGACGAGCCGCCACGGCCGCCCAAGATACCGTTCCGCCACCAAAAAGCGCTCAGCCGCATCCTGCTGTTCTACGCATTTATCCTGCTGTTTCTGCCCATTAGCCTGGGCAGCGTCGTGGACATGGTGCGCTACGTCTTCGACTGAAGCTATCGCAGCGTTCGTTGATCTCCATCAATCGACACTGGCAAGGACGGAACGTAAGACGAACGGATGGCGCAACTCGACACCCGTGAAAAGCTCGAGATCCTCGCCGATGCTGCAAAATACGATGCATCTTGCGCGTCGTCGGGAACGACCAAGCGAAATTCAAAGGACGGGAAGGGGCTCGGCTCGACCGAGGGCATGGGCATTTGCCATGCCTATGCGCCCGACGGTCGCTGCATTTCGCTGCTGAAGATTTTGCTGACCAACAGCTGCATCTTCGACTGCCATTACTGCATCAACCGCAAGAGCTCGAACGTCCGACGCGCACGCTTCACGGCGAAGGAAGTCGTCGACCTGACGATCGCCTTCTACAAGCGCAATTATATCGAGGGGTTGTTCCTTTCGTCGGGCATCATTGCGTCGTCCAACTACACGATGGAGCAGATGGTTGAGGTCGCGCGGTCGTTGCGCGAGGATCACCATTTCCGTGGCTATATTCACCTCAAGACGATTCCGGACGCAGATCCGGAACTCGTTCACCAGGCTGGGCTTTACGCCGACCGCGTCTCGATCAATGTCGAACTGCCGACTGCAAACGGTCTGAAGCGGCTCGCGCCGGAGAAGGACGGCGTCCGGATCGAGACCGCGATGGCCGAGGTGAAGGCGTCGATCATCGACGGCAAGGATGCCAAGGCGAAATACAAGTCGGCGCCCAAGTTCGCGCCTGCCGGCCAATCGACGCAGATGATCGTCGGGGCGGATGCCGCGACCGATGGCGACATCGTGCGGAAAGCGTCGACCCTGTACGACCGGTTCGGCCTTCGCCGCGTCTATTATTCCGCGTTCAGTCCGATCCCCGACGCGAGCGCGGTGCTGCCGCTGCAACGTCCGCCGCTGATGCGCGAGCACCGGCTGTACCAGTCCGATTGGCTGATGCGGTTCTACGAATTCCAGCCGCACGAAGTCGTGGCCGCCGCCGACGATGCGACGGGGATGCTGCCGCTCGACATCGATCCGAAGCTCGCCTGGGCCCTGAAGTTTCGCGGCAGCTTCCCGGTCGACGTCAATCGCGCGCCGCGCGAGATGCTGCTCCGCGTCCCCGGGTTGGGCGTCAAGGCGGTCAACGGCATCCTCACCAGCCGCCGGTGGCGCCGCCTGCACCTGGCTGATATCGCGCGTTTGACGGTGTCGGTCGCCAAGATCCGCCCTTTCATCATCGCCGAGGATTGGCGTCCCGTCGTCCTGTCGGACCGCGCCGAGCTCCGCCCGATCGTCGCGCCGAAGCCAAAGCAGATGGAAATGTTCGCGTGAGTCCGGCGACGACATGCGCGTCGTAACCCTTACCGAACCCGACGACTTCGACGGTTGGCGCGACGCCGCTCGAGGCTTGATTGCCGAGGACGTGCCGCCCGACGACGTTGTCTGGCAGGTTGGCGACGAACCGACTGACCTCTTCGCCACGGTTGCGGAACCCGCCCCAGCCCCCGCCCCTGGCGCCTTCAGCGTACCCCGTGCCTTTATCGATCTCGCCCGCAGCGCGATCCTCGGCAGCGATCCCGAGCGGTTTGCCTTGCTCTACACGTTGCTCGCCCGCCTCCGCCGCGAGCCCAAGCTGATCGAGGACCGCGCAGATCCGCTCGTCCGTAGGCTCGACCGGATTGCCAAGGACGTCCGCCGCGATATCCACAAGATGCGCGCGTTCCTCCGGTTTCGCGAGATCGAGGATGCGGGCGAACCCCGCTTCGTCGCCTGGTTCGAGCCCGACCACCACATCGTCCGCGCCAACGCCGCGTTCTTCGTCAACCGGTTCGCGAGCATGCGCTGGTCGATCCTGACGCCGGACGTCTCGATCCACTGGGACGGCAAGACGCTGAGCGAAGGGCCCGGCGCCAGCAAGGCGGACGCGCCCGATGGCGATCCGACCGAGGAAGTGTGGAAGACCTATTACGCCAGCATCTTCAACCCAGCGCGCGTCAAGATCGGCGCGATGTTGAAGGAGATGCCGAAGAAATACTGGAAGAACATGCCCGAGACCGCTCTCGTGCCGGGATTGCTGGCAGCGGCGCAGGCCAGGGAATCGGGAATGATCGCCAAGGCAAGAGATACGGTCGGGGGCAACAGCCTGATTGCCTGGGAAGCGTTACGCGACGAGGCGGCGGGTTGCACCCGCTGCCCGCTCTACAAGCCGGCGACGCAGACCGTGTTCGGCGAGGGGCCGGTCGATGCGCCGTTGATGTTCGTCGGCGAGCAGCCGGGCGACCAGGAGGATATCGCCGGACGTCCGTTCGTCGGGCCGGCTGGACAGATGTTCGACAAGGCGATGGCGGAGGCGGGCGTCGACCGGTCGCGAGCTTATGTCACCAACGCGGTGAAGCATTTCAAGTTCGAGCAACGTGGCAAGCGGCGGATCCATGCCAAGCCTGGGGCGGGGGAGATCGATGCGTGTCGTTGGTGGATTGAGCAGGAACAGATGCTGATCAAGCCCAAGGTCACCGTTGCACTTGGCGCGACTGCGGCTCGGTCTTTGTTCGGGAAGGTCATGACGATCGGGCGGGAGCGCGGGCGGGCGTTGCAGTTGCCGGATGGCGGTGAAGCCTGGATTACCGTGCATCCGAGTTATCTGCTGCGGTTGCCGGATCCTGCGCAGGCGGCGGAGGAATATGCTCGGTTCGTCGAGGATCTGCGGACGGTGGGTGGGCGGATCGGCTGATCCGCCCGATCGGTGGAAGTTACATGCTGGTTGGTTCGGGGCCGAGGCGACCAGCGGGATCGTCAAGGGCTTCGATCGCCGCCATGTCCCATTCGTCCAGCGTGAGGTCCTGCGACGCGAAGTTGTCGGCGAGATGCTCTGCGTCGGAGGCTTTCGGGATTACCGAGAAGCCATTCGCCAGATGCCAGGCCAGGATCACCTGAGCGGCGCTGCGGCCGTGCTTGTCGGCAACACGCGCGATCGCCGCATCCTGCAACAGCGTCTTGCCCTGTCCCAGCGGGCTCCAGCTCTGCGTCACGATGCCGTGGGCCTCGTGATACGCACGCTGTTCGCGTTGCTGGAAATTGGGGTGGAGTTCGATCTGGTTGACCGCCGGAGTCACGCCGGTCGCGGCAACGATTGCGTCGATATGCTCGGGGAGGAAGTTCGAGACGCCGATCGACTTGGCCTTGCCCGCATCGCGCAAGCCGATCATCGCCTTCCACGCATCGACGAACTTGTCTTCGCTAGGCACTGGCCAGTGCATCAGGTAGAGGTCGACCGATTCGACGCCGAGTAGCGCCAGGCTTTCGTCCATCGCCGCCTCGGCATCGCCTTGCCGGTCGTTCCACAGCTTGGTCGTCAGGAACGCGTCGGACCCTTTATAGCCGTCCCCGACGCCGCGTTCGTTGTCGTAGATCGCGGCGGTGTCGACCAGTCGGAAACCGATATCGAGCCCGCTGCGGACGATCGCCGCCGCCTGGCTGTCGGGGATCTGCCATGTGCCCATGCCGAGTTGGGGCATCGTGCGGCCGTCGTTGAGTGTAAGATCTGTCATGCAGCAAACAGCGCACGACACGCCGGGCGGTTCCGATTGCCTCTTCCCTTCGGCGCCCGGTTCGCGCAATCGACCGACCCATGTTCGAAAAGATTCTGGCGGTCCTCGCCACCTTCACGATCGGCGTGATCTCGTCCGGTGGCTATGTCGGCATCGCGCTGTTGATGGCGATCGAGAGCGCGTGCATCCCGCTGCCCTCCGAGATCATCATGCCGTTCGCCGGCTACCTCGTCTCGACCGGACGGTTCGACCTGTATCTCGCCGCCACGGCGGGCGCGATCGGCTGCAACCTCGGCTCGATCGTCGCCTATGAGATCGGCAAGCGCGGCGGCCGGCCGATGGCCGAGCGTTGGGGCCGCTATGTCCTGATCGGCCCCGGCGAGCTCGACGCGGCCGACCGGTTCTTTGCACGCTGGGGTTCGGCCGCGGTACTGATCGGCCGCCTGCTGCCTGTCATCCGTTCGTTCATCGCCTTTCCGGCCGGCGTCGCGCGGATGAAGCTGGTGCCGTTCCATCTCTACACTTTCATCGGATCGTGGCCGTGGTGCTTCGGGCTGGCCTGGGTCGGCATGAAGCTCGGCGACAAATGGGACAGCGATCCGCGCGTGAAGGCGGCGTTCCACAGCGCCGACCTGCTGATCGGTCTGGTCCTGATCGCGCTCGTCGGCTTCTACATCTGGCACCGGGTGCGCGGGCTGAAGCGTCACCCTTAAGTCTCCCGCGTAAAACCGCGACGTTTCGCCAGCGCGCGGAGGTCGTCGTCACGGGTGGGCACGAGCGATTGCACGCGGCGCTGATAGGCCGCGACGATCTCGGGCCCCGCCCCGGCGGGTGAACCGCTGTCGAACGGCGGCGCCGGGTCGTATTCGAGACCGAGCTGCACAGCCCTCGCCTGCGCTTCGCCGCGGATCATCGCGGTCAGCGTCAGCGCGAAGTCGATGCCAGCCGTAACGCCGCCGCCGGTGACGCGGTTGCGATCGACCACGACGCGCGCGTCGACCGGGATCGCGCCGAACAGCAGCAGCATGTCGCGCTGCGCCCAATGGCACCCGGCGCGGTAGCCGTCGAGCAACCCCGCCGCGCCGAGGATCAGCGATCCGGTGCAGACGCTCGTCACCCAGGTCGCGGTAGCGCCGACCGCCTGGACCCAGGCCATTGCCTCGTCGTCGGCGATGACTCCGTTGGTGCCGAACCCGCCGGGCACGCACAGGATGTCTGCGGTCGGCACGTCCGCGAAGGTCGCGGTCGGCAGAATCGAGAAACCCGCGTCGGTCGGGACGGGATCGAGCGTCTTCCACACCAGGTCGAGACGGGCATGGCCGAGCCGCGACAGGACCTGCGCGGGGCCGGTCAGGTCGAGTTGCGTGATGGCCGGGAACAGCAGGAAAGCGATGCGGAGTGGTTCGGTCATAGCGATTCTCCTGGCGAGGGACGAGTCGGACGGAAGGTCGCGGGCGCACGGGTGGCAATCGGCGAAAAGCGCCTTAAAGCAGCGCCTTGCCGGGTTGGACGGAGGCCCGCGCAAAAGTGAAGTATAGAAAGTGCAGACGCTCGCGCGGGTTTCGTGCCGTTGGTCGATGCGCGCGGGGGAGCGGTATTGGGGGTCGCATTCGGGGAGGTCGGCTGCGTCATGGGCGGATCATGTCATGCCCTGTCCTTGTAGGACAGCGAGGGCTGAGCGGGATCGCGCGCAGGCGTCAGGGGCTCAGCCATGTGGCAAGCATGTGCGCTCGGGGAAGCTTGGGTCCCGGGAAAGACAGCCGGAGTTTGACCGGCGGCCATCCGGTAGTGGGCCGTCGTGCGGGGCTCGCGTCATCCACTTCGAGAAATACCCCAGCTTTCGCTGGGGTGACGTGGGGGGCGCGAAGTAGCGTCCCCCATCTCTCTCTATCCCATGGCCGTCATCCCAGCGAAAGCTGGGATATCGTCGTTTGGGTCTCGAAGCGTCCTAAGGGCTCAGGGAAGGACCGGAACTTCCGCGGCGCGCGCCTTGTTCTCCAGGCGGGATTCGCGGACGCGTTGGCCGAAGCAGCCGGTGGCGCCGCCGGCGCCGACGGCCGAACAGCTGCCGATCGTGTTGACCCCGGAGCCGGCATCCATCGTGCCCTGCGCCTTGGTCGCCCAGCTGGCGTTTTCGGGCGTCACGACGAACTCGCGGAGTTCCTTGGGGACGCGATACTGCTCCTGCGCGCTGCGGCGGACGCAGACGACGATCTCTTCGCCGTTCTGGTTGGTCGGGCAGCGTTCATTGCCGAACAGCGTCAGGACGCCGTTGATCGGCGCGTTGCGCGAGACCTGCGGTGGCGCGACGATCGGCTTTGGCCTGGCCGTCGCACCCGGCAGAGCGGGAGCTTGCGCCGGCGCCTTTACCGGCAACTGCGCCAGCGTCGGGCCGGCGTTGCGCGCCGGGCTCGGTTGGGCGGCAGGCTGGCCAGCTGTTTGGGCGGTCTGTGCGACCGCGGGTCCGGCGACGAGCAAGGCCGCCGCAAAAAGCATCTTCATACGCATCACTCCCACGCGCTTGGTACGCTTGTTATATTCGTTTGGCGGCCGCGATCGCGACCTTGCAGCCGAGCCGGATCGCCGCGCTCAACACCGGATAGCCAGGCGTCTCCTCGGCGCCCGCGGCAATCGCGGTAGCCTTGTGTTCGAGTTCCTCGGCCTGGAAATCGAGGATCGCTGCCGATAGCTCGGGGTCGCTGGCGCCAAGCTGAACGAGCTGTTCCTCGTAATGCTTGTCGATCTCGGTCTCGACCGCCGCGGTGCAGGCCATCGCCGCGCGAGGGCTGATCGCCGCGGTCACCGCGCCAAGCGCGAAGCCGGCGACCTTCCAGATCGGCTGCAACACGGTCGGGCGCACGCGCCGCTCGACGATCATCCGGTCGAAGAAGGCGCGATGCCGTTCCTCCTGCTGCGCCATGTGGTGGATCGAGCGCGCCGCGGGATGGCGGTCTCCAAGCACCGCGAGCTGACCTGCATAGATGCGGATCGCGCCATATTCGCCCGCCTGATCGACGCGGACCATCGCGTCGGTCGCGCGCTTGGCGCGACCCTGGGCATCACCTGGCTTCCAGTCGTTCATCGCGTCTTCCTCATGAGAGCGAATATGGTGATCGCGCCCGTCAGAGAAAAGATGGCGTTGAAGCCGGCGAGCGAAATGCCGAGCAGCGTCCACTGCGCCGAGTCACAGCGCACCATCGGCGCGTTCATGATCGCGGCGAGCCGCTCGGCGGCGGTGGTGCCGGTCATCGACACGGTCGTGGTGCAGGCCGTGAAGCCGTTCCACCAATGATATTCGACACCGGCATGCGCGACGGCGATCAGCCCGCTGAAGCCGATCAACAGCCCGGCAATGATCACGAGCGTGGCCCGCAGCGAACGACCAGGAACCAGGAACGTTGCGCCGGCGACGAGCACCGCGGCATAATGCGGCCAGCGCTGCCAATGGCACATCTCGCACGGATACAGCCCGCCGAGATATTGCGACCCGAGCGCGCCGAGCAGCAGGAACGCCGGCAACAGGAGCGCGAGCGCGCGCGCGATCTCTTCGTTCTTGGTCATGCCCAACCCGCGACGCACACTCACTTTGGCGTCACCTTGGCGGCGGCGGCGGCCGCGGTCGGATCAGGCTTGATCGGGCGCGGCTTGGTCGCGGCGGCAACCTGTACCGGGCCACCCAGCCGCGCGACGGTCTTCAGCGCGTAATAGAGCTGGAAGTCGTCGATACCCAGTTTCTTCAGCTGGTCGGGCGTCTGCGAGAAGCGCGGGTCGGTCTTATTATCTTCCTCGAGCACCGCATTGTCGGCCTTCACCTCGTTGATCAGGTGTTTGCGCAGATCGGCCTCGCGGAAGACGGGACGCGACTTGTAATCGGGATCGGTGAGCTGCGGGACCTTGATGTCGGGCTCGATCCCGCCCTCCTGCACCGACCGGCCGGACGGCGTGAAGTAGCGCGCGGTGGTCAGGCGAAGCGCGGTCTCGGGGCCGAGCTGGAGCACGGTCTGGACGGAGCCCTTGCCGAAGCTGCGCTCGCCCATGATCAGCGCGCGGTGGTGATCCTGGAGTGCGCCGGCGACGATCTCGGACGCGGACGCGGTGCCGGGATCGGTGAGGACGACGACCGGCAGGCCGTGCGCGTCGTCGCCTGGCTTGGCGTAATAGCGTTCGATATCGGTCTTCTCGCGGCCGCGCTGCGAGACGATCTCGCCGTGGTCGAGGAACGCGTCGGACACTGCGATCGCCTGGGTCAGGAGCCCGCCGCCATTCTCGCGCAGGTCGACGACATAGCCCAAGGGGCGGTGGCCGAGCGACTTGTCGATGCTCATGATCGCCGCGCGCGTGTCGGCGCCGGTATTCTCGCTGAAGGTGTTGATGTTAATATAGCCAACGTTGCCGCGGACTTCCCATTTCACCGGCTTCTGGACGATGATCTCGCGCATCATCGTCACGTCGAGCGGCTTGTCGCGGCCCGGGCGGACGAGGCCCAGCGTGATCTTGCTGCCGGGCTTGCCGCGCATCTTGCCGACCGCCTCGTCGAGCGAATCGCCGTAGATCAGCTTGCCGTCGATATGCGTGATGTAATCGCCGGACTTGACGCCTGCGCGGGCGGCGGGCGAGTCCTCCTGCGGGGACACGACCTTGATCGCGCCGTCCTCCATCTGCACCGTGAGGCCGAGGCCGCCGTAATTGCCCTCGGTCATGATCCGCAGGTTTTCGTAATCGAGCGCGTCGACGTACGAGCTGTGCGGATCGAGACTGGCGAGCATGCCCTGGATCGCGCCCTTGATCAGCGTCTTGTCATCGACCTTGTCGACATATTCCGCCTTCACGCGGTTGAACACGTCGAGGAACTGGTCGAACTCGCGGTACGTGTCGGTGTCGACCGCCGCCATCGCGGAGGTGGCGAGTGGGATCAGCGTCAGGGCGCCGACGATGGCGGTTGCGGTGAGGATCGGGGTACGAAGGGTCGGACGAGGCATCGATGGTCCTGCAACCTGAGAAATGACGGCATCTTAGGGTCGTAACGGTATTTCTTGGCAGATCGTAGCGGCAACGCGCGTGCGGAGCAAAGCCGCGTGCGACTTGCCGCGTGACTATCCTATCGGCGCAATGGCTTCAACGCGGGCTTATCAGGGACGCGGCGTCGACCGGGCGGCCCTGGCGGCGGAGCTCGACCGTGATGCGGGGGGCTTCGTCGCTCGGGGCCGCGTCGCGGGGGGCGATACCGATCGGGGCGCCCATCGCGATGCGGTCACCGGGCTTGACGGCGGTTGCGGCGAGGCCGGTGACGAGGCTGGTCCAGCCATCGGCGTGGTCGATGATGACGATGACGCCGTAGTCGCGGAACCGGCGCGCGTAGCGGACCGTGCCGGCGGCGGGCGCGACGACGCGCGCACGCGGCGCGGTGGCGAAGGTCAGGCCGCGCGACCGGACGCCCGAGCCCGAGACTTCGTCGAAGCCGGTGACGAGCGTGCCGGTGACGGGGGTGCGGTAGACACCGCTTGGGGCTGGCGGCGGCGTGGTGCCGCGCGCGATCGGGCGGGGGAGCGGGCCGGCGAGGGTCAGCAGGCTTGCCGCAGTGGCCTTGTCGCTGGTCGTTGCCGCCATGCCATCGACGAGGTCGCGCGCGCGTTCGCCGAGCGCGAGCGCGCGGTCGGACTCGCTGCGCGCGCCGCGGCCGAGCGACTGGCTGCGCTGGCGGTGGCGGGCTTCGAGTTTGGCGAGCGCGATGCGGTCGTTCTCGAGGCGCGCGCGGCCATCGGAGAGCGCCTTGGCGGCGAGCGTGGCGCTGGCCTGCAACCGGCGCGTTTCGGCGAGTTCGGCGCGGACGGCTTGGGTGCGCTGGCGGACGACGGGCAACGCGCTGCCGAGTACCGCGCGGACATGGACGAGGTCGTCGACCGAGCCGGGCTGCGCGACGGCGACGATCGTCGGGCGGCGGGCGAGCGATTCGAGCGCGGCGAGCAGGCGCGCGATCGGGGTTTGCGCGCGGCCTAATTTTGCGCGCTGATCGGACAACAGGCGCTCGACAAGGGTCACGCGGGCACTGGCGGTGGCGAGATTGGCTTGGGCGGCGGTGACGCGGGCGGCGAGCGCCTGTTCTTCGCGGCGGGCGCGGTCGGCGGCGTCGCGTTCCTCGGCGGCGGCGGCGGCAAGCTTGGCGGCGCGGCGTGCGGCGATGGCGGCGTCGCGTTTGGCGGCGACAAGGCGTTGCTGCTCGCGCGAGAGTTCAGGGGCGCTGGTCTGCGCGGTCAGGCCAGCCGCCATCGCCAGCAGCCCTGCCAAGACCACGCCCCTCCCCATGCGGCTCACCCTTCGCGGTGATAAGGGTGGTTGGCAAGGATGCTGGTCGCGCGGAAGAGCTGCTCGGCGAGCATCGCGCGCGCGAGCAGATGCGGCCAGGTCGCGCGGCCGAACGAGAACAGCAGGTCGGCCTCGTCGCGCGCCGCGTCGTCGAAGCCGTCCGCCGCGCCGATCATGAACCGTGCCTCGCGTACGCCGTCGTCGCGCCACCGCTCGAGCTTATGCGCGAACTGCGTCGACGACAGCGTCTCGCCCTTCTCGTCGAGCAGGATGCGCTTGGTCTGCTCGCCGACCAGCGGGATCTTGCCGCCGGTATCGGGAAGCTCGGACACCTTGGTCGGCCAGACGATCCGCTTCAGATAGCGGTCGACGAGGTCGGCCTCGGGCGAGCGCCCGATCCGACCGCGTGCGACGATGTGCAGCAACACCGCTGCGACGCCGGATCAGTCTTCGTCGGTGTAGGTCGGTACCGGCGGCGGAGTCGGCGCGTCGCCGAACGCCCACATCCGCTCCAGATTGTAGAAGCTGCGGACTTCGGGACGGAACAGGTGGACGATGATGTCGGTCGCGTCGATCAGCACCCAGTCGGCGGTCGGCAAGCCTTCGATCTTCACCGGACGCTTGAACTCTGCCTTGATCCGCTCGGCCAGCTTCTGCGCCATCGAGGCGACCTGGCGGGTCGAACGACCGCTGGCGATCACCATGTAATCGGCGATGCTGGTCTTGCCCGCGAGCGGGATCGAGATGGTCTCGACCGCCTGGTCGTCGTCGAGCGACGCGAGGATCAGGCGATGCAGCGCCTCAACCTCTTCGGGGTCGGTCGCGCGAGGGGCAGTAGGGGAAGTGGCCAAGTCAGCTCCTGGGTAAGACTACCGAGCCAGCAACATGCTGAACCCAGTCGGGATTTTTGGCACGCAGGCCGGTTGCGGAGGTCGGGTCGGGTCGGAAGCGCAACAGCACAAGGGCCGGCAATCTCCACGTCGTCCAGCTCTTCGCATGGTCTGTGCGCCGTTGGAAGCGCCGCAGCCAACCCATCGCGGGGGCCGCGAGGGCGCGCCCGTCATATCCCGGACGCGCGATTACCGCAATCGGAACCTCGCGCGCGATCTGCCGCCAGTTCTTCCACCGGTGGAAGTCGGCGAGATTGTCCGCCCCCATCAGCCAGATGAAGCGGATCTTGGGGTAACGCCGCTTGAGCTTGCGGATCGTGTCGAGCGTGTAGCGGGTGTGCAGGCTGGCCTCAATATCGGTCGCGCGGATCGGTGCGCGGCGGGCCATTCTTCTGGCCGATGCGAGCCTGGCGGGGAGCGGCGCCATGTCGTTGGCGGCATCCTTGAGCGGATTGCCGGGGGACACGAGCCACCACGCCTCGTCGAGCGCGAGCGCGTCGATCGCCGACAGCGTGATGCCGCGATGGCCACGATGCGCGGGATTGAACGACCCGCCGAGGATGCCGACGTCAGTCACGGTTCGATGAACCAGTCCTCGCGTTCATGGTGAACACGCAGGACTTGGACGACGTTACCCGAAATACGATATCGAATGAGATACGGCGTGTCGAATACCCGCAGAACGCGCTGTCCATCGCGATGCGGACGCCCGCCACGAGGAAAATCTTCGAGGAATTTCGATCGAAATCGAATGGCGCCCAGAATACGTATCGCCCATTCCGGATCGGCTTCCTGCGTCAACCAGGCATCGATATGCCGAAGATCGTCTAGCGCAGGGGTCGTCCACTCTATCCGCATCGTGATCTGTGGCGCCCGATCATCTGATCGAGTTCTGCCATAGCCACCTCGTGCGACACGACATCGCCTCGATCCGCGGCATCGATGCCGACCTGGATGAACGCGCGGTAGTCCGCTTCGCTCTCGGCGACACGCCTGATCGCCTCCGCCGCGAACTGTGCACCCGTGATGCCCTTCGACGCCGCCAAGCTGTCGACGATCGCCATCGTATCCGTATCGAGTTCTGCGGTAATTCGCATCGAAGCGCCCATGGCCAAACGCTACTCCTTCAAAGCCACGGCATCAACCACGCACCTGACCCGTGCCGCGGCCCAGCCATTTGTAGGTGGTGAGGCCTTCTAGCGCGACGGGGCCGCGGGCGTGGAGGCGGCCGGTGGCGATCCCGATCTCCGCGCCGAGGCCGAATTCGCCGCCGTCGGCGAACTGGGTGGAGGCGTTCCAAAGCACGATCGCGCTGTCGACCGCGGTCAGGAAACGCTCGGCGACCGAAGCGTCCTCCGCGACGATCGCGTCGGTGTGGTGCGAGCCGTGACGGGCGATGTGCGCCACCGCGCCGTCCAGCCCGTCGACAACCGCGACCGAGGCGATCGCGTCGAGATATTCGGTGTCCCAGTCGGCGGCATCAGCCGGGGCGATCTCGGGGACCAGCGCGCGGGCCCGCGCGTCGCCGCGGACGTCGCATCCCGTCGCTCCGAGACGTCGGATCAGTGCCGCGGCCCCTGCGTAGTCTCGGTCGATCAACAGCGTTTCCATCGACCCGCAGACACCGGTGCGGCGCATCTTTGCATCGACCACCACCGCCTCGGCCATTGCCGGATCGGCCGATGCATCGACATAGACGTGGTTGATCCCGTCGAGATGCGCGAGCACCGGCACGCGGGCCTCCGCCTGGACGCGCGCGACGAGGCTCTTGCCGCCGCGGGGAATGATCAAGTCGATCACGCCGTCCGCCTTCAGCATCGCGCCGACCGCGGCGCGATCGGTGGTAGGCACCAGCTGCACCGCATCGACCGGCACCCCGCCCGCCGCCAACCCGGCGACCAGAGCCGCGTGGATCGCGCGGTTGCTGTTCACCGCTTCGGAGCCGCCGCGCAGGATCGCCGCGTTGCCCGCCATCACGCACAGCACCGCGGCGTCCGCCGTCACATTGGGCCGGCTCTCATAGATGATGCCGATGACCCCGATCGGCACGCGGACGCGCGACAGCTTCAGGCCGTTGGGGCGTTCGCTGGAATCGATCACCTGCCCGACCGGATCCGCGAGTGCCGCGACGGCCGCCACGCCATCGGCCATCGCCGACACCCGCGCCGCGTCCAACCGCAACCGATCGAGCAGCGCGCCCGACAGCCCGGCGGCGGCGGCGCGAGTCATGTCCTCGCCGTTCGCAGCGACGATCGCGGCAGAGGCAGTCCGCACGGCCTCCGCCGCCAGCTTGAGCGCCGCCGCCTTCCGGTCGGACGGCATCGACGCCAGCACGAGCGCGGCTTCGCGCGCGCGGCGGCCCATCGCGGCGATCATGTCGCCGGGCAACCCGCCAAGCTGCTCGCCAGGCAACTCGGGGGGCAATTCGGTCGGGTTTTCTACGTCGGCCATGGACCGTCGCGCTAGCATGCGAACCCCCTCGCGCCAACGTCGCGAACCCGTTACGCTCGCGAAACTTCGGGGGGAACATATGACGGGGGACATCGGGGCAACGGCGGATATCGCCACGGGCGCGCTCGTGGCGCGTGCGTTCGAGCCGCGCGCGGGCGAGACAGGTCCCGCTGCGGTGGCCGGCAACGCGGCGCACGATGCGCTTTGCCTGAACTGCGGGACTCGGCTGATCGGCGCGCATTGTCACGCCTGCGGGCAGTCGGGGCATGTGCACCGGTCGCTCGGCGCGATCGGGCATGAGATCGCGCACGGCGTCTTCCATTTCGAGGGCAAGATCTGGCGGACGCTGCCGCTGTTGATCCTGCATCCCGGCACGCTGACGCGGCGCTATGTCGCCGGCGAACGCGTCCGGTTCGTATCGCCGCTCGCGCTGTTCCTGTTCACCGTCTTCCTGATGTTCGCGACGATCGGGACACTTGGCGGCGAACTGACCGAGACGATCGCCAAGCCGACGACCGCACAGCAACAGGCCGCGTTTTCGCGGGAGATCCAGAAGGCACGCGTTCAGCTGGCCAATGCCGAACGGGAACGGGCCGCGACGGTGCGGGACGGCAAACCGAACGGCGACCTGGATACGCAGATACTCGTCCTGCGCGGGACCATCAGCGCACTGAATACCGCCGCCGGGCAGGAAGCGCGGGAGAAGGACGACTTCACCTTCACCGATCTCAAGACCGGCTGGCCCAAGCTCGATCACGGCATCGCCAAGGCCAATGCGAACCCTGGCCTGATGATCTACAAGCTGCAGACCAGCGCGTATAAATATAGCTGGGGCCTGATCTCGCTGTCCGTGCCGTTCATCGCGCTGCTGTTCCTGGGTCGGCGCAAGCATCATCTCTACGATCACGCGATCTTCGTGACCTACTCGATCGCGTTCATGATGCTGCTTGCGATCGTCCTGATGCTGGGCGCGATCGTCGGCCTGTCGAGCGGCTGGATCGTGATGGCCGCGTTACTCGTTCCGCCCGTCCACCTGTTCGCGCAGCTGCGCGGTGCCTATGCGTTGCGGAAGCGGTCGGCCGCGTGGCGGACGGTCGCGTTGCTGAATTTCGCGTTCGCCGTCTTGCTGGCGTTTGTCGTGCTGCTGTTGCTGCATGGGTTGACGGAATAGGGTGCGCTGTCCCTTCACACGCTCCCGCCTTCATCCCCTCCCCGCAGCCATCCCCTCCCGCCGTCCTTCCCTCCCGCCGTCATCCCAGCGAAAGCTGGGATCTCCCCCTTGGGGTACGATGCGGCTCGAACGGGGAGATCCCAGCTTTCGCTGGGATGACGGGGAGAGTTGGCGTCGGCTAATCTGCTTCACCGCGAACGCTCTCCGCCCCAGCGTCAGCGTCAGCGTCAACGGCAGGGGTAGAGGTTCGCCAACACCCGCGCGTAGCCGTCCTTGAGCGGGCGTTTCCGATAGCTGGCCGGCAGCCGCTCCAGGCCGTCGAGCATGTCCATGATCCCGACCGATTCGCCTTCGGGAACACACGCGATCGGCGGCTTGCCCGCGGCCGCGCGCGCCGCGCGTTCCGCCTTCAGCTGTGTCGTCGCGGCCTTGGCTTCGGCCTTCAGCGCGGGAAGATCGGGCGACATCAAGGCCATCGGACCCTGGTCGCGCAACGCGTTGGCGCGCGTGAGAAAGTTTCCGACGGTGATCGCGGCGCTTGCCGGCATCGCCAGTCCAGCGATCGCCAGCGCGCCGATCAGGGCCTTCGAGCGAACATACGACATGGGCGGCCTTTCCGAGAAAAGACCGCCCATGGCGCTACTTAACTGACTGACCTGTGAACCGTATCAGGCGCCCAACGGACTCGGCGTACCGAACGGACCATTCGGACGACGCGTCTTGGGGATCGACGTACCCGCACGCGGGACAGTCGATGCCTTGGCACCCGGGTCAGGACGGTCGAGATCCTCGCCGGCGATCAGCTTCTTGATCTCGTCGCCGGTCAGCGTCTCGAATTCGAGCAGCGCGCCAGCCACCGTGTGGAGCTGATCGACATGATCGCTCAGCACCTGCTTGGCGCGGTCGAGACCGCCTTCGACGATCCGCTTGATCTCGTCGTCGATCAACTGCGCGGTCGAGTTCGACATGCGCGACGGACGGCTCGACGAGTAACCCAGGAACGACTCGCCCTCAGGCTCGCCATATTCGAGCGGGCCAACCTTGTCCGACATGCCCCAGCGCGTGACCATGTCGCGTGCCAGACCGGTGGCGTACTGGATGTCGCCCGATGCACCCGACGAAACCTTGTCGTAGCCGAAGATGACTTCCTCGGCGACGCGGCCGCCCATCGACACCGCAAGGTTCGCGTACATCTTGTCACGGTGATAGCTGTACGAGTCGCGCTCGGGCAGCCGCATGACCATGCCCAGTGCGCGACCGCGCGGGATGATCGTCGCCTTGTGGATCGGATCCGACGCGGCCTCGTGCATCGCGACGACGGCGTGACCCGCCTCGTGATACGCGGTCATCCGCTTCTCGTCGTCGGTCATGACCATGCTGCGACGCTCTGCGCCCATCATGACCTTGTCCTTGGCCTCCTCGAACTCGGCCATCGCCACCAGGCGCTTGCCCTTGCGTGCCGCATGCAGCGCCGCCTCGTTGACGAGGTTGGCGAGATCGGCACCCGAGAAGCCCGGCGTACCACGTGCGATGACGCGCGCGTCGACGTCGGGGGCGAGCGGCACCTTCTTCATGTGCACTTCGAGGATCTTGATGCGGCCCTCGATATCCGGACGCGGCACCGTGACCTGGCGATCGAAGCGGCCCGGACGCAGCAGCGCAGGGTCGAGCACGTCGGGACGGTTGGTCGCGGCGATAATGATGATGCCTTCGTTCGCCTCGAAGCCGTCCATCTCGACCAGCAGCTGGTTCAGCGTCTGCTCGCGCTCGTCATTGCCGTTGCCGAGACCGGCGCCACGATGACGGCCGACCGCATCGATTTCGTCGATGAAGACGATGCACGGTGCGGACTTCTTCGCCTGCTCGAACATGTCGCGGACACGGCTCGCACCCACGCCAACGAACATCTCGACGAAATCGGAACCCGAGATGGTGAAGAACGGCACGCCGGCTTCACCCGCGATCGCGCGGGCGAGCAGCGTCTTGCCGGTACCGGGCGAACCAACCAGCAGCGCACCCTTCGGGATCTTACCGCCGAGACGGGCGAACTTGGTCGGATCCTTGAGGAATTCGACGATCTCCTCGAGCTCTTCGCGCGCCTCGTCGATGCCGGCGACATCCTGGAAGGTGACCTTGCCTTCCTTCTGCGTCAGCATCTTCGCGCGGCTCTTGCCGAAGCCCATCGCGCCGGAGCCCGAATTCTTCTGCATCTGCTTCAGGACGAAGAATGCAATGCCGAGGAACAGCAGGAACGGCAGCGACTGGTACAGCAGCATCGCCAGCATCGACGGGCCCTCTTCGGGCTTCGCGCTGATCGAGACGCCCTTCTCGCGCAGCTTCGGCACGAGCGTGGCGTCGGGAATCGGATACGCCTTGAACTTCTCGCCGCTCGACAACGTGCCCGAGATCATCTCGCGAGAAATGTTGACGTCCTTGACGGTGCCCTCGTCGACCTTGTCGAGGAACGCCGAATAGGCGATCGTGTTGCCACCCGACGCAGCCGTGCGGCCGTCGAACATGGTCACGAACAGCGCCAGCGACAGCAAGATGCCGACCCAGATCAGCAGGCTCTTCATCCAGGGGTTGCCGCCGCCATTCTCAGGACCGCCGTTGCCAGGGCCCTGGGGCTTCTGCCCGCGGTTGTCGTTGTCGCTCATGGGTGCACGATACCTTTCAGCCCACAAGATAAGCGCGCGCAGGTTAATGGCAATGGAACAACATGCGACTTGCGTCGATCAGTGTGAGCGGCAGTCAGGCCGGTCTGCGGGGAGGCGCTTCGCGGAACCGCCAGACGTCGCCGCGGACGCTGGCGATGATGCCGGCCTGCGTGGTGCGCTTGCCGGCCATCAGCGCGTCGAGCAGCTTTTCGACGTTGGCGGCGTCGTTCCATTCGGGCGTCGCGATGCCGGCCTCGGCGCGGACCGTACCGATCGCGCGGCGCGCGAGCCGACGGAGGATTTCGCGAGGCAGCGTCCCGACCGCGAGCTTGACCTCGCCGCCGCCGACCTTTGCGCGATCGGCCCAGATCCATTCGACCATTGCGCGGACGTCGTTGTCGGTCTCCGCGAGCGCGGCGGCGGCGCGCGCGAGATTGGGGGTGCCGAGCCATTCATTCTCGCCGAGCAGCCGGCGGAACCGCGTGCGATCGTGACGATCGTCGTGGTTCGAGGGATCGTCGAAGAACGGCACTTCGCCGCGGCGGACGATTGCGCGGAGTTCGGCGCGGCGCCAGTCGAGCAGCGGGCGGATCACGGTGACGCCGTGAACTTCGGTGCGCGCGCGGACACCGGCGAGCCCGGCAAGCCCGGAGCCGCGGGCGGCGCGCATCAAGAAGGTCTCGGCCTGGTCGTCGGCGTGGTGTCCGGTGACTAGAGCCCCTGCCCCGATCGCACGCGCGTGATCGGTGAGGAGGGCGTAGCGGGCGATGCGCGCCTGCGCCTGGATGCTGGCGCCGGCGATAGGCTCTGCGGGGGCGAGCGTGGCGTGGGGAATGCCGAGCGTCGCGCAGTGCGCGGCGACCATGGCGGATTCCGCGGCGGCCTCGGGGCGGAGGCGGTGGTCGATGCTCGCGACCGTGAAGCCGGGGTCGAGCGACTCCTGCGCGAGCGTGAGCATCGCCATGCTGTCCGGCCCGCCCGAGACGGCGAACAGCGGGTTCACGATGTCGCTCGCCAGCCGCGCGAAGTCGGCGGCAAAACGCAGGCCTTCTTCGGTCATGCTCGGCGCGTTCCAGTGAGGACGCTAATCACGCCTTGGAAGGGAAGGACTGCGCTAGCGTCGATTCTCAATGGATGGACCTTGGTTACTTGCACTTCGCCGCGGAACGTCCGGCGGCGACCTGGCTCTTCATCGCCGCGGCCATCTTGGCGCCGTAGACGTCGTTCAGCTCGTCATACACCTTGCACGCATCGGCGGGCTTGTTGAGCTTGGTCAGCGCCTGGCCGAGATAGAGCAGGCTGTCGGGCGCGCGCTCGCCGTCGGGCATCTTCTTGTAATTGTCGTAGAATGCCATCGACGCGAGGCTCGGCTTGCCCTCGTCCAGGTACGAGCGGCCGAGCAGGTTCTGCGCGTAGCTGGCGCGCTTGCTCTTGGGATAGTCGACGACGACCTTCTTCAGCTGCGCCTCGGCCTGCGGATATTGCTTGGCGGCCCAGAGACGGTAGCCATACATATATTCGTCCTCCGCAGGATCGCCGGTCGAGGGCTTCTCGACCGAGACCTTGGTCGGCGACGGGGCGGCGGTGCCGGGCCGCGTGGCCGTCTCCGGGCGGTTCGAGGGACGGCTTGGCTGATCGTCGGACTCGATCGGGCCGCCGGTCGCGATCGGCGCGGGGCCGGTCTCGAGCGACTTCAGCCGTGCGTCGTTGGTGCGGCGATAGCTGTCGAAGGCGTCCTGCAGCTGGCGCGTGCGGTTCTGGTTCTGCTCGATCTGTTCGGTGAGCGAGGTCATCTGCTGTTCGAGCGACGTCACGCGCTGGTTGACGTCGGCCAGCGCGCTGGTCGCGGGCGACCCGGGTCCGGGGCCCTGCTCGCTCTGCGGTGCACGGATTTCCGGTTGGAGCATCTGGCCCGAGCCGCCGGGGAAGACTTTGCGCTGGACCGCGCGCATTTCGCTTTCCAGCTTGCCGACACGGCCCTCGACATTCTGCGCCTGAACCGATGCGGGCAGGAGCGCCGCGAGGCAGACGCCGATCAGAATAGACTTACGCATGGGTCACACCCCCCGGTGGGTTGGTTAATCGTCCGGGTATAGCTGCACTACCCATCCTGTCGCCAGCCTTAAGGCGCTGGCATCGCGGCGCGATCCGTTCAGCGGTCCGCGGTATCCGTACCGGCGGGCTGCGGGTTGGACGTGCCGTCCGCAGAAGGCGCCGGCGTTCCGGCCATGCGCGCGGCGATCACCGGCGCGCCGATGCGGACATCCTTGATCGCGCGCTCGCCGGTACCGAGCGCCGGAGCGGCCGCGCCGTTCAGCGTCACCGCCAGCTTGTCCGCGCGACCGATGTTGATCATCGGGTCCTTGGCATCCTTGGGCACGTCGAACTTGTCGCCCGGCTTCATCGTGCCGAGGTACAAGGTCTTGTTGTCGGCATCGTAGACGCGCATCCAGACCTCGTCGGACGCGGTCAACGTCACCTGGCCATTGGCCGGCGTCGCGGGAGCCGGCACGGGTTGCGCGGTCTGCACGGCGGGTGTCGGAGCGCTCTCGGCGACGGGCGTGGAGGTCGTCGCGGTCGAGCCGCCGCGGAACATGTCGGTCCCGTACCACAGGCCGACCAGCACCAGCACCGCGATCGCAAGGCCGAGCGCGACGACCGCCAGCCCGCGCGATGGCACGCGCGAGGGATCGGTCATCTTATAGGGTTCATATTCGGGTGTGCGACGGCCGAGCTTGGCGACGTCCTCGCGGACCATCTGCGCGACCCGGACCTCGTCGGCCCCGACCGCGCGCGCATAGGCGCGGCTGAAGCCGACGGCATAGGTGGACGACGGCAGTGCCGAATAATCCGAATGCTCGATCGCCTCGAGATGCCGTAGCGGCACGCGGGTACGCGCGGCGATATCCGCAACGCTCAGACCCTGCGCCTCACGCCCTGCACGAAGAATGTCGCCAGCGCGCTCTGGTACAGCGGGCGCAGCGTTCTGGCCGGTTTCGACCTCGTCCATTCTTATCTCCGAACCGGGCTGTATAACGATGCCTTGCCGGTTCCCGTCTTTCAGAGGGCCCTAGCCATGTCAACGCGCACCGCGTGGTTAGCGGTGGTTTCGGGCGATCAGGCGAGTTCGACGCCGTTTTCGGCCGCCCAAGTGGTTAACGCACCCCGCATGTCGCGTGGCGGGTTCGCCAGCAGCGTCGCCATGTAGGCGATCAGCGCGCCGCGATCGAGCGAGCGCGTCATCGCCTTGATCGGACCGACCGCCGCGGGCGTGATCGACAGGCGTTCGATCCCAAGCCCGATCAGCGCCATCGCCTCCAGCGGACGCCCGCCCATCTCGCCGCACACCGCCAGATCGACCTTGGCCGCGCGCGTCGGCGGCACCAGTCGGGCAATGAACCGCAGGATCGACGGGCTGAGCCAGTCATAGCGCTCGGCGAGCTTCGGGTTGGCGCGATCGGCCGCGAACAGGAACTGGGTCAGGTCGTTGGTGCCGATCGAGAGGAACTCGATGTTCGGCAGGAGGATGTCGAGCATCTCGGCAAGCGCCGGCACCTCGAGCATCGCACCATAGCGGATCGCGAGGGGCATCTTGCGCCCGCGCCCTTCGAGCCACGTCCGCTGCGCCTCGAACAGCGCGCGCGCTTCGTCGAACTCCCAGGGTTCGCTGACCATCGGGAACATCACGTTGAGCGTGCGACCCGCGGCGGCCTCCAGCAACGCGCGCGCCTGCACCTTCATCAAGCCGTCGCGCTCCAGGCCGAGGCGCAGCGCGCGCCAGCCCATCGCGGGGTTCTCCTCGTCCGACTCTTCCTTGTTGAGATAGGGCAGCGCCTTGTCGCCGCCGATATCGACCGTGCGGAAGATCACCGGGCGGTCGCCGGCGGCGTCGAGCACTTCGCGGTAGAGCCGCTGCTGGCGCTCGCGCTGCGGCAGCGTGGCGGAGACGAGGAACTGGAATTCGGTGCGGAACAGGCCGATCCCGTCGGCGCCGGTGATGTCGAGCGCGGCCACGTCATCACGCAGCCCGGCATTGACCATCAGCGTCAGGCGGTGGCCGTCCTTGGTCATCGGCGGCACGTCGCGCAGCGCCGCAAACGCCGCCTTGCGCTTCTGCCGCATCGCGAGGCGCGCCTCGAACGCCTCCTCCATCGCCGCCGACGGGCGGGCGAAGACGTTGCTCTCGACGCTGTCGAGCAGCAACAGGTCGCCCTCGGCGACCAGCCGCCGGATATCGCGGACGCGGCCGAGCACCGGCACGCCCATCGCTCGCGCGACGATCGTGACGTGCGCGGTCAGCGACCCCTCTTCGAGGATCACGCCCTTCAGCCGGCGCTTGTCATATTCGAGCAGTTCGGCGGGGCCGAGATTGCGCGCGATCAGGATGGTGTCCTGCCGCAGGCCGAGCTGCGCCGCCGTCCCCATCTGGCCCGAGACGATCCGGAGCAACCGGTTCGACAGGTCCTCCAGATCGTGCATCCGGTCGGCGAGCAGCGGATCGTCGATCTGGCGCATGCGCTGGCGGGTGCGTTGCTGGACGCGCTCGATCGCCGCCTCCGCGGTCAGGCCGGAGTCGATCGCCTCGTTGATGCGACGTGCCCAGCCCTCGTCATAGGCGAACATCTTGTAGGTCTGGAGCACCTCAACATGCTCGCCGCCGACGCCGAATTCGGCTTCGCGCGTCATCCGGTCGATGCCTTCGCGCATCTTGTCGAACGCCGCATAGACGCGGTGGCGCTCGGCGTCGGTATCATCGGCGACGGTGTGCTCGATCGTGATGCGCGGCTGGTGATAGACCGCGCACCCGGCGCCCATGCCGTCGACCAGCTTCTGGCCGGGGATCCGCATCGCCGCGGTCGACTGCGGCCGGTCCGCGCCGCCGCCGGTGGTGTCGATGAGCCCCGCATTGGCGATCAGTTCGGACAGCACCATCGCGACCGTCTGCAACGCCTCGATCTCGACGTCGGCATATTTGCGACGATCCGTGTGCTGGACGGCCAGGACCCCCACCGAGCGCTCGCGCCGGATGATCGGGACGCCGGCGAAACTGTGGAAGCGGTCCTCGCCGGTCTCGGGCTTGTAGGCGAAATCGGGGTGGCTGGCGGCTTCGTCGAGGTTGAGCACCTCGACGTCCTCGGCGATCGTGCCGACAAGCCCTTCGCCGAGCGCGAGCTTGGTGACGTGGACTGCCGCCTGGTCAAGGCCTCGGGTGGCGAACAGCTCGAGCACACCTTCGCGCAACAGGTAGATCGAGCAGACTTCGCTGTCGATCGCGGTCGCGATGATGCCGACGACCGAATTGAGCTTGGCCTGCGCAGTGGTGCGCGCCGCCATCACGTCGTGAAGGCTGGTCAGGATTTCGCGGGCGGAGGCGGCGGCCGAAAGGGGCATTCGTGGTGGCTATCAGATCGGTGGCGCGGGTACCACGATGCAATACTGATGTTGGCCGGAAGTGAAGCTATTGTCGGGAGAGTGGAGGGAGAGGCCGCATCTACGTCCCGGCGTCATGCTATTACCTCGGGCCTTATCCTAGCACCTCACGCCGTCATCCCAGCGAAAGCTGGGATCTCCACATGGGACCCACCAACCGCTGAGCGCCAACCAACGGAGATACCCCAGCTTTCGCTGGGGTGACGTTATGAGGCGGGAACGATCTTGGATTCGGCAACGACCTTACGACCAACACCCTAGGTGTCGAACAGCCCGTCCTGGCTCCCCGTCGGCGGGTTCAGGCCGAGATGCTTCCAGCCGCCTGCATTCAGGAACCGACCGCGCGCGGTCCGCGCGATCAGGCCGAGCTGGATCAGATACGGCTCGATCACTTCTTCGATCGTGTCGCGCGGTTCGCTGAGGCCGGCCGCGAGCGTCTCGACCCCGACCGGTCCGCCGCGATAGATGTCGGCGATCATCATCAGGTAGCGCCGGTCCATCGCGTCGAGCCCGAGCGAATCGACCTCCAGCCGGTTGAGCGCGGCGTCGGCGGCGCGCGCGTCGACCGTCTCGTGCCCGGCGACATTGGCGAAATCGCGTACCCGGCGCAGCAGCCGGCCAGCGATTCGCGGCGTGCCCCGGGCGCGGCGGGCGATCTCCATCGCGCCGTCCTTGGCGATGCCGAGCCCGAGCAGGCCGGCGGCGCGGGTGACCACGCGCTCGAGTTCGTCGACCGTGTAGAATTGCAGCCGCACCGGAATCCCGAAGCGGTCCCTGAGCGGCGTCGTCAGCAAACCCTGTCGCGTGGTCGCGCCGATCAGCGTGAAGCGTGGCAGGTCGATGCGCACCGAGCGCGCCGACGGCCCCTCGCCGATCATCAGGTCGAGCGCGCGGTCCTCCATCGCCGGGTACAACACCTCCTCGACCGCGGGCTGCAACCGGTGGATCTCGTCGATGAACAGCACGTCGCCGTCCTCGAGATTGGTCAGCAGCGCGGCGAGATCGCCCGACTTGGCGATCACCGGGCCCGATGTGGCGCGAAAGCCGACGCCCATTTCGCGCGCGACGATCTGCGCGAGCGTCGTCTTGCCGAGTCCCGGCGGCCCGAAGAATAGCACGTGATCAAGCGCATCGCCGCGCGACTTCGCCGCCTGGATGAAGATCCGCAGATTCTCGCGCGCGGCCTTCTGTCCGACGAACTCGTCGAGCGTCTTGGGGCGCAGCGCGGCGTCGACGTCTTCGGGACGCTTGGCGGCAGTCAGGATGCGGTCTGTATCGGTCACGCGCTCGCGATAGCGCGCTCGCGGTGGAGGGAGCAAGGCAAGCCGGCTATACGGCGACGATGACCGACCAAATCAACGCCCGCCCCGATGCGTACACGCTGCCCGGGATCTCGACCGCGCTGAGGGATAGGCTGGCCGAGCGCTTCACGGTGCACCGCGCGGATCCGCCGGCGACGACGCGCGCGGTCATCGGCGGGGGGAGCAGCGTGGTCGACGCGGCCCTGCTCGACCGGCTGCCTGCGCTGGAGATCGTCGCGATCCACGGCGTCGGCTATGACGGGATCGACCTTGCCGCCGCCAAGGCGCGCGGGGTCGCGGTGACGACGACGCCCGACGTGCTGACCGACGACGTCGCGGATCTCGCGATCGGGCTGATGCTGGCGGTGCAGCGGCGGATCGTCGCGAACGACCGCGCGGTGCGGGGCGGCGGCTGGTCGGTCGACCTGGCGCGGCGTGCGAGCGGGCGGCGGATCGGCATCTTCGGGCTCGGGCGGATCGGCAAGGCCATTGCCGCGCGCGCCCGGCCGTTCGCGCGCGAACTTCATTATGCCGCGCGGTCCGCGAAACCGGACTTCGAGGGCGTGTTTCACGGCGATATCGTATCGCTGGCCACGGCGTGCGACGTGCTGATCGTGGCGGCGCCCGGTGGGGATGCGACGCGCGCCGTCGTCGATGCGGGCGTGCTCGCGGCGCTGGGGAAAGACGGGATCTTCGTCAACATTGCGCGGGGCAGTCTGGTCGACGAGGCCGCGCTGGTTGCCGCATTGGAGGCGGGGACGATCGCCGGCGCGGGGCTCGACGTGTTCGCCGACGAACCGACGGTGCCCGATGCGCTCATGGCCATGGATCAGGTGGTCCTGTCGCCGCATCAGGGCAGCGCGACGGTCGACGGACGCGCAGCGATGGTCGCGCTGGTGATCGCCAATCTCGATGCGCACTTCGCGGGGGAGGCGTTGCTGACGCCGCTCTAGGTCTCCTGCGAACGCAGGAGGCCAGGATCACACGCGCTGCGTTCCGTCACCCTGGACTCCTGCGTTCGCAGGAGAACGTTTACGACTTCGACGCCTTGCGCAGCGCCAGGCGGACCAGGGCGTCGAGCGAGGCGCCTGCCCCCAGTTCCTCGTCGGCTGCGGCCACCGCGACGCTCGCTTCGTTCGGGCGGAAACCGAGGTTGAGCAAAGCCGACACCGCATCCGCAGATGCCCCCGGCGCGGCGTTGACGACCGCGGGCCCGAGGCCGAGCGCGATGCCGCCGACCTTGTCCTTCAGCTCCATGACGATGCGCTGCGCGAGTTTCGGCCCGACGCCGTTCGCGCGCGCGACCATCGCCTTGTCGCCGCTGGCGATCGCACGGCTCAGGTCGACCGGCTCGAGCGCGGACAGGATCGCGAGCGCGACGCGCGCACCGACGCCCTGCACGCCCGTCAGCAACCGAAACCAGTCGCGCTCGTCCGCGCTCGAAAAGCCGACCAGCCGCTGGAAATCCTCGCCGACCAGCAATTCGGTGAACACCGTGCAGGCCTCGCCGATCGGACCCAGCGCCGACAGCGTCCGCGCCGATGCGCCGACCAGATAGCCGACGCCGCCGACATCGATCACGGCGTGGTCGATGCCCGTGGAATCCAGGCGCCCTTTGAGATGCACGATCATGCGTCAGGCGGTAGAACAAAGCCGGGGCGCCGTCATCCCGGCAAAACCGCCCCGGCTTTCGATCGTCGGTGGTCGTGCCGCCTCACACGGTGGGTTGCGAGCGCTCGGGATCGAGGGGGGATCTGGGCATGGCCACCGACGCGGGTTTCGCGACGCCGTGGAGCGCCTGGGTCGGCGCGCCCGCCACCGCCATGCGGGCGCGCAGGCTCGCCTTGAGGTACGTCGTCTCCGACGCCACGAAGCGGCGCGGCG
Source organism: Sphingomonas sp. (assembly GCA_035575755.1). GTDB lineage: Bacteria > Pseudomonadota > Alphaproteobacteria > Sphingomonadales > Sphingomonadaceae > Sphingomonas. The sequence continues at coordinate 444,247 of DATLXI010000018.1, forward strand.
TCGTGCCGAGGAAGGTGCCGGCGTCGCGGAGAAAATGCGACGCGTCGAAATAGCTGCTGTCGATCATCGAATAGTCGCTCAGACCGTCCGCGGTGATGAGCCGGATGAACGACCGCAGGAACCGCGCGCGGCGCAGCAACAGCTTTGGCGGCATGCCGAAATGCCGCGTGGCCATCCGCCGCAGTTCGTGAGTGGGAATGTCCAGGCGGTCGGCGACATCCTTCATCTCGATCACGCCATCGGTGACGGTCAGTGCGGTGAATGCCCGGATCAGTTCGTCGCGCGGATGCGCGCGCGCGAAAAGGGGGGTGAGGATCGCGTCGAGAAGCGGCTTGATCAGCGTGTCGGAGTCGAGTGCGTCGAGCCCCTCGATCAAGCGCGCGGGCAGCGCCCATCCCAGCGCGCTGCCGAGCGGCACGACACGGTTGTGGAACTCGCCCGCCGACCGCGCGGTGAGGCGCGACCAGCCGAGCGCGCTGAGGCCGATGCCGACCGCGATGCCGCCGGTCGTCTCGGTCCGGAACGCGCGGCTGGTCGGACCGTAGAAGGAAGCGCGGTCGACCGGACCGAAGCGGTGGTTGCCGATCGACACAGTCGCGGGCCCGGCGTCGACAAGGACCGAGATCATTGCCGGCGCCGGCAAATACCAGTTGATCATCGGCGTGCGATCGTCCGCCGCATAGATCGCATAGCCGGTCACATAGTCGGACAAGCTGACGCACGGCAGATCATAGCGCATGCGCATGCCGGGGGGCATCGCGAAGGCCGTTCCCGGAACATTATTGCTGTTGGTGCCCCCGCGCACCTGATCGATATACATCGTGCCGCCCCTGGCCGTTGTCATATTATTCCAATGCTGCGCTGCCACATTGGTGGGGACTTGGCTATCGAAACTTTAATCTCGATCAACTTCAGCTACTTACGACAACGCCGCGGCTAGAGCGATCCGGGGCAGTTCGCGTCCGTCTTTTTCTCGGCGGATCAGGCGCCGATGCCGCTCCGGCGCGACAGCGCGGCCGCGCTCGCGACATGGTGTGCGTGCGTGATCGCCACCGCGAGCGCGTCGGCGGCGTCGGGACCGGCCAGTTTTGCCCCCGGCAGCAGGACGGCCATCATCGCCTGGATCTGTTTCTTGTCCGCGCCGCCGGTGCCGACGACGCCCTTCTTGACGGTCGACGGGTGATATTCGCCGATATGCAGCCCCGCCCCCGCCGCGGCGAGCAGCACGACGCCGCGTGCCTGGCCGAGCTTGAGCGTCGATTGCGCGTTGGTATTGCCGAGCACTTCTTCCACCGCGGCGCCGTCGGGGCGTTCGGTGCGGATGACGTCGATCAGAGCGTTGTACAGCGCGGTCAGGCGGCGGGGGAGCGCCATCGACGGATCGGTCTTGATCTGGCCGTTGGCGATATGGCTCAGGCGATTGCCATCGGCACGGATGACACCCCAGCCTGTGGTGCCCAGGCCGGGGTCGAGGCCGAGGATGATCACTGCCTCCCCTCCAGCAAGCGGGCGGGGACCGAGGGGTGGGCGCCCGGCCAATCAGAGGCGGAACGCTGGGGCTGAGCGCGCGCCCACCCCCGACCCCTCCCGCTTGCGGGAGGGGGGAAGATCAACCCAGCGACTCCATGATCTCGTCGGAGATTTCGTAATTGCCCCAGACGGTCTGCACGTCGTCGTCGTCGTCGAGCGCGTCGATCAGCTTGAACAATGTCGCCGCGTCGTCGGCATCGACCGCGACCATGATCTGCGGCCGCCAAGCGAGCTTTGCGCCTTCTGCTTCGCCAAGTTTTGCTTCCAACGCCTTGGCGACCTCATGCAGGTCGCCCTGCGCGGTCCAGACCTCGTGGCCGTCCTCGCTCGACGTGACGTCCTCGGCGCCCGCTTCGAGCGCCGCTTCGAACACCGTGTCGGCGTCGCCCGCGCTCGCCGGGTACGAGATCAGCCCGACGCGGTCGAACGCGTGGCTGACCGAACCGCCCGCGCCGAGGTTGCCGCCGTTCTTGCCGACTGCGACGCGTACGTTGGTCGCGGTGCGGTTGCGGTTGTCGGTCAGCGCCTCGATGATCAGCGACACGCCGCCGGGGCCGAAGCCCTCGTAGCGGATCTCTTCGTAATTCTCCGCATCGCCGCGGCTCGCCTTGTCGATCGAGCGCTGGATGTTTTCCTTCGGCAACGACGCCGCCTTGGCCGCGTTCACCGCCGCGCGCAGGCGCGGGTTCATGTCGACGTCGGGCAGGCCCATCTTGGCCGCGACCGTGATCTCTCGGCTGAGCTTGCTGAACGCCGACGAGCGCTTCTTGTCCTGCGCGCCCTTGCGATACATGATGTTCTTGTATTTGGAATGGCCTGCCATCTGTGCCTCTAATAGCGTGATGCGGTGGCTTTAGGACGGTGAGGCCGTTTTCGCCAGAGCGTCGATCTTCCGTTCGATCGCGTCGAGCCGGTCGAGCACCAGGTGGTCGATCTTGTGATGCACGCGCAGGATGTCGAGTTCGGCGCGCAAGTTGGTCTCATAGTCGAGACTGGCGGCGAGGCGGTCCTTCGCCGATTGCCGGTTCTGGCTCATCATGATCACCGGCGCCTGGATCGCCGCGACCGTCGACAGCAACAGGTTGAGGAAGATGTAGGGGTAGGGATCGAACGCCCGGCCGAAATGCGCGAGGATATCCGAGTTCAGCAGCATCCAGCCGATCAGCACCAGCGTGAAGCAGATGATGAATGCCCATGACCCGCCGATCTTCGCAACCCGGTCCGACAGCCGCTCGCCGAACGTCGCCCGCTCGTCCGACAGGTCGGCGGCATCGCGGCTGACCGTGGTCCCCGCTTCGATCCCGGCAAGGACGCGGCGCTGCTTGTCGTCGAGCTCGCCCGGCGCCTTGCCGAGCAACCGTTGCGAGAGATCGTCGAGCGGGGAGGATGTGGCCATAGCCGGATGCCTAGCCGGGATTGGGGATAATTCCAGCCACCTCGTCATGCCGGGCTCGTTCCGGCATCCACCGTTCCGCACACGCGCCGACCGTCGATGATGCGGGACCGTGGACCCCGGAACCAGTCCGGGGTGACGGGGTGGATGGGGGTGCGAAGCCAGACTTGCGACGCAAGCCGCAAAGACTCCTTGCCCCGATGCGCCCGCACCTGCCAAACGCGCGGCATGACGGTTAGCGTGAATATGGGCACCGACGGCAATGGTAGTGCCGTCGGCGTCGACCTGGAGGAACTCCTCGCCACGCGCCTGCTGGTGCAGGGCAATTCGGGATCGGGAAAGTCGCATCTGCTGCGCCGGCTGCTCGAGCGATCGGCGGGGCACGTCCAGCAGATCGTGATCGATCCGGAGGGCGATTTCGTGACGCTCGCGGGACCGCACGGCCATGTCGTGATCGAGGCGGGCGACTATAGCGAACGCGAGATTTCGCGCATCGCTGCCCGCCTGCGCGAACATCGCACGTCGGCGGTGCTGAGCCTCGAGGGACTCGAGGTCGAGGGGCAGATGCGCTGTGCGGCGTCGTTCCTCTCCGCGCTGTTCGATGCGCCGCGCGAGCATTGGTATCCGGTGCTGGTGGTGGTCGACGAGGCACAGATGTTCGCGCCCGTCACCGGCGGCGAAGTCTCGGAGGAGGTGCGCCGTGCCTCGCTCGCGGCGATGACCAACCTGATGTGCCGCGGCCGCAAGCGCGGGCTTGCCGGCGTGATCGCGACTCAGCGCCTCGCGAAACTGGCGAAGAACGTTGCGGCCGAGGCCTCGAACTTCCTGATGGGTCGCACCTTCCTCGACATCGACATGGCGCGCGCGGCCGACCTGCTGGGCATGGAGCGGCGTCAGGCGGAGGCGATTCGCGATCTCCAGCGCGGTACGTTCATGGCGCTCGGGCCGGCGGTGTCGCGCCGGCCGATCACGGTGAAGATCGGCGATGTCGAAACGTCCGCGCGCAGCGGCAGCCCCAAGCTTACCCCCCTGCCCAGCGCCGCGCCGATGGACTTGCAGGACCTGTTGTCCGAGCCGGTGGTCGACGCGCCCGAACTCGGCCTGATGTTCGATTCGCGCCCGCGTCGCGTGCCGGCGGACGAACTGCTCGACGGCATCGCGCATCCGCCCGAGCCGCGTACCGCCGCGCCCCCGCCGCCCGAGAAGACCGACGACGAGGTCGAGGCGGTCTATGCCGACGTGTTCCGCGCGATCGTCGAGGATCCCGAATCGACGCTGCGGCCGCCGTCGGTGCTGTTCCAGGATTTCCAGGTGCGCTGCCGGATGGCCGGACTTGCCAAGCCCCCGCTCGACCTGCCTGGCTTCGTCCGCCGGCTGAGCTGCGCGCGCGCCGGCATCTTCGACATGACCGACGAGGCTTGGACGGCGGCGCTCGATGTGGCGAGCGGCCTGCCCGACGACATGCTCGGCGCGTTCCTGCTGGTCGCGCGGGCGGCGCGGGAAGGCGAGCCCTGCCCGTCCGACGCGCGTATCGCTGCTACCTACGGCACAAGTTCGCTCGGCCGGGTGAAGCGGCTGATCGGCTATATCGAGAGCCGCGAGCTGATCGTGTGCCGCACGGATCTGGCCGGAAAGCGTTCGATCACAATTCCCGGCCTCGGGTGGACGACGTTGCCCGCCGAGGCGGCTTAGCCGTCAGCCGCGGATCGGGGTGAACTGCACCGTCACGAACTGCCAGCCGCCCTTTACCCGACGCGCGACGAAGCCGGCCCGCAGCGCGCGCGTCTGCATCTGGCCGTCCTTGCCGGGCATCGTGTAGGCGATCCGCATCGTCACGACGCCGGTCGTGCCGGCGGCGCGCGCGACCGTCTCGGTGATCGTCATTGGCGGCGCGGGGGATTTCTTGTCGGCGGCGTAGAACCCGATCACGCGGTCGCGGGAGTCGACTTCGCCGACAGGAGATATTTCCTGATAGTCGGGCGCCATCATCGCGATCATCGCGGGCTGATCGAACTGATTGCGGACCTGGACGAAGGCTTCGGCTTTTTGCGCGAGGGATTTTGTGTCTGGGTTGGCTGATTGGGCGGTGGCGGGTGCGGCGACTAGCAAGGTTACGATCGCTGCTGCGTTGAATATCTGCATGTGGGCCCCCGAGTTAATGTTGTAGGGCGGTAATACACTTGTCGTCGTCCCAGCGAAAGCTAGGATCTTCTGCGGCCGGGGCTTCTATCTACAAAGCATCGCTGGTTGTTGGGCGGACGGCGTTCCTCCTCGCCGCGGAATATTCCAGCTTTCGCTGGAATGACGGGTTGGGGGGCGCGGGCGAGCGAGCCGCGAGCGGGAGCGCGGCCGGGGCTGGCGGGTCGGCGGCGCGCGGATTGCTTGACTTGGCCGTCATCCCAGCGAACGCTGGGATCTTCCGCGGCGAGGAGCGTCTCCAGATGGTGCACGGCGGTTGGGTCTATATGATGGCGAACAAGCCGTTTGGGATGCTGTACATCGGCGTCACTGCGCATCTGGTAGCGCGCGTTCACCAGCATCGGATCGACCTGGGATCAGCCTACTGCCGGCGTTATGGATTGAAGACGCTGGTATTTGCCGAGCAGCATGAGACGATCCAGGATGCGATCGCTCGGGAGAAGGTGCTCAAGGCGTGGAAACGGTCTTGGAAGGATGAGCTGGTCGCGTCGATCAATCCGACTTGGGCGGATCTGTACGACCAGCTTCATTAAGCCCGTTACACTGCAAGCCGGTAACTCGAAACCGCCCGCCCCCTCCCGTCATCCCAGCGAAAGCTGGGATCTCCTGCGGCTAGGAGCGTCTCCAAACCATGCAGCGCTGGTGACGGGGACGCAGCGTCTCTCCTCGCCGCGGGATATCCCAGCTTTCGCTGGGATGACGGACGTTCGGACGTATCCTCAGATCATCCCCAGCGCCTGGAGATACACTTCGAGGATCGCCTCTTCCTCCTGATATTCTTCCTTCTTCTTCTTGCGGATCGACAGGATCTTGCGGATCGCCTTGGGGTCGTAGCCGCGGCCCTTGGCTTCGGCCATCACGTCCTTGATATCGTCCGAGATACCCTTCTTCTCTTCTTCGAGACGCTCGGCGCGCTCGATCAGCAGGCGCAGTTCGTCTGCTGCGACCGCGCCGCCGCCCATGCCGTGTTGGCGTTCGTCCGTCATGATACTCGTCCCCATTCGCTCGAAACACATACCCGCAGGCAGCGACCGGGGCCCCAAGGACCGCCGATGAATCACGCCGCTGCGAGTGCGGCGCCGCGTCTAGGCGTTAACCGTTCGCGGCTCAAGCGACCCCGGTTCAGTCGACCGTGTTCTTCGCGACGCTCAGCCGCATCCGTTCGAGCTGCTCGGGCGTCGCGTCGCCTTGGTGGTGCGCCTTCCACTGCGCATAGGGCATCCCGTACACCGTCTCGCGTGCCGCGTCCTTAGACAGGTCGCCGGCCTCCTCGACCCAGTCGGACAGGCAATTGCGGCAGAAACCGGCGAGACCCATCAGGTCGACATTCTGTGCGTCGTCGCGGTGACGCAGGTGGCGGACGAGGCGGCGGAACGCCTGCGCCGCTACGGCATCGTCCAATGTATCGAGGCGATCGGGGGTCATTTATACGCTCCGTGGTTGATCCAGCGCAGATAGGGGCTAAGGCCCGTCGCGGCAAAGACCTTCCCCAGGAAACGCAAGCATGACCATGGCCATCGCACCCCGTTCGCGGAAAGTCCGCATTCTCGCGACGCTCGGCCCCGCCAGCAGCACGCCCGAGATGATCGCAACGCTGTTCCGCACCGGCGCCGACGCGTTCCGCGTCAACATGAGCCACGGCGACCAGCAGTCGAAGATCGCCGTGATCCAGGCGATTCGCGCGCTCGAGAAAGAATATGGTCGCCCCTCGACCATCCTCGCCGATCTGCAGGGGCCGAAACTGCGCGTCGGCAAGTTCGAGGGCGGGCGCACGGTGCTCGAAACCGGCTCGACCTTCGTGCTCGACCGCGACACGACACCGGGCGACGCGACCCGCGTCGAACTGCCGCATGACGAGATCTTCGCCGCGATCGAGCCGGGCGCGCGCCTGCTGCTCGACGACGGCAAGCTGGTGCTGCGCGTCGTGTCCCATAGCCCGCGCGCGATCACGACTCGCGTCGAGGTCGGCGGGGCGCTGTCGAACAGCAAGGGGCTGAACGTCCCCGACGTCGTGCTGCCGATGGCGGCGCTGACCGCGAAGGACCGCAGCGACCTGGATTTCGCGGTCGACCAGGGAGTCGACTGGATCGCGCTGTCGTTCGTCCAGCGCCCCGAGGATCTGTGGGAAGCGCGCAAGCTGATCGGCGGCAAGGCGGCGCTCATGGCGAAGATCGAGAAGCCGGCGGCGATCGAGCGACTGGAGGAGATCGTCGAGGCCTGCGACGGCGTGATGGTCGCGCGCGGCGATCTCGGCGTCGAGATGCCGCCCCAGGCGGTGCCGCCGCTGCAGAAGCGGATCGTCGAGGTTTCGCGGCGGATGGGTCGCCCGGTCGTGGTGGCGACGCAGATGCTCGAATCGATGATCACCTCGCCGTCGCCGACCCGCGCCGAAGTGTCCGACGTCGCGACCGCGGTGTATGACGGTGCCGATGCGATCATGCTGTCGGCCGAGAGCGCGGCGGGCGCGTGGCCGGTCGAATCGGTGGCGATGATGGATGCGATCGGCGTGTCGGTCGAGGGTGACCCGGAACACGGCGACCGCATGCACTTCACCGTGATGAAGCCCGATCCGACGACGGCGGATGCGCTCGCCGAGGCGGCGAAGAACATCGCCGCGACGGTTTCGGCGGTGGCGATCATCTGCTTCACGACCTCGGGCTCGACCGCGCGGCGTATTGCAAGGGAACGTCCGTCGGTGCCGCTGCTGGTGCTGACGCCGAACCAGGATACCGCGCGGCGGCTCGGGCTGCTGTGGGGCACGCATGCGGTCCACACCCGCGACGTCGAGTCGTTCGAGGACATGGTCGCCAAGTCGAAGCGGATGGCGCTGCGTCACGGCATGGCGAAGGCGGGCGACCGGGTGATCGTGTTGGCCGGTGTGCCGTTCCGGACGCCGGGCTCGACGAACGTGCTGCATGTCGTGCGGATCGTCGGGGACGAGCTGAAGGGCCATCACTCGCAGCGCTGAGTTTTTTTTGTTTGGGGGGGCCTGACGCGCGTCCTTCCTGTTCCCTCGCGAGGGCGGGGGAACGGCTCTTCATCGGGGCTCGGCGCTGCGCCGCTTCAAGTCCCGATCAAACAGGAAAACGAACCAGCGCCCCCTCCCCGTCATGCCGGCCTCGTTCCGGCATCCACCGTTCCGCATGCTCGCCGTCCTTGGGGTGTGCGGGACGGTAGCCCCCGGCCTCCGCCGGGGTGACGGGGGGCGGGTGTGCGCGCCAATCTAGGCTAGCGCTGCCCGCCCGAATACGCGATGCCCGCACAAAGGACCGCAGGGGAGAGCGCACGCATGACTTTACGCGAGAAGATCGGTTGGGGCGCGCTTGCCTTGCTCGGAGCGTGCGCGCTGGCGGTTGTCGCATTCCAGCGTGGCGAGCATGTCAACGCGTTGTGGATCGTCACTGCCGCCGTCTCGGTCCAGCTGATCGCGTACCGCTTCTACGCACGGTATATCGCGCGGCATGTGATGCAGCTCGATCCGTCGCGGCAGACCCCGGCCTTGCGCCGCGCCGATGGCCTCGACTACGTCGCGACCGACCGCAACGTGCTGTTCGGGCACCATTTCGCCGCGATCGCCGGTGCAGGTCCGCTGGTCGGGCCGGTGCTCGCCGCGCAGATGGGCTACCTTCCCGGGACGCTGTGGATCCTCGCCGGCGTCGTGCTCGCGGGCGCGGTGCAGGATTTCATGATCCTGTTCATCTCGATGCGCCGCGACGGGCGGTCGCTCGGCGAACTGATCCGCATGGAAATGGGCGCGATTCCCGGCGTGATCGCGCTGATCGGCGCATTCGCGATCATGGTCATCATCCTCGCGGTGCTCGCGCTGATCGTGGTGCGCGCGCTCGCTGGCAGCCCGTGGGGGCTGTTCACCGTCGCCGCGACGATCCCGCTGGCATTCCTGATGGGGATCTACACGCGCTGGATCCGGCCCGGAAAGGTCGGCGAAGTCTCCGTGCTCGGCGTGATCGGGCTGCTTGCGGCGATCGTTTACCGCGGTACGGTTGCCGCGTCGCCGACGCTCGCGCCGCTGTTCACGCTGACGCCGGTGCAGCTCTGCGTGCTGATGGTCGGCTATGGCGCGGTCGCATCCGTCCTCCCCGTGTGGCTGCTGCTCGCGCCGCGCGATTACCTGTCGACCTTCCTCAAGATCGGCGCGATCGTCGCGCTCGCAATCGGCATCGCGGTCGTTGCGCCGCCGCTGCGGATGCCAGCGCTCACCCCGTTCATCGACGGCAGCGGCCCGGTCTGGTCCGGTGGGCTGTTCCCGTTCCTGTTCATCACGATCGCGTGCGGCGCCGTCTCGGGCTTCCACGCGCTGATCGCCAGCGGCACCACGCCGAAGCTCATCGCCAGCGAAGGCGACGCGCAGTTCATCGGTTACGGCGCGATGCTGATGGAGAGCTTCGTCGCGATCATGGCGCTGGTCGGTGCGTCGATCCTCGATCCCGGCGTGTATTTCGCGATGAACAGCCCGGCGGCGGTGGTCGGCACCGATTTCGCCTCGGCCGCGACCGCGGTCACCGCGATGGGCTTCCCGATCACGCCGGAGTTGCTTGCGCAGACCGCGAAGGACGTCGGCGAGACCACGATCGTGTCGCGCACCGGTGGCGCGCCAACGCTCGCGGTGGCGATGTCTGAGATCTTCAGCCACCTCGTCGGCGGGCCGGCGATGAAGGCGTTCTGGTATCATTTCGCGATCCTGTTCGAGGCGCTGTTCATCCTCACCGCGGTCGATGCGGGCACGCGTGCCGGGCGGTTCATGCTGCAGGACCTGATCGGGCTGGCGGTGCCGTCGTTTCGGAATGCCTCGGCGATCGTGCCGGGCTTCGTCGCGACCGCGCTATGCGTGATCGCGTGGGGCTTCTTCCTGTACCAGGGCGTTACCGATCCACTGGGCGGGGTGAACACGCTGTGGCCGCTGTTCGGGATCTCGAACCAGATGCTCGCGGCGGTCGCGCTGGTGCTGGCGACGGTCGTGCTGTTCCGGATGAAGCGCCAGCGTTACGCGTGGGTGACGATCCTGCCCGCCGCGTGGCTGTGCCTGTGCACGATCACCGCCGGGCTGATGAAGCTGTTCGCGAGCGATCCGAAGATCGGCTTCCTCGCGCACGCCTCGAAGTTCGCGGAAGCGGCGGCGCGCGGCGAAGTGCTCGCGCCGGCCAAGACGATGGCGGAGATGCAGCGGATCGTGCTCAACGACCGGATCGACGCCGGGCTGTGTGCGCTGTTCCTGGCGGTGGTGCTGTCGATCGTCTTCTTCGGGATCCGGACGTGCCTCGCGGCGCTGAAGATCGACCGGCCGACGGTGACCGAAGTCCCGCCGCAGCTGGTGGCGGCGGAATGATCCGGGCGCTGTACGCGAAGGCACGCGAGACCGCGTTGCTGATGGTCGGCGTGCCGTCCTACACGACGTATTGCCAGCACATGGCGGAGCGGCATCCCGACCAGCCACCGATGGACGAGCGCACCTTCTTCCGCGATCGGCAGGAGGCGCGGTACGGCAGCAAGGGCGGGGGGCGCTGCTGTTGACAGGGGTCGGCGTGCCGACCCCTGTCCCCGGTTTTCAGCGCAGGAGCTTGGGCGCTTCCTTGCCGATATACTCCTGGATCTTGCTGGCGAAGAGACCGAGGATTCCGGGCAGGTCGACGACCGCGTGGACGTTGGTCTCGTAGACCGTGACCGCGCTGGCGATCGTCTGGCCCATCGCCTTGGCAGTGAAGTGCAGCGTGTCGCCCTCCCAGCGGTGATCGGTCACCGACCCACCGGGAATGCTCGCGCTGATCTTGTCGATCCCGCCGTCGAGCCGCGCGCGAACCGCCGCCTTGCCGAGCGTGTGGGGAATATCGACGGTAACGGGAGTGGCCATGGGAAATCCTTAAGTCGCGAAAAGCATGTCGTCGTGGGCGAACGCCTTGAACTCGAGAGCGTTGCCCGAGGGATCGCAAAAGAACATCGTCGCCTGTTCGCCGGGCTGGCCCTTGAAGCGGATGTAAGGCGCGATTCCGAACGTGACGCCGGCCGCGGTGACGCGCTCCGACAGCGCGATCCAGTCGTCCATCGTCAGCACCACGCCGAAATGCGGGACCGGGACGGCGTGGCCATCGACCGCGTTGGCGACGGCGACGGGCTTGGCCGCCGGGTCGAGATGCGCGACGATCTGGTGGCCGAACAGCTCGAAATCGATCCACTGGTCGCTGGAGCGGCCCTCGCGACAGCCGAGCGTCGCGCCGTAGAAACTGCGCGCGGCGGCGAGGTCGTGGACCGGGAAGGCGAGATGGAACGGGCGTAGGGTCATTGGGGGAGGATACGGTGGGATGGCGGGTTCGTCGACCCGGGGGATTTGGGGCGGGGCCGATTGGTGTCACGAGCGTTCGGCGTAAACTTGTTCTCCCGCGAAGGCGGGAGCCCAGTCTGGGTCCCCGCCTTCGCGGGGAAACAGGGTTTGGGAAGGGTACGCTCCACTCCAACCACATTGAGACCACCCCGGCGAAGGCCGGGGCCCAATTGGGGGACGTTGCTAACGACGCGTAGCGTTCCGTTACAGCGACCTTTCCAATTGGGCCCCGGCCTTCGCCGGGGTCGAGCTCGGAGGGGTCGGAGGGGGTAGCCCCCGCGCGCGAAGCCCAGCGAAAACATTGCCCCCCACCCCCCACCGCGGCATAGCGCCGGCGTGACCCGTTTTCCTGCCCTCGCCTGCCTCGTCCTCGGCGCGCTCGCCGCTACCGGCTTCGCACCGCTAGACCTCTGGCCGCTGACGCTCGTTGCCTTCGCGCTCTGGATGAAGCTCGTCCACGACGCGCCCACGATCCGCAGCACGCTGTGGCGCGGGTGGCTGTTCGGGCTCGGGCATTTCACCGTCAACAACAACTGGTTCCAGCACGCGTTCGACTTCCAGGACGCGATGCCGCCCGTCCTCGGCTATTTCGCCGCGGTCGGGCTCGCGCTGTATCTCGCGATATTCCCGATGCTTGCCGCCGGCGTCGCGTGGCGCATCGGGCGGCGACCCGGTGGCGCGGACGCGGCGTTCGTGCTGGTCTTCGCCACGGCCTGGATCGCGACCGAATGGCTCCGCGCGACGCTGTTCACCGGTTACGCTTGGGATCCGCTCGGCGTGGTCTGGCTCCCCGCGATCGGCGTTGCGCGGCTGTCTGCCTGGGTCGGCACCTATGCGCTGTCGGGCGTGACGATCCTTGCCGCGGGCGCGCTGCTGATGCTGGCCTTGCGCCGCTGGACGCTCCCCGCGATCGCGATCCCCGCGCTGAGCCTGGCCGCACTGTCGGCACTGTGGACCAATGCTTCCCCGCCGCCGCCCAACACGCCGCTGGTCCGTGTGGTCCAGCCCGATATCGGCCAGGAAGACCGTAGCGAAACCGACGGCGAACGCGTGCTATCGGCGCTCGAAAAGCTCTCCGGCGCAAATGATCGCGGGGTCGGCGCGACGCCCCGCCTCGTCGTCTGGCCCGAGGGCGTGGTCCGCGATTATCTCGAGGATGGCTATCCGTTCTACGCCTATGGCTGGTCGAGCCCGCTCTATCTGCGCCGCCGCATCGCCCGCCTGCTCGGTCCGAACGACATCCTGCTGACCGGCGGCACCGCGCTCGAATTCGATGCCAAGGACCGCATTTCGGGCGCCGCCAACTCGGTGTTCGCGCTCGATGCGCAGGCGCGGCTGCGCGGCCGGTACGACAAGGCGCATCTCGTCCCCTACGGTGAATATCTGCCGATGCCGTGGCTGCTGAAACCGCTGGGCCTCGCGCGTCTCGTCCCCGGCGATATCGACTTCACCTCGGGAAAGGCGCCCGGCAATCTGACGCTCCCCGGCTTCGGGTCGATCGGCGTGCAGATCTGCTACGAGATCATCTTCTCGGGCGAGGTGGTCGACCGCGCGCACCGTCCGCGCATCCTGTTCAATCCGTCGAACGACGCGTGGTTCGGCAAATGGGGTCCGCCGCAACATCTGGCGCAGGCGCGGATGCGCGCGATTGAAGAGGGACTGCCGATCGTTCGCGCGACGCCGACCGGCATCTCGGCGATCATTGCCGCCGATGGCCGCCTGCTCGCGACCGTACCCCACGAAACCGCGGGTGCGATCGAGCAACCAATGCCGTCGCCCCTGCCCCCGACGCTGTTCGCGCGCATCGGCAACGCGATGGCGGCGATCGTTGCCGCACTGATGCTTGCAAGCGCGGTTGCTCTCCGCCGGCGGCAACGCTAGAAGGTCATATAAAGCTTTCCTTATATGAAGCTCCCCGTAGTTCCGGCGGCGAGCCTTTGCGAAGAGGTCTCATGCGCAAGTCTTTCCTGTTCACCTCCGAATCGGTCTCTGAAGGCCATCCCGACAAGGTCGCCGACCAGATCAGCGACACCGTCGTCGACCTGTTCCTCGCCAAGGACCCGCAGGCGCGGATCGCATGCGAGACGCTGACCACCACGCAGCTCGTCGTCCTCGCCGGTGAAATCCGCGGCAAGGGCATCTACGAGAACGGCCAGTGGGCTGACGGCGTGCTCGAGGAGATCGAGGCTGCGGTGCGCAACACCGTCAAGCAAATCGGCTATGAGCAGTCGGGTTTCCACTGGAAGACCTTCCGCTTCGAGAACAATCTCCACGCCCAGTCCGCGGAAATCGCGATGGGCGTCGACGAGAGCGGCAACAAGGACGAGGGCGCCGGCGACCAGGGCATCATGTTCGGCTATGCGACCGACGAGACCCCCGGCCTGATGCCCGCGACGCTGTATTACAGCCACAAGATCCTCGAGCGGATGGCGGCCGACCGCCATTCGGGCGCAGCGCCCTTCCTCGAGCCCGACGCCAAGAGCCAGGTGACGCTGTCGTACGAGAACGAAGTGCCGGTCGCAGCGACCGCGCTCGTCGTCTCGACCCAGCATGCGCCGGGCTATTCGGAAAAGGGCACGAACCCCGATCCCGCCAAGTACGCCGTGCTGCGTGACTATGTGATGGGCGTGTTCAAGGACGTGCTGCCCGATGGGTTCATCTCCGACGCGACCAAGATCTACATCAACCCGACCGGTGCGTTCGAGATCGGTGGCCCTGACGGCGACGCAGGCGTGACGGGACGCAAGATCATCGTCGACACGTACGGTGGCGCAGCCCCGCATGGCGGCGGCGCGTTCAGCGGGAAGGATCCGACCAAGGTCGATCGCTCGGCGGCCTATGTCTCGCGCTATCTGGCGAAGAACGTGGTCGCTGCCGGCCTTGCCCGCCGTTGCACGATCCAGCTTAGCTACGCGATCGGCATTGCCGAGCCGCTGTCGGTCTATGTCGACCTGCACGGCACGGGCACGGTCGACGAGGCCAAGCTCGAGGCGGTCCTGCCGCAGCTCGTCCGCCTGACGCCGAAGGGTATCCGCGAGCACCTCAAGCTGAATGCGCCAATCTACAAGAAGACCGCGGCATATGGTCACTTCGGTCGCGAGCCCGTCGGTGACACGTTCACCTGGGAAAAGACCGATCTGGTCGATGCGCTGAAGGCGGCTATCGCCTGATCGCGTTGCCTTGGTGATACGAAAAAGCCTCCCGCGGACCGGTCCGCGGGAGGCTTTTTCTTTGAATTAGGAAACCTCATTCCCTCACCCCCCCGGGGAGAGGGAGGGAGGAGCCACTTGGCGACGGAAGGGAGCGGGGCCTTGGGGAGAGCCACCGAGCCTCACGCCCCCTCACCCTCCCACCCGGCTTCGCCGTCCGGGCCCCTCCCTCTCCCCAAGGGGAGAGGGATCGTATCAACACGCGCAGCGGCTACTCAGGAAGAACGGGGTGGCCTGTGCCCCCTACCGAGCGGGTTTCACCCTCGACCGGCTCGGCATGCCGCTGCTCGGTCAGAACCTGCCACGCCGTCAGGAACAGCGCGGCGACCACCGGTCCGACGACGATCCCGCTGATCCCGACTGCCTCGATCCCGCCCAGCGTCGATACCAGCACGATGTAATCCGGGATCCCGGTATCGCGACCAACCAGGATCGGGCGGAGGATGTTGTCGGCCAGACCGATCACGACCACCCCCGAGACGATCACGACGACGCCCTGCCAGATCGCGCCGGTCGCCAGCAAATATACCGCGACCGGACCCCAGACGAGCGTCGGCCCTACCGCGGGCAGCAGCGACGTGAGCGCCATCAACAGCCCCCAGAGCAAAGCGGCGGGGACGCCGACGATCCAGAACGTCACCGCGCCCAGCGCTCCCTGCGCGAGCCCGACGATCACCGATCCCTTGATCGTCGCACGGACCACCGCGACGAACTTGTCGACAAGCGTCGTGGCGACCGAATGCTCGAGCGGCAGCGCGCGGCGGATCGCCGGACCGATCGTGTCGCCGTCGCGCAACAGGAAGAAGGTCACGTACAGCCCGATACCGAACGCGAGCACGAATGCCGCGGCGTTCCGGCCGATCGACAGCGCCTGTCCGGCGATCGAACGGACGCTGTTGCCGAGGATGGTCGAGACGCGCGACTGCGCCTGCTCGAAGCTGTTGAGCCCGGCCTTGTCGAGCGCGCCCTGGATTCGATTCGGCAGCGCATCGTGGATCTGCTGGAAATATGCGCCGAAGTTGATCTGCCCGCTTTGCAGCTTGGCATAGACCGAGGCCGACTGGTCGACCATCAGGCTGCCGATGAACAGCGTCGGCACGATGACCGCGACGAAGATGATCAGCAACGTCATCGACGCGGCGAGATTGCGCCGACCCGGCCAGCGCAGGAGCAACCACTGGTACAGCGACTGGAACAGGATCGCCGCCAGCGCGCTCCACAGCAGCGCGGCGGCGAACGTCGAGACGATGACGCACAGCGCCACCGTGATCGCCACCAGGAAGACGATGAAGCCCCCCGTTTCCAACCGTCGCCGATCGATCATTGCTCGCCCCTCAAATGCCGGCCCAATCAGCCGGTACGTAAAAGCCGCCCCCCGGTCGTGTTCCGGGAGGCGGCCATCAATCTAGCGCAGGTCCAGCGCCGATCGCTATCAGCGAAGCTTCTCGCCGCCGTTGACCAGCGCATCCTGCTGCGCCTGCGGCATCGCCTGCGCGTTCACATCGGCATCGTCGATCGCGTCGGCCTGACGGTCGCCATCCTTGCGGACGGCCTTGGCCTGATCCTCGAGGTTGTCCGCGGTCGCTTCGAGCGCATCGGCACGGTTGTCGGCGGCGGCCTCGACCTTGCTGCCGAGCTTGTCGTCGCCCTTGCCGCCGCATGCGGCGAGCGGGAGAGCGACGGCAGCGATCATCGCTGCGGCAAAAAACTTCTTCATGACGATATTCCCTTTGATTACCGGGACGCAACCGTCACGCCATCGTAACAGTTCCATGGGTGATCGCCGACAAACGGAAAAAGCGTGGTTTATCAACTAGGCGGGGTCGGCGACGGGGTCCGGCATCCGCTCGGCGATCTGGCCTTCGACCACCGGGGCGACTCGGTCGAAGATCGCGCTGACCATCGCCTCGGCGATCCATCCGACCGCGGCGCCGACCACGAGATCCGACAGATAATGCTTGCCGTTGAGCGGTTGCGCGGCCGCGACCACGCCGGTGATCAGCGCGGCGGGTGCGCCTGCGCCGCCGATGTCGCGCGAAGCGGCCCGAGCGACCGCCACCGCACCCGCGGTATGCCCCGACGGGAACGAGGTCTGTGCGTGATCGCCGCTGTCGCCGGGCTCGAACCGAGCCTCGCCATCCTCGATCACCTTTGCGGGGCGTGTCCGATCGATCGAGCTCTTGATCGCCGACTTGACGAAGGTCGCGGCCGCATGCGCCGCCAGCATCCGCACGCCGCCCCGGATGACGTCGGGCCGGCGGGCGATCACGCCGATGACGACCGTGCCGATCGAAGTCGCGACGAGCTGGGGCTGATCGCCGATCTCGGCGAGCAGACCGGTCGCCTTGACGATCGGCTCGTGCCGCAACGTGGCGGCCTTCAGAGTCGCGGAACGATCCGCCTTCTCGACGGCTTTTGCCACCTGCTTGATTTCGACCATCAGCTCTTCTCCTGCCCGCTCATCTCGCCACGTACCTGGGCATGCGCCAGCAAGGCGAACACGCCGGCTCCGCCCAACAGATTGCCGAGCACCGCTGGCAGGATCAGGCCACCGATCGTCTGCACCACCCCGGTCTTTCCGACAAACATCAGTAACCAGGCCTCGTCCGACCCGACGATCGAATGGCTAAAGCCGCCGATCGCCACGACATAGGCGATCGCGAAGATCACCAGAAACGCCTGCTCGCGCGCGTTGGGCAGCGACCAGGCGAGGATCGCGATCATGAAGCCGGCGGGGATCGCGTTGACGAACGTCGCCCAAGCCGAAAGCTCGGTAATCTGCATCGACACCTCGATCATCGCGGTGCGTAGTTCTCCGCTCCCCAACACGCCGGCGGCAATCGCCGCGGCGGTGATCGCGGTACCGATAAGGTTCGCGACGAGCACGACGCTCCAGAGCCTGAGGGTTCGCTTCAGCGCCCAGCCCGATGGCTTGGTCACCAGCGGCAGCATGGCCGTGATCGTGCTTTCGGTGAACAGCTGCATCCGCCCGAGGACCACGACCAGGAACCCGATCGGGTAGCCGAGCGCGACGACGATCGCCCGCCACGGCGTGTCCGGCAGCGCGGCATGCAACGCGCCTTCCGCGATCAGCGAGCTCGTGATCGCCAGCCCCGCGGCAAGCCCGGAGAAGAACAACGACGATACCGGGCGATCGAGCTCCGCCTCGCCGTCCTCGCGCACCGCCTTGTGCAGGTCCTTGGCATCGGCGGCCTTGAGCTCGTCGACATCGCCCTCGGAGGAATCCGCGGCGGTTTTGGGGTCTGGTTGCGCCATTACGTGCGTGTAACGGACCGCTCGGCACTTTGCTCCCGTGTCATGTGCGGCTAGAGCGCGCGGCGATGAACGATCCTTCAGTTATCCGCCGCCTTTATGGCCGTCGCCAGGGGCACAAGCTGCGCCTGGGCCAAGCCGCACTCGTCGAAGAAACGCTGGCAGACCTCTCGGTGCCCGAGGAGGGGCCGATCGATGCGATGACGCTGTTCGGCGACGACCGGCCGCTGCATGTCGAGATCGGCTTCGGCGCGGGCGAACATCTCGCCGGACAGGCCGCCGCCAACCCGGACATCGGCTTCATCGGCTGCGAACCGTTCCTCAACGGCGTCGTCGGTGCGCTCGCGCATATCCGCGATGGCGGGCTCACCAATGTTCGGCTGTACATGGGCGATGCCCTGGAAGTGATCGAACGGCTGCCGGATGCGAGCCTGGATCGCCTGTACCTGCTCCACCCCGATCCGTGGCGCAAAGCGCGGCACGCCAAGCGGCGCATGGTCAATCACGGTCCGCTCGACACGATCGCCGCCAAGCTGAAGCCGGGCGCGGAGTTTCGCCTAGGCACCGACGATCCGACCTATTGCCGATGGTCGATGATGATCATGAATGCGCGCCGCGATTTCGAATGGCAGGCAGAGACCCCGCACGACTTCCTGACGCGCCCCGACGACTGGCCGGAGACGCGCTACGAACGCAAGGCACGGCGCCAGGGGCACGAGGTCTGGTATTTCCGCTACGTGCGCCGGTGAGGCGCTAGCGTCCTAGCTGAGGCGCCAGGGCGCCTTTGGGGGTCAGGCCTGCGCGAACACCTTGGTGCCGACGATCCCCACGACGGTCAGTGCCATGAAACCGGCCTGTACGCCGCTGACCTTGTCACCGAACAGGATCACGCCGCCGATGATCACGCCGATCGCCCCCGCGCCGGTCCAGATTGCATAGGCGGTCCCGGCGGGGAGGCCGCGCATCGCGAGCGCGAGCAGGCCCATGTTAACGAAACTGAGCACGATCGGAACGGTCGATGCCTGCCACGTGGCGTGCGTGGCTGCCCATTTGAGGCTGAGCGCCCATGAGATTTCGGTGATCACGGCGATGCCGAGGATGAGCCAGGACACAGATATTCTCCAACGGGCTCAGATTGGAGACACGGTCGCCGGAAACCCGGGAAGAGACGGCCGTCTGTGACAATAACGGACAAAGCGCCAAGCAAATTACCGTTCCCCCGCGGAGTGGGGGGTTCAGGGTTGCGGGCGCTATCCTGTGAGATCCTGGGCCCCCGCTTTCGCGGGGGAACGGCAGCGGTTGTGGCGCTGCCCCAGTTTACTTCAGGCGACTTAGTTGAGGCGGCCGAGTCCGGAGATCGAGCGGTCGACCATCGCGCGGTCGGCGGCGGCGTCGTGATGCTCGGCGATCAGCATGCCGGCAGCCTTGGCGGCCGCATCGGCGGCGCGTGCACGAACCTCGGCGATCGCTGCGCGTTCGGCCGCAGCGATCTTGTCCTCGGCCATCTTGGCGCGGCGTGCCATCAGGTCTTCCGCGCCGGCCTTGGCCTTGGCGATGATCGCGCCGGCTTCGACATGGGCATGCGCCTTCATGGCTTCGGCTTCCGCGTGCGCGGTCTTGGCCTTGCCCTCATACTCGGTACGGATCGCCTCGGCTTCGGCACGGAGCGCCTTGGCCTCGTCGAGCTGCGTGCGGATGCCAGCGATGCGCGTATCGAGCATCTTGCCGATCATCCCCGGCACCTTCTTCCAGATCATGAGCGCGAGGACGACGATCATCGCCACCGCGACCCAGCCGGCCGAATTGATCCCGAGCGCAGTCGGATCGACGACATGCTCGACGCCGCCGGGGGCGGTCGTGTGGCCCTGAATGCCCTGGTTGTCGATCGCACCCTCGGGCGCCATGCCCTCGCCGTGGATGACCTTTGCGGCCGAATCGGGATTAGCCATGCGCCGTCGTCCTGCGTACCGCGTCGCTCGCCGCATCCAAGCTGACCTGGAGCCCTGCGACCTTGGCGGTCAATTCCTGTGCTGCTTCGGCTGCGACACCCTGAAGATTGGAGAGCGCCTCCGCCTTCGCGTTCGCCACGGCGAGGTCGTGATGACCCAGCCGCTCGGCGAGTTCGACGTCGGCTGCATGCACCTGCTGCTCGAACACGAGCGCCGCACGCTTGGCGGCGGCCGCGGTCTCGGCCTGCGCCGCAACACGGGCGCCGTCCATTTCAGCCTGCCAGTTCGCCTGGACCGTATCGGCCTGCGCCCGGGCAGCGACTGCCGCCGCCAGATCGCCCGCGATCTTGCCTTCGCGCGCATCCACGGTCGACACGATCTTTGGCACCATCGCCTTGCCGACCCCGAAATACAGGATGCCGAAGGTGAGGAGCAGCCAGAAGATCTGCGAGGCGTAGGTAGCGGCTATCTGGGCAATCTGGGGCATGGCAGTCCTTCGTGAAACGGCCGGGCACGGTCGCCCGGCCGGATCAGCGAGTTGTTAGGCGACGAACACGAGGATGATCATCGTGACGAACGCGAGCAGGCCGAGAAGCTCGGCTGCTGCGAAACCGATGAACAGACGGCCCTGCTGGCTGTCGGCTGCGCCCGGGTTGCGCAGAGCGCCGGCGAGGAACTGTGCGAACACGTTGCCCACGCCGAGGGCTGCGAGGCCCATGCCGATCGCTGCGAGGCCGGCACCGATCATCTTTGCTGCGTTGACGTCCATGATAAATTCCCTTTGAAAATTAGGTAGGTAAACGAAAAACTTAGTGAAGGTTGACCGCGTCGTTCAGATAGACCGACGTCAGCAACGCGAACACATAGGCCTGGATCGCGGCGACCAGCAGCTCGAGCAGCGTGATCCCGACCATCAGCACGAAGCTCGGCAGGCTGACGATCGCGACGTAACCCGCGCCTAGGTTGATGCCGTTGATCACGAATGCCGCGAGCACCTTGAGCAGGATATGCCCGGCGGTCATCGCCACGAACAGTCGCAGACCGAGCGAGAACGGACGCACCAGGAACGACATCAGCTCGACCACGAAGATCAGCGGGATCATCAACGCCGGCGTGCCGCTCGGCACGAACAGCGAGAAGAAGTGGAAGCCGTGCTTGCCGAAGCCGACGAGCAGGACGATCCCGAAGCTGATCAGCGCCAGCACGCCGGTGACGGTCATGTGGCTGGTGATCGTGAACGGATGCACGCCGGGGACGATGCCGAACGGCATCAGGCCGATGATGTTGGCGAACAGGATGAACATGAACAGCGAGAAGACATAGGGCACGAAGCGCTTGCCTTCGGGGCCGATGTTCTGCGTCATCATGCTGGAGATGAAGCCGGTGAAGCCCTCGACCGCCATCTGCCAGCGACCGGGCACGAGCTCACGCTTCATGCCACCGATCATGAACGCCCAAAGTACGACGACCGTCACCACCATCCACAGAGCGGAATTGGTGAACGACAGGTCATAGCCACCTACGATCCAGTGCGAGCCGAACGCCGGCTCGATCAGGAACTGGTGCATCGGATCGATCTTGCCGCCCTGTTCTGCCGCCACGTGGAATCCCTGCCGTCTTGATACGACAAACGCCCGGCTACTCCGGGCGTTCGCCTGAAATTCGAATGATCTGCCTGAACGCGACCGCTATTCCGAGGAACAGCAACACGATCAGCCCCCAAGGGCCAGTACCGAACCAGTGGTCAATCAACCAGCCGATCAGCGCACTGCCGACGAGACTCCCGATCAGAGCGGAAATGACGCGATTGCCTTGCGAGTATCCCCGCTCGGCATCCGCCCCCTTCTGCCCCTTTGCCAGCGTTTCCCGAGCCTTGACCTCTCTCAATCGCTCATCGAGCGCGGAAAGTCGCGGATCGTCAACACCCTGGGGGTCCTGTCCGGGTTCGATCTCCGCCACGCAAGTCCCTCCTCCAGATACGACACCGGGGAGAAATACGCAGCGACGAGCGATCCCGCCAAGGCGCGGTCCGTTTAGAAAAGGGGGGGGTGCAAGTCAACCGGTGTGAATTGCGTGTCATGATGTGGGGTTGGTACAGCACGTTCTGTCAGGATCGAGGCAGGACCTCCGAGGGAAGCGCACTCTTCGTCATCCCGGCGAAAGCCGGGACCTCGCGCAGCGGGGAAAGCGCTTGTTCGTCGCCTCCCAATGCCCGTCGCCCCAGCGGAAGCTGGGGTATCGCGGCAATGAAGCGTCCCCTTGCCGCACGAGACCCCAGCTTTCGCTGGGGTGACGGGGTTTGGGGTGACGGGGTTTGGGGAAAGGGTCGGTTACGTAAGTGGTCTCAAACGCAGCGCGAATCGCGCTCTGGGGCTCCGGCGGTGCGGGTCTTCCACACGCCGCCCGGCGTCTTGTATTTCTCGCCCGGATTGGTCGCGGCGATCAGGTTGCAGCCGCTGGTGAACGCCAGCTGCTCGACGGTCGCGCCGGTTGCCTGCGCCTTTTGCGTATAGGCCGACTTGCGCTGGATATTGATGTTGTTGACCAGCGCGCGCAGATCGCCGCTCGCCGCGCCGACAAGGCCGAGATACCCGTCGGGCTGCTCGCCGATCTCGCCCCCGGCGCGCGCCGCGGCATAGGCCGGATCGCGCTGCGCGGACGCCGCGACAGACAGGCCGCCGAGAGCCGCCGCTGCGGCAACTATCATAAGGACCTTGGTCTTCATCTTAGAATATCCCCGGATTCTGCTGGATCAACGATTTCGCCTCGCCATCGAGACGATAGACCACTTCCTGCGTGACGTTGATGTTGAGGTTGATCTCGATCGGCTTGTCGGGGGCCGACACGCTGATGCAACCCGGCAGGGCGGCGGCGGTCGTGACCAGAAAAGCGATTCCCCTCATCATCTGCAAGATCGGCCTTTGCTCCAGCTTCTTCAATCCTGTTTCGGTCATGGCACGATCCTGCTTGCGGGAGGCTGAATAAGGGGCGGTTTGGGAGGGGGCGGCGCGCTCTGCTGCTGGATCAACGCGGGCAGGTTGCGCTGGATCAGGCGCTTCGGGTCGTAGAAGCTCTGGGCCGAGTCGAGCAGCCCGCGAAACGGCGCCTTGATCCGGATATTGAAGATGAATGGCAGCTTCTGGAGGCGGCGGACGATGAAGTTCGCCTTTGCGCCCTCGCCCTGGCTGATCCCGGCAAAGCGCACGTCCGTCACCATCTCGCCCGCCAGCGGCCCGTTCATGCCGACCCGCAGCGACTGGTAGCGCAACGATTTCAGCGCCTGGAACGCGATGTTCGCCCAGATGCCGAGGTCCTTCTGGCTGAGGTCGCCGACATAGGCGATCGTCCCCCCGCCGGGCCGAACGCGCAGGTCGCCGCCCTCGATCCGCCCGCCGGTCTCGTCGAAGATCATCGGCAGCACCCCGTCGAAGATACCGGTCGCATCGAGGTTCTTGAAATCGAACTGTTGCAGGAACTGGTCGGCCGCCATGTTCGCGATGTGGAACGTCATCCGGCGCTCGCTCTGCGCGGTAAAGTCGAGGAGCGTCGGATCGAGCGTCAGCGACCCGCCCGCGAACGGCCACGACCCGCCCTCGACCTGGACACGCGCGCCCGGCAGCGTCTGGTAGCGGATCGTGCCGTCGGTGACCGGGATGCCGGGGTTGAGCGTGCGGATCGTCGCCACCTGCCCCGGCGCACTTTGCAGGTTGAGCAGGTCGGTGAAGCGAATCTCGGTGGCAATTCCGGTGACTGGGCCGAACGCGGCGGCCAGATCGGTACCGGCGGTGCGGAACACGCCGGTGCTGGTCACGCCCGCGGCGGTCCAGGCGATATGGCCCTCGCCGCTGACCGATCCGTTGACGTCGGCGATCACGCCGAAGGTCAGCGGGGTCAGTGCGTCGGGTTGCAGCGTGTCCTTGGCGAACGCGATTCCCGGCACGTCCAGATCGGCGCGGCCGGCGCCGGTGCCGAGTGCGTGTGCCAGCGTCACGTCGGACACTTTCGTGCCGGTGATGGGCTCGAACAGCGTGCCCGCCGCGATGATCGTGCCGTCGACCAGCGCGAGCGTCACGCTGCGGGCGGCGAGCGGCTTGAAGCGCGGTGTCGGCGCGGCATCGGACACGCCCATCGCGCCCGTTAGATTCAGTGCACCGCCGACCAGCGTCCAGTCGCCCGCCGCCTCGCCGAGCAACAGCGGCACGTTGGCGATCTGACCCGAGCCGCCGGTGAACGCGCCCGCGATCCCCTGCCCCGTCATCCGTCCGATGATCGTGCCGAAATCGAGCCGTGTGACTCGTTCGGGCGACCCGATTCGCGTCTGCACGCCGTCGACCACAAAGCCTCGATCCGCCAGCCGCAGCGTCGCGCCCGCGGTCGCGAGACTGATCGGCGTCGTGCCGAGTCGACCGGTGAGCGCCGCGGCGGCGATGCGCGCGCCCCCTGATATCCGCGATCCGTTCGTGCGCACCAGAGCGCCGTCGACCGGGCACAGCGTCAGCCGCGCGGGATCGAGCACCAGCCCGGACAACGCGAAACGTTCCACCGCGAGCGGTGTGCAGCCGGTGTTGACGGCTAGCCGCCCTCGCCCGTCCCACAGTGCTGCGACGGGCATCGACAATCCATCGACTCGGCCATTCGCGATCGGACCGTCGAGCGTCACGCGCGTTTCGATCGAGGTCGCGCCATCGGGAGTCGCGCTGAACGTCACCGGGGTCAGCGCCAGCCGCGCGTCGCCCGCGGCATAGGGCTCGATCCGCGCGACGCCGCGGATCGGCGCGCCCGGCTTCGCTTGCGACAGCGACACCCGCGCCGCGGGCAGGCCCCCGCCCCGCGTGGCCACCGTCGTGTCGAGCCGCACGCCACCCTTCGGCCAGCCGAACGCGACGCCACTGCCACCCCCCAGCGCGATCCGCGCACCGCTGGCGGAGGCGAGCGCGAGCCGCGACAGGACGGCCTTTCCGCGTGCGCCCGCGATCCGCACCGAGACATCGCCGTCCGCCGCGAATCCGCGCGCTGCGCTCGCCACCGCTTGCGAGACCGCAGCGGCCAATGGCGCGACGGGCGTGCCAGCAGCGCTCTCCCCCAAAGCCGCGACGCCGGCGATCCGCTTGACGGCGATCATGGCCCCGCTAGCCCGGATTCGCCCGTCGAATGCGATCTGCTGGCCGACCCGATACGCACCCGCGACCGATACCCGCCGCGCGCCGCCCTCGATCGTGCGGACCATGTCCGCGGCGATGTCCGCCTTGCCGCTGGTCGACGCGGCGTTGCCGGTAAACGCGATCGTGCCGCCAAGCCCTTCCAGCGTCGCACCCGGCGTACGCGCCGCGCCCGTCTTCACGGTCGCGCGACCCTGCCAGCGATCCAGCGCCGCCGACAACGCCAGGTCGAGGTCCGCAACGCCGTGGTCCACACGTGTCGTCCCGCAGGCGAGTCGCGACACGCGGACCGGACCGGTAACTGTCGGTTTCGCGGCGTCGATGCGCAGCTTCACCGTCGCCGCCATCCGGTCGATCACGCATCCGCCGACCGTCAGTCGATCGCTGATCGCGGCAAGGCTCCCCCGAAACCCGTCGTCGAGCTTGCCCGAGCCCGCGAGCTTCAAGCCGATCACGCCCTGCGGCGTTTCCAACCGCATCCGCGCGTCGTCTACCGTGATGTCGAGGGCGGGCAGCGCGAACGGCTTGCCGGACGGCGCGGGCAGCAACCGATCGATCGCGCCGAGCGACAGCGTCCCGTCGACCAGCCGCCCGCGCAGCCGGACATGCCCCGCGCGCACGCCCTCCAGATAGGGTCCCGACAGACCGATCGCGGTCCGCGTCTCGACCCAGTCCGCGACCAGATCGGGATGCGCCGGATCGCCCAGCACGACGTTGGTCAGCCGCTGGCCGCCCAGCGCGAGGTCGGCAATGTCGTAGCGCGCCGGAACGCCGGCCTTTGCCAGTTCGCGGTCGATGAATCCCTCGGCGATCGGCTTGCGCACCAGCCACAGCGCAATAAGCGCGACCAGCAGCAGCAGCGCAAGGACGAGGATGACGCGCCGGACGCGCATCGGACGGCGAGCGTGGGCCCCGGGGTCGGCCCCTGTCTCGCTCGTCTCGCTCACGCACTCACTCCGCCGCTCTTCGCGCCCCTGCATAGGCGGGAGCGGGGGCGTCATGCAATTGCGCGCGGATGTGCTAGCCTTCCGACATGGCCGAACCGGACGAAGCAATCGACGATCTGAAAGGCCATCGCGGGCGCCTTCGCAAGCGCCTGTTCGAGGGGGGCGGCGAGGCGCTGCTCGACCATGAACTGATCGAATACCTGCTGGCGATCGCGATTCCCCGCGGCGACACCAAGGCGCTCGCCAAGGCGTTGATGCGCGAATTCGGCGGGATCGGCGGTGTCCTTACCGCCGATCCGGAGGCGCTGAGCCGGGTCAAGGGCATGGGCGATATCTCCACCGCGGCGATCAAGATCGCGCATGCCGCCGCGATCCGCCTGCTGCAATCGCAGGTCAGCGACCGGCCGGTGCTCGCCAACTGGCAGGCGCTGCTCGATTATCTCCGCGCCGACATGGCACACCACGCGATCGAACGCTTTCGGGTGCTGCATCTCAACACGAAGAACATGCTGATCCGCGACGAGGTGATGAGCAAGGGCTCGATCGACCAGGCCGCGGTCTATGTCCGCGAAGTCATCCGCCGCGCAATCGACCTGGGCTCGGCCTCGATCATCCTCGTCCACAACCACCCAAGCGGCGATCCCTCGCCGAGCCGCGCCGACATCGACATCACGCGGACCATCGCCGAGACCGGCAAGCGCCTCGGCATCACCGTCCACGACCATATCGTGATGGGTACCAGCGGTCATGTCAGCCTGCGCGCGCAGGGCTTGATCTGAGGCAGGCTTGATCTGAGGCAGGCTCGATCTGAGGCAGTGAGATTTTGCCGACGTGGCCCGGCCGGGGCTGCGGCTTTTCGCAGCGGTATTCGTTGGGGTTGCGAAAGGAGTTTCACGACGTGGACAACAAACTGCATGACGAAGCCTCGCAAGTAACCGCCGAGGAAGGCCAGGTCCTCGTCAGCGGACCTGACGGCGTCGCGATCGCCCTGACGCCAGATGCCGCCGCCGAAACGTCGGACCGGTTGCTTGACGGCGCTGCCAAAGCCCAAGGCCAGATCCTGGCAGCAACGCGCGACGCGCAGGAACGCGTGGCGCGTAAGGCCGAGTGAGTCAGGACCGGCATCGCCCGTCGTCCCGCAACACCGATTCTGCCGCATGAAAGATCGGAGATGTTATGCGCCAAATTCTGTACATGAGTTCGAGCACGGTAGTCGGCGATAAGGCCGACCTCGTAGGGATACTCGAACAGTCACGACATAACAACGCGATCGACGGTGTAACCGGATTACTTTGGTCTGACGGCGTACGATTTATGCAAGTCATCGAAGGACCGACCGCGAGCGTCGACTCGACCTTCGAGCGCATTCTGAATGACCACCGACACCATGATCTTTCGCTACTGCACGCCGTCCCAGTCCAGAAGCGCGAGTTCGGCGGCTGGTCCATGGCGCACCGCCGCGTGAATGACCCTGTCGATGCCTATGATGCCCGTATGCGGCGACTGCTGACCGGAGCATCCGACAATGTCCGCAACCCGTTCTTGGCATTGATGGCGACAGCCTCGCGCGGAGCGTAATTGCGGACAGGGACCGCCGGACGAACCGGACGGCCCTGACAGTATCAAAGACCTAGCGGCCCGAACGGACCCGGATCAGCCTTTTGACAGGAAGCTGGTCAGTTCCGGCTTCGTCAGCGACTTGCTCTTGTCGGTGTCGGCCTGCGCGAACGCCGCGGCGACCCATTTCTTGGTCTCGGGTGCGGTGGCCTTGGTCGTCGGATCGGTCTTGCTCTTCAGCGCGACCATCCATGCGCTGAACTCGGTCGTGCTGAGCTTGCCGTCGCTATTCGTATCGTAGGTCGGAAATTCGGCGTCGACGACCTGAGCGACCTGATCGGCGGTGGCGGGTTGCGTCGCGGCCTGCGCTGTCGACGGAGCGGCTTGTGCCATCGAAGGATCGGTCGCCCCCGTTGGCACGGCTGGCGCAGGCTGCGGCGATGTCGTGGTGGTTTGCGCCAGTGCTGGCACAGCAAGCGTCAGCACGCTTGCGAGCAGAGCATATTTCAGCATTGCCATTCTCCATCGGGTAATCGAAACGTTACTTCACGACGGCGATCATGACCGCGTGGATACTGGGTCATGATCACGATCTGCAGCCGATATAGGCCGAACGCATTGCCGTTTGTACCCCCGCTTGGGGCCTGCTAGGCGCTCGGCACGCGTCTCCCGAGGGGAGCACGCGACGAGCCGTGCCATTCACCAGCCCCGAGGAAACCCATGGTCCCCCGCTATTCCCGCCCCGACATGGTCGCGATCTGGACGCCCGAAGCGCGTTTCAAGATCTGGTTCGAGATCGAGGCGCACGCCACCGACGCGCTCGCCGAGCTGGGCGTCGTGCCGAAAGAGGCCGCGGCCGCGATCTGGGCCAAGGGTGCGTTCGAGGTCGACCGGATCGACGAGATCGAGCGCGAGACCAAGCACGACGTCATCGCCTTCCTGACCAACGTCGCCGAGCATGTCGGCCCCGAAGCGCGCTTCATGCACCAGGGGATGACCTCGTCCGACGTGCTCGACACGTGCCTCGCGGTGCAGCTGGCCAAGGCAAGCGACATCCTGATAGCCGATCTCGACGCGCTGCTGGTGGTGCTCGAACGCCGCGCGCGCGAACACAAGATGACGCCGACGATCGGCCGCAGCCACGGCATCCACGCAGAGCCGGTGACGTTCGGGCTGAAGCTGGCGCAGGCGCATGCGGAATTCGCGCGCAACCGGGCGCGGCTGGTGGCGGCGCGCGAGGACGTCGCGACCTGCGCGATCTCGGGCGCGGTCGGCACGTTCGCCAACATCGATCCGTTCGTCGAGGAGTATGTCGCGGGCAAGCTCGGCCTGTCGGTCGAGCCCGTCTCGACCCAGGTCATCCCGCGCGATCGCCACGCGATGTTCTTCGCGACGCTCGGCGTGATCGCCAGCTCGATCGAGCGGCTCGCGACCGAAGTGCGCCATTTGCAGCGGACCGAAGTGCTCGAAGCGGAAGAGTTCTTCTCGCCCGGCCAAAAGGGCTCGTCGGCGATGCCGCACAAGCGCAACCCGGTGCTGACCGAGAACCTCACCGGCCTCGCGCGGATGGTGCGCGGGTATGTCACGCCCGCGATGGAGAATGTCGCGCTGTGGCATGAGCGCGACATCTCGCACTCGTCGGTCGAGCGTTATATCGGCCCCGACGCAACGATCACGCTCGACTTCGCGCTCGCGCGGCTGACCGGGGTGATGGACAAGCTGGTCGTGTATCCCGAGCGGATGTTGAAGAATCTCAACAAGATGGGCGGGCTCGTCCATTCGCAGCGCGTGCTGCTCGCGCTGACGCAGGCGGGGGTCAGCCGCGAGGACGCGTATCGGCTGGTACAGCGCAACGCGATGAAGGTGTGGGATTCGGACGGCGCATTGTCGCTGCTGGAGCTTCTCAAGGCGGATCCGGAAGTGACGCTCAGCGATGCCGAACTCGAGGACAAGTTCGACCTCGGCTATCATTTGAAGCATGTCGACACGATCTTCGCGAGGGTGTTCGGCGCGGCGTAAAGGCGCGGCTTAGTCCCTTCCCGCATTACTTACCTTCGTCATCCTGACGAAAGTCAGGACCCAGAGCCAAGCAGCGCCGCGTCTCGGTACTCTGGGTCCTGACTTTCGTCAGGATGACGGGTGGGGCAGGACCGCGCCCCACAACCACCCAAAGTGCACGCAACGCAATTGCGATTGTATGTTACAAAATTGCGACAACGCGCAACTATAGCCATATCGCCCTTGCCGGATATTTTTCCGGCATCGGAGACCTACCCATGCGCATGTTTGAAACCGTGACCAGCACCATGCTGGCCGTCGCGGCCCAAGCGCTGGTGGTCGGGGTGGTCATTTCCACCCTCTGACGCATCGGCCCGCCCGCCCCCTTACGAGGGGGCGTGGCTAGGGCGGGAGCGGCGCAGGACTCTCCACCTAAATCTGGTGACATTTCCCGAGCCATGGTTCGATTTGAGCTCTGTAACCTGGCGTGACTATACACGTTCAAGCGTTTTCAGCATCTTAGGTGTTTGGCATCATTAATGCAGTGCTACAGCTATGACGCATCCAGCGTCGTATCCTGTGAAAGGCATTCGATGTTCAACCGGCTCTCGTTCCGCTCCGCTATCCTCATCGCAACCGGCGTTGCCGCATTCGTGGTGCCGCCGTTCCGACAATGGCCGCCAGTCCCAAACCTATCTCAGTGACGATGCCCGCCAGCGTCTTCAAGGACGATACCAGCCGGGTCTGCATGCCCCGTACGGTCCTCGGCCGCAACGTCGACAAGACGCTGCCCAAGACGATCTGTGAAACACGGTCCGAATGGAACGCGCGCGGCGTTGTCATCGTCACCAAGTAACGCACGTCCTGTCGAAATCCCGAACGCACCTGCGGACGGGATTTCGGCCCTACGCTGGTGGAATCATGCTTTACGCGGATAGCGTGCGGCGAATTCCTCGTCCGACATCACAAGATAGCGGATCATGTCGATCAATGCCCAAGGCGCACTGATGACCAGGCCGATGACGGTTAGAGTCAGCACGAGCATGACAATACCCGACCCAGTTCGCCCCAGGTAAAAGCGGTGGACGCCCAGCGTGCCGAGCACGAACGCGATCACGGCGGCGACGTATTTGCTTCGATCGTTACCGGGGATTGCAGGGGGTGGTACGGCACGACGTGGGCCCGGTGCCGTGGGAATCGGGAAGACGCTCAGCGCACGGTCGTCGGCAGTTTCGAAATCGACTTCACCGCCGATCGCGGGTTCGCCGCGATGCGCCCAATCCTCCCGCGCAAACCGGTAGCGCTGTCCGTCCTGACCCGCGACGAGCCCTTCGCCCGTTCGTGCATCGACGCCAAGTACTTGTCCGCGCATAAAGCCTCTCCGATAATCGGCCACTAACTTGGCGGCTGGGGCGGATCTGGCAAGGGCTTCGGTAGAGTTCTGACGTGGAACGCTGTTGGCCAGGCGGAGATCTCGCGCCCCTGGGGTCCAGCGTCGCCGCGATACGGCACCATGCGGGCTCGTCACCCCCGGCCAAAGCTGGGGTCTCCCTGTTCGTTGGCGTTGCGACCCGAACGGGGAGATCCCAGCTTTAGCTGGGATGACGGGTGATGGCATTCGACTTGGCCGTATACGCCGGTTTCCACTCACTCCGCTGCGAACACGCCCTTCAATTTCGCGAAGAAGCCTTGGCTTTCGGGGCATTCGTCGCCCGTTTCAGTCTCGCGGAACATCTCAAGCAATTCCTTCTGGCGGTTGCTGAGACGGGTTGGCGTTTCGACGTCGATCTGGACCACCAGATCGCCATTTCCGCGGCCTTGCAGCACGGGCATGCCGGCACCGCGCTGGCGGAGCTGCTTGCCTGACTGGATGCCGGCGGGGATCTTGATCTCGTGCGTGCGGCCATCGAGGCCGGGGATCGACAGCGAGCCGCCGAGAGAGGCAACCGTGAAGCTGATCGGTGCGCGCGCGAACAGCGTCGTGCCCTCGCGCTCGAACAGCGTGTGCTTGGTCACGTGCAGGAAGATGTAGAGATCGCCCGGCGGTGCACCGCGCGCACCGGCCTCGCCTTCGCCCGACATGCGGATGCGCGTGCCTTCGTCGACGCCCGGCGGGACGTTGATCGACAGCGTCTTGGTCTTGTCGACACGGCCTTCACCGCGGCAGTCCGGACACGGATCCGCGATGACCTCGCCGGCGCCGTTACAGACCGGGCAAGCGCGCTCCACCACGAAGAAGCCCTGTTGCGCGCGCACCTTGCCGTGCCCGCCGCAATGCTGGCAGGTCTTGGCGCGGGTGCCGGCGCGCGCGCCGCTGCCGTCGCAGGTGTCGCAGGGGGCCGAGACGTCGATCGTGACCTCAGTCGTCTTGCCGTGAAAGGCTTCCTCGAGGCTGACCTCCATGTCGTAGCGCAGGTCCGCGCCGCGCCGCGCCGCACTGCGACCACCGCCGCCGCGCTGCGCGCCGCCCATGAATTCGCCGAAGACGCTTTCGAAGATGTCGCTAAAGCCGCCGAAATCCTGCGCGCCGCCGCCGCCGCCCGCACCGGCGCCGCCATTCTGGAACGCGGCATGGCCGAAGCGGTCATAGGCCGCGCGCTTCTGCGGGTCCTTGAGGCAGTCATACGCCTCACTGACCGCCTTGAACTGCGCCTCCGAATCCTTGCAGCCCGAATTCTTGTCCGGGTGATATTTCATCGCGAGCTTGCGATAGGACGACTTGATCGTCCCCGCATCCGCGGTCCGCTCGATTTCGAGCAGTTCGTAATAATCTGTCTGGGTACTCATCGTCTTAGCCCTCTCCCCTCCGGGGAGAGGGTTGGGAGAGGGGCCGCCACACGCGGACCCTCTCGGTACTGCCCCTCACCCCGACCCTCTCCCCAAGGGGGGAGAGGGGGAAGTCGTTCACGCCTTCGGGTTTTCGTCGACTTCGGAGAATTCGGCGTCGACGACATCGTCGTCCTTCTTCGCCGCGTCACCGTCGGCCGAGGGCGATGCGTCCGCCTGGGCCTGCTTCTCGTAGATCGCCTGGCCGAGCTTCATCGCGACCTGGGCAAGTGCGGTGCTCTTCTCGGTCATCGTGTCCGGATCGCCACCCTCGACCGCAGCCTTGGTCGCGTCGATCGCGGCCTGGATCTCGGTCTTGAGCGACTCGTCAACCTTGTCGCCATTATCGGCAAGCTGACGCTCGGTCGTGTGGATCAGCGACTCGGCGTTGTTCTTCGCCTCGGCGCCAGCACGACGCTTCTTGTCCTCCTCGGCGAAGGTCTCGGCGTCGCGAACCATCTGGTCGATGTCGTTGTCCGACAGGCCACCCGATGCCTGGATGCGGATCTGCTGCTCCTTGCCGGTGCCCTTGTCCTTGGCCGACACGCTGACGAGGCCGTTCGCGTCGATGTCGAACGTGACCTCGATCTGCGGCACGCCGCGCGGCGCCGGCGGGATGCCGACGAGATCGAAATTGCCGAGCATCTTGTTGTCGGCCGCCATCTCGCGCTCGCCCTGGAATACGCGGATCGTCACCGCGCCCTGGTTGTCGTCGGCGGTCGAATAGGTCTGCGACTTCTTGGTCGGGATCGTCGTGTTGCGATCGATCATCCGGGTGAATACGCCACCCAGCGTCTCGATGCCGAGCGACAGCGGCGTCACGTCGAGCAGCAGCACGTCCTTGACGTCGCCCTGCAGCACGCCGGCCTGGATCGCGGCGCCCATCGCGACGACCTCGTCCGGGTTGACGCCGGTGTGCGGCTCCTTGCCGAAGAACTGCTTCACGACTTCACGGACGCGCGGCATGCGCGTCATGCCGCCGACGAGCACGACTTCCGAGATATCCTCGGGCTTCAGGCCGCCGTCTGCGAGCGCCTTGCGGCAAGGCTCGAGCGTACGCTTGACCAGATCCTCGACCATCTTCTCGAGGTCGGCGCGCGTGATCGACTTCACCAGATGCTTCGGGCCATTCTGGTCCGCGGTGATGAAGGGCAGGTTGACCTCGGTCGACTGCGCCGAGCTGAGCTCAATCTTCGCCTTCTCGGCCGCTTCTTTCAGACGCTGCAGCGCGAGCTTGTCCTTGGCGAGGTCGATGCCCTCGGCCTTCTTGAACTCGTCGGCGAGGAACTGGACGATCTTGTTGTCGAAATCCTCACCGCCAAGGAAGGTGTCGCCGTTGGTGGCCTTCACCTCGAACACGCCGTCGCCGATTTCCAGCACCGAGATATCGAACGTGCCGCCGCCGAGATCGTAGACCGCGATCGTTTTGCCGTCCTGCTTGTCGAGGCCGTAAGCCAGCGCCGCCGCGGTCGGCTCGTTGATGATGCGCAGCACTTCGAGGCCGGCGATCTGGCCGGCGTCCTTGGTCGCCTGGCGCTGCGCGTCGTTGAAGTAGGCGGGAACCGTGATGACCGCCTGCGTGACCGTCTCACCGAGATAGGATTCGGCGGTTTCCTTCATCTTCTGCAGCGTGAAGGCCGAGATCTGCGACGGCGAATAATCCTTGCCGCCGGCCGAGACCCACGCGTCTCCGTTCGGGCCGCGCGAGATCTTGTACGGGACCAGCTCGGTGTCCTTCTTGGTGATCGGGTCGTCGAAACGACGGCCGATCAGGCGCTTGACCGCGAAGATGGTGTTGTCGCCGTTGGTCACGGCCTGACGCTTGGCGGGCTGGCCGACCAGCCGCTCGCCGTCCTTGGCAAACGCGACGATCGACGGCGTGGTACGCGCGCCTTCGGAATTCTCGATAACCTTGGGCTTGCCACCTTCCATCACGGAAACGCAGCTGTTGGTCGTGCCGAGATCGATACCGATTACTTTAGCCATGAGTACTAACTAGCCCCTCACATACGATAAAAACGAAACCAGTTCCGCCCCGTTACGGCAGCGGAACCTTTCTGATGATGGGCGCGATATAGGTGGCCTCGCGCTTGCCGCAAGATTGTATGAGTCATAGGATGCACAAGAGGCAGCGCCCGGAGAAAAGTAACCTATGCGTATCGTTTTTGGTCTGGCCGTCGCCGCAGCAGCCCTCGCATCCTGCTCCCCCCCGAAGGAGTTGTCGGTCGACGGCGCCTATATTCGCCTGGGCGCGGTGACCGGGCGCCCCGCGGCGGCGTATTTCACGGTACATGGCGGGCCGACCCCGGCAACGTTGATCTCGGTCACCACCGACGTCGCGATCAAGTCCGAGATGCACGAGACGATGGCGAAGGACGGCGTGACGTCGATGACACCGCTCGCGCGCGTCGACATCCCGGCCAACACCGACGTCGCGTTCGCGCCGGGCGGCCGCCATGTCATGCTGTTCAGCATGAACCCCGGCATCAAGCCCGGTGCGCGCGCGATGCTGACCTTTGCGTTCTCGGACGGGACGCGGATCCTGAACAACGCGAACGTGGTCGCGGCGGGGACGCCGACAGCGCAGTGAAGCGATCGCTGACCGACGGCGAGACCGCGCTGGCGGCGTCGGTGTTCGGCGGTGCGATCGATTATGCCCAGGTAAGTCTGGCGCGGCGGAAATGGGCGTTCTTTCAGCCGCGCGACACTGTGATGGCGCCGCGTGGTTGCATCCATTTTCACCCCAAGGGCGACCTGTGGTGCGACGATTTCGCGCACGCCAACCTGACGGTGCAGGGGCTGTTCATCCACGAGATGACGCACATCTGGCAGCATCAGCGCGGCGTGTTCCTGCCCTTGGCGCGGCATCCCTGGTGCCGGTACGACTATGCGTTTCGGCCGGGCGTGGCGCTGCACCGCTACGGGATCGAGCAGCAGGGCGAGATCGTCCGGCACGCCTTCCTGCTGCGGGCCGGGGCGAAGGTGGCGGGGGCGCCGCCACTCGCGCAATATGAGACGGTGCTGCCGTTCACGCCTGTCCGTCATCCTGACGAACGTCAGGGCCCAGAGTAACCAAGCGCGCCGGCCGTGGCCCTGGATCCTGACTTTCGTCAGGATGACGGGACGCCCCTTAGAAGTCGCCCGCCCCAAATCCGTCATCCCAGCGAAAGCTGGGATCTCCCGCGGCAAAGGCGCGCGCTATCACCGGGAGATCCCAGCTTTCGCTGGGATGACGGGATAGCGGCGATGACGGCATATTAGATCCAGCTACGACCATCCGGCCCGCCGCAACCATAAGGCGGCAACTGCCCCGGAAAGCGCGCCTGCATCTTGTGGCAGCCCCAGGCGCGCATCGGTCCGGGCGCGTAGCCGTTCAGCGCGATGCCGACCTCGTCATACGGGCTCGAACCGCGCGCGACGTACATGTACCAGCGCCCGCCGAACATGACCGCGGCGGCAATGAGGACGACGCAAACGACTTGGACGATTTTCTGCATTGAGGACCCTTTTCAAAACGAAGGGCGCCCCGTTGCAGACAACATGGATCAGTTTCAACTCCCGACACGATGAACCGAAGCGCGGTAAATCGGCAGAAATCCGCCGTTTACAGCGCGTCGAAATCGATAGGTCGTGTTCTATCAAGCGCTTGCGGCGCTTCAGGCATCGGATATTTCAGCCCCGTCGCGCAGTTGAAAAGTACGACCTGGTCGTCCTCGTCGACCAGCCCGGTGTTCAGCGCCTGGGTGTACGCCGCCAACGTCGCGCCGCCCTCGGGACACAGCAGCAGCCCGTCCTGCTTCGCCGCGGCATCGACCGCCTTGAGGATCGCCGGATCGCCGACCGCGAGCGCCTGCCCGCCCGACTCCCGCACGGCGCGGAGAATCAGGAAGTCGCCGACCGCCTTGGGCACGCGAATGCCCGCCGCGACGGTGCTCGCATCCTCCCAGCGCTCGGCATGCTCCTCGCCCGCCTCGAACGCGCGGACGATCGGCGCGCAGCCGCTCGCCTGCACCGCGAACATCTTCGGCCGCTCGGAGCCGATCCAGCCGAGCTTTTCCAGTTCGTCGAACGCCTTCCACATGCCGATCAGTCCGGTGCCGCCGCCGGTCGGGTAGAAGATCGCGTCGGGCAGTTTCCAGCCGAACTGTGCGGCGAGTTCGAGGCCCATCGTCTTCTTGCCCTCGATTCTGTAGGGCTCCTTCAGCGTCGAGAAATCGAACCAGCGCCCCTCCCCGGCGCCCTTGCCGACGATCGCGCCGCAATCGTCGATCAGGCCGTTGACCCGCCAGACGCGGGCGCCCTGCATCGCGATCTCGCGGACGTTGATCTCGGGGGTGTCGTCGGGACAGAACACGATCGTCTCGATCCCGCACCGCGTGGCGTAGGCCGCCAGCGCCGCGCCCGCATTGCCGTTGGTCGGCATCGCGATCTTGGTGACGCCGAGTTCCTTCGCCATGGCCACCGCCATCACGAGCCCGCGTGCCTTGAAGCTGCCGGTCGGCAAACGGCCTTCGTCCTTCACGAGGACGTTGGGGCCACCCGACTTGGGGATCGGGACGAGCGGCGTCTCGATCTCGCCGAGGCTGACGATGTTGGCGGTGTGGCGGACGGGGAGCAGCTCACGCCACCGCCACAGATCGGTTGGCCGCGCCGCGATCGTGTCGCGCGAGATCGCCGAGCGCACCGCGTCGAGATCGTAGCGCACCAGCAACGGCCGCCCGGCACGCGACAGGCCGTGAAGCTGGTCCGCCTCATACCGCTCGCCGGTGATCGAGCATTCGAGATGCGTGACGAAGGTCTGGCGATCGGTGGTGAGGTTCTGGTTCATCGACTGACTTTCAAATCCTCCCCTGCAAGGGGAGGGGGACCAGCGCAGCTGGTGGAGGGGGCGCGCCGCGTTCGTGACGCTCGACGTCGACGTTCCCGGCCGCAGAGGTTACGCGGGAGGAGAGCCCCCTCCACCACCGCGCAAGCGCGCGGCGGTCCCCCTCCCCGTTCCGGGGAGGATTACCCCGCCTTGGCGACGCCGACCATCGCGGGACGCAGCAGGCGATCCTTGATCATGTAGCCGACCTGCATCTCCTGGACGATCGTGCCCGCCGGCTGATCGCTCGGGATTTCCATCATCGCCTGGTGCTTGTTCGGGTCGAGCATCTCGCCCTCCGACACGATCTTGGTGATGCCGTGGCGCTGGAACACGCTCTCCAGCTCGCGGCCGGTCGCCTCGAGCCCGGTGACGAGCCCCTTCATCTTCTCGTCCGACCGCAGCTCGGCGGGGATCGCCGACAGCCCGCGCGAGAGGTTGTCGGCAACCGACAGCACGTCGCGCGCGAACGCGGTGGCGGCATAGGCGCGTGCGTCCTGCGCTTCCTTCTCGGAACGGCGGCGGACGTTCTGGATTTCGGCCTGTGCGTACAGGACGTTCTGCTTGGCTTCGGCGAGCAGGTTCTCTAGCTCGGCGACGCGGTCGTTCGTGGCGACTTCGGGTGCGTCTTCGGCGGTCTCTTCGCGCAGGTCGGCAGGGGCGTTCTGGTCGGTCTCGGACATGGTTTTCCCTATAAGTTGGGCCGGCTCAACCCATCAACCGGGCGAGCGTTGCGGCCGTGAAATCCACCATGGGCACGACGCGCGCATAGTTCAACCGCGTGGGCCCGATCACACCGACCACGCCGACCACGCGGCCGTCCAATCCGCGGAACGGTCGGGCGATGACGGAAGAGCCTGACAAGGCGAACAATTTGGTCTCTGCGCCGATAAAAATCCGCGTCGAATCGCCGGCGCGCGCACTGTCCAAAAGCGACGCGACTTCCTGCTTTCCCTCCAGATCGTCGAGCAGGTCGCGGACCCGGTCGAGATCGGCCGCGGCCGCGGCATCGATCAGCCGCCCCTGCCCGCGCACGATCAGCACCGGGCGGCGGTTCGCATCCTCGCTCCACACCGCGATTCCCTGCTCCACCAGCGTCCGCGCCGCGCCGTCGAGTGCCGCCTGCCCGTCCGCCAGTTCGCGCTCGATCCGGCTGCGCGCCTCGGCCAGCGTGAGGCCGCCGAGCGTCGCAGACATGTAATTGCCGGCCTCGACCAGCGCGGACGGAGTCATGCCCGACGGCATCGCGATCACGCGGTTCTCGACCGAGCCGTCCTCGCTCACCAGCACCGCCAGCGCCTGCTGCGGCGACAGAGTCACGAACGCGATCTGGCGCAGCTTCAGCTCGCGCTTGGGCACCATCACCAGCCCCGCGCACGCCGACAGCCCCGACAGCGCGAGCGTGGTGGCGGCCAGCGCCTCCTCGACCGGGCCACCGACGCCGGCGCGCGCCTCGATCGTCTGGCGCTCCTCGATCGACGGCTCCATCGCCTGCATCATGCCGTCGACGAACAGCCGCAGGCCCAGATCGGTCGGCATCCGCCCCGCGCTGGTATGCGGGCTGGCGAGCAGGCCTAATCCTTCGAGCTCGCCCATCACGCCGCGAATCGAGGCGGGCGAGAGGCTTAGGCCGGTCAGCTGCGCGATCGTCTTTGAGCTCACCGGCGAGCCGCTGGCCAGATAGCTGTCGACGACGGCGCGAAAGATATCGCGCGCGCGGTCGGTCAGTTCGGTGACGGGGGGCGTGGCCATCGCTCTGATCTAGGGCGGATCGATGGGCGTACAAAGAGGAATGCGCCCCCGCCCCTCGTCATCCTGACGAAAGTCAGGATCCAGGATAACCGAGTGCCGTCCTCCGCGGCTCTGGATCCTGACTTTCGTCAGGATGACGGCGGTGGTTGGGCTGGCGACCGATCAAACGAAAGGCTAGGCAGCGGGCAACGCTCAACCACCACCCGTTCGTCCTGAGTAGGGACTGAGCGAAGTCGAAGGCCCGTATCGAAGGATGTGCCCCAAACCGGCCGATCCTTCGATACGCCGCTTCGACACGCTCAGCAGCTACTCAGGACGAACGGAAGAAACTTAGGAATACATCATGCGCCCATCAGGCCGCGCCCCAGACCAGATGCGCAGCATCACGATCGAGCCGCGCTACACCAAGCATGCCGAGGGCTCCGTGCTGATCGGCTTCGGCGACACCAAGGTGCTCGTCACCGCCAGCGTCGAGGAGAAGGTGCCGCCGTTCATGCGTGGCAAGGGCGAGGGCTGGGTGACCGCGGAATACGGCATGCTCCCGCGCGCCACCAACACGCGCAACAACCGCGAAGCCGCCAAGGGCAAGCAGTCGGGCCGCACGCAGGAAATCCAGCGGCTGATCGGGCGATCCTTGCGCGCCGTCGTCGACCTCAAGCTGCTCGGCGAGCGCCAGATCGTGATCGATTGCGACGTGATCCAGGCGGATGGCGGCACGCGCACCGCGTCGATCTCGGGCGGCTGGGTCGCGCTGCGGCTCGCGATCGACGGGCTGCTGGCCAGCGGCAAGCTGACCGCCGACCCGCTGACGCAGAAGGTCGCGGCGATCAGCTGCGGCATCTATCAGGGCAATCCGGTGCTCGACCTCGACTATATCGAGGATTCGGGCGCGGATGCGGACGCGAACTTCGTGCTGCTCGAAAACGGCAACATCGCCGAGGCGCAGGCGACCGCCGAGGGCGCGACCTATGACGAGGAGGCGCTGCTCCGCCTGCTCCGTCTCGCGCGGATCGGCTGCACCGACATCTTCGCAGCACAAGCGAAAGCCGTCGCCAAGTGAGCGGTGAGGGGAAAGAGCCGCAGGCGATCCGCAAGCTCGCCCCCGGCAAGCTGGTCATCGCCAGCCACAACAAGGGTAAGATCCGCGAGATCGCCGCGTTGTTGGAAGGCCGCGGGCTCGAGGTCGTGTCGGCCGCCGAACTCGACCTGCCCGAGCCGGTCGAGACGGGAACGACGTTCTTCGCCAATGCCGAACTGAAGGCGCGCTCGGCTGCGGATCTGTCGGGTTATCCGGCGCTCGCGGACGATAGCGGGCTGTGCGTCGATGCGCTCGGCGGCGATCCGGGCGTCTACACCGCCGACTGGGCCGAAACGCCGACCGGTCGCGACTGGAACATGGCGATGCAGAAGGTCGAGGACGCCGTCAGCGCCAAGGGCCCGGAGGCAAGCCGGGCCGCGCATTTCGTCAGCGTGCTCGCGCTGGCGTGGCCTGATGGGCATGTCGAATGGTTCGAGGGGCGTGCCGACGGGACGCTTGTCTGGCCGCCGCGTGGCAATGTCGGATTCGGGTACGATCCCGTGTTCGTGCCGCTCGGCCATGACCAGACCTATGCGGAGCTTCCCCACGAGACCAAGAACGCGATCAGCCACCGCAACGAGGCGTTCAAGCTGCTCGAAGCCGCGGTATTCTGAGCACCCCGTCATCCTGACGAAAGTCAGGATCCAGAGCCATCAAGGGCAACGCCTGTGACCCTGGATCCTGACGTTCGTCTGGATGACGAAACGAGGGTACTCAGACCGCCAGTTTCCGCCGAATCGGCCAGGTCACCTCCGGCAGCGCCTCGAACGCCGGTTTCGCCAGCAGATACCCCTGGATATACCGCACGCCCAGATCGCGCAGCGTCGTGAACTCGCCTTCGGTCTCGACCCCTTCGGCGATCACCGAGATCCCCAGCCCGGTGCACATCCGCAGCATCCCCTCGACGATCATCCGCCGCGGCAGGCTCGTGTCGATGTCGCGGATCAGCGCCATGTCGAGCTTGATGATATCCGGCTGGAACCGCGCGAGCAGGGTGAGCCCGGCATGTCCGGCGCCGAAATCGTCGAGCGCCGTGCCGAACCCCATCTTCTGATACGTTGCGATGATGTTCGCGACATGCTCGGGATCGAGCATCTCCTCGTTCTCGGTGAACTCGAAGATGAGTCGATCGGTCGGCAGGCCGACCGCGCCTGCGGTCTTCAGCGTGAGCTGGATGCAGGCCGCCGGCGAATAGACCGCGTTCGGCAGGAAATTGATCGACAGTCGCGAGGGCGTATCGAGCAGCCCCGCCTTTACCGATGCCTCGATCGCGCGCACCCGGCATTGCTGGTCGAACGCGTAGATGTTTGCCGCGTCGACCTGGCCCAGCACGCTCGCGGCCGACTGCCCCTCGGGACCGCGCACCAAGGCCTCGTAGGCAAATACGGTTTCGGTCTCCACGTCGACGATCGGCTGGAAGGCCATCGAGAAGGCGAAGGTCAGGCCAGCGCCGTCGCGGCATCCGGAACAGCCGCCTTGGCGAAGGGGCGCGGGCTGATTTAGTGAATTCATTAAAGCAACTTAGGTTCGAATCGCTTAAGAAAGTACGACCAATTTTAACGGCGATTAATCTAGATTAATACGCTTTTTCGCCGAAGACATTCCCCGGTGGCGAATAGCGGCACACCAGATAATCGTCGGTCCTGTTGCTCGCCATCGCGCAGCCGACCCGCGTCGAACCCCGCCAGACGATCTGCGTATAATGCGCGACGTCCTCGACCTTGCCGGTCCGGCTGAACCCGGGGGTCGGCACGTTGATGAAGTCGCGCTGTTCGGCGACCCAGTGGCCGATCATCTCGGTGTACGCATAGGCATAGCGCGTGCCGGTCCACAGATTCTCGCCTTCGCGCGTCATGCCCTGCGGTTGTGGCGCGTGCGCGAACTTGCCCGTCCGAGCCATCTGTTCGGCATAGGCGCGGGCGGTCGCCGCCAGCGTGTCGCTCCACGTCAACGGTGCCACGCCGACCGCAGCACGCGCCGCATTGTGGCCGTCGATCATCGCCGCCTTGAGCAGGCTTGGGCCGCGCGGCGCCGGCGTTTCGGTGTCGCGACGCTCGACGACACGCTCGGGCCCCTGCGCGCAGCCTGCCACGGCCAATGCCGCCGCGACCGCCAAACCCCACCAACCCGTCATAGCGCTTCCTTCCGTCGCCGCGTGCGACCATATGCGCGAGATAATGCCCGTCCTCGAAACGCCAAGCCCCAGCGCTCGTCCAGCATCGGACCTCGCTTTGTACGTCCATTGGCCGTTCTGCGTGTCGAAATGCCCGTATTGCGACTTCAACAGCCATGTCCGCGAGGAGGTGGACCAGGCCGCGTGGCGCGCCGCGCTGCTGACGGACCTCGCGCACGAGGCGAGCGTCCTGCGAGGGCGTAAATTGCAGTCGATCTTTTTCGGCGGCGGCACGCCCTCGTTGATGCCGCCCGCGACCGTCGCCGCGGTGCTCGACGCGGCGGAGAAAGCGTGGGGGTTCGCGGAGGGAATCGAGATCACGCTGGAGGCCAACCCCTCCTCCGTCGAGGCCGCGCGGTTCGCCGATCTGGCAAGCGCTGGCGTCAACCGAGTCTCGCTGGGGTTGCAGTCGCTCGACGATACCGCACTCAAATTCCTCGGCCGCGCGCACGACGTGAACGAGGGGCAAGCCGCGCTCGCAACCGCGCAGAGCGTGTTTCCGCGGGTGAGTTTCGACCTCATCTACGCGCTTCCCGGCCAGCGCCTCGCCGAATGGCGCGCCGAACTCGCCCGCGCGCTGAGCTTCGGCACTGAGCATCTGTCGCTGTATCAGCTCACGATCGAGCCCGGGACGCGCTTTGCAACAGAGGCCTTGGCAGGCCGTATCGTCATTCCCGATGGCGACAGCGCCGCCGACCTGTTCGAGGCCACGCGCGCCGACACTGCCGCCGCCGGCCTGCCCGCCTACGAGACGTCGAACCATGCGCGGCCGGGGTCCGAGAGCCGCCACAATCTGGCCTATTGGCGCTACCAGGATTACGCGGGCATCGGCCCCGGTGCGCATGGCCGCCGCGGCGGCCTGGCGACCGTTCGCCGGAAAAAGCCGGAGAACTGGC
The DNA here is from genome assembly GCA_035575755.1 of Sphingomonas sp. GTDB lineage: Bacteria > Pseudomonadota > Alphaproteobacteria > Sphingomonadales > Sphingomonadaceae > Sphingomonas. The sequence goes on from DATLXI010000018.1 coordinate 487,384, forward strand.
TGGCCGCAGTCGATCGCAACGGACACGGCATGGAAATCGAGGATCCGCTGACCCCGTCGATGCGCGCGACCGAGGCGTTGCTGATGGGGTTGCGGCTGGCGGAAGGGGTCGATCTCGACCGGATCACCGCGCTCAACGCTGGCGTGGTACCGGTGGACTTAGCGGCTGTGGCGCGGCTCGAAGACCTCGGCCTGATTGCACACACGCCCGGTCGGTTGCGGGTCACCGAAGCCGGCGCGCTGCTGCTCGACGCGATCCTGCCCGAGATCGTGACGGCTTAATCGCCCGCCATTGTCGCTCATGCGTGTTCTCCCGCGAAAGCAGGAGCCCAAGATCACAAGCGATGAACGCCATTACCCCGGACTCCTGCGTCCGCAGGAGAACACCATCGCGTTTTGGACGCTACTTCTCGAACCCGCTCGGTGCCGGCGACACGACCGTGGTCGTGCCCCCACGGATTTCCTTCACCTCGAGTGCGCGCTCGGCGACGTTATCCTTGCCGAAGCGGAACGCACCGTCGATCCCGGCAAAGCCGTCGCTGTCGCGCAGGCGGTTGACCGGGAACGACGTACCCGGCTTCCAGTCGCGGGCGATGCGGACGGTCAGCAGCACCGAATCATAGCCGAGGCTCGACAGGCGGTACGGCCCGGCGCCGAACCGTGCGCGGTATTTGGCGGCATATTGGCGGTACAGCGTATCGGAAACGCTCGCATACCACGCGCCGTTGAGCGCCGGCTTGGCGGCGATGCCGGCGTCCGAATTCCACAGTTCGGTGCCGAGGATCCGCGTCGAGCCGCCGCCGCCGCGCTTGACCAACGCCGCCGCCGACGCCGCGCTGGAGCCGCTGTCGGCGATCAGCACCGCGTCATAGGGCGCCTTGGCTGCAAGCCGGGTGACGGCGCCGGAAACGCCGCCGGGACCGCGCGCATAGGTCTGGAGCGAGACGACTTGGCCACCCGCGCTTTCGACTGCGCGCAGGAACGCGGTCGAGGCGCGCTCTCCGTACAGGCCGTTGGGGACGAGCCCCGCGAAGTTGGTGACGCCGCGCTGCTTAGCGAAGTCGACGACGCGCGCGACCGACTGGGTCGGGACATAGCCCATCAGATACGCGCCATTGCCGGCGACACCGAGATCGTTCGAGAAGCTCAGCACCGGCACGCCCGCTGCCTTGGCGATCGGTGCAACCGCACGGACGTCGTCGGCGAGCAGCGGCCCGAGGATCAGCTGCGCGCCCTCGGCGATCGCGCGCTGCGCGGCGGCGGCGGCGCCGGTGGCGGTGTCGTAATTGGTGATCCGCACGCGCTGGTTCTGCGTGTCGAGCAGCGCGAGCATCGTCGCGTTGGCGATCGACGTGCCGACCCCGGCGTTGCTGCCCGACAGCGGCACGAGCAGCGCGACGCGGTTGCGTTCGGCATCGCGCGGGATGCCGGTCTCGACGCCGATCGTCGGACGATCCGCGGGCCGGGCGGTGGGACGCTGCTGCGATGGCTCGACCGGACCGCGGGGAACCACCGTCTGACACGCACCCAGCAGACACGCCGCGGCAAGCACCGCCCATCGCCCAAATATGCGTGCCGGTTGCGATATCGTCGCTGCGTCTGCCATGACCGTCCCCATGAACCCTGAACCTCTTCTTGATCCCGGCCTCTACATCGTCGCGACCCCGATCGGCAATCTCGGCGATCTCTCGCCGCGCGCCGCCGACATCCTCCGCCGCGCCGACGTGATCGCGGTCGAGGACAGCCGGGTGACCGCCGGGCTGCTCCGCCATGTCGGCACCAAGACGCCGATGGTGCCGTATCACGATCACAGTGCAGAGGGCGTCCGGCCCGCGCTGATCGCGCGGATGGCGACGCAGGCGGTGGCGCTGGTGTCCGATGCGGGCACGCCGCTGATCTCGGATCCGGGGTTCAAGCTGGTGCGCGACGCGCGGGCCGCGGGGCATCTGGTGGTGACGATTCCGGGGCCCTGTGCCGCGGTCGCCGCGCTGACGCTGGCGGGACTGCCGACCGACCGGTTCCTGTTCGTCGGCTTCCTGCCCTCCAAGATGCATGCGCGATCAGAGGCGATTGCCGAGGTCGCAACGATCCGCGCTACTTTGGTGATGTACGAATCCGGGCCGCGGCTCGGCGCGTGCCTGGCGGCTTTGCTCGAGGGGCTCGGCGACCGCGAGGCGGCCGTGACTCGCGAGATCAGCAAGAAGTTCGAGGAAGCGGTGACGGGCACGCTGTCGACGCTCGCCGCGCGCTATGCCGATGCGCCGCCGCGGGGGGAGATCGTGATCGTCGTCGCGCCGCCGGGCGACGCTGCGCCGGCCAGCCAGGAGGATGGCGACACCGCGCTGGCCGAAGCGCTGACCCGGTTGTCCACCGGGCAGGCGGCGAGCGAGGTGGCGAAGAAGCTCGGGCTGGATCGCAAGGCGTTGTATGCGCGGGCACTGGAATTGAAGCCGAAGGCCTGATCTCCCCTCCCGCTTGCGGGAGGGGTCGGGGGAGGGCATGCAACGAACGTGTCGCTCTCGCCCTCCCCTAGCCCCTCCCGCAAGCGGAAGGGGAACACGCAGGACCGCCAAGTTGCGGAAGCTGCCGGTCGGCGCGGCGAACGGCTCGCGGGCTGGTGGCTGCGGCTCAAGGGCTGGAGCATTCTCGACCGCCGTGTCCGCACCCCCGCCGGCGAAGTCGACCTCATCGCGCGCAAAGGCAATCTGATCGCGTTCGTCGAAGTCAAAACCCGCGCCACCGCCGCCGAACTCGACTTCGCGATCGACGAGCGCCGCCTCGCGCGCGTCGCCGCCGCGGCCGAATATCTGATGCCGAAATACGCCGGGCCAGGCGACGACATCCGCGTCGACGTCATCCTCCTCGCCCCCGGCACGCGCCCGCGCCATATCGAGAATGCATGGATCGGGTGACCCGCCCGTCATCGAGGCGTCACGAGCACCAAGAACTTTCCGTCATCCTGACGAAAGTCAGGATCCAGGATAATTATGGGCATCCCCCCATGGCTCTGGATCCTGACTTTCGTCAGGATGACGGGGTAAATTGTGATCCGCGGGGCTGACGCCACTGGATGACTTCGCGCCCGCGCGCACCTACATGCGCTCGACCGAATAGAAGGAAGACGCATGAGCCTCACCGTCGCCGTCCAGATGGACCCGCTCGACAGTATCAACATCGGCGGCGATTCGACCTTCGCGCTGATGCTCACGGCGCAGGCACGCGGCCACATGCTGTACCAGTACGCGGCGGACGACCTGAACTACCGCGACGGCCATGTCTGGGCGAAGGCCTATCCGGTCACCGTCCAGCGCGTCGTCGGCGACCATTATGCGGCGGGCGAGCCGGTGAACCTCGATCTCGGCGACCAGGCCGATGTCGTGCTGATGCGGCAGGATCCGCCGTTCGATCTTGGCTATATCACCGCGACGCACCTGCTCGAGCGGATCGCCGACAAGACGCTGGTCGTCAACGACCCCGCGCAGGTTCGGAACGCACCTGAAAAGGTGTTCGTGCTCGATTACCCGCAGTTCATGCCGCCGACGCTGGTGACGCGCTCGCTCGACGAAGCGCGCAAGTTCCTCGCCGAGCACGGTGCGATCGTCATCAAGCCGCTGCACGGCAATGGCGGCAAGGCGATCTTCAAGGTCGAGTCGGACGGTGCGAACCTGTCGGCGCTGATGGAGGTGTTCAACATGACGTGGCGCGAGCCGCACATGGTGCAGGCGTTCCTCCCCGACGTGGCCAAGGGCGACAAGCGCATCGTGCTGGTCGACGGCGAGGTCGCGGGCGCGATCAACCGGCTGCCGGGCGAAGGCGAGATCCGCTCGAACCTCGCGGTCGGCGGCTCGGCGGAAAAGACCGAACTGACCGACAAGGAGCGCGAGATCTGCGCCGTGCTCGGGCCGGAATTGAAGAAGCGCGGGTTGTTGTTCGTGGGCATCGACGTGATCGGCGGCGAGTGGCTGACGGAGATCAACGTGACCTCGCCTACGGGGATCGTCGCGATCGAGAAATTCGACGGGACGGATGTGTCGGCCATGATCTGGGACGCGATCGAGGCAAAGGTCGCGGCGCGGTAGGAATACTACCACCCCGGCGGAGGCCGGGGCCCAATTGGAAAGGTCGCGGTAATTGCGCGATGTCCTCCGTTGGCTACGTTCCCCAATTGGGCCCCGGCCTTCGCCGGGGTGGAATAGTCCGCAACCGCCAACGGAACACATCCGGCGTCCCGGCAGTAGTGATACCCATGACCGAATTCATCCTCGATCTCATCGCCTGGGGCGGATATTTCGGCATCTTCCTGCTGATGGCGCTCGAGAACATCGTGCCCCCCGTGCCGTCCGAGGTCATTATGGGACTGGGCGGCATGGCGGTCGCGCGCGGCGACATGAGCGTCGTGCCGCTGATCGTGTGGGGCACCGTCGGCTCGGTGATCGGTAACTACTTCTGGTATTATATCGGCCGCAACATCGGTTACAAACGCCTGCGGCCGTTCGTCGAGCGGCACGGCCGCTGGCTGACGATGGAATGGTCCGACGTCGAGAAACTCCACCGGTTCTTCATGAGGCACGGCGGCTGGGTGGTGTTCGTGTTCCGCTTCATGCCGACCTTCCGCACCGTCATCTCGCTGCCCGCCGGCATGACCTGCATGCCGATCTGGAAGTTCGTGATCTGGACCGCGGCGGGCAGCGCGATCTGGAACACGGTGCTTGCCTATGCCGGCATCCTGCTCGGCTCGCATTTCGCCGAACTCGACCGCTATGTCGGCCCGGTCGCGGTGGGGACATTCGTCCTCATATTCATCGGCTATGGCTGGCGCGTGCTCACCTGGAAGCCGAAGGGGTAGCGACGTGCCTCAGCCATGGGGATGCGCGTTGCGGTACACGTCCATCAGGTGCGCGGCATCGACCTGCGTATAGATCTGCGTCGAACTGAGGCTCGCATGCCCCAGCAGTTCCTGGAGCGCGCGGAGGTCGGCCCCCCGCCCCAGCAGATGAGTCGCGAAACTATGCCGCAGCGCATGCGGCGTCGTCCGGTCGCCTAGCCCGAGCCGCGCGCGCGCCGCCTGCACGGCTCGGCGGATCATCACCGGCGACAGGGGACCGCCCTTCACCCCGCGGAACAGCGGCACCTCGCGGTCAATCGGCCACGGCGTCTGCGCGACATACGCCTCGATTGCCTGGCGCACCTGCGGCAGCAGCGGCACGATGCGGGTCTTGGCGCGCTTGCCGGTCACCCGGATCGTCTCGCCGAGCGGCAGGATATCGCCGGTCAGGGTCATCGCCTCGCCGATTCGCAAGCCGGCGCCGTACAGCAGCAACAACACCGCCCAGTCGCGCGCGCCGATCCAGGGTTCGGCCGCGTCGTCCGCCACCTCCTCGGCCAGAGCGATCGCCTCGGCGGGCGAGATCGGTCGCGGCACGCCGGCCTTCACGCGGGGGCCCCGCATCCGCGGCTGCTCGACGCCTGCGTTCGCCCAGCTGAGAAACCCGCGCACCGCCGACAATTCGCGCGCGGCCGACGCGTTGCCGAGACCGGAGTCGCGGCGATACGCGAGGTATGCGCGCACGTCCGTCGCGGTCACCCGCGCCAGCGCGGCGCGATCGATTTGCGCGCCCCAATGCCTGATCAGGAATGCCGTCAGCCGCTCCGCCGCGGCGCGATAGGCCCGCACGGTATGTACAGACCGGCGACGGTCGCGCGTGAGATGATCCGCCCATAGCATCGACGCTGGTAGCGGAACGCCCGGTGACGCCGGCGATGACAGGACCGGGGATGATTTCATCCGGTGGACAGTAACGCGTTAGACGCGCAAAGAAAATTAACTCTCGCACGGTAGATCGAATCCATGTCGCCCGCCGATCTCAGTACCGAGATGTTTACCGATGAAACCCGGCGTGTCGCCGCGCTTCACGCGCTGGCGCTGCTCGACAGCGAACCGGAGCATGAATTCGATGCGCTGGTGGCGCTCGCGGCGGAAATGCTGGATTGCCGGATCGCGCTGCTGACGCTGGTCGACCGCGACCGGCTCTGGATCAAGGCGGCGGTCGGGTGCGAGCGCGGCGAAATCCGTCGCGATATCGGGATGTGCGACTATACGATTCGCGGCGACGAGCCGCTCGTCATCGAGGATCTCGCGCGCGACGTTCGGTTCGAGGAAAACCCGTCGGTCGCGGTCGCGGCCGGCGCGCGGTTCTATGCGGGCGCACCGATCCACGCGACCGACGATCGCGGCGATCGGCATGCGATCGGGACGGTGTGCGTCATCGATTCGGCCCCCCGAAGCCTGAACGATGCGGGACGTCGGACGCTCACGCATATCGCCAAGCTTGCCGAGACTGCGATCACCGCCCGCGCCGCCGCCAGGAAGGCGATCGCGATCGCCATCAATTCAGATCGACAGGCCGCCATACTCGCACGCCAGGACCGCATCTTTCGCCAGGCCGAGCGCATGGCGGCGATCGGTTCGTGGCGCCTGTCGCTGGATTACACCGATCTCGACTGGTCGGAAGGCGTCTACCATATCCACTGCCTCCCGATCGCGGCGAAACCCGACCTGCGCACCGCGATGGGTTTCTATCCCCGTCACGCGCGCGACATGGTGCTCGCGGCGTTGGAGCGCACGAAGGAAACGGGGACCCCGTTCGATATCGAGGTCGATTCCACGACGGCGGACGGCGAACCGCGCCGCGTCCGGGTCATGGGCGAACTGGAGAGTTCGGCAGGCCACCCGGTTGCCCTGGTCGGCGTCTTTCAGGACGTCACCCAGCGCCACGCGCTGGAAACGACACTGCGCCGATCGGCCGATACCGATGCGCTGACCGGAATCGCCAATCGCGCGGCGTTCGACCGGGCGCTGGATGCGGCGATGACGCGGGCGCATGCCAAGGGTACGCCGCTGTTGCTCGCGCTCGTCGATCTCGATGGGTTCAAGGCGATCAACGACACGCTCGGCCATACCGCGGGCGACGACGTCTTGCGCGGGGTCGGCCGGGTCTTGCAGTCGCCCTGGCTGAAGAACAGCTTTGCGGCGCGCCTCGGCGGCGACGAATTCGGCGTGCTGATCGAGGATCCGGGACTGGTCGAGGGGCAAGCCCATCTCGCCTTGCGGCTGGAAGAAGCGCTGCGTTTCCCGATCGCCTCGCACGGACTGGCGATGATAAGCGCCGGTACGGTGGGGATCACCGCACTGGCCGCCGATTGTCACTCGATCCGCGACTTCGTACACCGGGCCGACACGATCCTGTATCAGGCGAAGCGCGCACGGGTCGGCGAGCGACGGCGCTCGGACCGTCGCTCCGCCGCCTGAGCCGGTCGACGCGCACCATGGGATAGACGGTTCACGCAGGCGCGAACTGTCCCCATATACGGGTCCGATGTCGTCCCGCGCCCGTGTCCTGATCCTCACCGCCGCCCTCGGGCCGCTCGACTACCGCGTGCCGCAGGGCATGGAGGTCGGGCCGGGCTCGATCGTCGTCGCGCCGCTGGGGCCAAGGCAGTTGCTCGGCGTGGTGTGGGAGGCGGAGCGGATGCCGTCCGATGCGGAGGTCGGCGACAACCGGTTGCGCAACCTGCTGGCGGTCGCCGACGTGCCGCCGCTTGGGGAGCCGCTGCGGCGGCTGGTCGAGTGGACGGCGGATTATTATCTCGCGCCCGCGGCGTCGGTGTTGCGGATGACGCTGGCGTCGACCTCGGCGCTGGAGGGTGCGCGGACGGCCGTCGAATACCGGGCGACCGGCGTCGTGCCGCCCCGCCTCACGCCGCAACGCGAACAGGCGCTGGAGCGGATCGGCGACCGCCAGGGCCTGATCCGCGAACTCGCCACGCTCGCCGAAGTCAGCGACGCGGTGATCCGCGGGCTGGTGAAGGTCGGCGCGATCGAGGCGGTCGAGGTTAGCATCGACAGCCCCTACCCCATTCCTGACCCGGTACATCACGAACCGATCCTGTCCGAAGATCAGCGGGCAGCAGCGGATGCGCTGGTCGCGGGCGTTGCCGAGCACGCGTTCCACCCGACCTTGCTCGACGGCGTCACCGGGTCGGGCAAGACCGAGGTGTATTTCGAGGCGGTGGCGCAGGCGATCCGCGACAGCCGGCAGACGCTCGTCCTGCTCCCCGAGATCGCGCTGACCGAACCGTTCCTCAAGCGCTTCCACGACCGGTTCGGGTGCGAGCCGGTGGCGTGGCATTCGGGACTCCGCTCGACCCAGCGCCGCCGCGCGTGGCGCGCGATCGCGAGTGGCGAGGCGCTGGTGACGGTCGGTGCCCGCTCGGCGCTGTTCCTCCCCTACCGCGACCTTGGGCTGATCGTCGTCGACGAGGCGCATGAGACCAGCTTCAAGCAGGAAGAGGGCGTGCATTATCACGCGCGCGACGTCGCGGTGATGCGCGGCAAGTTCGAGGGATGCCCAGTCATCCTCGCCTCCGCTACGCCGGCGATCGAGACGCGGCAACAGGTCGCGACCGGGCGCTATGCCGAGCTGAAGCTGCCCGGCCGGTTCGGCGTCGCGGAGATGCCGACGATCGAGCCAATCGACCTGATCAAGGACCCGCCCGAACGCGGCCGCTGGCTCGCGCCGAAGCTGGTTCAGGCGATGCAGGCGACGCTGGCACGGGGCGAACAATCGCTGCTGTTCCTCAACCGGCGTGGTTATGCGCCGCTCACCTTGTGCCGGACCTGCGGACACCGGTTCCAATGCCCCAATTGCACCGCGTGGATGGTCGAGCACCGGCTGACCAGCCGCCTCGCCTGCCATCATTGCGGCCATGCCGAACCGACGCCGCGCGTCTGCCCCGAGTGCAAGGGCGAGGATACGCTGGTTGCGTGCGGGCCCGGCGTCGAACGCATCGCCGACGAGGTGACCGCGCTGTTCCCCGAGGCGAAGACCGCGGTCGTGACGTCGGACACGATCTGGTCCCCCGCCAAGGCCGCAGAATTCGTCGGACGGATGGAGGCGGGCGATATCGACATCGTCGTCGGCACGCAGCTCGTGACGAAGGGATATCATTTTCCCAACCTGACGCTGGTCGGCGTGGTCGATGCCGACTTGGGGCTCGACGGCGGCGATCTGCGCGCGGCGGAACGCACCTTTCAGCAGATCCGCCAGGTGTCGGGGCGTGCCGGGCGCGGCGAGAAGCCCGGACACGTGTTCATCCAGACGCACAGCCCCGCCGCGCAGGTCATGCAGGCGTTGATCACCGGCGATGCGGATGCGTTCTACGCGGCGGAGACGGAGGCACGCCGGGATGCGGGCGCACCGCCGTTCGGACGCTACGCGGCGATCGTGGTGTCGTCGGAGGACCAGAAATGCGCACACGAGATCGCGAGGCTGGTCGGGCGGAGTGCGCCCGAGGTTGACGGGATGCAGGTCTATGGGCCTGCCCCGGCGCCGCTGGCGATGCTGCGCGGACGGCATCGGTACCGGCTGCTCGTCCATGCGCGGCGGGCGCTGGATGTGCAGGATGTCATCCGCGAATGGCTGGGGAAACTGGACTGGCCGTCCAAGGCGCGGGTGACGGTGGACGTCGACCCGTATAATTTTCTGTAGCGAAGCCGACATCAGCGAGTGCCGAATAGACACCACCCCGGCGAAGGCCGGGGCCCAATTGGTGAACGCAGATGATACGCGTTGCGCTTCGTTACTGCGACCTCTCCAATTGGGCCCCGGCCTTCGCCGGCGTGGTAGAAGTGCAAAAGGAGCGTGTTCACCCGCGAAGGCGGGTGCCCAGACTGGATCCCCGCCTTCGCGGGGAAACAAATCTTATTTCAGCTGGGGGGGTAAGCTTACTCGCCCGCGTGCTCGGCCAGCACCGTCAGGCCCTTGGCGTTGACCTCGGCGAACCCGCCCTGGATCGCGATCGTCTCGGGCGTGCCGTTCTGCGTGCGGTATATCTGCACGCCGCCATCGCGGACCGTCGACATGAACGGCGCATGGCCTTCCAGCACGCCGAAATCGCCTTCGGTGCCGGGGACGACGACCATATAGACCTCCTCCGACCGGACGAGCTTTTCTGGCGTGACGAGTTCGAAATGCAGCATGTCTTGTAACCTTCTCCCTCTCCCCGCCGGGGAGAGGGTCGGGGTGAGGGGCAGTTCCGGGCAATGGCGCTCGTGGCGGCCCCTCACCCCAACCCTCTCCCCAGAGGGGAGAGGGAGCTGGATAAGCTTACGCTTCGGCGGCCATCTTCTCGGCCTTGGCGACGGCTTCGTCGATCCCGCCGACCATGTAGAACGCCGCCTCGGGGAGGTGATCATATTCGCCCTCGACCACCGCCTTGAACGAGCGGACCGTGTCTTCGAGCTGGACGAACTTGCCGCTGATGCCGGTGAAGACCTCGGCGACGTGGAACGGCTGGCTGAGGAACTTCTGGATCTTCCGCGCACGCTGCACGGTTAGCTTATCTTCCTCGCTCAGCTCGTCCATGCCGAGAATCGCGATGATGTCCTGCAGCGACTTGTACTTCTGCAGCGTCGACTGGACCGCACGCGCGGTGTCGTAATGCTCCTGACCGACGACGCGGGGCTCGAGCAGACGCGAGGTCGAATCGAGCGGATCGACCGCCGGGTAGATGCCCAGCTCCGAGATCGCACGGTTGAGGTTGGTCGTCGCATCGAGATGCGCGAACGACGTTGCCGGGGCCGGATCGGTAAGATCGTCGGCCGGCACGTACACGGCCTGAACCGAGGTGATCGAGCCCTTGTTCGTGGACGTGATGCGCTCCTGCAACGCGCCCATGTCGGTCGACAGCGTCGGCTGATAGCCCACCGCCGACGGGATGCGACCGAGCAGTGCAGACACCTCTGCGCCCGCCTGCGTGAAGCGGAAGATGTTGTCGACGAAGAACAGCACGTCCTGGCCCTCAACGTCGCGGAAATATTCGGCGATCGTCAGGCCCGACAGCGCCACACGCGCACGCGCGCCTGGCGGCTCGTTCATCTGGCCGAACACGAGCGCGACCTTCGAGCCTTCCGACTGCGGATTGCCGTCGGCATCCTTGGCGATGACGCCCGCGTCGAGGAACTCGTGGTACAGATCGTTGCCCTCACGGGTACGCTCGCCGACGCCCGCGAACACCGAGGTGCCGCCATGACCCTTGGCGATGTTGTTGATCAGTTCCTGGATCAGCACGGTCTTGCCGACGCCAGCGCCGCCGAACAGGCCGATCTTGCCGCCCTTTGCATACGGTGCGAGCAGATCAATGACCTTGATGCCGGTGACCAGGATCGCGCTCTCGGTCGACTGGTCGACGAACAGCGGTGCGGCGGCATGGATCGGGGCGGTCGTTTCTGCGCCGACCGGACCGCGCTCGTCGATCGGCTCGCCGATGACGTTGAGGATGCGGCCGAGCGTCTTCGGGCCGACCGGAACGCGGATCTGCGAGCCGGTGTCGGTGACGGTCTGGCCGCGGGTCAGACCCTCGGTGGCGTCCATCGCGATCGTGCGAACGGTGTTCTCGCCGAGATGCTGCGCGACTTCGAGCACGAGCCGGTTGCCGTTATTGTCGGTTTCGAGCGCCGACAGAATAGCGGGCAAATTGTCGGGGAAATGCACGTCGACGACGGCACCGATCACCTGCGAAATGCGGCCGGTGTTGTTCGTGGCGCCCTCGGTAGGGCGGATTGCTTCAGCGGCGGTTGCCATCACACTATCCTTGGGTCTTGCTGTTGGCCGGGCTGGTAGCCGGAGAACGGGTAAAAGTCACGTCGATGCGCGCGGGCGCACCGTTGGTAGCAGGGACGAGCGCGACCTTGGCAGGCGCCGCGTCGAGCGGTTTGCCGAGGCGGATCGCGCGCAACAGATCGGGCGACGCCTTGATCTTGAAGCGCCCCAGAAACTCGCCGACGGTCTGCGCGAGCCGCATCCGGGCGGTCGTGGCGTCGACCGGGTCGGTCAGCGTCAGCGCATAGGTCACGGTATCGATCGCCGCCGCGGCCTTGCCGGCAACGACGACCGCAGTCGTGTTGGGCTTGGCCGCGTTGGAATTGGAGAACATCCGCGGCTGGCCGGTCGCCGTGAAGCCACCGTCCTTTGCCGCATAGTCGCCGAGCGCGAAGCCCGCCTGGTTGATCGCGCCGATCGTCTCCTGCGGGGAGGCGAACAAACGGTCCCAGCCCGACAGCGTCGCGACGGACGCAGCCTGCGCCGCCTCCTGCTCGCGCACCGACGGGGCCGGCTTGCCGCAGCCCGCCAGCATCGCAGTCAGGGTCAAGGCGACCGCGAGCTTCATTTCAGCGCTTCGGCACCCGAGATGATCTCGACCAGCTCGGTCGTGATCGCGGCCTGACGCGTGCGGTTATACTGGATCGACAGCCGCGTGAGCATGTCGCCGGCATTGCGCGTGGCGTTGTCCATCGCGTTCATGCGCGAGCCCTGCTCCGACGCCGCGTTTTCGAGCAGCGCGCGGAAAATCTGGATCGCGACGTTGCGCGGCAACAGGTCGGCGAGGATCGCCTCCTCGTCCGGCTCATACTCGGTCACGGCTTCGGCCGGCGCGTTGGGTTTCGCCTCTGCGCCTGGAACCGTCGATAGCGGCACGGGCACGATCTGGATCCCGGTCGGGATCTGCACCAGCGCCGACACGAACTTCGAATAGAACAGATGCGCGACGTCGAACTGGCCCTCGCCGAAGCGCTTGATCAGGTCCTCGGAGATTTCCTGCGCGTCGCTGAACGCCAGCTTCTTGATCTGTGCCATCTCGTGATCGGCGAGGATGTCGTTCGGGAAGAAACGCTTGATCACGCGCCCCTTCTTGCCGGCGACATAGAATTTCACGGTCTTGCCCGCCGCGACCAGCTCCTCGGCCTTGCGACGTGCCGCACGGACGATGTTGGTGTTGAACGCGCCGGCCAGGCCACGCTCCGACGTCGCGATGACGATCAGGTGGACCTGGTCCTTGCCGGTGCCCGCCAGCAGCGGCGACGCGCCCGGCGCGATGCCGACGCGGCCCGCCAGGCTCGCCATCATCGCTTCGAGGCGCTCGGCATAGGGACGCCCGGCGACCGCCGCGTCCTGCGCACGGCGCAGCTTCGCAGCGGCGACCATCTTCATCGCCTTGGTGATCTTCTGCGTCGACTTCACCGAGCCGATGCGGATCTTGAGGGCCTTAAGTGATGCCATCGTCTCTTCCTGCTCCCTCGCCCCTCAAAGAGAGACTCGGGTTTTTGCGTGCTGCTCCCTCTCCCCGTCGGGGAGAGGGCCGGGGTGAGGGGCAGTTGCGACGCGCAATGCCCGGTACAGCCCCTCACCCCAACCCTCTCCCCGCAGGGGAGAGGGAGTCTTACTTACGCAAACGTCTTCGCGAACGCCTCGAGCGCTGCCTTCAGCTTGTCCTTCGCCTCGTTACCCAAATCGCGGGTATCGCGGATCAGCGTCAGCACGTCGGCATGGTTCGCACGCATGTCGGCCAGCAGCGCCTGCTCGTAGCGGGTCACGTCGGCGACCGGCACCTTGTCGAGATAGCCGCTGGTGCCAGCGAAGATCGACACGGTCTGCTCTTCGAACGGCAGCGGCGAGAACTGCGCCTGCTTGAGCAACTCGGTCAGGCGCGCGCCACGGTTGAGCAGCTTCTGCGTCGACGCATCGAGATCCGACCCGAACTGCGCGAACGCCGCCATCTCGCGGTACTGCGCGAGCTCGAGCTTGATCGAGCCCGACACCTTCTTCATCGCCTTGGTCTGGGCCGCAGAGCCGACGCGCGACACCGACAGGCCGACATTGATCGCCGGACGCACGCCCGAGAAGAACAGGTCGGTCTCGAGGAAGATCTGGCCATCGGTGATCGAGATCACGTTGGTCGGAATGTACGCCGAAACGTCGCCCGCCTGCGTCTCGATGATCGGCAGCGCGGTCAGCGATCCGCCGCCATTCGCGTCCGACATCTTCGCCGCACGCTCGAGCAGACGGCTGTGGAGATAGAACACGTCGCCCGGATAGGCTTCACGGCCCGGCGGACGACGCAGCAGCAGCGACATCTGGCGGTAGGCGACGGCCTGCTTCGACAGATCGTCGTAGCAGATCAGCGCGTGCATGCCGCGATCACGGAAATACTCGCCCATCGCGACGCCGGTGTAGGGCGCGAGATACTGAAGCGGTGCGGGGTCCGACGCGGTCGCGGCGATGACGATGGTATATTCCATCGCGCCATTCTCTTCGAGCGTCTTGACCAGCTGTGCGACCGTCGAGCGCTTCTGGCCGATCGCGACATAGACGCAATACAGCTTCTTCGACTCGTCGTCGCCGGCGTTGGCGATCTTCTGGTTGATGAACGCGTCGATCGCGACGGCGGACTTGCCGGTCTGGCGATCGCCGATGATCAGCTCGCGCTGGCCGCGGCCGACGGGGACGAGCGCGTCGATTGCCTTCAGGCCGGTCTGGACCGGCTCGCTGACCGACTGGCGCGGGATGATGCCCGGTGCCTTGACCTCGACGCGGCTGCGCTCGGTCGTGTGGATCGGGCCCTTGCCGTCGATCGGGTTGCCGAGACCGTCGACCACGCGGCCGAGCAGCTCCTTGCCGATCGGCACGTCGACGATCGTGCCGGTGCGCTTGACGATGTCGCCTTCCTTGATCTCGGAATCGCTCCCGAAGATCACGACGCCGACGTTATCGGCCTCGAGGTTGAGCGCCATGCCCTGCACGCCGTTCGAGAATTCGACCATCTCGCCCGCCTGGACGTTGTCGAGGCCGAAGATGCGCGCGATGCCGTCGCCGACGCTCAGCACCTGGCCGGTCTCGCTGACCTGGGCCTCGGTGCCGAAATTGGCGATCTGATCCTTGATGATCTTCGAGATTTCTGCGGCGCGAATATCCATGGTCAGCCTTTCATCGCCTGCGCGAGCGTGTTCAAACGGGTCTTGATCGACGAATCGATCATCTGGCTGCCGACGCGGACGACGAGTCCGCCCAGCAGCGATGGGTCGACGCTGAGGTCGACGGAAACGTCACGGCCGACGCGCTGGCGCAGCTGCTGCTTCAGCTCGATCACCTGCTCGTCGCTCAGCGGATGCGCCGAGGTCACTTCGGCGGCGATCTCGCCGCGATGCTGCGCGGCCAGCGTGCGGAACGCCTTGATGATCTTGGGCAGCGCGCCGAGGCGATGGTTCTCGGCAAGGACGCCAAGGAAGCTCTTCGTGGTCGCATCGACGCCGAGTGCATCGGCGACCGCGAGGACCGCCTTAACCGCCGCGCCGCGCGAGACCATCGGGCTGCTCGTAAGGTTGCGGAAGTCCGCGGATTCCGCAAGCGCATCACGGACGCGCGAAAGGCTCGATTCGACCGTGTCGATCGTCTTGGCATCACGCGCCAGCTCGAACAGGGCAAGCGCGTACCGCCCACCTAAGCTCGCCTGGATAGCGCCGCCGACGTTACCGGGAATTGTCTCCACGGACCTTTGAATCCTCGCCTGGAACCGAAATATAATCGCCCCATGGGGGAAGAGGGCGCGAAAGCACCTCTTCATGGGACGCGGCGCGGGTAGCATCGGGTTCCCGCATTGGCAACCCGGCGGGGGGGTCGGCGGCGCGGGTTTGTGACTGTTTTGTCATTCGCGTCGGGGCGACCGCTCCTCGTACGCCATCCCCGCGAAGGCGGGGATCCATATCCTACGACCCCGGCGCTTTCACGGCACGGCCTGCCACTATGGGTTCCCGCCTCCGCGGGAATGACGGTATTGGGCGGGCGACACGACCAATCGACGAGGACAAGAGAATGACCGGCACGATGGAAACGATGACGATGTCCGACGGTGCGACCGTCGCGGTCTATCATGCGCAGCCGATCGGCGAGCGCCGCGGCGGGCTCGTCCTGGTTCAGGAGATCTTCGGCGTCACCGACCATATCCGCGACCTGTGCGACGACTACGCCGCCGACGGCTATGAAGTGCTGGCGCCAGCCCTTTTCGACCGCGAGCATCCCGGCTTCGAAGCGGACTATTCGGGCGACGGCCTGGCGCGCGGTATCGAACTCGCGCGGCAGCTCCACCCGTTCGAACTTTCGTCGAGGGACGTCCAGACCTGCATCGACACGCTGGCGCCCGCCGGCCCGGTGTTCGTCGTCAGCTATTGCTATGGCGGCTCGGTCGCCTGGTTCGCCTCGACCAAGCTCACCGGAGTCGCGGCGGCGAGCGGCTATTATGGCAGCATGATCCCGGCCGCAGCGGACGAGGAACCCAAGGTCCCGGTCATCCTCCACTTCGGTCGCCACGACCACGGCATCCCGATGGACGGCGTCGAACAGGTCATCGCCAAGGATTGGCCGAATGCGACGGTGTACGTCTACGAGGCGGGCCACGGCTTCAATTCGGACCGGCGGAAGGATTATCACGAGCCGAGCGCGGATTTGGCGAAGGCGCGGACGTTGGAGCTGTTCCGCGCGAATGGGGGCTGAGGTTAGCCGCGTTTCCAATAACCACACCACCCCGGCGAAGGCCGGGGCCCAATTGGAAAGGTGATCGTAATGGAACGCCGCCACTTATCAGCGACGTCTCCCAATTGGGCCCCGGCCTTCGCCGGGGTGGTGCTCCAGGGAGAACGCTCGGTGCCCAGCAGAGAGCAGAGTGCCTCGGCACAACAGCGCTACGAACGCGGAGGCAGCCCTT
Organism: Sphingomonas sp.; assembly: GCA_035575755.1. GTDB lineage: Bacteria > Pseudomonadota > Alphaproteobacteria > Sphingomonadales > Sphingomonadaceae > Sphingomonas. Next base: position 503,979 of record DATLXI010000018.1, read on the forward strand.
CTCCCTTGTTCTCCCGCGAAGGCGGGAGCCCAGGCTGGGTCCCCGCCTCCGCGGGGAAACACTGCGCCGCAGGTCCTCGGCCCTCACCCCTCCGGAAAATCCGCGCCCAAGCTCTCCTGCTTGTACGCCTCGATCTCCTTCAACCGCGCCGCCATCTTCTCCACCACCGCCTCATACCCCCAGCGTCCCAGCACCAGATGTCGCGGCGGGTTCGCATCCTCGGTCAGCGCGATCATCGCCTCGCCCGCGCGCACCGGGTCACCCGCCTGCGTCCCGCTGATCTCGCGCGTGCCGTCGAGCCGCTTGCCCGCCGTCTCGGCATAATCCGCGATCGCCACCGGCGTCTGCTTGAGCGAGCGCCCCGCCCAGTCGGTGCGGAACGGCCCCGGCTCCACGCACGTCACCCGAATCCCCAGCGGCGCAACCTCGGCGAGCAGCGAGTCGGAGAAGCCCTCCACCGCATGCTTCGATGCGGCATAATAACCCGAGCCCGGAAACCCGACCAACCCGGCGACCGAGGTGATGTTGATGACATGCCCGCTCCGTTGCGCGCGTAGAATCGGCAGAACCGCGCGGGTCATCGCGAACAGCCCGAACACGTTCGCATCGAACTGCGCGCGGATTTTGGCGTCGTCGCCCTCCTCGATCGACGCCTGATAGCCATAGCCCGCATTGTTCACGAGCACGTCGATCCGCCCGAACTTGGCCTTGGCCTGCGCGACCGTATCGTCGATCTGCGCCTGATCGGTCACGTCGAGCGCTACCGCCAGGGCGCGATCCTCCAACCCGTCCGCGAGATCGGCGACCCGCGCCGCATCGCGCGCGGTGACGACCGCACGCCAACCGCGCGCGAGCACCAGCTTGGCAAGCTCGCGCCCGAACCCGGTCGAGCAGCCGGAGATGAACCAGACGGGGGTGTCGGTGGCCATGAGACGTCTTTCTTTAAGGTGATGCAGACAAGAACAGCTGGCCGCGCCAATGGCTCCGCTGTTTGACCGCAAGCCACGGGATGCGCGGCCACGGCGAGCGCCTATAACCGCGGCATGACTATCGCCCCCGCACTCGACGACGACGCCGCCTGGATCGCATTCGAGCGCCGCGATCGGGCGTGGGATGGCCGGTTCGTCGTCGCCGTGAAGACCACCGGCATCTACTGCAAGCCGAGCTGCCCGGCGCGCCACCCCAAGCGCGAGAACGTCACCTTCCATCCCGACGTCGCCAGCGCCCGCGCCGCCGGCTTCCGCGCGTGCCTGCGCTGCATCCCGGACGAAGTCGGTCGCGACCGGATCGCCGTCGCCGCCGCAATCGCATTGCTCGAAGCCGCCGAGGACCGCCTCTCGCTCGACGCGGTCGCCGGCAAGGTCGGCTACGCGCCGCATCATTTCCACCGCCTGTTCAAGCGCGCCACCGGCGTCACCCCCGCCGCCTACGCACGGGCCCTGCGCACCGGGCGAGCGCGCGACGCCTTATCGGAGGACTCGACCGTGACCGAAGCGATCTACGACGCCGGCTATTCCGCCCCCAGCCGGTTCTACGAGGCGGACGCTAAACGGCTCGGCATGGCCCCCAGCGCCTGGGCCCGCGGCGGCGAAGGCGTGACGATCCGCTGGACTACCGCGGACACAAGCCTCGGCGCGCTGTTCGTCGCCGCTACCGACAAGGGTCTCTGCCGCGTATCGTTCGACGAAGACGCCGACGAACTCCGCCGCCGCTTCCCCAACGCCGCGATCGAGCCGGGCGACGCGGCGCTCGCAGACCTCGCCGCACAGGTGGTGGCGGCCGTCGAATCGCCCGAGCGCGATCATGACTTGCCGCTCGACGTGCGAGGCACTGCGTTCCAGGAAGCGGTCTGGCAGGCGCTGCGGACCATTCCGATCGGCGAGACACGCACCTACAGCGAACTCGCCGCCCTGGCCGGCCGCCCCGCCGCGGTCCGCGCCGCCGGCAGCGCGTGCGGGCAGAACCCGGTCTTGATCGTCATACCCTGCCACCGCGCGCAACGCATCGGTGGCGCGCTCGGCGGCTATGCTTACGGCCTCGACCGAAAACGCGCGCTGCTCGCGCGGGAGCGCTAGGGGGCTGGCGCGGGAGCGCTAGGGGGCTCGCGCGGGAGCGCTAAGGCGCGGCAGCAGGCGGTGCGGTGCCGCCGCCGCCCTCGGCTTCGCCCTCGGTCTCGCCCTGGGCTTTGGTAAGCGCGCGCATTGCGGCTGGCCCGGTCGCGCCCGAATCGAGGATCGCGATCAGCCGTGCCGCCGGATTGTCGGCGGGCCGGTGCGGGTCGAACGCGAGCGGCTGCAGCGCCGTCTTGGCGGCGGCGTTGTCGCCATCGAGGATCGCCTGCGCCGCCACCTCGAACCGCAGCGACGGATCCTGCGGCACCAGTTCGAGCGCGCGGTTGATCCCGGCGATCGCCGCGGCTGACGGCTTGGCGCCCTCGGCGCGAAAGCTCTCATAATAGACCTGGAGCGCATCGGCATCGTCGGGAGACTGGCGGTTCGCCTTGACGATCCAGCGCCGCGCCGCCGTCCAGACCGCGGGGTCGCTGGACTTGGCCATGGCTGCGCGCCGTACCAGCACGCGCGCCTTGTACAGCATCGCCTGTGCCGATGTCGGATCGGCGGCCAGCGCACGGTTCGCCGCCGCCTCCGCCTCGCTGTCTTTGCCCGCGTCATAGGCCATTTCCGCGAGCCAGCCCTGCACCACCGCGTCGTCCGGATAGGTCGCCGCGATCTTTGCCGCGCGCGCGAAGATCGGCTGCGCATTGGTGCGATTGACGCCGCGTTCCGACTGCATTCGCAACTCGACCAGCGCCGCCGCGCCCGGCGACAGTGGCGTCACCTCGACCGTCACCGCGGGCAGTTTTTCATAGGGAATGCGCAAGCCCGGAATCCGCGACTGGCGAAGATAGCCGTCGAGCGCCTTGTCGAGCGCGCGCAAGTCGCCGAACGCCGCGGTCGCCGCGGCGACGCTGGGCGTGCCGCTGTTCAGCGCGGTCAGATAGCTTTTCAGCTGCTTTCCCCGCGCCGCATCGAACATGATGTAATGCGTCAGCAGCCAGCCACGCGCATACATCGAGGCGCGTTGCCCGTCGGTCATCCGCTGGCCGGTCGCGAACAGCGCGGCGGCGGGCAGCGGCTTTGCCTCCAACAGGCTGTACGCGCGGTGCTGTGCGGCGACTCCGACCTGGACATAGGTCTTTTCGAAGCCGGCGGTCGAGACGAACTCGGCATAGCCTTCGGAGAACCAGCCCGGATAGGCCGCGGCGTAATTGCCGAGCAGGAAGTGATGCGCATATTCGTGGAACAGCACGATCTGCGGCATCCCGCCGGTATCGCCGGTGCGCGGCGTGAACGCGACCGATCCACTGGCGCGCGGGAGGTAGAAGCCCGCGATAGTCTTATCGCCCGATAATTTGCGGATCGCGGCCACGTCGCTCGCGACATACACGGTGACGCGATTCGTGCCCTTCGCGCCGGCCGCCTCGGGCGTGCGATGCAGATAGCGGATCGCGCCGTCGAAGCGTTCGAGCCGGGTCGCCATCTTTTCCAGCTCGGCCGGCGACTGATCGGCATAGATGACGAAATGGTCGGACGTCGCCCGCATCCACTTCGCCGACGCGGGTGCCGCCGCGACGATGGCACCGAAGCCCGCCGCACACCCCAAGCCCAATCGTATCGCCGCGTTCAGCCCCGTCCGTCGCATGCCAGCCCCCTCGTGATGCGATCATCCTGCCACGCTTCCCCCGGCTTGCCGAGCGGCAAACCGTTGATTTTGGATCAGCGCGGCGCCGCGCACCGATAGACGAGCTTCTCGTTCGGCAGCGGCGGCAGCACCGCGCGGATCGCCGCCTGCTGACCCGCCAGTCGCGCGATCGCGGCGTCGTCCATCCGGCACACATTGGGCACGACACCCCGCGCCTTGCGCGCCGCCTCCATGTCCGCCGCGGACAGCAGGTACCGCGTGTTCGCATAGACCCGCGTCGCCGGATCGAACGACAGCACCGACACGGTCTGCTCATTGTCCGGCACCAGCACGCGGTCAAAGCGGCCGTTCGCGCCGACATATTGCGTCTTGCCGTTCACGCAGCCCTTCGCGCCCCACTCGATCGGCACGTCGTCGCTCGACGAGATCGTGATCCGGCTGCGCTCGGGGATCAGCCTACACACCAGCTTGCCGAGCGCGGCATCGGGCGTCGAGATCCGCGACTTTGGCAGCGCCGACACGGGCACGTCGACCTCGCCCGAGGGCCGCAACACGAACACGATGATCGCGACGAGCACCGCCACCCCGCCGACCGACACCGCCCAGATCGCCTGCCGCCGCTGGCCGCGCGATTCGAGCAGGCCTGCGGTCCCGATCACAAGCGCGCCTGCGACCAGCAACAGCCCGGCCAGCGCCATCACGTTTTCCCGCGCGCGGCCGGCCTCGGTCCGCGCCTTTTCGACCGCGACCTCGCGCGCCATCGCATCCTGCGTCGCCGCGTCGCGCTTGGCCGAGGCCGCATCGGCCGTCGCGCGCGCATCGGCGTCGCTATCCTGCCGCAACCGGTCCTCGATCGAGGTGCAGCCCGTGCCGATCGAGGCATAGGGCTGTTTCGCGTCGCGCAGGAACCCTGCCAGCTCGGTATCCGCGATCGCAAAGCCGAACGTCGAATCGCCGTCTTCGCCGCGCGTGATCGCCGAATTCACGCCGATCACGCGCCCGCAGCGATCGAGCAGAGGCCCGCCCGAATTGCCGCGCGCGATGCTGGCGGTGTGGAGCAGCACCTCGACGTTGCTGAGCGCGCGGCGGCCCGACAGCACGCCCTCCGACCGTACCGGCGTCATCGGCCGGATATAATCCGCTGCCGACCGCGCGGTCGCCAGGTCGACATTGCCGGGGAAGCCGAGCGACACCACCGCGTCACCCTCGCTCATCGGCCCGGTGTACAGCGCGCTCGGCGGCAGGCGCGCGCCGCTGAACTCGATCAGTGCCAGGTCGCGCTGCGAATCATACGCGATCACCTTGCCCTGGTACGATTTGTCGCCCTCGGTCGGCACGATCCCGACGACCACGTTGTCGGGGTAGCGTTCGGCGAGATCGACGACGTGCGCGTTGGTGACGATCCGGTTGGGCGCGATCGCAAAACCGCTGCCATGGCCGAAGCCGACCACCTGGTCGTCGACCACCGCGATCGTCACGACGCGCACCACGCCACGCCCGGCGGCAGCGATGTCGTCGGCCGAGGCCGAGCTCGCCAACCCGAAAGTCAGCGCGAGGAGAAGCAGCAGGCGGATCATGCACCGGTCTTCGGGGAGTTATGCGCAACGATCAACCCTCGCCGCGACGGAGCGGACAGCGTGCCTGGGTTCGAGCAAGTTTCGCTTCCAGACTTGGTTAGTCAATTATCAACCCTCCGCGCCTACCCCGGACCACACGTTTCCAGGGATTTAGACATGAGCGCATTCGGGCGTCGTAACGGCATGAGCGGTGGACAATCGGGCCGGCCCGCCTTCGGTGTCGCCCGTCCTATGCAGGGGGGCCCAGTTCAGGGGGGCTCCACGCAAGGGGGAGGCTCTACTCCGCGCTCGGACCTCGAAGGCGGTGCTCAGTTTCCGCCGATCGATTCGCTGCCGATGCCCGGCGAGACCGACGATTTCAGCGCCGGCATGATGCCCGCGGGCCAGATCGACGCGATGCAGCGGCTGTCGGACCGCCAGAATGCGAGCGGCGAGGCCGGGAACAGCCGCGTCGAAGGCTTCGAACAGTCGATCCACAAGATCAAGGAACAGGTCCTTCCGCGCCTGCTCGAACGCGTCGATCCCGAGGCGGCGGCGACGCTCAACAAGGACGAGCTGGCCGAGGAATTCCGCCCGATCATCGGCGAAGTGCTCGCCGAGCTGAAGCTGACGCTCAACCGCCGCGAACAGTTCGCGCTGGAAAAAGTGCTGGTCGACGAACTGCTCGGGCTCGGGCCGTTGGAGGAATTGCTGGCGGATCCGAACATCACCGACATCATGGTGAACGGCCCCGACCAGACCTATGTCGAGCGCAAGGGCAAGCTCGAACTCGCGCCCATTCAGTTCCGCGACGAGGAGCATCTGTTCCAGATCGCGCAGCGCATCGTCAATTCGGTCGGCCGCCGCGTCGACCAGACCTCGCCGCTCGCCGATGCGCGTCTGAAGGACGGCTCCCGCGTCAACGTGATCGTCCCGCCGCTGTCGCTGCGCGGTACCGCGATCTCGATCCGTAAGTTTTCGGCGAAACCGATCACGCTCGACATGATGGCGGGGTTCGGGTCGATGTCGCCGAAGATGGCGACCGCACTGAAGATCGCGGGCGCTTCGCGCTTCAACGTCGTCATCTCGGGCGGTACCGGCTCGGGCAAGACGACGATGCTCAACGCGCTGTCGAAGATGATCGACCCCGGCGAGCGCGTGCTGACGATCGAGGACGCGGCCGAGCTGCGCCTGCAGCAGCCGCACTGGCTCCCGCTCGAGACCCGCCCCGCCAATCTCGAGGGCCAGGGCGAGATCAGCATCCGCGATCTCGTCAAGAACGCGCTGCGTATGCGCCCGGACCGCATCATCCTGGGCGAAATTCGTGGCTCCGAGTGTTTTGACATGCTCGCCGCCATGAACACCGGTCACGACGGGTCGATGTGCACGCTCCACGCCAACTCCCCGCGCGAGGCGTTGGCGCGCATGGAGAACATGGTGATGATGTCCGACATCAAGGTGCCGAAGGAAGCCATCAGCCGCCAGATCGCCGATTCGGTCGAGCTGATCATCCAGGTGAAGCGCCTCCGCGATGGTTCGCGCCGGGTGACCAACATCACCGAGGTGATCGGCATGGAGGGCCCGGTGATCGTCACGCAGGAGCTGTTCAAGTTCGAATATCTCGACGAGTCGGCGGACGGGAAGATCGTCGGCGAATACCGGTCGATGGGCCTTCGCCCGTATACGCTGGAAAAGGCCAAGCAGTTCGGGTTCGACCAAGCGTATCTAGAGGCGTGCCTGTAGGTCCGTCGTCCGACAGTCGCATGGTCCTGCTCGTCCCCAGGAGCGACCACCCGTAACCAAGGGCTCCCACCCGTGCAGGAGCACGGGTGGCCGCAGATACGGTATCGCAGGGCAGCCCCGTCCCGGGCACCGCTTGTACGCCCCCGGCGAACCGCTACGGACCACGCCACATGCGCCGCGCTCTTTTCGCCCTCGTGCCGCTAGTCGCGGTCCTATTCGTCTCGGCGCGCGAGCCCGCAAAGCCCCTTGCGACGTCGAAGGTAGATACCACCGACGTCTCCCCCGCATCGCGAGACCGCGGCACCTACACGCTCGCCCCCGGTGCAGAAGCGCGCTGGGTCGCGTTCGACCTGACTCCCGGCAACCAGATCCGCTTCACGATGCAGCTCGACGGCCGCGACGTCACCGCGATCCTAGACACCGGCGTCAGCTACACATTGCTTGCCAAGGCGTCCCCCGCGGTCGACGCCGCAAAGCTCGTCGCCGGCGGCCGCGCCACCGCGATCGGCGGGTCGGTCGCGCTCGACTGGATGCCGACCCGCACGGTGGCGCTCGGCGGACTCGCGCGCACCGGCGGCGGCGTCACGGTCGCCGATCTCCCCGCGATCGCCACCGGCAGCACGGCCGCAGTCGACCTGCTCGTCGGTGCCGACATGCTCGCAGGCCATGCGCTCGACATCGACTATGCCGCGCACCGCTTCCGCCTGCTCCGCTCGGGCCGCCTGCCCTTCAAAGGCGAGACCGCGCCCTTGCGCCTCTCGTCCGAACGCAGCGTCTACGAAAGCGCGATCACGCTGGGGGGCCGGCGGCTCGCGCCGATCGTGGTAGATACCGGCGACGGATCCTCGATCACGGTAACCGCCGCCGGCTGGCAGGCCGCCAACCTGCCGGGGCTGAAGTCGACGACCACCATCTCGTTCGGACTTGCCGGCGCGGCGGTCAGCGGCCTTGCGATCGTCCCCGAACTCCGCGCCGGCGCGCTGGTCGCGCGGTCCCCCGAAGTCAGGATCGAACCCGCGAACGGCTTTTCGCAATCGATCGGCACCGCCGGGCGAATCGGCTCGGGCTTCCTCCAGAACTACCGCGTCCTGCTCGATCCCGGCGCGCGTCGCATGGTGCTCAGCCGCGGCCCGAAGGCCGATACGCCGCCGCTCCGTTCGACCAGCGGGCTGCTCATCGGCATCGAAACGGATCGGCTGAAAGTGCTCCACGTCATGCGCGGCGGCCCGGCGGCCGCGGCCGGCTGGAAGGAGGGCGACAGGATCTGCACGGTGGACGACATGCCGATCGCCGCGGACTATGCGACCAGCCCGATCGCGGCGTGGTCGGCGGGAACGCCCGGCCGGATCGTCACGCTTGGCCTGTGCGACGGCACGGTCCGCACGCTTGCGTTGACGCGATTTTACTAGGACGCATGATGGCCTTTCTGCGTCACCGGACGGGGCAGACCCTCGTCCTGTTGCTCGTTGCGTTTGCGATCCGCAGCCAGCTCTTCGGCAACCCGGTGATCCATAGCGACGAGCAATTCTATCTGCTGGTCGGCGATCGGCTGCTGCACGGCGCGTGGCCGTTCGTCGACATCTTCGATCGCAAGCCGGTCGGCCTGTTCCTGATCTTCGCGGCCATTCGCGTGCTCGGCGGCGACGGCATCATGATGTACCAGATTGTCGCCGCGATCGTCTCGGCGGCGACGGCGGTGCTCGTCGGCCGGATCACGCGCCGGCTCATCCCCGCGGACACATCGCCAGCATCGGCCGCTCTGGCAGGTCTCGGCGCAGGCCTGGTCTATCTGGTATGGCTGATCGTCTTCGATGGTGCGGGCGGGCAGTCCGCCGTCTGGGGCAACGCGCTCATGGCCGGCGCCGCACTCTTCCTTTTGGGCAAGGGCAGCACCGATTCCCGCCACACCACGCGCGGCGTCGCCGCGATGCTGCTGGTCGGCCTCGCGATGCAGGTCAAATACACCGCGCTGTTCGAGGGGATCTTCTTCGGGCTGGTGTTGCTGAAGCAGTCATATGCGCAAAGGCACTCGGTCGCCCGCCTCGTCGGCGACGCAGCGCTCTGGGTTGCTGCCGCGCTGGTGCCGACGGCTGCGGCATGGACCGTCTACGCGCTGGCGGGACACAACGCCGCGTTCGTGTTCGCGAACTTCGTATCGATCTTTGGACAGCGGAGCGACGACGGTATCGCCTCCAGCCTGATGCAGCTCGGCGGCGCGATCGCGCTGTCCGCCCCGCTCGTGATGCTCGCATGGCGGAGCCGTAAGGATAGCGTGTTCGCGCTCGCCTGGCTCGCAGCCGCCGGCGCGGCGGTCGTCGCGATGCACCATTTCGAACTTTTATATTTCCTGCCCGTCGCACTGCCGCTCGCCGTCGCGGCCGGAACCGGGCTCGCGCACCGCCCGGTGGGCCTTGCTTGGCGCTGGCTGTTCGCGGTGCTGCTGTTCGGCATGCTCGCCGCGACAATCCTCACGAGCATCCGCGTCGCGCGTCGCGGTACCGCGCCTCAGGTCGCCACGCTGGTGCGCCTGATCGGGCAACAACCCCGTGGCTGCCTGTTCGCGTTCGGCAGCGAGCCGATCCTCTATTATCTGACCCGGTCCTGCCTGCCGACGCCGTACATCTTTCGCAGCCATCTGAGCCGGATGGCGGAAACGCATGGCCTCGGCATCGACCCGACGACCGAAACCGCGCGTCTGCTCGCCTCGCAGCCCGGCGTCATTGTCGTTCGTGCATCCAAGTCGGACACCAATCCGGCGACGCGCGCGCTCGTCGCGGCGGCGATCGCCCGACGCTACCGATTGGTCGGCATCGTCAAGGTCGGCGCGTTGCCGCACACGGTCTATCGCCTGAACGCCACGGCGCCGGCTACACCTTGAAGGCGAGCCCGACCGTGACGGCGAGCGCGATCAGCGCGAGCATCTGCACCGTCGGCCAATCGACCCAGCCGACCGAATCCGGATCGTGCCGCCGTCGCCTGCGCCGCTCGCCAAGCCCGGCGACAACGGCGAGCGCGGCCAACCCGCCGCTCGCACTCCACAATATCGACGTCATCGCTTAGCCGAGCTTCTCGACCTTTTCCTGCAGCTTGGCGAGCTCGGTGCGTAGCGCCGCAATCTCGTCGTCCTTGCTCGCGGCCGGCGCGCTCGCCGCCGCAGCGGCCCCGGGCGTTCCAGGCTTGAACGCCTGCGTCGCGACATCGAACATCTCGAGATTGCGCTTTGCCATGTCGGCGAACGGCGAGTTCGCGAACGCGCCCTCGACCGCGGACTTGAACTGGTCGTGGTTGCGGCGGAAGCTGTCCATCGACGCCTCCAGATACCCCGGCACCATCGTCTGCATCGAGTCGCCGTACATCGAAATCAGCTGGCGCAGGAAATTCACCGGCATCATCGTCTCGCCGCGGCTCTCCTCCTCCATGATGATCTGCGTCAGGACGTTGTGCGTGATGTCCTCGTCGGTCTTCGCGTCGACGACCTTGAAGTCGCGGCCTTCGCGGGTCATCGTGGCCAGATGATCGAGCGTGATGTAGGATGAGGTCTCGGTGTTATAGAGCCGCCTGTTGGCGTACTTCTTGATAATGACGATTCCGTCGGCAGCCGGTTGCTTCTTCATGGATCCCCCGTCTTATGTTTGAAACGGAGGCTACAGTCTTTGATGACGCACCGCAACAAGGACCAAGGCCCTTGCCCTTGTTCCTCAGCGTGTTGCGCAGCGAGACTGCAGCATCGCCCGAACGGATGGCCCGCGCGCTAGCCGGATTGCGCGCCTATCAGGCCGCACCACGAGAGCAGCGACCCGATCCGATGCCGGCGACCCACCGCGCCGGGCGGGTGTCCCTGCGCGATTACGGGGGCATCGGACGGCCCGTCGTGTTCGTCCCGTCGCTGATAAATCCCCCCGATATCCTCGATCATTCGCCTGAGACTTCGCTGTTGCAGTGGATCGCCGCACAGGGTTTTCACGCGTGGCTGGTCGATTGGGGAGCGCCCGGCCCTGAGGACCGCGACCTCGATCTGGCGGCGCATGTCGAGCATCTGCTCGTGCCATTGCTGCGGGAGCTGGACGAACCGCCGGTGCTGGTCGGCTATTGCCTCGGCGGGACGCTTGCGATCGGTGCCGCCGCGATCACCGCTACGGCCGGCGTCGCGACCATCGCCGCGCCGTGGCACTTCACCGGCTATGGCGAAGGCCGCGCGACACTCGCTGCAACCTGGGCTGCGGTCCAGCCCGCAGCCGCGATGCTCGGCGTGCTCCCGATGGAAGTCCTGCAAGCCGGCTTCTGGCAACTCGACCCAGCGCGCACGATCGCCAAATACGAAGCCTTTGCCGACCTCGCCCCCGACAGCGACGCGGCGCGCGCGTTCGTCAGACTCGAGGATTGGGCGAACGCCGGCGCCCCCCTCCCCTATGCCGCCGCGGCCTCGTTGTTCGACGACTGCATCGCCGATGACCTTCCCGGCAAAGGTGGCTGGATCATCGCCGGCACCCCGGTCGATCCGCTCGCACTCCCCTGCCCGACCGTCGAGTTCGTCTCGCTCAGCGACCGCATCGTCCCCGCCGCGACCGCGATCGGGCTCGCCGACCGCCGCGATCTCGGCGCCGGCCATGTCGGCATGATCGTCGGCCGTTCCGCGCGCGCGCGCCTCTGGGAACCGCTCGCCAACTGGATCGCCGCGCTCCGCTGACCTACATGGGGTCCAACCATAGAGGATCCCGACATGACCGACCTGCTTCCAACTGACGTCGTCATCACCGCCGCCAAGCGCACCCCCGTCGGCAGCTTCCTCGGCGCGTTCGCGACGACGCCGGCCCACGAGCTCGGCCGCATCGCGATCGAAGCCGCGCTCGAACAGGCGGGCGTCGCCGGCGAGGACGTCTCCGAAGTCATCCTCGGCCAGGTCCTCACCGCCGCGCAGGGCCAGAACCCCGCGCGCCAGGCCTCGATGGCCGCCGGCGTACCCAAGGAAGTCCCCGCATGGGGCGTCAACCAGGTCTGCGGCTCGGGCCTGCGCGCGGTCGCGCTCGCGGCGCAGGCAATCCAGACCGGCGACGCGACGATCGTCGTCGCGGGCGGCCAGGAATCGATGTCGCTCTCCGCGCACGCGCAGTCGATTCGCGCCGGCCAGAAGATGGGGACGCTCAGCCTCGTCGACACGATGGTCAGCGACGGCCTGACCGACGTCTTCAACGGCTATCACATGGGCATCACCGCCGAGAATCTCGCCGAGCAATACCAGGTCACGCGCGGCGAACAGGACGCCTTCTCGGTCGCCTCGCAGAACAAGGCGGAGGCCGCGCGCGGCTCAGGGAGGTTCAAGGACGAGATCGCCCCGGTCACGATCAAGGGCCGCAAGGGTGATACCGTGGTGGCGGACGACGAATACATCCGCGCCGGCGCGACGATCGACAACGTCTCGGGCGTCAAGCCAGCCTTCAAGAAGGACGGCACCGTCACCGCCGCCAACGCCAGTGGCCTCAACGACGGCGCTGCAGCCCTCGTCATGATGCGCCGCGACGAAGCCGAACGCCGCGGCTCGACCATCCTCGCGACGATCAAGAGCTGGGCGTCGGCCGGCGTAGACCCGTCGATCATGGGAATCGGCCCCGTCCCCGCGACCAAGCGCGCGCTGGAGAAGGCCGGCTGGACGCTCGCCGACCTCGACCTGATCGAAGCGAACGAAGCCTTCGCCGCGCAGGCCCTCTCGGTCGGCAAGGAACTCGGCTGGGACGCATCGAAGGTCAACGTCAACGGCGGCGCGATCGCGCTCGGCCATCCGATCGGAGCCAGCGGCGCCCGCGTCCTGACGACGCTGATCTACGAGATGCAAAAGCGCGATGCCAAGCGCGGACTTGCCACTTTGTGCATCGGTGGCGGCATGGGTATCGCGATGTGTCTGGAACGGTAATCTGCATCAGCAGCAATGTGACGGTAATGTCACATTGCTGAACAAAACCGTACGATAAAGGCTGTCTGGATGAACCTAGCCTTGCACAATCACGCCATACCCGTTTGTATTCGGTATCAAAATTACAAACAGGGCAATATCAACGATGAACATACATCGCCTTCTGAGCGCCACGGCGCTTGTCAGTGCACTGGCGGGTCTTCCCTCCTACGCGGCCGCGCAGACCGCGGACCCAGCGGCTCAGCAGGCCGGCGACGACGCCGCAGCATCGCGTGATACCGCGCAGGCAGCGGCCGCCGAAGACACTACGACGCAGGAAATCACGGTAACGGGATCGCGTATCTCGAACCCCAACGGCCAGTCGACCGCTCCGATCACGTCGATCAGTGCCGTGGAACTCCAGCAGACCGGTAACATTTCGGTCGGCGACGTCCTGAACAACCTGCCGGCACTCGCCAACACGTTCAGCCAGCAGAACTCGACCCGTTTTCTCGGCACGGGTGGCCTGAGCTTGGTCGATCTGTACGGCCTGGGCACGCAGCGCACGCTGGTGCTCGTCAACGGCCGTCGTCACGTCGGCGCCGACATCCTGAGCAACGCGGTGTCGCCGGACGTCAACACCTTCCCGACCGACCTCATTGACAGCGTCGACGTCATCACCGGCGGCAGCTCGGCGATCTACGGGTCGGATGCGATCGCGGGCGTGGTCAACTTCAAGCTGAAGCAGAACTATGAAGGGCTGATGGCCCATGGTCAGGGTGGTATCAGCCAAAAGGGTGATGCGGGTTCCTATTACGGCAGCATCCTGGCCGGCAAGAACTTCGCCGACGGTCGCGGCAACGTTGCGGTCAATCTTGAATATGCGCGGCAGAACAGCCTGTATGCCTCGCAGCGCAAGGATCTGCGTACCGTCAATGGCTTTGTCGTCACCGACACCGATCCGGCCGGTAGCCCGAACGGTGCCGATGGCATTCCCGATCGCGTCTTTTACCGAGACATCCGTCCCGTAACGATTTCCAACTCCGGCACGATCCTGTTCAACGGTCGCAGCGGCACCGGCGCAGGACGTTGCGGGCGCGATTCGACGAACGCAGCGTTCGATTGCCCATATTTCTTCCGCCCCGACGGCACACTGATTCAGCAGACTGGCGGGCGCGCCGGCCTAGCCCCGAATGGCTCGCTTATCGGCGGCAACGGAGAAACGTTGCGGGAAGGTAAGATCGTTCAGATCCTGCCCCAGCTCGATCGCTATTCGGCAAACCTGATCGGGCATTTCGATGTCTCCGATGCGTTCGTCCCGTTCATCGAGGCGAAGTACGTCCGCACGAATTCCGTCAGTTCGGGCGGCAGCGGTCCTGCGTTTTTCCAGGGCTCCACGCTTGACGCGCTTTATGAGCGTCCACGCTACGACAATCCGTACCTCACCGACCAGGCGCGCGGTGTCATTGCGCAGCAATATGCGCTCGCCGGTCTGCCGCTGACCGCCGGAACACGTATTCCTATCCGTCGCAACTTGGTCGATCTCGGCGTGCGCACCGAAGAAGCCAAGCGCGAAACCTACCGGATCGTCGGCGGCGTGCGTGGCACGTTCAACGATGACTGGAAGTACGAACTGTCCGGCAACTATGGTCAGTTCAAGGAGCGCACCAAAGTTCTTGGCAACCTGAACGTGCAGCGCTTCCTGCTGGGCATGGACGCCGTACGCAACGCAGCGGGCCAGATCGTCTGCGGTTCGCAGGTGGATCCTAGCCGCGCCAATCTCGGCCTGACGGGCGGCCCCGATGCGGGTGGCAATCCTGCCATTCTCGCCGCCGACATTGCCGCCTGCCAGCCGGTCAATCCGTTTGGTCAGGGTAATATTTCGCAGGCTGCGAGGAACTACGTCCTTCAGGACACGGTATCGGTCGGCAAGATCACGCAGCTGGACATCATCGGCTACGTGTCGGGTGATACGAGCCAGTTCCTGACCCTGCCGGGCGGCCCGGTCCAGTTCTCAGTCGGCGGCGAATATCGTCGTGAGACCGCGTCCTTCCAGGCCGATCCGCTCGTGGCGTCCGGCTACACCTTCTACAATGCGATCGCGGCCTTCAATCCAACGTCGTTCACCGTGAAGGAAGCTTATGGCGAGCTTCGCGTGCCGTTGCTGAGTGACATCACGCTGATCAAGGAACTGACCCTCAGCGGCGCCGGTCGCGTCTCCGACTACAAGGGTAATGCCGGGACCAACTATACCTACAACGCGGGCGTCGATTACTCGCCGTTCGCCGACCTGCGTTTCCGTGCACAATATGCCCGCGCGGTGCGTGCGCCGAACCTGCAGGATCTGTACTCGCCGCTCGGCCAGAACTTCGCACCCGGCTTCGTCGATCCATGCGCAGCGCGCCAGATCGGTACGGGTTCGTCGACGCGTGCAGCGAACTGCGCGGCGGCCGGCATCCCCACCACGGGCGGCGGTGCGTACGACTACATCTATCAGCAGTCGCTGGAGATCCAGAGCGGCGGCAATCCCGCTCTGAACGTCGAGAAGTCGGACTCGTACACCTATGGCGGCGTGTACCAGCCGAGCTACGTCCCCGGCCTGACCTTTTCGGTCGATTACTACAACATCCAGGTCAACGACGTGATCACGGCGCCGAGCGCACAGCAGATCGCTAATGGCTGCTATGACGCGGCAAGCCTCGACAACCAGTTCTGCGGACTTTTCCAGCGCGTTGCAGCAGGTGCGACGGGCCCAGGTGGCGAAGAAGCATACCGGATCATCGAGGGGAGCCTTCAGCAGACGACGCTGAACTACGCCAAGTTGAAGGTTCGTGGTATCAATACCGATCTCAGCTACACGCGTCGGTTCGGCGACAACAAGAACGTGACGGCCCACTTCATCTGGACGCACGCGCTTCAGAACGACTCGTTCCTGAACCCGACCGATCCTAACCGCGCCAATCGTCTGCTCGGTGAAGTCGGTCAGCCAAAGGATGCTTTCAACGTCAGCCTGAATGCCAGCGCAGGCTCGGTGTATGTCGGATATCAGTTCCGGTATCTGTCGCGGATGAACCTCAACACGTATGAGGACGTCAATTCGCTGCAGGGTCGCCCACCTGAGAACGCCGACTACGCTGATATCCTGTACTACAAGTCGGTCACCTACCACGATCTCCGTCTTGGTCTGAACGTAGAGGGCGGTTCGAACTTCTACTTCGGCGTCGATAACGTCACCAACACCCGCCCGCCGTTGAGCTCGACGGGCATCGGTGGCGGCACCGGCATCTATGAGCCGGTTGGTCGTCGCTTCTACGCGGGTTTCACCGCGAAGTTCTGATCGTCACGTTACGATGATCTCTTTGGGGGTCGGCGATGTCGCCGGCCCCCTTTTTTTTGGATGATACGCAGTTTTGCAGATAGGCTGACTGCATGGACCTCGAAATGTTCTTGAACGAAGCCGACCGGTTGCTCGCCGCCGGACACGCCGCGCAAGCCGTGTCGATCGTCACCAACGCCGCAGACCAAGGCAATGTCGACGCGCTCTTCCGACTTGCCAGCTGGAACTTGACCGGTGGGCCGTTACCCCGCGATCTGAAGCGCGCGCGCGATATCCTGCGCCGCGCGGTAACAATCGGCCATGTCGACGCCGCGTTGCTAGAAATTGCCTTGACCGCCAATGGATCTGGCGCCCCTGCGTCCTGGCAATCGGCACGGGAACTGCTGGCGGTCGCCGCGCACAACGATCCCGTCGCTGCTCAGCACTTGGCCCTTCTCGACCGGATGAGTTTGACCCCGGATGGCCATCCAGCGGTGAAACCGAAGTCGGTGGTGCTTACAGCCCAGCCGGAAATCGGCCATTTCCCGGCGTTCCTGACGATGGAGGAGTGCGCCCATTTAGCGAACGCCGCAGGTGATCTCCTCGCTCCGGCGGTCGTCGTCGACCCACGGACGGGGCGCAACATTCCCCACCCGATCAGGTCGTCCGATGGCGCCGTGATCGGGCCAATGCGCGAGAGTCTTGTCGTGCGCGCGATCAACCAACGGCTTGCCGCCATCACCGCAACAGATATCGCACAAGGCGAGGCATTGACGATCCTTCGCTATCGGCCGGGACAACAGTTCCGCCCGCATTTCGATGCCATCGGAAACGCGCGTAACCAGCGCACGAAAACCGTGCTTATTTACCTCAATGACGGGTTCTCAGGCGGCGAAACGCAGTTCTCGAAACTCGGCGTTACAATCCGCCCGAAGGCTGGCGACGCAATCGCATTCACCAACACACTCTCGGACGACACGACCGATCCCAGATCGCTGCACGCCGGACTACCGGTGACCCAGGGTGTGAAATGGCTAGCGACGCGGTGGATCCGCAAACACCCATTCGACGCTTGGGCGGGACCGGAAACGTCGGTCTTATCGGACGTGTGACCATCGCCGATCGAGCCTTCGCCCGAGTGCGGTCAGCAGTTCGTATTGCGACATGCCGGATCGAGCCGCCGCCTGCGACACATCTTGGTCGATCGCGATCCAGTCGCCTTCATTGAGCCTAGGGGCATCGTCGATGCATACTGCCACAAGATCCATCGAGACACGGCCTATGACCGGTAGTTCGATAGCGTTCGCCCACGCCTTTCCACGGTTTGAAAACCCCCGAAAATAGCCGTCGGCATAGCCGAGATTGACGATCGCGACCTCGGTATCCGCGGTGGCGGTCCAGATCGCGTTGTAACCCACCGTCTCGCCGGCCGACACGCGGCGCCGTTGCAGCACTTGCGCTTCGATCGTCGCAACCGGCTTGATCGTTTTGGCAAGGCTCGGTCGCGGGACGCCGCCGTACAACGCCAGCCCGGGCCGCGTCAGGTCGAATGCATAGTCCGAACCCAGATCGATCCCGGCCGAGTTGGCGAGGCTCATGCGACGCGCCGTCGTGCTGCCGGCGAGTGCGGCGAACCGACCGCGTTGCGCCTCGTTCATCGGCGAGTCTTCGTCCGCGCACGCCAGATGGCTCATCAGCGTCTCGATCGCCAGCCCGTCGAGCAGGCCGGCGGCGATATCGTCCGCCGAAACGCCGAGACGGTTCATACCGGTGTCGACCATCACGTCACACAGTCCCCCGCCCGCGGCTTTCCAACGGGCGACCTGTGTCGTCGTATTGAGCACGGGGCGCGCAAATCCGCTCGACGCCGCGGGCATGTCCTCGTTGCGGACCCCGTGGAGGACCGAGACGGCCAGGCCGAGCGGGGCGAGTTCGGCTGCCTCCTGCCAGTTCGACACGAAGAAATCGCGGCAGCCCGCGTCGGCCAGGTGGCGCGCGACCTCGATCGCGCCCAGGCCGTAGCCGTTCGCCTTGACCGCCGCGCCACAGGCTGCGGTGCCGCTCATGCGGTCGAGCGTCCGCCAGTTCTGGACGAGGGCATCGCCGTCGAGGCGCAGGCGGAGCGGGGCGGGAATGTCGATCACCCGGCGCGGAATAGGGCGCCCAACCGCGCGCGTCGACCGTCTATGCGGGTTCGACGCGCCCGACCGGCACGAGCAGGCGGCGACCGCCGTCGTCGAGCGGCGCGACGCGAACGCCGAAGACCTGCGCGAGCGTGTCGGGCGTGAGCACGTCGGTGACCGGGCCGAACGCCACGATCCTGCCGTCCGCGATCAGCACCGCATCGTCCGCGGCGCGCTGCGCCTGGACGAGGTCGTGGAGAACGATCACCACCCCTGCCCCGCCGGCCGCATAGGCGCGCAGCCGCGCGAGCAGGTCGATCTGGTGCGACGGGTCGAGGCTGGCGAGCGGTTCGTCGGCCAGCAGCCAGCGCGGCTCGCCGGCGAAGACGCGCGCGAGCAACACGCGGGCACGCTCGCCACCGGACAGTTCGCCGACCGGACGATCCGCCAGATGCTCCGTCTCGGTGTCGTGCATCGCGCGATCGACGATGGCGCGGTCGTTCGCCGACGGCGCCGCATGGCTGCCCATATGCGGCATGCGGCCGAGCGCCACCACGTCCCGCGCGATGATGTTCCAGTGGACCGTCGCGTCCTGCGGGAGGTAGCCGATCGCGCGGGCACGGGCGCGCGGGTCCATCGCCCGGACGTCGAGCGCGTCCAGCCGGATGCTGCCGGTGCGGTGGTCGACGAGGGCGGCGGCGGCCTTGACGAGCGTACTCTTGCCGGCGCCATTGGGTCCGAGGATCGCCGTGACGCGGCCGGGTTTGAGATGCGCGGACACGTCGTGGAGGACGGTGCGCTTGCCCAGCCTGACGCCGAGGCCGTCGATGATCAGATCCATGCGCGGCCCCGTTCCTTGACCAACAACCCGAGGAAGAACGGCGCGCCGATCATCGCCATCGCGACGCCGAGCCGGACTTCGCCCGCGCCGGGTGCGAGGCGGACGAGGCTGTCCGCCGCCAGCACGAGCGCCGCCCCGCCGAGCGCCGAGGGCAACAACAGCGCACCGGGGCGGTGACCGAAGATCGGGCGCAGAAGATGCGGCACGACCAGGCCGACGAAGCCGATGACGCCCGTCGTCGCAACTCCCGCGCCGACGACGAGACCGGTCCCGAGGACCACCAGCAACCGCACACGCCCCATCCGGATGCCGAGCGACCGCGCCGCTGCCTCGCCCAGCGACAGCGCGTCGAGCGATCGCCCGGTGAGCATCAACAGGACCGCGCCGAGCAGCATCGGCGGCAGTGCGAGGGTCACGTCGTCCCAGCCGCGATCGGTCAGCGCGCCCATGATCCAGTCGATCACCTCGGCGACGGCATAGGGGTTCGGCGCGATCGAGATCAGGAATGCGGTCAACGCGCCGGCGAGGCTGGCGAGCACGGTGCCGGCGAGGATGAAGGTGATCGCGCTCGGCGACCGCCATGTCAGCGCCGCGAGCAGCGCGACCGCGCCGCCGGCCCCCAGCATCGCGGCGGCGAAGATCGCCGGGCCCGAACCGATCCCGAACAGGATCGCGGCAACTGCGCCGAGGGCGGCGACCGACGACACGCCCACCACGGCGGGATCGGCGAGCGGGTTGCGCAGATAGCCTTGCAGAACCGCGCCCGACAGGCCGAGCGTGGCGCCGAGGGCGAGGCCGAGGACCGCACGCGGCAGGCGGAGTTCGAGGATGATCCACCAGCGCGGGTCGCTGGAGAACCAGGCGGCGGGCGGCACCCACACTTTGCCGCAGCCGAGCGACAGGCCGAACAGGAGGATGACGAGCAGGCCGAGTGCGATGAGTTTGATGGCGCGGGTCATCGGCGCGCCTCCGGAAGCGCGTCAACCACCGCCGCCACCCTGGCGAAGGCCGGGGCCCAATTGGGGGACGATCGTGACGGCGCGCGACACTCTGTTACGTCGGCCATGCCATTTGGGCCCCGGCCTCCGCGGTGGTATAGCTCTGGCATCACAGTCCCGCCCTTATCGCGGCGAGGCGTTCCAGCGCCGGCGGAATGGTCGGCCCGCCGCAGTTGATCAGCACGCGGGGCAACA
This sequence comes from Sphingomonas sp., assembly GCA_035575755.1. Taxonomy (GTDB): domain Bacteria; phylum Pseudomonadota; class Alphaproteobacteria; order Sphingomonadales; family Sphingomonadaceae; genus Sphingomonas. The sequence goes on from DATLXI010000018.1 coordinate 524,340, forward strand.
CCGCTTGCGGCGTATTCGGCAACAGCCGCCGCCGCAACGCACTCCCACGACCGATGCGTTCGGACGCGATCACCACGGCCGGCGGTCGCGTGACGATCGTCTCGGCGGACAGCGTGCCGGTATGCGTCAGGCCGTACGCCGCGGCGGCGTTGAGGAAGCCGACGCGAGTCATCATTTCGTTCAGCAACGTGCTCCCCCCGGTTGCCAGATCGCCGCTGATATACAGCAAGGCGCTGGGCGTTGAGTCGGTCTTGCGGCTCCAGCGGGTCACGGCGCGATCGATCTCGGCATTGATCCGCATGCCTCCTGCGGGCGCACCCACCGCGTCGGCGATCTGCGTCACCTGAGCTTGGCTTTCGGCGATCGAATCGGGGATGCCGAGCAGCAGCGTCTTCAGACCGGCGCGCGCATAGGCCGCCTGCGTCGCGGGCGGCGTGTAGGTGCTGGCGATGACCAGATCCGGTTTCAGCGCGATGACTTCCTCGGCGGTCCCGGCAGTGCCGCGAAACCGGGCCGCGACCTCGATCGAGATCGAGGTTGCCGACGGATCCTGCGAATAATGGCTGATCGCCGCGATCCGCGACGCCGGCAGGATGCGGATCAGCACCGCGTCCACACACGGATTGGTCGAGACGATCCCCCCGCCCCCGCCCCCGCTGGGCGGCGAAGCGCAGCCCCCGAGCAAAAGGCCGAGAAGGATCGCCCTCCGCCTCACTTCAGGCGCAACCTGACGCCGCCATAGGCTGCGCGACCATAGGTGCCGTAGCCCGCGATCGTCTGGTAGCTGGCGTCGGTGACGTTATCGATGCGGCCATAGACCGCGAACCGATCGCCGATCGGCAGTTCGGCGCGAACGCCGCCGATCGCATAGCCGTCGATCCGCGTGGTGTTGGCGGCATCGTCGAAGCTGTCGCCGACCATCGTCACGGTCCCGCCGATCGACAGCCCGAAGGCGAAACGATAGTCGGCGTTGACGCTGGTGGTCTGCGTCGGGCGACGTGCGAGATCATTGCCGAAGGTCGCCCCGATCGAGCGGTTCTCGGTATCGATATAGCTGTAGTTGGCGGTCAGCGTCAGCGCGTCGACCGGGCGCAGCGCGAGCGTCAGCTCTACCCCGTCCGCCTCGGCGCGTGCGACATTGTCGTAGACGCCGAACGGGCGACCGACGCAGATCGAACCGGCGGTGGCCTGCTCCGCTTCGCTGCAATCGCGAAAGTCGATCTGGTTGCGCGTGCGGCGGTTGAAATAGGTCACGCCGACGCGCGCCCGGTTGCCGAGAAACGCCTGTTCGACGCCGATGTCGAAGTTGCGCGCCGTCTCCGGATCGAGACCGCGGTTCCCGTAGTCGGAGAAGAGCTGGTACAGGGTCGGCGCCTTGAACCCCTCGCCATAGCTCGCGCGCACCGTCGTGCCGGTCCGCAACGCCAGCGCCGCGTTGGCACCGAACGTGGTGTGGTTGCCGAAATCCTCGTGGTCGTCGTTGCGGACGCCGCCGGTCAGCGTGAGGATGTCGACCGGCTTGACGATTAGCTGGCCATAGACGCTGGTGATGCCGGTGTCGGCATAGGTGAAGCCGTCATTGTAGCGGCTGTTCTCGCGCTCGACGCCCGCGACGACGCGGACCTGGTCGAGCGGGCGGAAATCGCCCTGATATTCGTAGCGCTCGCTACGGCCGCGGCCGAGGAACGACACATCCCCACCGGGCTGCGAGAAATTATCGCGGTTGATGTCGGCGATGGTGAACGCCACCCGGTTGTTGAAACGCCCGTCCGCAGTATTTGCATGGAGCCCGGCATAGCCATAGAGTTCCTGCGTCGTGCCGTATGCGGGACTGTCGCCAAAGGCATAGTCTGGCGCCGGGCCGAACCCGTCGTCGATTTCGCCGCGGCTGTCCGCAAAATAGCCGCGCAGATCGAGGCCGATCCCGGGTGCGAACTCGACGCCCAGCCGCCCGGTCGCGCCGTACTGGCGATACCCGTCGCGCTCCGTGCCGCTCGCCGCCGACGAGATGCCGTCGCTGCGCAGGTATCCGCCGGTCAGCGAGCCTGACACCGGGCCCTTCGCGCCCGACACGCCAGCACTCGCGAACACGCTGTCGGCATAGCCATATTCGGCGTTGGCGCGCGCCTGCAAACCCTCGGTCGGCGCGGCGGTGATGATGTTGACGACGCCGCCGATCGCCTGGCTGCCCCACGGCACCGAGTTCGGCCCGCGCAACACTTCGATCCGCTCGACCGAGCTCGACAGGAGGTTGCCGAAATCGAACCCGCCCCCGGTCGACGCCGGATCGTTGACGCGCACGCCATCGATCACGACCAAAGTCTGGTCGGACTCCGCGCCGCGGATCCGCACGCTCGTCAGCGCGCCGATCGTGCCGTTGCGCGTGACCGTCACGCCCGGCGTGGTCGCGAGCAGATCGGACACGACGACGCTCTGGCGACGCTCGATCTCCTCGCGATCGATCACCGTCACGGCCTGACCGATCTCGCTCGCGGGCTGTGCGACGCGGGATGCGGTGACGACCAGTTCGGGCGTGTCGCTGTCGGGAATGTCTTGCGCACAGGCGGGCGATGCGATCGCTGCGGCGCTAAGGAAAAAGAAGAATTTCGTCATCGGGCACGTCCTGACCAGAACCGCCTGCGACCATTCGCAGTGCGGCCAGACGTCTCTCGCTCGAGGATGCCCCGTCATGACGGCGCTACTCGTCCGCGCCGGAGCACCCGCCCGCGCAGTGGATCGACCGTGAGAGGCAGGTCTCCTGGCTTCCGGGTCTTCGCGCCCACCCCGCCTTCCCAGGTCGAGACCCAGTGGCATATTCGGGGTGGCCGCTATCCGGTCACAGTTGCGGGGACAGCGCCGGTCTTGCGGCCCGGATCGTGACGATCCTCTCCGCGCACCGGCTTCCCTTTTGATCCCGTCGCCGGGAACCCTTCACGCAGCCGCCATTAGTCGCAGCTCCCACACGGGTCAACGCAGGCCGTAGCGCAAGCCCAACCAGATCGTCCGCGGCGTGGCACGCTCGACGATATTGGCGCCGCTAATCCCCGCCTCGACGCGCTCGTTCAGCATATTCTCGGCGCGCACTTCGGCGACCAGCGACCGCATGATCGGCACCGCGGCATAGGCGTCGAGCGTCGTCGCCGGATCCAGCACGCGGCTGTTCTGGTCGTCGTCATATTGCCGGCCGATATGCCGCATCGTCAGCGACAAGGCCGCTGCATCGTGCCGCCAGTCGACTGTCGCCGACACCTGGTCGCGCGGCGTCTGCGCGGGCCGCAAACCATCGAGCGCGGCGGTGATCCCCGATCCCTCGACCGTCGAATTGGTGTGCGACCACGACGCCTGCACGCCGAACGCGCCGGGTCGATACGACGCATCCAGCTCGAACCCATGCGCGCGGATCGCATCGAGATTCTGGCGGACGCGGTAGGTCGCCACCCCCGGCAACACCTGTGGCGGATTGGTCGTCGTGACGTTGGCGATCGCATCCTTCAGACGGTTGTAGAAATAGGTCGCGGCGATGCTCATGCCCGGCGCGGGCGTCAGCATGACGCCGCCCTCGACCCCGGTCAGCCGCTCTGGCGACAGCACCGCGTTCGCCGCGGTCGCATCGTTGCCGACACGGAACGGGCGATACAGTTCGTTGAGCGTCGGCAGCCGCCACCCGCGATACCCCGCCGCGCGCAGCGTGATCGCCTCGATCGGCTGATACGCGATCCCCGCGCGCCCGGTCGTCTCGCTGCCATCGCGGTTCGCATAGCGCAGGTCGGTCAGCGCTGCGCCGCCTGCCAGCGGTCGTTCGGACAGATAGCCGCCATCGATCGACCACCAATCCACTCGCCCGCCGAGACTGAAGGTAAAATCGCCCGCGACCAGGCTGCCGTCGGCGAACACGCCCGTCGTCGTCGTGCTACCGCCTGCCTCGCGTCGCCGCGTCGGCACCGCAGCTACGAACGTGTACAGCTCCTGCGTCTTGCCGCTGACGTCGCGCACGTCCGCACCCAGCCGCAGCGTGATGCTCTCGCCGAGCGGCGGCAGGATCTCGATCCGCCCACCAAGCCCGGTGGCCGGCGTATTATACTGGTCGAGCGACTGGATCGCGGTCGTCCGCGCAGCATTGATACTGTTGAAGCTGCTCGCGAACGCCCGGGTCTGCAGATAGGCGAGCGCCGAATAGCCCCAGTCGCCGCGACCGATCAGCCGGATGCTCGCGTCGGCGCCCTCGCTCTTATTGTCCGTGAAGTCGGACCCACGATCGCGCCGATCGGTAAATGCGCTCGCGTTGAGCTGCACCTCGGTCGTCGCGCCGATACCGATAACCGTGCGCAGCGCACCCGACGCCTGCTCGTATGGCGCGGCACGATCGACGATTCCGCGGCTCTCCGCGACCGTCGGCGTAAAGCCATCGCCCCGCGCATAGGCGCCAGACAGCGTCGCGAACCCCGTGCCGCGCACGAGCGCCGCCGACCCCTGCGCGTCGACAGAATCCCGGCTGCCATAGGCGACGCTTCCCTGAAGGGGAGCCAACGCATCGGGCGTCGCGCTCTCGAGTTCGACCGTCCCGGCGAGCGCGCCCGGACCCTGATACCCGCTACCTCCGCCCCGCGTGACCCGGATGCGCCCGAGCCGCCCGGTCGCATAGGCGGGAAACGCGACCCAGCCGCCAAACGGATCGGCCTGCGGTACGCCGTCGAAGATCAACAGCGCGCGGCTCGACGCATTCCCGCCAATCCCGCGGAGCGAGATCCCCTGGCTGGTCGGATTGGCGCTGCGTGAATCCGAACGCCGAAACTGCTGCAATCCGGCGACATCGGCGAGCACGCTCTCCAGCCGGTTGCTGGCATTGGCCTGGATCCGGTCGCGGTCGATCGTGACGATATCATACGCCCGGTCCCCCGGCGCATCCGCCAGCCCCCGGCCGGTCACGACGATTTCGGACGGAAGATCGGCAACCGGTGGGGCGGCCGGCGCGGCAATCGTCTGGGCAAGGGACGAACCGGAGGTCAGCAGCGCGACCGCGAAAAGCGAGATACGAATCATAGGCACCGCATGGCAGCTTTTCGCAGGATCAACAGTGTTTGCCGTGCCCTGAACAGCAAAAAGCCCCGCTAGCCATCAGGCTAGCGGGGCTTTCTATGGTGGGCGTGGCAAGGATTGAACTTGCGACCCCTGCGATGTCAACACAGTGCTCTACCACTGAGCTACACGCCCGCCGGACCGCCCCACTAGCCGCGGTTATCGCGGGGTGCAAGCGTTCAATGCACGCCCGTGACATTATCCATCTCGAACATCCGATCGACCTCGGCGACCAGGTCGCGCAGGTGGAACGGCTTGGACAGTACGCGGGCGTGCGGCATCACCCTGCCCGCCTTCAGCGTGACCGCGGCGAAGCCGGTGATGAACATCACGCGAAGGTCCGCGCACATCTCGCCCGCCCTCTGCGCGAGTTCGATACCGTCCATTTCGGGCATGACGATATCGGTCAGCAAGAGATCGAACGTCTCGGTTTCGAGCAACGGGATCGCCGCGGTGCCGCGATCGACCGCGGTCACCGCATAGCCGGACCGCTCAAGCGCTCGCGTCAGATATTCGCGCATCACTTGATCGTCTTCGGCCAGCAGAATTCGCAACATCTATCTAAAGCCCCGTTTTTCCACGTACATTCCGTCCGCACCTACGCGCAAAGCGGTTAAGATTTCCAGGTCGCTTGCAGTGATTCGGCCAGCGTGGAGCGACGACGGCAGCCATGCACCCGATCAGCAGGCATGCAAGGTCGATTGCCGCGACGAACGTCCGGCCCTAGCATGTGGCAATGCCCGCATCTCCCTTCGAGCGCCTGGGTGCCATGCCCCCCGCAAGCCCGGTCGTGGTGTCGGTGCCGCATGCCGGCCGTGCGTATCCGCTCGCGCTGAAGACCGCGTTACGGGTGCCGTTGGCAGCGCTGCTGCCGCTCGAGGACAGGCTGGTCGACGCCGTCGCGCGCGCGGCGCGGACGACCCAGACGACGATCGTCCAGACTCAGGCCCGCGCCTGGATCGATCTCAACCGTCGCGAGGACGAGCGCGATCCCCTGATCGACGAGGGGGCCGTCAAAATGCCGCTCGCGCAACAGTCCGCCAAATTGCGCAGCGGACTGGGCCTGGTGCCACGGCGCGTGTCGGGCGTGGGCGACCTTTGGGCGCGACGCTTTACCGATGCCGACGTCACCGCCCGGATCACGCAGGATCATCGTCCCTATCATGCCGCGCTCGCCGCCGCGCTTGCGGCCGCCCGGGAGCGGTTCGGCGTTGCGGTCCTGCTCGATCTCCATTCGATGCCGCCGCTCGGCCCCGGCGGCGCGCGGATCGTGCTGGGCGATCGATTCGGCCATGCCACCGAACCGCGGTTCATGAGCCGGGTCGAACGCGAATGCCTCGCTCAGGGTTTCTCGACCGCGATCAACACCCCCTATGCGGGCGGACACATCCTCGAACGCCATGCGCGACCCGCCGCGGACATTCATGCGATCCAGTTCGAACTCGACCGCACGCTGTATCTCGATCGCAAGCTGTTCGCGCCCGGCGCCGGCTTCGCCCGCGTCGTTGACCTGCTCCGCTCGGTCCTGGCAGCGCTGACGGACGAAGCCTTGTCCGGGTCGCTGGCGCAGGCGGCCGAGTAAGCGGGCACGGTCACTCGACGAGCGAGTCGAGCAGATCCTCGATTCGGTTCGCCCGGTCGATCGGGTCGGCGATACTCTCGGCGGCGATCCAGCGGCCATTCTTCCCGACCAGGTCCGGATGCGACGGCGCGATCCGCTTGTCGTACGGCGTCAGCGCGATCGCTGCCGGCCCCGCGTCGATCCGCCGGATGTCCGCAGCACGCGCCAGTTTGCGGATCCGGGCGATCTGCAGCAGGCGCCGGGCGGGATCGGGCATCGCCCCGAAGCGGTCCTCGAGTTCCGCCTCGAACAGATCCAGCGCAGCCACGTCCTCAAGCCGTGCGAGCCGGGCATAGAGCGACAACCGCACTTCGGTCTCCGGGATCCATTCGTCCGGCAGACACCCGCCCAACTCGACGTGCAGGTCCGGGATCCAGTCGTCGACGAACGTGCCGCCCTCGCGTTCGACCCGCGCCTTTCGCAGCGCCCGCCCGAACAGATGCTGGTACAGGTCGATGCCGATCAGCTTCATGTGGCCGGCCTGCGCCTCGCCGACCAGGTCGCCAGCGCCACGCAGATCGAGATCGCGCGCGCTGATCGCAAACCCCGCGCCGAGCCGGTCGAAGGCCTGGAGCGTCCGCAGCCGCTTCAGCGTCGCCTCGCCGATCGTCGCGTCGCCGTCCGTCAGCAGCATCACCTGCCCCCGCCGCCCGCTACGGCCGACGCGCCCCCGGAGCTGGTGGAGTTGCGACAGACCGAACCGATCGGCGTGATGGACGATCATCGTATTGGCTCTCGGCACGTCGAGCCCCGCCTCGATGATGTTCGTCGCCAGCAATATGTCGCCGTCGCCCGCTGCGAACGAGACCATCGCCTCGTCGATATCGGCCGCCGCCATCTTGCCGTGCGCCTGGACGAGCCCGAGTTCGGGCACGAGCTTGGCCAACTTTGCAGCGAGCGACGCCATGTCGTCGATCCGCGGCACGACGACGAAGCTCTGCCCGCCTCGCGCGCGCTCGCGTCGCAGCGCGGCACGGACGGTCGCATCGTCGAAATGCGCCACGGCGGTTCGGATCGGCTGACGGCGGGCCGGCGGGGTGGCGATGACCGACAGCCCCTGCAGCCCGACCATCGCCGACTGCAACGTCCGCGGGATCGGCGTCGCGCTGAGCGTCAGCACATGCCCCGTTCCCAACGCGTGCAGCTTTGCCTTGTCGGCGGTACCGAAGCGCTGTTCCTCGTCGATCACGACCAGCGCCAGGTCATGGTAGGCAACACCCTTGCCGGCGATCGCCCCGGTGCCGATCACGACCCCGATCGATCCGTCCGCCAGCCCGGCCTTCACGCGCGCCTTCTCGACTGCGCTGGACAGCCGCGAAAGGCCCGCGACGACAATGCCACTCCCTTCGAACCGCCGCGTGAAGGTTTCGATATGCTGGCGGACCAGGACCGTCGTCGGCGCCGCGATCGCCACCTGTCGCCCGGCCAGAGCCACCGCCGCGGCGGCGCGCAACGCGACCTCGGTCTTGCCGTAGCCGACATCGCCGATCACCAGCCGATCCATCGGCTTGCCGCTCTCCAGATCGGCCAGCGTCGTTGCGATCGCGCGGGCTTGATCGGGGGTTTCGGTAAAGGCGAACCCGGTGGTGAACCGCTCATAGGCAACGCGGTCGGGGACGATCGGCTCGGTCGTCAGCGTGCCGCGCTCCGCGGCGATCGCCGCGAGATCGCGCGCGCTCTCGGCGATCGCCTGGTCGATCGCGCCGCGTCGCTTTCGCCACGACGATCCGTCCAGCGCATCGAGCGTGACCGCGTCCTCGTCGGCGCCATAGCGCCAAATCCGGTCTGCTTCGACGACCGGCACCAGACGCCTGCCACCCTTGGCATAGTCCAGGACGATTGCGTCGTCCGCGGCCGCCGGCAGCGTTTCCAACCCGCGGACGACGCCGATCCCGAACTCTTCGTGGACGATCACGTCGCCGCACCGCAGTTCGCTGGCCAACCCCAGACCGGCGTCGGAACCGCCGCTGGCGATCTCGTCGGCCCTTGCCCTGCCCCCCAGCAAATCCGCACTGGCGACCACGGTGATATCGTCCGCGACGAACCCCCGGTCGATCGGGGCGGCCAGCATCATCGCGCTGCCGGAGCCGGCGATCCGCGCCTGCTCCCAACTGGCGATTGGCGCGAATGCGATCTTCGCCGCGCGCTCGAGCCGGGGTTGCAGGAACCGGAGATCGCGCGGCGAACCCACGACCACCAGTCGGCCCGCGGCCAACGCGTCCTTCGCGAACCGTGAAAACGCCCGCGCGGGATCGCGACGCTCGACGAACCGCGGCGGCTGCGCGTCGCCCGCGTCGCCCGCGTCGAGCGTCACCACGTTCCGATCGGACAGTGCGGTGGTCCAGGCCTTGTCCGCGATCAGGTCGGCGGCCGCTTTACGACGCGGCAACCCGTCGGCGGCGATGGCGAGAAACCGGCTGCGTCGCTTCTGCGCATTGCCGTCGAAGGCGACGGCGGCGTGCGGCAGGTGCGCGAGAATGCCCGCACCGTCGTCGACCACGGGTTCGGTCGCCCGGCCGATCTCGATCACCTCGACGTCGCCAAGGCCCAGTTGCGAGACCGGATCATAATCGCGCAGTCCGGTGATGCGCTCGTCCGCGAACTCGATCCGAACCGGGGTTTCGCGGTCGGCGGGGAAGATATCGATCACGCCGCCGCGGATGACGATCTCGCCCGGCTCGTCGACGCGGTCGTCGATCACATAGCCGATCTCCACTGCGGTCGCCGCGAACGCCTCGACGTCGATCGCGTCGCCGACCGCCAGTCGGGGCGGGGCCGCGTCGAACATCGCCGGCGCCGGATACCGCACGGCCGTCGCCTCGGCGGTCGTCACCAACAGAATCGGCGCGCCACGATCCTGCACGCCGGCACGCAGGCACCGAAGCGCCGCGACCCGGCGACCGACATTGGCAGGCGACGCCGGCGCCTCGTCGCCGGGCAACGCATCGCTCGAGGGCAAGTGGATCACCAAGGCATCGGGCGCGAGCGCCGCCGCGATCGCTGCGATCTCTGTGGCCCGTTGGTCGTCCCCCGCGACGTAGACCATGTCGCCGCTCCCCAGACTCTCGACGATCGCCGCAGCGACCGGCGCCGTGGCATGGGGAACGACGCGCTCTTCGGCGACGGGTTGGCTGGAATGTTGAAGCACCGACACGCATCCTCTTTTCGAGGGTCAACGTGATCGCCAATCGCGCGTTCCGGCGATGCTATCCTGGATTAGGACGTTCGCTGTGTCACCGCGGGAACGAAGGTAGATGCTGGCCGCGCACGATCTTGCCGACGCCGCTGATCGCCAGTTTATCTTATGGACAAGACCGACTGATTCATCGGCTATTCTTCACCGATCAGAACCAGCACGTCGCCGATGATCCTCGACATCGCGATCCGCGCCGCCTCGGGGTTTTTCGCGATGATCGCATCGGCCACCGCGGCATGGTCCGCGATATTGGCGGAGCGGCCTTTTATCCGGTTGGTGAAGCGGATCGAGGTGCGCAGCGCGGTCGATACCACCGACTGGAACTGCGCATAGAACGGGTTCTTCGACGCGCGCAGGATCGCCATGTGAAAGGCGATATCCGCCTCCAGCGGATCGGTCAGTCCCGCCTCGCCCGCTTCCATCTGCTCCAGCCCGGTACGGATCGCCGTCACGTCGGCCGCATCGCCGAACCGGGCCGCCAACGCCGCCGCCTCGGGCTCGATCGCGATCCGCAGCTGGTTGAAATGACGCAGCAGCTCGACCGAAAATTTACGCTCCAGCGTCCAGCGCAGCACGTCGGTATCGAACAGGTTCCACGCGCTCGCGGGTTGCACGATCGTCCCCTGGCGCGGACGCGCGCTAACCAGACCCTTGGCGGTCAGCATCTTGACCGCCTCGCGCGTGACCGAGCGGCTGACCCCGTGCGTCTTGGCGATCTCCGCTTCGGTCGGGAACGGGCGCGTCTCGTACCGCCCCGTCACGATCGCTCGACCGAGCGTATCGAGCATGCCGTGCGTCAGGTTCCGCCCGGCAACGCTGCCGACCAGAGGGCCGTCGCTATCTGTCATATCGCTTATCATCGTTACGGGTTGTGACGTAACCGCACCATACTGTCACGTGTCTTCAACCCGCGAATGGCAATGCATCATGTCGCGAACAATTATTTATCGTATAATTTCGTTGCAAGGGCATATTTGCCACGTCCTGGACCATGTGAGCGTGTCTTCTCGCGCGCTGGCGGCTAGGGCGGCGCGATGATGTTCGTCGACCAGGATAGAGACCTAGCCCGCCTCGCGGCCGCCGACCGATACCGGTCGCTGCGTCCCCGAACGGGCACAGACTTCGCCTCCAACGACTATCTCGGGCTCGCGGGTTCGGACCGACTGCGCGGCGCGATGATCGACGCGCTGGGTCGCGGCGTGCCGATCGGCTCCGGCGGATCGCGGCTGTTGCGCGGGAATGCGCCGGAACACGAAGCGCTGGAGGCACAGGCGGCACAGTTCTTCGGGACGGAGGCGGCGTTGTTCTTCGCCAGCGGCTATGCGGCCAACACGATCCTGTTCGCCACCCTGCCGCAGCGTGGCGACCTGATCGTCCACGACGCGTTGATCCATGCCAGCGCGCATGAAGGCATGCGCCTGACCCGCGCGACCTGCGTGCGTGCCGCGCATAACGATCCCGACGCGTTCGAGCATGCCATCGCCCAATGGCGCACCACCGGCGGTACCGGTCGCGTGTGGATCGCGGTCGAGAGTCTCTACAGCATGGACGGCGACCGCGCGCCGCTGCCCGCGCTGGCCGCGATCGCCGATCGTCACGACTCAGTCCTGCTGATCGACGAGGCGCACGCGACCGGGGTGTTCGGCACCGACGGCCGTGGCCTCGCGGAGGGACTCGACGGGCGCGAGAACGTCATCACGTTGCGCACATGCGGCAAGGCGCTGGGTTGCGAGGGGGCGCTTCTGTGCGGGCCGGCGGTGATGCGCGAGTTCGTCGTCAATCGCGGGCGCGGCTTCATCTTCTCGACCGCGCCGTCACCGCTCATGGCGCTGGCGGTGAGCGAGGCATTGCGGATCGTCGCGGACGAACCGGCGCGGCGCCAGCACCTCTGGCGCCTCGTCGCGACAGCGGAACGCGCGCTCGGCCGCTACGGCGTCGCGGCGACGGGATCGCAGATTCTGCCGCTGGTACTCGGCGATGCAGCACGGACGATGCGCGTCGCCCGCGCGATCCAGGCGGCCGGATTTGACGTCCGCGGTATCCGTCCGCCGACTGTTCCCGAGGGCGGCTCGCGCTTGCGGATATCGTTGACGCTCAACGTGACGGAAGACGATATCGGTGCATTGGGTGAGGTCATGGAAAAGGCACTGCAATGACGATCGTCGTAACCGGCACCGACACCGATATCGGCAAGACCGTGTTCGCCGCCGCGCTGACCGCCGCGCTCGGTGCGCGCTACTGGAAGCCGGTGCAGGCCGGGCTGGCGGACGGCAGCGATGCGGCCACGGTCGCCGCTTTGGGTGTCCCGGCGGCCCACGTCCTGCCCGAAGCGTACCGGCTGACAACGCCCTGCTCGCCCCATCTTGCCGCAGAGATCGACGGCGTGGCGATCGATCCCAACCGCCTCGCGCTGCCCGACATCGACGGCCCGCTGGTCGTCGAGGGCGCGGGCGGCGTCCTGGTCCCGATCACCCGCGACCTGCTCTTCGCCGATCTGTTCGCGCGCTGGGGCAAACCGGTCGTGCTCGTCGCGCGCACGGGGCTCGGCACGATCAACCACAGCCTGTTGTCGATCGAGGCGTTGCGCAGCCGCGGCGTGCCGATCCTCGGCATCGCCTTCATCGGCGACGCGGTCGAGGACAGCGAGGCGACGATCGCTGCGCTCGGCAAGGTCCGCCGCCTCGGTCGCCTGCCCCGCCTTGCCCCGCTGAACGCCGACACGCTCGCCGCCGCGTTCGCCGCGAACTTCGATCCGGCGGCGTTCCGGTGAGTCCCGTCTGGCACCCCTTCACGCAGCACGGCCTCGGCGAACCTATCCCGCTCGTCACCCATGCCGACGGCGCCGCGCTCTACACGTCCGACGGCCGGCGGATCGTCGACGCGATCTCATCCTGGTGGGTCACGACGCACGGCCATGGCAACCCGAAGATCATGGCCGCGATCGCCGAGCAGGCGGGCAGGCTCGACCAGATCATCTTCGCCGGCTGGACGCATCAACCCGCCGAAGACCTCGCGCGCGCGCTGACCGCGATCATGCCGCCCGCGCTGACCCGCGTGTTTTTTTCGGACTCGGGCTCGACCAGCGTCGAGGTCGCGCTGAAGATGGCGCTCGGCTATTGGCTCGATCGCGGTGAGGACCGGACGCGCATCCTCGTCCTCGAACACGGCTATCACGGCGACACGATCGGCGCGATGTCGGTCGGCGCGCGCGGCGTCTTCAACCGCGCCTACGCCCCGCTGCTGTTCGACGTCGGCACGATCCCCTTCCCCGCCGCGGGGCGCGAACAGGCGACACTCAACGCACTGGAGCGCGCTTGTGCAGAGCATCCCGCCGCGTTCATCGTCGAGCCGCTGCTGCTCGGCGCGGGCGGCATGCACATCTATTCGCCGCAGGTCTTGAGCGAAATGCGCCGCATCTGCACAGCCCACGGCGTGCTGTTCATTGCCGACGAGGTAATGACCGGCTGGGGCCGCACCGGCAGCCTGCTCGCCTGCGAACAGGCGGGCGTCGTGCCCGATATCCTGTGCCTGTCGAAAGGCCTCACCGGCGGCTCGATCCCGCTCGCGGTGACGATGGCGACCGAGCCGATCTACCAGGCACATTACGGCACCGACCGCGCGCGCATGTTCTTCCATTCGTCGAGCTACACTGCCAACCCGATCGCCTGCGCCGCCGCCAATGCAAACCTTGCCATCTGGCGGGACGAGCCTGTGCGCGAGCGGATCGCCGATCTCGCAGCGCGCCAGAAGACGCGGCTGGATGCGCTTGCCAGCCACCCTCACATCACGAACGCCCGTGCAATAGGTACAATCACAGCGGTCGAACTCGAGGGCGAGAACGGCTATCTGTCGGAGATCGGCCCGCGCCTGCTCGCCTTCTTCCGCGACCGCGACCTGCTGCTGCGGCCGCTCGGCAACACCGTGTACGTCATGCCGCCCTATTGCATCGACGACGCCGACCTCGACCGAATCTACGCCGCGATCGGCGAGGCCTGTGACGCGCTCGGACACGATGGCTGACCTTTTTGCTGCAGCGCAGCAACAAATAATGTAGCCGCGACGTTGATCTGTGGTCGCGGCACCCACGCCCGGCGACGAAGGACCCGAACTTGCGCAATATCGCCGATACCATTGCCCGCATGGCGCGTGCCGGAGCCCCCGCATCCGGGCATGGCGGACCCAGCCGATTGACGGCACTGACCGAGTTCGGGACCAACCCCGGCGCGCTGCTCGGATATGTGTATCTGCCCAAGGATCTCCCCGCGGGCGCGCCTCTGGTCGTCGTCCTGCACGGCTGTACGCAGACCGCGGCAGGGTATGACCACGGGTCCGGCTGGTCGCGTCTCGCCGACCGCGCGGGCTTCGCGCTGCTGTTCCCCGAGCAGACGCGCGCGAACAACCCCAACCTGTGTTTCAACTGGTTCGCCTCCGAGGACACCGCACGCGCCGGCGGCGAAGCGGCGTCGATCGCGCAGATGACCGAGACGATGATCGCCCGCCATGCGCTCGACCCGCAGCGCGTCTATGTCACCGGACTATCGGCCGGCGGCGCGATGACGCTGGCGATGCTCGCGACCCGCCCCGACCTGTTCGCGGGCGGCGCGGTGATCGGCGGCCTCGCCTACGGCACCGCGACGGGTGTGTCGCAGGCACTCGACCGGATGCGCGGCCACGGCGAGACCAGCGACGATGCGCTGGTCGAGGCGGTGCACAGCGGATCGCGCGGGCATGAGGGTCGCTGGCCGACGCTGTCGATCTGGCACGGCGCCGCGGATGCGACCGTCAGCATTTCTAACGCCGACACGATCGGTCGCCAATGGCGCGCGCTGCACGGCGTCGCGGCGGACGCGGTGCGTGAGAACCGCACGACCAAGGCCACGCACCGCATTTGGTCGGATGCCGAGGGCCGCATTGTCGTCGAGGAATGGATCGTCGCCGGCATGGGTCATGGAACACCGATCGATCCGTCGGGTGGGGAGCAGATCGGGGTTGCCGGCCCATTCATGCTGGACGCCGGCGTTTCGAGCACGACGACGATCGCGCAGTCCTGGGGCCTGATCGCGGCGAGCAAGACACAAACCAAGCCGGCCCCGCAACGCGCCGCCAAGATCGCAATCCCGGTCCGCATTGCCACGAAGGCCAAGCCGAGCGCCCCGACAAGCGTACAAAGCGTCATCGAAAACGCGCTCCGAGCCGCCGGCTTGATGCGCTGAAGGGACCCTCGCCCTCACTCCCGTCATCCGCCCTCCCGTCATCCTGGACTTGATCCAGGATCCAGAGTTATCGAGCGCAACGCCTTTGGCACTGGATCCTGGATCAAGTCCAGGATGACGGATAGGTGGCATCATACCCGCATTCCCCTTTATGACCCCGGCATGACCACTCCCCGCCCCTGGCGCACCGAATTCGCCGCCACGTTGCGGCTCGCCTGGCCCCTCGTCGCCACCAACCTCGCCCAGGCGCTGGTCGGCGCGACCGACGTGGCGATGCTCGGGCGGCTCGGCCCCGACACGCTGGCCGCGGCGACGCTGGGGCTTAACCTCTACCTCGTCTTCCTGGTGTTCGGCATGGGCCTCACCACCGCCGCCGTCCCGATGATCGCGCGCGAGCGTGGCGCGCGGCCGCATGCGGTGCGCGATATTCGCCGCACCGTCCGCCAGACGATCTGGGTCGCCGCCACGCTCTGCATCCCGTCCTGGGCGATCCTCTGGAACGCCGAACCGATCCTCGTCCACCTGCTCGACCAGGATCCCGTGCTCGCGCACCAGGCGGCGATATTCGTGCGTGCGGTGATGTGGGGCATGTTCCCGAGCCTCGCCTTCCTGGTTCTGCGCGCGTTCGTCGCCGCGCTCGAACGGCCGGGCTGGTCGCTGGTGGTGATGATCGGGCTGCTCGTCGTGAACGCCGGGCTCAACTGGATCCTGATCTTCGGGCATGTCGGGTTTCCGGCGCTCGGCCTGCTCGGATCGGGTACCGCGAGCAGCATCGCCAACGGCCTGAGCTTCGTCGCGATGGCGATCGTCGTCCTGCGCATCGCCCCGTTCCGCCGCTACCGCATCCTCGGCCGCTTCTGGCGAGCCGACTGGCCGCGCTATCGGACCGTGTGGACGCTCGGCCTGCCGATCGCGATCACCTTGGGGTTCGAATCGACCGTGTTCATCGCCGCGGTGTTCCTGATGGGACTGCTCGGCACCGTCCCGCTCGCGGCGCACGCGATCGCGATCCAGATCGCCAGCGTCACGTTCATGGTCCCGCTCGGCATCGCGCAAGCCGCCACCGTCCGCGTCGGGCTCGCCTCGGGCCGGGGCGACCGTGCCGGCATCGGCCGCGCCGGCTGGGCCGCGTTCGCGATCGGCGAAGGCTTCATGGTGCTGACCGCCGCGCTGCTCGTGCTCGCGCCGCAAATGCTGATCGGCGTGATCCTTGACGTCGACGCACCGATCAACGCGCCCGTCGTCGCGCTCGCCATCTCGCTGCTCGCGGTGGCGGCGGTGTTCCAGGTGGTCGACGGCGCGCAGGTCATCGGCGCAGGCATGTTGCGCGGGCTCGGCGACACCAAGGTCCCGATGATCTTCGCAGCGATCGGCTATTGGGGGATCGGCATCGGCGTCGGCACATGGCTGGCGTTTGGCCGGGGCTGGGGCGGCGTCGGCATATGGACCGGGCTCGCGGCCGGATTGGCGATCGTCGCGTTGCTGATGATGCTCAGGTGGCGGTCGCGCGAGCGGCTGGGCCTTGGCTAAGGCTCGGCTGAACCTGTTTTTCGCACCTTGCTGACCCATTAACCGTTTTCGCGAGTTAACATATATTATACACCGGGAGACTGACATGGCTGACCAAGATCGTATCGTTGCGATCGGACTGCTCACGCAGCGCGACGTCTTCGCGCTCGGTCATGACCTGTCCCGTGTCTACCCGATCGACGAGGTCCCGTGCTTTGGCACGCTGCTGACCGCGATCGATGATGCCGACCGCGCGTTCCAGCGCGCACGTGACGCCAAGCAATCGCTTGCAATGCCGATGAATCAAGGCGCACGATCGCGGACATAGCGGCATTTGAGATCCGCTGACCTCGGAGATCGACCATGACCGCATTGCCCACCGAACTCGTCCTGCTCGGCTGGTCGACGGTCCTGCTGTTCGCCTACATTATGATCCAGGGCCAGACCGCGACGCGCGATCGCGGGCTCGACTGGAATGCCGGCCCGCGCGACGGCGAGCAGAAACCGCTCGGCGAGATGGCCGGACGCGCCGAACGCGCGCTCAAGAATTTCCAGGAAACCTACCCGGTCTTCGTCGCACTCGCGCTCGGACTGGCGGTCACCGATCGCACCGGCGGGCTCGGTGCGATCGGCGCATGGCTCTGGTTCGGCGCGCGGATCGCCTACATCCCGCTCTATCTGTTCGGTATCAAATATGTCCGCAGCCTGTGCTGGATGGCGTCGATCCTCGGCCTGCTGCTGATGCTGATCCGCTTTCTCTGAGGCTCAGCCTCGCAGCGTCTTGATGATCGCCGAGAAATCGAGGCCACCCTGCCCGGCTTCGGCAAACGCCTCGTAGCGCTCGGCGGCCTTCGCGCCCATCGGCGTGTCGGCACCCACGTCCTGCGCCGCCGCCATTGCGAGGCGCAGGTCCTTCAGCATTAGCGCCGCCGCAAATCCGCCCTGATAGTCGTGATCGGCGGGCGTCTCCGGCCCCACGCCCGGCAGCGGCGCATAGCTCGTCATCGACCAGCTCTGCCCCGACGAGACGCTGGCGATATCGTAGAACGCCTGCGCATCGAGCCCCAGCTTCTCCGCCAGCACGAACGCCTCGCACGTCGCGATCATCGTCGCACCGAGGATCATGTTGTTGCAGATCTTCGCCGCCTGCCCCGCGCCGTTGCCGCCGGCATGGATCACCGCCTTGCCCATGTCCGCGAGGAACGGCTGCGCGCGATCGAACGCCTCGCCCGATCCGCCGACCATGAACGTCAGCGTGCCCGCATTGGCCGCGGCGATCCCGCCCGACACCGGCGCATCGACCGCGGCAAGCCCCTTGGCCTGCGCCGCCTCGGCGACCTGTTTCGCGGTGGCGACGTCGATCGTCGAACAGTCGATCAGGATCACCGTCGGCGAAGCGACGCCGAACAGCGTGTCATACACGGCGGCGACATGCGCGCCCGCGGGCAGCATCGTCACGATCGCCTCCGCGCCCTCAGCCGCCTCGGCCGCCGACTCGGCCGGCAGACACCCCGCCGCCTTCGCCTTGTCGAGCGCGTCCGCGTTCAGATCGAACGCGCGGACGTCATGGCCCTTCTTCGCCAGGTTGGCGGCCATCCCGCCGCCCATGTTGCCCAGCCCGATAAATGCGACACGTGCCATCTTCTCTCTCCTAAGTCTGCCGCGGCGACTGTGTCGCGCGCGGTCGGTCGCCAACCCCGTCATCCTGACGAAAGTCAGGATCCAGAGCCAAGAACAGCACCGCCCGTAACCCTGGATCCTGACTTTCGTCAGGATGACGGGCAGCGGCGATGGCGGGCCGCGGCAGTGCTCGGGTTACTTCCCCGTCCAGCTCCCGGGACGCTTCTCAACAAACGCGGCCATCCCTTCGCTCTGGTCCGCCGTCCCGAACAGCCCGTGGAACAGCCGCCGCTCGAACTGCACGCCCATCGCCAGCCCGGTCTCGAACGCCGCGTTGACCATCTCCTTGTTCGCCAGCACCGCCAGCGGCGCCATCGCAGCGATCGTCGCGGCGGTCTTCACCGCCTCCTCGATCAGGTCATCCGCGGGGACAATCCGCGACACGAGCCCCGCGCGCTCGGCTTCCTCCGCGCCCATCATCCGCCCGGTCAGGCACATCTCCATCGCCTTGGCCTTGCCGACTGCACGCGTGAGGCGCTGCGATCCACCCATACCCGGCGACACCGCCAGCTTGATCTCGGGCTGGCCGAACTTGGCGGTATCGGCGGCGAGGATGAAGTCGCACATCATCGCTAGCTCGCACCCGCCGCCGAGCGCGAAGCCCGCCACCGCCGCGATCACGGGTTTGCGCGTCCGCGTGAAATTCTCCCAGCCGGCGAAGAAGTTGCTCGCATACATGTCCGCAAAGCCCTGGCTCTGCATCTCCTTGATGTCCGCCCCCGCCGCGAACGCCTTGGGCGACCCGGTCAGCACCGCGCAGCCCTGCGACGGGTCCGCATCGAACGCGGCAAACGCGGCGATCAGGTCAGCCAGGATCTGCGAATTGAGCGCATTCAGCGCCTGCGGCCGGTTCAGCGAGACCAGCGTGACGTGCCCACGCTGCTCAACGAGGATCGTTTCGTATTCGGCCATGTCGTTCTCCAATAGCTTCGTCATCCTGGACTTGATCCAGGATCCAGAGCCACGCACGTCACCGTCCATGGCTCTGGTTCCTGACTTTCGTCAGGATGACGGATTAACCCGGCGTCCAAGCCTCGTTCTCCGGCAACGGCGCGAAGATCTGGTCGATCACATGATCGGTCACATCCTCGGGCGTCGCCGGATCCCAGCGCGGCGCATTGTCCTTGTCGACGATCACCGCGCGCACGCCCTCGATGAAGTCATGCCGCTGCACGACATGCGCACCGACCGCATATTCCTGTTTCATCTCGTCCGCGAAACTCGCCATCGCCGCGCCCTCGTGGAGCAGCCGCAACGACACCTTCATGGACTGCGGAGACTTGGTCGTCAGCGTTGCGAGCGTCTGCGTGGCCCACTCGCCGCCATCAGCCTCAAGCGCGGCGAAGATTTCCTCCAGCACGTCCGACGCGAACAGCCGGTCGATCTGCTCCTGCTGCGCCAGAATACGCGCCTCGGGCGCCGACACCGACAGCGCATCTAGCACGCCAGCAATCTCCTGCGGCGTCTCTCCGATCCGCGCCTTGGCGGTTTCGACCGTGTCGCTCGGCAGATAATGCGTAGCGAGCCCCAGCGCGAGGCACTCCGCGCCATCCAACCGATGCCCGGTCAGCGCCAGAAACTGCCCGATCCGCCCCGGCAACCGCGACAGATACCAGCCGCCGCCGACATCGGGGAACAGCCCGATCCCCGTCTCTGGCATCGCGAATTTCGTGTTCTCGGTCGCAACCCGGTACGTGCAGGGCAGAGCCAGGCCCACGCCGCCGCCCATCGTGATCCCGTCCATGACCGCGACGATCGACTTGGCGTAGGTGAACAGCCGGTGGTTCATCCGGTACTCGGCATGAAAAAACGCCCGCGCCTCGACGCCATCGGTGGCACCCGAAGCGGCCAGCATGCGAATATCGCCGCCTGCACAAAACCCACGGCCCTCGGCATGATCGATCACGATCGCCTCGACCGCCAGATTCCCCCGCCAGCCCTCCAGCGCCTCAAGCACGCCCTCGCACATCGCAAGGTTCAGCGCATGCAGCGCCTTGGGTCGATTCAACCGAATACGGCCGACAGGCCCTTCACTCTCAACGATCAAATCATCGGTCACGACGGTTGCCTCTCTGCATAACCTCTTCGCGCCTTTGCGCCTTCGCGTGATCAAAACCTTCTTGTTCACGCGAAGGCGCAAAGGCGCGAAGATCGAGATTATAGCTGCGCAGGCTCACTGCCGCGTCAGTTCGCGACCAACGATCATCCGCATCACCTGGTTCGTCCCCTCCAGGATCGAATGCACGCGCAGGTCGCGCCAGAAGCGCTCGATCGGGTAATCCTGCAGATACCCATAGCCGCCATGCAGCTGCAACGCGCGGTCGACCACCGACGACCCAGTATCCGTCGCCAGCCGCTTCGCCATCGCCGCGAACTTGGTCTTGTCGGGCGCGTTCGCCGTCACCTTGGCCGCAGCCATGTAGAGCAGCGCGCGCGCCGCCTCCAATTCGGTCGCCATGTCCGCCAGCATGAACTGCGTGTTCTGGAAATCCGCGATCGGCTTCCCGAACTGCTTGCGGTCCCGCGTATACGCGATCGCCTCGTCGAGACACCGCTGCGCACCGCCGAGCGAACACGCACCGATGTTGAGCCGCCCGCCATCAAGCCCCATCATCGCGATCCGAAAGCCCTCGCCCTCGCCGCCGACCATGTTCGCCGCCGGCACGCGGACGCCGTCGAAGATCACCTGCCGCGTCGGCTGCGAATGCCAGCCGAGCTTCTTCTCGTTCGCACCGAACGACACGCCCGGCATGTCCTTCTCGATCACGAGGCAGGATATGCCCTTCGGCCCATCCTCCCCGGTGCGGACCATCGTCACATACACCTCGTTCTCACCCGCACCCGAGATGAACTGCTTCGAGCCCGTCACGATCCAGTCGTCACCATCGCGCACCGCGCGCGTCTTGAGCGCGGCGGCATCCGACCCCGACCCCGGCTCGGTCAGGCAATAGCTCGCCAGCCGGTCCATCGTCACCAGATCGGGCAGATACTTGTCCTTGACGCCCTGCGACCCGAACCGGTCGATCATCCACGCCGCCATGTTATGGATGCTGATGAACGCCGACGTCGACGGGCAGCCATACGACATCGCCTCCATGATCAGCGCGGCTTCCAACCGCCCGAGCGCGATCCCGCCGCTTTCCTCGCTGACATAGATCGCCGCGAACCCGAGCTCCGCTGCCGCCTTGATCGTATCGCGCGGGAAGATGTGCTTCTCGTCCCACTCGGCCGCATGCGGCGTGATCCGATCGGCGGTGAAGCGCCGCGCGAGTTCCTGGATCTCGCGCTGGTCGTCGGTGAGGTCGAACTGGTTGGTCATAAATCTCTCTTCCGTC
This sequence comes from Sphingomonas sp., assembly GCA_035575755.1. Classification (GTDB taxonomy): domain Bacteria; phylum Pseudomonadota; class Alphaproteobacteria; order Sphingomonadales; family Sphingomonadaceae; genus Sphingomonas. Next base: position 545,970 of record DATLXI010000018.1, read on the forward strand.
ATGCTGGGCTCGACCCAGCATCCAGAGCCGGGAACGCTGAAACTTGTGGCTCTGGATCCTGACTTTCGTCAGGATGACGACTTGGGGGAATGATATGGCGAGGCAACCCGCGGTCTATATCATGGCGAGCTGGCGTAACGGAACGCTGTACATCGGCGTCACGTCCGATCTGATGGCACGGATTGTTCAGCACCGCGAGAGCACATTCGACGGCTTCTCAAAGCGATACGCGGTGAACCGGCTCGTGTGGTTCGCAATGGCGGACACGATGGCGGCAGCCATCACGCGCGAGAAACAGCTGAAGGTCTGGAAGCGGTCGTGAAAGATCGAACTGATCGAGGCTGAAAATCCAACCTGGCGTGATCTCGCCGAAGACTGGGGCTTCGATCCGCTTCCCGCTCCGCCTTCGTCATCCTGACGAAAGTCAGGATCCAGAGCCAAGAGCGTCGCGCTTGATGGCTCTGGATCCTGGATCAAGTCCAGGATGATGGCGGGAGGAGCCCGCACCCCCCTCACCCCATCGTCGGAATGACGAACGCATCGTTGTTGCGCGCCGGGCCGCCATCCTCGGCCATCGCCGGCAGAGCAGACCCATCCGGCCAGCGCTGCGTGATCGTCTTGACCTTGGTCCAGAACTTCACTCCCTCCATGCCGTGCTGGTTGGTGTCCCCGAACGCGCTGCGCTTCCACCCGCCAAAGGTGTGATACGCCACCGGCACCGGGATCGGCACGTTGATCCCCACCATCCCGACATTCACCCGCGCCGCGAATTCGCGCGCGGCGTGGCCGTTGCGCGTGAAGATCGCGACGCCGTTGCCATATTGATGCTCGCTCGGCAGCCGCACCGCCTCCTCAAAGTCCGCCGCGCGGACGATCTGGAGCACCGGCCCGAAGATCTCCTCCTTGTACGCCGACATCTCCGTGGTGACGTGATCGAACAACGACGGCCCGATGAAGAAGCCCTTCTCATGCCCCTGCAACGCAAAGCCGCGCCCGTCGACGACCAGCTCCGCACCCTCGTCCACCCCGGTCTGGATCCAGTTCTCGATTCGGCTGCGATGCGCCGCGTTCACCACCGGCCCGTAATGCGCATCACTATCGGTCGACACACCGACGCGCAGAGCCGCGATCGCCGGGATCAGCTTCTCGCGCAACGCGATGGCGGTCTTCTCGCCGACCGGCACCACCACCGGCAGCGCCATGCAGCGCTCGCCCGCCGATCCGAACGCCGCGCCCGACAGGTCGGCGACGACCTGGTCAAGGTCCGCGTCGGGCATGACGATGCCGTGGTTCTTGGCGCCGCCCATCGCCTGGACGCGCTTGCCCGCCTCGACGCCGCGGCGGTACACGTAATGCGCGATGTCGGACGACCCGACGAAGCTCACCGCGCTGATCGCCGGATGATCGAGAATCGCATCGACCATCTCCTTGTCGCCGTGGACGACCTGGAAGATGCCCTCGGGCAGCCCCGCCTCGACGAACAATTCACCCAGTCGCACCGGCACCGACGGATCGCGCTCGCTCGGCTTGAGGATGAACGCGTTGCCAGTGGCGATCGCGACGCCCGACATCCACAGCGGGATCATCGCCGGGAAGTTGAACGGCGTGATCCCGGCGCCGATGCCGAGCGGCTGGCGCATCGAGTACACGTCGATCCCCGGCCCCGCGCCCTGCGTATATTCGCCCTTCAGGATATGCGGGATGCCGCAGCAGAACTCGATCACCTCGAGCCCGCGCTGGATATCGCCCTTCGAATCCGCGATCACCTTGCCATGCTCGGACGACAGCATCCGCGCGAGCTCGTCCATGTTCGCTTCGACGAGCCGCTTGAACTCGAACATGACGCGGGCGCGGCGCTGCGGGTTGGTCGCCGCCCAGCCCGGCTGCGCCTTCTGCGCGGCCGCGACTGCGCGATCCAGATCGGCGGCACCCGACAGCCGCACCCGGGCCTGCACCTCGCCCGAATTCGGGTCGAACACGTCGCCGAAGCGCTCGGCGGTGCTCGCAGCACCGCTCACGAAATTCTCGATGGTCCGCATGGCATCCTCTTCTAGTTACCGGCATCGTCGGCCATAAGCGTTTCGCAGCCAAGTGGGGCTGTTTGCAGATTCGCTCTGCAGATATGCAGCATAAGGTGAGGCGTTCATGGATTGGGACGATGTCCGCTATTTCCTCGCTTTGGCACGCACGCACCGGCTCGGGCCCGCCGCAAAACTGCTCGGACAGGACGCGACGACCGTCTCGCGGCGCCTGCAACGCCTGGAAAGCCGACTCCAGACGACGCTCTTCGAACAGACCGTCGCTGGCTACGCACTGACCGAACGCGGCACCGCTTTGCTCGATCATGCCGAAAAAATGGAAGCCGCCGCGCTCGGCATTCAGGAAGTCGTCGGCACCGATGCGGGCGTGCTCGCCGGCCCGATCCGGTTGAGCGTCTCCGAAGGCTTCGGCAGCCGCATCCTCGCACCGCGCCTCGCGTCGTTCACCACCCAGCATCCGCGCATCGCGATCGACCTGATCGCCTCGACCGGTTTCCTCAACCCATCGCGACGCGAGGCGGATATCGCCGTCATGCTCGCGAGGCCGAAGAGCGGGCCATTGGTCGCACGAAAGCTCACCGACTATCACCTGGGTCTCTACGCGCATCCCGATCATCTCGCGCGGACCGGACCGATCGCAACCACCGCAGACCTGATGCGGCACCGGCTGATCGGCTATGTGCCCGACATGATCTACGCGCCGGAACTGCGCTATCTCGCCGAGATCGACGGCCGGCTCGACGCCTCGATCCGCAGTTCGAGCATCGTCGCGCAGGCCGAACTGATCGCCGCGGGGGCGGGCTGCGGGATATTGCCCTGCTTCATCGGCGACCAGATGCCGGGGCTGGTCCGCGTACTGCCCGGATCGGTGGACATCGCGCGCTCGTTCTGGCTCGTCGTCCACCGCGACGTCCGCCGGATCGCGCGAATCGACCGGTTCATCGCCTGGCTCGACGCGACGATCGGCGACCTGAAGCCACTGATGCTGGGCACCCGGACCGCCCCGATTGCTCCGCTGGCCTGAGCCAAGTATAGTTCATTGTGCAGGGCAGCATGGCCGGGCTGGAGCAGCATTTTGATCCCCAAACTCTACCACCAGATGATCGACGCGATCGGTGACGGCACCGGCCTGCCCGACATCATCCTGCACATTCACGCCGGCATGGCGTTGTTGATGATCGCGCGCCTCATCACGCGGCGCTCGTTCGGAACGTTCATCCCCTGGTACGTCGTCGCTGCGGGCGAGGCGTTCAACGAAATCATGGACCGGCTGAACTTCGGATCGTGGCGCTGGGAGGATACCTCGCTCGATATCGTCAACACGCTGCTGTGGCCGACCGTTATCTGCCTCGGCGTGCGGTTGCGCCCAATGATCCGGTCCCGCACGACGATCGAGCGCGATTTTGCGGAGCGGGACTTGGGCGAGCCCGGTTTGGAGGACAAGCCAGTAGAGCCTGTCACCTGATCTGCTCCCCTACCTGACAGGGAGGGGGACACATCGGGCTCACCCCAGCGCGATATAGCGCTGCAGGTGATAATCCTCGTCGCCCAGCTGGTGGTCGATCATCACCAGCCGCTTCGCATAATGCGACACCGCATATTCCCACGTCATGCCGATCCCGCCATGCAGCTGGATCGCCTCCTCGGCGACCAGCGCGCCGGTCCGCCCGATCGTGTATTTCGCCGCGGCCAGCGCCCGGTCGCGCGCCTTCGCGTCGTCGCCGTCGAAAGCCGACGCCGCGTTGATCACCGCCGACTGCGCCTGTTCGATCTCGAGCAGCACCGTCGCCATCCGGTGCTGGAGCGCCTGGAACTTGCCGATCGGCACGCCGAACTGCTTCCGGTCGCGCAGGTATCCGAGCGTCGCTTCCTTCACGAATTCCATCGCCCCGAGCGCCTCCGCCGACAGCGCGAGCAACCCAGCACCTACCGCCGCATCGACGATCGCCTGCCCCTGCCCATCGCCACCAAGTCGCCCCTCAGCCCCGAGCGTCACGCCGTCGAACGTCACGTCGCCGGCCGCACCGCCCTCGACGATGTTGTAGCTCCGCACCGACACGCCGGCCGTGTCCGCAGGCACGAGCAGCACCAGCGGATCGCCGTCCTGCTCGACCACCACGACAAACACCGACGCGGCGCCTGCCTGCTGCACGACAGCCTTGGTGCCGCTCAGCGTCCAGCCGTCGCCACTCTTCGTCGCGGTCACCGGCGTCGCGCCATCGTCCATCGCGAACGCGGCGATCGTCTCGCCGGACACGATCCCGGCCAGCATCTCGTCCTGCCCGCCGGCCTTGGCCAGCGCACGCCCAGCCATCAGCGCGCCCAGGAACGGCTCGACCACGAGCGCGCGGCCAAGCGCCTCGAACACCACCATGATGTCGAACCCGCTGCCGCCAAATCCGCCCGCCGCCTCGTCGAACAGTGCGGAGACGATCCCGAGCTCGTTCAACTGCGTCCACACCGCGGGATCATACCCCGCCTCGCTATACGCCCCGGCATTGCGCGTATCAATCGGATAGCCGTCGCGCAGCGCGCGGACGAGCGTGTCGGCCAGCATGCGCCGGTCGTCGCTGTGCTCGAAATTCATGTGCTCAGAGACCCAATATGGCTTTGGAGATGATGTTCTTCTGGATCTCGTTCGATCCACCGAAGATCGACAGTTTCCGGTTGTTGAAATAGCTCGGCGCCGCCATCGCCGCGTCCTCGGGCCCGACATCCTCGCCATTCCACCCGGCCTCGAGCGCCTCCGGAATATACGGCGCCGCGTACGACCCATAAGCGCGGCGGGTCAGCGAGGTGATCTCCTGGCGGATCTCGGTCCCCTTGATCTTGAGCATCGAGCTTTCCGCCCCCGGCGCACCGCCGCCCGCGACCGCGGCCAGCACACGCAAATTGGTCGTCTGCATATTGGCGAGGTCGATCTCGACCCGCGCCATCCGCGCCGCGAACAGCGGATCGTCGGCCAGTGCACGCCCGCCCTTCTTCTGCGTCTGCGCGACTTCCTTCAGCCGCTCGAACGACGCGATCGAGAAGCCGACGCCGGCGATGTTGGTCCGCTCATAGGTCAGCAGATACTTGGCGTAGGTCCAGCCAAGGTTTTCCTCGCCGACGAGGTTCGCGACGGGCACCTCGACGTCAGTGAAGAACACCTCGTTCACTTCCTGCTCGCCATCGATCAGCGTGATCGGACGGACCTCGATGCCGGGCGACTTCATGTCGATCAGCAGGAAACTAATGCCCTCCTGCTTCTTGGCGGTCGCGTCGGTGCGGACGAGGCAGAAGATCATGTCGGCATGCTGGCCGAGCGTCGTCCAGGTCTTCTGGCCGTTGACGACATAGACGTCGCCCTTTCGCACCGCGGTCGTCTTGAGCCCGGCGAGATCGGACCCTGCACCCGGCTCGGAATATCCCTGGCACCACCAGTCGGAGCCATCGAGAATCCGCGGCAGCCACTGCTGCTTCTGCTCTTCCGACCCGTATTTGATCAGCACCGGCCCGAGCATGTTCACCCCGAACGGTACGACGCGCGGCGCATGCGCGAGCGCGGATTCGTTGTCGAAGATGAAGCGCTGGATCACGCTCCAGCCCGGACCGCCCCATTCCTCCGGCCAATGGTTCGCCAGCCAGCCACGCGCGTTCAGAATGCCATGCCATTCCTCCATGTCCGACTTGCGCAGCCGCTTGCCCTCACGGACCAGCGTGGAAAGCCGTGCGGGCAGTTTGTCGCGGAAGAACGCGCGAACCTCGTCGCGGAATGATTCTTCCTCGGGCGTGAAGCTGAGATCCATGACCATGTGACTCCTGATGATGGAGCCTCTGTGCCACAGCCGAGGACGAAATTGAAGGACCGGTATGGTCGATGTGATGGAATTTGTTGCGTGATGCGACGCAAGTTAATCCGAACGGTATCGCGGCCCCTCCCGTCATCCTGACGAAAGTCAGGACCCAGAGCCAGGAACGGTAGCGCCAGTGACCCTGGGTCCTGACTTTCGTCAGGATGACGGAGTGGGGCAGGCAGTTCGACCTGATCAGAACCGGAAGCTCAACCACCCCGCGCCGAAGTTCGAGCTCTTATACGCGGCATTGGTCAACGCATCGCCCGCCTTGAAATGCTCGAGGCGCCCGGTGAACGACAGCCGTGGCGAGATCGACCACACCGCCTGCAACCGCGCCGCCTGGCCGATCTCGCGCCCGCCGACGTTCTGCGTGCCGACATAGGGCGTCCCGTTCGAGCGATAGACCGCATCGCGCAACGTCGACCGCCACATGAACTCGTATTCCGCGGTCAGCCGCACCTTCTTGATCGGCTGGAACGACACGTTCGGCGCCGCCGCGAGGAAGTTGATCGGCCCGACGAACACGCCATAGGTATAATAGATATTGTTGCCGAACGGCGAGAACGATGTCCGCAGCGGCTTGGTCTGGTCGAACGCATCGCCGCCGCTGCCGTAATCGCCACGCAGCCCGATCCGCGGCGCGGCCGCGTCCTTGCCGAGGCGATAGGTCTGCGCGGCGAACACCTGCCACGCCTTGATTGGGCGACCGTTGAAATTCCCCTCTTCGCGGGTGACTGTGTAATCGACCGTCAGCGGCCCGGCGGTGCCCCACAGGCGCCCGCCATAATAGATGCGCTCCTCGACGCCGCGCACCTGGCCCCAGATCTGGTCGCGGCTGCGTAACCGCCACAACAACGGGTCGAAAAACAGCTTGGATCCGCCGAACAAGGTCTTGGGCAAAACGACCCCCAGGCTGATCCCGCTGAACCGCGTATCCTTGTCGGTCTTGTCGTCCGAAAGCCCTTCGGTGCCATTGCTCACGAAGTTGAAGTCGAACACGTCGGCGCGCAGCTTGGAGCCCTTCGCCCAACCGCGGACGCCGTCGAGCACGAACATCAGCGCGTTGTTGTCGCGCGCAGACACCAGCATGCTGATGCCGTCGGTAAATTCCTGACGACCGCCGCGCACGCCCACTTCGACATTGCCGATCTTGCCGTACACGTCGGCGAACGCCTGCTGCAGGAACAGGTCGTTGCGCTGCGTGCCCGCGACCGCGCCGGTGTTCACGCCGCCGACCGTCCCGTTGGCCAGCTCGCCGAACACGCGGAAATGATCGCCGAGATGCAGGTCGGCGCCGCCGACCACGCGGAGGATGTCGAGCCGCTGCGCGTCCGTCTCGACCAGCCCCTGGTTGCTGGTGGAATTGACGCGCGCGCGGATTTCGCCGCTCAGCGTCAGATAGCTGTTCGAAGCGCTGTCGATCGAGATGTATTTGAGCGCATCGAGCGGATCGTCGCGCTTGGCGGGATCCTTGTACTTGCTCCAATCCTCCGCCCAGCGCGAGATATTGTAGCCCCCCGTCGTCGCGCCATAGCCCTCGGCCTCGGCGGGATAGGTCGGATCCTTGGGCGACGCTGGCGTACCCGCGGGCTTTCCGCCGGCGTCGGTGCCGACCGGCACGTTCTGCGCGGTCGGATCGGTCTGCGCGGATCCGGTCTGCGACTGGCTGCCGGTCTGGGCATGGGCCGGACAGGCGATCACGGCGGCGAGCGCACATACGGCGCCGCCCACGAGCAAGCGGGTCATCATAAGTACCTCGAAACTGACAGCGGCCGCCCGTTACCGGGCGACCGCCATGTTCATATTAGACGATTGCGGGCGCAGCCGACGTCGTAGCCGGCGCAACGGCAGCGGAAGGTGCCAGCTCGGGCAGCTTGCCCGACAGCGCGGCGTCAAGCTTCTCGCGGTCGAGGCCACCCTCCCAGCGCGCGACCACGATCGTCGCGACCGCGTTGCCGATGAAGTTGGTGAGGCTGCGGCACTCGCTCATGAAGCGATCGACGCCGAGGATCAGCGCCATGCCCGCGATCGGCACGGTCGGCACGATCGACAGCGTCGCGGCCAGCGTGATGAACCCCGCGCCGGTCACGCCCGCCGCACCCTTGGAGGAGATCATAGCAACGACCAGCAACAACAGTTCCTGCCCGAGCGTCAGGTGCGTGTTGGTCGCCTGCGCGATGAACAAAGCCGCCAGCGTCATGTAGATGTTGGTGCCGTCAAGGTTGAACGAATAGCCGGTCGGCACGACCAGCCCGACGACCGACTTCTCGCAGCCCGCGGCTTCCATCTTCTGGATAAGGTTCGGCAGCGCCGCTTCCGACGACGACGTGCCGAGCACCAGCAACAGTTCGGCCTTGAGGTAACGGATCAGCTTGAAGATCGAGAAGCCGGTAAGCCGCGCGACCGTGCCGAGCACGACCACCACGAACAGCGCCGCGGTCAGGTAGAAGGTCGCGACCAGCGCGCCGAGATTGGCGAGGCTGCCGATCCCATACTTGCCGATCGTGAAGGCGATCGCGCCGAACGCACCCAGCGGCGCCGCGCGCATCAGGATGCCGACCAGCCGGAAGACGATCAGGCTGAGGCGCTCGAGAAAGTTCAGCACCGGCTTGGCAGGTTCGCCGACGAGGCTCAGCGAAATGCCGAACAGGATCGCGATCAGCAGGATCTGCAGGATGTTGCCGTCGGTGAACGCGCTGACCATCGTGTCCGGGATGATGCTCATCAGGAACCCGGTGATCGTCGTCTCGTGCGCCTTCACGGTGTAGTCGGCGATCCCCTTGGTATCGAGCGACGAGACATCGACGTTCATCCCCGCGCCCGGCTGGACGAGGTTGGCGACGATCAAGCCGACGATCAGCGCCAGCGTCGAGAAGAACAAGAAATAGGCGAACGCCTTGCCCGCGACACGGCCGACAGACCCCAGTTCCTTCATCCCGGCAATGCCCGTGACCAGCGTCAGGAAGATCACCGGGGCGATGATCATCTTCACCAGCTTGATGAACGCATCGCCAAGCGGCTTCAGCGCTGCGCCGTACGTCGGATAGAAATGCCCGAGCGCCGCACCGAGCGCGATCGCCACCAGCACCTGGAGGTACAACTGGCTGGACCACCGCTTGCGCGCGGGGGTTTCCGCAACCGCATATGTCTGGGATGGTAGGGTCAACATCGTCTCCTGAAGCCTCGCCCACTGCCGCGGGACGTTTTGTGCGACGGTAATGCCGGGCCGGACCCGGGACTACAAGAGTGCGTCGATCACGTCATAAAACGTTGGTTTTCCCCCGTTTATTGACATACCCATATTTCAGATGTGCGGATAATGCCGAGTTTCCGGCGTAGCGTGACGCCAATGTGTGTGATAATCCGCACAGATGAACCGACTCCGATCCCCCCTGATCGCGACCGCACTGGTCGTCCTGCTAGCCTTCGCGGCGCTGGGCGTGATCGTTGCGGGAGTTGCGTCGATCTATGGTCCGCGCGCCGACGCCGACGCCACCGCGGCGGTGCAGATGCGCGCGGTGCAGCAGACCCGCAGCAACCTCCGCCTGCTCGAAGCCGAGTTGCAGACCTATCGCCTGCTCCCGGTCATGCTGGGCGAATATCCGGACGTCCGTGCGGCTTTGGTCTCGGGTCGCGCGGACTCGGCGCTGAACGAAAAACTGGCGATGCTGGCCCGGCGCACCGGCGCGCCGGTGATCTACGCGCTCGATACGCAGGGGATGACGATCGCCGCCTCGAACGCCAGCCGTCCCGACAGCTTCCTCGGCCATGACTACCGCTACCGCGAGTATTTCACCGCCGCGATGGCCTCGGGCGCGACCGAGTTCTTCGCGCTGGGCAGCGTCAGCGGACGCCCCGGCCTCTATCTCTCGCGGCGGATCGAACAGGCCGGACGCCCGCTCGGCGTGGTCGTGGTGAAGGTCGAATTCGGCAAGATCGCCCGCGCCTGGATCCAGGATCACATGGCAACCTTCGTCACCGATCGCGACGGCATCATCCTGATCTCCAGCGACCCGCGCCTGCAATTCCGCACCACGCACCCGTTGTCCGCGGCCCGCCGCGACGCGTTGATCCGCACGCGTCAGTTCGGCACCTTTCCCCTCGCTCCCGCGCCGCTGCGGCTCGACGACGGACGCTCGCGGCTGGTCGAAGGCACGCCCGCGGTAGCGGTGTCGCTGCCCGTGCCGATCGCAGGCTGGCGACTGGTGCATATGGAGCCGCTCGACGCCGCGCTCCGTACCGCCGCGGCGCGCACCCGCTGGGCTACCGCGATCGCAGCGCTGGCGACGATGGCGGCGATGCTGGCCGCATGGTGGGCGTATGAGCGCCGCAAGCGCAACGCCGGCGCGCGCGCCGAACTCGAAGCAGAAGTCGCGCGCCGCACCGCCGAGCTCCGCGCCACCGCCGACCGCCTCCAGATCGAAGTCGAACAGCGCGAGGCCTCCGACCAGCGCTTCCGCCAGGCGCGCGAGGAACTGGCGCACGCCAACCGGGTCGGCTCGATCGGCACGATCACCGCCAGCGTCGCGCACGAGATCAACCAGCCGGTCGCCGCGATCCGCACCTTCGCCGACAACGCCGCCGCGTTCCTTGCGCGCGGCGCACCCGATCGCGCCGCCGCCAACCTCGATTCGATCGTCGAGCTCACCAGCCGGATCGGCACGATCACCGCCGGCCTGCGCCGCTACGCCCGGCGCGGCGCAGGCTCGATCGGCCCGGTCGCGCTCGACGAGGCGATCGACGGCGTCCGCCTGCTAATCGGCGACCGCTTCCGCGCGAAAGGCGTGACGCTCGACCTGCCGACCGGCCCCGAGGCGCGCCTGACGGTCATCGCCGGTCGCGTCCGGCTCGAACAGGTCCTCGTCAACCTGCTCCAGAACGCGCTCGATGCGGTCGCCGACCGCGCCGATGCGCGCGTCAGCGTCACGGTCGGGCGCCGGGGCCGCGACGTCGTGCTGACCGTCGCCGACAACGGCCCCGGCATCGCGCCCGCGATGGCCGACCATCTCTTCACCCCGTTCGAGACGAGCAAGAAGGACGGCCTGGGGCTCGGCCTCGGCATCGCCCGCGACATCATGACCGAGTTCGGCGGCACGCTAGACCTCGTACCAGCCCCCGAAGGCGCGATCTTCCGCATGATCCTGGTGAAGGCATGACCGAGCAAGCCGTTCTCCTCGTCGACGACGACGACGTCCTGCGCGGCGCGCTCGAACAATCGTTCGAACTCGCCGGAATCGCGGTGATCGCCGAGCGCGATCCCACCGCAGCGCTCGCCCGCGTCCATGCCGGGTTCGACGGCGCGGTGGTGTCCGACATCCGCATGCCCAAGATGGACGGCCTCGAACTCTTCCGCCGGATCGCCGCGATCGACCACGAGATCCCCGTGCTGCTGATGACCGGCCACGCCGACGTCGCGATGGCGGTCGCCGCGCTCAAGAACGGCGCGTTCGACTTCATCCCGAAGCCCTTCGCGACCGACCACCTCATCGCCGGGGCACGCCGCGCGCTCGAAATGCGCCGCCTCGTCCTCGACAACCGCCGTCTCCGCGCCGCCGCCGAGGAAACGATCGGCGCCGAACCGCTCATCGGCGAGACTCCGGTGATGGTCCGCCTGCGCGACACGATGCGGCAGATCGCGCAGGCTGACATCGACGTGCTGGTCGAGGGCGAGACCGGCACCGGCAAGGAACTCGTCGCGGTCCTGCTCCACCGCTGGAGCAACCGCCGCTCGCGACCCTTCGTCGCGGTCAACTGCGCCGCGCTGCCCGAGGCGGTCGCGGAGATCGAGCTGTTCGGCCATGACGGCGACTCCCGCCTGCCCCGCACCGGCCGGATCGAGGCATCGAACCGCGGCACGCTCTTCCTCGACGAGATCGAAAGCACCCTCCCCGCCTTCCAGGCGAAACTGCTGCGGGTGCTGGAGGAACGCGAGGTGATGCCCGTCGGCGGCGATCTGCCCCGCGCGCTCGACCTCCGCGTGATCGCCGCCGCCAAGCCGGGCCTCGAACAAGCCGTCGAGGACGGCCGCTTCCGCGCCGACCTGCTGTTCCGCCTCGACGCGGTACGGCTCCGCATCCCGCCGCTACGCGAACGCCGCGACGACGTGCCGCTGCTGTTCGGACACCTGCTCCACCAGGCGGCGGAGCGGTTCGGCCGTGAGGTGCCGACCGTGGACACCGCCACGCTCGCCTATCTCGGCCAGCACGACTGGCCCGGCAACGTCCGCGAACTCGACAATCTGGCCAAACGCCTCGTGCTCCGCGTCGAGCCTGAGGACGCGGTCGACGAAGACAGCGACATCCCCCTCCCCGCGCGCGTCGACAAGTTCGAGGAAGCCACGATCCGCGCCACTCTCCAACAGGTCAACGGCGACGTCCGCTCCGCGCTGGCCGCGCTCGGCATCCCGCGGAAAACCTTTTACGACAAGCTCAAGCGGCATGAGATAGATGTCGAGGCGTATCGCCCGACCAAACCACCCCCGTCATCCTGACGAAAGTCAGGATCCAGGGTTACGCAGGGCAGCGGTTGCGGCTCTGGGTCCTGACTTTCGTCAGGATGACAGAGGAAGCGCCACCCCGCCCTGCCGCGTCGCCACGAACCTCGCGAGCGGCGGCCCGATCACCAACACCCCCAGAAACCGCAACACCTGAAGCGCCATCACGAACGGCACATCCACCGGGCTCGACGCAGCGATGATCGCCACCGAATCCATCCCGCCGGGGCTCGTCGCCAGATACGCAGTCACCGGATCGATCCCTGCCCAGCGCGTCAACGCCGCCGCGATCCCGCCGCAGAACGCGATCAACAGCGCCACCGACAACAGGATCCGCGGCATCGCCTTGCCCGCCACCCGCAACGTATCGCGCGTGAACGACAGCCCGATCCGCCACCCCACCACCGCACAGCTGATCGCGAGCAGCCACTGCGGCAACACCGGCTGCGCCACCCCGGTAACGTTCAGCGCCGCGCCCGCGACCAGCGACCCGAGCAGCGCCCCCGCCGGCAGCCGCAACGCGATCCCGACGCCCGCACCAACCCCGGCAATCGCGATCGTCCTCAGCACGACGACCGGATCGACCGCCGCGAACCACGCGCCCGCAAAATGATGCCCGCTCCCGCCCCCGACCATCACCGCGGCCAGCACCGACGCCACCACCGCCACGCACACGACCCGCGTGTAGGTCATCACCGCGACCAGCCGCGAGTCCGCGCCATACGCCTGCGCCATCAACACCATCGCGCTCGCAGCACCAGGCGTCGATCCCCACACCGCGCCGGTGCCCGGCAGCACCTGCCACCGGCTCAACAGATACCCGAGCACGCTGCTCGCCGCGAGCGTGACGAAATTCACCATCAGGAACACCGGCCAATGATCCGCCACCGTCGCGACGATCCCCGTCGTGATCGATCCCGCGATCAGCGTGCCCACCGCCGCCTGCGCGCCGCGAAAGGCCGAAAGAGGCACGGTCAGCGACCACCCGCGCACCGCCAGCACGACCGCCGCGATCATCGGTCCGAGCAGCAATCCCGCGGGCAGTCCGACCAGTTCCAGCACACCCGCCATCACCGCCGACAGCGCAATCAGGGCAATCCAGCGCCCGATCATGCCCTCGTGGCGAACCAGATCACATGCCGCGCGCCGCCCTTGCGCGTCGCCCGCGCGATCACCTCGTCGACCGCGAACCCCGCCTCGGCGAGCCGCGTCGCGAACGGCTTGCTCGGCGCGGACGACCACACCGCCAGCACGCCACCCGGCCTGAGCGCCGCCCGCGCCAGCGAAAGCCCCCGCGCGCCATACAGCCGGTCGTTACCCGGCCGAGAAATCCCGTCAGGCCCGTTATCGACGTCGAGCAGGATCGCGTCCCAATCCCCCTCGGCGATCACCGCAGCGACATCGCCCTCGACGATCCGGGTGCGCGGATCGGTCAGGCTCTCCCCATGCAGCGCCGCCATCGGCCCGCGCGCCCATTCGATCACCGCCGGCACGATCTCCGCGACCGCCACCTCGGCATCGGGCGCGAGCCGCCCCAGCGCCGCGCGCAAGGTGAACCCCATGCCCAGCCCGCCGATCAGCATCCGCACACCCGGCCGCGCCCCGATCCGATCGCACGCCTGCTCCGCCAGCGCCTCTTCCGACCCGCTCAACCGGCTGTTCATCAACTCGTTCGCGCCGAGCATGATCGAGAACTCCGCGCCCCGCTGGAGCAGCCGGAGCTCACCCCCACCCGGCACCTGCGCCGTCCCCAGCAGAACCCGCGGCACCATCAGGCCGACCACGCCGCGATATCGTCCTGCTCGCCGATCAGCGCGAGGCCGTGCGCGATCGAAGTCAGCTCGCCGCCGCTCATGATCGCCGCCTCGCCGAACCGCTCGACGAAGATCCGGCGGATGCGCGGGATCAGCGACGACCCGCCCGTCAGGAACACCCGGTCGATCTCGCCACCACCGACATTCGCCGCCGCCAGCGCGCGGTCGACCGCCGCCTCGATCCGCACGACGTCGTCGGCGATCCAGTCCTCGAACTGCGCGCGCGTCACGTCCGCCTCGATCTCCAGCCCCGCGCCGGCGAAGTAGAAATGCGCGTCCTCGCCTTGAGACAAGGCCCGCTTCAGCGTGCCGACCGCATCGTACAGCGGATAGCCCAGCTCGTTCTCGATCACCGCGATCATCCGCCCGATCGCGACCGGATCGACCGCGGTCTTCTGCAACCGTTCGAGCTCGGTCATCGTCTTGCGGTTGCGCATCAGCGCCAGGCGCGACCAATCCGCAAAGTCGGCGAAATAGGCGCGCGGAATCTCCAGTTCCTTGTCGAACGACTTGTACGCGCCGCCCTTGCCCAGCATCGGCAGCACCAGCCGGTCGAGGATGCGGTAATCGAACCGGTCGCCCGCGATCCCGACACCCGCATGCCCGAGCGGCGTACACCGCCGCGCCGCGCCCGGCTCGGCGACGCGCACGACCGAGAAATCGCTCGTCCCGCCGCCGAAATCCGCCACCAGGATCGTCGCCGGCTCGGTCAGCCGCGTCGCATAGCTGTACGCCGCGCCAAGCGGTTCGTAGACGTAATGGATCTCCGCGCCGAAGCCCTTGAACATGGCGTCATAGCGCGTCCGGGCCAGCGCCTCGTCTGGCCGCGCGCCGGCATATTCGACCGGGCGCCCGACGACGATCCGCTGCGGCCGCGTGTCGAGCCTGCCGCCCGCATGCGAAATCAACTTGTCGAGGAACAGCTTGCCCATCTCCTCGAACCGGTATCGCTTGTCGAAGACCGAGGCCTGCTCGAAGCTCTTCATCGCCGCGACCGATTTGAACGACTGGATGAACCGGCTGTCGAGCGGATATTCCATATATTCGGCGATCGCCCACGGCCCCGCATCCGACGCGAGCCCCTTGCCGCTGTCGTCCTGCCAGAAGCACAAGGCCGAGCGGAACACCGGGCTCGTCTCCGCGGGGGCGGCAAAGCTCACCAGTTCGGGCGTGCCCCCCGCCGTCCCCAGCGCCACGACGCTGTTGGTCGTGCCGAAATCCAGCCCCAAGGCGGGGCCGCCAGCGTCCGTCTGCATCGGCTCGTCCTTTAATGAACGCGCGCCTATGCCGATGCGGGGGCCGGGATGGCAACCCCGCGCGTGCTCGCCAGCCGGTAAAACGGGTCGTGCCGCGCGCGCCTAGCCGCGCTTCAACCGCACCAGGGCCGCGTCGAGCGCGGACAGGAAACTCGACCGGTCGCTTTTCGAGAACGGCGCCGGCCCGCCGATCACGTCGCCGCCCGCGCGCAGATCGGCCATGATCGCCCGCGTCGCGATCGCGCCGCCTATCGAGCTGGTGGTGGACGGCTTGCCGGTGTTCGCCAGCACGGTCGCGCCCGCCTTCACACAGCGATCGGCGAGCAGGATGTCGGCGGTAATGACCACAGATTTCGCATCCGCCTGCTCGGCGATCCAGTCGTCCGCCGCGTCGAACCCGTCGCTGACGACGACGCGGTTGACCAGCGGATGGACGGGCACGCGAAAATGGCTGTTGGCGACGATCGTGACGGGCACCTCGTGCCGCCACGCGACCTTGTAGATCTCGTCCTTCACCGGACACGCGTCGGCATCGACGAGGATGCGAAGGATGGAGGGTGCGTCAGTCATTGTCATCTCACGCCCTACCCCCCTCGTCATCCTGACGAAAGTCAGGATCCAGGATCAAGCACGACGGCGTTCGTTACTCTGGATCCTGACTTTCGTCAGGATGACGGAGCGGGAGGCAGTCGGCACCATTCCCCCACCCCGTCATCCCAGCGAAAGCTGGGATATCCCCGTTTGGCCCACGTCGCGAACCACGGAGGAGACCCCAGCTTTCGCTGGGGTAACGGAAGGCAGGTCGCTCAGCTCCGCTCGCGATTCCCACGATACGGGGGCTTGCGCGCCGGAGCCGGACCGCCACGCGGCGCCGCACGGTGCAGCGTCGAGCGCGGACCGCCCGCATTGCTGCGGCCACCACCATCATGCCGCGCACCGCTCTCAGGCGCGCCCTGCATCGCCTCGATCGCGACGCCGCTCTCTTCTTCGCCAGCCTGCGCCGTCCGCTGGATCGCCGCCGAGAAGCGCGCCGCGACAACGCGCGGAATCTCGAACGCCGTCTCGTTCGGCCCGATGCGGATCGCACCGATCTCCGACTTGGTGATGTGCCCACGACGGCAGATCAGCGGCAGGATCCAGCGCGGATCGGCGTTCTGGCGACGACCGATATCCATGCGGAACCAGACCGTGTCCTCAAAGCCCGCGCGCGGCCCCTGCGACCGATCATCCTGCGTCGGCTGCTTGCTCTGGTCGATCAGATCCTCGGCCTGCGGCATCGTCGCGCGGTGCATGTGGACCAGCGCCGCGGCGATGTCCTCCGGGGTCTTCTCGGCCATCAGGCGGGTCGCGAGCTCGCGATCCTCCTCCTCGACCTCGACCGGCTGCATCAGCATCGTGATCAGCCGCTCATGATCGTTCTTGCGGATGTCCTCGGCGGTCGGGGCGTTGACCCACTCCGCGTTGATCTTCGCACCGCGCAGCATCATCTCGACGCGACGACGACGCGGGAACGGCACGATCAGCACGGCCGTACCCTTCTTGCCCGCACGACCGGTACGACCCGAACGATGCTGGAGCGTCTCGGCATCGCGCGGCAGCTCGACGTGAACGACCAGCGAAAGCGTCGGCAGATCGATACCGCGAGCGGCAACGTCCGTGGCCACGCAGACGCGCGCACGGCGGTCGCGCAGCGCCTGCAACGCGGCGTTACGCTCGTTCTGCGAATGCTCGCCCGACAGCGCGACCGCGGCAAAGCCACGCTCGACCAAGCTCGCGTGCAGATGGCGCACATTGTCGCGGGTCGCGCAGAACAGCATCGCCGTCTCCGCCTCGTGGAAGCGCAGCAGGTTGATCACCGCATGCTCGATCTCGGACGGCGAGACCGTGACGGCCTGGTACGAGATATCGCCATGCCCGCGATCCTCGCCAACGGTCGAGATGCGCAGCGCGTCCTTCTGGTAGCGCTTGGCGAGCGCGACGATCGGCCGCGGCATCGTCGCCGAGAACAGCAACGTGCGACGCTGCTCGGGCGACGCGTCGAGGATCTGCTCGAGGTCTTCGCGGAAGCCCATGTCGAGCATCTCGTCGGCCTCGTCGAGCACCGCGACCTTCAGGGCCGACAGGTCGAGCGCGCCACGCTCCAGATGATCGCGCAGACGCCCCGGGGTACCGACGACGATATGCGCGCCGTGTGCGAGGCTGCGACGCTCCTTCGAAGCATCCATCCCGCCGACGCAGGTCGAAATCCGCGCGCCGGCCTTGGCATAGAGCCACATCAGCTCGCGGCTGACCTGAAGCGCCAGTTCGCGAGTCGGCGCGATGCAGAGCACGAGCGGCTTGTGCGGCGCGGGCAGGCGCTGGACGCCGTCCTCGCCTGCTTCACCGAGCAGTTCGCCGGCCATCGCCAGGCCGAACGCGACGGTCTTACCCGAGCCGGTCTGCGCCGACACGACGAGATCGCGACCAATCGCGTTATCCTCGATCACGTGCGCCTGCACGGGAGTGAGCGCGGTATAGCCGCGCGCTTCGAGCGCCTCGGAAAGAAGCGACGGAATATTTGTAAAAGGCATGTACGTCCTAATTGGTGGCCGGCTTACGCAACGGCAAGGCACTGGCGTGGTTGTCCCTACAGGACTTGACCCGCGGCCCACCCGCTCGCCCATGCCCATTGGAAGTTGTAGCCGCCGAGCCACCCTGTGACATCGACCGCTTCGCCGACTGCATACAGCATTGGTACGCGTTTGGCTTGCATTGTTTGCGATGACAGGTCGGCCGTGCTGATTCCGCCCGCCGTCACCTCGGCCTTGGCATAGCCTTCGGAGCCGTTTGGCATGAATTGCCAATGACTTAGCGCGCGCTCGGCGTCCTGGAGCTTGCGATCGGTGACGGTCGAAATCTCGCCGGTCAGCGCCAGTTTCTCGCTCAAAGTCTCCGCGAGTCGATCCGGCAGCGTGCCCCCGAGCAGTTTCCGCAGAGTCGCGCGCGGCGTGGTACGCTTCGCCGCCGGCAGCCAGCCGGACTCGCGATCGGGCAGGAAATCGATCCCGATCGGCTGCCCGTTGCGCCAATAGGACGAGGCCTGCAGGATCGCGGGCCCCGACAACCCGCGATGCGTGAACAGCGCCGCCTCGCGAAACGCGGTCTTTCCGGCGGTGGCGACGACGTCGGCGGCAACGCCCGACAATTCGCGGAACAGGATCTCGTCGCCACCCAGCGTCAGCGGCACCAGCGCCGGCCGCGGCTCGACCACCTTCAACCCGAACTGCCGCGCGAGATCATAGGCAAACCCGGTCGCCCCCATCTTTGGAATCGACGGCCCGCCGGTCGCGATCACCAGCGCGGGGGCGGTGACGGCACGGCCATCGATCGACACGCGGTACCGCCCATCGCCATGCTCCACGCCGGTGACGGCGCGGCCGAGCGACAGGTCGACCCGCCCCTTGTCGCATTCGTCGAGCAGCATCTCGACGATCTGCTTCGCCGACCCGTCGCAGAACAATTGCCCCAGCGTCTTCTCATGCCACGCGATCCCGTAGGACTCGACCAGCGCGATGAAATCCTGCGCGGTGTAGCGGCCGAGCGCGGACTTCGCGAAATGCGGGTTGGCGGAAATGTAGCGGTCGGCGGCGGTATGCAAATTGGTGAAATTGCACCGCCCGCCACCGGAAATGAGGATTTTCTTCCCCGCCTGCTCGGCATGATCGACGAGCAGAATCTTCCGCCCCCTCTGCCCCGCGACCGCGGCGCACATGAGCCCGGCCGCGCCGGCTCCAAGGATGATCGCATCATAGTCGGACAAGGATCGCTCCGCGCGGCGTGGGTCGGCCAGCCACCAAACAAGAGTGCGTCCCCGCGAAGGCGGGGACTCAGACTGGACTCCCGCCTTCGCGGGAGAACAAGGAGGGGCGGATATAGCGCAGGATAGATCCGCAAACCCACCCCCACCCCGGCCTCCGCCGGGGTGGTTAAAATTACATCCCCGTCATCCTGACGAAAGTCAGGATCCAGAGCCAAGTAGCGGCGCACTCGGTGGCTCTGGATCCTGGATCGAGCCCAGGATAACGTGAGTCGAGCGTCAGCCCGTCAGTCCGCCCCTACCGCAACTTCGCAATATTCAGCGCATCTTCCTTCGCGCGCGTCTTGATCGATTCCTCGCTCCGGGTCAGCGCCTTGGCGATCTGCTTCAGCGCCATGCCCTTCCTGGCCAGCGTGTGCAGTTTCTGGATCTCGTCCTGCGTCCAAGCCTGCCGATGTCGTTCGAATTTAGCCTCAGCCATCAGCCGTCATCCCTATCGATCGCCAGCACCTCGATAGCATCCGCCTTGTCCGCAAACGCAACCTTCTCGCCGACCGCAGCCCCCATCAGCGCGCGCGCCAACGGGGCCGAAAAGGCCAGCCGATCCTCGCCCGGCTCGGCCTCGTCGCCACCGACGATAGCAATAACCCGCTCCGCGCCGTTCATGCGCACCCGGACACGCGAACCGATCCCGACCTCGTCGTCTTCAGGCTCGGGCGCGATCTCGGCGGTCGTCTGCCGCGTGTGCCAATAGCGCAGGTCGCGCAGCAAGACCTTGCGCGCTTCCTCATCATCCTCCGCCGCGACCGCCGCCTCGATCTCCACAACCCGCTCGCCGATCAACCGCAACCCCCGCGCCGTGACCAGATTAGGCCCCGGCGCGATCGGCTGCTCGAACTTCGGCTCGAGATGTTCCTCGTCGCTCTCGCGACGGAAAGCGACGCTCACGAGATCACTTCAGGCATGCGACGATCCCCGCAATCGCCGCCAGCGTGCCGTCGACATTCTTCACCTTGACGACGTCGAGCCCCAGCTGCTCGGCCGGATAGTCATTCCCACCCGGGAAGATCGCGTCGCCGATGAACATCATCTTGTCGAGCGCGATGCCGCTCGCATCGCTGAGCTTCTTCAACCCATAGGCCTTGTCGACACCCTCGCGCGTGATGTCGATCGAGGTCGCACCGCCCATGTTGATCGACAGCCCCGGCAGACGCGTGCGCAGATCGGCCTGGATCACCTTGCGCTTGGCGAAATCGGGGTCCCAGCTGTGCTTGGCGTCGATCGGCGCTTCCTGGCCGAGTGCCGAGAACGTGATCTGGCTCCCGCGATCCTCAATCCGCTCGCCCCAGGTCTTCTCGGGGACGAAGCCAGTGGCTTCCAGAGACTCGTCGAACGCCGTCAGGATCTTCTGCTTCTCGTCCTCTTCGAACAATTCGGCATAGACCGCACGCCATTCGCCGTCATAGCGGTACAGCTTGGTGCCCGTCGTCGGCATCAGCCACAGCTTCGTGCGATCGGCGCGCTCGGGCAGCCGCGACGCGACCTGCTTTTCGAACTGCGGCCAGTCGCCACCCGAGATCACCGCGACATGCGCGACGTCGAGCAGGTTGGCCAGCGCCTCGCCCATCGGCTCCTGCAAGGGCTGCTTGCTCTCGGCCAGCGTTCCGTCGAGGTCGAAGGCAACGAGGTCTTTCATGCGGAAACTCCGGTCAGGATAAATGTGTCGATCGCGTGGGCGACGCCGTCGGCGTCGTTCGCACTGGTAACCTCGTGGACGACATCACGCACGCTCTGCGGCGCATTGCCCATGGCGATAGCCAACCCGGCCCGCTTCAGCATCGCGATGTCGTTCGCCTGATCGCCGATCGCGGCGGTGTCGGTCAAGCTCACGCCGAACGCATCCGCCAGTTCCTCGATCCCGCTGCCCTTGTTCCCGGCGACGGGCGTGATGTCGAGATAATAGGTCTGGCTCTGGACGATCGTGGCCTGCGTATCGAACGTCGCCGCAACCTTGGCGTGCAGGTCGCGCAACAAATCCTCGTCATCGCTGACGAACGTGACCTTGTCCGCCTTAGCGAGCAGGTCGGTAAAGTCGGAGACGATCACCGGGTCCTGCGCCGACGCCTTGCGCTCGCTGCCGACATGGCCGCCCTGATCGGTGCTGGCATACCAGACGTCACCGGCGAAGAACCATGTATCCACGGGTGCATCGCCGACGATCTCCATCGCGCCGCGCACGACGTCGACGTCGATCCTATGATGCTCGATCACCGTGCCGTCGCGCTTGAACACGATACCGCCGTTAAAGGCCCCCATCGGTTCGTCGATCCCGAGCAAATCCGCGATCGGCATCATCCCCGACCGCGGCCGCGCACTGATGATCGTAAAGCCGAGGCCTGCCGCCTTCAGCCGCTCGACAGCATCGACCGTCGCCGGCGTCACCGTCTTTTCCTTGTCGACAAGCGTCCCGTCGACATCGGACACAAGCAATTTAATTGCCGATGCCGGCGCCCCACCACTCACTGGGGCATCTCGACATGACCGCCAAAGCCATAGCGCATCGCCGACAAAAGCTTGTCGCCGAACGTGTGATCGACCCGGCTACGATAGCGCGCGTACAGAGCGGCGGTCAGCACGTTGGCGGGCACCTTCTCCTCCATCGCCGCGTCGATCGTCCACTGGCCCTCGCCCGAATCCGCGACGCTGCCGCTATAGCCTTCGAGCGTCCCGTCCTTCGCCAGCGCGATCGCCGACAGGTCGAGCAGCCACGACGAGATCACGCTGCCCCGGCGCCAGACTTCGGCGACATCGGTCAGGTTGATGTCGAAGCGCTCCTCCTCGACGACATGCTCGCCCGACTTGCCCTTGAGGATGTCGAAGCCCTCGGCATAGGCCTGCATCAAGCCATATTCGATGCCGTTATGCACCATCTTGACGAAGTGCCCGGCGCCCGAGGGGCCTGCGTGGATATAGCCCTTCTCGGCGCGCGGATCGGCGGTGCCTTCGACGCGGCCCGGCGTGCGGACTATCGTCCCCATCCCCGGAGCCAGCGTCTCGAAGATCGGGTCGAGCAGGTCGACGGTTTCCTTGTCGCCGCCGATCATCATGCAATAGCCGCGCTCGAGGCCCCACACGCCGCCGGACGTGCCGACGTCGACATAGTGGATGCCCTTTTCGGCCAGTTCCTTGGCGCGACGGACATCGTCCTTGTAGAAGCTGTTGCCGCCGTCGATGATGATGTCGCCGTCGTTCGCCTTCGCGGCGATCGCCTGGACGGTGCTCTCGGTCGGCTCGCCCGCGGGAACCATGACCCACCAGATCGCCGGCGTGTCGAGCTTACCGCGCATGTCGTCGAGCGAGTCCGCGCCGATTGCGCCGTCGGCGGCCAGCTTCTTCACGGCCTCCGCGTCGCGGTCGAACGCGACGACCTCATGGCCGTCGTTCATCAACCGGCGCGCGATATTGCCACCCATTCGGCCGAGGCCGATCAGTCCGATCTTCATGCGAAGTCCTTTATGTATGTGATGCAGACCTAAAGACCGTCACCCCGGACTTGTTCCGGGGTCCACCGTCCCGCGCACTCGAACCGATCGGTCTGGCGGAACGGTGGATGCCGGAACGAGCCCGGCATGACGTGATCTTACGCCGTAGCGGGCTGCTTCTTTGCGATCGCGCCGAGCAGGTCGTCGAACGCCTTCACGAACGATGCGACGCCCTCCTCGACCAGCTTCCCGGTCACGCCGTTAAGGTCGAGCCCCAGCCGCTCGGCTTCTGCCAAAACGTGCTTCGCCGCATCCACATCCTGCGTGATCGTCTCGGCCGCAGTGCCATGATCGCGAAACGCGTCCATCGTCTTGGGCGGCATCGTATTGACCGTGTCCTTGCCGATCAGCGTGTCGATATACAGCGTATCGGGGTAGCTCGGATCCTTCACGCCGGTCGACGCCCACAACAGCCGCTGCGGCTGCGCACCCTTGGCGGCGAGTGCCTGCCAGCGATCCGACTTCAGGAAGTCGAGATACCATTGATACGCCATCTTCGCGTTGGCGATCGCGACCTTGCCGCGTATCGCCTTCAGCGCCTCGGCTTCGGCATCGCCTTTCTCGACGCGGGCGTCGATCTCCTTGTCGATCGATGCATCGATCCGGCTGACGAAGAAGCTCGCGACGCTGGCGATCTTGTCGATCGGCTGGCCCTGTCGGACACGCTCCTCGAGACCCATCGCATACGCCTCTGCGACGCGGACATACGCATCGACCGCGAACAGCAGCGTGACGTTGACGTTGATCCCGCTAGCGATCGTCGACGCGATCGCCGGACCGCCCGCAAGCGTTCCCGGAATCTTGATCATCAGGTTCGGCCGGTCGACCATCCCCCACAGCTTCTTGGCTTCCGCGATCGTCGCGTCGGTATCGTCCGAGATATAGGGCGACACCTCCAGGCTGACATAGCCGTCCTTCGTATCGAGCGTGTCATAGACCGGCTTCAGCGTCTCTGCTGCGGCCTTGATGTCCTGGATCGCAAGATGCTCGTACCGGTCGATCGTCGCGGCGTCGGGATGCTCTTTGTCGAACGCGGCCAGCGTCTCGTCATACGCGTCGCCGTGGCCCATCGCCTTTTCGAAGATCGACGGGTTCGACGTGACGCCGGTCAGACCATCCTCGTCGACCAGCTTCTGCAGACCACCGGCCTCCAGGAACTTCCGGTCGACGAAATCGAGCCACACCGCCTGGCCATGGCCTTCGAGGTCGTTGAGCATGCCCATCACTTCGTCTCCATTACCTGGCGAGCCACCTTGACGACATTGTCGACGGTGAACCCGAACTTATCCTGTAGTTTGGCGAGCGGTGCCGAGGCACCGAACGTCGACATCGTCACGGTCGCGCCGTCGAGCCCGACATAGCGGTCCCAACCGATCGAACCTGCCATCTCGATTGCGACACGGGCGCGCACGCCGCGCGGCAACACGCTTTCCCTGTAGGCAGCGTCCTGCAACTCGTAGCGATACCAGCTCGGCATCGATACGACCCGGCTCTTCACGCCGTCCGCAAGAAGCGCCTCATGCGCGTTGACCGCCAGCGACACTTCGCTGCCGCTTGCGATCAGGATCACGTCGGGTGTGCCGTCACTGTCGGCCAGCACATAACCGCCCTTTTCTAGCCCGTCGGCGCTAGCGTACTTGGTCCGGTCGAGCGTCGGCAGCGCCTGGCGCGACATGATCAGCGCGGCGGGTGTGCTGGCGTCCTTCAGGACCGCCTTCCACGCCGCGACGACTTCGTTCGCGTCGCTCGGACGGATCGTGTCGAGGCCTGGGATGGCGCGCAACGTGGCGAGATGCTCGATCGGCTGGTGCGTCGGGCCGTCCTCGCCGACCCCGATCGAATCATGCGTGAACACCCAGATCGCGCCGACCTCCATGATCGCGGACAAGCGCACCGGTGCGCGCATGTAATCGACGAACACCAGGAAGGTGGAGCCGTAGGAGCGTAGGTGCGACAGCGCCATGCCGTTGACGATCGCGCCCATGCCATGTTCGCGGATACCGAAATGGAAGTTGCGGCCGGCGTAATTGTCCGCCTCGAACGAGGGCTGGCCCTTGATGTCGGTCTTGGTCGACGGCGCCAGATCGGCGGACCCGCCAATCAGCCACGGCACGCGTCCCGCAATCGCGTTGAGCACCTTGCCGCCCGAATCGCGGCTAGCGACGCCCTTGGCATCCGCCTCGAACACCGGGATATCGGCATCCCAGCCCTCGGGCAGCTCGTCCTTGAGGAGCAGGTCGAGTTCGGCCGACAGTTCGGGATGGGCTGTGCGATACTTGTCGGTCAGCGCGACCCATTCGTCGCGCAGCTTCGCGCCACGCCCGGCAATCGCGCCGTTGAAATGCTCGATGACACCGTCCGGCACGTAGAACGACTTGTCCTCAGGCCAGCCATACGCCTGCTTGGTGAGGCGGATATTCTCCTCGCCGAGCGGCTCGCCATGCGCCTTCTCGCTGCCCGCCTTGGGGCTGCCGTAACCGATCACCGAATGCACGACGATGAAGGTCGGCTTGTCGGTGGTCGCCTTGAACGTCTCGATCGCGCGGCTGAGCGCGGCGGTGTCGTTCGCGTCATCGATATGAATGACGTTCCAGCCATAGGCATCGAAGCGCAGGCCGACGTCCTCGTCGAACGCCAGATCGGTCGCGCCCTCTATCGAAATATGGTTGCTGTCATAGATCCAGCACAGGTTGCTGAGCTTCAGATGCCCGGCCATGCTCGCCGCCTCGGCGGAGACGCCCTCCATCATGTCGCCGTCACCACAGATCGTGTAGACGTCATGGTCGAACAGCGTGAAGCCATCCTTGTTGTAGCGCGCCGCGAGCCAGCGCTCGGCGATCGCCATGCCGACCGAATTGCCGCAACCCTGGCCAAGCGGGCCCGTCGTCGTCTCGACGCCCGTCGTGTGGCGATATTCGGGATGTCCTGGCGTCTTCGACGACAGCTGGCGGAACTGCTCGATATCGGCGAGGCTGACGGCCTCCTTGCCGGTCTTGTTACCCTCGGCGTCGATCTCTTCGATCTTGGCAAGGTGGATCAGCGAATAGAGCAGCATCGACGCATGGCCGACCGACAGCACGAACCGGTCGCGGTTAGGCCAGTCGGCGTGCTTGGGATCGTAGCGCAGGAACTTCGACCACAGCGTGTAGCCGACCGGCGCCAGCGCCATCGGCGTGCCGGGATGACCCGAATTGGCCTTCTGCACCGCGTCCATCGACAAAGTGCGGATCGTGTCGATCGCGAGACGCTCGGGCGAGCCATCCTCGTGCAGCATGGGGTCCGCCTTGGTGGCGACGGTTGCGGTATCGGTCATGGAAGAAGCCTCGTTCTAGACTGTGACCGAACGCCGCGCATCCGATCTGGTTGCCAAGATAGGGTGCCTTTAGGCGGATGCACCCGAGCGTTCCAGTCGCGTAACGACTCCATTCGTTGCAATATAGGCCGCGTCGACCTCGTCGAGGAACAGCCCGTGGCCGAGAATCCCCGGTATCGACGACAACGTTGCGGCCACTGCGCGAGGGTCGTCCAGCGCGGCGAAATGGCAATCGACGACGAGGTTGCCCTGATCCGTCCGATAGTTGCCGCGGATCATCGGCGCTGCCCCCATCTCGTCGAGCGCGCGCATCACGTAGGCGACACCGAACGGCAGCACCTCTACCGGTAGCTTCGCCGAGCCGATCCGCTCCACCCGCTTCGAGCCGTCGGCGATCACGACCATCCGTGCCGAGCTTGAGGCGACGATCTTCTCCCGCAACATCGCCCCGCCCGCACCCTTGATCGCAAAACACCGCGAGTCGATCTCGTCCGCGCCGTCGATTGTCAGGTCGACGTGGGCGACGTCGGCAAAGTCGAGCACCGCGATCCCGACGTCGCGGGCGAGGTTTCCTGAGGCTTCCGAGGTAACGACAGCGCGAATGTCGAGCCCAACCGCAACCCGCTCCCCCAGCGCGCGTATCGCAAACGCCGCCGTCGATCCGGTGCCGAGCCCGACCAGCATCCCGTCTCGAACTTCTGCCACGGCCGCAACGGCCGCCGCCTTCTTGTCGTCATCGATCATCGCAGCCGCCCCGAAAAACACCCGTCGCACTGACGAACCACCCGTCATCTAACGAACCACCCGTCATCTAACGAACCACCCGTCATCCTGACGAACCACCCGTCATCCTGACGAAAGTCAGGACCCAGAGCCACAAACGATCCCCCCGCAACTCTGGATCCTGACTTTCGTCAGGATGACGGCAGAAGCGAAACGGTCCGGAGCCCCCTCCAATCCACCCCGGCGAAGGCCGGGGCCCAACTGGGAAAACAGCTCTGACGGAGCGCAGTCCGTCGTTACTTCGACCTCGGCAACTGGGCCCCGGCCTTCGCCGGGGAGGTGCAGGGGCCACCGCAGGCCCCACCTTGTTCTCCCGCCCCCCCCCAAACAGCAAACCAGGTTACTCTTCCTACCCTATTTTACGCCCGCGCTTTTCAACTGACACACTTCTGGTACATCCCCGTGCTTTAGGCTCACCACCACCTGTCAACACCCCGATCGCGAGCGGAAACCAGACTTGATAGCCACAGGATTTACCGCGCGGCGGTCCGCCATCTTCATGGCACCAGCATTGATCGCGCTCGCCGCCTGCTCAGGCGGCGGTGAGAAGGCCGGCGACAAGGCGGGTGGAAAGGCCGGTCGCGGCGGACAGCCCGGCCAGGGCACCCCGACGGTCGGCTATGTCGTCGTCCAGCCGACCAGCGTCGCGATGACCATCCAGCTCAGCGGCCGCACCACCGCGTTCGAAAGCTCGGACGTCCGCCCGCAGGTGACCGGCATCATCCGCCGCCGCTTCTTCACCGAAGGCACGCTCGTGAAGCGCGGCCAGCCGCTCTACGAGATCGACCCCCGCCTCTACCGTGCCGCCGCCAACGAGGCGCAGGCAAACGTGCAAAGCGCGCAGGCGAACCAGCAGGCGCAAAAGCAGCTCGCCGACCGCTACAAGCCGCTCGCCGAGATGGAGGCGATCAGCAAGCAGGATTACACCAACGCCGTCGCCACCTCGCGTCAGGCCACCGCCTCGGTCGCCCAGACGCGTGCGGCGCTCGAAACCGCGCGGATCAACCTTAAGTTCACGACCGTCCCCGCGCCGATCACCGGTCGCATCGGCCGCTCGCTGTTCACCGTCGGCGCGCTCGTCTCGGGAACGCAGACCGATCCGCTCGCGCAGATCCAGCGGCTCGATCCGATGTTCGTCGATATCCAGCAATCCTCCGGCGACCTGCTCGCGCTGCGCCGCTCGCTCGGCCAGAACGGCATCGTCCCGACCCGCGCCGAAGTCCGCCTCACGCTCGAGGACGGCAGCGAGTACGGCGCCACCGGCAGCGTCGAGTTCGCAGAAGCCCTGGTCAACACCGAGACCGGTACCGTGACGCTGCGCGCGCGCTTCCCCAATCCGCAGGGGCTGCTGCTCCCCGGCATGTTCGTCCAGGCCAGGTTTGCGCAGGCGATCAACCAGCGCGCGTTCCTCGTGCCGCAGGCGGGCCTCGCGCGCGACGCGAAGGGCAATGCGACGGTCTATGTGATCGATGCCAACAACAAGGCGATCCAGAAGACGGTCAAGGCCGATCGGACGCAGGGTGCGTTCTGGGTCGTCACCAGCGGGCTCAACCCCGGCGACAGGATCATCACGCAGGGCCTGTCGAAGATCGCGCCGAACCAGAGCGTGAAGCCGGTCCCCGAAAACGCCGCGCAAAAGATCGAAGCGCCCAAGGACGATGGCTCCGGCGGCTCCTCCGGTGACGAGTCCAGCCAGAAAAAGGCCGGCTAAACCCTTATGTTATCCCGTGTCTTCATCGATCGGCCGATCTTCGCCTGGGTGCTCGCGATCATCGTGATGCTCGGCGGCATCGGCGCGATCATGGCGCTGCCGATCGCGCAATATCCCGACGTCGCGCCGCCGCAGGTCTCGATCCGCGCCAGCTTCCCCGGCGCCAACGCGCAGACGATCCAGAACAGCGTCACGCAGGTCGTCGAGCAGTCGCTGACCGGCATCGATGGGCTGATCTATTTCAGCTCGTCCTCGTCGTCGCGCGGCTCGGTGTCGATCACGGTCACGTTCGAAAAGGGCACCGATCCCGACATCGCGCAGGTCCAGGTCCAGAACCAGGTCCAGCAGACGCTGTCCCGCCTGCCGCAACAGGTCCAGCAACAGGGCCTCGTCGTCCGCAAATCGAACCCCGACAACCTCCTGATCGTCGGTGTCTATGACGAGACCGACAAGCTGACCAACCAGGACGTGTCGGACTATCTCGTCTCGAACCTGCAGGACCCGCTCGGCCGCATTCCCGGCATCGGCGACAGCAACGTGTTCGGCGCGCAATATGCGATGCGGATCTGGCTCGATCCGAACAAGCTTGCGAGCTTTCAGCTGATCCCCAGCGACGTGACGACCGCGGTCCAGGCGCAGAATACCGAAGTCGCCGCCGGCGAACTCGGCGGTCAGCCCCAGCCCGATACGCAGATGCTGAACGCGACCGTCACCGCACAGTCGCGTCTCCAGACGCCCGAGCAGTTCGCCAACATCATCCTGAAGACCACCAACGACGGCGCCACCGTGAAGCTGCGCGACGTCGCCCGGATCGAGCTGGGTGCCGAGAACTACAACGCCCGCAGCCGCATCAACGCGCATCCCGGCGCCGGTATCGCCGTGCTGCTCGCGCCCGGCGCCGATGCGCTCAAGACCGCCGAACTGGTCAAGGCCTATGTCGCCGACGCGTCGAAGCGCTTCCCGCCCGGCCTGAAATACGCCTATGCCAACGACACGACGAACTTCATCAAGCTGTCGATCGACGAGGTCATCAAGACGCTGATCGAGGCGGTCATCCTCGTCGTCATCGTGATGTTCGTGTTCCTGCAAAGCTGGCGCGCGACGCTGATCCCGACGATCGCCGTGCCCGTCGTGCTGCTCGGCACGTTCGGCGTGTTCTATCTTGCCGGTTTCTCGATCAACACGTTGACGCTGTTCGGGCTCGTGCTCGCGATCGGCCTGCTGGTCGACGATGCGATCGTCGTGGTCGAGAATGTCGAGCGCCTGATGGAGGAAAATCCCGATCTGACGCCGCGCGAGGCGACGATCGACTCGATGAACGAGATCACCGTCGCGCTCGTCGCGATCGCGCTCGTGCTGTCGGCGGTGTTCCTGCCGATGGCGTTCTTCGGCGGGTCGACCGGCGTGATCTACCGCCAGTTCTCGCTGACCATGGTGTCGGCGATGGTGCTGTCGGTGCTGGTCGCGCTGATCCTCAGCCCCGCGCTGACCGCGACCTTGCTCAAGCAGAAGAAGAAGGACGCCGAGGGCAACCACGAGCAGAGCTGGGGCGAGCGCAAATTCCCGAAGGTCGCGCATGTCTTCACGCGCGCCGGCGACAAGTTCAATTCGACGTTCGAGAAGGGCACGCAGAAATACACGAGCGCGGTGCAGTCGGTGATCGACCGCAAATGGCTGTTCCTGCTGATCTACGCCGTCGTCGTCGCTGTGCTCGCGGTGCTGTTCCTGCGGTTGCCGACGGGCTTCCTGCCGACCGAGGATCAGGGCACCGGGATCGTCCAGTTCCAGCTGCCCGCCGACGCCACGCAGGGCCGCACCTTCGCGCTGCAAAAGCAGATCGAGCAATATTACCTCACCAACGAGAAGGCGAACGTCGGCACGATGTTCACCGTCAGCGGCGGCGGTGGCGGCGGCGCGAGCGGCCAGAACACCGGCCAGGGCTTCGTCTCGTTCGCGCCCTGGGACGAACGCAAGGGCAAGACGAACACCGCCGACGCGATCACCGGTCGCGCGTCACAGGCGTTTGCCGGCTTCCGCGATGCGCAGGTCTATTCGCTCGTCCCGCCCGCGATCCGCGGCCTCGGCTTGTCGAACGGCTTCACCATGCAGCTGCAGAACAGCGGCAGCCTCAGCCAGACCCAATTCAACGCCGCGCGCGACAAGCTGCTCGCGCTCGCCCGCGCCGATTCGTCGCTGACGGCGATCCGTCTCACCGAATTGCCCGATGTCGCCACGCTGCGCGTCGATGCCGATCAGCAGAAGCTCTCGGCGCTCGGCCTTACGCAGGCCAACGTGAACTCGACGCTGTCGACGGCGTGGGGCGGTCAGTATGTGAACGACTTTATCGACCGCGGCCGCGTCAAGCGCGTCTATGTCCAGGGCGATGCGCAGTTCCGCGCGCAACCGTCCGATCTCAGCCAGTGGTTCGTGCGCGGCGCGAATGGCCAGATGGCGCCGTTCTCGTCGTTCGCGAAGACGAGTTGGGGTCAGGCGCCGACGACGCTGTCGCGCTTCAACGGCATTTCCTCGTACGAGATCCAGGGGTCCGGCGCGCCGGGCGTCAGCTCGGGCGACGCGATGACCAGGATCGCCGAACTCGCGGGCAAGATCCCCGGCACCTCGGTCGCCTGGTCCGGCCTGTCCTATCAGGAGCGGCTGTCGTCGGGTCAGGCACCGTATCTGTACGCGCTGTCGCTGCTCGTCGTGTTCCTGTGCCTCGCCGCGCTGTACGAGAGCTGGACGATCCCGATCGCGGTGCTGCTCGTGATCCCGCTCGGTCTGGTCGGCGCAATCCTCGCGGTGACGCTGCGCGGGCTCATCAACGACGTCTATCTTCAGATCGGCCTGCTCACGACGATGGGGCTCGCCGCGAAGAACGCGATCCTGATGATCGAGTTCGCCGAGCAGGAAGAGAAGAAGGGCAAGCGAGTCATCGAGGCCGCGATGTCCGCCGCCAAGATCCGTCTTCGCCCGATCCTGATGACCTCGTTCGCGTTCATCCTCGGCGTGTTGCCGCTCGCACTCTCTACAGGCGCGGGCGCGAACAGCCGCATTGCGATCGGCACCGCGGTGGTCGGCGGTATGCTGACCGCGACGATCCTCGCGATCTTCTACATTCCGCTGTTCTTCGTCCTCGTCCGCCGCGGCGCGCGCGATGGCATCGCCAAGCTGCGTGGCAAGCCGACCGGCTTCCACGGCGGCGACCATGACGGGCATGACGGCGACCACCATGAGCCGCTAGGCCCGCCCGAACCCCAGGGCCCACACCGGCCGGAGCCTGCCTGATGCGTTCGCTAGTCCTGATCCTCGCCGCCTCGACGGCACTCGCAGGCTGCTCGCTCGCGCCAAAATATGTGCGGACCGAGCTTCCCGTGCCGCCCTCGCTTCCGGTCGGCGATGCGTATCTGCGCCAGTCCGAGGCGGCGCTGCCCGCCTTTACCTACCGCGACGTGTTCAAGGACCCGCGGCTCCAGCGGATCATCGTGCAGGCGCTCGCCAACAACCGCGATCTCCGCGTCGCCGCCGCCAACATCACCGCCGCGCGCGCGCAATACCGCATCCAGCGCGGCGACCTGTTGCCGCAGATCGATGCCAGCGGCCGCTATTCCTATTCGGGCGGTGGCAACGGCGTGCGCAACACCGCCACCAGCGGCTCGGGCAATACGGGGACGGGCAATACCGGGACCGGCAATACGGGAACGGGCACCGGCAATACGGGTACCGGCACCGGGAACACCGGCACCGGAACGGGCACGACCGGCTCGGTCGTCAGCTCCTCGGGCTCGAACAGTTCGTTTTCGGTCGATCTCGGCACCACCGCGTTCGAACTCGACCTGTTCGGCCGCATCCGATCGCTGACCGGCGCCGCGCTCGATCGCTATTTCGCGACCGAAGCCGCCGCGCGCACCACCCGCCTGACGCTGGTCGGCGACATCGCCGACGCGTGGCTGACCTACGCGTCGGACCAGAGCCTGCTCAAGATCGCCCAGGACACCGTCGCCAGTTCGCAGCGCAGCGTCACGCTCACCAACGCGCGCCTGCGCGGCGGCGTCGCCCCACGCACCGATCTGCGGCAAGCGCAGCAGATCCTGTTCACCGCGCAGTCCGACCTCGCGCAACAACGCACCGCACTCGCGCAGGACGTCAACGCGCTGCAACTGCTCGTCGGCGCGCCGGTCGACGCGGCGCTGCTGCCCGCCTCGATCGAGCAGGCGCTGCCGACCGTCGCAACGCTGCCCGCCGGGCTCGACAGCAGCATCCTCCTGCGCCGTCCCGACGTCGTCCAGTCCGAATACGAGCTCCGCGCCACCAACGCCGAGATCGGCGCGGCGCGCGCGGAGCTGTTCCCGCGCGTCTCGCTGACCGGCATCCTCGGCTTTGCGAGCACCGCGCTGTCGTCGTTGTTCTCGGGCGGCGCGTTCAATTACTCGGTCGCGCCGTCGATCAGCTACCCGATCTTCCGCGCCGGTGCAGGCGTAGCGGGCGTCACCTATTCGAAGGCGCAGCGCGACGCAGCGCTGGCCACCTACGAACGGACGATCCAGACCGCGTTCCAGGAAACCGCCGATGCGCTCGCCCGCCAGGGCACGATCGCCGACCAGCTACAGGCGAACGTGAATTTCTCGGCCGCAGCGCAGGACACGTACCGCCTCGCCGACGCGCGCTACCGCGGCGGCATCGACACCTTCCTGAGCTCGCTCGACGCGCAACGCTCGCTCTACACCGCGCAACGCAACCTGGTCGCGACGCAGCTCGTGGGCGCGAGCAACCGCGTGACGCTGTACCGCGTGCTAGGCGGCGATTCGACGCTGGAAGCCACCGCGAACGGCCCGCAACCAGTATCGGCAAGCGGCGCCCCAAGGCCCGAAACCGACTAACCGCGCCCTCCGTCATCCCAGCGAAAGCTGGGATCTCCCGGTCAGGCGGGCGCGGCGCCCCAAGCACGATACCCCAGCTTCCGCTGGGGTGAAGGATGAGGGCTGGTTGGCATTTCCCAACGCGCGACGGCCCCCGCCCCCTTGTTCTCCCGCGAAGGCGGGAGCCCAGTCTGGATCCCCGCCTTCGCGGGGAAACAGGGTTTTCCGGTGTGTTGGCTTCGATCTCCCCGAAGACATCCACCCCGGCGAAGGCCGGGGCCCAATTGGGAGCGGTGCGTGATTACGGGCAGCGTGTATTTACGAAGACCTTGCCAATTGGGCCCCGGCCTTCGCCGGGGTGGTGCTTATCAGACGGTCCGCGGGCGGTATTGTCAGCCCGGCACCCCATACCCCCGCGCCCGCCTCTGCGCCTCGACCCGCACCTCCAACCACTGCGCCAACTCCCCCTCCGCATCCGCCAACGCGCGATGCTCCGGCACCCGCCCGTTACGCCGCTGAGACACCTCCCCAACGACCTCCCGAGCCAGCGCCTCCCGCACCGCCCCCGGCTCGATCCCCGCCAGGCACACCCGAGCAACCTCCAACTGCGCCTCGTCCGAATCCCGCAACCGCAAGACCCGCTTCGGCTGCCCGCCGGCCCGCAACAGCGCGCTCAGCCACTTCCCGTCCCACGACGGCGCGCTCGCGAGCAGATCATGCCCCGCGAGCGCCGCAACCATCCGCGCCGCAACGACCCGGTGATCCTCGCCCTCAGCCTCAAGCACAGTTCGCGGAATCCGGTGGATCGCCTCCGCCGCCGGATCCCAGTCGGTCCAGTCGGGCGCCGGCCGTATTAGGTGGCTTTCGGACGCACCGTCCTCGAACACCCACGCCACCTCGATCGGATAGCTCGCCTTCCCGAGCGACGACGCTTCGAAATCCAGAAAGGCGAGCATATCGGATCAGCCAGTCGGGCTGGCGGCGTTGACCAGCGTCGGCACCTTGATCGGCGAGAGCGTCTGCTCCTGCTCTGCCGAAATCCGCCGCGAGCGATGGAATGGCGGCAACGTCACCGACCGGCCGGTCTTGAGCGACTCGAGCACGCCCTCGATCACGCGCAGGTCGGCGATCCCCTCCTCCGCATCGGGCTCGGGATCGCGGTCCTCGAGGATGCAGTCGGAGAAATAGCGCATCTCGCCGCCGAACTGGTCGGTCGGCTTGAAGCTCTCGTGGCTCTTCTTGTCGCCGATGGTCACGCGCTGCTCCATCGCGTCGCCGAAGCCGTAGGCGGGATCCATGTGGATGCTGCCCTTGGTGCCCGAGATCGTCAGGCTGTCGACGTTGTTCGCGTAATAGGAGACGGTGAACTGCGCGAGCTTGTCGCTTGGAAACCGCAACGTGACCGCGAACGTATCGTCGAGATCGCTAAACCCCGAATCGGCATGGCGCGTCGTGGCCGCCGAGACGACTTCGATCGGCTCCGCGCCGAACAGATAGCGAGTCGCGTTGATCGGATACGGCCCCATGTCGAACAGCGGCCCAGCGGTGACGCCGTTCTTCACGCGGTGGTTGGCCGGATCGACCTTCTGCGTGAAGCACGAGGTGAACGCGACAAGCTCGCCCAGTTCGCCAGCGCGGATCCGCCGGATCGCGTCGAGCGTCGAGGGCTCGAAATGCAGCCGGTACGCGACCATCAACTTGGCCGACGATGCACGCTCGGCATCGCGGATCGCCTCGGCCTTCTCGACCGAAATCTCCAGCGGCTTCTCCGACAGCACGTGGATGCCCGCCTCCAGCGCGGGGATCGCGAACTCGGCATGCCGCCAGTTCGGCGTCGCGAGATAGATCGCATCGATCAGCCCCGAGCCGAGCAATTCATCGAACTGGTCGTAGCGATAGGTCGCGTCGACCCCGTACATCTTGCCCAGCTCGCGCGCCTTTTCGGGATCGTCGGTGACCAGCGCGGTGATCTCCGAATTGCCGGTATGCGCGACGCCCGGCATCATCGACGCCTGCGAGATGTCGCCGAGCCCGACGATCGCATAGCGAATCTTCTTCTTGCCGAGGCCGAGGGCCGACGTAATCGTGGAAACTGCGCTCATGGGAATGCCTCGCGGGGATAGGGTTCGGGCCTTCAACGCGGCAGTGCCGATAGCTATCCCCAGCAATGCCCATCGACGCAGATGCGGCCGAAGCAATCGCGGTGTTTACGCGAACGAAACCAGTGTGGGTGGATCACCGCGCGACGCGGACGTGCGGCATCATCGGCCCTCCCAGGGGACAGCGATGCGCGGCGGATTTCGCAAAGCTTTGACCGCGCAGGATGACCCCGATGTACGCCCCGCTCCCGACCGCCGACCGCCGCGCCCGCAGTCGGCCGCAAGGCCATCTCCCGCTGCGCGACCTGTTCGGCTTGAGCGAGGACGCTCGTGATCAGGTTGCAGCGCTGTTTTCGCGCAAATTGTCGCAGATCGCCGCGGTCTGGCCGTTCACGCTGGCGATTCAGGCGATCGCCTGCATGGTGCTGATCGGTCTGGCGGTGGTCGCCCCCGGCCGTGCGCACGTAGCCGAATTTGGCCTGCACGCCGGCCTTCTCCTGGCGCTGTCGACGATCGTTTTCACCACCGTCCGGCTGCCCGGCCTCGACGCCGTGGCGACGCACCAGCGCAACCGGATCGTCGCGCTCTGCGGGGCGGCGATGGCGGCGACCCTGGTCTCGCTGCTGTGGTCGATCGCGTCGCGGTTCGATCCGTCGACCGACCTCGACGGAATCGTCGCGGTCGCCGGGATGATCGGCATCACCGCGGTCGGCCTGCATCCGATCCGCGCCGCGACGCTCGGGTTCGGGCTCGGTCTGGTCGCCACGCTCGCGATCCTCGCTGGCCCCGGCCTGGCGGTCGCAATCGCGCTGCTCGTGTTCGCCGGGCTGGTCGCCGCGACGATCAACCTCGCGCGGATCGACCACGCGCAGGAACGCGACCGCGCCTCCGCGACGGAGCAAGGGCGGCTCGCGGTCAAGATGATCGCCGAGTTCGAGGATCACGGCGCCGGCTGGTTCTGGGAAGCCGATCGCCACGGCCGCGTGACCTATCTCTCCGCCAAGGTCGCCCGCGACCTCGTTCCCGGCGACAACACGGACGGCACCGACGGCGCGATCGGCCGGGCCATCACCGAGCTGTTCCGGATGGACAGCGACGCCCCCGGCACCGAA
Organism: Sphingomonas sp.; assembly: GCA_035575755.1. GTDB lineage: Bacteria > Pseudomonadota > Alphaproteobacteria > Sphingomonadales > Sphingomonadaceae > Sphingomonas. The sequence goes on from DATLXI010000018.1 coordinate 582,620, forward strand.
CGCACGCTTGCCTTCCATATCTCGTCGCGCACGTCGTTCTCGGACTATTCGGTCTGCGCGGCGCTGTCGGGATGCGAACGCTGGTGGTCGATCTCGGGGCGTCCGGTGATCGACGATCTCGGCCGCTTCCAGGGGTTCATCGGCTCGGGCAGCGACCTGACCGAACAGCGCAAGTCGGAAGCGCAGATCACCCGTCTCGCGCTGTTCGACGGCCTCACCGGGCTCGCCAACCGGCAGCGGATGACCCTCTCGCTCGACAAGACGCTCGCGCAGCAGGCCGGGCCGTACCGCGCGACGTCGCTGTTCCTGATGGATCTCGACCGGTTCAAGGCGGTCAACGACACGCTCGGCCACCAGGCAGGCGACACCTTGCTGAAGCAGGTCGCGCAACGCCTGCAGCGCGGCGTCGGCGAGGCCGGGCTGGTCGGGCGGCTCGGCGGTGACGAGTTCAAGGTCGTGCTGCCGGGAATCGACAATCGCGAGACGCTGGCGGCGCTGGCCCGCGACCTGATCGCGTCGCTTTCGCAACCCTATTCGATCAACGGCACCGCGGTCACGATCGGCTGCTCGATCGGCATCGCGATCGCGCCCGACGACGGCGACACCTCCGAGACTCTGGTCCGCAACGCCGACCTCGCACTCTACGCGGCCAAGGGCGACGGCCGCGGCGTCCACCGCTTCTACGCGGACGACATGCTGACGGGGGCCCGCACGCGCAAGCTGCTCGAGGACGATCTGCGCGCCGCCGTGGCCGCGGGCGCGTTCCACCTCTGCTACCAGCCGGTCGTCAGCACCAGCACCGTCCGCATCGTCGGCTATGAGGCGCTGATCCGCTGGAACCACCCGACGCGGGGGGCCGTCTCGCCGGCCGACTTCATCCCGGTCGCGGAGGAATGCGGGTTGATCGAGGCGATCGGCGAATGGGTGTTGCGCACCGCCTGTATCGAGGCGGCACGTTGGCCCGACACCATCCGCATCGCGGTCAACGTCTCGCCGATCCAGTTCGCCAACCCGGTTCTGCCCGCGCTCGTCACCAGCGCGCTCGCGCAATCGGGAATCGCGCCCGGCCGGCTCGAACTGGAGATCACCGAGGGCGTCTTCCTCGACGAGACCCGCTCGTCCGAACAGATGTTCAAGGCGTTGAAGGGCGTCGGCGTCCGCCTCGCGCTCGACGATTTCGGTACCGGCTATTCGTCGCTCGGCTACTTACGCAACGCCCCGTTCGACAAGATCAAGATCGACCAGTCGTTCGTGAAGGGCGCCGCCGAACCCGGCAACCGCAACGCCGCGATCATCAAGGCGATCGTCACGCTCGCCGACACGCTGGGCATGGAGACGACCGCGGAAGGCGTCGAGATCCAGGACGAGATCGACCTGTTGCGCACGCTCGGCTGCACGCACATCCAGGGCTATGTCTATGGTCGCCCGGTCGGCGCGGACGAGGCGGTGCGCCAGATGGGGGTCGAGAACGGCACCGCCACCGCGAGCGGCTTCAAGGTCAGCCGCGCGCCGCGCACGAAGATGCTGCGCTCCGCCCGGATCCTCATCGACGGGGTCCGCGGCGACGTCCGCATCCGCGACATCTCGACCTCCGGCGCGATGCTCGATGGCCTGACGATCGACGGCAATCCCGACGGCGTCGAAATGCAGATCGAACTCGTCGAAGACCAGCTCACCCCCGCCAGCATCCGCTGGGCCCGCGGCGGCAAGGCCGGGATCGAATTCCGCGAGGCGTTCAACCTGGAGCGCCTCAACCAATCCAACGCTTCCCGGATCCGCCGCACGGGTTGAACCGCGAGCTTAGCCAGTTCGGGGGGAACCAACCGGCCCTCACCGCCGTCTTTCCCCCATGCCCTCAAGTTCAGTCGTTACTCCCCCTATCAAAGCCCTGGCGTTCGACGTCTTCGGCACCGTGGTCGACTGGCGGTCCGGCATCGCCCGCGACGCCGCCCCGGTGCTGGCGCGCCTGAACCGCACGGACATCGATCCGCACGCCTTTGCGGACGGGTGGCGCAAACGCTACCAGCCCGCGCTCGAGGAAGTCCGCAGCGGTCGCCGTCCCTTCGTGATCCTCGACACGTTTCACCGCGAGGCGCTCGAAGACCTGCTCCGGCACCACGGCATTGATCCCGCGGACCTCGCCGAGACGGAGCTCGTCGATCTCACGCACGCCTGGCACCGTCTCGATCCATGGCCCGACTCGGTCGAGGGACTGACCCGCCTGAAGACCCGCTACCCGGTCGTCACGCTCAGCAACGGCAACATTGCCCTCATGCTCGCAATGGCCCGCCGCGCGCACCTACCCTGGGATGCGATCCTCGGTGCCGAAGTCAGCCGCGTGTACAAGCCGCTCCCCGAATCCTACCGCGCCACCGCGCACATGCTCGGCATCGCGCCCGCCGAACTCTGTCTGGTCGCCGCGCACCACAGCGATCTTGCCGCGGCCCGCGCTGCCGGCCTGCGCACCGCCTATGTCGACCGCCCCCTCGAATATGGCGGCCGCCCCGCCCCCGATGCGGACGCGGTCCAGGACTGGGATTACCGGGTCGACAGCCTGACCGGCCTCGCCGACGCGCTGTGCCGATGACCCGCCGAGCCGCAGCCCAGACCGGGTCGAATGCCGACTTCCTGACCGGTGGCGGCGAGATGGCCGCGATGATGCGCGCGCACGACTGGTCGCGCTCGCCGCTCGGCCCGATCGACCGCTGGCCACAATCGCTCCGCTCGATCGTCTCGCTGATGCTCGCGTCCGAATTCGCGATGTGTCTCGCCTGGGGCCCCGAGCTCGGCTTTCTTTACAACGATCATTACGCGCGGATCATGCACGACAAGCATCCGCAGGCGCTCGGGCAACGCTTCGAGCATGTCTGGTCGGATATCTGGCCCGATATCAGCCCGCTGGTCGACAAGGCGCTGCGCGGCGAGGCCTCGTATTTCGAAAACCTGCCCCTCGTCACCGACCGCAAGGGCTATGACGAGCCCGCGTGGTTCACCTTTTCCTACTCGCCGGTGCGGGATGAGAGCGGCGCGATCGCGGGCATGTTCTGCTCGACGTACGAGAGCACCGAGCGAGTCAGGGCCGAACGCCAGCTGCACGATGAGCGTGAGCGAATGGGTCAGATGTTCGCGCAAGCACCGACCTTCATGGCCATGTTGCGCGGTCCCGACCATCGCTTCGAACTGACCAACCCGGGATACGACAATCTCGTCGGGCGTCGTTCCTCCCCCGGCCGGACGGTCGCCGAAGCCTTGCCGGAGGCCGTCGAGCAAGGCTTTATCGACCTGCTCGACCGCGTCTACGCGACCGGCGAGGCGTTCACCGCCTCGGGCATGTTGTTCGCGGTCCATCATGAACCCGGCGGTGCGGTCGACGAACGCTATGTCGATTTCGTCTACCAGCCGATCCGCGACGCCGACGGCGCGGTGGTCGGCATCTTCGTGGAAGGGGCCGACGTCACCGAGCGCAAACGCCTCGAACGCGACCTCCACGCGCTCAATGCCGATCTCGAACAGCGCGTCGCCGACCGAACGCGCGAATTGATCGAGGCACAGGAGGCTCTCCGCCAGGCGCAGAAGATGGAGGCGGTCGGCCAACTCACCGGCGGCATCGCGCATGATTTCAACAATCTGCTGCAAGGCATCACCGGCAGCCTGGAGATCGTCCAGCGCCGCGTGGCGCAGGGCCGCGTCGGCGAGCTCGATCGTTTCATCTCTGGCGCCACCGCCGCCGCCAACCGCGCCGCTGCGCTCACGCATCGTCTGCTCGCCTTTGCGCGCCGCCAGCCGCTCGACCCGCGCCCGGTCCAGGTCAATCCGCTGATCGCGTCGCTCGAGGACCTGCTGCACCGGACGATCGGCGAGGATATCTCGGTCGAACTCGTGCTCGCCGATGACCTGTGGACGACGCTGTGCGATCCGAACCAGCTCGAGAACTCGTTGCTCAATCTCGTCATCAACGCGCGCGACGCGATGCCCGACGGCGGCAAGCTGATGATCGAAACCTGCAATGCGCATCTCGACGACCATTACGCCGCGGACCAGCGCGACGTGCGTCCCGGACGCTATATCTGCATCTGCGTCACCGACACCGGCACCGGCATGGCCGCCGACACGATCGCGAAGGCGTTCGAGCCGTTCTTCACCACCAAGCCGATCGGCCAGGGCACCGGGCTCGGCCTATCGATGGTCTATGGCTTCGCACGTCAGTCCGAAGGATATGCGAAGATCTACAGCGAGGTCGGACACGGTACGACGATCAAGCTCTATCTCCCCTGTCACGACGGCGAAGCGGACCAGGACGAGGCCGGCCGTGCCCTGACTGACGGCCATGCGACCAAGGCGGGAGAAATCGTGCTGGTGGTCGAGGACGATGCGGTCGTCCGGTCGCTGATCGTCGAGGTGCTCGGCGAACTCGGCTACCAGGCGGTCGAGGCGCATGACGGCCCGGCCGGGCTCGACCGCCTGCGCACGATGGAGCGGATCGACCTGCTCGTGACCGATATCGGCCTGCCGGGATTGAACGGCCGCCAGGTCGCCGATGCCGGCCGCGCGCTGCGTCCCGGCCTGCGCGTGTTGTTCATGACCGGCTATGCCGAGAACGCAGCGCTCGCGGCGGGCTTCCTCCAGCCGGGCATGTCGCTGATCACCAAACCCTTCGCGATGGAAACGCTGGCGACCCGGATCCGCACCATCGTCGAGGGGTGACCGATCACGTCCGGGTGCTCGGCCGACCTACCCCGCCCCGCACCACCCGCCACGCTTGCCCCCGCCATAGGCGCGCGCCAGCCCCTGGCGCACCAGCACCGCCCCGAGCGACTCTCCGTCGCGTTCGACGAGACGCAGCTTGCGACCGTAGCGATCGACATCGCGCTTGATCGGGACCAGCGTGAACGGACCGGCATTGAGCAGCGATTGCATCTTCACCGTCGCGGCCTTGCCCGCACGCGCTTCGGACGCGCAGCGTGGCGGGTGGGTTTCCGGCGTGTCGATGTCGGCGATGCGGATCTTGGTGCCGTTCATCCAGAAGGTGTCGCCATCGACCATGCAGTCGATCCGCTTGGCATGGCCACAGATCGTGAAGCGCGCCGATACCGGCTTGCCACCTTCGATTGCCGACGCGGCGGCGGCGGCGGCGCCGATGGTCGCGACGGACGGGGAGGTTGAGGACGCCGTTCCCGTGGACCAAGACCAGCCACCCGGCACGCGCAACCGTCCGGCGGGCCACGCAATCCCGAACCCGGTCGGCCATTCGACCTTGAGGCCAGGCGGTACCAGCGCCGACCAGTCGATCTGGCGGATCACCGGGACCATCAGCCCGAGCAATACCCCGTAGAACACCAGGCGGAGTTGCAGCAGGACCCCCGGCGCGGCGTTACGGCCCACCCCACCGCGACGCGTGGGACCGGTACGGTCGCCTTTGAGCAACCGCATGAAATCAAATACATATTCCATTGTCCCGCCGCGCCTATACGCGCGCGCGCGGATGTCACCGGGCGGAGACCGCGACTTGCGGCGAGCGGAGTCAGAAACGAGGCGAACGCATCGTGAACATCGTGCGCGCGGCGTCCGGAATGAAATCGGCGCGGCAAACGTGAAATCTTGCGAACGCGCGACTTTTCGCTGTCCTACATCGCCGCGACATGCCCAGTTCGACACATGCCAGCCTGCACGCCAACCCAGCGCGACGAAGTGCTCACATTCGCGGGATCCGGCCTGCCATCCCGTCCACGATCCCGCCCGCGAATATCGTGCGAGCGTCTATACTTTCTATACTTCACTCGCCGCGGGCCCTGTACGCCAGACGCACGAAGGGCGGGAAGTGTTGCCACTCCCCGCCCCTGTCACGTCCTGCTGTACCCGTTGCCGGGCAGAAGCTTAGAAGTGCGTGATGATGCCGAGCATCGGACGGAAGCTCTGTGCGTCGCCGAAGGTGTTGACCTCTGCACGGATGCGGAAGCCAGCGTTGCCAGTGATGCCCTTCAGGCCAATGCTCTGCGGACCGACTTCTGCGCCGATGCCGTAGGTGATCGCGCTGTAGTCACGCTTGGTGTTCTCGACGACGTTCGAACGGCCCGAGAAATGGTCGAAGTTGACCCACTGGTAGCCGACCTTGCCGTAGATCAGGCCGCTGTCGCCAGCGCGGAAGCCGAAACGGCCAGCTGCGCCATATTCCCAATCGATGTTGCCATCGATGCCCTTGATCACGTTACCTTCGGCGCCGACGAAGACGGGGCCGAGCGGCACGTTCACGCCGAGCACGCCCTGGACCAGCGAGCCCGAAGGCTTGTAGCCGCGACGCGACGTGCCGTCTGCGTTGATTGCCTGCGGGATGCCGTGGCCGCGCTCGTTGTCGAACTGCTCCCAGCCGCCCATCACGCCGAAATACGGCTCGATGCCGAATGCCTTCGAGCCGTCCGGAGCTGCGGCTTCGCCGGGCTGCGCGCTGTTGTCGACGGGGGCCGGTGCCGACATGTCCTGCGCGAAGGCGGGAACTGCGACCGTTGCGGCGGCGAGGGCGATTGCCAGGGAAAGCTTACGCATGAGTTTGACCTTATACCGTGTGTTGCGTGGATCCCCGACTGCACGGTGCGTCGGTTCGGTCCAGGCCTGTGGAAACCGGCCGGCAGGCACATGGTTGCACAAAAAATGTCACATACCGGGAACTCTTCCCCGGTGTTGCACTACAGCAACGGTTCCTGTCAGTTACATGAACGAACCATGACCAGGGCGGGGCAGAAACGGCCGAAATACAGCCGAAACAAGGCAATGGAAGGCGTTACGGCCTGTCGGACCTTGCCACCAGCAACAGCACAATCCGATGTGCAGTGCAGCAAAAACGCGGTTATCAGGGGGTTGCGGCGCAGCAATACGGCGCCATGGTTGCGACGCGCCCGGTGGGACGCGTCGCCCGAAGATCAGGGCTTCAACGCCACGTCGTCGGCATCGTCCAGGTCTTCGTCATCGTCGATGCTGCCGTCGTCGAGTTCGTCCTGGACGTCGTCCTCGTCCATGTCGTCCTCGTCCATCGTGACGGACGCGTCGGTCTCGCCGACCTCTTCGGAGTCCATGCTGATCTCGTCGATCGGCTCGTCCTCCTTGTCATCGTCGCCGATGTCGGGTTCGAGATCGGTCAGGACGATACCGTCGGTCGGGCCGCTGCGGGTCGCCTCCAGGATCTCCGCGCGCTGGCTCTCGTCATAGCCCTCTTCGTCATAGCCGTCGTCGCCCGATCCGGCACTCGGCACCTGATGTCCGCCCATCGTCACACTCCTCGATTCCAGCCGCCCGCGATATGCAGGCCTACCGGATGCGAACGGTGGACGTGCGCGCTGGTTCCTTCAAGCGCGCGTGGGTGCCGTCGCTGCCGGCCGGAACAGCCGCCCGCGCTCAGTGACCAGGATCGCGATCAGCGCAGCGAGCCCCGCGAACAGGAACCCGCCGACCAGCGGCACGGTCGTCCCGTTGAACGCCTGCCCGATCAGCGCACCGATCACGGCGCCGACGGTCACGCTGCAGAACCCCTGGACACTCGACGCGGTCCCCGCGATCCGGCCCATATTCTCCATCGCCATCGCCGAGAAATTGGACGTCGCGAGCCCGAAACAGCCCAATGTCAGCGCCTGGAAGATCGCGAAACTGACAAGCGTCTCGAACCCGATCTCGATCGCGAGCAAATGCACCAGCGACACCAGGATCAGCAGCGACAGCGCGCCGTGGCTAATCAACCGCGTTCCCAACCGCATCACGATCCGCGAGTTGAGCAGGTTGCACGCCGCCATCGTCACCGACGTCGTCGCGAAGATCAGCGCGAGCAGCGTCGGCTTGTGAAAGACGTCCGCCATGATCTGCTGGATCGAATTGAGATAGCCGTACAGCGCACCCATCAGCGCGGTCGAGGCGAGCGTATAGCCGAGCGAGTTGCGATCGAGGATGGTCTGCCGCCAGTCGGAAAGGATTCGTCGCGGCGTGATCGGCAGGATGTTATCGGGCGCCAGCGTCTCCGGCATCCGCAGGTAGAACCACACGAACACGCCGATCGTCAGCACCGCGACGGTCCAGAAGATCGCCCGCCAATCGCCGAACTGCAGCACGGTCCAGCCGAACGTCGGGGCGAGAATGGGGACGATCATGAACACCATGAACGCGATCGACATGACCCGCGCCATCGCCCGCCCGTGATAACAGTCCCGCACCAACGCGATCGTCGCGACCCGCGCCGCGGCGATGACTGCGCCCCCGGCGACCCGCGCCGCCAGCAACATCGCGAAGCTGCCCGCGGTCGCGCACGCTATGTTGGCAAGCACGTACAGGCCGAGCGACCAGAGCAGCACCGTCCGCCGGCCGAACCGATCCGCGAGTGGGCCGTGGACCAGCTGCGCGACACCAAACCCGACGACGAAGGCGGTGACGACATATTGCCGGCTGTTCTCGCTGACTACACCGAGCGAGTCGCCGATCGCCGGCAACGCGGGCAGCATCGAGTCGATACCGAGCGCGGTCAGCGACATCAGCGAGGCCACGAGCGCGACGAATTCGACGAAACCGATCGGCGCGCCGCGCATCGCAGGCGCGTCGGATTGGGGATCCAGGGTAGACATGATGCCAGCGCCTCTACCCGCTCGGGCGGCCGCGCGAAACCCGCTAACGGGCGTATCGTCGCTACGGCCGCGTCTCCAATTGCGCGATCCGTTCAAGTGGCCTACCTGTATTGGTGCTGCAACACACTCGGGAGAATTCGGTGATCCGCACGCGTCTGTCCGCAATGCTTGCGCTTTCGACCGTCCTGGCGCTGCCCGCCTGCGATCGGACGAGTGAGAGCGCATCGGTGTCGATCAACGTCGATGGCGGCAACATGCTGGGCGGGATCGACGGCAATACCGGCGAGATGAACATCGACGTGCCGGGTTTCAAAGGCGCGATAAAGCTGCCGAAGATCAAGATCGACACCAGCAATTTCGACCTCAACGGCGTACGGCTGTATCCCGGCTCCTCGATCAAGACGCTCAACATCGTCGGCGACGGCAACGCCGCCGGCCTGCGCGTTGCGTTCGACAGCCCGGCGACGCCCGCCATCGTCCGCGACTGGTTCGCCGAGCGGCTCGGCAAGGTCGGCTACGTGGTGCATCCCGAAGGTACGAACCTGATCGGCACGACCGACGAGAACAAGCCCTTCCGCCTGGAGCTGGCGCCCGATGGCACGGACAAGGCGACGGGCACGATTGTCATCAGCGGCTGACGATCCCTTCCCGTCACGCCGGGCCTGTTCCGGCATCCACCGTTCCGCAAACCCGATAGACGTGATGGCGCGGAACCGTGGCCCCGGAACACGGCCGGGCTGACGGAGCGGGGCAGGATCATCCGAAATCTAAATCCACCCTAACCCAAGCATTTGGCACCACGCCCCCGACCGACTATATCGAGCGCAACCCCAAACCGGACACCAACCCCATGCTCGACACGCCCTCCGCCCAGGTCCCGACGCTCAGCCTCGCCACGCAGGACACCGACCCCGAAGGCTTTGCCGCGGCGTTCGGTGAATCATTCGAGCGCTACGGCTTTGCGATCGTCGCCGACCACGGCATCCCCGCCGACCTGATCGAGCGCGCGTGGGCCGAGACGAAACTTCTGTTCGACCTGCCCGAGGACGAGAAGCGCGGCTATTTCACGCCAGGCGGCGGCGGGGCGCGCGGCTACACGCCGTTCAAGACCGAAATCGCCAAGGATGCCAAGGTCGTCGACCTGAAGGAATTCTGGCACGTCGGCCGCGAACTGCCCGAGGGTCACCGCTACTCGGACACGATGGCGCCCAACGTCTGGCCGACACAGCCCGAGGGGTTCAAGCCGGTCTTCCTCGAACTGTTCGCCGCGTTCGACCGCGCCGGCGACAAGCTGCTCTCGGCGATCGCGCGCCATTTAAAGCTGAAGCCCGACTGGTTCGATCCGGCGGTGAAGGACGGCAACAGCATCCTTCGCCTGCTCCACTACCCACCGATCCCCGCCGATGCGGAGGGCGTTCGTGCCGGCGCGCATGAGGATATCAACCTCATCACCTTGCTGCTCGGCGCCGAAGAAGCGGGTCTCGAACTGCTCGACCGCGCCAACGGCCGTTGGCTGTCGATCAAGCCGCCCGAGGGCGCTATGGTCGTCAACGTCGGCGACATGCTCCAGCGGCTGACCAACAACGTCCTCCCCTCGACCACCCACCGCGTCGTCAACCCGCCCCCCGAGCGCCGCGGCCATTCGCGCTACTCGATGCCCTTCTTCCTGCACCCCGCGCCGGACTTCCTGATCGAAACGCTGCCGGGGACGATCACGCCCGACAACGCGAACCGCTACCCGACGCCGATCACCGCGCACGATTATCTGTACGAACGACTGGTCGAGATCGGGTTGATCAAGAAGTAACCCCCGTCTTGTTCGCCCGCGAAGGCGGGGGCCCAGGAGCCACATACGATACCGCCCGCGACTCCTGGGCTCCCGCCTTCGCGGGAGAACGGCAATTTTACCACCCTGCCCTTCTCTTCTCCACCCCGGCGAAGGCCGGGGCCCAGTTGGAAAGGTGGTCATAATGGAGCGCATCGCTTCGTCAGCGACGTCCCACAAACGCCGCCCCGCCCTCCGCCGGGGCGGCGTTTGTGGGAAAGCTCGATAAGGCCCCCAACCCCCAACACTTTTCCCACCACCTGATACCCAACAACCACGCTTCGCCCATTGGTGCGCGCCCCCGCATCCGCTAGACCGCGCGCGATGCCCCATCTCTATCTCGTCGACGGCTCCGGCTATATCTTCCGCGCCTATCATCGGCTGCCGCCGCTCACCAACAAGCATGGCGAGCCGGTCGGCGCGGTGTACGGCTATACCACGATGCTGTGGAAGCTCGCCGACGAGGTCCACGCGGCCGATGGCCCAACTCATATGGCGGTCATCCTCGACAAGTCGTCGAAGACCTTCCGCAACGATCTCTACGACAAGTACAAGGCGCAGCGGCCGCCGCCGCCCGAGGATCTCGTCCCCCAGTTCCCGATGATCCGCGACGCCACGCGGGCCTTCTCGCTGCCGTGCATCGAGACCGAGGGACTCGAAGCCGACGACATCATCGCCTGCTATTCGAAGGCCGCGCTCGCGCAGGGCTGGTCGGTCACGATCGTCTCGTCCGACAAGGATCTGATGCAGCTGATCGAGCCCGGGCTCGACATGTACGACACGATGAACAACCGCCGGCTCGGCCCCGAGCATGTCGCGGAGAAGTTTCACGGCGTCACGCCCACGCAGCTTGGCGACGTGCTCGCGCTGATGGGCGACAGCGTCGACAACGTCCCCGGCGTCCCCGGCGTCGGTCCGAAGACCGCGGCAAAACTGATCCTCGAGCACGGCGATCTCGAATCCGTGCTCGCCGCCGCCGACGGCATGAAGAAGGGCAAGCTGCGCGACAATCTGATCGAGCATGCCGAGATGGCGCGCCTGTCGAAGGTGCTCGTCACGCTCAAATGCGACGTGTCGCTGCCCGAGCCGCTCGAGGATCTCGAACTCAAGGGCATCCCCGACGCACCCCTGCGCGCGTTCCTGGAGCATCACGGCTTCAAGTCGCTGATCGCAAAGCTCTCCGCGGTCGCCGACGCACCGGTCGCAGAGTCGCCTGTCGTCGCGGACATGGACGACGACGAGCCCTGCAAGCACGACGATTACGAGACCGTCGTGGACGAGGCCGCACTCGATCGCTGGATCACGGTGGCAAAGCACCAGGGCTGGGTCGCGATAGACACCGAGACGACCGGCATCGACGCGACGCGCGCCGATCTGGTTGGGATCAGCATGGCGCTGCATCCGAACCTCGCCTGCTACGTACCTATTGCGCATGGCGGCACGGATTTGCTCGCGGAAAACCCGGTCCAGCTCGATCGCGCACTCGTGCTCGCGAAACTGAAGCCGTTGCTCGAGGATTCAAGCATCCTGAAGATCGGCCACAACCTCAAATACGACATGATCGTCCTGGGTCGCGCTTACGCGTCCACCGGCGGCGTGCAGATCGCGCCGTTCGACGACACGATCGTGATGAGCTTCGATCTCGACGCCGGCCTGCACGGCCACGGCATGGACGAACTTGCCGCCACGCACCTCTCGCACAGCTGCATCGCGTTCAAGGACGTCGTCGGCACCGGCAAGTCGCAGCGCACCTTCAACGAAATCGACCTCAAGTCCGCCACCCGCTACGCGGCCGAGGACGCCGACGTGACGCTGCGCCTGTGGCGCCGGTTCAAGCGCCGCCTCCCCGCCGAGGGCTCGACCCGCGTGTACGAGATGGTCGACCGGCCGCTCGTCCCCGTCATCGCCCAGATGGAGATGCACGGCATCAAGGTCGACGCCGCCAGATTGTCGCGGCTGTCGGCCGAGTTCGCGAGCCAGATGGCGGAACTCGAAACCGAAATCCACGCGCTCGCCGGCGGCCCCTTCACGATCGGCAGCCCCAAGCAATTGGGCGACGTGCTGTTCGAGAAGATGGGCATCAAGGGCGGCCGCAAGGGCAAGTCGGGCGTCTATTCAACCGACGTCACCGAACTGGAGCGGATCGCCGCCGACAAGGATTCGCCCGGTGCCGGGATGGCGCGCAAGGTGCTCGACTGGCGCCAGTTGTCGAAGCTGAAATCGACCTATACCGATGCGTTGCAGGCGCAGATCAATCCCGCGACGGGGCGCGTCCACACGTCCTACTCGCTGACCGGCGCGCAAACGGGGCGGCTGTCGTCGACCGATCCCAACCTCCAGAACATCCCGATCCGCACCGAGATCGGCCGCCAGATCCGCGACGCGTTCGTGGCGGAGCCCGGCAACGTCATCCTCGCCGCCGATTACTCGCAGATCGAGCTGCGGCTGGCCGCGCACATGGCCAACGTCCCCGCGTTGAAGCAGGCGTTCGCGAACGGCGACGACATCCACTCGCTGACTGCGCAGGAACTGTTCGGCGAGGTCAACCGCGACACCCGCGGCCGCGCCAAGACGATCAACTTCGCGATCCTCTACGGCATCTCGCGTTGGGGCCTCGCCGGCCGTCTCGACGTTTCGGCAGACGAAGCGCAAGCGATGATCGACCGCTATTTCGATCGCTTCCCCGGCATCTCGACCTACATTGTCGAGACCACCGAAAGCGTCCGCGCGACCGGCTACACCACGACCCTGTTCGGCCGAAAGACCCACTTCCCGCGCATCCGCTCGAAGATCCAGCACGAACGCCAGGGCGCCGAACGCGCCGCGATCAACGCGCCGATCCAGGGGACGAGCGCGGACATCATCAAGCGCGCGATGGTCCGCATGGGCCCTGCGCTGCTCGAAGCCAGCCTGCCGAACGTCCGCATGCTGCTCCAGGTCCACGACGAACTCGTGTTCGAATTGCCGGAAGGCGATGTCGAGGCAGCCAAACCGGTGATCGAACGCGTCATGGCGACGGCCGCCGAGCCCGCGGTGACGCTGGACGTGCCACTGGGCATCGAGATCGGCACTGGCCTGAGCTGGGGCGCGGCGCATTGAACGCGCAGGGCGGCAGCCGGCCGCGTCCGGCTGACTCGCACAAGCGCGGCCGGCGGAACCCTAGCTCCGACCGACGACGCGGCTTTGCCGCGGCGCGACGCGCAAACGGCGCAGCATCGTGACCGCAGCCACGCAGGATATCGACACGCTCGCCAAGGGCGGTCGGACCAACATCGCGGGCTTCGTCCTCCGCCTCGCCGCGCGCATCCCGTTCCTCTTCATCGCCGGCCGCATCTACGGCCCGGACCTGGTCGGCCGCTTCGCGATCGCGGTCGTGGTCGTCGAACTCGCGGCGCTCCTCGCCACGCTCGGCCTCAAGCGCGGCCTCGCCCAGGCGCTCAGCAGCACCGAAGACCCGCACGCCAACGTCGTATGGAACGCGATGGCAGTCGCGTTCGTCGCGTCGATCATCGCCAGCGGAGTGCTCTGCACCTTCCCGCAGATCATGTATCCGAACAGCGCGATCACCGGGCTTGACCGGTTCCTGCCGCTGATCATCGTCGCGATCGCCTGGTCCGACGTCAGCCTCGCAGCCCTCGCCTATCGCCTCAACGTCAAGGCCGCCGTCACAGCGCGCGCGGTCGTCGAGCCGTGGACGATCTCGATCGCCGCCTGGGCGTTCTCGTACTTCACGATCCGCGACGGCCTCGTGCTCAGCTACGTCGCATCGATGACCGCGGCGCTGATCGCCAGCCTCGTGCCGTTCCTGCGCAGCTACGGGATCCCGCGCGGCTGGTCGCCGCAGCTCCGCCCGCTCTACGCCCTCGCCCGCGCCAACGTGCCGCTCGCCGGCGCCGACATCCTCGAATGGGGCAGCCGCAACGTCGATCGCTTCATCCTCGGCGTGATGTTCGAACCCAAGGTCGTCGGCATCTATTACATGGCGCAGCAGGTCGCCTCGCTACCGCAGAAGCTGAAGACCAGCTTCGACCCGATCCTCGGCCCCGTCATCACCCACAGCCTCGCGATCAACGACCGCGCGGCGATCGCCAACCAGGTGCGGCAAGTCGCGTTCTGGATCATGGCCGCGCAGGGCGGGCTCGCCTTGATGGGGTCGATCCCCGGCGAAGCGGTGATGGGCGTGGTCGGCCCGCAGTTCGTCGCGGGAACCGCCGCACTCGCGTTCCTGCTCACCGCTGAAGTGCTCGCCTCGACCGGTGCGGTCAGCGAATCCGCGCTTGTCTACATCGCCCGCCATCGCAACCTGATGATCTCGGCAGGCATGCTCGCCTTCCAGGTAGGCCTCAGCTTCGCGCTGATCTTCACGATCCGAGCCCTTGGCTATCCGGTCAATTATCAGGCAGCGGGCCCGGCGATCGCGCTGATGCTGTCGGTAGGAGTGACTTCGATCATCAAGGCGAGACTGCTCGGCCATCTACTCTGTGCCCGGGTATCGCCGTGGCGCTGGCCGCTGGTCTGGGCCGCCCTCGCTGCGATCGTCGTCGGCGGCGCTTTCACGGCGCTGCCCAAGCGCTACGAATGGGTCGAACTCGCGATCGGCGAACCCGCGATCGCCGCGACCTATCTCTATATCCTATGGAAATACGCCTTCGGGCCCGCCGACCGAGCGCTGTTCAACAAGAAGCCCACCGCCATCACGCCAACGCTACCGCAGACGGGATCGGCGGTCCTCTAGACCGATGTTACGCCGTCAATATGCGCGGGCGACAGCGAACTCGACGGCCTCGACCATCGCGTCCTTGGCGGCGCCGTTCGCAAAGCCACCGATCGAATCGATCGCGCGCTGACCATAGTGACGGGCGCGCGCGAACGTATCGTCGATCGAGCGGGTCGAACGGATGAGGCGAATCGCGGTCTGGAGGTCGGCATCGCTGTCGCGCCGGCCTTCGATCGCGTCCTGCCAGAAGGCGCGGTCTTCGGCCGAGCCACGCGCATAGGCAAGGATCACCGGCAGGGTCATCTTGCCCTCGCGGAAGTCGTCGCCTGCGTCCTTGCCCATCGTGTCGGCATCCGAGACATAGTCGATCGCATCGTCAACCAACTGGAACGCGATACCAAGGTTGCGGCCATAAGCGTCGAGCGCAGCCTCTTCCGCCTCGGGACGATCCGCGACGACGGCGGCGATCCGGCAGGCGGCGGCGAACAGCGCCGCTGTCTTCGCACCGATGATATCGAGATAGCGCTCTTCGCCCAGATCCACCCGGCGCGCGGCCGTCAATTGATTGACTTCGCCCTCGGCGATGACGGCACTGGTGGAGGAAAGAATCTTCAGCGCCTTCAGGCTGCCGGCCTCGACCATCAGTTCGAAACTGCGGCTGAACAGGAAATCGCCGACCAGAACGCTCGCCGGGTTGCCCCAGATGATGTTCGCCGTCCGCTTGCCGCGGCGCAGGTCGGATCCGTCGACGACGTCGTCGTGGAGCAGCGTAGCGGTGTGAATAAATTCGACCGCGGCGGCGAGCAGGTGATGCTGCGTGCCCGCATAGCCGATCAGCTGCGCGCTCGCGAGCGTCAGCATAGGCCGCATCCGCTTGCCGCCACCGGCGATCAGATGACCCGCGAGTTCGGGGATCAGCGGGATCTCGGACTGCATCCGCCCGCGAATGACCGTGTTGACGTGACCCATGTCGCTAGTGACAAGCTTGACCATCGGGTCCAGCGAGGGCTGTGACGCCGGATTGGAACGAAGGGTCTCAAGGCGGTGGACGGTGGCGCTCATCTGCTCGTGCCTCTGACGCCTATGCCTCTGCAAAGCAACCCTTGCCGGCTCTTGCAGAGTGGGATGCTTGTCCGCAAAAGGCGCGCCGGACCAATCCAGAGGTGAGCGATGGCGGACGACCTGTTGAACGGATATCGCCAGAGCATCGATAATATCGATGCGGCACTGATCCATATGCTCGCCGAACGCTTCAAGGTGACGCAGGCGGTGGGCCTGCACAAGGCGACTCACGGTCTTCCCCCCGCCGATCCAGGCCGCGAGGAACGCCAGATCGCACGGTTGCGACGCTTGGCGGAAGACGCGCAGCTCGATCCGGAATTCTCCGAAAAATTCCTGCGCTTCATCATCGACGAAGTGATCCGTCACCACGAACGGCTGGCGCACGATCCGGCTTGAGCGGTGAAGGTGACGGCTGGGAACATCTGAGCCCGCAGCTCTTCCTTCAAGGAATGCGAGCGATCCGTGACGAAAACGTCATCTCGGCTCCACCTGTCGATCATCCGAACGGGTGCAAGCGGTTGCGAATGACGTGGTCTCGGCGATTCCTGCTTGCAATGATCGTCGTCGTGCTCGGCGCAACCAGCTTCATGGGCTGGCTCGGCTATTTCGGCGGTCCGCCGTTCGTCGACGTCCCCGCCATCACGACGCCGACCAAGCCCCAGCGCCCTTTCGCCGCGGTGCTGCTCACGGGCGATCTCGGCTACAGGATCGGCATGGCACCGCAGATCGCGCAACGGCTCGCGGCGGACGGCGTGCCGGTCGTCGCCGTCAACATGCTCACCTACATGCGCCGGACGCGGACGCCTGCGGACATCACGAGTTTGATCGCGCGCGCAGAACAGCGTGCGCTGAGACTCGGCCATACCGACCGGGTCGTGCTCATCGGGCAATCGTTCGGCGCTGACATGCTTCATGTCGGCGTGCTCCAGCTGCCCACCGACCTGCGCGCGAAGATCACCAAGGTCGCGCTGGTCGTTCCCGAGGACACCGTCCAGTTTCGAGCGTCCCCCAGCGAGGTGTTCGATTATTGGACGCCGACGACCGCTGCGCTGCCGACGGCCCGCCAGCTGACCTGGGCACCGCTGCTGTGCGTGCAGGGCGCCGAAGAGACTGCGAGCCTGTGCCCGTTGCTGACACAGCCTAACGCGCGGAGCGTCGCGCTGCCGGGCGGACACCCGCTTCACCGCGACGCCGCGGCGCTCTACGACGTGCTCTCGCGGTTCCTGTTCGCGGCTTGAGGATCGACCGATGGTTCCTGCACTGACTGCGTTGCGGATGACCGTGGCGCGCGTCCTCATCGAGATGGGCGTCGTCCTCCGGCTTACGCTGGCGCCCAGCGACGCGGTCCTTCCCAAGACGCAAACCTGGTACCGCGGTTGACCCGAGCGATCACGAGCCCGCAGCTCCTCCGGATCCGCGACTGGATCGCGCATCGCCGCGGCACGCTGATCGCGCTCGCGGTGCTGGTCGTCGCAGTGCTCGGCTTTGCGGCGATCCACAAGCTGACCGCCGAGATCCGCCTGTCGGAAGTGCGCAAGGCGTTCGCGGCGCTCGGCTGGCCGCAGTTGTCGGCGTCGATCGCGCTCACCGTCATCAGCTATATCGCGCTGACCTTCTACGATACGATCGCGCTCCGCGTCATCGGCCACCCGCTGCGGTGGCGAACCGCGGCGGTCGCCTCGTTCACGAGCTACACGATCAGCCACAATCTCGGCCTCGCGATGCTGACCGGCGGGTCGGCGCGCTACCGCGTCTACAGCCGCGCCGGCCTCGACGAGGCGGCGGTGGCGCGCGTCGTGCTGATCGCGGGCGTCACGTTCTGGGCGGGAGTGATCACCGTCGCCTGCCTGTCGATGGCGATCCATCCGGGGATGCTGCCGATCGTGAAATGGACGATGCCGCCGTTGCTGGAGCGCGCGATCGGGGTCGGCATCCCGCTGGCGATGCTGGCGATCGTGCTGTGCTATCGGCAGGGCGGATCGATCGGACTGCTCGGCTGGCGGCTGCCCTTGCCCAACGCGCGGCAGGCACTGGCGCTGGTGCTGGTGTCGACGGTCGACCTGGCGGCGGCTAGCGCGGCGCTGTTCGTTCTGCTGCCGAACGCGTCGCCCGATCTCTATCCGGTGCTGTTCCTCGGCTATGCGGTAGCGATCGTGATCGCGCTGATCAGCCACGTACCGGGCGGCCTCGGCGTGTTCGAGGCGGTGATCATCGCGACGATGCCGCAGGACAACGCGACCATCCTCGCCGCCCTACTGGCTTACCGAATCATCTATTACGTCGCGCCGCTGATCCTGGCGGCGGTGCTGCTCGCGTTCCACGAGGGCCGGCAATGGCGCAAGCGCCCTCGGACGCCGGATCAGGCGCGCGGCGGCCCGGATCCGCTCGCGATCGCGCTGCCGCTCGCGCCGCTGCTGCTCGGCGTGCTCGTGTTCATGAGCGGTGCGATGCTGCTCGTCTCGGGCGCGCTGCCCGCCGCGCCCGGCCGGATGGACGCGCTGGCGATGATCCTGCCGCTGCCGATCAGCGAGATGGCGCATGTCGCGGCCAGTCTCGTCGGCGTCATGCTGCTGTTCGTCGCGCTGGGGCTGTACCGGCGGCTCGACGGCGCGTTCTGGGCGGCGCGGCTGCTGCTCGTCGCGGGTGCGCTGCTGTCCATTGCCAAGGGCCTCGATTACGAGGAGGCGGGCGTCCTGCTCATGACCGTCGCGGCGCTGCAGTGGACGCGTGGTGCCTTCTACCGGCGGACGCGGCTGACCGCCGAGCCGCTGTCCCCCGAATGGCTGGTCGGCGTCGGTGCAGCGATCGGCCTGTCGGTACTGATCGGCTTCTTCGCGTATCGCCGAGTCGGCTATTCGAGCGACCTGTGGTGGGAGTTCGAGACCAACGCCAACGCGTCGCGGTTCCTGCGTACGAGTCTCGCGGTCGGTCTGCTGCTGATCGGCGCGGCGATCTGGCGGCTGTTCGCGGCGGCGCCCGTGCCGATGGTGCACGACGTGCTGCCCGACGACGTCGCCAAGGCTGCGCTCGCGCATGCCGACCGGACCGACGCGATGCTCGCCTTCACCGGCGACAAGCGCTTCCTGGTGTCGGACAGCCGCGACGCGTTCCTGATGTACCAGGTCAAGGGCGCGAGCTGGATCGTGATCGGCGACCCCGTCGGCCCGGCCGAGGCGTGGTCCGAACTGCTTTGGGCGATCCGCGCCCGCGCCGACGCCGCGCAAGGAAGGCTGCTGTTGTACCAGATCGGTCTGCGGATCGTGCCGATCGCGATCGAGATGGGGCTGAAGCTCGTCAAATATGGCGAGGAGGCGACCGTCGAGCTGGGTGGCTTCACGCTCGAGACGCCCGACATGCGCAGCGTCCGCAAGGCCAGCCGCGTCGCCGAGCGCGCCGGCGCCGCGTTCGCGGTCGTGCCCGCCGCCGAGATGCCCGCGATCATCCCCGAATTGCAGGCGATCTCCGACTGGTGGCTGGCCGACAAGGCGCACACCGAAAAGAGCTTCAGCGTCGGCCGGTTTGAACCCGGCTACCTGACCAAGTTCGACTGCGCGGTGGTACGGATCGAGGGTCGGATCGTCGCCTTCGCCAACATCTGGGCGACGCCGAACGGCCAGGAGCTGTCGGTCGACCTTATGCGGCACGCGGAATCGATGCCGCAGGGGGGGATGGATTTTCTGTTCACGCGGCTGATGCTGTGGGGGCACGAGCATGGCTATCGCAATTTCTCGCTCGGGATGGCGCCGTTGTCGGGTATCGAGGCGCGGCGGCTGTCGCCGGCCTGGTCGAAGGTCGCGGCGTTCCTGTTTCGCCACGGCGAGCGCTTCTACGGGTTTGCCGGGCTGCGCGCGTACAAGGAGAAGTTCCGGCCGAACTGGACGCCGCGCTACATCGCCTCGCCGGGCGGCACGTCGCTGTTGCGCGGGCTCATCGATTTGCAGGCTTTGGTGAGCCGGTAAGGCTTGCTAGGGCTCGCCTATGAGCTTCCTCCTAGCAATCGAAGGCGCCGACGGCGCGGGCAAGGCCACCGCCTCGGCATTGGTGGTCGAGCAATTGCGCGCCGCCGGTCGCACCGCCGAGGTCGTGTCGTTCCCGCGCTACGCCGAGACTGTCGGCGGCTGGGTTTTGGGCGCGATGCTGGCGGGTACGCTGCCGCGCGGCACGTCGCCCAAGGCGGCGGCGGTGCTGTACGCGCTCGACCGGATGGAATCGCGCGATCACCTGATGGCGACGATCGCGGCGAACGACGTGGTGGTGTTCGATCGCTATATCGCGTCGAACATGGCGTATCAGGCGGCGCAGGTGTCGGCGGACGAGGCGGACGCGATGATGACGTGGATCGCCGACCTCGAGACCGGATCGTTTGCGCTGCCGACGCCCGATCTGTCGGTCTATCTCGACACCCCCGCCGCGATCGCCCGCGGGCTGATCCTCAAGAAGCGCAAGCGCTCGTACACCGACGACGCGTTCGACGCGTACGAGGCGGATACCGGTCTGCAGGACCGGGTGCGGACGAACTACGCGGCGATGGCGCAGGCCGGGTTGCTCGGGCGCTGGGCGACGGTGTCGACGGTTTCGGGTGGAGAGTCGCGGTCGCCGGCAGAGATCGCCGCAGAGATCGTCGCGCTGCTCGACTGACCCTCCGTCATCCTGACGAAAGTCAGGATCCAGAGCTACACAGGACATCGCGCGTTACTCTGGATCCCGACTTTCGTCAGGATGACGGGGATTGCTTGGTTAACCCCGCGCGCCACCACGCTTTTTCGCGCGCACCCAAAAAATTCCGCATTGCAGCATTGCGAAACATCATTACTTAGCACGCTAATGACTTCCCCCCGCGCCCGTCTCGAATCCGCCTATGCTCGCACGCTGATGCCGCTCGCGCGTCTGTGGAGGCAGGCGGCGGACCGGGCGCTCAGCGACATGTGCGTATCCGCCTCGACCGGCTGGGCGCTGGTCCAGGTCGGACGGCTCGGCGACGACGTCCGCCAGACCGATTTGGCAAACGAACTCGACGTGACGCAAGCCTCGCTGGTTCGCTCGATCGACCAGATGACAGCTGCCGAACTCGTCGAGCGCCACCGCGATCCGGTCGACGCACGCGTCAGTCGCATCCGCCTGACTCCACGCGGCCGCACGCTGGTCAAGACGATCGAGACCAAGTTCGCGGCGCTGCGCCACGCCATGCTCGACGGCGTGTCCGACGACGACCTCGCCACCGCGCTGCGCGTCGCCGACCGGCTCGGCGCGCGCTTCCAGGCGGATCGCGCGCGATGATGCTCGCGCGGTTCGGCAGCAAAGAGGCGCTGTTCACGGTCAAATGCTTCGTCGCGGCGATGCTGGCCTATTACATCGCGCTCCGGATCGGCCTGACACGCCCCTATTGGGCGGTCACGACATCGTATATCGTCGCGCAACCGCTGGCGGGCGCAGTGCTGTCGAAGGCGGTGTTCCGCGTCGCCGGCACGGTGCTGGGCGCGGTCGCGGCGGTGGTGCTGGTGCCCAACCTGGTCAACGCGCCCGAATTGCTGTCGCTCGGCCTCGCACTGTGGCTCGGCCTGTGCCTCTACATCTCGCTGCTCGACCGCACCCCCCGCGCATACCTGTTCCTGCTGGCGGGCTATACCGCGAGCATCATCGGCTTCCCGTCGGTCGCGGCGCCCGGCGCGGTCTTCACGACGGCGTCGTTGCGCGTGCAGGAGATCACGATCGGGATCCTCTGCGGCAGCCTGATCCACGGCTTCGTCTTTCCGCAGACCGTGACCGCGACGTTGCTAACGCGGATCGACGCGATCCTCGGCGACGCCGAGCGCTGGTCGCGCGATTCACTCGCGGGCGAGTCCGACGCGCAGCTCAATCGCGACCGGCGCCGGCTCGCGCTCGACATCAACGAGCTCCACCAGCTTTCCATCCATCTGCCGTTCGACACCGCGCGCCTGTTGCCGCGGGTCCGCACGTTGCGCGCGCTCCAGGCCGAGCTGTCGATGCTGCTCCCGCTGGCGAGTGCAGTCGACGACCGGATCGTCGAGCTCAGGCGTGGTGCCGATGCTCCCCGCCCCGAAGCGCTCGCGCTGATCGAGGACGTCCGGCAATGGCTGCGCGATCCGCTGCCGCTCGCCGAACGGGCCGAGACCGCCGACGCGCTGATCGCCCGCGCCAAAACGCTCGAGCCGCCCGTCGTGGACACGCTCATCTGGCGCGATGCGTTGCGGCTGAGCCTGCTGGCACGGCTCGCCGAGCTGGTCGACGCGCATCGCAACGCGCGCGACCTGCGCGACCAGATGCGCTCGCCGTCGCGCACGCCCGTTACCCCCGCCGTCGCGGGGCTGCTCGCGCGCACCGCCAAGCGACCGCTCCACCGCGACCGCGGCATCGCGCTCCGGGCGGCACTCGGCACGATCGCCACCATTCTGCTCGGCTGCATCTTCTGGATCGGTACCGGCTGGGCTGACGGCGCTGGCGCGGTGCTGATCGCCGGTGTGTGCTGTGCGCTGTTCGGCAACAGCGACAATCCGGCCCCGTCGATCATGGCATTTTTCTACGGCACAATAATCGGCCTCGTCGTGTCCGCGGTCTACGCCTTCGCGATCCTGCCGCGGGTGACCGATTTCGTGACTTTGGCGGCGGTCCTCGCGCCGCCGATGCTGATCGGCGGCATGTTCCTCGCGAGGCCGGCGACGTTGCTCGTCACGCTCGGCGCGTTGCTCGGCGGGTTGAACACGGTCGGCTTGAACGACCGCTTTGGCAGCGATTTCAGCGGCTTCATCAACGGCGGCATCGCGCAGCTGGTCGGCACGCTGTTCGCAGTCGTCACGGTCGGGCTGTTCCAGACGATCGGCGCGGATACCAGCGCACGGCGGCTGATCCGCGCGGGCTGGCGTGAGCTGGCGACACGCAGCGACTCGCCCGGCCGTCCCGATGCCGCCGGCTGGATCGCGCGGATGCTCGACCGCATCGGCCTGCTCGCGCCGCGCCTGGCGTTGCAGGGCGAGGATCCCGGCAAGCCGCTGCTCGATGCGCTGACCGATCTGCGCGTCGGCGTCTCGGTCGGCGAACTACGCCAGTTGCGGCTCGACGGTACGCCGGACGAGACCGCGATGATCACGCCGGTATTGCGCGGGATCGGCCGGCACTACCGCGCCCTGCGTCCCGACACGCCCGCGCCGCCCGAGCCCGATCTGCTTGCCGGAATCGACACCGCGATGGCCGGGTTCGCGACCAGCACGCCCGACCGCCACCGCACCGGCGTGTTGGCTTTGACCTCGCTACGGCGCAACCTGTTCCCCCGAGCGCCAGCCTATGGAGCAACCGCATGACCGGCGAAATCTCGATCGGCGGTGTCTTCCTGCCGAGCATCCTGCTGCTCGCAGTCGCCGCCGTCCTGCTGACCGCGATCGCGACTCGCCTGCTCGCGTTTGCCGGCGCGTACCGCGTCGTCACCTATCGGCCGCTCGTCGACCTCGCGCTGTTTATCCTCATCCTCGGGCTGCTCGCCCTGCTGACCGGACCTTCCGCATGACCGCTTCCCGTTTCAAATCGCTGCTCGCCCCGCTTGGGCGTTCCGCCATCACGATCGTCATCGTCGTGCTCGCAGTGCTTGTCGGGATCTGGTTGTGGAAGCGGTACGAGACCGATCCGTGGACGCGCGACGGCCGGATCCGCGCCGATATCGTCCGCGTGACGCCTGACGTGGCTGGCCTCGTCACGCAGGTCGCGGTGCGCGACAATCAGGCGGTGAAGCCCGGCGACATCCTGTTCGTGGTCGATCGCCCGCGCTTCCAGCTGACGCTGGCGCAATCGGACGCGTCTATCGCGAGCGCGCGCGCGACGCTGCTGCAAGCGCGGCGGGAATCGCAGCGCGATCTGGCACTCGGCGATCTGGTCGCCAAGGAGACGCACGAGCAGAACGTCGCGCGCGTCGCCACCGCCTCCGCATCGCTCGCGCAAGCCCAGAGCGCCCGCTCGACCGCCGCGCTCAACCTCGCTCGCACCACGGTCCGCGCGACGGTGCACGGCATCGTCACCAACCTCGATCTCCACCCCGGCGACTATATCGCGACGGGCGCGCAGGCGATGGCGCTGGTCGACACCGATTCGCTCCGCGTCGAGGGCTATTTCGAGGAAACCAAGCTCGGCCGCATCCGGGTCGGCGATCCGGTCATCGTCCACCTGATGGGCGAACCGCAGGCGCTGCACGGCCGCGTCGACAGCATCGCCGCGGGGATCAACGACAGCGAGCGGACCAACACGACCAACCTGCTGCCCAATGTGAACCCGACGTTCAACTGGGTGCGCCTCGCGCAACGCATTCCGGTGCGGGTGAAGCTCACGCATGTGCCGAAGGGCGTGCAATTGATCGTCGGGCGCACCGCGACGGTGACGGTACAGCCAAAGGTCCAGCCTCAGGCCCAGCCGGGGGCCGCGTCATGACCGGCGCGCGCGCTCAATTACCCCTGCGGCATCCTGACGCCCCCCTTCGTCATCCTGACGAAAGTCAGGATCCAGAGCCCCAAACGGCCTCGCCCGCGACCCTGGATCCTGACTTTCGTCAGGATGACGGAGCAAAAAGGACTGGCGTGCACGCCCCCCGCCGCGGCCTCGCCGCCGGCATTCTCGCCCTCGCGCTCGCGGCCTGCACGACCGCCGGCCCGAACTACGCGCTCCCCGGATCCGCAGTCGTCAACCGCCCCTCCGCACAAGGCGCATTCGACAGCGGCCACGAAAAGGCGTTCGCCGACACCCCCCTCCCCGATCATTGGTGGCAGCTCTACGGCGACCCACGTCTCGACTCATTCGTCACCGAAGCGCTCGCCGCCAACACCGATCTCCGCGCCGCCGACGCCAACCTCCGCCGCGCGGACGCCGTCGTGGCCGAAGTCGCAGCGGGCCGCACGCTGTCGACCGCCCTCGGCGGCGGCACCTCGCTCGACCGACCCTACACGACCGGCGGCAATCTACCCGGCACGCTCGACTACAACCTCGGCATCACGCTCGCCTACCCGCTCGACCTGTCGGGCCGCATCCGTCGCGGAATCGAGGCGGCGCAAGGCGATGCCGAGGCGGTCGCCGCCGCGCGCGACAATGTCCGCGTCACCGTCGCCGCGGAGACCGCGCGCAGCTATGCCACCGCGTGCACCGCCAACATGGTGCTCGCCGCCAATAATCGCATCCTCGCGCTGCAACGCCAGACGCTCACCGTCACGCAGCGGCTGCAACGCGGCGGCCGCGGCACCGCGTTCGACGTGACGCGCGCGCGGACCGCGGTCGACCAGAGCGAGGCGCTGATCCCGTCGCAGGTCGCGACGCGCACCGCCGCGCTGTACCGGCTCGCCACGCTGATGGGCCGCGCCCCCGCCGATTATCCGCGGGACGTCGAGACCTGTGCCAAGCCGCCCGCGCTCAATCGGCCGCTGCCGATCGGTGACGGCAGCGCGCTGATCCTGCGCCGTCCCGACATCCGCCAGGCCGAGCGCTCGCTCGCCGCCGCGACCGCGCGGATCGGCGTCGCGACCGCCAACCTCTATCCGCAGGTCAGCCTCGGCGGGTCGGCGGGGTTCACCGGCCCTGTCTCGTCGCTCGGCTCGACCAACGCGTTCCATCTCGGGCTCGGACCGCTAATCAGCTGGAGCTTCCCCAATCGCCCGGTCATCCGCGCGCAGATCGCACAGGCCGGCGCGGCCGCCGACCAAGCACTCGCGCAGTTCGATTCGACCACGCTCGAGGCGCTCCGCCAGACCGAGACCGCGCTGTCCGCCTATGCCCGCGAAGGCGATCGCAACGCAGCACTCCGGCGGGCGCAGGCGAGCGCCGCGCGCGCCGCGGACCAGGCCGGCACGCTCTACCGGTTCGGCCGCACCGATTTCCTGTCGCTGCTGACCGCGCAGGCCGCGCTGACCACCGCGCAGGCGAACCTCGCCGCGTCCGACGCGCTGCTGGTCGATCGCCAGGTCGACGTCTTCCGGGCGCTCGGCGGGGGGTGGCAGAGTTGAGGCTGCGCCGCCGCGGGCTGGCGTCGATCAACAGCGAAGTGCGCGACGGCATCATGCCCGCCGCCGACACGATCACGCGCGTCGCCAGGGACCCAGATGCGCTGCCGCACACGCCGAGCAACTACCGCATTACCGCGCTGATCATCGCCTGCGCGCTGTTCATGGAGCAGATGGACTCGACCGTGCTCGCGACCGCGCTGCCGACGATGGCACGCGATTTCGGCGTGCCCGCGACCAGCATGAGTTCGGCGCTGACGTCGTATCTGCTGGCGCTGGCGGTCTTCATTCCCGCTAGCGGGCGCCTTGCCGACCGGTTCGGGTCGCGCACCATCTTCCGCGCGGCGATTCTCATTTTTGTCGGCGGATCGATGCTGTGCGGCCAGGCGACCAGCCTGCCGTTCATGATGGCCGCGCGCTTCCTGCAAGGGCTGGGCGGCGCGATGATGATCCCGATCGGCCGCCTCGTCCTGCTGCGCAGCGTCGCCAAGGAGGACATGGTGCAGGCGATGTCCTGGCTGATCATGCCCGCGCTGATCGGGCCTATCCTGGGTCCTCCGGTCGGCGGCGCGATCGTCACCTATCTCGACTGGCGCTGGATCTTCTATCTCAACGTGCCGATCGGCCTGCTCGGCGTGGTGCTGGTGACGCGCTACATCGGCGAGGTGCGCGAGGACAAACCGGCACGGTTCGACGTGCCCGGCTTCATTCTGTCGGGCGTGTCGCTCGGCTGCCTGTTGTTCGGGTTCGAGATGACCAGCCGCACCGGCGAACTGTCGCGCGCGGTGCGGCTGATCATGGTCGGGCTCGTCGCCGGCATGGCCTATATTCGCCACGCCAAGCGCCGCAGCGACCCGATCCTCGACCTGTCGCTGATGCGGATCCCCACCTTCCGCCTGTCGGTGATCGGTGGTTCGTTGACCCGCATCACGCAGGGCGCGCAGCCGTTCCTGCTGCCGATGATGCTCCAGCTCGGCTTCGGCATGACCGCGGCGGCGAGCGGCGCGATCACGATCGCCGGTGCGATCGGCTCGCTGGCGATGAAGAGCCTCGCACCGCGCATCCTGCGCCGCTTCGGGTTCCGCAACAGCCTGATCGTCGGCGGTCTCTGCGCGAGCTCGGGCTATGCGGTCGCCGGCCTCTTCCGTCCCGACTGGCCGATTCCGGCGATCTTCGGCGTGCTGATGCTGTCGGGCTTCTTCATGTCGTTCCAGTTCTCGGCGTACAACACGATCGCGTATGACGAGATCCCGTCGTCGCGAATGAGCAGCGCGACCAGCTTCTACGCGACGTTCCAGCAACTGATGCTGTCGCTCGGCATCTGCGTCGGCGCGGCGTCGCTGCATGTCGGGATGCTCGGCACGGGTGCGACGCGGCCTGCACTGGCGGACTTCACGCTGGCATTCCTGGTGGTGACCGCGGTGTCGGCGTCGGCGACGATCTGGAACCGCCGGTTCGCAGTGGATGCGGGCGCGGAGTTGAGCGGGCATCGGGCCTGATCCGTCACCCCGTCCGTCATCCTGACGAAAGTCAGGATCCAGAGCCACGAACGACACCGCATTTTACTCTGGATCCTGACTTTCGTCAGGATGACGGAGGTGGCGTCAGGATGACGTGGGGGCGGGCAGCGACGGTCGCGAGAGGACCGAGACATGCTCGCCCGGCTCGACGAACATGCCGTGCGACTCCGCCCAGCGGCCCGCCATCTCGCTCGCGGTCAGCATCGTCAGGGACGGGCTGAGCAACAACCCGAGCGTCACCGGCGCGAGCCACGCCGCGGTGATCGGCGCGAACGGCGTCACCGCCAGCAGCGCCACCCCCACCCCGACATGCCAGCGATACCGCGGCATCACATCCGCCAGCGACAGCTCATGTGCATCGCGGTTCTGCGGCGCCCAGCCCGACTTGCGCCCCATCAGGATCCCGGCAAGATCCATCGTCTGCGTCAGCGCAATCACCGGTGCGGAGAGCATCGAGAACGGCACGTCGATCAGCACCGACCGTACGATCCCGCGCCGCCCGCCGAACCCCGCGCGCCGCTCCGCGTTCGAGAACGCCCAGACCACGCTCAACAGCTTCGGCCCGAACAGCAGCAGCAACGTCACCGCAAGCACCTTGAGCGACGTCTGCGCCTCGACGATGTTGCGCTCGCCGATCAGTGCCTGCACCACGCTCGTCGCGATCATCAACAGCCACACCGGCGAGGTAATGAACGCCGACGCGCCCATCAGCAATTGCAGCCGGCTGACCCAGTGGAACCCCGACGAGCCGAGCAGACTGAGATGCTGGATATTCCCCTGCGCCCAGCGCCGATCGCGCACCGCCGCATCGATCAGCGTCGGCGGATATTCCTCGAACGTCTCGTCGGTCATGATCATGTGGACACGCCAGCCGCGCCTGCGCAGCAGCGCCGCCTCGACCATGTCGTGGCTCATGATGACGCCGCCGAACGGCGCGCGGCCGGGGAGGTCGGGCAGGCCGCAGCTGGACGCGAACGCCTCGATCCGGATCAGCGCGTTGTGCCCCCAGAAGGTCGCCTCGGAGCCCGACCACCAGACGAGCCCCGCGGTCGAGATCGGGCCGTACAACCGGCTCGCGAACTGCATCCAGCGCTGGAAGAACGTCACGCCGTTGATCACCGCGGGCACGGTCTGGAGCAGCGCCACCGCGGGCCGGCGTTCGAGCACCTGCGCCATGCCAATGATCGTGTTCCCGCCCATCAAACTGTCCGCGTCGAGCATCAGCATATAGCGATAGCCGCCCCCGAACCGCCGGATCCACTCGGCGACGTTGCCCGGCTTGCGCCCGACATTCACCGTGCGCCGCCGGTAATAGAGCTTGCAGTCGAGCGTCGGCGCCAGCCGCTGCCACGCCGCCACTTCGGCCGGCTCCGCCGTTTCGCCCGAATCGCTCAGGATGAAGATGTCGAACCGGTCGGCGACCCCGCCATCGGCGATCGCGCGCGCCATCCACGCGATCCGTTCGAACACCGCATCGATGTCCTCGTTGTGGACCGGCATCAGGATTGCGGTGCGGCCCTCGAGCGGTTCGGACTGGCGCGGCGTCGGCACGAACCCCGGATGGCCGCCGGTCATCAACAGCACGAAGCCGATCGCCGCGTTCATGAAACCGAACGCAATCCACGCGAACAGCGGGAAGAACAACGCCAGCAATACCCCGTCCCACAGGCTGAGACCGTCGGCGAGCAGCGATTCCTGCACCGCCGACGACGCCGCGGTCGCCAGCAAGCCGGTCATCAGCACCAGCATGATCCGGCGCGCGAGGATATCGTCGGGCGAAATCACGCGGCCCTCCCCCGGTTCGGGCGCGGACCAGGGCGGCGGCGGGCCGTCGAACCGCTGCGCGGGCATCTCGATCGGCGATTCGCCGGGCATCATCGACGGCACCATGCCAGGAAGCGCAGGCATCAGAAGATCGGCGTCAGGACGGTTTCGCTGAGCGCGCGACCGCCGCGCGTGAGGAACAGCCGGACATCGGCTGGCCCTTGCGCGTCGGGGGCAATGTCGGCCGTCACGCGCCAGCGGTTTTTCTGACCGACCACCGGATACGCGGCATTGCTGAGCAGCTTGCCGCGCACCACGTCAATCTTGGCGGTCACGCCGCTCTGGCGACCGAGCCCGGCAAGGCCGTCGCCGAGGAAATCGACGACCAGCTTGCGCGCACCCTTGATCGCCTCCGCCCCCGGTCGGCCGGCAACGCCCTGCCAGCAATCGACGACATGCGCGGTCGCGGCGACCGCAGTCGGATCGGCCGATTTCCACGACAGCGTATAGTCGAACTGCAATCGCTGCCCGGCCTTGGCGGGTGCGGCGGGCGTCCAGAACGAGACGACATTGTCGACCGTCTCGCTGTTGGTCGGGAACGCATACAACATCACCGCGCCCTTGCCCCAATCGCCCTGCGGCTGGATCCACAGGTTCGGGCGGCGATCGTAGAACGCGCCATCATCCTGATAATGATCGAAATTCCGGTCGCGCTGGATCAGCCCGAAGCCCTTGGGCGCCTGGTCCGCGAAACTGTCCAGCGTGTCATGCGGCGGGTTGTTGAGCGGCCGCCAGATGCGTTCACCCGCGCCGGTGAGCAGCGCGAGACCGTCCGAATCGTGGATCTCCGGCCGCCAGTCGACCGCCGCGGCGCGGTTGCCTTCACCGTACCAGAACATGCTGGTGGCGGGCGCGACGCCCAGCCGCTCAATGTCATGGCGGATATTCAGCACCGACGAGACCTGCTGCTCCACGCCCGCCCCTGCGACGTGCCGCGACTGGAACCGGTACGCGCCGGTAACGCTGGCTCCGTCCATCAGCGCGTAGATCGTGTAGGCATCGCTGCCGGTCCGCTCGATCCAGAATTCGGTAAAGTCCGGGAACTCCTCGCGACCGGGCAACCCCGTGTTGATCGCAAGACCGCGCGCCGAGAGGCCATACTGGTCCTGCGACCCGGCGGTCCGGAAATAGGATGCGCCCTGGAACGCCATCCAGTCGCTCGTACCGCCCGGTGCCATGGCGCGGAACCCGGCGATGCCGAGCGCAGCCGCATGGCCCTCTTCCGCCTCGAACAGATCTCGGGAGAACTCGAGACGCTGCGCCTGTCCGCCCTCCACGACGTTGATCGCGACCGGCATCGGCGCATAACGGCCGAGCGGGAACAGGCGAATGCCGCCCGCCAGCGTCTTGTCGGCGCGAAACCGGATGCTGCCCACCTTGTCGTAATCGATCGCCGCGGCGGCAGCGACCTTGGCCGGCGCCGTATAAGGCTTGGTCGCGAGAGCGGCAGCGCGCGCCTGCAGCGCCTCCCACGAAAAGGGCTCCGCCTTGCCGGCTGGCGCCCGGGCCATTGCCGCGGCAGCCTGCGGGAGGACGCCCACCAGACCCAGCGCGGTCATTACTTCGCGTCGACCGATCATGCAGACTGCTCCCTTTTCGTCATCATGCTGCAATGCGGTAGCATAATATGACAGCGCATGCGCGTCGACAGGTCCCGGCGCGCACCCCGCCGGTCGCGACGCGCCCCTTAGGCGCGGCGCAGAAGTATCCAGCCCGCGACACCCGACAGGATCGATCCGGCGAACACACCGATCTTCACCGCGTCCATCGACTCCGGCGCACCGGCAAAGGCGAGCCCGCCAATGAACAGGCTCATCGTGAAGCCGATCCCGCACAGCACGGCCATGCCATAGACCTGAGCCCAACTCGCGCTTTTCGGTGCGTCGGCGAGCCGCAGCCCGACCAGCGCGCGGACCGTGCCGAAAATACCGATCTGCTTGCCCAGGAACAGCCCAAGCATGATGCCAGCCGGGAGCGGCGCCACCACGCTTGCCATCGCCATACCCCCGAACGCGACCCCGGCATTGGCGAACCCGAACGCCGGCACGATCAGGAAACTCGACCACGGCTGGAGCGCATGCTCCAGGCGCTTCAGCGGCGGTCGACCGTCGCCCGTCCGCAACGGGATCGTCAACGCCACCGCGACACCGGCAAGCGTCGCATGGACGCCCGACAGCAACACCCCGTACCAGACACCCAGACCGATCAGCAGATAGGGCAGCAGCGACCGCACCCCCGACAGGTTCAGGATCACCAGCAGACCAAGCCCCGCGCCCGCCGCAAGCAGCGGCAAGAGCGCGATCTGTCCCGTGTAGAACAGCGCGATGACCAGGATCGCGAGCAGGTCGTCGATCACCGCGATCGCGGTCAGCAGCACCTTCAACGAAGTCGGCACGCGCGACCCGAGCAGCGCAAGGATGCCGAGCGCGAACGCGATGTCGGTCGCCGCCGGGATCGCCCAACCGCGCAGATTCGCTGGCGCACCAATGTTGACGAGGATGTAGAGGCACGCCGGCACGACCATCCCCGCGAGCGCCGCCGCGCCAGGCAGGATGCGCTCCCCCCAAGTCGAAAGATGCCCCGAGACGAACTCGCTTTTCACCTCGAGGCCGATCAGCAGGAAGAACAGGGCCATCGCGCCGTCGTCGATCCAGTGCTGGACGCTCATCCCGGCGACGACGCTGTGCAACGTCTCGAAATAGGTCGGCGCGAGCGGGGAATTGGCGACGAGCAGCGCGGCGATCGTCGCGGCGAGCAGCACGATGGCCCCCGCGGCGTCGCCCGCGAAAAAACGCCGGACCACGCTCACAGGCCTTCGCCCCCGACCCATTGCGCGTTCGACAGGCGGCGCGCGAGGTCCCAACTCTGGACGCGGATATCGGGCACCGCGACGACCTCCCACAGGCCGCCGCGAGTCATCGGGCCGATGCAGTGGATCCGGTCGTCGGGCGTGCCGTCGGCGCGGATCGCCCGCGACTGCGCATCGACGTCCACACCGAGTCGCAACGGATCCGGCCGGATCGCGCCCGCCGCCAGCAGATGCCGCACGAGCGGTTCCTCCGAGCGCAACAGATCGCCTTGCGGACCGGTACAGTTCACGATCCGCGCAGCTTGCGTAACGACGGGATCGGTCGCGCCGCGCGGTCGCCACGTCAGTCTGGCGCCACGTCCAGCGGCCTCGGCAGAAACCATCTTGCCCGCCGCGATCGTCAGCCGTCCGCTCGCGATCAGCGCTTCGACGCGCTCCGCGACACCCGGCGCGAGGCGATGGCGGTGGACGTCCCAATAGGGGCGCAGATGCCGCAGGAACCGCCCGCGTACCTCCTGCGACGCCGCCGCCCACAGCATCTGCGTCACCGGCCGCAGCTCGTCGACCGCACAGCGCCAGCCGTCTTCGGCGGCGCGCGCGCGGACGTGGCGGACAAGATCGGTCAGCCCACCCTGCGGCTTGTCGGCGACGCCGCGATGCGCGGGCGCGCCATCGACGTGGCGGCGCGGCGACAATCCGCGGCGCGATATCGCTACGATCTGTCCCGCAAAGCCCTGCGCATCGAGCAGCAACGCCGCGTCGATCGCGGTCAGCCCGGTGCCGACCAGCACGACCGTATCGTCCGCGCTCAGCCCTTCGGCAAGGTTGGCGGCCCACGGGTCCGAGCAATAGACGCCAGCCGGCAGCGCGTCCGGCTTCAAGCCCGGCGGCGTGTGCGGCGGCAGGTTGCCGAGTGCGAGCACGGCGGTATCGGCGGCAATCGTCCGCCCGTCCGCCAACGTCAGCGTCACGCCGTCATCCTCGTCGGCGTCGCCCACGGGGTCGCCCATCTGGGGATCAATCGCGCAGACCTCGCCCTCGACATGGACAAGCCGACCGTTCGACTCCGCGATCGCCGCGTCGAGCAGTTCGCGCAGATACGCGCCGTAGGTGGTGCGCGGTACGAAGGTCTTGCGATCGCCCTTGCCGTGCGCCTGCAGCCAGCGGACGAAGTGATCGGGATCGTCGGGCAGCGCACTCATGTTCCCCGCGCGGACGTTGAGCAGGTGATCGGGATGCGCCGCACTGTATGCGACACCGCGCGCGAGTTGGCGGTCGCGGCGCTCGATCAGCGTGACGCGCGGACCCTCGTGCCGCATGAGATTGACCGCGAACAACGCGCCTGAGAACCCGCCGCCGACGACCACGACATGATCCTCGGGGCCAGCGATCCGCGCCATGGTTGCTGATTGGTCCATCACTTCGCTCACCCGTTCTGCCCGGGCCCCCATGCCCGATCGACGCGGCCTAGCCCAGCCCTTGGCGGCATATCGTCGTCCTGACTTTCCTCAGGATAACGGCCTTTTTTGGGCGGTGCCGCTTCCCCCCGTCATGCCGGACTCGTTCCGGCATCCACGGCGCCCTGTCATCCAAGCCGTCGAGTTTGCGGAACGGTGGACCCCGGAACGAGTCCGGGGTGACGGCGAATAGGCGCGACTCCGTCACGTTATCCACCCCGGCGAAGGCCGAGGATGCGGCTCGTACGGAACATCACACCTCGGAGACGCTCTCCCCCTAAGGCCGGAACGCCCCGATCCCTGCGATCGCCATCTTCGGCTGGTCCGTCGCTACCCGCGTGAACCCCAGCATCAGGTACCGCGCCTCGCGCGCCTTCCCCAACGTGATCCGCTGCGTCGCGCGGGCATAGGCGATGTTGCCGAACTCGCCCTCCTCGGCCGGCGTCCAGCTCTTGCCGTCGACGCTCGTCTCGACACGGTAGCGCCCCGGCGGGCCCGCATCGGGCAACGCGTGGCGGGTCGGGGTCAGGCTGAACCCGGCGACGGTCTCCGTCTTGCCCATGTCGATCATCAAGATGACCGGGCTGGTCTGCGTCGGCGCGGGCGTGGTCCAGACGGTGGTGAGATCGTCGTCGAGCACGGCCTCGGCTCCGGCCAGCGGCGGCTTCACCGCATTCGCCAGCGACATCGCCTTGGCGGGATCGAGCGACGCCGGACCGCCCTGCGTCGCGCCCGCGATCGTCCACCCGGTCTTCGAGATGATCTTGTTACCCGTCGCCTGCGATGCGACGACCGCGACCGGCGCGACCGCAAGGAACAGCGACAGCTCGGTGATCGCGGGGCACGCCGGCGCCTCGACGATCCGCAGCCGCACGCGCCGCGCGGTGACGGGCGCGGGCAGGCGGACGATCCGCTGCGCGCCGATGCACTCATGCACCGCGACCTCGCGCCACGCGCCCTTCGCGTCCGCCACGTCGATCGCAAACTTCGTGACCCGCACGCCTAGGTCAAGCGCCTCGCGGATCCGGATCAGGTCGAAGCGGCGCCCCGGCGGCAAATCGAGCACCAGCGACGGCGTCTTCACCGCATCCGGCGTGCTCCAATAGGTGTCGGGATTGCCGTCGAGCACGTTCGACGCCGCAAACCTCGGCCCGCGCACCGCCGAGGCGGTCGCCACCGCGCCCTTCGCCAGATCGGTCCTGAAGCTCGCACGCAACGCATCGCCGAACGACTTCAACGACGCGAGATCGGGCTCAGCGATCAGCCCGCGGCGATCGGGCGGCAAATTGAGCATCATGTTGGTGCCGCGCCCGACCGACTCGTCGTGGAACTGCATCAGCCGCTGCGGCGACTTCACCTGCAGATCCTCGTCGGCATGATAGAACCAGCCCGGCCGGATCGACGTGTTGGTCTCCGCCGGCCACCAGAGCGGCGCACCGCGCACGCCCGAATTCCCCTCGCTCTGGACGTACGGATGGTTCGGCATCGTCGGCCAGCACGGATCGCCCGCGCGCCCGTCCTCGTTCCCGACCCAGCGGATATCGGCGCCGAGCGGATCGAACGTGCACGCCATCGGCTGCAATTTGTGGACCAGCGCGATGATCGACGGCCAGTTATAATATTTCGGCGCATCGATCTTCCGCGCCTCGCGCGCGCCGCCATAATAGCCGTCGCCGCCGTTCGCGCCGTCGAACCAAACTTCGAACAGCTCGCCGTAATTGGTGCAGAGATCGGTCAGCTGCGCACGGAAATACTCGATATACGCCGGCGTCCCGTAATCGGCGCGATTGCGATCCCACGGCGACAGATACAGCCCGTAGGCGATCCCACCGCGCCGGCACGCATCGCCCAGTTCGCGGACGATATCGCCCTTGCCGCCCTTGTACGGGCTGTTGCGGATGCAATGCTCGGTCAGCTTCGTCGGCCACAGGCAGAAGCCGTCATGGTGCTTGGCGGTCAGCACCAGCCCGGTCAGCCCCGCGCTCTTGGCCGCCGCGACGATCTGGTCGGGATCGAACGCGGTCGGATCGAACAGCTTGGGGTCCTCGTCGCCATAGCCCCATTCCTTGTCGGTCCAGGTGTTGAGCGTGAAGTGCACGAAGCCATAGCGTTCGCGCTTGTGCCAGGCGAGCTGACGGACGCTAGGCGTCGCGCCCCAAGGGGCTGGCGCACCGACCGGCGTAGCGGCGTTCGCCCGCCCGGCGGCAGCGGTGGCAAGCGTCCCGGCGATCAACGCGCGGCGGTTCAGGTCTAACGTCATCGCGAAACTCCGGTGGTTGCTGGCGGCCGGTCGGCAGGCGCGCGGCCAAAATCACGGTTGGGCTTGTCGCCCATGTCGAACACGAGCCGGCCACCGCGCACGATATCGGCATGCGCGATCCAGCTTTTCGTCCAGGGACGGCCGTTCCACGTCACCGACTGCACATACGGCCGATCGGCGGCATTGCCGCGCGCCTCGACGACCAACGTCTTCCCCGCGCCCACCTGCATCTCGGCCCGGTCGAACAGCGGCGAGCCCAGCACATAATTCGCGCTGACCGGATCGACCGGGTAGAGCCCGAGCGCACTCAGCACGAACCACGCGCTCATCTGCCCGCAATCGTCGTTGCCGATGATGCCGTCGGGATCGTCCTTGTACATCTCGGTCAGCAGCCGGCGCACCATCGCCTGCGTCTTCCACGCCGCGCCACAATAGGCGTACATATAGGCGACGTGGTGGCTCGGCTCGTTGCCGTGCGCATATTGCCCGACCAGCCCGGAAATGTCGGGCGGTGCATCCTTGGGCAGGATCGACGGCGCGTTGAACAGTCCGTCGAGCTTCGCCTCGAACTGCGCATCGCCACCCATCGCCGCGATCAGGCCGTACACGTCGTGCTGGTTGAGAAACGTCGCCTGCCAGCCATTGCTCTCGGTATAGTCGCGCCACTTGCTCGAATGGCCAAGCGCGATCGGATCATACGGCGTGGTCCACGTCCCATTCTCGAGCTTCGGCCGCGCAAAGCCGATGCTGGAATCGAACACGTTCCGCCAATTCCCGCTCCGCTTGCGCAACCGCGCCGCATCGGCAGTCGCCCCCGCCGCATCCGCCAGATGCGCCGACGCGTAATCGTCATAGGCATATTCGAGCGTGCGCGAGACGGACTCGAATACCGTATCCGCGGGGACATAGCCAAGCGTGTCGTACGGCTTGATCCCCAGGCTGTTGTCCATCGTCGGCATCGCGAAATCGAACGAGCGCCGCCGCACGTTCGGCCACGCCGCGGCATAATTCGCCGGCACGCCCTTCGCGCGCGCCTCGGCCATCACCGACACCGAATGCCAGCCGATCATGCACCCCGTCTCGACGCCCTGGAGCGGCCAGACCGGCGGGCCGTACGCGCTCTGCTGCGTCTGCCGGATCAGGTCGCCGACCAGTTCGGCGGTGCGAGCGGGCTCGATCAGCGTGAGCAGCGGATGCAGCGCGCGATACGTGTCCCACATCGAATAGCTGCTGTACGCCCGGTCCTTCCCCGTGACACTGTGCACCTTGCGGTCGAGCCCGACATAACGCCCGTCGACATCCGAAAACAGCGTCGGCGCCAGTTGCGCATGATACAGCGCGCTCGCCATGATCGTGCGCTGCGCCGCCGTGCCCCCCTCGACGCGAACGGCATCGAGCGCCGGCGCCCAGCGCTTGGTCGCATCCGCGCGATAGCGGTCGAAATCCCAATGCCGCGCCTCGGCCGCCAGGTTCTTGCGTGCCCCCGCGACATCGACCGCGGAGATGCCCGTGCGGATCACGATCGGCGCCGCGCTCGCATCGTCATAATGCAGCACCGCCTTCACGCGCTTGCCCGCGACGCCCTTCGATCCCGCCGCCTGCGCGACGTCGCCATCGCCGTAGAACACGATCCGGTCGGGCTTGCGCGACAGCTGCATCGCGAAGTGGATGCGCCGCCCCTTCGCCCAGCGGAACACGCGGCGGCTGCCGGTCAGCATGCCGGTCGCATCGACGTTCAGCGATGCATCGTCGATCAGGACCCCGTGATCCCATTTGTCGAGGATCAGATGCGACAGATCGACCACGATATGCCCCGCGCCCGCCGGGAAGACGTGGCGCTGGATCCCGGTCCGCTCGGTCGCGGTCAGCTCCGCGCGCACGCCCGATTCGAGCGTCACGCGGTAATAGCCCGGCTCGGCATGCTCGGCCGAAAACCGCTGGCGATACCCCGCATCCGGGTCAGCCAGCGTGCCCGGAATTAGCTGCACCGGCCCCCGCGTCGGCACCACCAGCACGTCGAGCATGTCGCCAATCCCGGTGCCCGACAGATGCGTATGGCTGAACCCCATGATCGACGTGTCGGTGCGGTGATAGCCCGAGCACGCATCCCAGCGCTCGACATCGGTATCAGGGCTCAGCTGCACCATCCCGAACGGCAGGGTCGCACCGGGATAGGTATGGCCGTGCCCGCCAGTGCCGACGAACAGATCGGGCGCGGTCGTCTTTCCGCCAGGCGAAGCGGCAAACGTCGCGCGCGCGGTCAGTGCAAGCGCGCCGGTCCCGGCAAGGAGCGTACGGCGGGTGAGGTTCATGCGCGGGCTCCCAGAAGTGCTGGTCGTTTGGCGGCGGTGTCGACGATCAGCTCGCCGAACAGCCCGTTGGCCCAGGCGAACCAGTCACGCGTGAATTTCGCGCCGTCGTCCTGGTTGAACGATTCATGCATGAAGCCGGTGCCGCCATGCGTCGTCTTCAGCGCGGCGAGGCTCTTCGCGACGGTCGCGTCGTCGCCCGTCTCCAGCGCGTTCAGCCCGTGCATGACGATCGCCATCGGCCAGATTTCGCGCAGGCCGGTATGCGGGCTCCCGATTCCTTCGGCCGCCTTGCCGCGGAAGAAATACGGATTGTCCATGCTCCACGCCCGCGCCGCCGTGCGCCGCCAGAGCGCATCGTCGGGCTTCACCGCCCCCAGATAGGCGAGCCCCGACAGGCTCGGCACATTGGCGTCGTCCATGAAGATGGCGTTGCCGTATCCGTCGACCTCATACGTCCAGACCGGCTGGCCGTCGGGCCCGCGCATCGTGCCGTGCAGCCGCAACGCCGCCTCGACCTCGTCCGCGAGCGACGTCGCATCCGCCGCCAGCGCCGTGTCGCGCCGCACGCGCGTCGCGAGTTCCGCCAACTGGCGCAGCGCGCGCACCGCGAAGATGTTCGACGGGATCAGGAACGGGAGCACGCAGGCATCGTCCGAAGGCCGGAACCCGCAATGGATCAGCCCGACGGCGCGCGACGGCGGGCCATAGCCGTCGAGCATCATCGTCTCGCCCGGAATCGGCGACGACCGGCGGAAGCGATACGGCCCCGGCCCGTCCTTGCGCTGCTGCTCGCGGAACGTCCGGATCGATGCGCGCGCGCCGTCCGCCCACAGCGCGTCGAACGGCGCGACGTCGCCGGTCGCCTGCCAATAGGCATGGGCGATCCACATCGGGTAGCAGAGCGAATCGATCTCCCATTTCCGCTCGCCGACGCCCGGCTTCATCACCGTGTCGTCGCTCAGCGACCAGCTCAGATTGGTCTTCGCCGACGGGTCGTGCATGAACGCGTTGGCGTAAGGGTCGATCAGGATGCACCGCGCCTGTCGCGCGATCAGCCCGCGGAACAGCGTCCGCAACGCCGGATCGCGCTTCGCCAGCGGCAGATACGGATGCACCTGCGCCGAACTGTCGCGCAGCCACATGCAGTCGATGTCGCCGGTGATGACGAACGCATCGGGCTTGCCCTCGACGCTCCCCATGAACACCGTCGTGTCGAGCGTGTTGGGATAGCAATTGCCGAACAGCCAGGCGAGTTCGGGATCGCCGATCTTCGCCGTGACGCGCGCGATCTCCGCCTCGACCGCGCGGCTGGTGTACCGACGATCGCCGAGCTTCGGACGCTTGCTGACGAACGACGGCGCGGCGGCGCGTAGCGGTCCCGCGAACCCGAGTGCCGCGGCGCCGACGATAAGGCTGCGACGATCTATCATTGCGGGGGCGATCATTGCGGGGGCGATCATTTCGGCAAATCCTTGGTTCCCGTCACGGTGAAGACGGTATCGACACCCGGCCCGTCGCCGGGCTGGCCGCCACCGATATGCAGGCGGTATTCGCCCGGCACGACGCGGCGATTGCCCGCCGCGTCGACGCTGCTCATCCCGCGCGGATCGATCGTGAAGGCCACGCGTGCCGTCTGCCCGGGCTTCACTGTCTCGCGCCTGAACCCGACTAGCTGGCGTTGCAGCACCGGATCGTTGAAGCGCGGCTTCACCGCCGGCTCGGGCGGCACGAGATACGCCTGCACCACCTCGTCGCCCGCGAGCTTGCCCGCGTTCTTCACGGGCACCTCGACCGTCAGGCTCTCGCCCGCCGCGATCGTGCTGCGCAGCAATTTGGGTGCAGC
Source organism: Sphingomonas sp. (assembly GCA_035575755.1). Taxonomy (GTDB): domain Bacteria; phylum Pseudomonadota; class Alphaproteobacteria; order Sphingomonadales; family Sphingomonadaceae; genus Sphingomonas. Next base: position 622,832 of record DATLXI010000018.1, read on the forward strand.
ATAGGCGAACTGCGTATAGCTCAGCCCGTACCCAAAGCCCCACAGCGGCGTGCCCGTAAAGTAGCGATAGGTCCGCTCACGCATGTTGTAATCGATGAACGCCGGCAGATCGCGCGTCTTGGCGTAGAACGTCACCGGCAGTCGCCCGCCCGGATTGCTTTTCCCCGTCAGCGTATCGGCGATCGCCTGACCGCCCGCCTGCCCCGGATACCAGCCGACCAGGATCGCGTCGGCATGCGCCTTCGCCCAGGTCATCGCGACCGCGCTGCCGGTCATCAGCACGACCACCAGCGGCTTGCCCGTCGCCTTGGCGGCTTCCAGCAGCTTCACCTGCGCGGCGGGCAGCCCGATATCCGTCCGGTCACCGCCCGAGAAGCCGGCCACCTCGATCTGCAACGCCTCGCCCTCGACCGCGGGCGACAGCCCGACGAACGCGACGATCGCGTCGGCATCCTTCGCGGCCGCGACCGCTTCGGCGACCTGCGCCTCGGCCGGCGCGGTCCAGGTCAGCCGCAGCCCCTGATCCTCGCCGCTATGCGCCAGCTCGACGCGGATCGCATGAGGCCCGGCGGTCAGCGTCACCGGTGCCTCGACGGTCTTGCCGCTGCCGTCATCGTCGGCGACCAGCGTGTCGTCGATCCACAATCGCGAGGGATCATGCCCCTTGCAGTCGAAGCAGCGCGGCACGTCGAGCCGGAACACATAGTCGCCCCCAGCCGGCGCGGTGACCGTCCCCGTCCAGCGTACCGAGAAGGCGGCCGGATCGATCCCCGGAGCAGGCGCGGTGCGATCCCAGTCGAAATCGATCGTCCGGTCGGCCCGCACCACCGGCGTCCCCGCGAAATCGCTCCCCCGGAAATATTCGCCGCGCAGCGACAGCGCGGTATCCGGCACCGGCACGGGCACGCCCTCGGCGATGCTCGACCCTTGGGCATACCGCACGCCGCCGAACGCCGTCCGCAGCGCGGCCAGCGGCGTGATCGGCGCGGCGGCGGTGCCGTGATAATTCGCCTCCAGCACGTCGACGCTGTCCGCATTCGGCCCGATCACCGCGATTCTGGCCGACGGTTTCAGCGGCAGCACGCCGTTGTTCTGGACCAGCACCATCGCTTTGCGCGCCGCCTCCAGCGCCAGCGCGCGGTGCGCGGGCGTGTCGAACTCGGTCGGCTTGATCCTCTCCCACGGGCTCGTCGCGCCGAACGCGCCGCCCAGCATCCGCCGCACCGCAAACGTCCGCGTCAAACTCGTGTCGAGCGTCGCCTCGGGCACCAGCCCGCGCCGCACCGCATCGCCGAGCGCCGCGTAGGTCTTCCCACAATTGAAATCCATGCCCGCGGCAATCGCCGCCGCCGACCCGCTCGCGGAATCGGGCCGGTAGTAATGATAGTTCGCGATATTCCCGACCGCGTCGCAGTCGGACACGATCAGCCCCTTGAAGCCCCATTCCTTGCGCACCGTCTGGTTGAGCAAAGGCTCCGAAGCACACACGGGGACCCCGTGGATCGAATTATACGCGCACATCGTCGACAGCGCCCGGCCCTCGGTCAGCGCCATCCGGAACGCCGGCAGGTACGTCGCCTCCCGATCATGCGGCGAAATGTCGACATCGAACGCGTCCCGCCCCGCCTCCGGCCCACTATGCGCCGCGAGATGCTTCGGCGTGGCGATGACCTTCGGATGCGCCAGATCCGCCCCCTGCAACCCGCCAATGAACGCGACGCCCAAGCGCCCGGTCAGATACGGGTCTTCGCCATAGGTCTCCTGCCCGCGCCCCCAGCGCGGATCGCGGAAAATGTTGATGTTGGGCGACCAGATCGTCAGCCCCTGATAGCGTTCGCGGTCCCCAGCCGGCAGCGCGTTGGACTTCGCGCGCGCCTCGGTCGACACGACATCGCCGACGCGCCGCAGCAGCGCCTCGTCCCACGTCGCGGCCAAGCCGATCGCCTGCGGAAACACCGTCGCCACGCCGTTGCGCGCGAGCCCGTGCAGCCCCTCGTTCCAGTAATCATAGGCGGGCAAATTCAGCCGCGGGATCGCCGGCGCGACGCTCTGCAACTGCGCCGCTTTCTCGTCGAGCGTCATGCTCCGCACCGCCGGATCGACCGTCTGCGCGAGCGCGGACGAAGCGAGCAGCAGGCCGATCGGCGCTAAAGCAAACCGCATCACGACTTCACCGCCGCGATGCCGGCCAGCGTCCGGATCGATAGTGCGCGCCGCAGCGCCGCCGCGGACGCCTTCGACGTAATCTGCAAAGCCACGCTCTCGCCCGGCAACAGGTCGAACGCATTATCCGATGGCGTCGCATCCAGCTTGCCGAAGTCGAGCCACACCGCCCGCGCCAGCCTGCTCGCGGTCAGCGTCAGGCGATTGCCCTCCCAGGTCGCGGTCAACCCCGGATCGGGCAGCGTCATCGCCTTGGGCGCCGCAGACAGCAACGCGCGCGAGATGACGCGGTTGTCCACGACCAACTCCGTCACCGCGATCGTCCGCGCCGGATCGCCGCCCGCGAACAGCGTCGCATCGGGCAGCGTCGCGACCGGGGTCGAAGACAAGGGCGCCAGCGTCGCCGCCGTCTCGGTCTTCGCCAGCACCTTCCCGTCGACGTCGAGCGTCCGCATCCGCCATACCGCCTGCGTCGGCGACGTCGCGTCGGAGATCAGGCTGACCTTGGTCGACCCGTCCTTGCGCTCAGCCGCGATCGCCAGCGGCTGATAGAAGCGCCGTGCATGGAATTGCAGCGCCTTCCAGCGACCGTAATAATCGATGCTCGACCACGACGCGCCCGGCCAGACGTCGTTGATCTGCCAGAACAGCGACCCCATCGTCACCGGCCGGCACGCGCGGTGGTGCAGCGCGGCGATCTCGATCCCCTCCGCCTGCATCACCTGGCTCAGATACACGAAGTCGGCGAAGTCGCGCGGCTCGCGGTATTTCTCGCGGATGTAGAACAGCAGCCGATCGTTGCCCTCGCCCTTGAGGAATTTCTGGTGCGCCTTCATCCCCGGCGTGGTGGGCGAGAAGTCCGCGTCCTTCGCAAATGTCCGGATCGTCTTCATCTCGGGCATCGATTGCAGGCCGTATTCGGACATGAAGCGCGGACAGCTGTCGAGATACGCCTCGACCGGCTTCTTGCCGCCCCACACGTCCCAATAATGCCGGTCGCCATCGGTATCGATGTCGGGCTTGTCCTCGTAATTGCTGCTTGGCGAGCCCGGCCAATAGACCGCGTCGGGATCGCGGCGCTCGGCCGCACCCCGCAGCACGCGGTCGAAGATCACCGCCATGCCGACGCCGATCCGCTCCTGCTCATCCGCCCCGACCGTCTTCTTGTACGCGATCCGGTCCGACCAGTTCGCCCAGCCGCTGAGCACTTCGTTGTTACCCGCCCACATCACGATCGAGGGGTGCGCCTGGAGCCGGTCGACCTGTTCCTCGGCCTCGATGCGGACGGTCTCACGGAAGTCGCGGTCGGGGGGCGTCACCGCGCCGCCGAACATGAAGTCCTGCCACACCATCAGCCCCATCTGGTCAGCGATGTCGTAGAACGCGTCGTCGAGATAATAGCCGCCGCCCCACACGCGGATCATGTTCATGTTCGCGTCGCGCGCGCCGGCCATCACCGTGCGAATCTGGCTCTCGGGCACGCGCGCGGGAAACATGTCGAACGGAATCAGGTTCGCGCCCTTGGCGAACACCGGAATGCCGTTGACGACGAACGCGAAGCCACGCCCCTGTGCGTCCTTGTCGCGGCGCAGTTCGACGGTGCGCAGGCCGGTGCGGCGCTGCGCGGTGTCGATCACCGTGCCGCCATCGAGCAAGCTCGCCTTCACGGCATAGAGCGGTTGCGTACCATAGCCCGCAGGGAACCAGCGCTGCGGATTGGCGATGCTCACCGGCACCGCGACATGGCTCGCGCCCGCCGCGACGGTGACGGTCCGCGCCGCCTGCGTCACCTGACCATCGGGCCCGGTCACCGCGACCTGCACCGTGACCGGACGCTCCTCGCCCGCCACCACGTCGAGCTCGGCGGACAGCCGCGCTTCGGTCTTGGTCAGGGCTTCCTGCGTCACGCGAAACGCCTCGATCCGCGCGTCGTCCCATGCCTCGATCCGCGCGGGCCGCCAGATCCCCTGCGTGACGATCCGGGGACCCCAGTCCCAGCCATATTGGTATTTCGGCTTGCGGATATAGGGCGAGGTCTGCTTGCCCATCGGCTCGTCGCCGAACACCGAATCATATTCGCCGGGCAGCGGGTTCTTCGCCTTCAGCACCATCGGCTGCAACGTCCGGATCGGCGAGCGGAACGTGACGAGCAACGCGTTCGCGCCGGGCTTCAGCACCGCCTTCACCGGCACGCGCCAGCGCCGGTGCGCATTGTCCGCGGCGAGCAGTTTCACGCCGTTAAGCCGCACCTCGGCAAACGTATCGAGCCCGTCGAACACCAGATCGACATGATCGCGCGTCAGCAGTTCGGGCGTCGCGCGCAGGACGGTGTGATATTGCCAATCGGTCAGCCCGACCCATTGGATCTTCGTTTCGTTCAGCCCGACATAGGGATCGGGAACGATCTTCGCCGCCATCAGGTCGGTCTGCGCGCTGCCCGGCACGGTCGCACGCAACCAGCGCGCAGCCTGGGGATGCGCCTTCGCCGCGGCGGTGTCGGCCGGATCGATCCGCATCGACCAGCCCTTGTCGAGCACCACGCTGGTGCGCGGCCCCGCCCAGGCCGGCGTCGCAGCGACGGTGGCGAGCAAGAGGAGTGCTGCAAACCGCATCACTTCTTCTCCGACAGCTGCATCGACTCGACCGCGTAGAAGGGCGACTCCATCGACGCGGTGAACAACAGGCAGATATCCGCGTCGCCCTTGCCCTCGGGCAGTTTGCCTTGGAAGCTCATGCGGTTCGGGCTCGTCGCCGGGTTGGGCAGCGGGAAGGTCGCCGCGATCGTGCCGTCGCAGCCGCCGGTGCGCACCACCAGCTCTCCGTACGTCGTCACCGCATAATGCCGGCGCAGCGCCTTCTCGTCATGCGCGAGCCCGTAATGCCGCGGGATACGCGCGACATCGACGGTGAAGCTGCGCGCGATATCGAGCGGCGCGGCTGGGTACGTCGTGCAAGTGTCGAAGATGTTGACGTTGAACACCGGCGTGTTCGCGGTCGCCTCCGACGTCAGCGGTACGCGCAGCCCGATCGCGCCATTGGGGCACGCGACCAGCTCCGAACTCGACCGGCGCAGCAGCGCGGCCCGGCTCGTCTCGAACAGCCGCGGTGCCGCGGTCGGGCGACCGTCGGTGGTGAAGGCGGCGGCGCGCACGGTGGTGCCGGGTTTCAACGACAACGGCGCGACATACGCCTTCGAGCGCGCGGTCGGCACCTTGCCGTCGAGCGTGTACCGGATCGTGCCATAGCCCGTCTGCGTCGCAAGCGTCACCGGCACCTTGCCACGACGCAGCGCATCGCCGCGCGTGCCCTGAAGGGTAAAATCGACCGCGAACGCGCTGTCCGCCGCCGCGATCCCCGCCCGCGCATAGCGACCCATCTGCGGCTCCAACCGCGATACGAAATTGTCGAAATCGCGCGTCGAGCCCGGCGACCAGGTCCGCTCGGCCAGCGCCGACAGCCGCGGGAAGGTCGCGTGCTCCAACTGCTCCGGCGTCACCAGATATTCGCTGAACGCATTGATCTGCGCGCCCAGCACATGCTTCGCCTTGTCGGGCGCGAGCCCCGCGGGCGCCGGCTCATACGCATACAGCCGCGCGAGCGTCACGATCGCATCGCCGTTCGAGATACGGCCCGGCGGCTCGTCGCTGCGATTGCTCTGCAGGCTGTCGAGATACAGGATCGGTGCGGGGCTCAGCACCACGTCATGCCCCTGGTTCGCGGCCTCGACCGCCCCCTTCTCGCCGCGCCACGACATCACCGATGCCGACGGCGGCAGTCCGCCCTCCAGAATCTCGTCCCAGCCGATCAGGCGCCTGCCGTGTTTCGCCAGATACTCGCCGAGCTGGTCGATCATCCAGCTCTGCATCTGCATCTCGGTCTTCAGCCCCAGCGCCTTCATCTTCGCCTGCACGGCAGGCGACCGCTGCAACTGATCCTTGACCGCCTCGTCGCCGCCGAGATGAATGAACTGCGACGGAAACACGTCCATCAGCTCGTCGAGGACATGCTTGATGAAGGTCATGCTGCGATCCTCCGGGCTGAACAGCCACGGGTTCACGCCCCAGTCGTGACCGACCGCCGGCCGATCGCCGAGCACGCCGACTTCGGCCGGATAGGACGCGACCGCCGCCTGCGCATGGCCCGGCAGATCGATCTCGGGCACGATCGTCACCGCGCGCGCCTGCGCGTAGGCGACCAGCGCCTTCAGCTCGGCCTGCGTGTAGAACCCGCCGACCTTCTCGCCCGGCGCACCGCCCGCCGACGGCGGCGTCCGCCACGCACCGATCCGCGTCAGGTCGGGATAGCGCTTGATTTCGACGCGCCAGCCCTGATCGTCGGTCAGATGGAGATGCAGCACGTTCATTTTTTGCGCGGCGAGTTGGTCGACCATCGCGTACAACGTCGGCATCGGCACGAAATGCCGCGCCGGATCGATCATCAGCCCGCGCCATTTGAAGCGCGGCGCGTCGCGGATCGTCATCGCCGCCAGCACGACCGGTTTGCCGACCGCCGCATCCGGGCTGAGCAACTGCGCCAGCGTCATCGCGCCGTGGACGAGCCCCGCATCGCCGCTCGCCGCGATCGTCACGCCCTTCGCATCGACGCTCAGCACATAGGCCTCGTCACCCGAGACGCTCGCGTCGCGCACGAACCGGATCGGCCCGCTGCCCGCGTCGCTCGCGAGCGTCAGCCCGCGGACGACCTTGACCTGTTGCGCGAGCAGTTTCGCCGCGGTCTTCGCGCCCGCATCGCTCGCGACGATCCCCGCCCCCTCGCCGATCGTCAGCGTGCCGGACTTCGCCTCGATCGAGGCGGGCATCGGAATGAGCTTCGGCCCTTCGGCCACCGCCGCGGTCGAGGTCATCAGCAGCGCGAGCACCAAAGGGCGGAGACGGATCATGTAGGGTCCTTCGGCAATTGCGCTGGGTCGGGTGGATAGACGGCGGAGCCGGCCTTGAACGGTTCATAGTCGCGGACGACGCCGCCTGCGCGCGCACCCTCCGCGGTCAGGATATCGACGGTCACCGTGACGGGCGTAAGACGGCCGGTCCACGATGCGGAGACCGTCGCGGTGCCGCCCGGCGCGATGACGGGTAGCGCCTGTTCGCCCTCGCCGAGCAACACGCGGTCGCCGCCCATCGCGCGCCAGTGCAGCCTTGCGCCGACCAGCGGATAGGACGGCAACGCGGCCTTGGCGGCGCCCATCACGGTCGCGGTGAAGCCGGTCGGCGTCTCGCCCGCCATCGTCAAATCGACGCGCGCGGTAACCGCGCGGTTGGCGGCTTCCCACGCGAAATAGCTTGGGCGGCGCTGGCGATCGGCATCGACCAGCCCGTGATCGACATAGCCATCGGCGATGCCGGCGAAGAGGTTCTTGTTCGAGCGGTAATCGGCATAGCTCCAGAAGATAGCGCCACCGACCCACGGCCGCATCGCGAGCGCCGCAAGCTGGTCCTTCAGGTTGTCGGTGCGCGCCAAATCGGCGCTGGCGGAGTCCTTCGAGAACGGTCCAGGCCAGCCGAATTCGGAGATTACCAGCATCCGGTCCGGATACGCGTTGTCGAACGCGTCGAGCCACGGGCCGACTCCGCTCGCCGCGCCGCTCCAAGTACCGAAATAGGCGTTGGCCATCACGAAATCGGCCTCGACCAGCGCCGGCACGCGCACCGGATGGACCGCGATCTCGGAGTCCGCGAAGGTCACGAACCGGCCGGGGTCGATCGCGTTGATATGCGTCTTCATCGCGCGCACGAAGGCGAGGCCCTGCGGCGTCGACGCCTCGCTCTCGTTCATCACGCTCCAGGCGAGCACGCTCGGGTGATTGCCGCTCTCGGCGATCATCTCGGCCATCATCGCCTTCGCGCGCACCAGCAGCCGCGGATCGCCCAACTGCGCCGCGGTCATCTGCCAGATCGGGATTTCGGGGATCAGCAGCATGCCCGCGCGATCCGCCGCGTCGAACACGCTTTGCGGCTGCGGATAATGCACCGGCCGCGTCAGCGTGACGTGCAGCGCGTTCAGATCGCGCATGTCGTGCAGGATCGTGCCGCGCGTTTCGCCGGCGCCTTCCCACGGCGAATCCTCGTGCCGCGTGACGCCGGTCAGCCGCGCGGGCGCGTCGTTGACGTACAGAATTCGGTTACGGATCGCGAGCTTGCGCAAGCCTACGGTGTCCTCGCGGCGATCGAGCATCACGCCCTTCTCGTCGCGCAATTCGGCGACGATCCGGTAGAGTTTCCCCGCCCCGATCTGCCACCGCTGCGGCTTGGTGATCGCCAAGGCGGCGTCCGGCGTCGCGGTCGACGATGCGGCCACCGTCACGCTCTTCGAAACCCGCGCAACCTCGCGGCCATCGGGATCGATCGCGATCGCCGTCAGCCCGTAATTGTGCGGCCGCGCATCGATATTCTCGATCGCAACACCACTCGTCACGGTCGCGCTATCGGTGCGCAGAACCTGCCGGATACGCTGGCGCCGGATCAGCCCACCCTCGGCGATCCGCAGCGACACGTCGCGCGTGATCCCGCCGCTATGCCACCAATCGTACCAGACGTTCCCCGACGCCTGGAGCCGCATCGCATAGCCCGGAATCGTCACGAACCCCGGCCGGTCGTCGGCCGAGACGACGATGCGGTTCGCACCCGGCTTCAGAACCTTCGAAACATCGAGATCGAACGCGGTATGGCCGCCTTCGTGGCTCCCGACGAGCGTCCCGTTCACCCACACGCGCGCCGCGTAGAAAACCGCGTCGAAATGCAATTCGAGATGCTTGCCGACGATCGCCTCTGGCACCACCAGAGTGCGCGCATACCAGCCCACGCCCTCGGAATTCACTCCGCGCGACAGCGGCCAGCTATGCGGCACGACGACGCTTTCAGCGCCCACCGGATCGCTCTTAAGCCAGACCGGATCGGCCGGCGCGTCCTTCGCCAGCCAGAACGTCCACCCCGCATCCAGATCGACCCGCTCGGCCGCGGCCGGCGTCGCCAGGACCAGGGGAACGAGAAACGCGGACAGGACACCGAGGTGACCCATCCGCTCATGCACTGCCTTGACCCAACGTGATATCATGCGGCGATATCGTGCCCCCTGTCGACGGGGGTGGCGCACCGCAAGGGCGCGCCACCCGGTGATGCTACATCCTGAACGAGACCGACGCCGCGAACGTCCGGCCATTCTTGTAGAACGCGGTCGGCCGGTCGCGCGTGCCGCTATACTGCGTGTAGGTCGAATCGAGCAGGTTCTGCGCGTTCACCGTCAGCGTGACGGCCTTGGTCAGGTTGAACCCCGCCGAGAAATCGAGCTGGCTATACGGCGCGACCATGTCGATCGAGTTCAAACGACCGATCGCGCGGAAATAGGACGAGCGGTAGTTGTAACTCAGCCGCGCCTGGAACGGCCCGTTCTCGTAATACGGAATCACGTTGACGGTGTGCTTCGACAGATAGGGCAGGTTCAGGCCCTCGTCGGTCGAGCTCTCGGCATAGGAATAGTTCGCCTGCAGGCCAAAGCCGTGCCAGATCTCGCCCTGCGCCGAAACCAGCGCGCCGTTGACGTTCGCGTTGCCGCCGTTGAGCGGCTGCGACACGAGATAGGTCGCATTGCTCTGCGTCAGCTCGTTAAAGAACACCCGCTGGCTCAGGCCGTTGAGGATGTAGTCCTTCACCTCGCGACGGAACAGTTCGAGCGACAACAGCGCCCCTTCGCGCGGATAATATTCCGCCGACAGCTCGTAGTTGGTCGACTGGTACGGCTTCAGATTGGGGTTGCCGCCGCTCGCGTCCAGCGTGATGTCGTTGCGACCGACCGAGCCGCCGAGCTGCTCGTAGCGCGGGCGGGCGATCACCTTGGCCACGCTGCCGCGGAAGATCAGCTGCGTGCCCGCCTCATAGGCAACGTTCAGGCTGGGGAGGAACTTCAGATAGTCGTTCTCCACCCGCTGCGGCACGATCGTCGGCAGCGCGCCGTCGGTGCCGGACACCTGATCGGCGTAGTTCGACACGTTCTTGGTGTAGACCAGCCGCCCGCCGATATTGCCGCGGAAGCCGCTCTGGTCGAAGTTCAGCTGGACGTAGTTCGCTGCAACCGTCTCGTCGACGATGTAGGACGCGGTCGGCTTGGCGACGGCGACATTCACCGAATTGGCGAGGATGTCGATCACGGTCTGCTGCGACAGGTTGATGTACTGGGTCGCGTTCCCCGTACCACCAGTGCCGTCGAACGCGCCGTTCGGTGTCGTCATCGTATCGACGCCAAGGCTTGCCAGCGTGTAGTTCGACGTCGAATAGTTGTTGAAGCCGCTCGCGTTCAGGCGGTTGCGGTGATCGGTGAACTTGCCGCCGATCCGGATATCCTTGAACGGGCCCGCCTCGAACGGAATGACCGCATCATACCCGGCATAATAATCGCGATCGATCGTCTTAGAGAAATCGATGCCGCCCGCGCGCGCCGCGTTGAGCTGCGTACCGTTGACGATCACCGGTGCGCCGTCGATCGTCTGGAGCTGCGGGCTGTTGCTGCGGCGATAATTGGCTGGGTTGGTCAGGTCGCCGACATAGTCGACGTTCGCGCTGTCGGAGGTGAAGCCATAGCTGTACGGAAGGTCGGTTCGCACATCGAGCAGATATTCGGGATTGCGCCCACCGCTCGCCTTGCTCCAGCCGGCCGTCGCCGACACGCTCGCGCCGCCCGGACCTTCCCATTCGCCGACGAAGTTGAGGTTGTCGGTCTTGAGCTTGGTCTTGCGGATGAGCAGGTCGAGCTGCGCATTCTGGCTGCCCGCCGACGCCGCGCCGAAGCTGGCATTGGTGACCACGCCGTTCGAAATCGTCGCCGACTGGAGAACGTCGCCGCTCCACGCGCCGGGTATCACGTACATCGACTGGCTGGAGTTGTTGTAGTTGCCGTCGATGTGCAGGCCGTTGAGCGTCAGCGTGATGTCGTCGGTCGGCTTGGCCTGGACCGTGGCGACATAGCTGGTGCGCTGGCGCTCCTGCGTGAAATAGGCATAGTTGATGCCGAACGGCGACACCGCGTTGTCGAGATCGGCGGCCGTGCCGCCGGTGATGACGGCGTTCGGGTTCTTCAGCACGCGCTGGCCCGCCGCGTTGGTCGTCAGGAAACGGCTGCCCGCATTCTCGAAACCGAAGAATTCGACGCCCGAACGCGTCAGGCTCTGCTTGTCGTAGGTGACCGCGCCGAGGACGCCGAACGTGCCGCCTTCGTTGTGCCAGCTGTACAGGCCCGACGCGCGGACGTTGCCCTTGTCGGCGCGGTCGTTGTACGAATAGCCGCCCGATGCGAAGATCGAGTTGGCAGGCGTGTCGAGCGGGCGACGCGTGCGGACGATGACGGTGCCGCCGATGCTGCCCTCCTCGATCCGCGGCTCGGGCGACTTGTACACTTCGAGGCGCTCGACGAGCTCGGGTGCGAGCAGCGAATAGTTGAAGGTACGGCTGGTCGGGTCGTTGTCGTTGCCGCCCCAGTCGGCCGACGCGACTGCGTGGCCGTCGAGCAGCATGCGGTTGAGAGCGGGATCGGTGCCGTGGATCGCGACCTTCTCGCCCTCGCCGAAGCGACGATCGATGCTGACGCCTGGGATATGCGACAGTGATTCGGCAACGTTGCGATCGGGAAACTTGCCGATCGCCTCGGCCGAGATGACGTCGACGACGGCGTTGGCCTGCCGCTTGACCGCGATCGCGCTACGTAGGCTGCCGCGGATACCGGTGACCACGATGTCGTCGCCGGCTGTTTCGGTCGCGGGGTCTGCTGATTGGGTCGCTGGGGCCGGGGTTGCTGGCGCGGTTTGCGCAAACGCGCCAGGCACAGCCGCAACGAACACTGCGGTGGTTGACGCCAACAAAATCTGCTTACGGAAAACCATCGTCAAAGCCCCTTCCCATCGACGCCGTAGCGTCATTCCAGACGCGGAGATCGCCCGCGTCGCCCACCCCGCCACTGGTATTTTTTTGGTTATCGAACCCGTGGCTTGGTATTGTTCCTGTATAACCAATTGAATTGGCGAATCCACCGAAAATTACAGTTGGGTTACGGCGGTATGGAACCTCTGAACCCGGCCTCTAAGCTATTCATCCTCAACGAGATTTCGCGAAGAACGGCCCAAGTTTCGGCCAAAGCCGGTGCTTCGGGTAGGTTCAGATCAATACCTTTTCTTGCTCCAAAGCTGCTGTTTTGTCATTGAACCGTGGGAGTCGATCGGCCAGACGTAATTAAATTACGACCGACTAAAGGCCTTTCGATGATCCTAGAGATTTGTGTCGATGACAGTGTCGGTCTCGACGCCGCGGTTTCGGGCGGCGCCGATCGCATCGAACTCTGCGCCGCGCTCGCACTTGGCGGCCTGACGCCGGCACCCTCGCTGATCGCAGCGGCGCGCGACGCCCCCTTGCCCGTTCACATGCTCGTCCGCCCCCGCGAGGGCGGCTTTCGCTACGACGCCCGCGCCGCGGCAATGATCGCGGCGGACATTACCGCCAGTGCCGACGCAGGACTGGCCGGCGTCGTCATCGGCGCCAGTGTCGCCGGCCATAGGCTGGACGCCGCGCTGTTGGCCCGGTTGGTCGAGCACGCCCGGGTGCTGGGGGAACAGCGCGGGTCGCCGCTCTCCCTCACGCTGCATCGCGCATTCGACCTTTGCCCGGATCTTGGCGCCGCGCTCGAGACGGCGATCGGACTTGGTTTCGACCGGGTCCTCACGTCCGGCGGAACACCCAAGGCGATCGACGGACTGGCGACCCTTGCGGCGCTGCATCGGCGCGCCGCCGGTCGGATCGTGATCCTGGCCGGTAGTGGTATCGACGCGACCAACGCGGCGGCATTTCTCGAGGCCGGGCTGCGTGAACTTCACGCGTCCTGCGGGGCGCCGACCGATCCGTTCGTCCAGCACGACGACCCGCGCGAGCGTGAATTCGGGTTCGCGACGCCTGGCCGCCGGGTCACGAATGAAACGCTGGTGCGAAACCTGAAGGCGACCATCGATCGTTTCGATCGGCAAGCCGCTTGAACAATACCAATACATAACGTATCCCTGCAAACGCTGCCGGTCCGGATCCCTTCATGGTCCTTTTCGGCACCATCGAAAGTCGTCGTCATGTCCTTTTCATCAAGCATTGGCAGGTTCCGGGATGGCAATCCCGCGCCGTTGTACGTCCAGCTCCAGCAGCTGATCCGCGAAGCCATCAATCGCAACGTACTGGCCAAGGACGACGCCCTCCCCGCCGAACGTGATCTCGCGATCGAATACGACGTGTCGCGTATCACCGTGCGGAAAGCGATCGGCGGGCTGGTCGAAGAAGGCTTGCTAACCCGGCGTCGCGGCGCAGGAACGTTCGTCGCGACGCGCGTCGAAAAGAGCTTTTCGAAACTGTCGTCCTTTTCGGAAGATATGCAGTCGCGCGGGCGGACGCCGAGCAGCGCATGGGTGAGCCGGACAATCGGCATGGTAACGCCCGAGGAATCGCTGTCGCTGGGGCTGTCGCCCGGCTCGGCGGTGTATCGATTCCAACGAATCCGCTACGCCGACGACACCCCTATGGCGCTCGAATATTCGACGATCGCCGGATATTGCCTGCCGACGATCGATGCCGTCCAGGACTCGCTGTACGAAGCGCTTGAAGCAGCGGGCAACCGTCCGGTGCGAGCGCTGCAACGCCTGCGCGCGGTCCATTTCAGTCCTGAGCATGCCAAGATGCTCGGCGTCGATGCGGGCCATGCTGGCCTGTTCATCGAGCGCCGCGGCTTCCTGCGCGACGGGCGGGCCGCCGAATTCACCCAATCCTACTATCGTGGCGACGCGTATGATCTCGTCGCCGAACTGAACGACATCTGACGCCGGCGCACGGGCGCCGGCCGGGGGGCTTACCGTGACCGAGACGACTGATTACCGGGCCGAAGACGTATCTGCGGCGCCGGACGAACCCCGGCCAACGCTGATGTTCTGCGAAGCCGCCGAAGCCTCGGCGGCGGTAGCGCGGCTGTTGTCCGCCAATCGCGACGCGCTCGCCGAACTTGGCGATCGGCTTCGCGCCGCGCCGCCTTCGGTCGTCGTGACCTGCGCGCGCGGCTCCTCCGATCACGCCGCAACCTACGGCAAATACCTCATCGAGACGCTGCTCGGCATCCCGGTCGCTTCGGCTGCACCATCGGTATCGTCAGTCTACGCCGCGCCGATGGCACCCGGCACAGCGCTGGTGATGGCCGTTTCGCAAAGCGGCCGCAGCCCCGATCTCCTTGCGACCGTCGCGGCGTACCGCGACGCCGGCGCGCATGTCATCGCGTTCGTCAACGACGAGAGTTCGCCGCTCGCTGAGATGGCCGACACGATGATCGCGCTCAAGGCCGGCCCGGAGAAATCGGTCGCCGCCACAAAATCCTACATCTGTGCCCTCGCAGCGTTCGCAGCGTTGACCGCGGCGTGGTCGCAGAACGCGCTGCTCGCAGAGGCCGTCGATGTACTCCCCACCCTGCTGACGCGTGCGTTCGCGGCGGACTGGTCGTCGATGGTCGAAACGCTAGCAGGCGCCAACAACCTGTTCGTGATCGGCCGCGGCTATGGCTACGGCATCGCGCAGGAAGCCGCGCTGAAGCTGAAGGAAACCTGCGCGCTCCATGCCGAAGCGTTCAGCGCCGCGGAGGTCCGCCACGGGCCGATGGCGATCGTCAACGACGGCTTCCCCGTGATCGCGTTCGCCACCTCCGACGCGGCTGGCGACGGCGTACGCGAGGCTGCCGCGGAGTTTCGCGCTCGGGGCGCTGTCGTATGTCTCGCAGATGCTGAGACCGACGGTGGAACCGCGCCCGCCGCATTCACCGCGCATCCGGCGATCGAGCCGATCCTGATGGTCCAGAGCTTCTACCGCATGGCCAATGCCTTGTCGCTGCGTCGCGGGTTGAACCCCGACGCACCGCTTCACCTGAGCAAAGTTACGAAGACGGTATGACCGAGTCCAAGCTGCATTTCGTCAACGGCACGATCGTCACGCGCGATGGCCTGATCAACGGCGCGACGATCCGGGTCGTCGACGGCCGGATCGCGCTGATCACACCGCTCGAGCGCGCACCGTCTGAAGCGATCGACCTTGACGCCGGTTGGCTCGTGCCCGGCTTTGTCGATACGCAGGTAAACGGGGGTGGCGGCGTGCTGCTCAACGATCAACCGACCGTAGAAGGCATCGCCGCGATCGGCGCGGCGCACGTACCGTACGGCACGACCGCGTTCATGCCGACGCTGATTAGCGACACGCCCGAGGTGATCGCGCAGACACTCGACGCGATGGAGGCCGCGATCCTGGCAGGCGTGCCGGGCGTGGTCGGCGCGCATATCGAAGGCCCGTGCATCAACCCTGCACGCAAGGGCATCCACGACCCGGCCAAGTTCCGACTGCTCGACGACGCGATGATCGAATTGCTGATCCGACCGCGCAAGGGTCGCGTGATGGTGACGCTCGCGCCCGAACTGACCGATCCCGCGTCGATCGCGCGATTGGTTGCGGGCGGCGTGATCGTCAGCGCGGGGCACACCGATGCGGACTATGAGACGATCATCGAGGCGGTCGGCGCAGGGCTGACCGGCATCACGCATCTGTTCAACGCGATGTCGCCGCTGCTGCACCGCGCACCGGGTGTGGTCGGCGCCGCACTCGACGATCGCAGCGTGTATTGCGGGCTGATCGCCGACGGATTGCACGTCCATGACGCGGCGCTCCGCCTCGCGCTCAACGCACGGCCCCACGACCGGCTGATGCTGGTCAGCGATGCGATGCCGTCGGTCGGCGCGGTCGACAAGGATTTCCGCCTGCAAGGGCGGCTGATCCATGTCGAGGACGGCAAATGCTTCGGCGAGGACGGGACGCTCGCCGGCTCCGACCTCGACATGGCCGGCGCGGTCCGCAACCTCGTCGCGCGGACGCACGCCGACGTGCCGACCGCCGCGGCGATGGCGGCGACCAACCCCGCAGCATTCCTCGGCCTGTCGCACGAACGCGGCGCGCTCGCCCCGGGATTGCGCGCCGACTGGGTCGCGCTCACCGCCGACCTGAGGCCTGCGGGCACCTGGATCGGCGGACGACTGGTAGCGGGCCCCCTCGCGGCACAGGGGAACTAGACCATGGAGCCCATCATCCTGACGTCGCCCCTCCAGGGCTGGGCATCGCCTCTCGAGGCGGTTCCCGACCCGGTGTTCGCCGAACGGATGATGGGCGACGGGATCGCCGTCGACCCCACCGGCGATTGCCTGCACGCACCGTGCGACGCGGTCGTGCTGAGCGTCCACGCCAGCGGCCATGCGATCACGCTGCGCACGCCCGAGGGTGCCGAGATCCTGATGCATATCGGGCTCGACACGGTCGGGCTCGGCGGTCGCGGGTTCAGCCCGTGCGTCGTCGAGGGCGCGACCGTCAATCGCGGCGATCCGCTGATCCGCTTCGACCTCGACCTGCTGGTCTGCGAGGCACGCGCGGTCATCACGCCGGTGATCGTCACCAATCCGGAACGCTTCACGATCGTCCGGCGCGAGACCGATCGACTGGTCGGCGTCGGCGACGCGATGATGACGCTCGAGCCGCGCGACGATGCCGCCGGCGCCGAAGCCGAGGGGGCGATCGTCGAGGGCGATACCGTCCGCCGCACGATCGTCGTCCCGCTGGTCCACGGCATCCACGCCCGTCCCGCCGCGCGGATTGGCGAGATCGCGCGGAAGTTCGTGTCCGAGGTGAAGATCAGCAGAGGCGAGCGCGACGGTAACGTCCGCAGCCCGGTCGCGCTGATGGCGCTGGGCGCCAAACTCGGCGACGAGATCACGATCGTGGCCACCGGCACGGACGCAGCCGACGCGCTTGCAGCGATCGGCGACCTGATCCTGGGCGGCATGGGCGAGAAGGCGGGATCGGTTGCAACCGATCCCATGTTCCCCCGCGAAAGCGGGGGCCCAGGAGCCAAAAACGATGACGCTGCTGGGTCCTGGGCCCCCGCCTCCGCGGGGGAACAAGCATCTGTCCGGAAGCAACCCGCGACTCTTCCAGCGGACGGCCGCCTCCCCGGTGTCACCGCCTCCCCCGGCATCGCGATCGGCCAGGCCGGGCTCTTCCGCCTCGCCGAGATCGCCGTCGTCCGCGAAGGCGCCGACCCGACCACCGAACGCGCCGCACTCGACGAGGCGCTCGCCACCGTCGCCACGCGCCTCGCCGCAAAATCGGCGACCGCGACCGGCGCCGAACGCGCGATCCTGTCCGCGCATTCGGCGCTACTCGACGATCCCACGCTCACCGGCGCCGCCCACGCCGCGATCGCCACCGGCGACAGCGCCGCCTACGCCTGGCGCACCGCGATTCGCGCACAGGCCGATGCGTTGAAAGCAACCGGCGACGCGCGCCTCGCCGAGCGCGCCGACGACATGCTCGACCTCGAACGCCAGATGCTGCGCGCATTGGCCGGCGAAGACCTCGACGAGCGCCTGAGCTTCCCGCCCGGCACGATCCTGTTGGCGGACGATCTGCTCCCCTCGCATCTGCTCGGCCTCGACACCGCATCGATCGTCGGCTTTTGCGTCGAGCGCGGCGGGCCGACCTCGCACGTCGCGATCCTCGCCGCGACGATGGGCCTCCCCGCCCTGGTCGCGGTAGGCCCGGCGCTTGCCGAGATCGCCGCCGGCACGCCACTGATCCTCGACGCCGGCGCGGGTCTGCTCCACGTCGCGCCCGATGCCGATACGCTCGCAGCCGCGCAAACCGCGTACGACGCACAGACCGAACGCCGCCGCGCCGCCCTCGCCAACGCCGCGCGCGAATGCCGCACGCAGGACGGCGTCCGCATCGAAGCCTTCGCCAATCTCGGCTCGGCCGACGACGCCGAGGCCGCGGTCCGCAACGGCGCCGAAGGCTGCGGGTTGCTGCGCACCGAATTCCTCTTCCTCGAACGCGACAGCGCGCCGAGCATCGAGGAACAGACCGCCGATTACCAGCGCATAGCCACCACGCTCGACGGCCGCCCGCTGATCGTCCGCCTGCTCGACATCGGCGGCGACAAGCCGGCGCCGTATCTTCCGATCGCCGCGGAAGAGAATCCCGCGCTCGGCCTGCGCGGAATCCGCGTCGGGCTCGCGCACCCCGAGATGCTCGACGCACAGCTGCGCGCGATCCTCGCGGTCCGCCCCGCAGGCCAGTGCCGCATCATGGTGCCGATGATCGCGAGCCTCGCCGAACTCCGCGCCGTCCGCGCCGCGCTCGATGCCGCAGCCAGCGCGATCGGCCATACCGACCCCGTCGCGCTCGGGATCATGATCGAGACGCCCGCCGCCGCGATCACCGCCGACCTGCTCGCCGGCGAGGCCGACTTCTTCTCGATCGGCACCAACGACCTGACGCAATACGCGCTTGCGATGGACCGCGGCAATCCGGCGGTGGCGAGCGATCTCGACGGGCTCCACCCCGCCGTGCTCCGCCTGATCGCGGGCACCTGCGCAGGCGGCGCGGTCCACGGTAAATGGACCGGCGTCTGCGGCAGTCTCGCCTCCGATCCGCTCGCGGTGCCGATCCTGATCGGCCTCGGCGTCACCGAACTCTCGTCCGCGCCGCACTCGTCCCCGAGATCAAGGCGCTGGTCGCGACGCTCACGATCGACGCGTGTCGCGCGCATGCCGCCGCGGCGATGTCCTGTATCTCAGCCGCGGACGTGCGAACGCTCGCCCGGGAGTTCCGCCCATGAAGTCGCTGCTCGAAGCCCTCCAGCCGCTCGGCCGCGCGCTCATGCTGCCGATCGCGGTGCTCCCGGTCGCCGGGCTGCTGCTGCGTCTCGGCCAACCCGACCTGCTGGATATCGCGGTGCTCAGCGCGGCGGGCGACGCGATCTTCTCGCATCTCGGCCTGCTCTTCGCGATCGGCGTCGCCACCGGCTTCGCGCGCGACGGCAACGGTGCCGCGTGTCTCGCCGGCGTGGTCTGCTACCTCGTCTCGACGCAGGGCGCGCAGGCGTTGATGACGGTGCCCACCGACGCGCTGAAAGGCTTTACCGGCGACGCGGTCGCCATGGCCACCGCGGCATGGAAAGCCAAGGCGATCGCCCGGCTCGACGTGCCGATCGGCATCCTGTCGGGGCTGATCGGCGGCAGTTTCTACAACCGCTTCTCGACCATTGCGCTCCCCGAATATCTCGCCTTTTTCGGCGGCCGCCGCTTCGTGCCGATCGTCAGCGGGCTTGCAGGGCTCGCACTCGGCCTGATCGTCGGCCTCGGCTTCGGCGCGCTGAGCGCTAGCATCGACGGCCTGAGCTACGGGATAAGCGGCGCGGGCGGGTTCGGGCTGTTCGCGTTCGGCCTGCTCAACCGTCTGCTGCTCGTTACCGGGCTGCACCATCTGCTCAACAACATCGTCTGGTTCGTGGCTGGCGATTACAACGGCACGACCGGCGATCTCCGCCGCTTCTTCGCGGGCGACCCAACGGCCGGGGCGTTCATGGCGGGGTTCTTCCCGGTCATGATGTTCGGCCTTCCCGCCGCGTGTCTCGCCATGTACCATGCGGCCCTTCCCGAGCGCCGGAAAGCGGTCGGCGGCATGCTGCTCAGCCTCGCGCTGACGTCGGCACTCACCGGCGTGACCGAGCCGATCGAGTTCAGCTTCATGTTCCTGGCCCCCGTGCTCTACGCGATCCACGCGGTGCTGACCGGCCTGTCGATGGCGCTGATGGATGCGCTCGGCGTGAAGCTCGGGTTCGGCTTCTCGGCGGGGCTGTTCGATTATGTGCTGAACTACGGCAAGGCGACCAAGCCACTGCTGCTGATCCCGGTCGGCCTCGCCTATGCCGGCATCTACTACATCCTGTTCCGCACCGTCATCAAACGCCTCGACCTGCCCACCCCCGGCCGCGAGCGCGATGCACCGGTAGCAGCCGCGGCGGTCGCCAAGAGCGAGCGCGGCGCAGCGTTCGCCGAAGCACTCGGCGGAGCCGCGAACCTGACCAGCGTCGGCGCGTGCACGACGCGGCTCCGGCTGATCGTGGTTGACCAGAAGCGCGTCGACGAAGCACGGTTGAAGGCTCTCGGCGCGCGCGGCTTGATCCACCCGTCCGACAAGGCGCTCCAGATCGTCCTCGGCCCGATCGCCGACTCGGTAGCGGTCGAGATCCGCGATGCGATCGCTGCAGATGGTACTGTGGTGGTGACAGCTATCCCAGTCGCAATGGCGGCGAACGACGTCCGGTTGACACCCGCCACGATCGCGGCGCTGGGCGGCACAGACAACGTCCAGTCCGCGAGCCAGCACGGCACGCGCCTACGCATCCGGCTAACCGACGTAGATCGCGCTTCTACCGCCGCGCTCGAAGCGCTCGGTATCCATGCCATCGCCTGCCCTGCGCCGGGCTTGCTGCACCTACTGCTTGCGAGCGACGCCAGCCCGGCAGTCATCGCCGTGTGAGAGCCGCGCAGATATTCGGAAGGAGTATCGACGTTCCGTAGGATTGCCGACTGGCGTCACGCTCGCGAACGAACCTGTTCATCCCCGAAACGCCGGTCGCCTGACGATCTCAGTCGATCGAACGTCGGCAGACGCACCGCCCAAGTAGATCGGTCGTTAACGGTGCGCCGTGAAGAAATCCTGTTGCCGAAAATCCTGTCGATTGCTCATCCGCACCATCTCTGACAGGATTGCTTGCGTGCCCAACCCCATTCACCAAGGCCTTAACCATTCACGATGGCCCAAACGGATCGGTCGACTTATCGACACGGTCTGTCTGGCCGCGCTGATAGCGGTATTCACGACAGTCATTTACGGGTTCTGGCTGCGGGCGATCTGGGCGCATGGTTATTATCTGGCAGTGGCAACAGCGATTCTCGGCGCGTTCGTGATCCTGATCGGCCTCGCGCAACAGGCGATCGCGGCGCGCGACGTGGCGACGTGGCGCGACATGGCGGAGTGGCAGATCCGCGCGGCACGTGCCGCTGCCGGCGAGAAGCAGGCAGCCAGTACGGACTTCGACGAAGAGATCGAGCCGCATTCGGCGGCGTATTATGAGGTGCTGATCGGCACGGTGGTCGCGCATGCGGAACAGGACGACGGCACGAGTTTCGACCGTGAGCGGTGATCCGCATCTGGAACTGGGCGAGAACCTGCCGCGCTTCCTGTCGCATTGGCTGGCGGCGTGCTTCGGGCATTTCCTGATGGTGCTGCTGCCGTTGATCACCGACTGGACGGACCACCGCAACGCGACCTGGCCCAGCTGGTGGTCGCTGTTGCTGTTCGCCGCATCGACCTCCGTCGTCGCGGCGATCGTCAATGCCAACCTGCCGGTGACCCCGCGCGAACTGATCAAGAGCGTCGCGTTCGGCTTTGCGTTGAACGCGACGATCGTGATGCTGCGCCTGTGACCAGCCGGTTCGCGCGTCTCAAGACGCTGCGCCATAGCGAAACCGCGCTCGACCGCGAGCAGATCGCCCCGCTTCAGTTCCTCCGCGGTATCGCCGCGTCCGGGGTCGTCATCGAACACCTGCTCGAGCGGTATCTGCGACGGGGGGCTATCCCGAACACCCTGCCAGAGTTCACCTCGCTGCTGGGGCAGGTCGGCGTCGCGACGTTCTTCGCGATCAGCGGCTTCATCATGGTTCATATCTCGTTGCGCGATGACCGCCGCCCGCCGACCGGCCGCGCCTTCCTGCGCAACCGGTATCTGCGGGTAGCGCCCTTATACTATCTCACGACTCTGCTGATCGTGCTGTTCGGGTGGGTCGCGCAGCGGTTCGGCGCGGGCGCGGGGTTTCGCATGCCGACCGCGACCGAGTTCGCACTGTCCTTCGCGTTCATCCCGCACCGCGGCGCGAACGGCCTTATCCAACCGATCTACGGCCTGGGATGGACGCTTCACTACGAGATGTTGTTCTACCTGCTGTTCGCCGCAGGGCTCGCGCTAGGCGCGAGACGCGGCGCCTATCTCGTACTCGGAGCGCTCTGCCTTCTCGTCATAGCAGGGACAGGTATCGATGCGCCACCGATCAAGGTCGGGCTGTCGATCATCGCCTATGTGTTCACCCGGCCGATCATGGGGTATTTCGCGATCGGCATCGCCATCGCGCTGATCCGCCACCGCCTCGGCGACCGGCTGCCGACCCTCCCCGTACCCGTCACGGCGGCAATCGCGCTGGCGGCGCTGATCGCGGCGGCCTTGGCACCGAGCGATCGAACGTCGATGGCGGCGATCGCCGTGGCGCTGGCCGCAACGGTCCTGGTATCGCCTGCACATACCGGTCCGTCGGACGCATTTTCGGCGTTTTCCCGTGCGTTCGGCAACGCATCATACAGCATGTACCTGACGCACAGCTTCGTCCTCGGCGCGTTCGCCTCGGCAACGGCATCGATCGTCGCACGCGGCACCCCGGCGTTGATCGCCATGGCGGCGCTCGCGTGCGTGATGTGCTTCGCGATCGGTTGGCTGTCATGGCGGCTGGTCGAGCAACCGATCGCCAACGCGCTGAACGGGCGGCGGCAATCAAGAGCGGAACTCGTCGCACCCTGACGACGCAGCGGCGATCAGTTGGTAGTGGTCGGCGATACCGGCAGGATACGGCGTTCGGGCGTGGCGGGTACGAGCTACCGATGAGTGGTTTAGCACGTCCCGGACGATACGTCATGCTGATCGAAGACATTCCTTACCCCAATGGCGACGGGCATTTGTCAGCGCCAAGAGCGTCGCGCGAGTTTTGCTTCCCGGACGACTTTGCCACCAAACTTGCGAGACGCATCGGGTCAATGCGACGTACCCGCCTTGTTCAATTGATATAGTTTAGTGTGAAATGATCAAAATGAACCAAACTATGTGCAATTGGGCTTCCAAAGTCGATTTTTACAACTTAATCGTCTCTTTTAGCCGCTTCGACGGTTGAACCCCATGTCGCACGCCGTTACGGCGTCTGCAGGCAATGGAGTACACTATGTCCGAAGATATCAATGACCTGAACGCGGTAGAACTAGCGACCGAACTGACGATTGCCTGGTTGGGCAACCCCAATACGCGCAGTTCGGCCGATGACGTTCCCGCGTTCCTTGGCAAGATGCATGAGACGGTCGCCGCGTTGCTGGGCAATACGAACGACGCGACCCTGGTCGAAGCGCCGACTGAATACACGCCTGCCGTAACGGCACGCAAATCGCTTGCCTCGAAGGATCACATCATCTCGATGATCGACGGCAAGTCGTACAAGACCTTGCGTCGTCACCTCGCGACTCATGGCATGACCCCGGCCGAATACCGCGAACGCTATGGCCTGAAGCCCGACTATCCGATGGTCGCCGAGAATTACTCGGAAAGCCGCCGCGCCATGGCGAAGAAGATCGGCCTCGGTCGCAAGCCCGGCCCGCGCAACACCGAGTCGGCCGCCGCCCCCGCTGCCGGTCGCAAGCGCAAGACGGAAGCGCTTGCCGCCGAGTAATCAACGCGCGTGATCGACGCCGAATAATCGGCGGGTCTGCGACGACAAAAGGGACCGGCGTCTCGGGACGCAGGTCCTTTTTTTGTTCAGGCGCCGGTGCCCGCGTTACTTTCCGAACACGCCGCGCCGGTAGAGCAGCGTGATCGCAACGCGACGGTTGCGCGGGTCGGCGGGGTCTTTGACAACCAGCGGTTCGCGGTCGGCGACGCCTTCGATGCGTTCGAACCGGTCTTCCGGCGTGCCCCCGGACAGCAACCGGCGTCGCGTCGCCTCGGCGCGGCTCGACGAGAGCATCCAGTTGTTCATCGCGCGCGGATCGCCATACGGGACGCTGTCGGTGTGACCGCGGATCATGATCGGGTTCCGCATGCCCTGCACCGACCCGGCGATCATGCCGATCAGCGCCGACGCCTCGGGATCGAGCGCGGTCGTACCCAGCGCGAACATCGAATAGTCGGCGTCGTCGACCAGGTCGATCCGCATCCCGTCCTGCGTCGGCACGAACCGAACATGGTTCTGCAGTCGCGACAATCTGGCGTTCCCCGCGATCTGGCCGAGCACGCGCCGGCGCAGCGCCGCGAAGTTCTTCCGGTCTTCCTTCGTAACCGCGTCGCGACTCTTCAGCGAGCCCTTGGGTCCGGTGCCGGCGGATGGCCCGCCGAGTCCGGCGTCCGGGATCGCAAGTTGCGCCATGCTCGTCTGGCCCGGCTTGGGCCCGATACGATTCTTGTCCAGGATCGATTCCCCACCAAACAGCCCACCCCCGCCGATGCCGAGCGAGCGCGTGTTGAGGATGGTCGGTGCGAAATAGTCGGCGATACCCTTGCGCTGTTTCTCGGTGGTCGCGCCGACGATCCACAACAGCAGGAAGAACGCCATCATCGCGGTCACGAAATCGGCGTACGCGACTTTCCACGCGCCGCCATGATGGCCGCCATGCCCCTCGATATAGATCTTCTTGACGATGACCTTGGGGGGCTGGTTCGTCCCGTGAGGCGCGCGCGCGGCCACCTGTTACTTGCCCCGCAGGCCGTCGAAGACTTCGGCGAAGCCCGGCCGGTTCTTGTGGGCGATTCCCGAGCGCGCGGCCTCGATCACCAGCGGTTGCGGATGGCCGTGCAGCGAGGCGATGATGATCTGCTTCACCACGTCGTAGATCGACGCATCGGCATCGAGGACCTGCTTCAACCGGTTGGCGAGCGGTGCGACGATGCCGTACGCCAGCAGCACGCCCATGAACGTGCCGACCAGCGCCGAGCCGATCATCGCGCCCAGGATAGACGGCGGCTTGTCGATCGAGCCCATCGTCTTCACCACGCCGAGCACCGCCGCGACGATGCCGAGCGCGGGCAGCGCATCAGCGAGGCTGGCGAGCGTGCCGTGCGCGGCTTCCTCCTCGTGGTGATGCGTCTTGATCGAGTGATCCATCACCTCCTCGACCGCGTGCACGTCGAGCGTCCCCGACGATACCACGACGAGCCGCAGCGTGTCGGCGATCAGGTTGACGAGCGCCTTGTCCTTCAACAGCTTGGGATATTCGGCGAACACCGCGGAGGACTGCGGGTCCTCGACATGCGGCTCGAGCGCGATCGGGCCGTCCATACGCAGCATCTTCATCAGCTTGCTGACGAGGAATATAACGTCGAGATAGTCCTGTTTCTTGTATTTCGGGCCCTTGAAGACCTTGCCGAGGCCGGTGCCGAGCCCCTTCAGCTCCTTGCCCGAATTGCCGATGATCAGCGCGCCGGCGGCGGCCCCACCGATGATCAGCATCTCGTGCGGAATGGCCTCCATGACGGGGCCGAGCGCACCGCCGGTGAAGGCGAATCCGCCGAACACCATGACGAGCAGGACGACGATGCCGATAACCGGAAACATGGTGTTCGAAATTCCCCCTGGACCGATTACGGCGGTAGCGTAGCGCGAGCGTTAACCGGATTTGGTAGCCAAGCCGTTACCAGCCAGCCCGCTCAGCGCAGATAATCGAACAGCGACAGCGCCGAGAGCTTCGAAAAGCTCGCCTGCGTGGCCGACAGGATCGTCATCGTCTTCTGCAACTCAACCACGGTGGTGGTGAGGTCGGTATCCTCGAGCCCGGACCGGGTCGCCTCGCGGTCCGCGGCGACATCGGTCAGCCGGGTCGTCTCCAGATCGACCCGGACGGCGCGTGCGCCGAGCGACGCCTGGACGGTCGACACCTGGTCCGACGCGGCGCCGATATCGGCGAGCGACGTACCGAGCGAACCCGCGCTGAAATCGTCAGATTGCAGCGCGGCGGCGATCGCGGACAGCATCGCGAGCGTGTTGGTGCCGCCCTCGATGCTGCCATCGGCCTTGGTTGTGCCGCCGACGGTGAAGATGCGCGCGGCGGTCTCGTTCGCCTGGACAGTCTGGCCGTCGCCGATCGGGATTGCCGACACCGGCTTGGCGGCGAGCGCGTAGGTGCCGTCAACCGCGACCGCGACCGCGGGCGCGCCGTCACCGCCCCCGAACAGCGCCTGCCCGCGCGCGTCCTTGGCGTTAGCGAGATTGGTCAGCGTCGCGACGATCCCGGCGATCTGCTCGCCGATCGCCTTGCGGTTTGCCGCGTTCAGCGTGCCGGTCTTTGCCTGCGTCACCAGCTCGGTCGCGCTCTGCAGTTGGTCGGTAATCGCGGAAAGGCTGGTGTCGCCCTGCTTCAGAATGGATTCGGCGGTGCCTAGATTGGCGACATAGGCCTTGTCGTCGATCGTCGCGCGCTTCAGCCCAGCCAGGCGCTGGTAGGCGGCACTGTCGGAGGACGGTGCCGATAATCTGATGCCGGTCGAGATCTGCGTCTGCAACTGGTCCGTCTTCGCCCCAAGCGACGACATCGACGCTGCTGCGCGGTCGTAGAAGAGGCTGGTCGCGATCTGCATGGGCGTTACCGTAGATCGAGGATGGTCTGGAGCGTGTCGCGCGCGGTCTGGATCACGCGGCTCGACGCTTGATAGGCCTGCTGGAAACGCAGCAGGTCGACCGCTTCGCTATCGAGATCGACACCCGAGGCGGACGCGAGCGCACTGACCGCGCCATCGCGAATCGCGGCCTGCGCATCGGCGACGACCTTGCGCTGTTCGAGCGCGGCGGCGTTGCCGGCGATAAGGTTCGTGGTGCGCGTCTCGAAGGCGCCGCTGGTGCGGACCGCCTGCAACGCGGCGAGGTTGGACGCATCGCGTGGACCGCCTGTGGAGCCCGCCGCGGCGATCCCGCGCGGGTCGGTCAGCGAGACGGCAATGTCAGTCGTCGTGGCGCCGGTCGCGAACAGCGGCGCGCCGGCGGTGCCGTTCAGGTCACGGCCCTGCGCCTGGACCGCATTGACCTTCGCGGTGAAGTCGCTGGCGATGGCGTTGAGTGATCCGCGCGCAGCGGCGAGACGCTGTGCCCCTTCCGCGAAGCCAGCCAGGGCGCCGCCGGTCGGCGACACGGCCGATGCACCGCCCACGCCGGTCACTGCGAACTGCACCGCGCCTTCGCCGTTGCGAGCGTAGGATATCTGCTCGCTCGAGCCGCCTGCGACGAACACCGCGCCGGTTGCGCCGCCGAGCCGGACGGTGGTCCGCCCGAGCGTATCGAACGACGTCGTGATGTCGGCGATCGTGCTCATCTGTTCGAGCATCTGGTCGCGCTGGTCGGCGAGCTGCGCGGCGGTCGACGATCCCGGCTGGGTCCGCGCGATCCCGTCGTTGATCCTGGCGAGCGCGGTGCCGAGCGCGTTGAACGACTGCACCGCCTGCGACGCGGTCGAATCGAGATCGGCGGTCGCGGTGTCGAGCGCGCGCCCGGTCGCGGTGAACGCGGCGGCAGCCGTCCCGGCCGCTTCGAGCATGACGGCGCGCGCCGGCTCCGACGAGGGATCGGCGGCAAGTTTCTGTGCGGCCGTGAAGAAGCCGGTGATGCGGTCGCCAAGCTGGTTGTCACCGAGCGACGTCTCAATCCGGTCCATCCAGGTAATGCCGGCTTCGGTCTTGGCGAGATCGGTGCCGGCCGTGCGGACCGCTTGCGACCGGTAGGCGTCGGCGCTGCGGCCAATGCCGGTCACGGTGACGCCGCTGTTGCTGAGCGCGTTGCGGGCATTCAGCCCGCCGCCGACCGACGAGACTTCGGCGAGCGTCGTCGTCCGCCGGGTATAGCCCGCGGTGCCCGTGTTCGCGATGTTCTCCGACACCGTCGACAACGCAGTCTGGTACGCGCGTACGCCCGAGGCGCCGATCGAGAGGAGATCGCTCATGGTGGCGAGCCTGCCGCGGGCTGGTTAAGATCGGATTGAGACTTGGCGAGGAAATCGGTCATCGCCTTGCCGATCCCAAGCGGCGTGTGCTCAGCCATCGACTTGGCGATCAGCCCGTCCTGCATGTCGGTGAAGGTGTCGATCGCCTTCGAATCGAACAGCGGGTCGCTGAGTTTCGCCTGGCGC
This sequence comes from Sphingomonas sp., assembly GCA_035575755.1. Taxonomy (GTDB): domain Bacteria; phylum Pseudomonadota; class Alphaproteobacteria; order Sphingomonadales; family Sphingomonadaceae; genus Sphingomonas. The sequence goes on from DATLXI010000018.1 coordinate 650,863, forward strand.
ATGCTTTTCAGCATCATGCCGGTGAAGACCGCCTCGAACTTTTCGCCGGCCTTATCGAGATTGTCCTTCGACTTCAGGCGACTGGTGTCGGTCGAGATTCCCGTCGTGGCTGCGGGTGCCGAGATCGGGCTCACAGGACGATCAACTCGGCCTTGAGCGCGCCGGCTTCCTTCAGCGCCTCGAGGATCGCGACAAGGTCAGCCGGAGAGGCGCCGATCGCGTTGACCGCCTTGACGATGTCGGCGAGCTTGGGGCCGGGCGCGAGCAGGAACATCGGGCGACGTTCCTCCTCGACCGCAACCGCGCTGTTCGGCGTGACGACGGTCTGGCCACCGCTGAACGGGGCTGGCTGGCTGACCTGCGGCTTCTCGTCGATCCGCACCGTCATCTTGCCGTGCGTGATCGCCGCCGGGCCAACGCGGACCGCCGAGTTGATGACGACCGTCCCGGTGCGCGCGTTGACGATCACCTTGGCGGACGGCTCGGCGGAGACGACGTCGAGATTCTCGATCGTCGACATGAGGGTCGCACGGATGTCGGCGCCGATCGGCGCTCGCACCGCGACCGACACTGCGTCGATCGCCTGCGCGCTGCCGAAGCCCAATTTCGAGTTGATCGCGCCGGCGACGTTCTGCGCGGTCGTGAAATCGGCGCGCGCGAGATTGAAGGTCAGCGTCGGCGCGCTGTCGAACCCGGTCGCGACCGCGCGCTCGACGGTGGCGCCTTCGGGAATGCGGCCGGTCGAGGGAACGTTGACGACGATCTTCGACCCGTCCGCGCCTTCTGCCCCCAGCCCGCCGACCGCGAGGTTGCCCTGCGCCATCGCGTAGATCTGGTTATCCGCGCCGAGCAACGGGGTCATGATCAGGCTGCCACCGCGCAAGGACTTGGCCTTGCCCATCGACGCGACGGTGATGTCGAGCCGCTGGCCGGGCTTGGCGAATGGCGGCAGTTCGGCGGTGATCATCACGACCGCGGCGTTCTTCATGCCGGGGTTCGCGTTCGGCGGCAGCTGCAGGCCGAAGCGCGAGACGACCGCCTTCAACGACTGCACGGTGTATTCGAGATTGTCGTCGCCGGTGCCGGGCAGGCCGACGACGATGCCGTAGCCGGTGAGCTGGTTCGACCGGATCCCCTGGAACCCGCCCAGGTCCTTGATCCGGTCGGCGGACGCCGGCGCGGCGATGAGGAGCGATACCAGGAGCGGGGCGAGAAGACCTGCGAGAAGGCGGAACACGGTCTTTAGTCCTTTACCGTTCGTGCTGAGTAGCGACCGAGTAGGCGCGCAGCGGCGTATCGAGGGTGCGTATCGAAGCATGGGTTCCGCGCGCCAACCTGTCCTTCGATACGAGCCCTCGATACGCGCCTTCGGCACTACTCGGTCTCTACTCAGGACGAACGGCTGGGTGATGCGCATCAAAACGGGCTGACGACGGAGAAGAAGCGGCCGAGCCACCCCTGGCGGCCGGCGCGGGCGACGTCGCCCTTGCCGGTGTACGAGATCTGCGCATCGGCCACGCGCGTCGACAGCACGCGGTTGTCGCGGTCGACGTCGGCGGTGCGGACCAGGCCCTTGATCTTCAGGAACTCGTCGCCGCGGTTGAGCGTCACGCGCTTCTGGCCCTGCACGAGCATCGTGCCGTTGGGATAGACCGCAGCCACCGTCACGCTGACCTCGCCCGACAACGAATTCGCCTGGTCGGCCGCGCCGGTGCCGTTGAAGACCCGCCCGCCGCTGATCGTCGCGTCGGTCCTGCCGAACAGGTTGAGCGCGCCGGTGGTCGGCGGCGTGATACTGCCCGAACCGTTGCTGTCGAGCTTGGAGCCCGAAGACTTCGACGCGGCGGTCCGCTCGACCAGCACGATCGTCAGCGGATCGCCGACCTTCCGCGCGCGCCAGCCTTCATAGAGCGCGGCGTAGCCGTCCTGCGCCTGGAAGATCGAGCCGGTCGCGACCACCGGCACCGGCTGGACCGGCAAGGGCCGCGCGACCGAGAAATCCTCGGGCGGCGCCTTCTTGCCGAACAGGCTGGCATCGGCCGCGGCAGAGCCCAGCGCGGCGAGGACGAGCGCGGTCGTCAGGACGACAGGACGGAAAGTGGGGCGGGTCATCAGATGTTCTGGTTGACGTATTTGAGCATGTCGTCGGTCGCCGAGATCATCTTCGAATTGACCTCATACGCACGCTGCGTCTCGATCATGTCGACCAGTTCCTCGACGACGTTGACGTTCGACGCCTCGAGCATGCCCTGCTTGATGCCGCCACGACCGTCCTGCCCCGCGATGCCGACATTCGCTGCGCCGCTCGCCGCGGTCTCGACCAGGTAATTGTCGCCCGTCGCCTGGAGGCCTGCGCCGTTCGGGAAGCTGGCGACCTGGATCTGGCCGATCTGCGACGCTTCGGTCTGGCCGGGAACGGTCGCCGACACGGTGCCGTCCCGGCCGATCGTGATCCCGGTCGTCCCCTCGGGCACGGTGATGCCGGGCTGCACCTGATAGCCTTCGCTGGTGACGAGCAAGCCTTCGGCCGAGCGCGAGAAATTGCCCGCGCGGGTATAGCCGAGCGTGCCGCCGGGCATCTGCACCTGGAAATAGCCGTCGCCGTCGAGCGCGAGATCGAGGCTGTTGCCGGTCGTCTGCATCGCGCCCTGCGTGTCCATCCGCGCGGTGCCCTGGATGCGGACACCGGTGCCGAGGTTGAGCCCGGTCGCGTACTTCGTCTCGGCGGTGCTCTGGGTGCCCGGCGTCGTGACGGTCTGGTAGGCGAGCGTCTCGAACGCGGCGCGGTCCTTCTTGAACCCCGTCGTGTTCACGTTGGCGAGATTGTTCGAGATGACTCGCATGCGCATGTCCTGGGCGTCGAGCCCGGTGCGCGCGATATGCATGGCTGCGGATGACATCGGTCTGTTTCCTCTAGCTCGGCAGGCGCATCAGCGATGCACCGCTTTCGTCGATTTCCTTGGCGGATTTCATCATGTTGGCCTGGACCTCATAACTGCGCTGGTTCTCGATCATGTCGACCAGCGCCTGAGTCATGTTGACGTTCGATCCCTCGACCGCGCCGCCCTGGACCCTGGCGTCCAGGTCCTCGGGCAGCGCGCCCCCGCCGCGCACGCGCAGCAAATTGTCGAGCCCCTTGACCGTGTCCGACCCCTTGGTGTCGGCGAGCTTCAGCTTGTCGATCACCTGCGGCGCGTTGGCGTCGCCCCCCTGCGGGACGATCGAGATCGTCCCGTCGCTGGCGATCGTCAGCGACTGGTAGGGCGGCAAGGTGATCGGCCCCCCCGAGCCGATCACCGGATGCCCGTCGCCGGTCTGCAACACGCCCGACGGAGCAACCTCGAGATCACCGCGGCGCGTATACGCCTCGGAGCCGTCCGCCGCCTGCACTGCGAGCCAGGCCGTGGTGCCAGTGATCGCGACGTCGAGCGGACGCCCGGTCAGCTGGGTCGCACCTGGCGAGCGATCGGCGTCGGTGACCTCTTCCGATGTCGGCGCGCGCGCCTCGATCGTGGTGCCGTCGCCCTTCAGGTTCAGCCGGTCGAACACCACGCGATCGGCGCGGAATCCGGTGGTCGACGCGTTCGCCATGTTGTTGGCGATCGCCGCCTGCGCCGCCATGTGCGCGCGCAGGCCCGTCGCCGCGGTGTAGACCAGCTTGTCCATTCAGGGTCCCCTGCTCGCCTGCGCTTAGCTGCGGATGTTGAAGATGGTTTCGGAGATCTGGTTGGCGGTATCCAGGGCTTTCGAGTTCGCCTGGAAATTGCGCTGTGCCGCGATCAGGTTGACCAGCTCCTCGGTGATATCGACGTTCGATCCCTCGATCGTCCCCGACATCAGCTTGCCGAACCCGTTGGTGTCCGCCGCACCGAGATCCGCCGAACCCGAGATACCGGTCGACTGCCAATAGCTGCTGCCGAGCTGGCGGAGGCCTTCGGGATTGGAGAAATTGGCGAGCATGACCTGCCCGAGAACCTGCGTGTCGCCGTTCGAGAAGCTGGCGTTGACCATGCCCTTCTCGTCGACCGTCACGCCCTGGATCTGGCCGACCGCGGCGCCGTCCTGCGTCCGCGATGCTACCGCGAACGCGCTCTTCAGCTGAGTGGTGCCCGCGCCGAACGTGACGCTGATCTGCTGCGGCGTGCTCGAGTTGGCGGTCGTGAACGGGTCATACGCGATCGGCGCCGCGGGGGCGGTCAGCTTGCCCGATGCGTCGAACGTCATCGTCGTGCCGCCGGCGCTGGGCGACGTGGCGGTGCCGCCCGACGTCAGTTCCTTGTCGCCGACAAAGCTGTGGACTTCCCAAATGCTGCCCAGATCGGTGGTCGTCGCCGCCGACGTCCGCTTGAAGTAATTGGTCAGCGTCATCGCGTTGCCCGACGCATCGTACACCGTGGTCTGCGTCGACTGGTTGTAGCTCGACGGATCGAACCGGTCGAACGTCGCAGTGGCGGGGACTGCCGCATTGGCGTTGAGGTTGAGCGACATCGTCACCGCCTTGGTCGGCGTCGGCGTGCCGCTCGTCTCGGGCAGGCGCAAACTCACCGACGAGTCGACGCCGGTCGGGACGACGGTGCCCGAGCCATCGACCGGGAATACCTGGAGGTGCGAGCCCTGCGCATCGACGACGAAGCGGTTGGCATCGACGAGGAAGCCGCCGTTGCGCGTGTAGTTGACCGTCGCCGACTCCGCGTTCGGCTTGACCGCGAAAAAGCCGTCGCCCGACACGGCCAGATCGAGGCTGTTCGACGACTGGATCAGGCTACCCTGCGAGAATTGCTGGCGATTGCCCTGGACGACGACGCCCGAGCCCACCTGCTGCGATGGCGCCAGCGACACGCTCGACGCGATCACGTCGGCGAATTCCGTGCGGCTCTTCTTGAAGCCGTTGGTCGCGACGTTGGCGAGATTGTGCGAGATCGTCGACATCTCGGCCTGAGACGCCTGGAGACCCGAGAGCGAAGTGTAGAAAGACATTGTGATAGCTCCTGGAAAGTCTGGGTTCAGCCGATCTGGCGGACGGCGGTGGCGGGGATTTCGCCGAGGCCGGGAAGCGTGAGGATGGCGGCGCCGGTGGTGGTCGACACCGACTGGACGGGTGCCCAGACCAGGCTCGTCGCGCCGACCGTGGTGCCGGCGTTCTGCGCGGCGACCGCGACCGTGAACGGACCGCTGCCCGCGTCGGCACCGGCGGCGTCCCTGCCGTCCCAGTCGTACGAGGCCGTGCCCGCAGCCTGCTTGCCGAGCGACATCGTCTTCAGCACCGCGCCGTTAGCGTCGCTGATCGTGACGTTGACGTCGGTGGCGGCGCCCGCGAGTTCGACCGACCCGGCGATCCCGCCGGCCGCGCGACCATAGGCCGTGCTGCCCGCCGTCAGGACGGTCTTGCCGACGTAACCCAGCGCTTCGCCGGTGCTGGTGACGCCAAGCTTGTCGGCGATCGCCTTCATCGTCGAATTCATCTCGGAGATGCCCGAGGTGGTGGAGATCTGCGCCATCTGCGCGACCATCTGGGTGTTGTCGACCGGGTTGAACGGGTCCTGGTTCTGCATCTGCGCGGTCATCAGCTTCAGGAAGTCGGACTGGCCGAGCGACGTCGAGGCTGCCTTGGTCGCGGTCGCGGCGGTCGACGTGCGGGCGATGCCGAGGTTGGACAGACTGGTGTCGAAGGAGGTTGCCATGATCAGCGGCCTAGCTTGAGGGTATCAATGATGAGCGACTTCGCCGTGTTCATCACTTCGATGTTGTTCTGGTAGCTGCGCGCGGTCTCCATCATGTCGACCAGTTCGCGGGTCTCATCGACCGCCGCCTCGAATATGTTGCCATCCTTGTCGGCCATCGGGTTGTCGGGATCGTAGCGCTTGGTCGGCGCCTCGCCCGCGGTGACGACGCGCTCGACGTCGACCGTCGACATGCCGCTCAAGCTGTCGAAGCTGGTGCGGAATACCGGCTTCATCGTCTTGTACGCGGTCTCGGCCGACCCGGTCGTGCCGCCGGCATTGGCGAGGTTCGACGCCGTGGTGTTCATCCGGACGAGCTGCGCGGACATCGCGCGGCCGGCGACCTGGAAAATCGTCATGGGCTGGTTGGACATGGCTTAGTCGCCCTTCAAGGCGCGGGTGATCTGGCCGATCCGCCCGTTCAGGAACGACAGCGTCGTCTGGTACTGGACGGCGTTCTCGGCGAACGCGGTCTGCTCCTGGCTCAGCTCGACGGTGTTGCCATCCATCGAGGTCTGCGTCGGCATACGGTATTTGGTCGCCGCGTCGAGGCCGCCGTCATGCTCCACCGACGCGAGCGCCGCCTGGAAATCGATGTCGCGCGCCTTGAAGCCGGGCGTCGAGGCGTTGGCGATGTTCGACGCCAGCACGCCCATGCGCTGCGAACGCACCGCGAGGGCCGCCCCGTGAACACCGAAAAGCGTGTCGCCTGACACAAGCCCGTCTCCTGGCGCAACCATTGCGCAACCGGACATAAGCAATGGTCGTGCCAGTTTTCGCGTCGCGAGGGGAGCATGGCGATTTGCCGGGCAACGGCAGGGGTGCGGCAAGGTGAGCGGCAATGGTTTGCCGGTGCGCGAGGGGGAAGCGGCAACGCGATTGCCGGGTTGCTCGTAAACCCGGCAAACCAAACTGATGGCCAGCGGACTCACTATGTTTCCCCGCGAAGGCGGGCAGCATTACTTCCACAGATTCACCACCCCGGCGAAGGCCGGGGCCCAATTGGCAAGGTCGTCGTAACGCAGCGCCGTCCTCCGTTAGCAACGTTCCCCAATTGGGCCCCGGCCTCCGCCGGGGTGGTGCGTGGTGCGTGGTGCATGGCGCGGCGGACCTAGCCCGTTCTTCCGCGAGCCCATCCCCAATCTGGCCCGCCCCTTGCATCGCCCTCTCGCACATGATCACGCTCGCCCAACTGCTCGACCCCGCCGCGCTTGCCATCGTCGCAGGCGGAACGGCGCTCGCCGTCGTCTTGCGCACGCCGCTCCGCGATCTCGGCCGAGCGCTCGCCGCCATCTCCACGCTCGGCCGAGGCCGGTTCGACGTCGACCCGTTGCTCCACCAGATCACCGCGCTCGCGCGGATCGCCAAGCGCCACGGCGTGATGGCGCTCGATCGTTCGGTCATCACCGACGCCGACGTCGCCGCGGGGATCGCCGCGATCGTCGACGGCGCTTCGGCCAGCGACGTTGCGACGCTCGTCCAGCACCGCCGGCGCGCACGGATCGAACGCCATGTCGCGGCCGCCGACGTCTGGGCCGGCGCCGCCGAAGCCGCCCCCGCGATGGGGATGATCGGCACGTTGATCGGCCTTGCGCAGATGTTCGCGACGATGAGCGACCCGGGCGCGATCGGCGGCGCGATGGCGGTCGCGCTGCTCGCGACGCTGTACGGCGCACTGTTCGCCAACCTGGTCTTCATGCCGATCGCCAACCGCCTGCGCGCGCAAGGCCGCAACGAGGCGTTCGAGCGCGCGCGGATCGAAGCGCCGCTCGTGGCGCTGGCCGAACGCGAGACGCCGCGCGGCTATGGCGTGCCAACATCGCCGCACACCTTGGCGACCGTCGCATGAACGCCAGCGAATATCCGCAAGCACCGACCGGCAAGCCGCTTTGGCTGATCACGCTCGCCGATCTCGCGCTATTGCTGGTCGGCTTTCTCGTATTGCTTCAGGCGACCCAGCATGTCGGCGGCGAGGCGCTAGCGAAGGGCATTCGCGAAGGCTTTGGCGCGAACGATACCGAGCCGGCCGCGATGCCGGTCGCCGCCGCCGGCATCCTCGATTTCGCGCCCGGCTCGGCGATCCTGCCGACCACGCCCGGCGCGCTCGTTGCCTGGGCACGCGAGGCCGCGCGCGATCCCCGCGTGATGCTGACCGTCACCGGATCCACCGACGGCACACCCGCCGATATCGACCGCGCCACCGGTAGCGCCGCGATCCTCGCCGCCGACCGTGCGCGCACCGTCGCCGCCGCGCTCGCCGCCGTCGCGCCATCCCGCGTGGCGATCGTCACCGCCACAAAACCCGGCCGCCGCGCCGCCATCGTCTCCGTCGCCTTTGCCGGCGAACCCCAGAGGGACGAACCCCAGAGGACCGCCCAATGATCATCCCACTTCTGCTCATGGCCGCGAGCTTCCAGGACACCGCCGCGCTCGACGCCTCGGTCGCCGCCTTTACCGGCCGCCCGACCGGCGCCGAGGGGGGCGCGCGCACGCCGGTGGACGCGCGACTGCGGCTCGCGACCTGCCCGACGGTCTCGCTGTCGTGGCGCTCCGAACAGCATGATGCGGTCGTCGTGTCGTGCACGGGGCCGGCGTGGCGGATCTTCGTGCCCGTCATCCGCCCGGCGGGCGCACCCGCCGCGGTTTCCTCCACATTCGCCACATCGTTCGCACCGCCGATCAAGGCCGCGCCGGTCATCAAGCGCGGCGATCCGATCGTGATCGAGGCCGGCACCGAGGGCTTTTCGATCAGCCGCGAAGGCGTCGCGATGGGCGATGCCGCCCCTGGCGGACGCTTCATGGTCAAGGTCGACGCCACGCGTACGCCGGTGCAGGCGATCGCGGTCGAGGCCGGTCGCGCAACGCTGCCCGGCTGGTCGAACTAAATTTCAGACCAACAGATTAATTTTGCTAAAGGTTTTCCCCGTGCGGCCGTTTCTCCTGATGTCAGCGCAAACCAGAGGATGCGGACATGGTGGACTCGATCGGCGCGAAGCCGTCAGTAACAGGCGATCGCTCCGTCGCACGCGTCGCCGCAGCGACGCCGGCGACAATGGTGCAGACGCCCGTCCGTACACCCGCTTCGGTGCTGCCGGAGTCGATCGCGCTCGCCAAGTCGATGGCGTCGTCGCCGCCGGTCGATGCGGCCCGCGTCGCCGAGATCAAGAAGGCGATCGCCAGCGGCACCTTCCCCATCCTGCCCGCGACGATCGCCGACCGGTTGCTGGCGCTCAAGCTTTCGTGGACGTCCAATGAAACGGCGTGATGCCCTGATCCGCGTGATCGACTCGCTCCATGCCGAGATCGCCGCGCTGAAATCGAACGATGTCGCCAGCCTCGAGCGCGCGACCGCGGACAAGCTTGCCGGGATCGAACAGGTGGCATTGCTCGGCACGGGCCCTGCGGGGACCGAGATCCGCGAGCTGGCCGACGAAGCCAACCGGCTTAACGAGACGTGCCGGATCTACACCAATCTGATGGCGGCAAATGTCCGCCGCCGCCTGCAAACGCTGACCGGCGACGGTGCCGTTGCCGGGTACCGGCCGGGACTTAGGGCGGCGTACGCCTGATCACCACGCTTGCCCCTCAACCTCCGTCATCCTGACGAAAGTCAGGATCCAGAGTAACTAAGGGCAGCACTGCGTGGCTCTGGATCCTGACTTTCGTCAGGATGACGGCGCCACGGGAACCAAACTACCGAAATTGGCACGCCCCTTGCTGAGCAACCCCTGAACCAGGGGCACCGCACACGGGCATGACCGTCAATCCTATCACGACCAACCGGATCCAGTCCGCGATCGCGCTTGCGAGCAGCAAGACGGGCGTGGATTTCGACTATCTGCTGGGCCAGGCCAAGCTCGAGAGCGGGCTGAACGCCAACGCGAAGGCCGGTACGTCGAGCGCCTCCGGACTCTATCAGTTCATCGAGCAAAGCTGGCTGTCGGTCGTCAAGAAGCACGGCGCCGAGCACGGCATGGCCTGGGCCGCGAACAGCATCGGCCAGTCGTCGAGTGGCCGCCTGTCGGTCGGCGATGCCGGCACCAAGGCGGCGATCCTCGCGCTGCGCAACGATCCGAACGCCGCCTCGCTGATGGCCGCTGAGTACGCGTCGGACAACAAGGACTCGCTCGAAGGCACGCTCGGCCGTCCGGCCTCGGGCACCGACCTGTACATGGCGCATTTCATGGGCCTGGGCGGCGCGACCAAGTTTCTCAAGACGATGCAGGCGAACCCGCAGGCGAGCGGCGCGGCGCTGTTCCCCGCGGCGGCGCGCGCTAACCACAACGTCTTCTACGACTCGAACAACCGGCCGCGTACGCTGTCGGCGATCTACGACCGGTTCGCCGACAAGCTCGGTGGCGCCGCCGCCGGTGCAAGCGCGACCTCCACCGCAGCATCGACCCGCTACGCCGCGCAGGCGTTCGACATGGACGGGAGCACGGTCATCACCGGCGCCAACGAAAGCGCCGACGACGCACTCGCCTGGGCGAGCACCGCGATGGGCAAATTCTCCGGCAGGACGACGCAGGCCACCGCCAGCCTCCTGCGCCCGACGCCTGATACTGCGCGGCTCGCCTATCTCATGCTCGCACGGCTCGGCGGTTAAGCCATGAACCGCCTTCTCTCCAACGCCCGCGCGTCGGTCCTGCCGCTCGCGATCCTGCTGCTCGTGCTCGTCATGGTCGTGCCGATCCCGGCGTTCCTGCTCGACATCTTCTTCATCGCCAACATCGCGATCAGCCTCGCGGTGCTGATGGTCGCGCTGAATGCGCAGAAGCCGCTCGATTTCTCGGCCTTCCCGACCGTGCTGCTGTTCGCCACGCTGTTCCGCCTCGGCCTCAACGTCGCCTCGACGCGCATCGTGCTGGTCCACGGGCATGAGGGCGAAGCCGCCGCGGGCCATGTCATCGAGGCGTTCGGCACGTTCCTGATCGGTGGCGACTACGTCGTCGGCATCTTCGTCTTCGCGATCCTGATGATCATCAACATGATCGTCGTGACCAAGGGCGCCGGCCGCGTCTCCGAAGTCAGCGCGCGCTTCACGCTCGACGCACTGCCCGGCAAGCAGATGGCGATCGACGCCGACCTCAACGCGGGCCTCATCACCCCCGACGAAGCCAAGGCACGCCGCGTCGAAGTCTCGACCGAAGCCGATTTCTACGGCTCGATGGACGGCTCGTCGAAGTTCGTGAAGGGCGATGCGGTCGCGGCCATGCTGATCCTCGCCGCCAACATCATCGGCGGGCTGATTCTCGGCCCGGTCAGCCACGGCATGTCGATCGCCGACGCCGCGCATAATTACATCCTGCTCGCGATCGGCGATGCGCTCGTCGCGCAGCTGCCGTCGCTGATGCTGTCGATCGCCGCCGCCTCGATCGTCACGCGCGTCACCTCGGACAAGGATCTCGCCGGTCAGATCGGCGGCCAGTTCGGGTCGCCCCGCACCTGGACGCCGGTCGCGGTCATCCTCGCGCTGCTCGGCATCCTGCCCGGCATGCCGCACATGGTGATCCTCCCCGCCGCCGCGATTGCAGGCTTTGCCGCGTGGAAGCTCCGCCAGATCGAGCGCCGCCCTGCCCCCGTCGTGGTCGTCCCCGTCGAGACGGTCGACCAGTCGCGGATCGGCTGGGACGAGGTCACCGACGGCATGCAGGTCAATCTCGATATCGGCTATGGCCTCGTCCCGCTTGCCGACGAGCGTCGCGGGTCGCCGCTGATGGGCCGCATCACCGGCGTCCGCCGCCAATTGTCGAAGGAACTGGGCTTCGTCGTGCCGCAGGTCCGCGTCCGCGACGACATCAATCTTGCGCCGTACGTCTACCGCATCCTCGTCAACGGCGTCGTCGTCGGCGAGGACACGGTGTCGCCCGACGAGATGCTGGCTCTCGACACGGGGCAGGCGTTCGGCGACCTGTTCGGCAAGAAGGTGAAGGATCCGACCTTCGGGCTCGACGCGACCTGGGTCGACGCGAGCGACGCGGATGCCGCGACGGGGGCGGGCTATCTCGTGGTCGATCCCGGCACGGTGATGGCGACGCATCTCAACCATATGCTCGGCCAGAACGCGTCCGAGCTACTCGGTCAGGACGAGGTGCAGGCGCTGCTCGACGGTCTCAAGGAGCGCGCCGCGCAGCTGGTCGCCGCGCTTGCGCCGCTGCCGATCACGACGCTGACGCAAGTGCTGAAAGGCCTGCTCGCGGAGAACGTGCCGCTCAAGGAATTCCGCCGCATCGCCGGCGCGATCGCGGTCGCCGCGCAGCGCACGCAGGACGCCGAGGAGATCATCGAGACGATCCGTCCCGAGCTCGGCGCGCTCATCATCCAGAAACTGTGCGGCGTGCGCGAACCGCTGCGCGTCATGACGTTGGAGGGTCACTTGGAAGGTCTGCTCGGCCAGGCGATGCGCGCCGATCAATCGCGACGCCACGTCATCGAACCCGATCTCGGCCGCCGCATCGTCGAGGCGCTGCAACGCGCCGCCGAACCGCTGATCGCCGAGGCGAAACCGTTCGCGCTCGTCGTCCAGCCGACCATCCGCATCGCGATCCGCAAGCTGGTGAAGACGTGCCTGCCCGACACGCCGGTGCTCTCGTTCTTCGAAGTGCCGGAGGAGAAGGCGGTCGAAGTCGTCGCGGTCATCGGCGCATCCCAACAGGCGCTCGCCGCATGAGCGCGCTCCCGATGCGCGGCGCCTTCGCGGACGCCCAACCCCTCACCTATCGCCCGCATCAACGCCCTGGCGGCGACGCGAACCAGCTCGTCAAACAGCACCTCCCGCTCGTCCGCCGGATCGCGTGGCACGTGCATGGCAGCATGAGCAGCAGCGTCGAGGTCGAGGACCTGATCCAGGTCGGCCTCGTCGCGCTGGTCGAGGCGGCCGCGAATTTCGACGAACGCGGGATGCCGTTCAAGACCTATCTGATCACCCGCCTACGCGGCAGCATGATCGACGAACTCCGCCGCCAGGCAACCAGCACGCGCGGCGCGATGCGTCGCCGCCGCCAGTACGCCGAGGCGATCTCGACGTTAACCGCGCGCACGGGGAAAGCCCCGGGAGACGACATGATCGCAGAGCATATCGGCGTGACGATCGAGAAACTCCGCACCGACTATGTCACCGCCGACGCGATCCGCTTCGACTCGATCGACGAGATGTATGCGGACGACCTGCCGTGGTTCGCCGACGACACGCCCGACGCGTTCGAACAGCTCGCCGACAGCGACATGCGCGAAGCCCTGATCGCCGCGATCACCGCGCTACCGGAACGCGAGGCGCAGGTGATCCAGCTCTATTACGTCGAGGAACTCAACCTCGAGGAAATCGGCGAGGTCTTCGGCGTCGGCTCGGCGCGGGTGTGCCAGATCAAGGCGTCCGCCCACGCCAAACTGAAAAAGGCGCTCGCCCGCCAGCTCTGACGCGCCTTAGCCGTTCGAATCGGACGGCACCGGCGCGTGAAATGGCGCCGCACGGCACGTGGCCGTAGCGTTCCGCGTCGTGGTTCCCAGGAGCCGAATGACCTGATGGTCGACCAGGATCGCGGTCCTGCGATCGAACGTCATCAATCGAGTTTGATTGCCGTTCCGTACGTCTGTGAGCTTGATCGGATCGGACGCCCGGTCGCTGATCGCATAGGTCTGCTCGGGCCGGCACACCGCGTAGCAATAATATCCCGCAGCAAGGTCGGCGCTGAAAGTCAGTGTGTAGCGAACCACCCTCGGCGCAGTGCCGCCGACCTGGATGGTTTCCACGCCGCTGCACCGCTCGCCGATCTGGGCTTGCCCAAAAGCAGCGGTCGTTCCGAGCATCGCAAGCGCGACGGCACCGATCGCGTGTCTCATGGTCATCGCCTCGCCACAGTAATCGACGTGTCGGCCTAATCCTGTGCCGCGCCACGCGCCAATGACAATGACGTCACCGAACACCGTCCCCGACCACCGTCGCGACGACGACGCGACCAGAAAACAAAAACCCCGGCGGCCGAGGCCACCGGGGTTTCATGCCGCCTCGCGTGATGCGAGGCGAGTCCGACCGGCACCGTCACCCAATCGGGGGGCGGTGCCGGTGCCGGTCCGGATTAGCCGAGCAGCTTCAGCACGCTCTGCTGGCTCTGGTTTGCCTGGCTCAGCATCGCGGTCGATGCCTGGCTCAGGATCTGCGCCTTGGCGAGCGCGGTCGTTTCTGCCGAGAAGTCGGTATCTTCGATACGGCTCTTGGCGTCCGACAGGTTGGTCGCGTTCGAGGTCAGGTTGTTGACCGCCGACTGCAGCTGGTTCTGCGACGCACCGAGCGAGGCACGGCGGTTCGAGACGTTAGCGATCGCCGTGTCGTAGTCCTTAAGGCTGGTATCCGAGGACGCGACGGCCGTCGCACCGTTCACGACACCGCCAATGCCGCCGGCAGCCGTCAGGTTCGAACCCAGATCGAGGATGATCGAGTCGGTAGCGTTGGCGCCCGCCTGGATCGAAACCTTGCCGGTGCCGGCCTTGTAGTCGGGCGATGCGGCGACAGCCGCGACGGCTGGCTTATAGCCGGTCGAGGCGGCGGTCGGCGCGACGGCGGCGGCATAATCGGCATCGCCGACCTGGCCGACCTGCGCCGAACCCTGGGTAGCGGCCGTGCCGACCTGAGCCGATCCTGCAACCGGCGCGGTACCAACCTGGCCGGCGCTGCCGTCGAACAACTTCACGCCGTTGAACGTGGTGTTGCTCAAGACGTTGGTGATCTGCTTGGCGAGGGCATCCTGCTCCGTCTTGATGTTGGCGATGTCGCTCGCGGAGTAGGTGCCGTTGGTCTTCTGCACTTCAAGTTCGCGCATGCGCTGCAGGTTGTTGCTGACCTCGTCGAGCGCGCCTTCTGCGGTCTGTGCCATCGAGATGCCGTCATTGGCGTTGCGGATGCCCTGGTTCATGCCCTTGATCTGCGACGTCATCGACGCGGTGATCGCGAGGCCTGCTGCGTTGTCCTTGGCCGAGTTGATGCTCTTGCCGGTCGACAGACGCTCCATGGACGTAGCGAGCATGGTCGACGCCTTGGTCGATGCGTTGGTGGCGCGCATGGCCGAGATGTTGGTGCCGATGACAGTCATGAAAAAACTCCGTGATCTTCGACGATCCGCGCCGCCCCCATGGCGAAGTGCCGATCCGTCACAGTGGGTAACGACCGCTTCGGACCGGACTTAAGCGAAAAAATGCACGGCGAGCCGCCCCTCGTGAGCGCTCGTGCGCGCGCCCACGCGCGCGAACCTGCACGCGTGTATCCGCGCAAACGCGCCCGGAAATAATCTGCCGGAGCCGGCAGGGTTTAACCGCAAGTTTACCACCAGCCGCGCATTCCCTGGATCGTTCAGGGGGAACTCAATGCGCTCTATTTTTCCATCGGCCGCGGTCACTTCGCGGAAATATGCTCTCGTCTCGTCGCTCCGCGCCCAAGGATTCGGAATCGGTTCGTTCGAGACCGCACAGCCGAGCGTGAACGACCTGTTCCTGGTCGCCGATGGCGAGGGTATCACCGCCCCCGCGCGCACCGTCGTGATCGGCTGCAAAGGTCGTGAAGTGACCCCCTCGCGCAACGGTTCGCCAGCGCGGATCAGCTTTGCCGCCGAGGACACCGCAGTGGGCAACGGCTTCGCCCGTGCGCTGATCGGCGGTCCCGACATGCCGACCGCGGCCGACCCCGAATCGCTTGCGCTGCTCGCCTTGGCAGAGCGCGTCGCCGCCGCGGACATCACCGTGCTGATCAACGGCCCGACCGGGACCGGCAAGGAAGTCCTCGCCCGCGCGATCCACAATGGCTCGGCGCGCAAGGACAAACCGTTCATCGCGATCAATTGCGCCGCGCTCCCCGAATCGATGCTCGAGGCGTTGCTGTTCGGGCACCAGAAGGGCGCGTTCACCGGCGCGTCCAGCGGCGGCGACGGGTTCTTCCGCGCGGCAAACGGCGGAACGATTTTGCTGGACGAAATCGCCGAGATGCCGCTCCAGCTGCAGGCGAAACTGCTCCGCGTGCTGCAGGAGCGCGAGGTCGTGCCGCTCGGCGCGTCGGTGCCGCAGCCGATCGACGTCCGCGTCATCGCCTGCGCGAACCGCGACCTGCACGCCGAAGTCGCCGCCGGCCGGTTCCGCGCCGATCTCTATTACCGTCTCGCGGTGTTCCCGCTCGCGACCAAGTCGCTGGCCGAACGCCCGCAGGACATCCCCGCACTCGCCGCGACGCTGATCCTGCGTCACGCCGGCGCCCGCAATGTCATTCCCTGGCCGAGCCACGCCGCGATCGAGCAGCTGATGCTGCACGACTGGCCGGGCAACGTCCGCGAGCTGGAGAACGTGGTCCAGCGCGCGCTGCTGTTCTGCGGCGGCGACACGATCGAGGCGAGCCACATCGTGTTCGACCGCCCGGTGTCGATGACCTTCCAGCGCGCCGCCGTCGTGACGCCGATCGCGCCGCTTGCAGCATCGGCCGAACCCGAAACCTTGGGCAACATCGTCCAGATGAGCGAGTTCGCCGCAATCCGCGAGACGCTGAAGGCGTGCAACGGCAGCCGGATCGAGACCGCCAAGCGGCTCGGCATCTCCGAACGCACGCTGCGCTATCGCCTCGCCAAGGCGCGCGAGCAGGGTGACGATATCGGCAGCGTCCATAACTGGGCGGCTTCGGCATGAGCGGCGTCAGCGGGATTGGTGGGGGCGCGATGAGCGTCGACCGCGTCATGGCGCTGCGCTCGCAGATCCTCGAACGCAACCAGGCGCTCTCGCGCGCCGGGGCGTCGGGGACTGTCGCACCGACCGAGACGGCCAAGCCGACCAGCTTTGCCGACACCATGGAAACCGCGCTGAAGAGCGTGAACGACGGCCAGACCCAGGCCGCCAAGCTCAGCGAAAGCTATGAGCGCGGCGAAACGGTCGACATCGCGAAAGTGATGCTCGCCCGCCAGCAGGCGTCGGTTGGCTTCGAGGCGACGTTGCAGGTCCGCAACAAGCTGCTGTCCGCCTACAAGGATATCATGAGCATGCCGGTCTGACATGAGCACCGCACTCATCCCTTCACCCGGCGGCACCGAACGGTTCGCCAACCCCCTTCAACAGATCAAGGGCGTCATGGCGCAGCCGGCGGTACGCCGGTCGCTGCCGATGGTCTTTATGGTCGGCCTCATCGCCGCCGCCGCGCTGGCGTGGATGAGCCTGTCGACGCCGACGCAGAAGACGCTGTTCAGCGGCCTGCCCGATTCCGACAAGGCCGCGGTCACGTCGGCGCTCACCACCGCGAACATCAAGAGCCGTATCGACGAGGGCACCGGCGCACTGACGGTTGGCGAAGACGATTACAGTCGCGCGAAGATGCTGCTCGCCGGCCAGGGCCTGCCGAAAGCGGCGCCCGGTGGTTACGCGATCCTCGACCAGTTGCCGATGGGCGTCTCGCGGGCCGTAGAGGGCGAACGCCTGCGCCAGGCGCGCGAATCCGAGATGGCCAAGTCGATCGAGGAGATCGACGCGGTCGCCGAGGCGCGCGTGCATCTCGCCATGCCCGAGGCCTCCGTGTTCGTCCGCGACAACGCCGCGCCGTCGGCGTCGGTGATCCTCAAATTGCAGGGCGGCCGTTCGCTGAGCGACGCGCAGGTCAGCTCGATCATCAACCTCGTCGCCTCGTCGGTACCGGGGATGAAGCCCGAGGCGGTGACGATCGTCGACCAGATGGGCGCGCTGCTCACCAAGGCCGGCGGTAATGACGGCGCGGGCGCGGCCAGCGACGCGCGGATCGATATCCAGCGCCGCATCGAGGACAAGTATCGCACGCAGCTGATCGCGTTGCTCACGCCGCTGGTCGGTGCGGGCAATTTCACCGCCGAAGTGCAGGCCGACGTCAATCTCGACGAGAGCCAGGCGACGCGCGAAAGCTACGAGAAGCAGGGCGTGTTGCGCGCCGAGACGGGCAACTGGACCGGCAACCAGAAGGACGGCGCCGCTGGTGCGCCAGGCGGTATTCCGGGTGCGCTGAGCAACACACCACCGGCGGCGAGCACCTTGTCGACGCCGCAGGCCGCCAACGGCGCTTCGGGCAGCGCGCAGCCGGTCGCCGGTGGCGCCGCGCCCGACGCGATGAAGCAATCCGACCAGTATCAGCGCGCCTACGACCTGGGTCGCGAAGTGTCGGTCACGCGCGCCACGCCGGGCGGCGTCAAGCGCCTGTCGGTCGCGGTCCTGCTCCGCGATCCGGAAAAGGGCCGGCGGACCGCGATGGAGATCAACCAGATCAGCGATCTCGTCAGAAGCGCGGTCGGCTTCGACCAGGCGCGCAACGACAACGTCACGGTGATCAGCCGCAAGTTCGCCGGCGTCGATGCGGCCGCCGATACCGGCCCGTCCTGGTATGACAATGCGTGGCTGCCGGTGCTCGCACGCAACGGCACGGCGATCGTGATCGCGCTGCTGGTGCTGCTGCTCGGCGTCCGTCCGATCGCCAAGGCGCTGATGAAGAAGCGCGACGATGCCGGCACGCGCCCCGCGCTCGGCCAGCCGATCGGCGGCAGCGATGGCATGGCGGTCGCCGCCCCCGTCAGCCTCGACCAGCTCGAGAACACGCGCGGCTATGACGACCGGATCGGCGCGGTCCGCGGCTTCACGCGCGACAATCCGACGCGCGCAGCTCTCGCTGTCCGCGACATGATAAAGGCCGACGCCAAGTGAGCGACGTCGCGATCAGGACCTATACCGGTGTCGAGCGCGCCGCGGTGCTGATGATGCTCGTCGGCGAGGAGGAAGCTGCGGCGATCCTCCAGAAGCTGGAGCCCGAGGAGGTCCGCCAACTCGGCGCGGCGATGTTCAAGGTTGCCGACGTCAGCGAGCAGGAGGTCGAGGACGTGCTCGACGATTTCGTTGGCCGCGCCCGCGAGCGGACCGCGATCGGATTCGACCCCCGACCGCAGATCGAGGCGGTGATGAACCGCGCGCTGGGGCCAGAGAAAGCGGAAAGCGTGCTCGCGCGGATCACCCCGCCCGAGGCCGCGTGCGAACTCGAACTGCTCGACTGGCTCGACGTGCCCGAGATCGCGGCGATGATCGAGAAGGAGCATCCGCAGATCGCCGCGGTGCTGATCGCCAATCTCGACGCGTCGATCGGTGGCCAGGTGCTCGAGCTGTTGCCCGACGCGGTGCAGCCCGACATCCTCCACCGCATCGCACGCCTCGGACCGATCACGCCCGAGGCGGTCGAGACGTTGAAGATCGTGCTCGCCAACCGCACGGCGTCGGCGCCCGGCTCGGCCGGCGTCACGCTGGGCGGCACGCGCGAGGCGGCCAAGATCCTGTCCGGCGCGCGCAAGGCGACCGAACAGCGCGTGATGCCCAAGCTGTTCAAGATCGACCGCGACGTGGCGAAGGCGATCGAGGAGGCGATGTTCGTCTTCGACAACCTGCTCGAACTCGACGACAAGAATCTGGGCACGCTGATCCGCAACGTCGACAGCGAGATCCTGACCAAGTCGCTCAAGGGCGTCGACGAGGGCGTTCGCAACCGCTTCCTCGGCTGCATGTCGGCGCGCGCCGCAGACGGCATCCGCGACGAGATGGAGGCACGCGGGCCGATGAAACTCGCCGAGGTGCTCGAAGCGCAAAAGGCGATGATCGCGATCGCGCGCGGGCTGGCCAAGGACGGCACGATCCAGATGGGTGGAGGCGACGACGATTATGTCTAACGGGTTCACCGCCGGCTTCGCGTCGCGCCACACGACCACCGCGCATATCCTGGCGGGGGCGTTCGCGCCACCATCGGGCTTTGCCGCCGCGGATATCCGCGAGCGCGCAACCGTCCGCCCGACTTCGAACTTCTCGTCGCCGAACTTTGCCACCGAGCCGAAGCATTTCAGCCCGGCGGACAAGGACGTGAACCCCACCGCCGGCTGGGATCCGCTCGATCCGGCGAGCGAATCGTCGTTCATCGATCCGCTCGCCGCCGCGCATGCCGCCGGGTTTGCGGAAGGCCTCGCCGCCGCAGCCGCCGCTGCGCAGGACAGTGCGAACCGCGACGGCGCGCTGCTCGACGACCTCGCCGCCTCGCTCGGCACCGACCGGATCGACCGCGACCGTGTCGCGGCGCAACTCCGCCAGACCGTGCTGTTCCTCGTCTCCAAGCTGGTCGGCGAAGTCGGCATCGCGCCGGACGTGCTCGCTGGCCGGATCGAGACGGCCGCCGAACTCCTGTCCGACTCCGCCGAATCCGCTTTGCTCCGCGTTCACCCCGATGACGTCGCGCTGCTCGAAGGCCGCCTGCCCAAATCGATCTTCGCGGCCGGCGACCCGAGCGTCGCGCGCGGCAGCTTCGTGCTCGAAAGCGCGTCGACGATCGTCGAGGACGGTGCCGAACTCTGGCTCGATCAATTGGCGAGCGCGATCGACCGGGTGCCGGTGCCCAAATGCTAAACCGCTTCACCGCCGACTATCTCGAAACCCTCGCCAACGCCGATTTCACCGCCAAGCCAAAGGTCTCCGGCCGCCTCGCCTCGTTCGACGGCCTACTCATGGAAGCGGTCGGGCTGACCTTGCCCGTCGGCACGGTCTGCCAGGTCGGCGAAGGCGCTGCGAGCGTCGAGGCCGAAGTCATCGGCTTCCGCAATGGCCGGACGTTGATGATGAACCTCGGCGGCGCCGCCGCGCTCCTTCCGCGCGCGCCGGTCAAGCCGATCGGCGCGCCGGGCGAGGCGGAAGTCGGTGCGGCGCTGCTCGGTCGCGTCGTCGACGGCGCCGGCAAGCCGATCGACGGGCTTGGTCCGATCCGCGGCGCGGGGCGCTGGCCGCTGGCGGGCAAACTCCAGTCGCCGCTCGATCGCGGCCGCGTGCGCGAACCGCTCGACGTCGGCGTTCGTGCGATCAACGGCCTCCTCACCATCGGCCAAGGCCAGCGGGTCGGCATCATGGCCGGCTCGGGCGTCGGCAAGTCGGTGCTGCTCGGGATGATCGTTCGCGCCGCGCAAGCCGACGTGATCGTCATCGGCCTGATCGGCGAACGCAGCCGCGAAGTTGCAGACTTTCTCGAAACCAAGGTTGCCGGTGCGGCGCGCAAGCGCTCGGTCGTGGTCGCGGTCCCCGCCAACCATTCACCGGTCCTGCGCATTCGAGGGGCGTTGCGCGCGCACGCGATCGCAGAATCCTTCCGTGACGAGGGCAAGAAGGTTCTTCTCATCATGGATTCGCTGACCCGCGTCGCGCATGCCGGTCGCGAGATCGGCCTCGCGCTCGGCGAACCCGCGTCCGCGCGCGGCTATCCGCCCTCCGCCATCGCGATGCTGCCGAACCTGATCGAGCGTGCCGGCGTCGACGTCCACACCGGCGGTTCTATCACCGCGATCTATACGGTGCTGGCGGATGGCGACGACGGCAACGACCCGGTGGTTGATTCCGCGCGCTCGATCCTCGACGGCCACATCGTCCTCAACCGCCAGCTCGCCGAGCGCGGCGTCTACCCGGCGATCGACATCGGTCCCTCGGTCAGCCGGGTGATGACCGATATCGTCGACGCAGCCCATGCCAAGGCCGCGCGGACCCTTCGCCGTCACCTCGCCACCTATGAGGAAAACCGCGATCTCGTGCTGATGGGCGCGTACCGTCACGGTGCCGACCCGGCGATCGACGCGGCGATCGCGTGCCATCCGGCCGTCATGGAATATATCCGTCAGGACGCCGACGAAACCGTATCGCTCGCCGATGCCGTTGCCGAGCTGACCGGCGTGTTCGGCGGCTGACATGGACGCGCGCGGCAAGACTCTCGCGCGCATTCACCGCGTCCGCACGCTCCAGCTCGGGCTGACCCGCGCCGACGAAGCGCGCGCGCACGACAAGTTCGCCAGCGAGCAGGCGCTTTCCGGTCGTATCGCGCTGCTCGCCGAGGCGGTCGCGCCGATCCACGAGACGCAGGTCGCGGTATCGCTGGGTGCCGCCGCACATTACCGCGAGCGCCTGCAACAGTCCGCCAATGCCGCGGTCGAGCGTGTCCGGGCCGCGGAATGTCACGTCGAGCGCGCCGCCGAGGCGACCCGCGCCGCCAAGCGCGACCAGAGCGCGGTCGAGAAGCTGCTAGCGCGCGCCGATGCCGACGCGGTCATCAAGGCGATCCGCGCGATGGAGGAGTCGCCGGCGTTCCGAAAGGTTCGGCACGATCCTTGCTGAGTGACGGCTGACTGCCCGAACTCGGATGCCTTGCATGATCCAGACCGCGATCCTTTCTACAGCTATTCCCTCTCCCTCGCGGTCGCCGGCCGCCCCAAAGGGCGAAGCGTCACGGGATTTCGCGGACTCCTTCGCGAACGCCAGCGAGGATCCCGAGCCGGACGCACCGATCGCGTTACCGGGCGAAGACGAACCCCGGCAGGACGACGCCGGGACCGGCAACGTCTTGCCGCCGATGCAGGTCGCGCCCGACCCCGCGTTTGTCTGGCACCCGATCATCGTGGCCGCATCTCCTGCGACGCTGGTCACTCCTACAGCGGTCGACGGTGCAGTCACGCCGACGACGACCCAGCCTGCCGCCAAGCCGATCCGCCCGCTGTTCGCGCAGTCGCAACCGCAAGTCGCGGCACCCGCACCGATCGAGTTGCCGCCGGCCAATCCCCTAGTCCCTGGCCCGCAGACGACCGGCTCGTCGGCAATGCAGATAGCCGCCGCGATCATGGCCGCAATGCCGCCGGTCAAGGCGACCGTGCAAACCCCGGTCGAGATGACAACGACCGAAACCTCGCGATGGGCCACGCCGGACACGCCCCCCATGGCGCTCGTCGCCGCACTGCCGGAGATCGCGCAACCGCAGCCAGGCACCGTAGCGTCGGCGGCGATGGTGTTCGGCGCTGCGATCCAGGCGGCGACCAAGAGGCAGGGCGAAACCGACACACCCGCCGCCCCGTCCGACACCCCGCTCACCCCAATCGGTGTCGGGACGGCGCACGAGATCGCCGTCTCCGACACGCAACAGGCGCCGCTCGACATGCGGCAGGAGCGCTGGCCGCACGCGATGATCGCGCGGATCGAGTTGCTTCGCGATGCCGCCGACGCGGTCGACACGCGCATCCGCCTCGTCCCCGACGCGCTCGGTGCGATCGACGTGTCGCTGAAGACGGACGGCGACACCGTCCACGTCCACTTCAACGCCGAGCAGGGCGCAACGCGGACGATGTTGGCCGAGGCGCAACCACGACTCGCCGAACTCGCCGAAGCGCGCGGGTTGAAGCTTGCGCAAGGATCGCTTGGCGGCGGCGATGCCGGTGCCAGCCAGCAGCGCGCGCCCGCCGCACCACAGACACCGAATCGCCCCGCCCCGGCCGCTGCCGTGACCGCGGACGCCGACACCGACGATATCAGAATCGCTTGAACCGAAGGATCCCGACATGAGCGACACGAAAGATACGCCCGAGCCAGCGCTCAAGAAGAAGGGCAAGATGAAGACGATCCTGATCGGCGGCGTCGCGCCGCTGGTGCTGGTCGGCGGCGGCGTCGGCGCGGGGGTGTACGCCTCCGGCTCCGGGCTGATCGGCGGCGGCGGCCATGCCGACGTCGACGACGGCAAGCCGAAACTCGTCCCGAAAAGCGAGCAGAAGCATGCGGAGGAAGGCGGCGAAGGTGGTGGCCACGGCGGTGAAGAGGCGGCGCCTGAAAACCACGGGATGAAGCCCCCCGCAGGGCAAGGCGGCGACAAATATGCCTCGACCTATTACCCGATGGAGAAGGAGTTCCTCTCCAATCTCCAGGACTCGGTTCACTTCGTTCAGGTCGGGATCGCGGTCGCGACGCCGTACGATGACACGGTCATTACCAACCTCAAGATCAACGATATTGCGGTCCGTTCGGCGATCCTGATGGCGCTCGGCGACACCACCGAGGAGCAGGTGATGAGCAGCGACGGCAAGCGCCAATTGCAGGTCCGGCTGGCGAAAGCGATCAACGATACGCTCAAGCAGAAGGAAGGATTCGGCGGCATCGGTAACGTTTACTTTACCAGTTTCGTCGTTCAGTGAAGCATGGTTAACGAGGCCTCAGCAAAGACACGCGAGCGACGCGACCGGGAGCGCTCCGGCGCGCCCAGGGACGGCGTACTGCATCAGGGCGTGCTGGGCGGGGCCAAGCTCAACCCGTTCGGTGACCTGCATTCGTTGCAGCATCTCTCCGCCCGGTTCGCACGCGGCCTGCGCGGCGTGTTCGAGCCGTTGCTCCGCCAGGAAGTCCGCTGCTGGGCCGAACCCCTGGTGGTCCAGCGCTTCACCGATTACCGGGCGGAGCGCAGCGATGCGCTAACCGCGTGGCTGCCGCTGATCATGACGCCGGGGATGGCGCAGGCCCTGTGCATCCTCGACGGCAAGTTCGTGCTCGAAATGCTCGACCTGTTCTTCGGCGGCACCGGTGCCGCTCCGCATATGCTGCCGAGCGAATTCTCGCCTGCCGCCGAGGCGATGGTCGCGCGGATCGGCCAGATGATCGCGACCCCGCTCAAGACCGCGTGGGAGCCGATGGCGCGGTTCGACTTCGTGCCGACCCGCGTCGAGGTGAACCCGGCGATGATCGCCGATCTCGACGGCGAGGACGCGATGATCGTCACGCGCTTCGGAATCTCGGCGGGCTCTGCAAAGCCGGTGTTCCTCGATCTCGTCTATCCCGTCTCCGCGCTGAAGCCGCATGCGCCGTCGCTGACCGCCAAGGTCGTCGGCAAGTCGGCCGAGCCCGATCCGGCCTGGCGCAACGAACTCACGCGCGCCGCGATGAACGTGCGCTTCCCGATCCGCTCGGTGCTCGCCGAGCCGGTCGTCAAGCTGACCATGCTGATGGACCTGAAGCCCGGCGACGTGATCCCGATCACCATCTCGGGCGACGTGCCGGTAATGGTCGGCAACAACCGGCTCGGCTGCGGCACGGTCGGAACCTCCAATGGCTTCGCCGCCATCCAGCTCACCTCGATTACCCGTTTCGACGAAGGATTTGCAGCATGAACGACATGACCGGAGGCTTCCCTGTAGACGCCGCGGTGGCCGCCAATTTCCGGCTGCTCCAGGATGTCGACGTCAAGCTGACCGTCGAGATCGGCTCGACCAGCCTGACGCTGCGCGAACTACTCGCGCTCGGCGAATCCAGCGTGATTGAACTGGATCGCCAGGCGAACGAACTGTTGGACGTGTTCGTCAACGGCACGCTGATAGGCCGAGGCGAAGTGGTGACGGTCGGCGAACGCTTCGGAGTGCGAATGACCGAGCTCGTCAGCCCCGACAAATCTCTCGTCGGGCGCGGCTGAACTCGATGCTCTGGACCTATATCCTTAAGCTCGTCGTGCTGCTCCCGCTGGTCTGCGGGCTGATGTTCGGCTGCCTGTATCTGTGGCGCAAGTTCGAGAGCCGGATTCCGGGCAAGCCGTCGACGCGGCTGATCGGGGTCAAGGAAACGATGATGATCTCGCCGGGCCTGCGCCTCGCGGTGATCGATTTCGAGGGCCGCCGGCTGCTGGTCTCGGTCGGTCGCGGTGGTGTGCACCTGATCGACAAGGTCGACGCATGAGCGCTGTTGCTCGTCCGACGGTGACCCGCAAGGGGTCGGGCCCTGCCCTGTTTACCGCACCGAAACGCTCCCCGTTTTCCCGCGAACGCGGGAATCCAGGAGCTGCGAACGATGCGTTGCTTGGTCCTGGATCCCTGCGTTCGCGGGGAAACAGCTTGGTGTGGATAGGGCTTGCCCTCCTCCTGGCGCTCTTCCTCGCCATGCCGGCGTTCGCGCAAGGCCTCCCCGCCCCGACCCCGCCCGCCGTCGGCGACGCGGTCGATCGCGCGCTCGGCCAGCTCGGCGGCCAGGCCGCGGGCAATACCGGCCAGAGTGGTTCGCTGTCGCTGTCGCTGCAAGTCCTCATCATCATGGGACTGCTCACGGTCCTGCCGGGCATCCTGCTGATGATGACCAGCTTCACGCGGATCATCATCGTGCTCGCGATCCTGCGCCAGGCGCTCGGCCTGCAGCAGACGCCGCCGAACCAGGTGCTGCTCGGGTTGTCGCTGTTCCTCAGCTTCTTCATCATGGCGCCGACGATCAACCAGATCAACACGACCGCGATCCAGCCCTATGCCGCAGGCCAATTGGCCGGCACGCAGATGATCACCACCGCGGGCGTCCCGCTGCACGCGTTCATGGTGAAGCAGACGCGCGTCAAGGACGTCACTATGTTCGCGCAGATGGCCAAGTCCGGCCCCTACGTGTCGTCGCTCGACATCCCCTTCTCGGTGCTGCTCCCCGCGTTCGTCACGTCGGAGCTGAAGACCGCGTTCCAGATCGGCTTCCTGATCTTCCTCCCCTTCATCGTCATCGATCTCGTCGTCGCGACCGTGCTGATGTCGCTCGGCATGGCGATGCTCAGCCCCACGATCATCTCGATGCCGTTCAAGCTGCTGCTGTTCGTCCTCGTCGACGGCTGGGCGCTGACGATGGGCAGCCTCGCCAACTCGTTCGCGACCTAGAGCCATGGACGCGCAATATTTCCTGACCGTCGCCAACCAGACGATGTGGGTGCTGGCGCTGGCCAGCGCGCCGATCCTGATCCCGGCGCTGCTGGCGGGGCTGATCCTCGGCATGATCCAGGCGGCGACGTCGATCAACGAGCAAACGCTGTCGTTCGTGCCGAAGCTGGTCGTGGTCGCGGTGTCGATCCTGATCTTCGGGAGCCTGATTTTGGGACTGCTGAGCGATTTCACGATCGGGATCTTCGAGCGCATCCCGGATCTGGTGAAGTGAGGCGCAGCGCCAGCGTGGCCACGCCCGCGCAGCCAGCGCAAGCCCGGCCGGCGGGGCGAAGCCCCCGTCCGACGACGCGGCTTCGCCGCGGCGGGGCCGATTGCCCTGCCATGACTCCGCCGCGGCAAAGCCGAGTCGTCGGTCCTCGGCTGTGCCGAGGCCGGCCGGGCTTGCCCGCGTGGCGCGCAGCGTGCGCGCTCTCGCGGTCTGCGCCGTGCTAGGTTTCGGACTCAGCATCGAGCCGCAGCTCTGGGCGCTCCTGTTCGTGATGATCCGGATCGGCGCGACGTTCATCGCCGCGCCGGTGTTCGGCAACGTCTCGGTCCCCGTCACCGTGCGCGTCACGCTGTCGGGCGCGATCGGGTTCCTCGTGCTCGCGGCGCATCCGATCGTCCCGCCGCAGCAGATCTTCTCGGTCACGACCATGCTGTCTGCCGCCGCCGAGGCGCTGGTCGGGCTCGCGCTCGGCTTCGTGCTCCAGATCGCGTTCGCCGCGCCGATGATCGCGGCCGAAGTGATCGGCGGCGCGATGGGGCTCGGTTTCGCCTCGTCGATCGACCCGCAGAACGGCAAATCCAGCCCCGCGCTCGGGCAATTCTTCTCGATCATGCTCACCCTGCTGTTCCTGTCGGTCGACGGCCATCTGATCCTGATCGACCTGATCGTGCGGAGCTATGACGTGTTCCCGCCCGGCGCCGCGTGGATCGGAATCGAGCGGCTCAAGGCGATCGCGTTCTTCGGCGGCTATGCGTTTCTCGCCGGACTGCTGCTCGCGCTCCCGGTCGGCTTCCTGCTGCTCTGCCTCAACATCGTCGTCGGCATGCTGAGCCGCGCCGCGCCCGCGCTGAACCTGTTCGCGGTCGGCTTGCCCGCCAGCCTCGCGGTCGGCGTCATCACGCTGGCGATCGCGTTCCCGACGATGGGCGACTACATGCTCGTGATCGTCCGCGAGGGGCTGTCCGCCGCCGACACCCTGGTGCTCGGCTGATGTCCGAGGCCCACCATGTCTGAAGCCCACCATGTCTGAAGATTCGGGCGAAAAAACCGAATCCCCAACCGCCAAGCGCAAGAAGGATGCGGTCGAAAAGGGCGACATCCTCCGCTCGCGCGATTTCGCCACCGCGCTCAGCATGGTCGCCGGCGTCGGCTGGCTGATCTATGCCGGCCCGCAGCTCATCACCGCCTGCAAGCAGGTGATGGCGTCGAGCTTCCAGTTCACCCACGCCGATGTCGAGGATTTCTCGCCGTGGCGACCGTTGATGGACGCCGGCGGCAAGCTCGCACCGTCGCTGATCAGCCTGTTCGTCGTCACCATCGCCGCCGCGATCCTCAGCCAGGGCGCGCTCGGCGCGCTCGGTTTCAACGGCAAGCTGATGGCGCCGAAATACAGCCGGGTCGATCCCGCCGCCGGCTTGAAGCGCATTTTCGGATCGAACGGCTGGATCGAGCTCGGCAAGTCGCTGCTGAAGGTGATCCTGCTCGGCACGATCGGCGGCTGGATGCTGTGGAACGCGGCGCACACGACGATGGGCCTCGCCTCGTCCGCCGATCTCAACCAGGCGCTGTCGTCGCTCGGCGGCACGTTCAAGGCGATCCTGATCGCGATGGCGTTCGGGCTGTGCGCGATCGCCGGTATCGACTTGCCGATCCAGATCATCCGCCGGCTCGGCAAGATGCGGATGTCGAAGCAGGAGGTGAAGGACGAGCACAAGTCGACCGAGGGCAACGGTGAGGCCAAGGGCCAGATGCGCGCGAAGATGCGTGCGATGGCGAGCGGCGGCCTGCGCAAGTCGGTCGCGGAGGCGCATGTCGTGCTGACCAACCCGACGCATTTCGCCGTCGCACTGCGCTACGATCGCGGCAGGGACCAGGTACCGGTGGTGGTCGCCAAGGGTCGCGGCGCGACGGCGCTGGCGATCCGCGAACTGGCCGGCGAGGGCAAAGTGCCGATCCTCGAATATCCCGTCCTTGCGCGCGCGGTCTACTATACCAGCAAAGAGGGCCAGGAGGTCCGCGACGACCTGTACACCGCGATCGCCACGGTACTCGCCTTCGTGTTCGGGCTGAACGCGGCGGCCGGCGGCACCGCGGGCGGGATCCAACCCTTCGTGACCGTGCCGAAGGATGCGCGCTTCGACGAGAATGGCGTAAAAAATGCCTAAACAACGCCGCCGTGCGGTCGTTCTAGAGGACGAGCGCGTACGTGCGGGGATTTCGCCATGGTAACTTCGACCACCAGCACGACGGCCACGCCGACCCCGGCACCCACGGCGCAAAGCGCGGTCAACACCGCGACGCAGGCACTGCTGACGGGATTGAGCGCGGGATCAGGGGTCGACACCGGAACATTGGTCTCGTCGCTGGTGACCGCGCAGTTCGCCGCGCGCACGGCGGCCTTGAAGGCGAAGTCGGACACACTGACCGCGCAGATCTCCGGCGTCGGTTCGCTCAAAAGCACGATGACCGGGTTTTCGACCGCGCTCGCCAATCTGGTGAAGGGCGGCACGTTGCAGACCCAGCCGACCAGTTCGAACGCGGCGGTGCTGTCGGCCTCGGCGCTGACCGGCGCGACGCTGACAGGGTTGTCGGCCAGCGTCACCGTCACGCGCCTCGCCTCGGGCCAGGTCGCGCGGACAACGACCGCGGTCCCCGCCGCCAGCCGCGCCGCATCGCTGGGAACGGGCGCCTTGACGCTGACCGTCGGCAGCGGCCCGGCCATCGACGTCGCGATCGGTGATGGCAGCATCGATGCGATCGCCGCCGGCATCAACGCCTCCAAAAGCGGGGTCACCGCCTCCGTCGTCACCGACGCGACCGGCGGCGCCTATCTGTCGGTCAAGGGCGCGACCGGCAGCGCCAGTGCCTTCACGCTCAAGGGCGCGACGGGCAACGCGCTCGACATTGGCGGCAGCACCGCGACCAGGACCAGCCTCGTGTCGACCGCGCAGAACGCGCAGCTGACCGTCGACGGCATCGCGGTTGAGCGTCCGAGCAACACGGTCGGCGACCTGATCGACGGCGTGACGCTGCAGCTCAATGCCGTCTCGACGGTGCCGGTATCGCTGACCAGCACCGCGCCCACCGACGCGCTGACGCAGGCGGTCAACGACGTCGTCACGACCTACAACGAAGTGTTCGCGACGATCACCGAGCAGACCGACCCGATCACCGGCACCCTCCGCGCCGACCCTGCCGCAAAGGCACTGCTCGCATCGTTGAAAGCGCTGACGCTGAAGCCGCTGGTCGGCGGCGCCGTGGCCGGCCTGCCCCGGACATTGTCCGAGATCGGCGTCGCGACCAACACCGACGGCACGCTGCGAGTCGACTCCGCGCTGCTCGCCAAACAGATCGCCGCGAACCCCGGCACGATCGAAGCGATGTTCGCGCCGTCGGGAACGAACGCGTTCGGCCTGTCCGCGGCGCTGACCGCGCTGACAACCAGCGCGACGAGTACGCTGACCGGGCTCGGCGCATCGACCGTGCGCTATACCGCCGCCGAAGCCGATGTCGCCAAGCAGCAGGACAAGGTCACCGACCAGTCCGCGCAGCTCACCACGCGCCTAACGCAGCAATATGCCAGCATGAACGCGCGGGTGTCGGCGTATAAATCGACGCAGACCTTCCTCACCAACCAGATCGCCGCGTGGAACAAGAGCGACTCGTGACCTACGCCTCCACGCTCCTGCGCGATCCGTTCGCGACGTACCGCCAGATCGACGCCGTCGGCCGCACCGCCACTGCCGACGGCCCGGCGCTGGTGCAACTGCTCTACAAGGAACTCGTCGCCGCGCTGCGCGCCGCCGCCTGGGCCTGCGAACATCGCAAGTTCGCGATCAAGAGCGAGCGTATCACGCGCGCCACCGCGATCCTGTTCGCGCTCGAAGCCGGGCTAGATTTCGAGAAGGGCGGCCAGGTCTCGAAAACGCTCGCTCGCGTATATGGCGGCGCGCGGAAAACCGTCATCAACGCCTCGCTCGGCCATGATCCGGCGCCGTTCCGCGACTCCGCCGACATGCTCGACGAGATTGCCCAGGCGTGGCGGACCGCCAGCGCCGCGTGACGGCTATCGCTGGAACCAGTGCCGTCCGGCGAAATAGAGGATGATCGCGATCGAGAGCACCGTGCATGCCCCGGCGATCGCATCGAACGCCCATGGCTCCTCGGCATAGGGCAGCCCTTTTACGTTCATGCCGTACAACCCGGTCAGGAACGTCAGCGGCAGGAACACCATCGCGGCGATCGAGATGACGAGCGAGCGGTTGTCGATCTGTTCGGCGCGCAGGTCGGTCAACGTCTCGTGGATCAGCGCCGCGCGCTCGCGGATCGATTCGAGTTCCTCGGCCATCCGCGCCGCGCGGTCGGCGGCGGCGGACAGATGCAACCGATCGTCGTCGGCGAGCCAGTCGCCGGGCAGGGCCGCGAGCTTTTCGAGCGCCGCGCGCTGCGGATTGAGGAAGCGCTTGTAGCTGATCGCGGCAACACGCACCTTGCTGACGGTGCGGCGCAGTTCAAACACGCGGTGCGCGTCGAGCTGTTCTTCGCAATCGTCGAGTTCGTCGCCGAGCGTGGCGACATCGGGATCGAGGTCGGTGGTGATCGCGGTCGCGAACGCGGCGATCAGGTCGCCTGGATCGCGCATCTCGCCGTGCTCGACCAGCTTTTCGACCTCGGTCACCGCGATCAACGGTTTCCGCGTGACCGAGAACACCTGGCCCTTCACCGCCCAGATCCGGACCGACGCGAGCAGGTCCGACGTATCGAGTTCCTCGTGCGAGCGCCCCCGCAGGTTGACGAACGCGCCATCGCCGACCGCCTCGCAGCGCGGCCGCGTCTCGGTCGCGGTCAGAGCATCGACGACATAGTCGGAGAGCTTGGCCTCGTCGCGAAGCCAGGTTTGCGCGTGCTCGGCGGTCGTCGACAGATGCACCCAGACGAGGTCGGCCTTACCGTCGAGCGCGTCCTTCACGTCGACGCGCGTCGCCTTGCCGTCGATGATGCGGAACCCGAAGCCGCTCACCGCGTCATTTCCACGTCCACCGTCAGGCCATCACCGGGCTCCGTCGGCAGCGCTTCGCACAGCCGCGCCGCATCGGCGCGTGCGCGGTCGAGGATCGCGGCGGGTACGTCGGGGCGGTGATAGACCCGGTCGGCACTGGCGAGCGCGCGTGCCTGACGAAGAGTCAGGTCGTCAGGGTCGGTGGACGTTAGGCGGATCAAGACCTGCTCCCCTCCCTGGCAGGGAGGGGTTGGGGGTGGGTCGGCTGGTTGGGAATCGGAAGGCACATCACTGGCCGACCCACCCCCTGCCCCTCCCGTCCAGGGAGGGGAGCCTGACGTGGACAGCCATGCGTCCACATCATGCACCGGCGACAGCGGATCGAGCGGCCCACCGGCTGCCATCGCGGTCGCCAGCGCACGCCGGCGGTCGCCCATGTCGGGCCAGCGCTTGCGCAACGCGCCACGGGCCGCTTGCAGGGCGTTCGCCAACGCGCCGAGATCGCTTGGCACGAGCGCCTCCAGCCGCTGCCGCACCGCCGCCGCCAGCCCGGCCGAAACGCCGCTGGTGCCGATCGCGATCAGCACCGGCGCGCGGTCGACGATCGCGGGGAGCGTGAAGTCGCAATAGGCCGAGCGATCGACCGCGTTGACCAGGATGCCGCGCGCCTTCAACCGCGCGACCGCCGCCAGCGCCTCGTCCTCGTCGTCGATCGCGACGATCGCGAGCGAGGCCGTAGCGTCTTCGCCGACCACGACCGCGCCGGCACGATCGAGCAAGCGTCGCTTGGCATCTGCCGCCTCACCCTCGCCCAGCAGCATCACCGGGCGCCCCGCCAGCCGCACGAACAGCGGCAGGCTCTGGAGCGGCGCGACGGGGCGTATCACCGCTTCAGCCATTCCGGCACGCGCTCCGCAGCCAGGATCGTCTCGGGGTGGATCCGGTCGGCAACCACCGCGAACCGGTCGCCGTCGACCAGCACCTCGGGCACCAGCGCGCGGCTGTTATAGGTCGACGCCATCGTCGCGCCGTACGCGCCCGCGGTGCGGAAGATGCCGAGATCGCCCGACTTCACCGCGTCGATGTCGCGTCCCATCGCGAAGGTATCGCCGGTCT
Organism: Sphingomonas sp.; assembly: GCA_035575755.1. Classification (GTDB taxonomy): domain Bacteria; phylum Pseudomonadota; class Alphaproteobacteria; order Sphingomonadales; family Sphingomonadaceae; genus Sphingomonas. Next base: position 683,434 of record DATLXI010000018.1, read on the forward strand.
CGCACACCGGGCCGGCGATGTTGGCGGTCATCCGCGCGCCGCTCGGCGCGACCGCGACGAAGTCATGATAGGCGTCGTACATCGCGACGCGCGCGAGATCGTTCATCGCCGCGTCGACGATGACATAGGGGTTCACGACGCCCGGCTTCACCCAAATGACTTCGGTCAGCAGCACGCCGGCATTGCCAGCGATCACGCGGCCCGGCTCGAACATCAGTTCGACGTCCCACCCCGCAGTCGCGCGCGCGACCATCGCGCCGTATTCGGCCGGGCTCGGCAATTCGTCGCCGGGCCGGTAGGGCACGCCGAGCCCGCCACCGAGATCGACGCGGCTGATCGTGTGCCCCGCCGCGCGCAGTTCGGCGACCAGCTCGCCGATCCGCGCATAGGCGGCCTCGAGCGGCGCGAGATCGGCGAGCTGGCTGCCGATGTGAATCGCCACGCCGCGCAGGTCGAGCCCGTCATGCTTCGACAGGCGATCGAACATCGCGACCGCCTGGTCGATCGCCACGCCGAACTTGTTCTCCTTGCGGCCGGTCGAGATCTTCGCGTGCGTCCCGGCATCGACATCGGGGTTCACGCGCAGCACCGCCGGCGCGCGTTCGCCGCGGGCATGCGCGAGCGCGGCGAGGACTTCACCTTCCTCCTCCAGCTCGAGATTGAACTGGCCGATCCCGGCCTCCAGTGCCTGCGCCAGTTCGCGACGGGTCTTGCCGACGCCCGAGAACACGATGTCCGACGCCGGAATGCCAGCCGCCAGAGCACGCTGCATCTCGCCCGCGGAGACGACGTCGGCACCGTACCCCTCGTCGGCGAGCACGCGCAGCACCGCGACGTTCGGGTTCGCCTTGATCGCGTAAGCGAGGTGGACGCGGCCGGCGGGCTTCAGCGCATCGCGAAATACCTGCGCGTGGCGACGGAAGGTGGCGGTCGAATAGACGTAGACGGGCGTGCCGACGGCCTCGGCGATCGCCGGCAGGGCGACGTCCTCGGCGTGCATCACGCCGTCACGATACGCGAAATGGTCCATGGATCAGGTCTTCAATTGGGGGGCGGCAGGTCGAACTCGTCGCTACGCCGCTCCTGGGATTGGGTCATCAGCTCGTCGCTGCGCTTGGGCCGCTGCTGCGTCGTCGGCGTCAGCAATTGCGCCGGGGTCGGCGGGGTCGTCGCGCCATAGGGCGCGACCGGGAGCGCCTTGCCCTCCGCCGGTTGCAACCCGTCCGCCGCGCCGCATCCGGCGAGCGCAAGGCTCGCCAACGCCAGTCCGCCTAGTCCAAGAACCCGTTTCATGCCGCTTCTCCCCGAGCCGCTTGAATTGCCGCCCGTACATTGTCCGGCGCGGTGCCGCCGAAGCTGGTCCGGCTGGCGACCGACGCGTCGACCGAAAGCACGCCGTACACGCGTTCGTCGATCCGCGCATCGATTGCCTTGAGGTCCTCGATCGGCAGCGCGTCGAGCGCCACCTTCCGCTCCTCCGCCAGCTTCACCGCGCGTCCGGTCACGTGATGCGCCTCACGGAAGGGAAGCCCCGCCTCGCGCACCAGCCAGTCGGCGAGATCGGTCGCGGTCGCAAAGCCGCTCTCCGCCAGCCCGCGCATCCGATCGGTGCGGAACGTCGCGCTCTCGACCATCCCGGTCATCGCCGCGATCGACAGCGCGAGCAGGTCGTGCGCCTCGAACACCGGCGGCTTGTCGTCCTGCATGTCCTTCGAATAGGCGAGCGGCAGGCCCTTCATCGTCACCATCAGCGCGGTCATGCAGCCGAGGATACGCCCCGCATGCCCCCGCACCAGCTCGGCAGCGTCGGGGTTGCGCTTCTGCGGCATGATCGAGCTGCCGGTCGACCATTGATCGCTGAGCGCGACGAACCCGAACGGCTGCGACGCCCACAGCACGAACTCTTCGGCGAGCCGCGACAGGTGCAGCGAGGTCTGCGTCGCGGCGGTGAGATATTCGATCGCGAAATCGCGGTCGCTGACGCCGTCGAGCGAATTGGTCATCGGGCCGTCGAAGCCGAGCGCGGCGGCGGTCATCTCGCGGTCGATCGGAAAACCCGTCCCCGCCAGCGCGGCCGAGCCGAGCGGCGAGCGGTTCATCCTTGCGCGGGCATCCGCGAACCGCCCGACGTCGCGCGCAATCATCGCATGATAGGCCATCAGGTGATGGCCGAGCGTAACGGGCTGCGCGGACTGGAGATGCGTGAAGCCGGGCATAACGCTCGCCGCATGCTCTTCGGCCCGCGTCAGCAATGCCGCCTGGAACCCGGCGAGCGCCGCCAGCGCCTGGTCGATCGCATCGCGTACCCAGAGCCGAAAATCGGTCGCGACCTGGTCGTTGCGTGACCGCGCGGTGTGGAGGCGGCCAGCGACCGGCCCGATCGCGTCGGCAAGCCGCGCCTCGGTCTGCATATGGATATCCTCGAGGACCAGATCCTCCTCGACGCCGTTGGCTGCATAATGCGCGGCGACCGTGTCGAGCCCGGCCGAGATCGTCGCTGCATCCTCCGCCGAGACGATGCCCTGTTTGCCGAGCATCGCGACATGCGCCTTCGATCCGGCAATATCCTGCTGCCAGAGCCGCTTGTCGAAGGGTATCGAGGCGTTTATCTCCCGCATGACCGCGGCTGGCCCCTCGGCGAACCGCCCACCCCACATCGAATTGGAACCGTCCATGTTGTTGCGTCCTGTGTTCAATTCGCGCCCAATCATCGGTCTTGTGGGACTGGGCCTGCTGGTTGCCGGCTGCGATAGGAAATCGCCCGCGCCGGAGCAAGCCAACGTCGTCGCGGCGAACACGGCGTCAGCCGACGAAGTCGCGCCCGGCCCTGCCCCCGACGAAGCCACCGGCCCGACCGCCAGCGCCGAAAAGCTCGATCGCAGCCACAAGGGCGAGGCCGGTCCGGCCGTCGCGTTCACCGCGCCCGACGGCAAGCCGGTCACGCTGGCGTCGTTCAAGGGCAAGCCGCTGCTGCTCAACCTGTGGGCGACCTGGTGCGCGCCGTGCGTCGCCGAGATGCCGACGCTCGACGCCGCCGCCAAGTCGCAGGCCGGCAAGGTTCAGGTGATCGCGGTCAGCCAGGACATGCAGGGTGCGGAGAAGGTGACGCCGTTCTTCACACAGAAGAAATTCGCCGCTTTGCAGCCGTATCTCGATACCAAGCTCGGCCTCAGCCTCGCCTACCAGGCGAACTTGCCGACCACGATCCTGTACGATTCGGCCGGCAAGGAAGTGTGGCGGATGACCGGCGGATATGAATGGAACACGCCCGAAGCCGCCAAGCTGATCGCCGAAGCCTCGTAAGCATCGCCCGTCATGCGCGGGAGGTGCCGGCCCGCCTTGGTGACGAGCCAAAGGTTGATGGCGAGCCGACACCGCACCTTAGGACGGATCGGCGCCACGCGCACCGGGTCACGCAGTCGTAGCTAACGCCCGATCCGATTCGCGAGCCACGTCGCCGCGGCCTCGGGCGTCTGCTTGTCCGCATCGCGGTCGACCCGGTAGTTGGCGGCGCGCATCGCCTCGACCGGGATGCGCCCGACCAGCGGCTTCAGCGCGGCGACGAACTTGGCATCCGCGGCGCGCTTCGGCGCGACCATCAGGATCGCATCATAGCCGGGAATGGCGCGCCGCGGGTCGGTCAGCACGGTCAGCCCGTCAGCCGCGATCCGCCCATCCGACGAGAATGCCGAGATCACATCGACATTCCCGCTCGCCAGCGCGCGGTACATGAAGGTCGGGCTGTACGGCGTGGTCTTAGCGAACCGCAGCGGATAGGCGCGCTTCACCGCCGCCCATTCGGGCCGCTCCAAAAATTCCAGGTCGCTGCCCAGCGTCATGCTCGACGATGCACTCGCCAGATCATCGAGGCTGGCGATCCCCTTCGACTTCGCCGCGTCCGACTTCATCGCGAACGCATAGGCATTCTCGAACCCGAGCGACCCGATCAGCCCTACGCCGTGCGCGCGCTTCGCCCAGTCGCCGATCGCCGCGACCATCGGCGCGCGTTCCGGCACGTCGCGGCGCTTCATCTCGTTCGCCCAGATCGTCCCGGCATAATCGACATACACGTCGATATCCCCGGTCGAGAGCGCCCCGAACACCACCGCCGAACCCAGCCCGTCGCGGTACTGCACCGTATAGCCCGCGCGCTCCAGCCGATCACCGATCAGCCGCGCGAGGATATATTGCTCGGAGAAATTCTTCGCGCCGACCACCACGGTCCGGTCGTCGCCGCCCCTCGGCCAGAGCGGCGCGGTCGCCAGCGCGGTTCCCGCCACCAGTACCGCGGTGCACGCGATCCACAGCCAGCGCCGCCGCACGCGGAAGCCGTATTCGATTCCGCCGATCAGCGCATCGACCGCCAGCGCCAGCGCCGCCGCCGACACGCAGCCGGCAAGCACCAGCGCCCAGTTCTGCGTCTGGAGACCGGCGAAAATCATGTCGCCAAGGCTCGGCTGACCAACGGTCGTCGACAAGGTCGCCGCACCGATCGTCCACACCGCCGCGGTACGGATGCCGGCGATCAGGACCGGCGCCACCAGCGGTGCCTCGACCAGCCGCAGTTTTTGGGCGGGCGTCATGCCGACCGCATCCGCCGCCTGGATCACTGCCGGGTCGATCCCGTGCAGTCCCGCCACCGCGTTGCGGATGATCGGCAGCAACGCATACAAGGTCAGCGCGATCAGCGACGGCAGGAAGCCGAGCGCGGGGATCCCGCCGCCGACCAGCGTCGAGAGGCTTAGTAAAAGCGGGTAGAACAAGGCGAGCAAGGCAAGGCTCGGAATCGTCTGCACCAAGCTCGCAAAGCCGAGCGAGACTCGCGCGACAGTGGCGTTGCGCGCCGACCAGATCCCCAGCGGCAGGCTGATCGCGATTCCCAGCAGCAATGCCGACGCCGACAACAGCACATGCGCGGCGAGCAGCGGCGGTACGCGGCCGAGTGCGTCGAGAAAGGCGCTCACGCCACCAATGCCTGCAAGCGTTCGGCCTGCGTGCGCGGCACCTGCACCAGCGCCTGTGCGTCGTCGCCGCCCTTGCCCGCGACCAGTTCGGTCGGCGTCGCATCGGCGACGATCCGCCCCGCCTTCATCACCAGCACGCGGTCGGCGAGTAGCAGCGCCTCCGCCATGTCGTGAGTCACCAGGATCGTCGTCAGCCCGAGCCGGTCGTGCAGCTCGCGAATTCGCGTCCCCAGCGCATCGCGGGTCACCGGATCGAGCGCGCCGAATGCCTCGTCGAGCAGCAGCAGCTTCGCCCCCGGGGCGAGCGCCCGCGCGATGCCGACGCGCTGGCGCTGGCCACCCGACAGGGCGTCCGGCATCCGCGAGGCGACATCGCGTGGCAGGTCGACGAGGTCGAGCAGCTCTCCGACCTTCGCCTCATCCTTGCGCCCCGCGATCCGCAACCCGATCGCGATATTCTCGGCGATGGTCATGTGCGGGAACAGGCCGATATTCTGGAATACATAGCCGATCCGCCGCCGCAGGTCGGGCGCGGGCTCCGCGGCGACGTCGGCGCCGTCGATCGTCACGCGGCCTTCGCTCGGTTCGACCAATCGGTTGATCGTCTTGAGCAAGGTCGACTTGCCCGATCCCGACGTGCCGACCAGCGCGACGAAAGCCCGGGGAGCGATCTCCAGCGAGACCGTATCGACCGCGACCGTCGACCCGTATCGCTTGGTGACTCGTTCGAAACCGAGTGCTGGTGAATTGTCTGGCATCTGCGCGGAGGATGCGGGAAACATACCGCAAAATCAAATGGAGAGGGGCGACCATGAGCCAGCAGAGCATTTTCATCACCGGCGGCGGATCGGGGATCGGTCGCGCCACCGCGATTCTGTTCGCGCGCAAGGGCTGGCGGGTCGGGCTCGCCGACGTCAACGTCGCCGGGCTTGCCGAAACCGCCGCGCTGCTGCCCGAGGGGATGGCGACAACCTATCACATGGACGTGCGCGACCGTGACGCGTGGGTGGCGTCGCTCGACGCGTTCGTCGCGACCACCGGCGGCCGGCTCGACGTGCTGTTCAACAATGCCGGGGTCGGTTCGGGCGGGCCGCTCGCGCAGACCGAGTTCGCCGAGATCGACCGAGTCGTCGCGGTCAATCTGGTCGGTGCGCTCAACGGCGCGCGGATCGGCCATGCGTATCTGAAGCGCACGCCCGGCTCCTGCCTGCTCAACACCGCATCCGCCTCGGCGATCTACGGCTCGGCGGGCCTTGCGCCCTATTCCGCGACCAAGTTCGGGGTGCGCGCGATCACCGAGGCGCTCGACGGCGAATGGGCCGCGGACGGCATCAAGGTGCGCGATATCGTGCCGAGCTTCATCGACACGCCGCTGCTGGATTCGGCGGCAGGCGGCAGCAACCGCTCGATCCGCGACACCGTGACGGGGGCGGGCCTCGAACTCACCGGCGTCGACAAGGTGGCCGAGGCGGCCTGGGCCGCGGTCCATGGCGACAAGGTCCACACGTTCGTGGGCAAGACCGCGCACCGCATGGCCTTCGCCGCCCGCTGGATGCCGGCGAGCCTGCGCAAGCGGATGCGGGGTGGGCGACGGGTGCAGGGGTAAGGGACCGGTCTACGCCCCAGTGCCAACGGTCTCCCCTCCCTGGAAGGGAGGGGCAGGGGGTGGGTCGGCCCGTTATAGACACGTCGCGCCCACCAACCGGCCAACCCACCCCCAACCCCTCCCTTTCAGGGAGGGGGGAAGAAGTTTGGTGCTCCTAGTTCACCCGCCCCTCACGCATCCCCCACGATCGCGTCGATGGCCTCCGCCATCTCGATATCGCGCGGACTGAGCCCGCCCGCATCGTGCGTGGTCAACAATATCTCCACCCGGTTCCAGACGTTCTTCCACTCCGGATGATGGTTCGCGCGCTCGGCGATCAGCGCGACCTGAGTCATGAACCCGAAGGCCTCGACAAAATCGGCGAACACGATCGTCCGCGTGATCGCATCGCGCGCATCGTCGTAATCCCACTCGTCCAGCCCATCGAGCGCCTCGGCCCGCTCGGTTTCGTTCAGCGCTTCGATCATCCGCGTGTCCCTTGCCGCTATCGTTCGCCACCGCGTATGGCTGAGCGGATGAGCGGGCAAGCGACATTCTACGGCGAAGCACCAGGTGCCGACGCGATCGAGGCGATCGCGCGGGCGACGATCGCCCGGCTCCCCGCGCAGTTCGCGGCGCATCTCGGCGACATCGTCTTCGCGGTCGAGGAGTATGCAGACGACGAAACGCTCGCCGCGCTCGGCCTGGAGCACCCGCTCGACCTGTCGGGGCTGTACCATGGCCGCCCGCTCGGCGAGAAATCGTCGATGGATTCAGGGACGATGCCCGATCGCATCGTGCTCTACCGCCGCGCGATCCTCGAGGAATGGATCGAGACCGGCGTCCGCCTCGACGACCTCGTCGCGCATGTCACGATCCACGAGATCGGCCATCATTTCGGCCTTAGCGACGACGACATGCACGCGCTGGAAGAGTCTGTCGAAGATACCGCGGAAGACGGGACGCCGTGACTCTCCGGTTCGAGACCGTCGCCTGCGCGCGCAGCGGCCGCGTGCTGTTCTCGAGCCTGTCGTTCGTACTCGGACCCGGCGACGCGGCGTCCGTCACCGGCCCCAACGGCGTCGGCAAGTCGAGCTTGATCCGCATCGCCGCCGGCTTGCTTGCCCCGTTCGCCGGGACGGTGACCTGCGACGCGGACCGGGCGTTGCTTACCGAAGCCAGCGCGCTCGACGGCGACCGGACGCTCGTGTCGGCCCTGCGCTTCTGGGCCTCGCTCGACCCCGTCCGAGACGCCGACCCCGACAGCCGCGTCGGGGGCGCGGTTACCCTGCTCGATCTCGCGGGCTTGGCGGACATCCCGGTTCGCCTGCTCTCGACCGGCCAGCGTCGCCGCGCCGCGTTCGCCCGCGTGGTGGCAAGCGCCGCGCCCGTCTGGCTGCTCGACGAGCCTGCCAACGGCCTCGATGCCGTGTCGGTCGCGCGGCTCGAATTCGCGATCGCCGGCCATCGTGCGCGCGGCGGCACCGTCGTCGTTGCCACGCACCTGCCGCTCGCGATGCCGGGTGCGCAAGAGATTCGCCTCGCCGTGCCGGTCATCGACGAGATCCAGGCGTGATCGCGCTCATCCGCCGCGACCTCCGCCGCAGCCTGTCGAGCGGCGGCGCGACGCTGGTCATCGGCTTCTTCCTGCTCGTCGCGACGCTGTTCCCGTTCGCGATCGGCCCCGACGCGACGTTGCTCGCGCGGATCGGCGGCGGCGTGATCTGGACCGCGGCGCTGCTCGCGGCGCTCCTCCCGGTCGAGCGCCTGATCGGCCCCGATCTCGACGCCGGCGTGTTCGATCAGCTGGTGGTGCGCGGCGTGTCGATGCCGTTCGTCGCCGCGGCCAAGGCGATCGCGCATTGGCTGAGTTTCGGCCCGCCGCTCATGCTCGCCGCAGTTATCGCCGCTGGCCTGCTGGGTCTGTCGGGCGACATGCTGGTGCGCGTCGAGATCGGGCTGGCGATCGGCACGCCGGGCCTCGCGGCGCTTGCGGTCGCGACGAGCGCGCTGGTCGCGGGCGTCCGCGGCGGTGCCGGCAGCGGTGCGGTCGGCGGCCTCGTCATGCTGCCGCTCGCCGTCCCGCTCCTGATCTTCGGCGCGGGCTCGCTCGATCCGGCGGGCAGCGCCGGCGCGATCAAACTGCTCGCCGCGGTCAGCCTCCTGCTGGTCGCAGGCGCACCGTTCGTCGCCGCCGCGGCAATCCGCGCCGCGATGGATTGAGCAATAGTCAGCCCATCATCCGCCCGCGCAGGTTGAACAGGATCACCAGCGTTCCCGACACCATCAGCGCGATGATGAGCGTCGAGAAGAGGATGAGTTGGAGGTCGTGGCGCGACGAGCGCTTCAGGCTGATGTGGAGGAAGCAGCGGAACTGGACCGCCATCTGCACCAGGCCGAGCGCGAGCACGGTGCCGAAGACGGCGCGCGCGCCGAACGACGGCCAGCGGACCATCGCAAAGGCCGCGATCGTCAGCACGAGCGACGTGACATAGCCGACCACATAGGTTCGCAGTTCGCGCGTGCGGTCGCTCATCCGATATGTCCTTGCAGATAGACGACCGAAAAGATCGCGATCCAGACGATGTCGAGCAGGTGCCAGAACAGGCCCAGCCGCAACAGGTTGATCCGCACGCGCGCATCCAGCCCGTACGCACAGACCTGCGCGACCATCACGATCAGCCAGAAGCACGCGACCGCGACGTGCAGGCCGTGCAGGCCGACCAGCGCGAAGAACGAGGACAGGAAGCCGCTGCGCATCGGATAGGCGCCGTGCGCGAACATCGTCGCAAAGTCGTCCGCTTCCAGCGCGAGGAAGACGAGCCCGAGGCCTAGCGTCGCGCCGAGCCAGCCGAACAGCACGCGGCGCGGTTCGTCGTACTTCATCGCCAGCGTCGCGCGGCCGAAGGTGGCACTGCTCGTCAGCAGCAACAGCGTCTCGACGAACGCCGGCAGCAGCTTGAACTCGGATGCCGGGGTCGGGCCGCCGACGGTGCTCGCGATCATCGTGCCATAGGTCGCGAACAGCAGCGCGAAGATCACCGCGTCGCTCATCAGGAACATCCAGAAGCCGAAGATCGCGGTCTCGGCCTGGTCCTGAGTCAGTTCGCCGGTCGCGCCGAGGTTGAGGCCGGCATGCGCCAGTTCGGGCTCGCTCACCGGACGATCTCCGCCAGCCCGCGATTGACCGCGGCGGTTTCCAGTTGGCGCGGGATCGGATGTGTCGCACGGACGCGGGCCAGCCATGCTTCGTGCTCCGACGCCACCTCGGCGGCGGGGATGGTCCGGTGCTGATCGCGGCCGAAGCTGCGTAGCACGACGGCCGCAACGATCACCTGGATCGCGACGATCGTGAGGCCCCAGATCGCCCATATGAGGCCGAACGCCGCGACCGCCGAGGCAAGCCCGATCACGACGCTGGTCGCGCTACCGCGCGGCACGACGATGTCCTCGTAGGACGGCGGCGAGGCGTAGGGATCGGGTTGGCCCTCGTCATGCTTGTGGTCGTAGAACGGGTTGCGTCCGTCGATCTGCGGCAGGACCGCGAAATTGTATTCGGGCGGCGGTGCGCTGATCGACCATTCGAGCCCGCGGCCGTCCCACGGGTCGCCCGCCTCGACGCGGGTCGAGGCCCGGTCGCGGATGCTCACCCAGAGCTGGATGGCGAGCGATGCGAGCGCCGCAAGCAGGATGAACGCACCGACGCAGGCAACGTACAGCCAGGGCCGGAACGACGGTTCGAAGATCGCCTGCGTCCGCCGCGCCATCCCGCTCGCGCCCAGCACGTAGAGCGGGAAGAAGGCGAGGTAGAAGCCGACCACCCAGCAGGTGAACGCCATCCGCCCCCAGCGCTCGTCCAGCCGGAACCCGAACGCCTTGGGGAACCAGAAATGATAGCCCGCCAGCATCCCGTACAGCAGCCCCGGGATCAGCATGTTGTGGAAATGCGCGACCAGGAACAGCGTGTTGTGGACGAGGTAATCGAGCGGCGGCATCGCCAGGATGATGCCGGTAAAACCGCCCAGCACGAACGTCATCATGAACGCGAGCGCGTACAGCATCGGCACGGTGAACCGCACCTCCCCGCGGAACATCGTCCAGATCCAGTCGTAGATCTTCACGCCCGTCGGCACGCCGATCGTCATCGTCGCGATCCCGAAGGCGGCGTTAACGTTCGCCGACTGCCCCATGGTGAAGAAGTGGTGGACCCACACGGTGAAGCTCAGCACCGCGATCGCCATCGTCGCGATCACCAGCGAGGTATAGCCGTACAGGTCCTTGGTCGAGAAGGTCGACACGACTTCGGAATACACGCCGAACGCGGGCAGGATCAGGATGTAGACCTCGGGATGGCCGAACAGCCAGAACATGTTGGCGTAGTTCATCATGTTGCCGCCGAGGTCGTTGGTGAAGAAATGGAACCCCAGATAGCGGTCGAGCGCGAGCAACAGCGTGGCCACTGTCAGTGGCGGCATCGCGAAGATCATCAGGATCGACGTGCACAGGCTTGTCCACGCAAACATCTGCATCCGCATGAACGCCATGCCGGGCGCGCGCTGCTTGTAGATCGTGCAGGCGATGTTGATCCCCGCCATCGTCGAGCCGATCGAGCCCAGAGTCACCGCCCAGATCCAGTAATCGACGCCGACGCCGGGACTGAACGCGCGCTCGGTATAGGGCGGATAGCCGCTCCACCCGCCAGTGGAGAACTCGCCGACCACCAGGCTGGTCATCATCAGCCCGGCGGCCCCGATGGTCAGCCACAGCGCGATCGAATTGGCCCAGGGGAACGCCATGTCGCGCGCACCGATCTGCAGCGGCAGGACGTAGTTGATCATCCCCGTCAGGAATGGCATCGCCATGAAGAAGATCATGATCGAGCCGTGCGTCGAGAAGAGCTGGCCGAAATGATCGGGCGACAGGAAGCCGGGATTTTCAATCGCGACCGCCTGCTGCATCCGCATCAGCACCGCCTCGACCAGCGCACGCGACAGCATCACGAACGCCACGACGATGTACATGATGCCGATCTTCTTGTGATCGAGGCTGGTGAGCCATTCGGTCCACAGATACCGCCACTTGCCGTACCGCGTCAGCAGCGCCGCAACCACGACGGCGCCGACCACCACCAGCGCCCCCGCGAACGCGCCGATCAGTTCGCTGATCGTCGGGTTCTCCCATGCGCGCACGAAGGGCAGGTCCTGCCACCCGAACCTGCCCAGCACCGCGGGCCACAAAGGAACGGAAACGGTCATCGAAGCGCCTTCGGGTGAGAATGGGTCATGCCGCCCGACGCCGCCAGGACATGCTCGAACAGGTTCGGCGTCACATGGGCGAACACGACGGGGTGCGTGATGATCGACCGCGCGGACAGTCGCCGCCACATCCGCGCATCGAGCGTCCGTTTGCCCAGGTGTGCGGCGGTCGCCCACCGGTCATAGTCCGCCGGCGACACCGCCACGACGGCGAACTTCTGCTGCTGGAACCCCGCGCCGTTATACTGCGTGTTCTCGCCGCGAAACCGTCCCGGCCGATGCGCCTGGATGTTCAATTCGGTCGTCATGCCACCCATTGCATAGATCTGGCCGGCGAGCTGCGGGATGAACATCGACTGCATCACGGTGCCGCTGGTCAGCCGGATATGCACCGGGCGCCCGGCGGGAATCGTCAGTCGATCGACCACCGCGACGCCGAGCTCGGGATAAACGAACACCCATTTCCAATCGAGCGCGATCGCCTGCACCTCGACCGGCGCGGCGCCCGGCAGGCGGCGATACGGATCGTCGATCTGCGTCCAGTGCCACAGCAGCATGGCAAGCCCGATCACGATTCCGGCGGGCGGGACCCAGATGAGCGCCTCGACCCACCACGAGAAATTCCATTTGGGCTTGTACGCGTCGCCGCGGTTGGACAGCCGGTAATGCCAGGCGAACAGCGGTGTCAGCAGCAGGACGGGTCCAACGACGAACATCAATATGATCGAGACGGTGACGAACAAGTCGCGCTCGTGCCCGGCTACCGGCCCCTGCGAATTGAGGAACCCGTGCGACAAGGCACTGCATCCACCGAGACCGACCAGCAAGATAGAGAGCAGCGCCAGACGCCGCACGTCTCGTTCCAACCGTTCGAACACTCCAAACACCTCATCGCACCGCGTCCGCGTACGGCCGTCCGTACCAGCGAGCTCGCCGAGCGTCCTGCATTTTCGTCGGCCCGCCATCTCGCGCCAGCGACGGTCTCAGCGGAACCGTCCGAGGAACCAGATCGGCGACACGGTATCCCGACGCGAGAAAAGGTCTCTGAATATCCGAACGTTAGCGCCGCGTCTTCAAGTGCGCTGCGCTCTGTCGCCCTTCTTGTACACCAACTGGGCATAGCGATCAGCCATATCCTGGTGCACGGATGCAATTACGGGAGAAACCGATGATGCCGCAAGGGCACGCTCCTGTTGCTCGCGCCGCTGATAATAGTCCGGAGTGCTATTGTCTGTCATCGCTATCTCTCGCTGCTATTAATGGCGGCGGGTCCGCTCTTCGACCCAATCTCTATACTGCGCTGCGTCGCCAGCGCCGTTAACTCACGTCAATTATAGTGATGCTCGTCTGATGAATCGTAGTAACGTACATTAAGGCCCGAACACCAGCGGCTCGAATCGAAGTCGATACGCCACCAAGCCTACGCGTTCGGATAAGCACCGGGACGAAGGTCGGCGATCTCGTCGCGATCCTCGCTGAGCCTGAGGCGCTAGGCCGACAGCGCTCGACCACGCCGTGAAAGCCGATCCGTTTTCGAGCAGTTGGCGATCTCCACCTGCTGAGCCCGCTACAACAAAACCGGTCGATGCTGTGAGCGACGAAACATATTCGCGAAGGAACCGGAAGCGGCGTAAAATCGCTTAGCGCTTGTTCTGACTTGCGTGGATACCGATGACCCAATTCATTCCTGACCATTTCGCCGCTTTGATCCAAAAACTCGAGCGCCTCGCTCCATTGGACGACGCGGATCGACAAGCCATTACAGCGCTGCCGATTCGCCTGGAGTCGGTCTCCGCGGGGACGCACCTGGTGCATCAGGGCGACACGATGACGGCGTGTTGCGTCCTGCTGGAGGGCTATTCCTTCCGGTACAAGCTGGCGGCCAATGGTGACCGACAGATCGTGTCGTTCCACCTCGCCGCCGACATCATGGATTTGCAGCACTTGTTGTTGCCGACCGCGGATCACGGCATTCAGACGCTGACCGATGCGACGATCGCGTGGATCCCTATCGCAGCGCTCCAAGATATCATCAGGGCGCAACCGACGGTTGGCGACGCGTTCTGGCGCGACACCTTGATCGACGCCTCCATCTTTCGCGAGTGGGTTCTCAACGTCGGCCAGCGCGATGCCAAGTCGCGCATCGCGCACATGCTCTGCGAATTCGCCGTGCGACGCGAGGCAGCGGGCTTGGGCGGTCCGGAATCCCTGGTGCTGCCGATGGACCAGGACCACATCGCGGATGCCACCGGACTGACCATCGTCCACGTCAATCGAATGCTGATGGCGCTTGAGGATGACGGGGTCATCAGCCGTAAAGAAGGCTGTGTAACGATTGCAGACTGGGACGGCATCCGGAAGACCGCGGGCTTCGACGTCTCCTACCTGCACATGGCCGCGTGATGACCGTGACCTTTCAGGAGATCGTTCTCGACGTCACCACCGGCGATGACGAGGCACTGCTCGTTATGCGCGAAGGTCGTCTCGTGGCGGTGCTTTGCAGGCTTGGTCCGATGCACGGAGACCTGACGGGTAAATGGTTCGTCGAGGCGATGTTCGCTGGGGAATCTCCGATCATCCGCCAGACCTTTGCCGATCCGGACGAGTTCTCCGCCTGGCTGCATGAAGCGGAGATTTTTCACCGTGGACAGATCGTTTAACGCGCTTTCACGAACTTCATCGTGAAGCGGTCGCTCTCACCGATCGCGGCATATTTTGCGCGGTCGACATCCTTCAGTCGGTATGTCGGCGGCAGAGTCCAGACCCCTTCTGGGTGATCATGCGTATCCTTGGGATTGGCGTTGATCCCGGACTGCCCGGCGGGAGTAAAGCCCGCTTCCTTCGCGAGCCGAATTACCGTCGATCGCTTGATATACCCGCTAGCCTTCTCGCGCGCGGTGTCCATCTCCTCGGGCAGACGGTGGTCGACGATGCCTAGCACGCCGCCCGGTTTCAGGGCGGCGTAAAACGCTTTGAACACCCGGCTCGCTACGGCGGGGTCGTCCTGCATCAGCAAGTTGTGGACGTTGCGGAACGTCAACACCACGTCTGCGCTGCCGGCGGGAATGGTGGATGCGCCAGTCTTGAAGTCGATCGTCGCGACCTGCGTCACGCCGTAGGCCGCGGCCTTCTCGGCAAAGCCGGCGCGGGTGCGTTCGGCCTGCGCGGTCGGCACCAGAGCGACATAATGCCCGCGGCCCTTCACCAGCGGCGCGAGGATTTCGGTGTACCAGCCCCCCGCGGGGAGGAATTCGATGACGGTCTGTGTCGGCTTTACGCCGAAGAATGCCAGCGTCTCTGCCGGGTGACGATAGCGATCGCGCGCCCGGTTCGCAGTCGTGCGCGTCGGCGACGCGATAGCGGCCGCGATAGTCTTCGGCGCAACGGTCTGCGCGACCACCGTCGCAGGCAGCAACGCGGTGAGGCAGGCGAATGCAGTAAGCAGGCGGTTCATGTCTTTACATTCCCTCCGGGATCCTGAAACGATCATGCCCCGCGCGCGCCAGTTGTACAATCTCAAGCGTCTCGCCCAACTGACGGCCTCAGTTGGACGTGCCTTTCGTCCGGCCATCTCTTTTGAGCGCGCAAGTTTTCGATCGTCCCGTTCATGCCAACGCGAAATTGGTATTTTTTTGGTTTTGTAATTCAAGCTGTAACATTTGCACTCCAACGGGGCCGGGTTGCCATTTTGGCAAGTCAGTTCCTGGGGGGAACCCATGCTCAAATCCATTCTCGCAAGCGGTGCCGCGTTCATCGCAATCAGCGCTGCAATTGCCGCGCCCGCCTATGCTCAGACAGCCGACCCTGCCGCTACAGCCCAGCCCGATCCAGCGGCCGCCAATGGTCCAGCCGCGGGAACCGAGGACGCGAAGAGCGACATCATCGTCACGGGTTCGACGCGCGCACAGCGCCGTTTCGACGCCTCCTATGCGATCAACGTCGTCTCGCAGGCCGACATCGAGAAGATTGCGCCGGTCAACTTCGCCGACCTCATTGGCCAGCTGCCCGGCTTCCAGACCGAGATCACCGGCGGTGAGGTCCAGAACATCTACCGTATTCGCGGCCTGCCGAACGACGGTGGCTTCGTCAGTTTCCAGCAGGACGGCCTGCCGCTGTTCCACGAGAATGACGGCGTGTTCTTCCGCGGCGACGCGATCCTGAAGCCCGATCTGATGACCGAACGGGTCGAGGTCGTCCGCGGCGGTCCTGCCCCCGTCTATGCCAGCTATTCGGGCGCGATCATCAATGCGATCGAGGTGACTGGCCGCGACGACGTGCGCGGCAAGGCGCAGGTGACGATCGGCGACACCGGTCTTTACCGTGCGGACGTGGTGCAATCCGGCCCGCTCGGCGGCAAGACCTACTACGCGGTCGGCGGCTTCGTGCGCTATCACGACGGCTACCGCGACAACGGCTTTCCCAACGACAAGGGCGGGCAGTTCCGTGCCAATATCAAGCATGACCTAGACAATGGTTCGCTCCGGTTGAGCGTCAACTATGTCAACGATCACAACGTGTTCTACCTGCCGATCCCGACCGCCGACCCGCGCAATCCTGCCGTCTCGCTCGATCGCTATATCGATTATTTCTCGGGCACGATGAACTCGCCAGCGCTGCGCAACGTCGACCTGCGCTACCGCGACGGGGCGGGCGTCGTGCAGAACCGGGCAAGCGATCTCGCCGATGGCCGGCATATGCGGATGATCAACATCGGCACGCAATATGACGCAGAGTTCGACGGCTGGCTGGTGTCCGCCAAGGCCGGCTTCACGATGGGCAAGCTCGACTTCAACGCGTTCTACTCGACCACCAACCCGGTCGACGCGAACGGCTTTGCGAGTGGCTACCGTGCGCGCGCGACGACTGCGTTCGGTCCGGTCGCGTCGCTTGGCTATGTGCTCGCCGGCACCAATACCGTCTACGATCCCTATGCCGCGTCGGGCCTGGTCGTGCAGGGCCAGTACCGCGACATCCATTCGAAATTCTATTCCAATCAGGTCAACCTGTCGGTCGCCAAGAAGTTCGAGACCGGCTTCGGCAGCCATGATCTCAAGCTCGGCGTGTATGGCAGCCTCTACGGCGAGGACAGCCAGACGATCTATCAGAATTACCTGATCGAAGTGGCGGGCCAGCCGCGGACGCTCGATCTCGTCGCCTATAACGCCGCCGGGACGCGGATCGGCGCGGTCACCGACAATGGCGTGCTCAACTATGCCGCGACACTGACCCGCGGCAATTCCGATGCGAAGATGATCGCGCTGTTCGCAAACGATACGTGGGAAGTCCTTCCCGGCCTACGGTTCGACGCCGGCATCCGCCACGAACGCTATAGCTACAAAGGCTATGCCGCACTGACCGGGCAGGCGAATCTCGGGAACGCCGCGACGCTAGCCGACGACACCACGCGGGCCTTCACCGGCAACATCATCAACCAGACGGGCAAGCCGCACGTCACCAACTGGACCGCGGGCGCCAATTACGACTTCAACCGGCATATCGGCCTCTACGGGCGCGCCTCGCATCTGGAGACGCCGCCGAGCGTGCAGACCGTGATGAGCATCAACCCGACGATCCTCACCACGATCGCCGACCAGTATGAGGCCGGGCTGAAGCTGGCCGCGGGTCGTTCGTATCTGTACGTCACCGGCTTCTACACCAATTTCGACCCGCTCAACGCGTCGTTCCTGGCGTTCGACCCGACCACCGGGCGCAACGACGTCAACATTCCCTTCATCGGCGAAGCGCAGGTCAAGGGCGTCGAGTTCGACGGATCACTCGCGCTGACGTCCTGGTTCTCGCTCAACGGCGCGCTGACGATCAGCGATCCCAAGTACAAGAACTTCCAGAGCTCGACCGGCGCCGATCCGAGCCAGGCCGAGGGCAAGCAGATCGTTCGCCAGCCCAAGATCTACGGCAACATCCGCCCGAGCTTCGACTTCGATCTCGGCGGCAATGCGGTCTCGGTCTATGGCCGCTATACCTATATGGGGAAGCGCTTCGTCGATCTCTACAACAACACCGCGCTACCCGCCTATGGCACGACCGGCGCCGGCGTGACGGTGCGCCACGGCACCTGGCAAATGCAGGTCGTCGGGGACAATCTGTTCAACGCACACGGCCTGACCGAGGGTAATACGCGGACCGACCAGTTGAGCGGCCAGGGCAATGCCGAGGCGATCTATGGCCGTCCGATCTTCGGTCGCAACGTCCGTCTCGTCGTCGGCAAGAGCTGGTGAGCGTCCGCCTGTTCCTCGCCGGGGCGGGCCTGATGCTGGCTGGCGCACCGGCATCGGCGCGGCCGGGAGTGGTCGCGCCGCTCACGGCCAAGCCAGCCGGCGACCGTATCACCGAGGCGCTGTCCCGGCGGCTGTTCCCGCTACTCGCGGCGATCGGCGCGGATCCCGCAGCGGGCGACCGGCTGAAGGCAGATCCCGCGCTCGCACCGGTACTGACGGCGCGCGGCACCCGGCGGACCGCATGCGCGCAGGATCCTGCCTGCATCACGCAGGCGCTGGTCTGGACCCCGTCCGAGATTTCGGCCGTGGCGGGAGCGATCCCGCAGGACGCGCCGCACGCCGACGACGGTGCCGCAGCGCAGGCACGGCGCGAGCTGGAGGGCGTCAACGTCGTCCTGCGCACCTATGGTCTCGGTCAAATCCCCCGCTACCCGCAGATCGACGGTGCCGGCACGATCGATCCGCTGGAAATGCGTGCGCGATTGCAGGCTGCCGACTGGCTGTCCCAAACGCCCCCCGCCGGAGCGATATCCGCGCTGGACCCGAGCATCGCGTTCGCGCTCGCACTGCTCGACGTCAGCGATCGAACCGACGCGATCGGCTTCGATCCGCTGACCCGCGGACTGAACGCCGCCGCCACGAAGCGCGCGCGGTCGCTCGCCTGGAAGCGGTGGCGGTATAGCGCGATGATCGTCACCGGGGTCGGGCCAGAGACGCCCGACACTGCGCTGAGCCCGCTTGGCAAATACCATATCCGCCTGGCCGCGGACCGCTTCGCCCGCGGCGACATCGCGGTGATCATCGTGAGCGGTGGGCGCGCCCATCCTCGCGCCACCCGGTTCACCGAGGCGGAGCAGATGCGCGCCGCGCTGATCGAACGCTACGGCGTACCCGCAGACGCGATCGTCATAGAACCCTATGCCCGGCACACCACGACCAACCTGCGCAACGCCAGCCGCCTGCTCGTCACCCTGGGGGCACCGCTCGACAAGGACGCGCTGATCGTCTGCAATCCGGGCCAGAGCGACGCGATCGCCAGCGCCCAGTTCGCACAGCGCAACCTGACCGAACTCGGCTATGTACCCGGGCAGGTCGGGCGACGCCTGTCTCCGACCGAACTGGAGTTTCGGCCTTCCCCGCTGTCGTTGCGCGTCGATCCGCGCGATCCCCTTGATCCCTGATCCCGTCTGGAGCTTGTGATGCGCCCCACCCTGTTAGCGACGATCGCCGCATTTGCCGTGTCCGCCTGGTTCCCGGCGCCCGCGCTGGCATGGGGCGGCACCGCGCACGCCGTGATCGACCGCGCGGCGATCGAGGCGATCCCGGACGATGGCCCGGTCTTCCTGCGTCGCCATATCGATTATATCGCAGGCTCGGCATCGCTGCCGGACGCTTGGCGCGGTTCGTCCGAAAACTTCTCGAAGATCGAGGAGGATCCGAACCACGGCTGGTTCCGCGAACAGTTCACCTTCCTGCGCCCGATCCCCCGGTCCCGCTATGAATTCGTGATCGCGGTTTTCAAGCAGCACGAAAAGATCAAGCGCAGCGATCCCGCCACCGCGGCACGGACCAACGTGCGCTGGACCGGCACCCTCCCCTACGCAGCGATCGAGGCCTATGACCGGATCGTAGTGTGCATGCGCAACGTGCGCGCCGCCCAGGCCGCGGGGCAAGACAGCAGCTTCGCCGAACAGCATTGCGCCTTCGATACCATCCGTCTCGGTCATTATATCGGCGACGGTGCACAACCATTGCACGACTCCGTCAACAGCGACGGCTGGCGCGGCGTCAATCCGCACGGCTACACCACCGATCGATCGATTCACGGCCGGTTCGAAAGCCGTTTCGTTGACGGGATGAAGCTCACGGTAGCGGACATCGCGCCTCGGATAGGAAAGCCGGGTCATCGTACCGGCGACATGTTCGATGCGATCCTGCGGTTCCTCGACGAGGCGGGCGGACAGATGGAGCCGATATATGTGCTGGAAAAGCGCGACGGCTTCTCCAACTTCGCCGACAAGGACGTGAGAACGCTGATCGGCGAGCGCACTAGCGCGGGTGCAGCGATGCTCCGCGACATGCTGTGCCGCGCCTGGGCGGAAAGCGGCGCCATGCCCGTTGAGGGTGGCCGTTCGCCGATCGACTTCGACAACCCCCGCTTCAATCCAGAGACGGGGTCGGCGCCGGATTGAGTTCGTCGGCCTTCGGTGACGCCCCGCCGACCCGTCGGAACGCCCGTCGGAAGGCGCTTTCCGACGTTTAGCCGATGCTTCTCTTCATGCTGGCGACGTTCGGGTCGTCGATGTCTGTGCTCACACGCAAGCTCGTTTCGTTCGCGCTGCCATTGCTCACGGTCAGAAGGCGAGGACGTCGAGGCTCGCTGCGCCTCGAACCGGGCGCGATTGCACAGCGCAGACAGTCCAACCGCAATTCCGCTGAGCCGCAGGCCGAACCCGATTTTTTGCGGCCAGTCGATAGTCCGCTGCCTACGATCGACGATCGCCCAGAGCCGCTGCAAATATCCCCCCCCGACGTGTTTTGTCCGTCTCCGATTCAGCGATCGGAGTTGCACGCCAGATTAGTTCCGGAAAAAACCTTTTCTATCGGTGCTTTTACGGAGGAGCCCGTCGGATAGTCCCGATGCGGGACAAATCCCGAGGGGGTCCGGCCGGTTTACGGTATATCGGTTCGACCTAGTTTACCCGTGACGGGGGAGGTCGAGCCCAAGCTCGCCGACATGGTCGTCACGCCATTCCCCTTTCCGGCAGGGCTGGCTTTAGCGGACACGATTGCGCCCGTATTCGGTATCGGCTGATGTCACCGAACCGTCCCTGCGACGTCATCAAACTGTACCCGCATGCCCATACCGGGTTGGCCGATGACCACAGCCGATCTTACGACGACCGATACCGGGACAGGTCGCCTTTGGCAGGGATGGTCGCGGCTGCGGGCGCAGGTCGAGCGGATGACGCGGCGTGCGGATGGCGAGGATCTGCTGCATGACGCCTATGTCAGCATGGCAGGGTTGGCGAGCGCGCCCCGCAACGACGAGGCATTCCTGGTCCATGCCGCCGTCAACCGCGGGCGCGATGCGTTTCGCCGGGAAGCGGTCCGCGGGCGTTGCGAGCCGGTGGAGGCGATCGACTGGCTGCACGATCCTGCGCCGATCCAGGACGAGGTGATGATCGCGAGGGCGCGGCTGGCGCGGGTCCGCGAGGGTATCGATCGGCTCACGCCCAGGACGCGCGAGATATTTCTCATGCAGCGGATCGACGGGTATAAATATCGCGAGATTGCCGAGCGGCTGGACATCAGTCAGGGCGCGGTCGAGAAGCATATGGCCAAGGCGATGACCTTCTTGGCGGATTGGACGGAGGGTTGGTGAGTTTCGCGATGCCCGGCCGCCCTTCCCAGCGCTTCGATCCGAACCGGGCAGCCAGCAACCGAACCGCGGCCGAGTGGATCGCGCGGCTCAACGCGGATGACGCGACGCCGCGCGATGCAGCCGACTTTCGGCGCTGGCTCGCGGCGAACCCGGATCACGCCGAGCGGTTCGAGCGCGCCACCGATCTTTGGGACATGGTGCCGGGGACGGCGCCGTCGCGGGCGCCGGTGACGCGGCGCCGGGCGATCGCCGGGCTCGTGGCGCTGACGGCGACGACGGTTGGCGGTACGGTTGCGTTCCAGGCGGCCTATGCGGCAACGCCGTACGAGACGGGGATCGGCGAACAGCGGCGGATCGGGTTGCAGGACGGCTCGTCGCTGCTGCTCGATGCGGCGACCCGTGTGCGCGTGATTGCGACCCCTACGCAACGGCGGCTCTGGCTCGCGCGCGGCCGAGTCGACCTGACCGTGATGCCGCTGGCCACCCCGTTCACGATCGACGCGGGCGGCGGCGCCATGACCGCGGCGGCAGGGCGGTTCGACCTGCGCCGCGACCGTGAAGACCGGGTGGCGCTGACCGCGATCCAGGGCACCGCGGCGGTGACGACGACTGGCGCAACCCGACGGCTGATCGGTGGCGAGCGCCTGCGCGAGGGCCGGATCGACCGCCCCGATCTTGCCGCGACGCAGGCCTGGACCAGCGGGCGTGCGTCGTTCCACGACGATACGCTGAAGACGGTGGCCGAAGAGGCGAACCGGTACAGCGCGACGCGGCTGGTGATCGCCGACCCGGTGGCCGCCGAATTGCGCGTCAGTGGAATGTACCGGATGGGCGACAATGTCGCGCTGGGCCGGTCGCTCGCGGCGCTGCTCGCGTTGCGGGTGCGGACGATGGAGGGCGCGGTCCTGCTCGGCGGATAAATTTCGCCGCTGGGGGGTGGGGTAGATCGATCCCGGCCCGTCGAGGAGATGCGGCATCATCGCCGCCTTCCTTGGGGGGATGAACACCGTGATCACCAATCGCCGGCGCCTGCGCCGATCGTTCGTGCTGGGCGCCGCCTTCGCTGCGCTGTCGACCAGCTTCCTTGCCACCGCCGCCACAGCGCAGGCCCGCGTCGTCACCGTGCATCTCGCCGCCCAGCCGCTGGGCAAGGCGCTCGAAGCGCTCGCCCGCCAGAGCGGCACCGACATCCTGTTCACGCCCGCCGCCGTCGCCGGGATGACCGCCCCCGCGCTCAACGGCACGATGGCGCCACAAGCTGCGGTCGAGCGGCTGATCGCCGGCACGCGACTGACCGTGCGTCGCGACCCCAATGGCGCGCTGCTCGTCTCCGGCGCCGCCATCGGGGCCGCGCCGCAGACGGTGGCGACCGAGACCCCTCCAAACGACGCCGCCGAGATCGTCGTCACCGGCTATGCCAGCAGCCTGACCACCGCGCTCGCGCAGAAGCGCAAGGCGACCAACGTCATCGACGTCGTCAAGGCGGAGGATATCGGCAAGTTCCCGGCACAGAACATCGCCGAGGCGCTTCAGCGCGTGCCCGGCGTCTCGATCGTGCGCGATCGCGGCGAGGGCGTGTTCGTCCGCGTCCGCGGGCTCGGCGCACAATTCCAGGTCGTGACGCTCAACGATCGCTCGGTCGCGGTGAACGAGAACGTCCGCGACAGCGGCCAGAGCGGGCGCCAGTTCCGTTTCGACACGCTGCCGTCCGAACTCATGTCCGCTGTCGAGGTGATCAAGAGCCCGCGCGCGAACCTCGACGAAGGCGGGATCGGCGCGATCATCAACCTGCGCACCTTCCGCCCGCTCGACCTGAAGAAGCCGGTGCTGTCGCTGTCGGCGACCGCGAGTTCGCCGCGGCTTGCCGGCGCGGTCGATCCCCGGCTGTCGGGGATGGCCAGCTGGGCCAGTTCCGACGGCAAGATCGGCGCGCTGATCGCCGGCGTGTACGACGAACGCACCACCCGCCAGGACCGGATCACCGGTGTCGGCTGGGCCGACGGCAAGATCGATACCGACGGCAACGGCTCGCTCGACAGCGCGACGATCCTGATCCCGACCGCAATCCGCCCGACGCTCGAGCGCGAGAACCGGGACCGCATCGGCATCAACGGCGCGGTGCAGTGGAAGCCCGACGACCGCTTCGAACTGAACGTCGACGGGCTGTGGAGCCGGCTGAACGTCGCCTATGACGAGCTGACCTATTCGGCGGCGGACGGCTCCGGTCTGCCGCGCGGGATCGTGCCGGGCAGCGCGGTAATCGAGAACGGCGTGCTCACCGGCGCGACGACGACCGCCTCGACCACGCAGATCGGTCGCGAGACGTCGCTGCTCCAGTACAAGAACTGGCTGGTCGGCACGAACGCCCGGTGGCAGGCCGGCGGCTGGACGATTGCTGCGGACGGCAGCATCGGCCAGGCCTATTCGAACACGCCCGAGCCGATCTATCGCACCCGCCTGCTCGGTGCGGTCGGCGCGACGACGTTCGACTTCGGCAAGGCGGGCGACCGGCTGCCCAACGTCACGCTGCTGAACGCCGATCTCTCGAACCCCGCGCTGCTGCCGGGACGGCGGATCGAATACCGCGTCAACGATTCCAAAGACCGCGAGCGCGCCGCGAAGCTCGACGTGACGCGCGATCTTTCCGGCGTCTTCAGCGCGCTGCATGCGGGCGCAAAATACCAGAAGCGGACGCGCGCCTACAACCGTCGCGACATCAACTTCACGAGTGGCATCGCCGGCAAGTATTTCGACGCGAGCTACTTCGTGCCCTTCCCGGTCGACGATTTCCTGGATGGCGCCAAGGGCGACCTGCCCACGACCTGGGCGATGCCCGATCCGGCCAAGTTCCTCGCCGCCGCCACCGGCAAGGAGGCCTTGCTTGCGGCCCCGCTCGCGCGCGGCGATCTGCGCAACAGCTATGCGATCGGCGAGGAGATCCTCGCAGGCTACGGCATGGCCGACTTCGCGTTTCCGCTTGGCGGCGTTGCCGTGCGCGGTGACGTTGGCGTGCGCTATGCCCGGACGCGCCAGACCTCGTCCGGCTATGCCGACGACGGCAAGGCCGCGTTGCCGGTCAGCTACGAGAAGACCTATGACAACATACTCCCCTCGCTCAACCTGGTCGCCGAGGTCTCGCCCGATCTGCAGATGCGCTTCGCCGCATCGAAGGTGATCACCCGGCCGTCGCTCGCCGATCTGGCGCCGCGCCTGACGATCAATTCGAGCCCGACCGTCCTCACCGCGGTCGGCGGCAACCCCGAATTGAAGCCGTTCGAGGCCTGGCAATATGACGGCACGGTCGAATGGTATTTCGCGCCGGGCAGCGCGCTCGTCGGCGGCGTGTTCTACAAGGACATCACGACCTTCGTGTTCCAGCAGACGCGCGACTTCGTGCTCGATGGCCAGACCTACCGCCTGACCGCGCCCAAGAACGGCGGCGACGCCTATGTCGCCGGGATCGAGATCGCCTATCAGCAGCTGTTCAAGATGCTGCCGGCGCCGTTCGATGGCCTGGGCGCGCAGGCGAACTACACCCATACCAAGACCGGCGGGACCTATGCGCTGGCGACCGGCGGCACGTTCCGCGATGCGCTGGTCGACGTCGCCAAGGACAGCTTCAACCTGACCGCGTTCTACGAAAAGGAACGCGTCGGCGCACGGGTCAGCTACAGCTGGCGCGGCAACGTCCTGCGCGACGTCGGCGGGGCCGGGCTTGCCGCCAACAACGACAGCGCGTTCGGCAGCCTCGATTTCGACATGTCGTACAAGGTGACCCCGAGCGTCACCTTCGTCGTGCAAGGCATCAACGTCGCCGGCGGGGTCCAGTGGCAATATGTCCGCGACAACCAGTTTGCGGGCTATACCGATTACGGGCGCACGTTCACCGCCGGCGTGAGGGCGAAGTTCTGATGCGGACGGCGCCGCTGGTCGCAAGCCTCGCGCTGGCGGTCTCGACCATGATGACAGGCGGGGCGGTGGCGCAGACGGCGCCAACCCCGCCGTCAGGCGACACGCTGGAACGCGTCGTCATCGTCATGCGCCACGGCGTCCGCAGCGCGATGTCGAGCCCGGAGGAGCTGGGCCGCTATAGTCGCCGCGCATGGCCGCGGTTCGCGGTTCCGCCAGGCCATCTGACGGCCAATGGCGCGACGCTCGTGACGATGCTGGGCGGCTGGTATCGCGACCAGTACCGCCGATCGGGGCTGCTCGACGCGAATGACTGCGCGGTCTATTATTGGGCGAACCATACGCAGCGTACCGAGGCGACCGCGACCGCGCTCGCCGCCGGCCTGACGCCGGGGTGCGCCGCTCCGATCCACCAATCGCCAGCGTCACCCGATCCGTTGTTCGAGGCGCCGCAGACTCCGCTCGCCCCGCTCGACCCGCAGCGGATGCTGACCGCGATTTCGGCGCGGGTCGGCGGCGATCTGGCGGCGTGGGACGCCCGCCAGGGCCCGGACCGCGATCGGTTCGAGGCGCTGTTGCTGCAATGTCGCCGCATCCCATGCTCATCGGTCGAGCGGACCAAGGTCCGGCGCCGGCTCGGCGATACGCCCGTTTCGATGCGGAGTGACGCCGACAACAAACCGGACCTGACGTCTCCCAGCCTGCAGGTCGCCGGCCTCGCCGAGAGCCTGGTGATGGCCTATGCCGACGGACTCCCGTTCGCGGGATGGCGCGGGATCGATGCGGCGACGATCGGCAAGGCCCTTGTCGTGCACGGTGCCGGCATCGATCTGCGCACGCGCACGCCCGAGGTCGGACGCCAGACCAGCAGCTACCTGGCGATGCGCCTGCTCGCGACGCTCCAGCGCGGCGCCGGCGCGACCGCGCTTGGCGATCCGATCGGCGACGCGGAGAAGATCATAGTCCTCAGCGGGCATGACGGCACGGTGACGATGCTCGCCGGGCTCCTCGGCCTGGACTGGAAACTGCGCGACTACGCGGCAGGCGAAGCCGCACCCGGTGGCGCGCTGGTGTTCGAGATATGGCGTAGCGCCGTCACCGGTCGGCAGATCGTCCGCGCGCGCTATACCGCGCAAGGTCTTGACCAGATGCGCTATCGCACCCCGCTGTCGAAGGACGCACCACCGGAAAGCGTCGTCATTCCGATACCCGGTTGCGGCGAGGCCTGTACGCTACCGGAATTCACCACGCATGTGCTGCAGAGGGTTTCGACGTTCGCGCAGGACTGAGCACAGGCCGGTGAACCCTGTGCTATTCACGATCACCACACGGGACGGCGCGACGCCCCCCGGCCTCGCCCCCCCCTATTTCGAGCGTCCGGAGTCTTCCCAACTTCGGACATTCGTTCATACTGATCGACGGCTAACCGGGGGCCGCCAAGTTTGCCGAGAAGGGTGGAGATGAGGCGTCGCGCGATACTGCTGCTGCTTCGCTTGCTGCGGCATCCGCGACCGACCCAACGCTTCAATCCGGCGTGGCGGGCTCGGTGCTAAACCCTTGCCGTCAACCGTCAGGAGATCGTCATGGCCGTCCGTCCCGCCATCATACCAAATCTGCGCTACGCCGACGCGCCGAAGGCGATCGCCTTCCTGCGGGATGGCTTCGGCTTCGTGGTTCACGCGGTCCATGCCGATCCACGCGATCCCGAGGTTATCGCGCACGCCCAGCTCCTTTTTGACGGGCAGATGGTGATGCTGTCGTCAGCGCAGCCAAGCGAATTCGCTGACGCCGCACCGATGCTCACCGTCGCGCAAGCCGGTGGCAACACGCAGTCGCTCTACATCGTCCTGGACGACGTCGATGGCCATTGCGCGCGCGCGCGTGCCGGGGGTGCGGACATTTTCATGGAGCCCAAAGACACCGATTATGGCGGCCGCGGTTACGCCGCCCGCGATCCGGAAGGGAATGTCTGGTCGTTCGGCAGCTACGACCCGTTCGCATGATCTGAAGCCGGCCCCGCCCGCGTTCGCGGTCATGACGCGGGCGACGGTGTTGCAAACCTCTCCCGCGCCGCTGATGCCGGCTGCAATTTGGCTCAGGCGCCAAACCCGCCGTCGATCGTGTGCATTGCTCCGGTGACGAAGCCTGCCTCTGGTCCCGCCAGCCACGCGACCATCCCGGCGACTTCGTCGGGGCGTCCGTGGCGCTTGATCGCCATGAAGCTGTGCATCAGATCCTTCATCGGACCGTCCTGAGGGTTTGCATCGGTATCGATCGGGCCCGGCTGAACGATGTTGATCGTGATACCGCGAGGACCGAAGTCCCGTGCGAGCCCACGTGCCATCCCTTGCAACGCCGACTTGCTAAGCGCGTAGGAGGCCATGCCCGGCAGCGGCATCCGATCCCCATTCACAGAACCGATGACGATGATCCGGCCGCCTTCAGGCATCTGCCGCGCCGCTTCCACCGATGCATGATAGGGAGCGTGGACGTTGATCCTGAACAGGCGGTCGATCTCGTCCGAATCCTGTTCTAGCGCATCGCCGAAGATGGCGAACCCGGCGTTGACGACGAGCACGTCCAACGCCCCGCTATCGCGCACCCGGGCGATCACCGCGTCACGGTCGGCGCTGTCGGTCTGCACTGCAGTGCTGCCGGTTTCCGTCGCCAGCAACTCCGCTGCCTGCTGGGAGCCCGCATAGGTGAAGATCACCTTGGCCCCCTCTTGGGCGAAGCGCCGGACGATCGCTGCGCCGATGCCGCGGCTGCCACCCAATACGAGAACAGACTTTCCTTGAAACGTCGTCATTCTATCGTCCTTGAGAATTAATGTATGGAGCGCTACATAAGTCCCGCACTGATCGCGTCAAGGTATTTTGTAACTGTGACTACAGATAAAGCTCGAGTCCGTGGCCGCCCCCGCGGCTTCGATGCGGATCAAGCGGTCGGTATCGCGCAGCAACTCTTTCATGCGCGTGGCTATGATGCCGTCAGCGTCGCGGACGTGACCGACGCGCTCGGGATCAATCCGCCGAGCTTTTACGCCGCCTTTGGCAGCAAGGCTGGGCTCTATACCCGCGTCCTCGCCCGGTATAACGGCGCCAACGCCATTCCCCTTGCCCAATTGTTGCGCGCAGACCGTCCGGTGGGCGCGTGTCTCGCTACCCTGCTGGAGGAAGCCGCTCGCTACTATGCCGCAGATCCCGTCGCGAGCGGTTGCATGGTGCTGGAGGGCACGCGCTCCAATGATCAGCAGGCGCGCGAGGCAGCCCGAGCCTTCAACCTAGCGGCCGAAGGCGTGATCCACGATTACGTCGCCGCGCGCTTTCCGGAAGAAGCCCGGCGTCTGACGGACTTCGTCAGCACGACGATGTCAGGGCTTTCGGCCAAGGCACGCAACGGGCACGACCTGGACCAACTCCTGGCGACCGCCCGACTTGCAGGCTTGGCCCTAGCGCAGGCTCTTCCCGAGTAGGGCTGCAGACCTCGGGCGATCCGCACCGCGCGCGCGACTGCTACCGGGTTACGGCGCTGAGCTTGTCGAGCCGGCGTCGGCCTACCAGCAGTCCGCCCTCCAACCTGGCGCAGAGCGCGGCGTAATAATCGGCGAGGAAGCCGTCATCGTCGCCATCGTCGGGGAGCCCCGCCTTGCGCCGGATCGCCGCCGCAACGGTGATCCGGGCGAGATCGTCGCCGCCGCGGATCACGTCTTCCAGTGCCTGCAATTCGTAGATGCCGTACAGGGCAAGCGCCGCTTCCGAGAAGACGCGTCGCGGCCGATCGCTGGTCGGCGCGAGATCCGCGGCAAGGCGGCGGACCGCGGTCTGCACGACCCAGGTTCCGGCGACCAGATCGCCGATGCGCAACCGGTCGCGGTTGAACAGCGGGAAGAACAGGAAGATGCCGGTCCACAGCAACGCGAAGATGGTCAGGAACGCATCCGCGGTTCCCGCCGCCGCCTGCGCACCCAGGAACGAGAGCGGCAGGAATACCTCGATCTCGCGCATCGCGTTGCGCGCCAGCACCGCGCCCGCCGTCAGCCGCGCGCCATCGCGTGCGACCACGCGCAGTCCCATCAGCCGCTTGCCCGGCGTCGCGCCGCGCCCGCCCATCTCGAACAGGACGAACCAGCCGTTGCGCAGCACGAATGCGCCGATCAGCCACAGGATCTTGGCGATGTCGGCCTGCGTCGCCTTGTCGAGCGCGAACAACGCGAGCGTCACCGCGACCATGACGATCAGCATGAGCGTGACGTCGATCAGGAATGCCGCCGCGCGCGTCCCCGCTCCGCCCAGTTCGAGCTGCAGATCGACGCCCTCGGGCGTGACGAAGCTGCGGCGCCGCGCGACGGGCGCTTCAGTCCGGCGAGCGGTGCGCATGACGCCTCCCGATGCCGTAATAATAGACCAGCCACGCAGCGAGCATCGCCGCACCGATCGCCGTACGGGTGCCGTCGCCGGTCACCACCTGACGACCGACGCCCTCAAGGATCGCGGCGACCGCGAGCATCAGCACGACGCCCGCCGTTGCGACCGCGGCCGTGCGCCCGGCGGCGACCACCGCGTCCATTCGCGCCTGCCGGCCGGGAAAGGCGATGGCGGTGCCGATCCGCATCCCGGCCGCACCGGCGATCATGACCGCGAACAATTCGGTCGTGCCATGGATTGCCAGCCACGCAAGGAAGTTCAAGCCCAACCCCTTGCCGGCGAACACCGCGATCATCGCGCCCAGCATCAGCCCGTTGTAAAAGATCAGCAGCGCGGTCGGCACGACAAAGGCGAACCCGAGCGCGAAGGCGAAGATCGCGATCTGTGCGTTATGGCCGAACAGGAAGCTCGCAAAGACGCCCAGCCCGTCCTCCCGGCTATGGTACAGCGTCGCCCGCAGCGATTCCGCCGAAGCACCCGGATCGCGCCCGCTCGCCAGTCCCTGGGGAACGATCCCGCCATACCAGGACGGATCGGCGCGGACGAGCATATAGGCCGCGACCGCGCCCGCGATCGTCAGGAACGCCATGACCAGCGTCTCGCGCCACAGCGAGGCGACCGCGCCCGGCCACCCCCTGGTGAAGAAACGCCCCAGATCCCGCCACGCCGAGTCCGAGACACCGTAGAGCTGGAAATAGGCGCGCGCGCACAATTGCTCGAGATACGCGACCAGCGCACGGTCGAGCGACGTCGCGCGCGCGACCGACAACGACGACAGCGTGGACCGGTACAGCAGCGGCAGCGCCAGCAGATCGTCGTCGGACAGCACGCGGACCGAGCGCTTCTCGATCCGCGTGACCAGGAACTCCAGCCGCGTCCAGTCCCCTTCATGCGCGGCGCGGAAGCGGCTGGCGTTAAGCAAGGGCGGTGCGATATCGACGAACGCGCTCACAACAGGCTCCTACGCTTAAGGTCGACATAGCCTTCGACCAGCCGCTCGGCGACCTGATCGTAGGGGCTCTCAATGACATGGACGCCCAGATGGCGCAGGCGCAGCAGCACCAGCCGGCGGTCGCGCAGCAACGCCGCTGCCGTCACCGCGCGGGTCACGTCGGCGGCCTGATCGGGCGCGCGATCGACGATCGTCTCCAGTTCGTCGTCGCGCAGGACGACGATCAGCACGAGATGGGTCTTGAGCAATCGCGCGACCGCCTGGACCATGAAGTCGGCGGAGATCGGATCGGTGAATTCGGTGAACAGCACGATCATCGACCGCCGCTTCAGCCGCGCCGCCAGGGTGGTCAGGGCGAAGGTGTAGTTGGTCTCGTCGCCGCTATAGTCGATCCCGGCGGCGAGGTGCTGGAGTTCGGTGAACGCCCCCGCCCCGCCGATGAAACCGCTCGCCATCCGCGGCCGTGAATCGAACGCATGCAGCGCTACCCGGTCGCCCAGCTTCAGCGCGAGCCAGCCGGCCAGCAGGGCCGCCGACACCGCGCGGTCGACGCGCGGGATGCCATCGACCGGCTCCGACATCTGCCGCCCGGAATCGATCGCGAAGACGATCTGGCTGTTGCGTTCGGTCCGGTATTCCTTGGCGTAGAGCTTCAGGTGCCGCGCGGACTGTTTCCAGTCGATCGCGCGCCGGTCCACGCCCGATCGGAACTCGACCAGCGCGTCGAAGTCGGTGCCGTCGCCGCGATCGCTTTGCGCGAGCAGGCCCTGCACCGCATGACGCTGAAATATCTGCGCGCCCTGCCGACGCACCGGCTCGATATCGGGCAGGATCGGCAGCGTATTGTCCGCGTCGATCCGCGCCTGACGCCACGTTAGACCCAGTGGCCCTGCCCAGCGCACCCAGAGCATGCCGAGCCGCGCCGTGCCACGCCGCAGCGGGGTCAGCGCGATCGTCCCCGCGCCCTTGCCCGCGACCACCGCCATGTCCAGCGGCGCGGCCTCGGCAAACGCCAGCAGCGGATCGGGCGCCAGCGCGACCTGGACCGCGTTCACCGCCCGACGCGCCTCGATCTCGATCGCGATCGGCACCGTTAGGGGGACACCGACCGCCGCCGACCGCGGCAGCGCCAGCACGACACGCGCCCGCGCATGGGACAGCACCGCATCGGCGAACACGAGCGCCAGCACGGCAAGCGGCCAGCCCAGGCCCGCATACCAGGTCGCCGGAAACAGCATCGCGACCAGCAGCGTGACCGGCACGCCGATCGCCGCCGCCAGCACCGCGATGCGGGTCGGATAGATCAACGCGGCGCCTCGATCGTCTCGATGATCTGCGCGACGACGTCCTCGATCGACCGCCCGCCGATCTCCGCCGCGGGCGAAAGGATCAACCGGTGACGCAGCAACGCGGGCGCCAGCGTCTTCACGTCGTCTGGAATCACGAAGTCGCGGCCGTCCAACGCCGCCCGCGCCCGCGCGGCCCCGGCCAGCATCGCGCCCGCCCGCGGCGAGGCACCGCTCTCCAGATCGGCCACGCCGCGCGTGCCGCGGACCAGCGCGACGATATAGTCGATGACCTCGTCCACCAGCCGCACGTTCGCGACCGTCTTGACCGCCGCATCGATCGTCGCCGCGTCGGCACGCGCCTCGACACCCCAGTCCGCGGGCGACATCGCCGTCGACCGCGCGCCGTGATCCGCGACGATCCGGCGTTCCTCCTCCGCGCTCGGATAGGCCACCGTCTGCTTGAACAGGAACCGGTCGAGCTGTGCCTCGGGCAGCGGATAGACGCCTTGCTGTTCGATCGGATTCTGCGTCGCGACGACGGTGAAGCGACTGCTCAGCGCCAGGCTCTCGCCATCGATCGTGACGGTGCGCTCCTGCATCGCCTCGAGCAACGCCGCCTGCGTCTTGGGCGAGGTCCGGTTGATCTCGTCCGCCAGCAGCAATTCGGTGAAGATCGGGCCCCGCGTGAGCGTGAAGGTCGACGTCTGAAAGTTGAACAGATTTGCACCGATGATATCGCCCGGCATCAGGTCCGGGGTGAACTGGATACGACCAAAGTCCAGCCCGACCGTCCTTGCGAACGCATGGGCGAGCAACGTCTTGGCGGTACCCGGCGGCCCTTCCAGCAGGATATGACCGCCGGCGAACAGCGCGACCAGCAGCAGGTCGACGGTGCCGTCGTGCCCGATCACGGCCTTGCCGATTTCGGCACGGATCGCCTGCCCGAGTGCCTGAACGTCTTCTACCGTCACTGTGTCTTCTCCTGTTGCCATCGGTGCAGCGCCTGCGCCGCTGCGAGCATGTCGGTGCGATGCTCGGCGCGACCCGCATCGGCAGCCAGCGCGCTGAACCGGGTCGTCCCCCCGAGGTCGTCGAGATAGCGATCGGCGTCGGCATCCGTCATGCGCGCGGGAACGCCGAAGATCGTCCGGGCGCGCTCGCGGATCAGCGCGGCGTAGCGCCCACCCAGCATCCCTTCGCGGCCAGCCTTGCGGACGATCATCGCGCTGTTGTCGATCAGCGCGGTCTTGCCGAACGCGATCGCCCGCGTCGGCGGTCGGGGCGCGCCGAAGCGGAAAAGCGCCTGCCATCCGACCAACGCCAACGCCACCACGATCGCCAGCGTCATCGCGAGAAACGGCGGTTCGAAGGCGAGCTTCAGCGGGCTGCGTCCCAGACCCAGCCCGTTCAGCGTCACGTCGAACGCGATGCCGCGTGCGCCGGTGGAATTGACGAAATCGAGAAGGTCGAGCGCCGCCCGGGCATGGTCCAGCCGACGGATGCCGTGATTGTTGAGCAGATCGGGGTCCGCGAGAATATACGTGTTGGTGCGATAGAACTGCCCCAGCACGATCCGCCCCGCGTCGTCGGTGATCAACGGTTGCAGCGCCGCCGAGCTTACCGTCTGCAACGGCCGCGGTGCCGCCACCGCGAGCGAGCGCGGTGCCCAGCGGACGGCCTGCAGCGCGCGCGCGCCGCTCGGACGCCGGGTCACCGTCATCACCGCCGCGGGTGCGAGAATTCTCGCGGGGTCGAAGGCCGGCAGCAGCCCGCCGACATCCACCCAGCCGCTCGTCTTGTCGTCCGCGACCGTCGCCCATTTCGGTAGCACGATCAGCGTCGCCCGGCCGCGCCGCGCCGCCATGAACTTGGTCATGTCGGTCGCGCCATGATCCGGCGTCGCGATGACCAGATCCTCGGTCTTCCAGCCAGCATCGGCGCGCAGCACGCGCGGATGGCGCCCGGTCGCGCGCGCCAGCTCGACGATACCGGCATATCCGGTCGCCGCGTTGGACAGGGCATGCGCACCGGCATTGCGCCCCGAGTTCAGATCGGGCGCATACGCCCCCAGCAGCAACGACCCCGCGAACCCGATCAAGCCGATGATCAGCAGCAACGCCACCGTCAACGGCGAGAATACCCTGTCCGCACCGCCCGCGCGGTGGAGTCCCACTTCACTCACGCGTGCCACCGTCCTGGCAATGCCAGGTCGGCATAGGCCGTACGCGCCGTCTGCCAATCCGCGTCCGTGACGAGGCGCCCGCCGAACAGGCTCCGCTCGACCAGCCCGGCAATGCTGGCGAACAGCGGACGGACCGCAGCCGGCAACAGCGGCGCCGACGCGAGTTCGCGGCTGGTCAGCGACGGTCGCCGCAGTGCCGGGCGGCGCCGGGCGATGTCGTCGATCGAATGGAACAGCAGATAGTGGATCGCCTCGGCATGGCGGCCCTCCGCGGCGAGCCGGTCCGCCTCGCGCAGCCATGCCCGCGCCGGCGCCGCGTCGGGCACCCAATCATCGTGGTCGGCGTCCGGCGTCAGACCGGCGCGGCGCCGTCTCGCGGGAAGACGCCATTCGCCCGACCGGATGCGCTCGACGACCATCCAGATCACCGCCGCCGCGATTCCCGCGAGCAGGGTCCATAGCAGGATGCGGGCATAGGGTGCGTCGGGCATCAGGTCCGTCAGCCAGCGCAACAGCCGCCCGATCGGCCTGAACAGGTCGGCGAGCCAGCGTCCCAGCGTCTTCAGCCATTCCGGCGGCTCGGCCGGCACCGGTGGGCGCGTCAGACTGAAC
This sequence comes from Sphingomonas sp., assembly GCA_035575755.1. Taxonomy (GTDB): domain Bacteria; phylum Pseudomonadota; class Alphaproteobacteria; order Sphingomonadales; family Sphingomonadaceae; genus Sphingomonas. The sequence continues at coordinate 718,230 of DATLXI010000018.1, forward strand.
TGGATCGACGGATCGGCACGCAGCGCGGCATGGGCCGCAGCCAGTCGATCGGCCCCCGCCGCCGGATCCTGTGCTGAAACCCCGATGCTACCCTCCCAGCGACGCGACGCTGTCCCCGGACCAAGGCTTAGCCGGATCGGCCACCGGTGCAATCCGCTATTCGCTACCCATCCGATATGATCGAACTGGACAAGGCAAGGCCGGCTCGCCACCATGACCGCCAGGGACCTGGGGAAAAGAAAATGGCTAGCCGCACCACCGTCGAGACGCGTCACGGCATATCCGTGGGCAACGTGTTCGGGCGCAGCGCGAACGTCATCAAGGCCAATCCGCTTGCAACGCTGGGCACCAGCTTTGCCTTGATAGCGCTGCCGCAGTTCCTGCTCGGCCAGATCGGTCGCGGCGCGGCAGTGCTCCAGAATTTCCAGCAAGGGCAATATGCGCTGGCCGCAGTCTACGGTATCATCGTCGGCGTGCTGTGGCTGATCGCCAGCGGTGCGCTGGTCCAGGCGACGGTCGCTCATGACGAGGGTCGACCCGCGAACCCGCGTGAGATGCTGCAGGTCGGCGTTTTACGATGCCTGCCGCTCTTGGCGGTCTATGTGCTGCTCCTGCTTGGCATATGGGCAGGCACGATATTGCTCCTCGTGCCGGGTATCATGCTTGGCGTGATGTGGTCGGTATCGCTGCCCGCGATCGTCGCGGAGCGTCCAGGCGTGTTCGGTGCCTTCGGCCGCAGCCGAGCGCTGACGAAGGGCGCACGGTGGCACGTGTTCGGCATCCTGCTGCTGGCCTTCGTCATCTACATGCTCGCATCGATTGCGATCGGGGTAGCGAGCGTGGCCGGCTATGGTTCGCTGGGCGCCCTCACCGGCGGGGGCCAGGTCCGTATGCCGGTGCCGGCGCAACCCTCATTCATGGTCCAATTGCTGCAATCGATCGTCACAACGGTCATATTGACCTGGTTCACGACGGTAGGCGCCTCGCTCTTCATCGAATTGCGCGACTGGAAGGATGGTCCCAGCTCCGACCGGCTGGCCGATATCTTCGCCTGACGCCAATGTGGTGGCGCCCTTGACCTCGAGAAGCGTGACCAGTTCCGGCTGCAGGACGGCATCATCATCCAGTATGTCGAGGCAGATCACGCGGCTGCCTGCCAGAGGACGATATCGGTCCTTTGGTCGCCGCTCTCCTGTCCGACGACGCGCGTTGGGTGACGGCCCAGCGCATCGATGCCTCAGGCGGCATGACTCTCTGATCGAACCAATGCCGCCGCTTGAGGACGTGCTGGGCAGACGCGCAACGTCTTGCTCACTACCAACGTTGCCCGGAGACCGCCCATGTAATAGTTCCGTTCACACGGGAGTCTCGACGGGTTTTCGGGTGCGGGGCAGGTCACGGCATGGTCTCGGCGAACACGATGTCGGACGGCTTCACGCTTCGCCGTCGGATCGATACGAGCGATGAACGATTGTCTATCCATGAGCAGCGAAACCGCAAACACCCCTTCATCGGGCGACTCGCAAAACGAGATCGAGCTCAAGCTTGAGATCGATCCCGCAAGCGTCGATGGCCTAGCCACGACCGCGCTGCTGGCGGGCGTCGCGTGCAAGGTCGTCCATCAGGTGTCGACCTATTTCGACACCCCCAAGCAAGCCCTCCGTGCCGCAGGGCTTTCGCTTCGCGTGCGCACGACAGGCGAAAGATATGTCCAAACGATCAAGGCCAGCAGCGGGGCGGCGGCCGGCTTGTTTGCCCGTCCCGAATGGGAGCGCGACCTGGCGGGTCCCGAACCGGAGCTGGACATCAGTTCGCCGATACATGCCCTGGTCGCACCCGAAGCGCTTGCCATGATCAAGCCGGCATTCACCGTGAAGATTACCCGGCGACAATGGGTATTGGTACAGGACGGCGGGACGGTCGAGCTCGTAGTCGATACGGGTTCCGTCACGGCGGGTGATCGCGAAACGCGCGTATCGGAGCTCGAACTGGAACTGAAGGAGGGTGACCCCCGGGCGATTTTGGGGCTGATCCACAAGCTCGGTGCCGAGATACCCCTTCGGCTCGGCGTCCTGAGCAAGGGGGAGCGGGGGTATCGGCTGATAGAGCCGGCGATATTGGGGTCTATCAAGGCCGAGCCGCTGGAACTGGCACAGGGTACGACCACGGCTGAAGCATTCGCACAGATCGTCAATACGTGCTTGCGGCACTTCCGTCTCAATGAGGACCTTTTACGACGCGATCCTGATCCTGAGGCTTTGCACCAGACCCGGGTGGCCCTGCGGCGGCTGCGGTCCGCACTGGCGATTTTCAAACCCGTCGTTGCCGATGACCGCTTCGCGCATCTCGCCAGCGAGCTCAAATGGCTGGCTGGATCGCTTGGCCCTGCACGCGACCTCGATGTGCTTCGCGACCGGCTAGGCGAGCGTGCGAATCCAGCGCTCATCGCAGCGCGCGCGGATGCGTATTCAACGGCGCTGAATGCACTCGATTCCCAGCGAACCCGCGACCTGATGATCGATATGGTCGAATGGTCGGCGTTGGGCGCTTGGCGAATGCTGCCTTCGGACCCGGGCGGATTGACGATACCTGCCGCCGTCTTCGCCAGCGAGACAATCCGCAATTTGCGAAAGCGGATGAAGCGCCGCGGCGGTCAGCTTGATCGTCTCAGCGACGAAGACCGTCATAAAATCCGGATCGCGGCCAAGAAGTTGCGGTACGCGACCGGGTTCTTCCAGAGCTTGTACCCGCACAAACGGTCGCGTGCTCGGATCAAGACGTTCACAAAGCATCTTGCCGCCTTGCAGGATCATCTGGGGATATTGAACGATCTAGCGACTGCGCCTGCGCTGATGGAGCGTTTTAGGCTGGGCCAAGAGGCGTTACAGCCCGCCGTCGGACGAGACAAAATCTTGGCCGATGCGGCGGAGAAATATGCGAGCCTGATGGACGCGAAGCGATTTTAGTAGTCTGTCGGGAACGCAGTAGAGCCCTGCCGCTTCCCGACTTTGGACCGTTCAAGAGTCCTTTTTCCACCCCATGGCGTTCATCATGATGTCGAACAGATGCGTGTTTGCGAAGAAGCCGTGGATGTCACTGGCTCCGGGTCCCGAGGCGGCAGCGATGACTTCCTCGCCGGTATGACCATCCTGGACCCCGATCACGGCGTTGTTTGCGATCGTGGCGCCTTGCTTGGCCGCTTCGGCAGCAAATTGTTCGGCGAGCGGCGTGTCACGGTTCCCCTTTGACATCCGCAGGCCAAAGCTGTGGTCGGCCGTGAACAGGATCAGCGTGTCCTTGCCCGCAATAGCGCTGATGCGGCGGATCATGTCGTCCATCTCGATGACATGGCGCAGTCCGTTTTGCGGATCGTCGGTGTGCATGTCCCATTCGACAATCAGAAAATAGCCCTTGGGATTACCGGCGAGTTGGCTGATTGTCGCCTCGACGGCCGGCAGTGGTGCGTAATCGTCGTCGCGCAGAACAGCGGCACGGCCGGCGGTGCGAACGAGCGCCGGATCGGCGCCGAAGCGGTACCCCGCTTTGGCAAAGGCCTGTTCCGGCGTCATCTGGAGCTTGCCAAAGGACGCGACCGCATCCTTGCGACCCTTGCCGATGAGAATATCGACGCCGTTGCCGAAGCGGGGCGTCACCATCTGACGGAAAATCTCGTCCTTGTTCTTGCGAGACGCAACATGCGCGTAACACGCGGCCGGGGTGGCATCCCAGATCGGCATGTTGGTGACGATCCCGGTCGAAAGACCGTGATGCTCGGCATATTCGAGGAACGTCTTGACCGGCGCGACCTCGCCACCCGAGCCCGCCGGTACGACCGAGACCATCGCGTTGTTGGTCTTCCTCCCGGTCATGATCGCCGTCATGCCCGCACCGGAATCGGTTACCCATTGGTTGAGCGACGAGGTGTCGGACAGGCCGACGTGCGGCATCGACTGGATGAACAAGGATTGCGGATTGTCGTGCGCAAGGATGCCCGCGGCACTGAGCGTCGGCAGGCCGCCTGCATCGCCCAGGAACACGATGACGTTGCGCGGCTTTGCGGGTTGCGCTTGAGCGTACGCCGCGCTGCTTGCGACCAAGCAGCCCGCGAGAAAACAGGCTGCCGTTACGCCATGCCGCAAAACGCGTTCGAATTTGCGCGGCCAGTGGATTGCGGCTGTTGTCATTGCGTAACTCCCGGGCCGATAAACATATTCGACTGATTTGGATGATCGAGAACTAGTCTCAGGCGATCAAATATCCTGACAACGCCTGGCTCGCGGTATGGATATCCTACCCGCCGCTACCCTTGATCATCAGCCGCTCGGGGTATGACGCTTCGGTTGCGTGCGTATGACAGTCCGCCGCGATCGGTTTCGACCGGGGTCCAAGGGTCACATCCTGCCCGGGAAAAATATGGCCAAGAATGGCTGTCGTAAACGCTGTCACCGAATGATCTTTCAACAGTAATCAAACCGTCGTCCCGCTGTCATCGCTGGCCCCCATAGCGCGACGGACACTTCGGCCGGCAAGGCCGGGAAACACATTGGGGTCAGATACCATGCATATGATCACCATGCTGCGGGCAACCGCGGCATTGCTGGCTCTTGGCGTCGCCACAAGCAACGCTCACGCACAATCTCTCCCTGCTGCGCCCGGCAACACCACGCCGCCAGCCGATGCCGGTGACGAAATTCTGGTCACGGGGCGCCTGGGCACCGTTTCGCAGAAGAAGGTCGATGCGAGCTATTCGATCACCACGATCAGCGACAAGGACCTGCGCGAACGCGCGATCGGCAATCTCGCCGAGGCGATGCAGCAGATTCCCGGCGTCTGGGCGGATTCGTCGGGCGGGGTCGGCGCGAATAACACGCGCGTACGCGGTATCCCGCGCGGCGGGTATGAGTCGCTTGCAGTGTATGAGGACGGCCTGCCGATCCAGCATGATCCCGGCATCAACTGGATCAACGTCGATCAGTTCCTGCGCATCGACGAAACCTATTCGGGGATCGAAGCGGTTCGCGGTGGCCCGTCCTCGATCTTCGCCGCCAACGCGCCCGGCGGCCTCGTCAACGTCATCCCGCGCAAGGGCACGCCGCAGCTCAGCGGCCTGCTCAAGCTGACGACGTCCGATTACGGCCAGATCCGCGGCGATGCATGGCTCGGCGGACCGATCGCGGATGGCTGGCGCTTCTCGGTCGGCGGCTATTACAACAAGGATCAGGGCATCCGCGATCCGGGCCCGGCGGCGAACAACGGCGGACAGGGCCGCGTGCTGATCTCCAAGGATTTCGCGCGGGGCAGCTTCTCGTTCGGCGTGAAGTACATGGAAGACAACAACTTCTTCTTCGATGCCATCCCGCTGGTGCGCAACGGCGACGACCTCAAGCCGCTCGCGCCGTTCAACGGCCATGACGATACGCTGACCGGACCGCAGGACGGTCGCGTCCAGATCAAGACGCCCGACGGGATCCGCAAGGCGCAGTTCAACCTGTTCAACCAGACCAGCGATCTGCAGTTCACGCTGAAGGGCAATACCGAGTTCGACGACGGGACGACGATCAGCGGCGGGTTCCGCTATCGCGACTCCACCACCGATCGCAACGCACGCGGATTGAACAGCCTCAACACGCAGGCCGCGCAACTGTCCTCGGTCCGCGCCAACGCGGTCAAGGCGTTTGCAGCACGCGGCGCGACCGACGTGCGGCTGGTCTATAACGACGATGGCAGTGCGTATGGCGCCAATGCGAACGGCAACGGCCTGGTCGGCGTCAACACCTTCCAGTCGATCCAGAACCCGATCAAGGAGACCATGGGCCTGATCGAACTCGGTCATGTCTACGAAACCGGGATCGGCCGCCACGACGTCAAGCTCGGGCTGTACGGCACCACTGCCGACTGGGCACACGACCGCAACGACGGCGTCGGCCTAACCGAGGTCGCGCCCAACGCACGGCTGCTCGATATCGTCGCGGTCAACGCAGGCGGCCAGGTCGTCGGGCGAGTCACCGACACCGGCATCCAGCGTTACGAGGCACGGTTCGCGCATTCCTTCGGCGGATATGAGGACGTCGCCTTCTACATTTCCGACGAGTGGCAGGTCACGCCGACGCTGCGCGTCGATGGCGGCTTTCGCTACGAGACGATCTGGATCCATGGCTATTCGGAAGGCGTGAAGAGCTTCAACCTCGGCAACCCCGATACGCTTGCCGACGACAACGTGCTGTACGGCTCGGATGTGTTCAACCGCTTCGACCCGACATTCAGCGATCACAGCTACACGATCGGTGCCAACTGGCAGTTCATGCCAGAGGCGGGCATCTTCGGCCGCTATACCAGCACCTATCGGTTGCCGCAGATCGGCCAGTACCGCGACAACGTGCTGCCCACCGGCATCCGCAGCCAGTCGATCGAACAGGCCGAGGCCGGCGTGAAGTTCCAGAAGCCATGGGGCAGCCTGTACGCCACGCTGTTCTACAATTCCTTCAAGGACGTGCAGTTCACCAACACGTATATCGACCCGGCGTCGCTGCGCATCGTCCAGGAGATCAATTACGGTGACGTCAGCACGACCGGAGTCGAGCTGGAGGCCAATCTGAAGCCCTCATCCTGGTTCGACGTCTCGGCCACCGCGACGTATCAGGAGCCGAAGTTCAAGAACTACACCTACAACACGATCGTCGCCGGCGCGCCCGTCACCACCACGTTCGACGGCAACCGCCCGTCGAGCATGCCCAAGGTCATGGCGAGCATCCGGCCGCGCGTCTCGCTCATCGGCGGACGCCTGCGCGTGCTGGGCGAATGGCGGTATGAGGGCGACAAGTTCAACGACGATTCCAACCTCGTGAAGCTGCCCGCCTTCTCGGTGTTCAACGCCAGCGCGGAGGTGGACGTGACGCAGAACGTCACCGTGCAGGTGAAGGGCACCAATTTGTCGAACGCGCTGGGGCTGGGTCAGGGCGGCGGGCAGCAGCTCGTGCCCGGCGCGGCGGACGGTGCGGTCATCCTGGCGCGACCGATCTTCGGCCGCGCGGTGCAGGGTTCGGTGTTGTTCAAATTCTGACCGGGAGACTATCCGTGAAGCGATCGATCGTAGCCGGGCTGACCCTCGGCCTTCTTACGCAGGCGGCAGTGGCGCGCGACACGGCGCCGCCGCTGCGGATCAACGATGTCGCGGTGATCGGCACGCACAACAGCTACAAGCAGCCGATGCCCCCCGCGACGATGGCGAAGATCCGCACGGCCGATCCGGCAATGGCCGATGCGCTCGATTATTCGCACCGCAGCCTGACCGAACAGCTCGATGCCGGCGCGCGGCAACTCGAGATCGATGTGAATTACGACCCCCGGGGGGGCCATTACGCACGGGGATCGTCGGATCCGAAACTCGGGCGACCCGGCTTCAAGGTCCTCCACATTCCCGGCATCGACAACGCGTCGAGCTGCGTCCTGCTGACCGACTGCCTGACGATCATCCGCGACTGGTCGGCAAGGCATCCGCGTCACGTGCCGATCCTGCTGATGTTCAACGCCAAGGACGAGCGCAACGCGGCGCGCGGCGGGATCGATGCGCTGCCGTTCGACGAAGCGGCGTACGATGCGCTCGATGCGGAAATCCGCTCGGTGATGGCGCCCGGCAAGCTGATCGTGCCCGACGACGTGCAGGGCCGCTATCCGACGCTTCGCGACGCGGTGCTCGCGGACAATTGGCCGTTACTGGACGCGTCGCGGGGCAAATTCCTGTTCGCGCTGGACGAGCCGCCCGCCAAGGTCGCGGTGTATCGCGGCACGCGTCGATCGCTCGAAGGCCGCGTGTTCTTCATCAACACCGATGAGGCATCACCTGCCGCCGCCTATCTGACGCTCAACGATCCGGTCCGCGATGCCGACCGGATTCGACGCGACGTCGCCGCCGGGTTCCTCGTCCGCACCCGGGCCGACGCCAACACGCGGGAGGCACGCGCCAACGACACCGTGCCGCGCGACACCGCGCTGGCCGGCGGTGCCCACTATGTCTCGACCGACTATCTCTGGCCCGACCCACGGCTGGCGGGCGGCTACCACGTCGCCCTGCCCGGCGGTCGAATCGCGCGCTGCAACCCCGTCCGCCATCCCAACGACTGCGGCGAGCTCGACAAACGCGCCAAGTGATGCGGAAACTGGCTCTTCTCGCCGTGTATGGCGGGATCGGTGCTCGTGGCCATGCTCCATACGACCGCCGGGCAGATCGTTCGTGGCGCCGGACATCCCGGCGCCACGAACCGAGTCATGGCATAAGCACCGTATCCACCACGTGAACCACGCCGTTCGACTGCATCACGTCTGCCGTCGTCACGGTCGAAGTGCCGCCCTTGGCGTCGGTGAGCACGATCTTGCCATTCGTGACGCGCGCGGTGAGCGCCTCACCCTGCACGGTCGTGAGCGTCGCCGTGCCACCCCCGGTTTTGATCGCGGCCAGTGCCGCCTTTGCGGTGATGGTTCCCGGCACCACGTGATAGGTCAGGATGCTCGCCAGCTGCGCCTTGTTCTCCGGCTTGAGCAAGGTGGTTACCGTATCGGCGGGCAGCTTCGAAAAGGCCGCGTTCGTGGGTGCGAACACCGTGAATGGACCGGGACCGGACAGCGTCTCGACAAGGTCTGCAGCCTTCACAGCGGCGACAAGCGTGCTCAGGTTGCTGGCGGCAGCGGCATTCTGGACGATGGTCTTGTTGGCATACATGGCGGCGCCACCAACCTTCGGGTTAGCCGCGACCGCGATAACCGGCACCGCAACAGACAGTGCGAGGCAAACGCCCAATGTGCGCGCGATCCGTGATGTCATTTTGGTTCTCCTAGCATCATACACTCCCGTCTGCCCGCCACCGACAAGCGTTCGGGACCCTGGAACGACGGGCCTGAGGCGTAGTTGGGACGCCTGTTCAGGGCGCAACCTGACCAACCATCAGCCCGGTCGCGGTCTCGCTACTAAGCGTTCGCCCGGCAATACGGACTAAAGGACGGGTTCGGCCTATCGAGCGTGCACTGCGGCACTCGATCCGCCGCCGGTCGACCCTATGCGCGCATCAGCGACGCGACGCCGGGCGGCACGGGATATGGCCCAAGGTCCGTATCGTGACACGGCCGGCGAAAGCGTATCGCAACAAATCCAAAGCTTCGCCCCCACCAGCACCGCTCGGGCGTTTCAGCTGTTCTACGCCGACGCTGTACCGCATTCGAGGGTATCACGCTGGACGTAACACCTGCTCGTAGAGCGCCGCAGACCCTCTCCCGACTTCCAGGAAAGACGACCGTCATGACCCGCCAACGCGCTATCGTAATCGGATCGGGGATCGGCGGCATCGCCTGCGCGATCCGCCTGCAGAGCCTCGGCTTCGATACGCAGGTTGTCGAGCAACTCGCCGACGTCGGCGGTCGCGCCTATGTCCGGCGAGTCGATGGCTTCGTTTTCGACATGGGCCCGACCGTGCTAACCGTCCCGCATTTCATCGAGGAGCTGTTCTCGCTGGAACGCGATGCGGCGATGCTCGACGAACCGGACTTTCCGCCATCGGTGCTCGCGGAAGGGAGCCGCGTGGTATCGGGCGCCAGCGGGGGTCCCAATACGCGCCGCTATGTCGACATCGTGCCGATCCTGCCGTTCTACCGAATCTATTTCGACGACGGTACCTTCTTCGATTACGACGCCGACCCGGTCAACGTCCGCGCGCAGATCGCGCGGCTGGCCCCTGAGGATCTCGACGGCTACGAGCGCTTCCATGAGGCGGCACGCGCGATCTTCCAGCGTGGCTTTCTCGAGCTCGGCTATACCTATTTCGGCTCGCTCGGTTCGATGGTCGGCGTCCTGCCCGACCTGCTCAAGCTCGGCGCGATCCAGCCCTTGTTCTCGCTGATCTCGAAATATTTTAAGAGCGACAAGATGCGGCAGGTGTTCAGCTTCGAACCGCTGCTGATCGGCGGCAATCCGCTGAAGGTCCCTGCAATCTATGCGATGATCCATTTCGTCGAAAAGACCTGGGGCGTGCATTTCGCGGTCGGCGGCACCGGCGCGCTGGTCGCGGCGATGGTCCGCAAGTTCGAGGAACTCGGCGGATCGGTGCGGCTGAACGCCAAGGTCGACCGGATCGAGGTCGAGAAGCGCGGCCGCAAGCGCGTCGCGACCGGCGTGACGCTGGCGAACGGCGAGACGCTGGCGGCCGATCTCGTCGTCTCGAACGCCGATTATGCGACCACCTATCTGAAGCTCGTCGACAAGGCGCACCGCCGGATCAATCGCGACGCGCTGGTCAAGTTCCGCAAGCAGAGCATGTCGCTGATGGTGATCTATTTCGGCTATCGGAAGCAGGACGGCGACCCCGACCTGCGCCATCACAACATCATCCTCGGCCCGCGTTACGAGGAGCTGCTGACCGACATCTTCGAGCGAAAGATCCTCGCCGACGATTTCTCGCAATATCTCCACATCCCGACGATCACCGACCCCAGCCTCGCGCCGCCGGGGCATCACGCGGCGTACACGCTGGTCCCGGTCCCCAACAACCAGAGCGATATCGACTGGGACGTGGTCGGCGAAGGCTTTGCCGATACAGTGCTGACGTTTCTTGACGAGCGCGGCTACATCCCTGGCCTGCGCGAGAGGATCGTCCATCGCAGCTTCGTGACGCCGGACTATTTCGAGGACGTGCTGGGATCGCATCTCGGCAACGGCTTCGGGGTCGAGCCGCGGATGACGCAGACTGCGTTCTTCCGCCCGCACAACCGCAGCGAGGATGTCGCGAACCTCTATCTGGTCGGCCAGGGTACGCAGCCCGGCGGCGGCACGCCCTCGGTGATGATGTCCGCCAAGATGACCGCGCGAGAGATCGCGCGCGACTTCGCGATCGACCCGCGGATCGTCGGTGGCGTGCCGTCTGCGGTTGGCGATGATCAACCGCTGGCGATGGGAATGGCGGAGATCTGAACGATCCGCGCGCGCGATGTGCGTGTTACCCGGTTGCCAGGATCTGCTCGGCAAATTGCTGTCCGGACAGCGAGGCGCTCTCGATCCGCGGTGCGATAAGCCAAATCGCCCGCGGCGCCGATCCGCCCGCTGCAGTTCCCTAGCCGACCAAGGTCGGCGGCAGTCGCGAGCATAGCGGTGGCGGTGGCGGTGCCGGTGCCGGTGCCGGTGGCAATGCCCGGCGGGGATGAGAATAGTCCCGCGCTATCGGCGCCGACCATCGCAAACTCTGCGCATATCCCCGACGGGTGGCACCGGGACAGTCATGCCCCGGCGCCGGATTGTGCAGCGCCTCAGCCGTTCGGCAGCAGCACGGTGTCGATCACATGGATCACGCCGTTCGTGCAGGCGATGTCGGCGGTCACCACCTTGGCGCCATTGACGGTGACGCCGTCGGTGCCATCGACATGGACGGTCGCGCCGCCCGCGGTTGCGGGGTCGAGCACCTTGCCGCTCAGGTCCGCCGCCATCACCGTACCGGGCAGCACGTGGAGCAGCAGGATCTCGGTCAGCTTTGCCTTGTTCTCGGGCTTGACCAGATCGTCGACGGTGCCAGCCGGCAGCGCGGCGAACGCGTCGTCGGATGGTGCGAAGACCGTGAACGGCCCCTCGCCCTTCAACGTGTCGACCAGCCCCGCGGCGCCTACCGCGGCGACCAGCGTCGTGAACGAACCCGCGGCGACGGCGGTATCGACAATATCATGCGTGGTATCGGTCATTTTCCAGATCCTGAATCAGAGAAAAATAGCGCGTTTGCCAAGGTTTCGACCAGCGCCACGATCCGCCGCAGCCGCCGTTCGGGGCCGAGGGTCGGAAGTCGCCGCGCCGTGTCGTCGTCCGGCGCGCCCCTCATTCCACCCGGCCAGGCGATGCGCGATATGACCTTTCGGTCGTATCGAAATCGACGTCGCCCACGCCACGTGCTAATCCGATCCCGAAAGAATGCTGCCGCGTTTCCACCGCGCGCATGCTGTGAATAGACGATACGGAGCGTAAGTTTGCCTTTGCCCCTGTGTTTGAGACCGAGTGTGTCCGCGTATTCGTTCCGTAAAGCGCGGTCGAGGTGACCGAGGTTCCGGCGTTTCTGCGTGGCGGTGGCAAGATCGGCGAGGCGATCGCCGCGCATGACTGGTCGAAATCGTCACTCGGCGCGCCCGCCGGCTGGCCCGCGCATCTGCAGACCGCGGTCGCGATCATGCTGTGCTCGCCGCTGCCGATGGCGCTGCTCTGGGGCCCCGACGGCGTGTTGCTCTACAACGCCCCCTATTCTGAAATCGCCGGGCCAAGCCATCCGGCTATCCTCGGCCTACCCGTGCGCGATGCCTGGCCGGAGATCACCGCCTTCAACGATCAGGTCCTGCGGACCGTGCTGGCCGGCGAGACGCTGACCTATTCACGCCAGGAGATGACGCTCGTGCGCGGCGGATTGGCGGAACAGGTCTTTTTCGACCTGAACTATTCGCCCGTGCCGGATGCCGACGGCGTCCCCGCGGGCGTGATCGCGGTCGTCATCGACGTCACGCGAACAGTGCGCGCCGAAGAGGGCCTGCTGGCCGAGACGCACACGCTCGAAACGCTGAACAGGACCGGCGCGGCGCTGGCCGCTGAGCTCGATCTCGAACCCCTGGTGCAGATGGTGACCGATGCCGCGGTCCAGCTGACCGGTGCGCAGTTCGGATCCTATTTCCACAACCTCATGGACGAATCCGGCGAGCGGCTTCACCTGTTCACGCTGTCGGGCGCCCGCCGCGCCGATTTCGAGGGCCTGGGCCGCCCCCGCGCGACCGCGGTGTTCGGCCCGACCTTCCGCAACGAGGGGGTCGTGCGCTCGAACGACATCCTCGCCGACGCGCGGTACGCCCAGAATGCGCCCTTTGCCGGAATGCCGCCGGGGCATCTGCCGGTCCGCAGCTATCTTGCGGTGCCGGTCGTCTCGCGATCGGGCGAAGTGCTCGGCGGGCTGCTGTTCGGGCATTCGGACCCGCACCGCTTCACGCTTCGCCACGAACGGCTGATCGTCGGCGTTGCCGCACAGGCGGCGATCGCGATCGACAATGCCCGGCTGTTCGCGGCGGTGCAGGAGAATAACGTCACGCTCGAACGGCGCGTGGCAGAGCGGACCGACGAATTGACGCAGGTCCATGACGCGCTGCGCCAGGCACAGAAGATGGAAACGCTCGGCCAGCTTACCGGCGGGATCGCGCACGACTTCAACAACCTGCTGACCGTCATCCGGGGATCCGCCGATTTGCTCAAGCAGCCCGGCCTCGCCGAGAATCGTCGCGGACGCTATGTCGACGCGATCGCGAAGACCGCGGACCGCGCCGCCAAGCTGACCAGCCAGCTCCTCGCCTTTGCGCGCCGATCGTCGCTGACGCCCGAAATATTCGACGTCGGCGACACGATCCGCAGCCTGAACGAAATGATGGAGATGCTGTCGGGTGCGCTGATCGAGGTCGATTTGCAACTGTCCGAGACACGGTGCTTCGCGAACACCGACGTCAGCCAGTTCGAGGCCGCGATCGTCAACATGGCGGTCAACGCGCGCGACGCGATGGGCCAGCGCGGGCGCCTGTCGATCACGGTCCACCCGTGCGACACGATCCCCGCGGTCCGCGGCCACGACGAGCGTCACGGCGACTTCGTCTGCGTGTCGATTAAGGACACCGGCACCGGCATTCCGCCCGAGGACATCGACCGCATCTTCGAACCCTTCTTCACGTCGAAGGACATTGGCAGCGGCACCGGTCTTGGCCTGTCGCAGGTCTTTGGTTTCGCCAAGCAGGCGGGTGGCGAAGTCGTCGCAACCAGCGAGCCCGGCGAGGGGGCGACGTTCACGCTCTTCCTGCCGCGCGAACGGCAGGCGCCGGCGGCGGAACGCGGCAACATCGAACCAGGCGCGGACCAATCCGAACGCTTCCGGATCCTGGTCGTCGAGGACAATCCCGAAGTCGGCGCATTCGCCTCGGCGGCGCTCCGCGACCTGGGTCACGACATCGTCCTCGCCCGGCATGCGGAGGACGCGCTCACGCATCTCGCCCGCGACCGCGACGGGTTCGACCTTGTTTTTTCGGACGTGATGATGCCGGGCATGAACGGCATCGAACTGGCCCGAGAAATCCGCCGTCGCCTGCCGAAGATGCGGATCATCCTCACGAGCGGCTATAGCGAAATACTGTCGAAACAGGGCGCGGGAGAGTTTATTCTTTTGCGAAAGCCATATTCCATGGCCGACCTGAAGCAGACTTTTCATAATCTTTCGTTCAGAACCCCTAACGCTATGTAGCGACCACGCGTTTCACGGCCTCTTTATAGAACTTTAGAGTCTCGATCCGTGTGAAGTTCTTTATACCGACGCTATTCACTTTTGCCGTGGGCGCCGATCCATCTGCCTGACTATCGCCAGTTGGTGAAGGATGACGTCATGCGGAACCGGGATTTGCAATCCTTACGAAAGGACTTCACCAATAATCCAGAGACGGGTAGCGCATATTGGGCGACTTGGTGCCTTCACTTCGTGACATTCTGGAAAAACTTTGGCTTCCAAGGTCGTACGAAATGAAATGGCGGAGACGGAGGGATTCGAACCCTCGGTACCAGTAAACCCGGTACGGCGGTTTAGCAAACCGCTGGTTTCAGCCACTCACCCACGTCTCCGGCTGCAGCAGATGCGGGGCTATAGCGAGGGTCGGCGTGGGGGGCAACGCCTGTAATTCGGTCGGTCGGCGAATTCCGTCATTCGCTGCGTCGCGCCGCCCCCCCCCTCGCGCCCCCGCTCGCACCCCATCCAGCGGTTCACCTCGAATCCGCGTAAATTCGACACGCGCGCCCGGTTCGTTCATTGCGCGGCAAGCCTGACGTTGGTTAACCTGACGGCGACAGGCCGCCTTGGTATTTGGGGATCGATCGACATGCGTAGCTTCTGGCTTGGCCTGGGTGCCTTAGCGGCCGCCCTTTGCGGTGGGACCGCGTCCGCGCAGGTGCGCACGATCGATCCGAACCAGGCGATCGACGGCGACCTGTCCGCACAGGCCTATTCCCCGCCTGCGCGTTCCACTGGTCAGGCGACCACCCAGCCCTCGCGGCCCGCTTATCCCGAAACGCCGGTTCAGGACGAGCCTGCCCCCGCCCCGCCGCCGCAGACCACCGGCCCAACCCCCGAAACCCGCGCCGAAGCCACGATGCAGGCGGCCGACACTTATCAGCGCGACGACCTGCTGGCGGCGGGCGAAGGCGTGTTCGGCAAGGGCGCGGCAGGGCTTGGCGGCCTCCTCGAGAAGATCCTCAAGGACCAGGGCCAGCCCAACGCGTACATTGCCGGGCGCGAGGCGTCGGGCGCGTTCATCCTCGGCGTGCGCTACGGATCGGGGATCATGAGCCACAAGGTCGAGGGCCAGCTGCCGGTCTACTGGACCGGGCCGTCGGTCGGCTTCGACGTCGGCGGCGACGCGAACAAGGTCTTCGTGCTGGTCTACAACCTCTACGACACCGAGGAGCTCTACAAGCGCTTCCCCGCGGTCGAGGGTCGGCTGTACCTGGTCGGCGGGTTCGCCGCGACCTATCTGCGCCGCGGCAACGTTGTCCTGATCCCGATCCGCCTCGGCGTCGGCTGGCGCGCCGGCGTCAACGTCGGGTATATGAACATCACCCACAAATCGAGGTGGCTGCCGTTCTAGGCGACGCGCGGCAGCGGGCCACGCCCCGCTGACTCGCGCAAGCCCGGCCGGCGGGGCAAAGCCCCGACCGACGACGTGGGCTTTGCCCACGGCGCGTGCGAGCGACAATCCCTGACCTGCCGCGAGAACAACCGCCCCCCATCTGGGCCACCGGAGAGGGCAGTTCGCAAAAGCCCGGACCGCCCCACGCAACGCACCCAACCCCCGCCACTACCATTCCCCGTGGCGACCCGCGCGCAAATCCCCTACCCCCGGGAAATGGCAAAACCCGACCGCCTCGCCCGCCTCGACGCTCAGCGCGAGGATCTCGAAATCCAGTACCGTGAAACCTTGATGGCCGCGCTGGAGAAAACCGCATCCGGATCGCTCGGCCTGTTCGACCGCAGCACCGACCGCCGCGTCCGCGCGGCGATTGCCCCGACGATCGACGCGCTCAAGGAAATGGGCACCGACATCGCCGACATGCGCGAGCGGTTGATGCTCGATCCGTTCACGCTCCACCGCGACTTCTTCGCCTCGCGCGGCCCGGTCAGCGCCAGCGCGGTCGGGGAGCAGAAGGAAGCCCGGCTCTGGCTCGACCGGCTGAGGGCGGAGGACCCGACGGCCTGAGCCGGCCTCTAGCCCTCGAACCGCCACCCGACATCGGTGCCGGCCAGGAACGGCACCACGGCCGTATCCCCTGCACCGATCGAGGCGGGCACTTCGGCCGCCTCGCGCACCAGCGTCACCGTCCCCTCGTTGAGCGGCAACCCGTAGAAGCGCGCGCCGTGCTCGGACGCGAACCCCTCGAACTTGTCGAGCGCGCCCTCTTCGTCGAACACGCGCAGATACGCCTCCAGCGCGAACGGCGCGTTGAAGATCCCCGCGCAACCGCAGCCGGATTCCTTCGCGCCGACGACATGCGGCGCGCTGTCGGTGCCGAGGAAGAACCGCGGCGACCCCGATACCGCCGCCTTCCGGACCGCCAGGCGGTGCGTCTCGCGCTTCAGCACGGGCAGGCAATAGGCGTGCGGCCTCAGCCCGCCGTCGAACAGCGCGTTGCGATTGATCCGCAGATGCTGCGGCGTGATCGTCGCGGCGATCGGGTGGTCGGCGTCGGTGACAAAGGCCGCCGCCTCCGCGGTGGTGATATGCTCGAGCACGATCTTCAGTGCCGGATAGTCGCGCACCAGCGGCGCCAGCGTGCGTTCGACGAACACCGCCTCGCGGTCGAAGATGTCGATCGCCTTGTCGGTCACCTCGCCGTGGATCAGCAGCGGCATGCCGATCCGCTGCAGCGTCTCCAGCACCCCGGTGAGCGCGCGAATATCGGTGACGCCGTGCGCCGAATTGGTCGTCGCATGCGCGGGGTACAGCTTGCACGCGGCGAACACGCCCTCTGCATAGCCGCGCTCGATCTCCGCGGGATCGATGCCGTCGGTGAGGTAGCACGTCATCAGCGGGGTGAAGCCGACGTCCTCGTCCAGCGCCGCCATGATCCGGTCGCGATACGCCGTCGCCGCCGCGATCGACGTCACCGGCGGGGTCAGGTTCGGCATGATGATCGCGCGCGCGAACTGCCGCGCGGTATGCCCGGCCACCGCCTTCAGCATCGCGCCATCGCGGAAGTGGACATGCCAGTCGTCGGGGCGGCGGATCGTGAGGCGCTCGGTCATCCCGCCGTCCTATCGGCGCGAACGCGGCGACGCCAGACTCCCGCCTCGCATTTCACCCCTTGCCCGCCCGCGCGCTTGGAATTCCTCCCGCGCGCACTAGGTGGTGGAGATGGACCAGCCCCCCGCCGCGACGATGCCCCCTTCCGCGACGACACTCGCCGATCGGAGCGTGATCCGCGTCGCCGGCGACGACGTGCGGGGCTTCCTGCAAGGGCTGGTCACCGCCGATACCGGCTTGCTCGCGCCCGACGCCCCCGCCTGGGGCGCGCTCCTGTCGCCGCAGGGGAAAGTGCTGTTCGACTTCATCCTCTGGGATGACGGCGACGCGGTGCTGATCGATGTCGAAGCCGACCAGGCCGAGGCACTCGTCAAGCGTCTCTCGCTCTACCGCCTGCGCCGCGCGATCACGATCCAGCCGGACGAGGCGAAGGTACAATGGTCACTGACCGGGGTGCATGGCAGCCCCGACCCCCGCCTCGCGTCGCTGGGACGGCGCTGGCTCGGCCCCGCCACCGACCCTGCGCACGGGTGGCGCGCGCACCGCCTGTCGCTCGGCGTCGCCGAAGGGGTCGCCGAACTCGGCAACGGAGAAACGCTCTGGCTCGAATGCAACGCCCGCGAACTCAACGGCGTGAGCTTCACCAAGGGGTGCTATGTCGGCCAGGAGAATACCGCCCGCATGCACCACCGCGCGAAGGTCAACCGCCGGCTGGTCGTCGCGCCCATCGGCGAACCCAGCGCTCGGACGCGCATGACGTATCCGGACCTCGGCCTGATGGTCGAGCATCGCCGCGTCGAATCGCTCGGCGACGCGCTGGTTCCCCCTTGGCTCGCCGCCGCGCTGGCCGAGACGCCGACGGATTGAGCGGGCCTCGAGTCAGGGGTTGGCGCGTGCCCAGTCGCCGGCTTCCGCGATGTGCGCAGCGGTCGGTTGCACGCCCGTATACAGCACAAACTGCTGCACCGCCTGCAACGTCGCGACATCCGCCCCGGTGATGCACCGCTTGCCCGCCGCCGCTGCTGCGCGCAGGAACGGCGTCTGGATCGGATATTGCACCACGTCGAATGCCACCTCGCACGCCGCGATCATCGCCGGCGGGAACGCAAGCGCGTCAGCATCGGGCCCGGTCATGCCAAGCGGCGTGACGTTGATCAGCATCGCCACCTCTCCGTCCGCGACCGCGGCCCAGTCATACCCGTAGAGGTCGGCCAGCCTGCGCCCGGCGGTCTCGTTCCGCGCGACGATCGTGCCGTTGCGAAAGCCGCTGTCGCTAAGGGCCGCCGCGACCGCCTTCGCCATGCCGCCCGAGCCCTTCACGACGAACGGCATCGCCCGATCGATATCGGCGACCAGATCGACCACCGCGCCGTAATCGGTGTTGTGACCGGTCAGCACGCCGTCATCGTTGACGATCGTGTTGACGCTGTCGATCGCGCTGGCCGATTGCGCCAACCCGTCGAGCAACGGGATCACCGCTTCCTTGAACGGCATCGAGATCGCAGAACCGCGAATACCCAGCGCACGAATACCCGCGACGACGGCACGCAGGTCGGTGGTCGAGAACGCCTTGTAGACATAGTCGAGCCCGGTCAGTTCGTAGAGCCGGTTGTGGAACCGCGTCCCGAAATTGCCCGGCCGTGCCGACAGCGACATGCACAGGCGCGTATCGCGTCCGATAAGGGGCTTCACTGTTGGTCTCCTTCGTCCGCCTAGGCGCGGCGGTATAGCCGCGATCGGCGCCGCTGCCGACACGCCGACCGCATCGACCACGCGAAAATACCGGACCGCTCGGGTTATTTTGCCGGGGCAAGCGCGATGCTGCTGCCCGCCACCTTCCACAGGCGCTTGTCGCGCGTCGCGACGAACACCGGCATCCGCAAATTATAGGAGGCGAAGACATGGATCTCGGTCGGCACGGGATCGAGCAGGCTGTTGACGACCAACCCGATCGGCGTCGCGCCCGTCGGCAGCTTGGGCAGCGCCGTGTCGAGACACCCGACGCTGTACGGGCGCGATGTCAGCACCTGCCCGTTGCCGCCCACGAGCACGCGGTAATGTCCCCCCATCGGGAAGCTCCCGGCACTTTGCTGCGGCGTCAGCAGATAGACCGCGATCCCGCCATCCGCGCGCGGCGGCAGCACGACGGTATTGAACGGCAGTGGCGAACACGGCGCATAGCCCCGCGATCGCGCGGTCTCCGCCGCGACGTCCCGCGCGCGCGCCAGCAGCGCCTGCGCCGGTGTCAGCATTACCGGGGTCGCCAACAACTGCGACTTTACGACCTTGCCGGCGCGCACGTCGGCGACGAAGACGCTCTCCGCCGCGGCCGCCTTGCCGCGATAATAGGTGACCCGCAGGGTATCCGGATCGGGGTTTTCGACGACATAGCCGCCGATTGCAGCCAGGCGATCGCGCGACACCACCGCCGTCAGCGCGTCCGAGCTGACCCAGGCGGCGCGGTCGAACATATAGAGCATCGCCCCCAGGCTGGACGCCCGTGCGATACGGTCCCGTTCGGACGGGCCTTGGTCGGAGGCGCCGCCCGGTTCGGCGACAGAGACGCGCGGCACCGCGGCTGCATGTCCGTGGGCTGCAGGCACCTGAAGCATAGCCGCCAGGATCAATGCGACGTTCACCAAGACCATGGCCATCCTTCTTTTGCCTGAGCCGGTAGCTGAACTCTGGCCGGGATCCGCGCAAGGGCCCCAATCGGCCAACGGCGCTACAACTGCTGTGCTCTTGCAGGTGCGGATCGGCCGTCAAACGCTGCTGCAGCGGAGGGAAAAGCGTCGGGCGCGGTCCGCGTGCCCTCCACACCCACTCCGTCATCCTGACGAAAGTCAGGACCAGAGTACCGAACGCCGTCCTCAACGGCTCTGGATCCCGACTTCCGTCAGGATGACGGGGCAGAACGGACTCCCCGACCGATAGCCAGCGCAAACATCCCAACCCCGCACGCAAAAGAAAAGGGAGGCCGGCTTTCGCCGACCTCCCCAATCTTCATTCCGTAGCCGACCCAAAGGCCGATTGGCGGAAGTCTTACTGGCCCGAACCCGGACCGTAGGTGACTTCCACGCGACGGTTCTGCACTTCGCGAACGCCATCGGCGGTCTCGACGCGCGGACGGCTCTCGCCGAATGCTTCCGTCGAGATGACGCTGTCCGGGATGGCATGCGAAGACAGATATGCCTTCACGCCATCTGCGCGGCGCTGCGACAGACCGACGTTGTACGAAGCCGAACCCGACTTATCGGCGTGACCTGCCAGCATGACCTGTGCGTTGCCGCACGACTGGTACTGCGTGACAGCGTTGTCGAGGATCGATGCAGCCTCAGGCGTGATGTCCGACTTGTCCCATTCGAAGAACACGATGAACGGACCAGGCGAGCAGACGACTGCTTCAGGAGCAGGCGGCGGCGCGATGGGCATAGGCTCAGGCGCTGGGGCTGGGGCCACTGGAGCTGGCTCGGCAGGCGAACCGAAGTTGTACGTCACGCCACCAAGGATGCTGTGCGAACGATAGCGACCGTCGAACACGCGGTTCGAAACGTCGACCAGCTTGACGTTCTCGGCGTTGAAGAAACGATACTTCAGCGTCGCGTCGATGTGGTCGGTCAGCGGTGCACGGATACCGGCAAGACCCTGATACGCGAACACGGTGTCCGAGTCGTTCAGGAAGTCGCCGTTGTTGTTGAGGGCATACTGCGCCTTGACGCGAGCAACACCAACACCACCGCCGACGAAGCCCTGGATGCCATCGTCCGGACCGAAGTCCAGAAGGCCGTTCAGCATGAAGCTGAGAGCCGACGACGAACCACCAGCGAAGTCAGCATTGCCGGCTGCGTAGTTGCCACGGGCACCGGTGCCCGAGAAGATCGGCGTGGTCGTCGACGACGTGTAGCCGTCCACAGTTGCCTTGCGGTAGCCGACTTCGGTTTCGAGGCGGAAACCGCCAAAGTCGTAGCCCATGACGGCGTCGACATCGTAACCATAGTCATGATCGACCGAACCGGCATTGTTCAATGCGCCGATATCATAGTCGATGTCTTCAACGATCATCGCACCGCCTTCGACGCCAACGTACCACGACTTGTCGCGGGCGAGGGCGGGAGTGGCGAGTGCGGTGGAGGCGAGTGCCAGAACGACGGCAAACTTCCGCATACTAAATCCCCTTAAAATGAGTGTCACACGGACATCGCAAACTCCCTATCCTCGGGCTTGTTTCCACGCAAGCGTACAAAAGCCCGGGGTGTTGCTGCAACGACACAGTTTTTGCAGTGTTTCAGACTGAAATCAACCCGTGGCCCCGCAAAACGACCAGTATGGCGAAAATCGCTGCCCGTGACTGAACATCGATCACACTACCGCCGGTCGGGTCCGCGACCGCCCCGCGCCGCGGTCCGACGACGTC
Organism: Sphingomonas sp.; assembly: GCA_035575755.1. Lineage (GTDB taxonomy): Bacteria > Pseudomonadota > Alphaproteobacteria > Sphingomonadales > Sphingomonadaceae > Sphingomonas. The sequence goes on from DATLXI010000018.1 coordinate 739,966, forward strand.
GAATCCCCCGATCGACACTTTTGCCCCCGTCAGGATGCCCAGCGTCCACGCCCCACCGACGAATCGCGCGGTCTGACCGTCGGCGATGCTCCACGCCGCCATCCCCTCGCGCGGCAGCACGAATCGCCACCCGCTGGCGGTCCACCCCGCGATCGACCGCGCCTGCCCGATCCAGCCGCCGCTCGGCGCGGACCCGACGATCCACGCGTTTCCCACGACAGGCGCGGCCGGCGGCGCATTGGTTCCCACCGCCTGCACGGCGGACTGCACCGCCAAGTCGAGCAGGGTCAGCGCCTCGTTATGCGTCGTTTCCTTTTGCGCCTGCCCCGGCTGCAACAGCGGCAAGGCCAGTCGCGGTGTGATGTCGTCGCTCATGTCTCGCTCCCCATTCGAAAATCACGCGGCGCCCGTCGCCGCGACGATCAGCTCCGCCGCCGCCGACTCGCCGAAGATCCCGCGCTGCCGCACCGCGACGCGCACCGCGCCCCCGCCACGTTCGGCCGCGCTCAGCACGATCGACGGCACCGCCACGTCTAGCGTGCGCACGCCGCCCACCGCCGTCACCGTCACGCGGTAGACTTCGCGTTCCTCGGACAGCGGCGCATCGACCCCATCGATCCATCGCCACCCCGCCCGACTCCGCCGCGTCCAGCGCACCGTCGCACTCCCGTCCGCCTCGGGGCTCGCGCGCAGCTGCACCGGCGAAGGCGGCACCACCGACGTCCCCGACATGACACACCGCGTCTCGACCGGTGCATCATCGCCCACGCCAGACGCCATCACCCGAACCTCGCGCCCAAGCACCGACAGCGGCAGGTCGAACGTCCGCGCGGTCTCCGCCTCGAGGAGCACGAACCGGTCGCCGACCCCTTGCGATCCCGCCGCCGCCTCGCTCCCTCGTCGCCCGCGCAGCAACCGACTGAGCCGCCACCGCGTCCCACCCAGCGGTTCCGCCCGCGCGAACTGCACCAGTTCATTGCCGAGCATCGCCAGATTGGCGCCGCGATCGAGCGCCGTCGCATCCGCATCGCGCAACGCCATCGCGTCCTGCGCCAGCGTCACCTCGAACGCCCCGCGCAGGTCGAGCAGCGTCGACGGTGCCGCCGGCGCCACCGACGCGATCGTCCCGACGATCCCCGGTGCCGCCGTCGCCCCGGCCGCCACCCAGCTCGCGCCGTCGTCGAGGCTATAGAGTAAGGCCGCCTGCCGCCACGCCGCGCCCGTGCCCGCGGCCACCACCGTCATCCGCGGCGCCGACAGCGGCACGTCGTCCAGCCCCGCCACCTCGACCGCGCGCAGGATCGTCGCGCCGACCACCGCATCCACCGCCCCCGAGACCCGCCCGCTCGTCGCGGTCGCCGGCACTGACGCCGGCACGAGCGGTACCAGCCCCAGCGTCGTCACCATCCCCTCGATACTGACGTCGGCCACCCGCCAGACGCCGCCCTCGCCAGCAATTGTTACGCAACCCCCGGGCGCGATCGCCATCGCCCCGAACCCGGCCGCGACCGTCCGGCGCACCCGCCCGGCCTCGGCCCGCGCGAGCATCGCCTCCGCCACCGTCTTGGCCGCCCCCGCCTCCAGCACCGCCGGCACGTCGACCCGTTCGTCGCGCACGCCAGCCCCTGGTCGTCGAGCCCGCTGCACCCCCGCCTGGTAATCGCGCGCCGCATCATAATAGCCGAGCGTCACCGTCCGCGGCACCGTCTCGATCGCCGCCACCGCGCGCGTACGCCGCGCGCCCTTGGCATCGGCCGCAAATCCTTCATCGTCCACGGACACGGTCGCCCCCGCCGCATCGCGCATCACCAGCGCATCGCCGGAAGGCGCGAACCACGCCCCGCCAGCCTGCCCCAACATCTCCAAGACCGCGCGAACGCTCCCGCCAGACGCCGCAAACCCGCCAACTGCCAGGGCCGTCGTCCCAGAAACCTCCCTCGCCAGCGCCCGGGCGATCGTCGATACCAGCACCACCCCCTCGTCAGCGATCACCTCGAACGTCAGCGAAGGAATCCGATTCCCGAAATCCGCCAGCTGCAACATCTCGAACACGGCGTAAGCAGACCCCCGATAGGCCGGCGACGGACCCTCTGCCGACGCGATCAACGGATCCACCGCCTGGTCCTCACCGCCCAGATGCAACCGAAACCCCGTCGCGGTCTTGAAGTCCCCCGCCGCGCCGCGCAGCAGCTTCCCCTCCGCCCAGATCCGCCTCACGCCCAGCACCGCGCGCGCCGACACCAGCACCGCGAACGACGCCGCATAGGAATAGGTCGAGACGCTCGGCTGCCCCTTGCCCGACCGCGACGACGCCCTGCTCTCGATCAGGTCGGTCGCCCAGATCACCGTCCCCGCCACGCGCATCGTCCCGAACAGCTTCGGGATCTGGCTTCCGTACGACGACGTCTGCACCGCCAGTTCGACCAGCCGCGGCCCTTCGCGTCGCTTGCCCCCGAACACCGCATGATCCGTCGCCTGCCCGATCAGCGCACCGATCGCGCCGCCGATCGGCCCGCCCACCGCGGTGCCGACCGCGGTCAATACCAAGGTCGCCATGTCACCCCTCCATTCGCCACCCGCCGAGGATCGGCATTCGCCACCCGCCGAGGATCGGCATCCGCCACACGCCAAGGATCGGCCAGGGCGGCGCGCCCGGCCGCTCGACCACGCGCCGCAAGCCCGCATCCGCATGCACGAACCCCGCCGCGGTCCTGATCCCGAGATGAACCTGCCCCGGCCCCGTCGCCATCAGCAGCACGTCGCCCGGCTCAGCGCGCTCGACCCGCATCAACAGCCGATCGAGCACGCTCCAATCGCCACCCCGCAGGGAATACCCGGTAGGCACCTCGCCAGAATACCCGCCAGCCCGCAAGGCCAGCGCCACCAGCCCCACGCAATCGAGCCCATCCGCCCCCCGCCCATGCAACCGAAACCGAGTCCCCACCGCCGCCAGCGCAGCCGCCGCAACGACGCTCAAGCCCCTGGATACCGCGTCAGCAGGTCGATCCCCGGCAGATGCGGCTCGCCCCGAAAGTTCACCGCATTCCCGAACCGCCCCGAACAGGTGGCAAGACTCTTGTCGCACCCCTCGACCACCTCGACGAGCGCACCGGCCTCGACCACGAACGCCGGCACCGCGCGCAACGTCACCGTCACCCCGACCCCCAGCGCGATCGCGCTCTCCAACCCGCAATTCGCGCCGCCGAACCAGCGCAGCAGCCCCCCGCCAAGCCCCGCCGCGCTGGAGTCCAACGTCACCACCGCGCCCACGCACGCCACAACCCGGGCAAACCGTCGCCGCCCCGCCATCGCCACCCGACACCGCCGATCACCCAGCTCAGCCCGACATTCGGGCGACGTCTCCTCGACGACCGGCCGATCCAGCGCCGCGCTCGCCCCACGCAGTTCCGCGGTGAACCCCGCATCCCCCAGCTCGACCGCGCCGATGACCCCTTCCCCCAGCGCCACCCGCGAAGCCGGATCGGTCCAGTCCACCGCAAACGCCGCGACCCGCGCGCCGTCCCAGCGCCCCGCCAGCAAAGCCCGCTCGTCGATCGCCGCGGACGTCAGCGCCCCCACGACATCCATCGTGTCCGCCTCCAGCCCGTCCGACCGCTGGATCGCCGAAGGCGTCATTCCCGGCGCCGCCCGGTGCACCAGCCCGTCGATCACCAGGTCGCGGTCATGCGCGGTCAACCCGACCGCCACCCCATCCCGCCGCTCGATCCGCCAGCAAAAGGCAATCGTCGCCAGCTCCGCATCCAGAAACATGAGGATCTCCAATTTCTAACCCTCTCCCTTCAGGGGAGAGGGAGGGGCCCGCGCAAAGCGTGGGAGGGTGAGGGCACGCGGCGGCAGATCGACACCCAATCTCCCCCCTCCCTGAAAGGGAGGGGCCGGGGGTGGGTCGGCCCGCTCGAGCCGCCAACGTTCGATGATACGGCCCCCCTTTTCAGGAAAGGGAGAAGACCCGCGCCGACGTAACCACGTAGACTGTCGATCCTAAGCCTCGCGCACCTCGACCAAAGGCACAGACGCCGCCATCCCCGCCAAAAACGTAGCTCGCGCCACGCTCAACCGATCCTCGGCAAACCGCACCGGCACATCAAACGCGAACCCGGCAGTCACCGCGACGCCCGACGCGGGTGCCGCATCCAGCACCACCCATCCGCCAGCCTCCACCGCAAACGCCGCCGTCGTCACGCCCCCGACAGCCACCGAGACACTCCCAGCAACCGGCCGGGTGATCCGCCGCACCGCCGCGCCATACGACTTCACCAGCGCGAACCGCCGAGCCACCCCGTCGCCAACCCCGATCGCCTCCCCGACCGCCTCGAAATCGAACGGATCGCGCAACCGGAACGCCCGCGCCGCCCCCATCCGCGCGCGAAAGAACGCGAGCAGCACGCCGATATCCCCCTCGCTGCGCAGCCCCGGCCCGACATCATACGCCGTCCGCGCCTCCACCCACGCCGCATTGCGCGCCTCCCGCCCCCCCGCACTCGTCAGGATCGCGGTCGAGAACCCCGGCGCCACCTCCGCCTCACGCCCCAGCTCGAGCGGGAACAGCACATCATCGAACGCGTCCACGGCATCCTCCCCAGCAGTATCGAAATGCACGAACCCGTCGCGCATCACCTGCGGCAGCGCCCACAGGAACGTCTCCGCCACCCCACGCCGACGCGCGACCTCGGCCGCCGCCTCGATCAACGTCCACTGCACCGCCTGGTCCGGCCCCTGATCCGGCAGCAGCACGAACCCCGACAGATAATGCTGCCGGTCCGCCGGATACCCGAGCCGCGCGACCGCCACCGCCACCCCCTCGGCGGACGACGCGGTGTCCCCCGCCGTCACCCAGTCGTAATCCTCGAGCTGCAAGACATCGAACGCCGGGCTCGCCCACCCCACGGGCATGTTCGCGCGCTTCGCCTCGGGCGCCGCCGCATCCAGCACGGTCGGCAGATACGTCAGCAGATGAGTCACGCATCCCCCCGCTCCGAGCGAATGCGCCTCAGCCTTCGCCGCCGCCACCAGCGCCGCCGTCGACGCCGCCAGGCACACCCCCGCCGCATCCAGCGTCGCGATCCGCGCTGGCGTCTTCGCGCCCAGGATGCTGCCGATCGCCACCGGCGCGAACGCCGCCACCGCGCTCGCATCGTACAGGCAGGGCCGCCCATCGGGCATGATCCACCACCACGGCTCGCCCACCTGGAACTTCGGCGCCAACCCCGCCCCGACCGCGATGCCCATGAACGCCCGGGCCACCGCCTGCAGATAGCCCATCGCCCCGCCGTGCGCAGGCGACAGCAACGTCGACGGCGGCTCCCACCCGGTCAGCGCCGGCGAGCCGTCGGCGGCACGCTGCTTCCAGTCGTTCCAGCAATGCGCGTCGAACAGCTCGTAGCTCAGCGACCAGATCACATCGAAGCCAAGCGCCTTCGCCCGCCCCGCAAAATCCCGGTGCCACGCCGCGCACGCCGCGTTCAGCACGCCCCCGGCGGCCGAGACGTAAAACCCACCCCCGGCCGCCTCCAGCCGGAAATAATGGCTCATCCCGACATAATGCACGATGCTCCCCCGGTACCCGAGGTGCAGCGCATTGCGCAGCAACCGCGCCGGCGTCAGGTTGTAGCTGTCGTCATACCCGCCCGCGATCCGGACGCCGTGCTCGGGCACGACGGCATCGCCGATCGCCAGCACCGACCCCGGCCCCTCGCAGACCAGATCGGTCCACTCGACCCACCCCTCGCGCGGCACCGCCAGCGGCACGCCGACCTTGGTATAGTCCGGCGACACCACCGACACGAACATCCGGTCGATATCCCCCGCCCACACCGGCTCGGCATCCTCGGGTAATTCGAAGCCGCCCACCAGCGCCGCGAAATCGAGCGAAACGAACGCATCCTCCGGCGTCCCCACCGCATAATTCCACAACCGCACATACCAGGCCCGCGCCACCCCAGCGGTATCGCGTCCCTCGATCGTCAGCGTCGGGCCGTTGATCGCATCCAGCGCCATCACCCCCGAAGACCGCCACCGAAAGTGCAACCGACACTCGCGAAAATCCCGCGACGTCTCGTACTGCAGCAAGGGATGATCGAACCGATCGATCGCCTCCCAGATCACGCCGGCAAGGTCATCCGCCTTGTAGAACACCGCATCCACCCGCAGCGAGTCCGGCCCCGTCGTCACGACCGACGCCATCATCGGCCGAGGAAAATCCACCGTCCAGAACCGAGGATCGAACCGCGACACCAGCCCCTCGACCTGCACCGTCCGCCCCGAGCAAAGCCACTGCGCCATAAAGGTCTCCTTCCAAAACCCTCTCCCCTCCGGGGAGAGGGAGGGGCCCGCGCGAAGCGTGGGAGGGTGAGGGCACGGCCGTTCAAGCGCGTGCCCTCACCCTCCCGTCGCCTACGGCTCCTCCTTCCCTCTCCCCGCAGGGGAGAGGGTAAAATCGATCACTCCACCGCCAAAGCCGCCTTCACCGCCCGCGCCACCTGCCGGCTCGACTGCGCCAACACCCCCGGCGCACTCCCCGCCGCAGCAGAGACGGTAATCGCCACCCGAACCTCCCGAACCCCGCCCCCACCACCAGCCGCCACGACCCGCCCACTGGTCGAAGGCACGAACACCTCGGCCCCCCGCTCGCCGACCACATAAGCCCGCCCGGGAGACACCGGCCCGCCGGTCGCACGCCCCGGCAACCCGCCGACCAGCCCCGCCAGCGCCCCACTCAAACCCCCGCCGCCCAGCACCGACTGCACCCCGGCCTTCAAAGCCGCAGAAGCAATGGCATCCAACGCCGACAGAGCGACGCCCTTCAGTTCCTCGAACCCGAGCTTCCCCGACCGGACCGCGCGCAACAGCCCCGCCTCGACCCGCAAAGCAGCCCGCTCGGCACCCACCCCCAGCACGTCCTCCAACTCCCCCCGCATCGCCTGCACCTCGCGCGCAAACCCGGCGGTATCCGGCCGAACGCTGACAAGCGTCGTGTCGAAATCGTCATCCATCAGGAAAAGCCCCCCTCAACCGCGCGATCGTCGATGCATCGGGCGGCGTCTCCGCCTCCCCGACCAGCGCCCCCACGACCCCCGCCAATTCCGCCGGCGTCGCCCGCCAGAACACCTCCGGCGCCCACCCCAGCACCGCCCCCGCAAACCCGGCAAGCCGGCCTGCGCTCTCGCTAAAAGTCACTTGCCCGCCAGGATCTGCCGCAACAGCACGCGCAGCACCGGCGTCGCAGCCGCCAGCCCCGCCTCGACCACCGCCTCGCCCAGCCGCTCGCGCGTCACCCCCTCGGGGCACTCGCGCAGGCAATGCCAGAACAGCCCCACCATCTCCCCGATCCCGAGCCTGCCCTCCGCCGCCCGCTCGACGAGCGCAAACAACGACCCCAACTCGCCCTCCGCCGCGACCAAGGCCGCAAAGCTAGGCCGAAGAACAAGCCTCTCCCCCGCGACCCGAAGAGAAGCCTCCCCCCGAACCGCATTCGCCAGATCCGTCATAAAATGTCCTTCCAAATTCCCTCGCCCCTCCGGGGAGAGGGAGGGGCCCGCGCGCCCTTGCGCGTGGGAGGGAGAGGGGAGTGAGGCCAGGAACATCCGCCCCAAAACCCCTCACCCTCCCGTCGCCAAGCGGCTCCTCCTTCCCTCTCCCCGAAAGGGAGAGGGAAAAAGCTATCCCACCACCACAGCCCCCGAACTCTCCAGGCTAAGCGTGTAAGACCGCTCCCCATTGAAATCCCCCGCATAATCCAGCCGAGACACGAGGAACTTCCCCGTCATCGTATCGCCCCCCTCGAACGCCAGCCGATAGTCGTCGAGCACTCCGGTCAGCGCGCTGGCCTTCACCCGCAACTCCGCCACCGACCCGGTAAAGACGCCAGCCCCCGACACCGACACGCTCCGAACCCCGGCCCCCGACAGCAACTGCCGCCACCCGCCCGAATCCTTGGTCGTGACGACGATCGCCTCGCCATTCACCGACATCTGCGTCGTCCGCAGCCCCGCGACCGTCGCGTAGACGACCGGCACCGCCCCGTTCCCCACCTTCAGCAGGAACGCACTCCCCTTCTCCACCGCCATGTCAGCTCCCTTCAGATATCGCGGTACATCCGCACCAGAAACTCAGCCGTCCCCCGCCACCGATCGCCGACCCGCAGCACGCGAGACCGCACCAGCGCCAGCCGCGCCGCCCGCCACCCCTCGCCCAGATCGGGATCGAGCGCGTCGAGCCCCTCCTCCGCCGCCGCCAACAGCGCGCGCAGCCGGACCGGCCGCTCCCCGCCATCGAACAGCGTCAAAAGAACGCGCCCTTCCCGCCCGCTCCAGCTCTTGGTGCTCCAGTCCGACAACACCGGCTCGTCGACCACCGCGTACGGCAGCCCCCCGCGCACCGGCGGCGCATCGAACACGCTCACCGCCAGCACCGCGTTCAACCGCGCCACCAAGGCCGCCTGCAAAACCACCCGCGCACTCATAAGTGCGCGCCCATCGAAAGCCGCATCCGCCGATACGGCCGCCACAAAGCCGCCACCGCCGCCGGCGGCGCCACGTCGCTCTCCCGGTGATCGAACAGATGCGCGACCAGCATCGCCACGCCTTGCGCGATCGGCGCCGGCACCGCCTCGAACGTCACCGCCAGCCCGGCCGAATACGCCACCGCCACCCGCCCCGCAGGGCCCGCCGCGATCACCCGCACCCAGCCGACGCCGTCCGCATCGATATCGACCGCATACGCCCCGACCCCCAGGACGAACGGCGCACCCTCGGCGGGCAACCCGGTCACCCCGGCAATGACGCTGACCGGTGCGACCATCAGCCGCTGCCACCCTGCCGCACTGGTCACCACATCCTCGAACGGCCGCGCGATCACCGCCGCCCCCAGATACGCCTCTGCCAGCAGCAACGCGGTCTGCGCCAACCGCGCGAGCACCGCGTCCTCGCCACTCTCCACGCGCAACAAAGCCCGCGCCGCGACGACCACCTCAGCGATCACCCCGGCAGAAATCGCCGACCCACCCATGAGACTTCTCCTATTTCCCTCGCCCCTCCGGGGAGAGGGAGGGGCCCGCGCGCCCTCGCGCGTGGGAGGGAGCGGGGCGTGAGGCTAGGAACCCCCGCCCCAACACCCCCCGTCGATCAAGCCACCGAGAACTTCATCAGCTTGATCGCCTCGGAGTTCGTCACGCACCCACCGACCCGCTTGGTCGCGTAGAAGTTCACGAACGGCTTGTTCGAATACGGGTCGCGCAGGATCCCCGTCTCGCTGCGCTCGGCGATGATGTACCCCGCCTTGAAGTTGCCGAACGCGATCGCCAGCGCGTTGGCGGCGATGTCGGGCATGTCCTCCGCCTCGATCACCGGGTAGCCGAGCAGCGTCGCCGGCACCCCCGCCGCCAGCGACGGCGCCCACACGAACGCGCCATCGGTCGTCTTGAACTTGCGGATCCGCGCCAGCGTCGCTGCATTCATCACGAAGCTCGCGCCCTGCCGATACGGCCCGCGCAACGACTGGACGAGATCGATCAGCCGCTCCTGCGGACTCGCCGAAAAGTCCCCGGCGGTCCCGCTCGCGAGATACTGCAACGTCCCGAACGCCCGCACGCCGTCCGCGGTCGCCGCCGTCGCCGACGTCAGGAACCCCTTCGGCCGACTGACCCCCGAGCCGGACACGAACGCCGCCCCCTCGGCCTTGGCGAACTCCATCGCGATCTCGCCCGCCAGCCACTCCTCGACATCGAACGCGGCGTCGTCGAGCATCGCCTGGCTCGCCGAAGGATTGGCATACAGCTCGCCCGTCGGTGGCGCGATCTCGACGAACACCGGCGACGCCGTCTCCGGCCGCGCCGCATTCTCCGCCGCCCACCCGGACGGCGTACCCCCGGTCGTCACCAGCTTGCGATACCCGGCCGAACCCACCTTCACGACATTGGCGATTCCGCGGATCGGCGAGATCCCCTTCAACAGCGTATCGATCTGCGCGTCGATCTCGCGCGGCACCGCAAAGCCGCCCGCGTCCCCCGTCACCCCGGTAAACGCCTTCATCTCCAGCGTCGCGCCGGTCCGCACGAACCCCGCAAACGCCGCATTCGCACCCAGAGGCGCCGCCCCCTCCAACACCGGCCGGTCAACAACACCCATCAGTCATCTCCTCGCATGAAACGAAAAAAGGCGCCCCGCAGGACGCCTCGTGAAACCTTTCTCCGTCATCCTGACGCCCCCCGTCATCCTGACGAAAGTCAGGATCCAGGGTACCGAACGCCGTCCCTCACGGCTCTGGATCCTGACTTTCGTCAGGATGACGGCGGAGTTCGACCCGAGCCAGAACCTGCATCGGCACCGCCACCAGACTCACCTCGACCAGATCAACGGAAAGCAACTCGCGCCGAGCCCCCTGCCGCACGGAGGTCGCGCGGTACCCCACCGACAACCCGGCAATCGCCCCCGACCGCACCAACCGCGCGACCTCGAGATCCTCGACCACCCCCTCGACCCGCAGCCCCCGCGCATCCTCCCCGACGACCGACAGCAGTCCCACCGCTCCGCCCCGATGCTGCCACAACAACGGCACCACCCCGGCCCCGGCAAAAGCCCCCCGCCGCACCACATCCCCCGCGCGATCGACGACATCGAACACCGCCGCATACCCGGCAAAGGCCACCGCCTCGCCCGGCCTCACTTCAACCACGCGGCGAACCCCAGCTTCACCGCCAGCCCCGCCAGCATCAGCGCCATCGCCAGCCGCGCGATCCACCCGACCACCGCCTTCCACGCCGACCGCTTCGCATCGCGCCACGCCGCCAGCAGCTCGCGCAGCTCCGCCACGTCCTCGCGCGCCCGCTCGTCGCTGAGCGCCACCCGCGCCAACGCCCGCGCCGCGCCCAGCTCGCCCGCCTCCTCCGCGATCGCCCGCAACGTCACGAGGTCGACGCCCCGCTCGGCCCCCTGCCGCATCAACTGCGCCAACACCGCCCCATCCATCACGCCACCTCCGCAATATCGAGCAGGGCGCGCTTCTCCGCATCGCTGAGAAAGCCCGCCCCGCTCACCATTCCCCAAAGCCGCTCGCGGTCCTCGACCAGCGCCGGCACCCGGTCGAGATCGACCGAAATCGCCGCCCCCGCGAACCACCCGCTCAACCCCTGCGCGATCCCGGTCAGCACCGCAGACGCCAGCGGCAGCACGCCCAGCCGCCACAGCGCGCGGTTCGCCTCCCGATAATTCGCGTAGGAAGCATCCCCCGGCAGCCCGAGCAGCATCGGCGGCACGCCGAACGCCAGCGCGATCTCGCGCGCCGCCGCCGCCTTCGTCCCCACGAAATCCATGTCCGCCGGCGACAGGCTCAACGCCTGCCACCTGAGCCCCCCCTCCAGCAGCATCGGCCGCCCGGCATTCCCCGCCCCCGAGAACGACTCCGTCAGCTCCCCCTTCAGCCGCGCGAACTGTTCCCCCGACAACGCCGTCCCGTCGCCCGGATCGAACACCAGCGCCCCGGACGGCCGCGCCGCATTATCCAACAAAGCCTTGTTCCACCGCGCCGCCGCATTGTGGATCGCCACCGCCCCCGACGCCGCCCCCAGGCACCCCAGCCCGTAATGATCATCGACCGGATTGAAGCTCTTCAGGTGGATCACCTCGGGCCGCACCGGGTCCGCATGCAGCCGCGTCACCCGCTCCCCGACGCGGTAGCGATACGCCGCCGGCCACCCGCTCGCATCCGCCTCGACCGCGACCCGCTCGGGCCGCAGCGCGAACAACTCCGCCGCGCCGCCGTCGACGTCGCGCAGCACCTGCACATACGCATTCCCGTGCAACAGGATCTGCGACGCCACCGTCTCGATCAGCGCCTGCCCCCCGGACCGCGCGCTCACCAGCGTCACCAGCGCCGGGTCCGACGCGAGCAACGGCGCACTCCCGACGCACTCCACCACCAGCTTCACCGCGCGCTGCACCACCGCATTTCCCAGATACCCGGCCCGCACCTGCGCCTCATACCCCAGCGGCCAGTCCCCGAACGCCCCCTGAAAGCTCGGCACGCTGAGCGCACGCGACAACACCGGCCGCGATTCCTCGCGCCCGGATTTCCACCCGAACAATTTCATGATGTTCTCCTGAAAACTGCCCCTCTCCCCGCCGGGGAGAGGGAGGGGCCCGCGCGCCCTTGCGCGTGGGAGGGTGAGGGGCGTGAGGCTAGGAACACCAGTCCCAACCACCCCTCACCCTCCCGTCGCAAGAGCGCCTCCTTCCCTCTCCCCGACGGGGAGAGGGCCGAGCCCCTACAAAACCCGCACCGAAACCCGCCGCACCGGCCCCAGCATCAGCTCCGTCATCGCCCACACCAGCGCATCCGCGCGATCCGGCGACCGCCCCGGCCCCTCATACCCGCCGCCCGCGATCAGCCCGCACAGCTCGTCCTCCAGCTCGGGGAACGCGCCGACATGCCAGGCGCGCCCGCGCTCGTACAACGCCGCCACCGGCTCGGCCCGCGCCGCCTTGCCCTGCGTCGCATGCACCAGCCGGATCGGCATCGCCCGGTCCGCCCCCGCCAGCACGCTCTCGACCATCTTGCCGCCCTGGTTGGCCTCGGCGATCACCCGGTCAGCGCGATGCCGATCGGCACAGTCCGCCACCGCGCGCGCCCATCCTTCCGGACTCGCGCCCGACACGCTTGCATCCTCGAGCACATAGCCGAACCCATCGACCCCCAGCGCCACCGCAACGATCCCGCAGGAATCCCCCGGCCCGCCCGAAATACTGCCGGCGGGCGGATCCACCCCGACCACCACGCGAGTCACCTCGGGCGCGACCGCCACCCGCTGCGCCTCCACCAGCGCGCGCGTCCAGAGTGCGCCTGCGACATCCTCGATCAGCTCGCCGTCCAGCTCCTGCCGCCCCAGCCGGGTCCCCGCATAGGAGGCCGTCACCGCCTCGACGAAGCTCGCCGGCAGATGCAGGTTATCCACCGTCCGCCCCTGCGACCGCACCACCCCCGGCAGCGCGAGGATCCGCCGCAGCAACGCCACCGGCCGCGGCGTCGTCGTCACTACGATCCGCGGCAGCGTCCCGAGCCGCATGCCCATCATCAGATTGTCCCAGGTCGCGTTGCCGTTGCGCCATTTCGCGATCTCGTCGCACCACGCGACATGATGCTCGGGCCCTCGCAACCCCTCCGGCGCCTCCGCGGAATAGGTCGACGCCAGCGCGCCATTGCCGAACCGCAGCTCGCCCAGCCCCGCCCGCCACACCGGGGCCTCGTCGTCGCGCGCCACCGCGAGCAACCCGCTCTCCCCCTCGATCATCACGCGCCGCACGTCCTCGATCGTCGCCCCCACTAGCGCGATCCGGGCCCCCGGATTGTCGCGCGCCACCTGGCTGACCCACTCCGCCCCGGCGCGCGTCTTGCCGAACCCGCGGCCTGCCAGGATCACCCAGATCCGCCAGTCCTTCGTCCCCGCCGTCTCCCCCCAGTCCGCCAACGTGCCCGCCGGCAGATGCTGCCCCGGATGCGCCCAGATCTCCCACCGGTCATGCAGCTCGTGCCGCTCCGCCATCGACAACCGGCCGATCAACGTCGCCCGCCGCGCCTCGGACAAAGCCGCCAGCTCCGCGATCACGTCGCGGTCCTCGCTCTCGGGAGCGCCCGCGCCCGCACCCTCGCCATCCGCGCCATCCTCGCTCATGCGTCCTCCTCGCCCGAAGACGCGCGCAACCGCTGCGCCAGCGAATCCAGCTTCTTGGCGATCGACGCGTTCGTCTCGGCCACCGTCGCCCGCCGGTGCTTGCCCGTCTTGCGCCCGCCCCCCGCTTCGGCCGCGCGATAGCGTGCCAGCATCGCCAGCCCGACCTGCACCGCCTGCACGCTCTCCAGCCGCATGATCCCCGATCCCGGCACGATCTCATCCGCCGCAATCCCGACCGCCCGCCCCCCATCGCCACTGGCAGCATCGCCACCGGAAGCATCGCGCCCGGCAGCATCGGGCCCACCAGCACCGCCCGCCCCATCCCCCTGCAGCGCCGCGAGAGTCGCCGCCAACAGCGCCTCCTCGAGCCGGTCATACCCGCTCGCCAGCGCCTCCGCCCACAGCGCCGCAAAGGCCGGCTCCCGCCGCCGCAGCGCGTTGGCACCGCTCCGCGTGATCCCCACGCCCTGCGCCGAGATCGTCACGTTGGCGGTCATCGACAGCGCCAGCAGGAACCCCGCGCGCCGCGCCTCCGTCCACCCGTCCTTGCGCACCGTCCGCGCCTGGACGACGCGGTTCTTCCCCCCGTTCAGGACCGTCCCGATCCGCCCCGGCGCCGAACCCGTTTCCCGCCCCAGCTCCGCCGCCAACTCTGCCGCCAGCTCCGACCCCACCCCGATCACCATCCCACGCCCCCGCTTGCCCAGAACGAACCACCAAACGCGAAAAGGCCGGCGACACCCGAGGCTCCCACCCCGACCGTCCCGGCCCGTCTCCAGCCAAGCCACCCAGCCCGACCCGCAATTGTTCAGCGTTCCTGTTATGTACCAAACGAGCGTGACGATGTCAAGCCATTTAACCGATCTGGTTCAAGACCGTTCACACCGCCCAGCGACGCGACCGCGTTCCCCACGAACGCACGTCGAAAAACCAGTCTTGAAGCCGCGCCGGATCACACGGCCGAACCACGGCTTTCCGCCCAAACTCACCATTCCGCTCACGCCCACAAGGCGACGCTCACGTTGGCTCGAAGGTTCTCCGAAACCGGCCATTGGTTTATGTGCTGTCCAATGGTTCGATCTGAGGCGAATTCATATTGGTGGGTTTAAGTTGGCGCGCTGAGCTGCGATCTCGAGCCATTTGACGATCTCAGACTCAAACCACTCATGATTTGCCCAATAATTCACCGGCATAAAGGCATCAACGCGGGAGACCAGCGCCCGCGTGTCAGCATCATAAAGGTGCAACTCCCCGTTTCCAATATAACTTAGCTGGAACCGCCGTAGGTCGGCGATGTTGCACGCCGCGCGCGTGGACCCGTCGTCCCGAACCTGTAGCCCGCGTTCAAGGTCGAACACAAGCCGCTCGCTGTCAAAGTGCAGCTCAAACTCAAAGTCGATGAGGTTATCAGATGACCGGTAGAGCAGCTTCAACGCCGCCTCCGCGATCTCGAGGGCGATGGGTACCATGCCGCGCAGCGCCGCGAACGGCTCACTGCGGCGCAACTCGATATCGAGCAGCGGCAAATCGATCGTGCCGCTGATATCTTCCCATGGTCCCTCCATGACTTTTTTCATGAAGTCCGGCGGCATGATGTCACGAAACCCGGCCAACTCATAGAGGTGTGCTCGGTAAATCGACGACCCTGTCGGGATGCCAAAAATTTCCTCAATCGCGCGTTCGGCCAACCCCTGGATTAGGGGCAGCTCTTCATAGAGCTCACGAACGACGCTGTAGTCGTCAGGATCCATAATCGGCTGCTCAGCAGCATGCGCAATCGCCTGACGCCGGGCGCGCTGGATATGTGCACCGACATCATCGATGCCACGCGCCCTGACCTTGCCTATCGCTTCCTTGGCCTGCCCCTTTAGCTTCTCAAGCGCGTCGGTGATCCACGCGCCTCGCGCGCGGCCCTTAGGCAATGCCGCTTCCAGCACGCGGTAGAAGGTCAGAAACGAATAAGCCGGGTGGTCAAGACCGCGAGCCTCGCGCATGAGTGCGAGTGCGAGTTGACCCTGCGCATCCGGTTCCGGCAGGTCGCGCACAACGAAGTCTGCAGTGAGCACGTAACCGCCCGTTCCTCTGCCCGAGGTCAGGAACGGCATACTACCGCCGCCCAACCCGCTGACCCTGACCCCGGATCCCTGTGTCCAGGACAGCGCGCTCAGGAATCTCATCATTTGCGTTCGATGCTCGCTGGTAGCATCGCACTCCACTCGCATAGCGACCGCAGGACTTGTATCCTGCGTTGGGGGGATGATCCAAAAGTCCTGCCCCAGATAGACGATTTTATGCGTCTTAACCGGCCACGGTATACCGGTCGCTAGCGTCGCGACGGTCCAGTGTCCCCGCTTCGCCAGCTCACCAACAATGATTGACGCGCGATCCGGCAGCTGGAGTTGCCACGTCGGTGGCTCGGTCGTGTCTGCCGGTTCACTCATGACCAGATGATAGCGGACGATGCCCGGCGCTACCACTGAACGAACGGCGCTTACGAACGGTCGTCTGCCCGAAAGCCGTCGTTCCGCTCTCCACCAAAACCGGACATTAACCGACACGCCCCCAAACCCCACCGCTGCGCCGCACCCACCACACACCACCCCTAGTCACCCCACCCACCACCCCCCTCTCCCCACACTAAATAATTTTTCGTTCCCGCCTCGTTCCCTTGCGCATCGCGAACCCCGCAGAAGTCCACGCGTCGCGAATATCGCACTCGGCGAACCCGCTTGCGAACGCGACGAACCGAACCCCGCGCACCCCCTCAAAGCCCTTGCGTCTCTTCGCGCTTTGGCACAATCTCTTGGGGTTGCGTTCGGGGGCGGACCCAATCGCTGGTAGAACAACCCATGCATAGCCCTATGCGATCTGACCGTAAGCGCGCCTTCCACCGCCGCGATGGTCACTTTTTGTTCTCCCGTTCGGGGCCGTCCGATGGTAGCATGGCGACAGGCGACCGATTCGAACGAATACAGAACACTAGGAGCAGTTTCGATGGATTTCAGAAACAGCAGCCGGGATAGCGACATGACCACTGACACGATCGAACAGACCACCGAAACCCCCGCTGTCGAGACGCCCAAGGCGCCGCGCCAGGCGCAGGACAGCCACTCCGTGCGCGCACAGATCTACCCGGTCGAGGTCGATCACAGCCGCGACGCGCTCCTGACCGAATTCGGCAAGGACACGCTGAAGGATCGCTATCTGCTCCCGGGCGAAAGCTATCAGGACCTGTTCGTCCGCGTCGCGTCGGCCTATGCCGATGACGCCGGCCACGCGCAGCGCCTGTACGACGCCATCTCGAAGCTCTGGTTCATGCCCGCCACCCCTGTTCTGTCGAACGGCGGCACCGGCCGCGGCCTGCCGATCTCCTGCTACCTCAACTCGGTCCCCGACAGCCTCGGCGGCATCGTCGACACCTGGAACGAGAATGTCTGGCTCGCCTCGCGCGGCGGCGGCATCGGCACCTATTGGGGCAATGTCCGCGGCATCGGCGAGCCGGTCGGCCTCAACGGCAAGACCAGCGGCATCATCCCGTTCGTCCGCGTCATGGATTCGCTGACGCTCGCCATCAGCCAGGGCTCGCTACGCCGCGGGTCGGCAGCGGTCTATCTCGACGTCAGCCACCCCGAGATCGAGGAATTCCTCGAAATCCGCAAACCCTCGGGCGATTTCAACCGCAAGGCGCTCAACCTGCACCACGGCGTGCTGATCACCGACGCCTTCATGGAGGCGGTCCGCAACGGCGACGAATGGCATCTGCGTTCGCCGAAGGACCAGACGATCCGCCAGACGGTCGACGCGCGCTCGCTGTTCCAGAAGCTCGTCGAGACCCGCCTCCAGACCGGCGAGCCGTACATCGTCTTCGCCGATCACGTGAACAAGGCGATGCCCAAGCATCACCGCGAGCTCGGCCTCAAGGTCTCGACCTCGAACCTGTGCTCGGAAATTACGCTGCCGACCGGCAAGGATCATCTCGGCAACGAGCGGACCGCGGTCTGCTGCCTGTCGTCGCTGAACCTCGAGACGTGGGACCAGTGGAAGGACGAGAAGGGCCTGATCGAGGACGTCATGCGCTTCCTCGACAACGTCCTGCAGGATTACATCGACCGCCACGAGCCCGGCATGGAACGCGCCGCCTATTCGGCGGGCCGCGAGCGTTCGGTCGGCCTCGGCGTGATGGGCTTCCACTCGTTCCTCCAGGCGCGCGGCATCGCGTTCGAGGGCGCGATGGCGAAGTCGTGGAACCTGCGCATGTTCAAGCACATCAGCAGCCAGGCCAACGAAGCCTCGATGCAGCTCGCGATCGAGCGCGGCCCCTGCCCCGACGCCGCCGACACCGGCGCGATGGAGCGGTTCAGCTGCAAGATGGCGATCGCGCCCACCGCGTCGATCTCGATCATCTGCGGCGGCACGTCGGCGTGCATCGAGCCGATCCCGGCGAACATCTACACGCACAAGACGCTCTCGGGCAGCTTCTCGATCAAGAATCCGTATCTCGAAAAGCTGCTGAGCGAGAAGTCGAAGAACTCGGACGCGGTCTGGAACTCGATCCTCGAACAGGGCGGCTCGGTCCAGCATCTCGACTTCCTCTCGGTCGAGGAAAAGGACTGCTACAAGACGTCGTTCGAGATCGACCAGCGCTGGCTGCTCGAACTCGCCGCGGATCGCACGCCCTATATCGACCAGGCGCAGTCGCTGAACCTGTTCATCCCCGCCGACGTCGAGAAATGGGACCTGCTCATGCTCCACTTCCGCGCGTGGGAGCTCGGCATCAAGTCGCTCTACTACCTCCGCTCGAAGTCGGTCCAGCGTGCCGGGTTCGCCGGTGGTGTCGAGGCCGACAACACGATCGACCTGCGCCAGATCGACGTGGAGTCGAAGGATTACGATGAGTGCCTTGCCTGCCAGTAAGGCGCCTCGCCGCGCCCTGACGCAACGAACCCCGGCCCGCATGGCGCGGACCGGGGTTCGGGCAGCCTCGGCGGCACGCGTTAAGCGTACCGCCCGCGCGTCAGGCCTCTTCTTCGAACGTCACCGCCACGTCGGCGTTGGCGGAAAGGCGGACCTTGCCGTCCTCGACAGCCGCGACCAGCCCGAGCGAGATGAAGTGGTGATGCCCCTGATGACGCCCTTGGCCTTCGACGACCTGCGCGCTCGAATCCTTCTTGGTCAGCTTGATGCGGTCGCCTTCGACCTTGTCGACGGTGCCGACATGGACGCCGTCCGCGCCGATGACTTCGGCATGTTCCTGGATCTGGGTTGCATCGACCATGGTCGTTCTCCTGTGTTTGGTTCGGCTACTCAACGCATGCTCCACGGAATGGTCGCATGACGTACGGCAGCGCTATCATGTTCGCGGTCGCGGCCGTGCTCGGAATCGTCGGCACGGCGCTTCTTTTGCGGCTCCGCTCGTCCACCATCACCGAACCGCAGACCTATGCGTTCAGGATGATCGGCATCATGCTCACCTCGGGCGCGATCGTCCTCGCCATGTCCGCCGCGGCGATGTGGCGATGGAGCACCGAGATATGACGCCCGCCACCTGATCCCCCCGATTTCACGCTCTTAAAAAATCCCCCGAAAGGCTTACCCCATGTCCCTCCTTCACGCCTCCAAGCAGTACAAGCCGTTCGAATACCCCTGGGCGTTCGAGTTCTGGAAGCGCCAGCAGCAGCTCCACTGGCTCCCCGAGGAAGTGCCCTTGGGCGAGGATTGCCGCGACTGGGCGCAGAAGCTCAGCGACCACGAGCGCAACCTGCTGACGCAGATCTTCCGCTTCTTCACGCAGGCCGATGTCGAGGTGCAGGATTGCTACCACGAGAAGTACGGCCGCGTGTTCAAGCCGACCGAGATTAAGATGATGCTGACCTCGTTCAGCAACATGGAGACGGTCCACATCGCCGCCTACAGCCATCTGCTCGACACCATCGGCATGCCCGAGAGCGAATATGGCGCCTTCCTCGACTATGCCGAGATGAAGGAAAAGCATGATTACATGCAGACCTTCGGCGTCGACAATGACGAGGATATCGCGCGCACGCTCGCCATGTTCGGCGGCTTCACCGAGGGCGTCCAGCTGTTCGCCTCGTTCGCGATGCTGATGAACTTCCCGCGCTTCAACAAGATGAAGGGCATGGGCCAGATCGTCACCTGGTCGATCCGCGACGAGTCCCTGCACTGCGAGGGCATCATCAAGATGTTCCACACCTTCTGTGCAGAGCGCCAGTGCCTGACCAAGGCGGTCAAGGACGACATCGCCGACGTCTGCCAGACGACGATCCGCCTCGAGGACAATTTCATCGATCTCGCCTTCGAGATGGGCCCGGTCAACGGCATGACCCCCAAGGAGATCAAGAAGTATATCCGCTTCATCGCCGACTGGCGCATGACCCAGCTCGGGATGAAGCCGATCTACATGATCGACGAGCACCCGCTGCCCTGGCTCGCCCCGATGCTCAACGGCGTCGAGCACGCCAACTTCTTCGAACAGCGCGCCACCGAATATTCGAAGGCAGCGACCAAGGGCCAGTGGAACGACGTGTGGGACAGCTTCGACAAGCGCCAGACCGCGAAGAAGGGCCCGGCGGCGAACGAGGATCTGGCCGAGGTTCGGGACATGTTCAGCGATTCGGTCGCGGCGGAATAAATCACAGGGCAGTGGGAGTTGGTATCACGCTAACTGCCACTGCCGCCAACCGGCATACGTAAAGAATTCCAGGGGACCAGTCCCCGAACGAGAATGGGCCGGTTTCGGCCGACTCAGACGGCCCGGACGGGGGAGTTCGTACCTCCCCCGCACCGGATTTTAAGCTCCAGACCAACGACTAGGAAGGTAGGTGCTAGCGTGACGGCGATATTATGAGACTAGCCGGTTAAACCGGCAGGCCCCGGCCTTCATGCCGGGGCCATACATATCCAGTCGTGACGAAACCGTCAATTTTAGGATAAGTATATCTATGGCCATCAAATCAGGCAGCAAAGGCCCGCCCCGCGACAGCGGCAAAGGCCCGTCCTCAATCGCTGGTAAAGTGCTGGGTGGTGCGAGGGCGACTCCCGCACAAGCTCGCATTCTCGCCGCGTGTGTCCTGTCGCAAAACCAGAAGAGCTAAGCGCCCCGCGCTAGTTCGTTAAGCGGGAAGTCGCCGAACGCAGCGTGTAGGGATCTGGATTACTCCGGATACCTACACGCTGTTTTTGTCGTTTAGTACGCCATATTCCCAATACTCCGTCACCCCGGACCCGTTCCGGGGTCCACCGCTCCGCACACCCCCCGCTCCCGATCCTGCGGCACGGTGGATGCCGGACAAAGTCCGGCATGACGGAGGGCGACAGGACGCTGCCTCAAGGCCTGCCGAGCAGCGCCCCTATCCGTAACGACGTCTGAGATTGGGCGGCAACAGCAGCCCCAATACCCAGTCACTACGAACCTGTTCGGCCCTTATATAGCTCGAAGATATATCGTCATTCCCGCGAAGGCGGGAACCCATACTGGCTGGCTTCGCGACGGAATCGCATGCCGCTGAGGATATGGATCCCCGCCTGCGCGGGGATGACGATGGTTACATGGTCGAGTGGGTTAGGCCGCAGACTGGTTGCGGGGTCCACCGCTCCGCACACCCCCCGCTTCCGATCCTGCGGCACGGTGGATGCCGGACCAAGTCCGGCATGACGGAGGGCGGCAGTGCGCCGCCTCAATGCCTGCCGAGCAGTGCCCTTATCCGTAACGACGCCTGAGATTGGACGGCAACAGCACCCCCGATACCCCGCCACTACGAACCTGTTCGGCCCCTATATATCTCGAAAATATATCGTCATTCCCGCGAAGGCGGGAACCCATACTGGCTGGCTTCACTGTGGGATCGCAAACCTCTGAGGATATGGATCCCCGCCTGCGCGAGGATGACGATGGGTACATGGTCGATTGAGTTAAGCCGCGGACATATTGTGGGGTCCACCTGTCCGCACATCCACCGCTACCGATCTCGCGACACAGCCGGCCCCGCGCCTTGCGCGGACTTCAAGAGAGGTCGCGCAACACCTGTTCGACCGGGATCATCGCCGACCGGTCCTGCGCCTGCGCCAACCCGCGCTCGATCTTGGCGCGCTTCCACGCGTCATAGCCACGATCGACCAGCCGAACTTTGTCCCGTTCGTTCATTTTGACACCTCGTCCCGAGCGCCGTGTCGAACACGCAAGATGATGACAGCGTCTTCCACGACGCGGTAACGCAGGACGTACGGCCAGACCGTCGTCATCTCCCGCCGCCCGTCGCCGACGTCTCGACCGCGATGGGGAAACACCTCCAAGCGATCCGCGACCTCGATAAACCGACCCGCCAGAGCACCGGCGGCAGCGGGGTTGAACGTCGAGATATAGGTGACGATCGTGTCAAGATTGGCGACTGCATCGTCCGTCCAGACGATCCGGAAACTAATCGCCGACGCGCGGTCGTGGCAGCGGCTCGCCCGATCCCCAGGACGACAGCCAGCGTTTCACCGCATCGTGGCTGATCAGCCGGCCATTCCGAACGTCCGCATCGGCACGCGCATCGGCCTCCGCCTCCTCGATCGGATCGCTGGTCTCGAACAGGGCGTTTTCCCGGATCATCGCGGTTGGTTGTACACCCAAACTGTCGCTCCGAAAAGCACACTCCGACGCCCGAGCCCGGCGAACGCCACCGCCTCGGCCCGACCCTCCGCGCCAAGCGGTCGGTATCACCCCCGCCACAACGCCATCCCAGGTCACGCCCCCAAAGCCGCGCCCCCGGAGCGTCGGGAACCAACCCCACGCCCCCAACAAAGCTCACCGCGTAGGCACAGGCTCCGCGCCCGAATAATCGTAGAACCCGCGCTTCGTCTTGCGCCCGAACCACCCGGCCTCGACATATTTGACCAGCACCGGCGCCGGCCGGAACTTCGGATCGCCGGTCCCCTCGAACAGCACCCGCGTGATCTCCAGGCACGTGTCCAGCCCGATAAAGTCCGCCAGCGTCAGCGGCCCCATCGGGTGGTTCAGCCCCAGCTGGCACGCCAGATCGATATCGCGCACGCTCGCCACGCCCTCGCCCAGCGCAAAGCATGCCTCGTTGATCATCGGCATCAGCACGCGGTTGACGATGAAGCCCGGTGCGTCGTTCGCATGCACCACCTGCTTGCCGAGCTTTTCCGCAAATGCCTCGACCGCCGCCACCGTCGCATCCGACGTCGCAAGGCCGCGGATCAGCTCGATCGGCCGCATCACCGGCACCGGATTGAAGAAATGCACCCCCATGAACCGCGCCGGATCGGGCGCCGCCTGCGCCAGCCGCGTGATCGGGATCGACGACGTGTTCGACGCCAGGATCGCATCTGCCCCCAGCACCTTGCCGACCTCGGCGAAGATCTGGCGCTTGATGGCCTCGCGCTCGGTCGCCGCCTCGACGACGATCGCGCAGTCGCCCATCTCCGCCACGCTCGCAATCGGCTCGATCAGCGCCAGCGCCTCGGCCGCGACGTCGCCGGCGATCTTCTCCTTCTCGACCAGCCGCGCGAACGCCTTGGCGATCCCCGCCTTGCCCTTGGTCGCTGCCTCCAGCGACACGTCCGCCAGCAGCACGCGGTACCCCGCCTGCGCGGCCACCTGCGCGATCCCCGCGCCCATCTGGCCTGCACCAATCACACCGATCGTCTGCACATCTCTCTCCTCGATTGTTGCCCCCTCCCTAGCCGCTTTTCCCCGCGCGGCCAGAGCGCTAGGCTGCAACGATGCCGTGCCGATCGATCTTTTCCGCGCGCCCTGTCCTCCCCATGCCTGCGCTCGCCATGCGCGCGCCCAAGATCAGCAGATGTTGTAAGTTTCAGCACGTTGAGTTTTTATAATAGGTTATGATAGACGCACTTAACGCGAATGGGGATTCGCGGATTTTGGGGGCATAATGAAAACTCTGTTTATTTTCGGCGCGTTCGCGCTGACGGCTACGCCTGCGTTCGCAAAACTCGAAATCAAGCCGGCGCCGACTTCCGCACAAGTCGTGCGCTTCGATCGGGGCGTGCCGACGATCGAAGAGGATTTGCCTGATCAGCAAGCCGCCGTGCGGGTAGTGCCACTGCCGGGCCTCGATCACGGAAGCCTCACCTTCCGCGTTGCGGTCTACAACAAGTCAAAATCGCCGATGAACGTCGGCGTCGAGAACATGTCGTTTTACTATGGCACCGAAACTCTACCAGTGTTCACGAAAGAACAGATAGAGTCGAAAACGAAGAAGCGGGCGGTGTGGTCGCAAATTGGCTATGCTATGCTCGCCGGAGCCGCCGCGGCCTCACAGAACAATAATACGACAGTGACGACTTACGCACCGCACGGACGCGTTTATCGGACGGTCATTGATCGTCCGGGTCTAAGCGACGGACAGCTTGCAACAGTTGCTGCCGGTGGCGGCGCAATTGCGTTGAGCCAGATCGGCTTGAACAAGACGTTGGAAATGCTCGACGACGAATACGTCCAGACCACTACCCTTGATCCCGAGAGCGGATATGGCGGCCGCATCATCTGCTCGAAGCTCAAGGCCGCGAAGGTTGGCGAGATGGTGGTTCTAGCTGTCGAGGTAAATGGTGAACGGCATTTGTTCAAGTTTCGGGTTGAGAAAGCCTGATTGAAAGACGGATCTTGGTGCCTCGTCCAACTTCGGTACGAGGCACCTGACGTTTTCCTACACGCTCCAACTACGATAGAAACTTCGCGCGCCGCCGGTCAGGGCGCCGGCCGCTCCACCTGGGCCTCGGCCAGGTAAACCCCGAACAGCCCCTCGGGATCGGTCCACGCCGCGATCGGCGTCCACCCACCCGACCGCAGCAGGATCCGCGCATCCCGCTCGCCATATTTGTGCGAGTTTTCAGTGTGGATCGTCTCGCCCGCGGCCATCTCGAACGACCGCCCGTCAACCTGAAACGCCACGTCGCGCGTCGCCTCCAGGTGCATTTCGACGCGCGCGCGATCGTCGTTCCAGACCGCCTTGTGCCGGAACGCCTCGACCGCGATATCCCCGCCCAGCTCGCGGTTGATCCGCTCGAGCAAATTCAGGTTGAACGCCGCGGTCACACCCTGCGCGTCGTCATAGGCGGGGACGAGCACGTCCTCGCCCTTGATCCGGTCCATCCCGATCAACAGCATCGCACCGACGCCGAGCGACGTCCGCATCGCGCGCAACAGGTCGACCGCCATCAGCGGGATCATGTTGCCGATCGTCGAGCCGGGAAAGAACCCCAGCTTCGGCGTGTCGGCGATCGTCTTGGGCAGGCTCAGCGGCCGCATGAAATCGGCCTCGAACGGCAGCACCAGCAGGTCGGGGAATTGCTCCCCCAGCACCTTCGACGATTCGCGCAGGAAATCGCCCGAGATGTCGATCGGCACATAGACGGAGGGGGCAACCGCATCGAGCAGGATCGGCGTCTTGGTCGACGATCCCGATCCGAACTCGACGACCGCGCGACCTTCGCCGGCGATCGTGGCGACCTCCGGACATGCGGTCTCGAGAATCGAGCGCTCGGTCCGGGTCGGGTAATATTCGGGCAGGTCGGTGATTTTCTCGAAGAGTTCCGAGCCACGCCGGTCGTAGAACCACCGCGCCGGGATCGCGCGCGGACGGCGGGCCAGGCCGTCGAGCACATCGGCACGGAATTGCGGGTCGGCAAGCGTCTGCTGGCCGTCCTCGATCTCAGGCTTCAACATCAGATATCTTTCGCAAGCCGCACCCCGGTGAACTGCCACCGCTGATGGGGATAGAAGAAATTCCGGTAACTGGCGCGCACATGCCCGCGCGGCGTAGCACAGCTCCCACCCCGCAAAATAAACTGCGAACTCATAAACTTACCATTATACTCGCCCACAGCACCCTCAACCTTCGCAAATTTTGGATACGGGCGATACGCGCTGCCGGTCCATTCCCAAACATCGCCGAAAAACGCCGGACCGCCCGCCGAAGGCCGCGGCTCGACCGGGCCTGCGACATCCATCTGGTTGCCCCCCGCCGGATCGTAAGCTGCCGCAGCGGCCTCCCATTCGAACTCGGTCGGCAACCGGACACCGGCCCAGCTGGCATAGGCATCCGCCTCGAAAAAGCTGACATGCGTCACCGGTGCGGCCGGGTCGATCGCGCGGCGTCCGTCGAGGCCAAACCGCGTCCAGCCGCCGTCCCGCTCTTCCCAGTATAGTGGTGCGACAATGCCCTCCGCCTTCACCCAGGCCCAGCCATCGGCAAGCCAGTGCCGTGCGTCGCTATAGCCGCCATCCGCAATGAACGCAGCCCATTCGCCGTTGGTCACGGTCCGGTCCGCGATCGCGTGCGGCGACAGCAGCGCCGGGTGATGCGGCCCCTCGCAATCGAACGCGAAGCCTTCGCCGTCATGGCCGATCTCGACGATCTCTCTGCCACGCCCGATCCAGCCGATCGGCCCCGGCATCGCCACCGGAACCTTGCGCGCCGCCGGCCACATCGCCGGCTCGAGCGGGTTCTCCGAAAACATGTGGAGGATGTCGGTCACCAGCAATTCCTGGTGCTGCTCTTCGTGGTGGCAACCAAGCGCCACCAGCGCCTGCGCATCCTCGGACAGTGTCGGCAGCGCCGCGATCAGCGCGGCATCGACATGCGCGCGGTACGCCCGCACCTCGTCGAGCGACGGCCGCGTCACCATGCCGCGGCGGTCGCGCGCATGCCGACGCCCCTCGGCCTCGTAATAGCTGTTGAACAGGAACGGAAACCGCTCGTCGTGCAACGCATAACCCGCGACATGATCGCGCAGGACAAACGTCTCGAAGAACCACGTCGTATGCGCCATGTGCCACTTGGTCGGCGATGCATCGGCCATCGACTGTACCGTTGCATCGGCATCCGAAAGGGGGGCGGCAAGTGCAAGGGTCAGGTCGCGGACTGCCGCAAACCGCTCGCCCAATTGCGAGATTTCCGGTGCCATTTCGCGGTCAGGGCGGACGGGATTGGGCATCGATCTCTCCTCAGTTCTACGTCGACCAATGCGACGTTGGAACGCGAGCGACGATACGCGCCTAGTCGCGCGTAGCCCCCGGTCGCCAAAGAACGTCTCCGGCACCATTTTGGTTCACCGCGCGCGATGCCACGAACAGGAAATCCGATAGCCGGTTAACATACGCTAATGCGGCAGGATTGAGCCGCTGCGTCTCGCTCGCGCCGACCGCGGATCGCTCTGCGCGCCGACTGATCGCGCGCGCCAGATGCAGTGCGGCGGCTTCGGCCGAGCCACCCGGCAGGATGAAACTGCGCAACGGTGCCAAATGCACGTTCATCGCGTCGATCTCGCGCTCCAGTCGCTCGACCTGCGAGGGCACGATCCGCAGCACCATCTCGGACGGCGTGAAATCTTCAGCCCCGGCTTCGTCCGCGCCGGCAGGCGTTGCCAGATCCGCGCCGAGATCGAACAGGTCGTTCTGGATCCGGGTCAACGCCGCCGCCATCGGCTGGTCACCGAGCGCGATCACTGCCAGCCCAATCGCCGAGTTCGCCTCGTCGACATCGCCGATCGCCTGCATCAGCGCGCTCGACTTCGACACGCGCGATCCGTCGACCAGGCCAGTGGTGCCGTCGTCACCGGTCCGCGTGTAGATCTTGTTCAGCTTGACCATAGGTCGAGTCTCCCGACCTAGGTCCGGCCCGCGGCGAACAGGATGACGACGACGATCAGGATCGCGATCGCCTGGAAGAAGATGCGCTGCTGCATCATCCGATTCGACTTGAGCGACGCCGCGCTCGGGCCATTGCCATCGCGGACCTGCGCGCTGCCCTCCTGCAGGAACGACACGACGCCCCTTACCAGAGCCACGACGGTCGCGATCATGGCCGCGATCAGGAGGATGACGAGGAAGGTGTTCATGACCCGAATGTAAGCGCGCAGCGGCGGGGTAGCAATGGCGTACCCGATGCCGGGAAATGACCCATGTTGCCAACACGCGATGTTGCGGAAGGCGGCGTGATGCGCGCACATGGCGCATGTTCTACCTCGCGCTCAAAGCTCTGATCTCGGGTATCCTGATCGCCGCCGCGTCCGAACTGGCCAAGCGCTATCCCGGCTTCGGCGCGCTGGTGGCGTCGTTGCCGCTGGTATCCGTGCTCGGCATGATCTGGCTGTGGCGCGACAAACCCGACCCCCGAACGATGGCCGCGCACGCCGGCGCGACCTTCTGGTACGTGCTGCCGTCGCTGCCGATGTTCCTGTTGATCCCGGCGATGCTCCGCCACGGTGCGCCGTTCTGGCTGTCGCTGGTCGCCGGCTGCGTGCTGACAATCGCGCTGTACGCGGCGATGACATGGGCGGCGCCGAAACTGGGGATCGAGCTTTAGAACCAGTCCCTCCTGAACCGCGGCAAAGCGCAGAGGCAGCATGTTTCCCCGCGAAGGCGGGGACCCAGTCTGGGCTCCCGCCTTCGCGGGAGAACAGGGAAGCGGGAGCAATGCCCCCACCGCCACCCCGGCGAAGGCCGGGGTGGTGAAGATCGGTAGCGGTCGCAGTCATTGCTTCAGACGCTACTTGAACCTGCACCCCGCAACCGATCCGCCAGCACAAGCCCGTCCGACCCAGCCCCCCGCATCTCCGCCAACGACTTCGCCCCATCCCGCTTCGCCAACCGCCGCCCTTCCGCATCCACCACCAGCGGATGGTGATGATACGCCGGCACCGGCAACCCCAACAAAGCCTGCAACACCCGGTGCACATGCGTCGCCGCGAACAGATCCACCCCGCGCACCACGTCGGTCACCCCCTGCGCGGCATCGTCGAGCGTCACCGCCAGATGATAGCTCGCCGGCGCGTCCTTGCGCGCCAGCACCACGTCCCCCTGCGGCATCGCATCCGCGACCACATCGCCCACCGTTGCGTCGTGCCATGTCAACGCGCCCGTCTCTGCAAAAGCCTTCGCCATATCCAGCCGCCAGCAACACGCCCCCGTCCGCGCCGCGATCTCTGCCGCCGACAACCCCCGACACGTCCCCGTATACGCCGGCCCGACATCCCCCTGCGGCGCGGATGCACTCGCCGCGATCTCCGCGCGCGTGCAGAAACACGGATAGACCAGCCCGCGCGCCCTCAGCCCATCGAGCGCAGCCTCGTACGTCGCCAGCCGCTCCGACTGAAACACGAGCAGGTCCCACCGCAACCCAAGCCACGCCAGATCCTCCAGTATCCCGTCGACGAATTCCGCCCGGCTCCGCGTCCCATCGATATCCTCGATCCGCAGCACGAACCGCCCGCCACGCTTGCGCGCGAAATCATGCGACCGGATCGCCGACACCGCGTGCCCCATATGCAGCCGCCCGGTCGGGCTCGGCGCGAACCGCGTAACCGTCACCGCGCTTGACCAAGGGATACGCGCCGTGCTGTCATGCCGTTGTCATCGCTATCGTCCATAGGGCGTCTCGCGAAGCCTGAGTGGGAGGAGCCGTGTTTCACCCCGATCTGATGCGTCATCCGGATGGTTGTCCGGCGCTTGTGCTCAATGCCGATTACACGCCGCTCTCTTACTATCCGCTCAGCGTCTGGCCGTGGCAGACCGCGGTCAAGGCGGTGTTCCTCGACCGCGTCGACATCGTCGCCACCTACGAACGCGAAGTGCGCAGCGCCAATTTTGCGCTGAAGCTGCCCTCGGTCATCGCGCTCAAGCAGTTTGTCCGACCGTCGCAATTTCCCGCCTTCACCCGGTTCAACCTGTTCCTGCGCGACAAGTTCACCTGCCAATATTGCGGCAAACTGCGCGATCTCACCTTCGACCATGTCGTCCCCCGCGCGCAAGGCGGTCGTACCACCTGGGAGAATGTCGTCACCGCCTGCTCGCCGTGCAACCTGAAAAAGGGCGGCCGCACCCCCAAACAGGCGGCCATGCCGCTGCATATCGAGGCGATCCGCCCGACCAACTGGCATCTGCAGGAGCATGGCCGCAGCTTCCCGCCTAACTACCTGCACGACACGTGGCACGACTGGTTGTATTGGGACATCGAACTGGAGCCGTAACGGGCACCACCGGATTGTTTCGATACGACGGGAGATACTATGCGCGTAATGGTCGGAGCGGCGCTCGTCGCGGCAGGGTTGATGCTGTCCGCATGCGGCGACAAGGATGCGCAGCGCGCGCAGGCCGACGCCAATGCGTCGGGCTTCGTGCCGCCGTCGGTGACGTCGCGGCTCGATTTCGGCGCCGGCATGGAGCGCCGCTTCCGCACGCTCGATCGCAACGCCGACGACCGCATCACCAAGGACGAGCTGCCGTCGCCGAACGCGCGGATCCAAGCGTTCGACCGCAACAAGGATGGCGTCATCACCGCGATCGAGTGGAGCGAAGGCACGCTGCAATGGTTCGACCGGATGGACCTCAACCACGACGGCACGGTCACGTCCGAAGAGCGCACGGAGTCGCGCAAGCGCTAGGGGCCAGGCGCTAGAAGACGGGCGCTAGGGGCCAAGCGTTAGAAGACGGGCGCGGGGATTCAGCCGCGACCAGCCACTTCCAACCACACCCGTCACCCCAGCGAAAGCTGGGGTATCCCGCGTGGTTCGCGACTCCCGCCACCGGGGAGATCCCAGCGTCCGCTAGGATGACGGATACCGATGACGGGCGCAACTGGCGGCGGCGTCGTGGAACTATATTACGCCACAACCACACCGCACAATCGCTTTCGCCCGTAACACCGCGCATTCCCGGTTGACCTGCCCCCTGCCGCAGCGCAGCAGGGCATCATGGCTAGCCTTCCCGCGATCGCGAACAATTCCGACATCCGCTTCCTCGGCAAATTGCTGGGCGACGTCATCCGCGCTTACGGCGGCGACGCGTTGTTCGAGGCGACGGAGACGATCCGCAAGGCATCGGTCGAGCGCCACCGCGACGTCTCCGAGGGCAAGGTGGCCGACGACAGCGCGGTCGACCTCAGCCTTGAAAAGCTCAGCCTCGACGAGACGCTCGATTTCGTCCGCGGCTTCATGCTGTTCTCGATGCTCGCCAACCTCGCCGAGGACCGCCAGGGCATCACCGCGGAAGACGGCGCGGACCTCGCCTCTGCGATCGCCCAGCTCGAATCCGAGGGCATCGACCGCGCACAGATCCGCGCGCTGCTCGACAAGGCGCTCATCGCCCCCGTGCTCACCGCGCACCCCACCGAAGTGCGCCGCAAGAGCATGATAGATCACCGCAACCGCATCGCCGAACTGATGGCCCTGCGCGATCTCGGCCGCGACACCACGCCCGATGGCGACAGCGTCGACGACGCGATCCTCCGCCAGATCGCGCTGCTCTGGCAAACGCGCGTCCTGCGCCGCGACCGGCTCTACGTCACCGACGAGGTCGACACCGCGCTCAGCTATCTGCGCGACGTCTTCCTCCCCGCGCTCCCCGCGCTCTACCAGCGCTGGGACCGCGCGCTCGGCGAACGCACGCCCAGCTTCCTGCGGCCCGGCAGCTGGATCGGCGGCGACCGCGACGGCAACCCCTATGTCACCGCGGACTCGCTGAAAACCGCGCTGTCAAAGGCCAGCGAAGCCGTCCTCGGCTATTATTGCGAGGCGGTCCACGCGCTCGGCGCCGAGCTGTCGATTTCGACCGAGCACGCGCCGGCCGACGCCGCGGTGCAGGCGCTCGCAGACGCCAGCGGCGACGACGCCGCCAGCCGCAGCGACGAGCCCTATCGCCGCGCCCTTTCAGGCATCTACGCGCGTCTTGCCGGGACACACGACGAGCTGACCGGCAAGCCATCGCCCCGCCCCGGCCGTCTCACCGGCAAACCCTATGCAAGCCCCGCCGACTTCCGCGCCGATCTCGTAACGCTCGCGCACGGCCTCGGCACCGCGCTGAAGACCGGCGGCGCGCTCGGCCGGCTGATCCGCGCGGTCGAGACGTTCGGCTTCCACCTCGCTACACTCGACCTCCGACAGAACAGCGCGGTCCATGAACGCGTCGTTGCCGAACTACTGAAGGTCGCGGGCGTCGAGGCCGATTATTTGTCGCTCGACGAAGACGCGCGCGTCGCGCTCCTCCGCCGCGAACTCGCGAACGCACGCCCGCTCACCTCGCGCTTCGCCGAATACACCGACGAAACCGCCAGCGAACTCGCGATCGCCCAAGCCGCCGCCGACGCGCATGCCGCCTACGGCCCAGCCTGCATCGCCAACTACATCGTCTCGATGGCGCAGTCGGTCAGCGACCTCCTCGAAGTGAACCTCCTTCTCAAGGAAGTCGGCCTCTACCGCCCCGGCGAGACCCCCACCGCAGCGATCATGGCGGTGCCGCTGTTCGAGACGATCGGCGATCTCGAAGCCGCACCCGGCGTGATGACCGCCTGGTTCGCACTCCCCGAAATCGCGACGATCGCCAAGGCGCGCGGTCACCAGGAAGTGATGATCGGCTATTCCGACAGCAACAAGGACGGCGGCTATCTAACCTCCACTTGGCAGCTCTCGAAAGCCTCGACCGCGCTCAAACCCGTGTTCGCAAACGCCGGCGTAGGCATGCAGCTGTTCCACGGTCGCGGCGGCGCGGTCGGGCGCGGCGGCGGCTCGGCGTTCCGCGCGATCCGCGCCCAGCCGCCGGGCACCGTCCAGGGCCGCATCCGCATCACCGAACAGGGAGAAGTCATCGCCGCCAAATACGGCACGCGCGACGCCGCGATGACCAATCTCGAGGCGATCGCGTCGGCCACGTTGCTAGCCAGCCTCGAGCCCGAACGCCTCTCCAACGCCGACAACGCCAGCTTCTCGGCGGCCATGGACACGCTCAGCGACACCGCGTTCCACAGCTACCGCGACCTGGTCTACGGCACGGAAGGCTTCCGCACCTTCTTCCGCCAGATGACCCCGATCGCCGAGATCGCCGGCCTCAAGATCGGCAGCCGCCCCGCCAGCCGCACCAAGTCCGACCGCATCGAAGACCTGCGCGCGATCCCCTGGGTGTTTAGCTGGGCGCAGGCACGCGTCATGCTCCCCGGCTGGTACGGCGTCGGCCGCGCGATCGCCGATTTCGAGGACAAGCCGCTGTTGAAGGACATGGCACAAGGCTGGCCGCTCTTCGCCTCCGCGCTCGCCAATCTCGAAATGGTGCTGGCGAAATCCGACATCGCCATCGCCGAACGCTATGCCGGCCTCGTCGAGGACGAGAAACTCCGCGAGATCTTCACGACAATCCGCGACGGCTGGCACCAGACGCATGACGGCCTGCTCACCGTCACCGGCCAGTCCCGCCTGCTCGAAAAGAACCCCGCGCTGGAGTCCTCGATCCGCCTCCGCCTCCCCTATATCGAGCCGCTCAACCTGCTCCAGATCGAACTCATCAAACGCCGCCGCGCCGGAGAAGACGACCCCCGCATCGGCGAAGGCATCCTCCTCTCGATCAACGCCATCGCCACCGCCCTGCGAAACAGCGGCTAATCCTCCCCGGCACGGGGAGGGGGACCAGCGAAGCTGGTGGAGGGGGCGGGCCGCACAAGTACCAGCCGAGAGACTCCCCGTTACCCACGCCAACGCCCCGGTATCCCTCCGCCGCAGCCGTAACGCCCGCGGCGCGCCCCCTCCACCCCGCCGCTACGCGTCGCGGTCCCCCTCCCCGTTCCGGGGAGGATAAAACGGCGCAGCGATATCCTCGCGCACCCGCAGCAACCGCCCCGTTGCCCGGTCCAGCAAAGCCCAGGTCGTCACCGCCTCCAGCTTCACCCGCCCGTCGCCCCCGACAAACCGCACATGCCGGTCGAACCGAGCCCCTTTCGGCGCTCCCTCGACCCACGTCTCACCCACGACCGTCTCTCCCGAAACGACACTCGCGCGGTAATCGATCTCATGCCGCGTCACGACCCACATATAGGCCAGCTTGTGACCGGCCGGCGCCACAGCGTCCCAATGCGCGGTGGCGATCCGCTGGATCCACTGCACCCACACCGCATTGTTGACGTGGCCCAGCTCGTCGATGTCGCCGTCCTCGGCGGTGATCGAGAGCGCGAACCGGCTCACCCCGCGACGCCCAGTTGCCACAGCACGAACGCATGCTCTTCCGCGCCTTCGCGCAACGATTCGAACCGCCCCGACTTGCCGCCATGCCCCGCGCCCATGTTGGTCTTGAGCAGCAACACATTGTCGTCGGTCTTCATCAGACGCAGCTTGGCCGCCCATTTCGCGGGCTCCCAATAGGTCACGCGCGGATCGTTCAGCCCGCCGCTGATGAACATCGGCGGATAGGCTTGCGGGCGCACGTTGTCGTACGGCGAATAGGACCGGATCAGCTCGAACGCCGCCTTGTCCTCGATCGGATTGCCCCATTCGGGCCACTCGCCCGGCGTCAGCGGCAGGCTCTCGTCGAGCATCGTGTTGAGCACGTCGACGAACGGCACGTCCGCGATCACCGCACCCCAGAGCTCAGGGTCCGAATTGACCACCGCCCCCATCAATTCGCCGCCCGCAGACCGCCCCGCAATCGCGATCTTCCCCGCCGACGTCCACTTCGCGTCGACCAAAGCCTTCGCCACATCGACGAAATCGTTGAACGTGTTCGCACGCTTCTCCAGCTTGCCGTCGAGATACCATTGCTGGCCGAGGTCATCGCCACCCCGGATATGCGCGATCGCATAAGCAAACCCGCGATCGAGCAAACTCATCCGCCCCGTCGAGAAGCCCGGCGGAATGGCATAGCCGTACGCGCCATACGCATAGAGGAACACCGGAGCCGACCCGTCGCGCACGAACCCGGCCGGATAGACGATCGACACCGGTATCTCGGTCCCGTCCCGCGCGACGATCTTCAGCCGCTCGGTCGCATATTTGGACGGATCGTAGCCGCTCGGGATTTCCTGCACCTTGAGCATCGTCCGCTCACCCGTATCGACGTCGTAATCATACACCGTCCCCGGCGTGACCATCGACTCATACCCAAGCCGCAGCACCGTCATGTCATATTCGGGATTGTCGCCCAGCCCGGCGACATAGCTCGCCTCGGGAAAGTCGATCCGCCTGCCCTCGGTCGGCGTCTCGTACCGATGGATCGCGATCTGATCGAGCCCGTCCTCGCGCCCGTCGACCACGAAGAAGTCCTGATAGCATTCCACCCCGGTCATATAGAAATGCGAGGAGGCCGGGATCAATTCGGTCCAGGCATCCGGCGCCTCGACCAGCGCAGTGCACAGCCGGAAATTCGGATCGACGTCGTTGGTGTGGATGAACAGCGTCCCGTCATGCTCGTCGACATCATACTCGCGCCCGACCTTCCGCGCGGAGACGAGGATCGGCACCGCCAGCGGCTCGTGCGCCGGCAGCAGGTACAGTTCGCTCGTCACATGGTCGCTGGTCGCGATCACGATCCATTTCCGCGAACTCGTCTCGCCGACGCCGACGCGGAACCCCTCATCCTCCTCGTGGAACAGCACGACGTCCTCGGCAATCGGCGTCCCCAACCGGTGGAACCGCGCATTGTCCGTCCGCCACTGCTCGTTCGCCAGACCGTAGAGGAATCCCGCATCGTCCGCGGTCCAGACGATCTCGCTCAGCATCCCCGGAATGACATCGGGCAGATGCTCGCCGGTATTCAGGTCCTTGACCCGAACCTCGAACCGCTCGCTCCCATTGTCGTCGATCGCATAGGCCAGATACCGCCCGTCATTGCTGACCGAGAACGCACCGAGCCGGAAATATTCATGCCCCTCCGCCAGTGCCGGCTCGTCGAGCAGCAACTCGTCGTCACCCCCTGCGACCGGTTTCCGCCACCATTTCTTGTACTGCCCGCCGGTCTCGTACGCGGTCCAGTAGAGCCAATCGCCGTCCTTCTGCGGCACCGAGGACTCATCCTCCTTGATCCGCGCCTTCATCTCTTCGTAGATCGTGTCGACCAGCGCGGTATGCGGCGCCATCTGCTCCTCGAAATAGACGTTCTCGGCGGCGAGATACGCCAACACGTCCTCGTCATCGACCTCCGGGTAATTCGGATCCTTCAGCCACGCATAGGGATCCTCGATCGTCACGCCGTGCGTGGTGAAGCTATGCGGGCGCTGCTCGGCGATAGGGGGAGTGGTCATGCCGCCGTGTTAGCCGCGCCGCGGGTGGAAGCCAACGCTCGTCCCATTGGGCGGAAGCCCCTGCCCCAATGTTTCCCCGCGAAGGCGGGGACCCAGTCTGGGCTCCCGCCTTCGCGGGAGAACAAGAAAACGGGACGGGCTGTTCGGCCTACTCCACCACCCCGGCCTACTCTACCACCCCGGCGAAGGCCGGGGCCCAATTGGAGAGGTCGCAGTAATGGAGCGCGTGCCTTCGTTAGCAGCTTCACCGAATTGGGCCCCGGCCTTCGCCGGGGTGGTAAAACGAGACACCGCGAGCGCCCCCCAAGCCCGCTGTCCTACACATCCCGTTTCTGTCACACCCCCCGCCATG
Source organism: Sphingomonas sp. (assembly GCA_035575755.1). Classification (GTDB taxonomy): domain Bacteria; phylum Pseudomonadota; class Alphaproteobacteria; order Sphingomonadales; family Sphingomonadaceae; genus Sphingomonas. The sequence continues at coordinate 776,042 of DATLXI010000018.1, forward strand.
GCCCAAGACCGCCCGATCCGCCCCCGCACCCCCGCCGCCCACCGTGCTGCAGAGGCCACATCGACCGCGAACCAAACCCGCGCGAGCGTCTGCACTTTCTATACTTCACTTTCGACGAGAGCCTGAACCGATGACCCCGAACGCCCACCCGACTGACCGCCTCACCGCCCTCCGCGCCCAGCTAACCACCGATAATCTCGACGGTTTCGTGATCCCGCTGACCGACGAGCACATGAGCGAATATGTCGGCGGCTACGCGCAGCGACTCGGCTGGCTCACCGGCTTCGGCGGATCCGCCGGGACCGCGGTCGTCCTCGCCGACCGCGCCGCGATCTTCACCGACGGCCGCTACACGATCCAGGTCCGCGAGCAGGTCGACGGCACGCTATGGGACTATGCAGACGTCCCCCAGACCAGCCCCGCCCAGTGGCTCGGCCAGCACGCCCCCGAAGGCGGCCGGATCGGCTACGACGCGTGGCTACACACCGGAAGCTGGGTTGCAGACGCCACCACCGCGCTCGCCGATCGCGGCGCCACGCTGGTCCCCGTCACCGCCAACCCGGTCGACGCGATCTGGACCGACCGACCGCTCCCCTCGCCCGCCAAGCTGACCGTCCAGCCCGACCAGTTCACCGGCGCCCCGTCCGCAGAAAAACGCGCCGCAATCGCCGACTGGCTGGCCGAGAACAACGCCGACGCGGTCGTCCTCACCGCACTCGATTCGATCGCCTGGGCCCTCAACGTCCGCGGCGGCGACGTCGACCACACCCCTGTCGCGCTCTCCTATGCGATCGTGAGCGCGGACGGCACCACCGACCTGTTCGTCGCCCCCGACAAGCTCGACGACGCGGTCCGCCAGCATCTCGGCAATGCGGTCCGCCTCCACGATCGTACGGCGTTCGCCGCCGCGCTCGGCACTTACGCCGGCAAGCGTGTCGCCGCCGACCCCGAACGCGCCGTCGCCGCCATCACGCAGGCGTTGCAGGCGGGCGGCGCGAAGATTCTCGCGCTGCGCGATCCCGTCGTCCTCGCCAAGGCGATCAAGAACCCGGTCGAGATCGGCGGTCACCGCGCCGCCTCCGCTCGCGACGGCGCAGCCCTCGCGCGCTTCCTACGCTGGGTCGAGACCGAATGCGTGAAGGGCGGCCAGACCGAACTCTCCGCCGCCGCCAAGCTACTGGCGTTCCGCGAAGAGACCGGCGTGCTCAAGGACACCTCGTTCGACACGATCTCCGCGACCGGCCCCCACGGCGCGATCCCGCACTACCACGTCACCGAAGAGTCGAGCGCTCGAATCGAACCCGGCCAGCTCTACCTGATCGACTCTGGCGGCCAGTACGCAGACGGTACCACCGACGTGACCCGCGTCATGCCGATCGGCGACCCGACCGAGGAAATGCGCGACCGCTTCACCCGAGTCCTGAAGGGCCATATCGGCATCGCCACCGCGGTCTTCCCCGACGGCACGATGGGCGGCCAGATCGACGCGTTCGCCCGCCGTCCGCTCTGGGAAGCCGGGCTCGATTTCGGCCACGGCACCGGCCATGGCATAGGCGCCTATCTCGCGGTCCATGAAGGCCCGCAGCGGATCGCCGCGCCCAACTATCCGGGTGGCGCGGCGATGGAGCCGCTGCGCGCGGGCATGATGCTGTCGAACGAGCCCGGCTACTACAAGACCGGCGAATACGGGATCCGCATCGAGAATCTGATCCTGATCGAACCCCGCGAGATCCCGGGTGCCGATCGCGCGATGCTCGGCTTCGAGACGCTCACCTTCTGCCCGATCGAGCGCACCTTGATCGAACCCGCACTGCTGACGCCACAGGAGCGAGCCTGGGTCGATGACTATCACGCGAAGGTTCTGGCGGTCCTGACCCCGGAAATGGCCGACGCGGACGATCGCGCCTGGCTCGCCGCCAAATGCGCCCCGCTTACTTGAGCGGCTCGTCCTCGGCCGCAGGCGCGGCGCTAACAGCCCGCGCCTGTGCCTTCCGGCGCCGCAGGTTTTCGCGCAGCGCGGCGGCCATCCGCTCCGCCTTCTCGGCCGCCTTTCTATCCCGGTCATCCATAAATCCGCCCTACATCGCCGCACGACAGCTTGACAACCGCGCCGCCCTCGTCTCTTAGCCCCACTCCGCCGGCAGCGATGCCGACGAGTGCTGCCGTAGCTCAGTGGTAGAGCGCATCCTTGGTAAGGCTGAGGTCGTGAGTTCAATCCTCACCGGCAGCACCAGTTTTTCTGTCCCGGCGCGTTGCGGGACGAAGTTCAGGCGCGCATCGCCTCGACGAACGCCCGGAACGCCGCGGTAGGCTGGCGCCGGCTTGGGTAATAGAGATGGTTCGGCGGCAAGATCGGCGCCCATCCGGCCAGCACCTCGACCAGCGTTCCATCGGCCATTTGAGTCGCAGCATGCGGCAACGGCAAGCAGGTGACACCCAGACCCGCCACCGCGGCGTCGCGCATCACGTCCACGTCGTTCGTCGTGAAATCGCCGCGGATCGTGCGTTCGAACACCCGCCCGTCGCGCTCGAACGCCCAGCGGTGCACAACCCCGGACGAGGTATATCGATAACATAGGCAACGATGCGCATCGAGATCGTCCGGGACGGCGAGCGGGGCTCGGTCGGCGAGATAGGCCGGCGCGGCGACGAAGACGAGCGGGACCGGCCCGCTGATCCGCACCGAGATCATGTCGCCCTGCAACGTCATCGCATGCCGCACGCCACAATCGAAGCGGTCGGCGACGATATCGACCAGCCCGTCCTCGACGACCAGCTCGACCGCGACATCGGGACAGGTCCGCGCGAAATCGGCCAGTCGCGGCAGGATCGCATACACCGCCGCGACCCGGTGCGCGCTGACCCGGATGCGCCCCGCCGGCTTGGCGCGCGCCGCGTCCAGGTCGCCCAGCGCGCTTTCCACGGACTCGATCGCCGGCTTCAACCGGAGCAGCAGCGCGTCCCCCGCCGGCGTCGGCGACAGCGACCGCGTGGTCCGGTCGAGCAGCCGGACACCCAGCTTGGTCTCGAGCGACCGCATCGCGTGGCTGAGCGCCGATGCCGACAGGCCGAGCCGCGTGGCGGCGCGTGCGAAGCTGCCCGCCTCCACGATCGCCGCGAACACGGCAAGACCAGACCAGAGATCGCGATCCATTGCTGAAAATTCCTCAGCGACCCATGCGCCATGCACCGCCTAATCCTGCAACGTCCGCGCGTCCATCTTGGGGCCTCGACGCCATGTTCAGGATACCAACCGATGACCCTCGACACCTACCGCCCGCTCGGCCGCTCGGGGCTGCTCGTCAGTCCGCTGTCGCTAGGCACCATGACCTTCGGCACACCGCGCTGGGGGCTTGACGAAACCGGCAGTCGGGCGGTTTTCGACCGCTACACGGCACTGGGCGGCAATGTCATCGATACGGCCGACGTCTATGCCGGCGGTCGATCGGAGGAGATGGTCGGTGCCTTTGTCGCCGAGCGGAGCCTGCGCGACCAGTTGGTCATCGCGACCAAGTCGGGTTTCGCAACGGGCCGCGGATTTCACGCGGGCGGCAACGGGGCGCGACACGTATTGGCAGCGGTCGAGGGCTCGCTGCGGCGCCTGAGAACCGATTTCATCGATCTGTACTGGGTGCATGTCTGGGACGGCGTCACCCCCGCCGACGAACTGCTGCGGACCATGACCAACCTCGTCGCGGCGGGTAAGATCCGGTACTGGGGCATATCGAACACGCCCGCCTGGTACGTCGCGGAGCTTGCGACCCTGGCACGGGTTCATGGCCTGCCAGCGCCGATCGGGTTGCAATATTTCTATTCGCTGGCCGAGCGCGGCGTCGAAAGCGAGCATATCCCCCTCGCCCAGGCGGCCGGCATGGGCCTGGTTCCATGGAGCCCCCTCGCCTATGGCCTGCTTACCGGCAAATACGATCGCGTGACCGTCGAGGCAGGTCCCAAACGCCAGGGCGGCGTACCTAATCAGGGTGATGCAGACGGCCCGGCGCGACCCGAGGATGACAAGCGGCTCGACGGCGACAACCCGTTCGGCGACACGCTGTTCACCGACCGCAACTGGCGCATTCTCGACGTGCTGAAGCGCGTTGCCCGCGAGCTCGACGCGACGCCGGCGCGCGTTGCTCTGGCCTGGGTCGTCGGCAGGCCGGGTGTCGCATCCACCCTGATGGGCGTCAGCCGTGCCGAACAGGTGACCGATAATGTCGCCGCGCTCGATCTGATCCTGCCGCCCGAGCACCGTGCCGCGCTCGATACGGTCAGCGGCGGCAGTCAGGCATTTCTCTATGGCCTGTTCGAACCGACGGTGCGCAACCAAGTCGTGTTCGGCGGCGCCGATGTCCGGCGTTGACGTTCGCCGAAGCGGATAAGGTTCGGAAGCCTCGTGACTGCAAAGTCTTCGGCCGGAAGGGTGAAGCGATTCCGCGCTGCCCCACCCGTCCGGCTCGATCCGGCGTCGCTTCGCACCCACGTTGGTAGCGAAGCGGCGGTCGCCTCAGTTACATCGGCGGCGTCAGTCCGCCCTTGCCGATCGCAACGGATTTTGCGCCCGAAGCGCCGGGGGTCGTCACGGCGAACAGCTTCTGGCCCTTGGCGACGGCCGACCGGTCGGTTGGTTCGAACCGGACGATCGGCGTGCCGACAGGCACGACGACCTGGGCCTTGCCGCCCTTGTAGGAGATCGTCAGCTTGGTTTCGCCGGGTTTGCCTGCCCCGCCGGTAACGGTCCCGTTCGTCATCCCGCTCTGCTGATCTACCGTGCCGTTGGTCATCGCGCTTTGACCTTCGACGGTGCCGTTGGTCATCGCGCTTTGCCCGTCGACGGTGCCGTTGGTCATCGCGCTCGACCCGTTCGCACCGCCGCCGGCCGCCGCAACCGCGCCGGGGACATCCCAGGGATAATGGCCCTCCCCGGTCCCGCGCATCGCCTCCGGGAAGATGACCAGCTCGATGGCGCGCAACGCATCGTCCGGGCCGGTCGTCGCGGTGCCGATGAAATCACCGTCCTTCAGCGTCGACAGGTTCGACGCAACGACCCAGGCGAACTTGGTCTTCGCATCGATCGGCACGTCGACCGATTTGCCGTCATACGTCCTGACGGTCAGCGCGTTGGCACCGACGGTCTCGATGACGCCACGGATCCGGTTGACCGCAGGAGCCGCGCTCGTCGTCCCGGCCGTATTGCCAGCGGCCGACTGCTTGTCGCCACAACCACCAAGGACTGCGATCACGCCGCTCAGCAGGGCCAGCTTCTTGGTCAACATCGCATCATATCCTTCGGGTTATCGACCCGCGCGAGAACCGAAAATGAGCCCCGACGAACCGTGTACTGGCGGCCAAGGTCACTTGGTCGTCAGCATCAACGCCGCAACGGGCCGACCGGGCGCAATGCCAGGGGCAGTGCCGGTGCGCGAGGCAGCAAAAAAAAGACGCCCCCATTTGAGGAGCGCCCTTTTCTTTACGCTGGCAAAATCACGAAATTATGCGGTCGCCCTCACCGATCCCCTCATTTTCCGGATGACGCAGGTCGAGAATGATGATTCTGTTTGCCCGGTTGGAATGGGGAACAGACGTTCATGAATGGCCAGGCGGCGTTTTCTTCTGATGGGGTTCATTCGTTTGTCGCTGAACT
>DATLXI010000019.1:0-19804 GCA_035575755.1 Sphingomonas sp.
GATAACTCGCCGGGGCCGACCCGCAGGTGAAGCCAGAGCGGTTGAGGGTCTGCTTTCGCTCGGGCTACGCCCTCCCGAAAGCAGACCCTCAACCGCTCATCCTAATTGACGCTATGCGCTCATCGTAATTGCCGCTGGGTATTTGCCGGAAAGGCGACAGCGCCGCGCGAGGTCCGCTATGGCCACTTGCCTACCCAACCCAGACGATACGCACCTCCCCTTATCGACGTTCGCGACAGGGCGCTGGACCTCGAAGGCGGTTACACCGGGGATATGAACGAACGTGTGGAGTTGGAAGGCAGAGAAGGGCGCGTGAATGTCTGGAAGTGGGTCGGTTGCGGATCGCTCCCTTTCAAGTTGCTCCTGCATCGGATCGATGACAGTCTGACCTAAGATAAGTGGGGGAACGCGATGCTTTGTATATTGCTGCTCGCGATCCAGGCTGCTCCTGCGAGCTTGGACGCAGTTGCCGCTGCGCCAAATAGTCACCGCGTCCTGCTAGAGGATGAAAAGATCCGCGTATTGCGTGTCGAGGTGGCGCCCGGCGTGACCGAACCCGTTCACGACCATCGTTGGCCGAGCGTGATGTATTTCGAACAGCCGCAGCCAATCACTTACATCACCTACAAGCTGGTCAACGGAAAGCCCGTCGAAACGGAGCGCTTTGATGCGCCTGCGTTTGCTAAGTCGCAGACCGTGAGAGGCGAGCCGGAAGGATTGCACGCTGTCACAAATCGTGGATCAGCTCCGTTCGTCGCAATTCGTATCGAGTTTAAGAGCGGTACTGTGCCCAAAGCCGAATAGGGCACCTTCGTACTCAGGTCCGAAAACCCCGCACAGCTACAACACCCCGACCCGGCGATCGATCGCTGCGCCGTCTGTAACTGCCGCGCCTGTCCGATGAACAAATGACCGAAGTTGGAGTGTGCTACAGCGAGACTGAATGGCCGGGATTGGGTCCTGGCTGCCATATCGTGGAACGAGCGTGCCAGGATCAGATCGCATCGTAGCTGAAAAGCCACATTGACGAGGCCTGCTTGCTCGCTTTGTCACCGGTACTTTGAAGCCGGCCGACTGCAGTATATCTGGCGCCGTTCCTGAGTGAACCGGACGGCATCAGGGGTGCGAGGCGCGGTGCGACATAAAACACGAGGTCATGGCCATCGTCGGTGGTCATGCTGACCGCCGTGTAACCAAGCTTTCCACCCAGAAGCCGTTCGTTCGCCTGGCCGTATCCGGTCGGCGACTTGAGGCTCGTGATCCAGCCCGTCACCCGGACGAGATTGCCGTTGGGCAGGTCGGTCGCGGCGTTGAACGGCCGCTTGGTCCGCATCCGCTCGGCATTAATCGTGTTGTAATGGTCGAGCAGCCGGCCAAGACTTTGATATTCGATCGTCCATTTGCTGCGCTCGGCCCAGAACAAGGTTCCGTCGAACACGGTGAAAAGCGCGTCGGTCCAGCCGGCGCATCCATCGGCATCCTCGCAATTGGGCCATGCCGCATCGATCCACTGCACGAGCCGCGTGTTCGGGTCCGAGAATTCGGCTTCCTTGGCAAGACCGGGCCCGAACGCTACCGCGGCCTGATGTTGCCGGGGCGCGACGACCGCGACCGCGCCGTTGCCGACATCGAGTTTGCCGATCCGCAACTGCCGCATCATCGCCCAAGCATAGTCATTCGCGGAAAGCCCCTTCAGGTCGTCGACCACCAGGATGCTCATTTCGACGCCCGAGTCCTTGGCGAGGCGATACAGCCTTTGCTCCATCGTTCTCATACGCGCAGGATCGAGCCGTCCGGTCTCGTCTACGATGAAGCGGCCGTATTTGAAGGGTATCGATCCGGGTGCCGGTAACAGGCGGGCAGGGACCGAGGCATTGACGACCGCTGGCGTTGTAGCAGCCTGAGGCGCCGTCGGTCCTTGCGCGATCGGGCCTGCCGAGGCACCGCCGGGCGCCGCAGGCGCTTTCCCGCCCGCGCACTCGAGACCGCCCGATTGCGTGCAGGATTGTCGCCACCCTTGCTGGATCGCGTCGGCGCGCTGATCCTTTGCCGGATGGGTCGGCGAGCCATGAGTGCTGCCGACCGTCAGAATCATCCGCTGCGCCTCGGCGAGCGGCGCGCCCATCTTCTGCAAGACGTATCCGCTGAACTTGTCGGCTTCCAATTCGATTTCTGGGCGACTGCCGCCGGGCACGATCGTGTGCCCGGACAGATGGTGCGCGATCTCGTGCGCCATGATGCTGATCGGACCCCAAGGGCTGCCTCCGACCTGCGCCTCGGCAGCCTTCATGAACGCGGGGTTGAAGGCGATCACCCGGCGCGGCACCCGCTTGTCGTCCAGCATGATGACCGCGGCGGCGTTCGGCACCGGTCCGGACACGACGACGAAATTGGCGGGGAGGCCGGTATAGCCCATGATGCGCGTGACGGCGCTGGCGCAATCCTGCGGAGCGCCGCCAGTCAGCGAGGCGGCATCCGCCTGAACCGGTTTGCCGTCATAGGAACAGGCCTGCAGCGTCGACGCGATCGCCTCGACCTTGGCCGCGCTGGACACCGTCTTGCTCGTGTCGTCCGCCTTGCCGCATCCGCTTGTCAGGAGGGCAGCCAGCGCGCTCACAGATGCCAGATGCAGGGTCCGCATGTCACCGTCTCCTCGTCAGCGGCTTACCAGCCACAGGATCGCCCATGCGTAGATGCGCAGCAGCGTCCAGTTGATCGCAGCGACCATGATGCCGGCTAAAACCAGCCTTGGCCAGTCGGTCCGCCATGAAAGGAGGAAGAACTGCCGATAGGCCACCACGACGATCAACGTCTTGAGAATGGGCACGTAGATCTGCGACGCCGCCTTGTGCGTCAGTATGAAGGCCGGATCACGCCAGATCAGCGTCGGCAACATGTTGACGCTAATGAACGCCAACACGATCGACTGACAGTAGATCGCCAGCACCGTCACTTCGACCAGATTATAACCAAGCCGGCGCCGGAACACGATCGCTGCCGCGGCGACGATGGCGACGATGCCCAGCGAGAAGCTCCAGTTTGAGTAGGCGAGCACCTGGGCCGCCATGCGCTTGACGACCCCATCGCGATCGACGCCCGCATAGACGCTGAAATACTGATTGGTCGCGAGCATCAGGACCAGGACGGCGACGGTCGCCACGAGCAGCTTCAGCGGGTGCATCCACGTCGTGCGCCGACCCATCACGTATTCCCGGGCGACCGTACCGGGCGTAACGATCAGCTTGCCGAGCGTCCGCACCGCCGGCAGTTCGAACAGGCGGAGCCGATCCCAGGTTTCCTTGCGGATATCGTGCCAGACGAACCGCTTCGCCGCTTTCTGCCCGCATCCACTGCAATACGCGGTTGTCATCGGTTTAGCGCAATTGCCGCACGTCGGTTGCTCGAACCAGTCATTGGAAACCGGAACGTCGGGAAGGGAAGCAGGGCTCTGCTTGTTCGGACCGAACGCATCGGCAGTTATGCGGCGGACATCCAGCATCTTACCTCCCCACGTTGCTCCGCTTCGGCTTAGCATGGGACCGTTAGACGGTGGAACAGCCCTCATGGCACGCTGTTGCCCTGCGAACAGGCTCTTCTTCGAAGCAGCCGACGGGGGTCGGCGAAATAAGGCCGAACACGCTAGATGAACAAAGGTCCGTTTCTGGGGAGAGCCGAACAGCCGCTGAGTGACCACTTGTGGGTCGTTGCGTAGGCGATGCCAGTTATCGATACCCTGCAGCTTGAAGCTCGAACAACTCGGCGTATCGCCCGCCAGCGGCGAGCAGTGCGTCATGCGTACCCGATGCTTCTACGCGGCCATCGCTGAGCACCAGGATGCGGTCCGCCATGCGCACGCTGGAGAACCGATGTGAGATGAGCACCGCCGAGCGCCCCGCGCTGAGTTCTCGAAACCGCTGGAACACCTCATACTCGGCGCGTGCATCGAGGGCGGCAGTGGGCTCGTCCAAGATCAGGACCTCGGCGTCGCGCATATACGCGCGGGCAATTGCCATCTTCTGCCATTCACCCCCCGACAGATCGACACCGTTGCGGAACCGCTTGCCGATCATCTGATCGTAGCCACCAGGCAGCTTGGCGACGACGTCGTCCGCGAGGGCGGCGGCGGCGGCGGTCTCGATCCGTTCACGGTCACCGCGCGCCTCGATACGGCCGACCGCGATGTTGTCGGCGGCTGGTAGATTGTAGCGCACGAAGTCCTGGAAGATCACGCCGATCGCGCCGCGCAACGCATCGAGATCATAGTCGCGCAGGTCTCGACCATCGAGCAGCACGCGACCCTCTACGGGGTCGTAGAGCCGGGCGAGCAGCTTCACGAGTGTCGTTTTCCCGGCGCCGTTCTCGCCGACCAGCGCCAGCACTTCGCCCGGTGCCAGGGCGAAGGACAAATGGCGTACCGCCCAACGCTCCGCACCCGGATAGCGGAACCCAACGTCTTCGAAGACGAAGCCCTGCCGGACCGGGGAGGGGAAGGGCAATGCATTCTCGGGTGACCTGATCCCGGGCACGCTCCGTAAGAACGAGAACAGATCGTCGATGTAGAGCGCCTGGCCCGCCGTTGCAGAAAAACCGCTCAGCAGACCTTCGAGTAACCCACGCAGCCGCAAGAACGATGCGGCGAGAAAGGTGAGGTCGCCGATCGACAGAGATCCCGCGACCGCGCGCCAGGCGATGTAGGCGTAAGCCGCATAATAGGCGACCGTACCCAGTCCCGCGAAGCCGGAACCCCAGACGGCGCGGCGGAGTGCAAGCCGGCGGCTGGCCTCGTAGGTGTCGCGCGAGATCGTATGGTAGCGGTCGATCAGGAACGCGCTGAGGCCGAAGATCTTGACCTCCTTAGCCGTATCCGCGCTGGCGGCGACCTGGCGGACATAGTCGAGTTCGCGACGCTGCGGCGTACGTACATAGCTTAGCGCATAGCTCAACGCGTTGAAGTGCGCCTCACCCAGGAACGAGGGTATCAAGGCGACGGCGAGCAGCACCATCAGCCAGGGAGCGTAGACGACCAGCCCGGTGGCGAAGCTCACGACCGTGATGATGTCTTGCGCCTGCCCGAATAGCTGGCCCATCAGCGACATGCGCCCGCTTGCCTGCATTCTCGCGCGATCCATGCGGTCCTGGAAGGCGGCATCCTCGAAGTCGGCAAGATCGAGGGTCGCGGCGTGCTCCATCAGTCGAACGCTGGCATCATTGCTGACGCGGTCCGAGAGCAGGCCATCCACCAAAGATACGACCCGGCCCAGAAGATCGGAGGCGATGGCGAGAGCTAGTTCGGCGAGTAGCAGCGCCTCCAGGCGGCCGAGCAGACCTGATCCCAGCCATGCGGTAAGGCTCACGGGATGAGCAGCGAGCCCACGTAGTTGGACAACCTCGTCGATGATGAGCTTGCCCACGAACAAGGTCGCTACCGGTAGCAGAGCCCTTACCAGCCGAACCGCGAGCGTGACCGCAGTCAACGATCGACTGGTGCGCCAAACCATGGCGAGGAACGGCGGCAGGTTCCTAAGCGCGCCCAGTCGCTCACGCCACGTGGTTGGCGGAAGTGGCATCCCGCGACCGGGTCTGCTGGCGACTGCCATCTATGGTCTGGCAGAAGATGTTTGGGCCGGCCGCCCAGGTGTCGAAAGCGAATGCGCAAGGGTCATCGGCATCCACTACCCGTCATGGGCAGGGGCGTGTAGCGGTTTTGCCATCTCGAAATAGCTGAGAGGGGCACCCTTGGATCTCTCGTTGTCGTTCGGTCCAGCCAAGCAGAAATCACGAAACCAAAACATGAATGGGTGGCCGAAGTCGGGAAGCTACTAGCTCGGGGTAAATGTCCGCTTATGGGTCCATGCAGGCGTCAGTATGTACGGCGCGTCTGTCTAGGTCAGCCAATCGAAGGCGCGATCCAACTCTGCCGCATCGTTGCTGTCGAACGTGCGGCCGTGGGCGAAGATCACCCGCTCAGGCGCGAGTGCCAGGATCGCTCGCACGGCGTTTTTCGCTTCCGGGCCTCCTAGTCGTACTGGCAGGCGCAAGTAGCGCGCCGTCGTGCCGCGCGTCGCAGCGGAGGCCTGCATCAGTAGTCGTGTGATCGGCGGCAGCTTATCGGACTCAAGATTTTCGATGAGGTCGACGAGCACGAGCGTCCGGGTCTGCCGGTGGAAGAACCAGACTTCGCTAAAGCCCGCCCCTCCCAGTACGATTCCCTGGTCAAGCGTGTCAGCCCACTCGGCAGGGGCTGTTTCGCTCAGCTCGGCATCGATCCGCACGTTTGATGCACGAACCTGTGCTCGGTCCCGCAGTCCTGGCGCGGCCCAGGTAGTCGCGTCAGGGTACGCGCGTTGCCAGTCAGCGAGGAAAGTCCAGTGTGCGATGTTGGGTGCAACGAGGTGTCGCACACGGCCAAGCGCTTCGACAGCTTTGGCCACTTCGGCCGAAAAGGGGGTCGGCGAGTGCAGCAGCAGATCACCGTCTTTGAGCCGGAAGATTGTCATCCGCAAAGGTAGCTTGAGGCCCATCGCATTAATCGGCCCGCTGTCGACGATCCAAACGCCGTCGGCGACAGTCTTTGGGACGTCCAGCGGCGGGTAGGTCGCACGATCACGGGCCGCCGCATTGTCCGACTGTTGCTTGCCGCGCGCCAGTGCCCAGAGACCAACGGTGGCAATGCCAGCAATGCCCGCGATGCCGACGGCGCGACGTCGTCCGCTGCCTTTCGGTAATGTCTTGTCCGCGAAGAACTGTCGCATATCGTAGAGAAGGCGCTCGGGCTGCTCGAGTGCGGCGAAATGGCCACCCGCGTCCATTTCGGTCCAATGGACGATCTTGTAGGTCTTGCGGGCTTGAGAACGCGGGGGTGGCGGGAAGATCGGATCGGGAAACGCCGCAACGCCGGTCGGCACCTTGATGCGGGTGCCAGCCGGGAATTGGCCCGACCCCTCCAACACGCGGCCTCGATACATCCAGGTGGATGTGATGAAAGACCCCTCGACCAAGTACAGCATGATGTTGGTCAGAAGCAGGTCCTCATCGAACGCTTGCCATAGGTCGGGCCGTCCCAACTCGTCGCGCGGCACGTCGGCCCACGCGCCGAACTTCTCCAAGATCCAGGCGGCAACGCCAACCGGGCTATCCGCCATAGCGACGCCAAGCGTCTGCGGACGTGTGCCTTGCTCCTGCGAGTAGCCGGTCTCCTCCTTGGCGAGCTTCGCGCGCTGCGCTGCCCAGGCGAGTTCGTCAGGCGTCTTCGGCACTGCGTCCGCAGCCTGGATCGGGACCATGTTAATGTGCAGCGCCGCAATGGCGTCTGGATAGTCGTGCGCCATCCAGCTCCCGATCGCTGCTCCCCAGTCGCCGCCTTGCACCAGATATCGGGTATCGCCGAACAGCTCGGCCATTAGGGCATGCATGACGTCAGCCGTCCGGCGCGGGCCGATCGGAGAGGCGGGGCGCCCAGAGAAGGCGTAGCCGGGAAGGGAAGGGACGACGACGTCGTGGCCGTCGGAGACCAATGGAGCGATCAACGCTTCGAATTCGATAAACGAACCCGGCCAGCCATGCAGGAGTAACAGCGGGCGACGCGAACCATCGCCCCGCGCGTGAATGAAGTGAAGCTTCTGGCCGAGCAGCTCTGTGGTGAACTGGGGCATGGCATTGAGCCGGCGTTCCTGCGAACGCCAGTCGAACCGAGTGCGCCAATAATCGACGAGCCGCTTGAGATCCGCAAGGCCGACACCCGACTGCCAGCTTCCGGCGTCCGGCAGTGCGCCCCAGTCGAACGATGCCACTTTGGCGTTGATGGCGGCGAGCCGCTCGTCCGGCACCGCAATCGTGAAGGGCTTTGCCATTCCATATCCTCGCGTTTCGAGGAGGAACGCCCTTCCCGATGCACACCAACGCACTGGCGCGCTCCGCGTTCAGAAACTCGGCCGACAGCCTCTGTCTCTTTTGCGCGCGAGAGGGCGGGCCGCCGGGGCTGCGCACCTTGCGCAGCTCTGGTGGCCACGCGCTCGATGAACAAGCGTCCGGAGCAGGGAATCAGCTATGGCCTCGCGAACGTCTGGTTGTGGGTCGCCATCGCGCGACGCTCCTCCGTTAGGTGTCGACTCTGGCTAATAGCACCTTCCGACAGAACGCGGGGCCGTGGAGATCGATCAATGATCCTAGCAGCCGTTAGTAGCATCGATTGACCTGATGAGAGGTCGGGTTCCTCCCGAGGTGAGCCGGACGATAGCGCTGCCGTTGCAGCGCAATCCCGGGGCGGCGTAGCGATACGTTACCCGATAGGCGCCACCCTGAATCGGGCTGATGCTGGTCAGCCGCAACGGGTCTCGCAACCGGCCGTAGAAGCGCGAGATCGCATCGGCGGAGTAGGCGCGGCTCGACCTCTTTTGCGGTATCACCTGCGCCGAAGCCACGTCGCCTCTCCCAGTGCCGAGGGCGTTGTAGAAGGTCCGCACCGTTGCTTCACCCGATGTCCCGGCGACCGTATTGGGTTGAGAGGCGCTCGCGGTTGCCTCTGATATCTTCGCAACCGAGGAATGCGTGGTTCGTGCCGTATTCTCCTCCGTGCGGTCGTCTACGCCTGTGCCCCCGATCTGGGAGGCCGGAGTTCGATCAGCGACCTGGGCCGGTAGCGTATCCAGGCCTGCGAGCTCCGTCTTCGTAGCCTCCGTATCGACCGCGGGCAGCGGACGGTATGTCGCGTCGGATAGGCTGAACGCGGCGAGTTTGCCGACGATCGGCGCTGCACCCGTGAGGGCATAGACCAAACCGCTGGCATCCGCCGCGCCCTGTGCCGTATAAGCGATGTCCGCCGCCAGGCGGCGGTTGCCTCCAAGCGCCAGTTCCGAGCCCGGCGGAAAGTCGAGGATAAGACGCCCTTTGCAGCGCGTCACGTCAAGCGCCGGATCCCAGCCTTCCACGACTGGCTTTTCCATCCTGATGAACGAGAATGCCTCGAGGGTGTTAAGGTTGGTGGGGTGGCTGCTCCGCTCGCGCGCCAGATCGAAGATGACGCGCTTCATGCGATCATAGGCTGTACTCGACGCACAGGCGGCCTTGTGTCGTTTGGCCTCGGCCCGTGTCTGCGCTGTCTCCGCTGGCTTGTTCTCCTTGATCTTGCCACACGCGCCAAGCGAAAGCGCTAGGACCAGAAGACATGCCGAGGCGGTCGCCGATGTCGTTGATTGGCTCATAACCACTCCCAAAGAATCAAACTCGTCCGTCCAACTTCTGCAAACGGGCAAGGTTCACGCTTGGTTCGAATGCATGTCCGGACTTGGGAGGCGACCAGGCACGGCCAAAGCGCGCAACCGGGTCTCGCGGCGGCGGACAAGTGCCCTGCTTGGCCAGCGCGCGGGCGCCGCTACGGCCGAGCACAACGGCTTAGCGGCTGCCAGGCACCGTCAGCGGCTGGGTTACTTGCGTCGCCACAGAAAGGCTCCCAGCGCGACCAGCCCAATTGCCGAGACGCCAATACCCGCAGCAGCCGCCTTGCGGCGGTGGTCGGGCCGCCGCCGACCGCCATCGATGCCGCTGGGTGCGGCGGGCGGATCGAACAGCGCGCCACTACCATCCTCTCCCGGATCCGCCTTCGCGGTCCAGCTGTCCATGAACCCGTTCATCAGCGTCGCGCCGAGGTTCGGCGCGAGGAACTGACCGAGCTTGAGTGCCAGCGCGGGCGCGCCAACGACGGTTGTGGGACACGGATGCTCCGCGAGCCGTACGACCGCCATCGCGACCCTCTCAGGCGCAAGCGCCCCGGGCGGCAGCGACAACTTCGCACCCGTGTAGTTCGCGGCGTGATCGATCCCTGGCGTGTCGACGAAGGTCGGGTAGACGTCACATACATGGATGCGTCGATGTTTCGAGAGCTCGCCGCGCAATGCCTCGCTGAAGCCGCGAAGCCCAAACTTACTTGCCGAGTAGGCGGCGGCATATGGGGTCGCGACAAAGCCGCCGACCGAGATCATGTTAATGAAAATTCCGTGGTCCTGCGCCAGAAAGATCGGCAGCACGGCGTGCGCATCGTTCATGTGGCCGATAAGGTTGGTCGCAACCACCCGGGAATGATCAGCAACCGGCACGTCTTCGTACTTGCCGACGACACCCACACCGACATTGCTGAACCAAACGTCGATTCCACCGAGCCAGTCGCGAGCCTCCGCGGCTAGTTGCGCGACCGCCTGGGCGTCAGTTACGTCGACGACGCGGACAAGTGCTTCGCCGCCGACTGCACGGCAACGCTCTGCGATGTCGTCGAGCCCGGCCGCCCCTCGCGAGGCGAGAACGAGTTGCGCCCCGCGCTTCGCGAACGCGATGGCGGTAGCGGCCCCTATACCGCTGGAGGAACCGGTGATGACGACACGTTCCGCTGTCTTGCCTGTCATGTTTGCTACCTTGAGGGGATGACAAGACTAGGACGAATGCCGGCGCGCGTCGTTCCCCGCAATACCTTCGGGTTCCGCAGTATGGACGGCCCGCATGGATGCGTAGCGGGTGTTCAGCATCTGGTAACGGTCAGCTCCGCCACTATCGTTACCAGCATGAACGAATGACCGAAGGTGGGAACCGTCTTGCGGCCCTTGAACGACCGAATGTGGGTCTGGCCGGAAGCCTCAAGGGCAGGGACACCTTTGCCCAGCGGCGACTTAAGGTTAGGGCCAGTGCCGAAGCACTGGTCCATCTGGATCCAAAGTCAGACAACAGCGTCTTTGGCCCGCTCACACAGCAAAGTCGACTGTAAGGCACTCAGTTCGCCTGATCTTAAAATGCGATCTTGAACTGACCGCCAATGATGCGGGGTTCGTTGATCATGCCTGTCACGTTGTTGAAGTCGATCGCACTGATGCTACGGTACTGATTGGTGATGTTGCGCACGAACGCGCCGACCTCATACCCCTGCGGCGATTTGTAGCCGACCTTGAGACCGCCTTCGAGTGACGACTTGCCGGTGAACTCTACCGCCTCATACAGGAAGAAGTTGATGCGGCTGCGATAGACCCAGTCGGTATAGGCATAGACCTCGCCGCCGTTCGCGAGCGGGATGCCGTAGCGCGCGGTCCAGTTGGCGATCCAGCGTGGTGCCTGGGGCAGGTCGTTGCCGTCGATCACCGCGAACCCGTTGACGATCGGATCGAGCACGGTGCACGTCGCGCACACCCCGACGCCGATATTCCGATCGCGGATCTCGGTGAAGTTGTAGCTGCCGCTCCCGGTCAGCGTCAGTTCGGGGAGCGGCCGCGCCTCGAACTCGCCCTCGACGCCGTAGCCGAGCGCCTTGTTCGCGCTGATCAGCCGCGCCGAGTTGCTGCTGCCCCCGACCGCGGTGATCTGCAGATCCTTGGTGCTGTACCAATAGGCATCAAGCGAGAAGTTCATCTTGCGGTCGAACAGCGTGCCCTTGAAGCCGCTCTCGCCCGAGAAGGTCGTCTGTTTCGGTGCGGTGCTCTGGACGCTGCCGAACGTCACGCGGTCCTGGATCGCCGGGCCCTGATAGCCGGTGGCGAGTCGCGTATAGACGTTGATCGCGGGCGTCAGTTCATAAATTGCGCTCGCGTCCCAGGTGACATTCGAGCCGCGGACGACCGCGCGCGCCGGCAACGTGTCGCTGATCCCGGTGCCGGGGATCGGTGCGGTGACGAGGTCGTTGCGATAGTCGTGCGAATAGCGGACGCCTGCGCGGAGCGTCAGCAGTTCGGTGGGCTTCGCCTCGATCGAGGCAAACGCGCCGTAATTCTCGTTGCGGTTGTCGTGGAAGATGTCCTGCGTCAGGTCGGTTGCGCGCGAGCCGGTGCCACCGAACGCATAGTCGTACTGGTGATACCGCAGAGTCTGGTGAAAATAATACAGCCCGCCTTGGAGGCGGATGCCGTTCATGTCCTCGCTGGCGTAGCGCAGCTCCTGGCTGAACTCCTTGGGCTTGGTGAGGCCGCCGGTATTCGATGGGAACAGCCCGACGCCGATCGCGCCGATCGTCCCGCCGAGAAAGGTGTAGTTGTTGCCGCCGTCGACATCGCCCGTGCTCTCGACCTCCGCCTGCTCGTATCCGGTGACCGAGTAGAAGGTGCCGATACCGTCGAGATGATAGTCGAGCCGCAGGTTGGTGCCCCACTGCGTGAGGCTCTGGCTGGTATAGCCGTCTAGCGTGACATGCTTGGGGTCGAAGCCGGTGCTGAAGTCGTTCGTCCCCGGCTTGAACAGCCCGGCGCGGAAGATGCGCGGCGAGCCCGTGAGGTCGCGGACATGGACGTTCAGCAACGCGTTGAAGTCGCTGGTGGTATAGCCGAGCTGGAAGCGGCCGGCGACGTCGCGGTAGCCTTCGAGCTTCCGGTCCGCGTTGCCAGTCGTTGAGTCGTTCGTGACCCAATCATCGCGCGACTGGATGATGCCCGACGCGCGGAACGCGAAGCCGTTGCCGATCGGCAGGTTGAGCGCTGCCTCGCCGTTGAGCGTGTTGTAGGTCGCCCAGGATCCGGTCGCGTAACCCGAGACCTTGTCCGGGTTTGGCTTGGCGGAATCGATCTTGACGACGCCCGCCGGCGTATTACGGCCGAACAGCGTGCCCTGCGGACCCCGCAGCACTTCGACGCTTTGCAGATCGAAGACCGGGAACGACTTCAGCATCGGATTTTCGAGCGCGACGTCGTCATACACGACTGACACCGGCTGCGCGGCGTTTGGATCGAAATCAGTGTTGCCGAGGCCGCGAATGTAGAACCGCGGGAAGGTGCGACCAAACGACGATTCGACCTGAAGGCTTGGAGTGCGACCGGCGAGGAAGCGGATGTCGAGGCCGCTCGAATTGAGCACGTCGAGCTTCTCGCCACTAATCGCGGTGACCGCGAGCGGGACATCCTTCGACGATTCCCGGCGCCGGGTCGCGGTAACCACGATCTCACCGACGCCTTGGTCGCTTTCCGGATCGCCGGTCGCTTGACCAGCCGGGACCTGCTCCTGCGCGAGGGCGGGCGTTGCGAAGACAAGTAACGGTGCACTGGCGGCGAGCAGCCGGGCGATGGCAGATGTACGAACGGGCAAGCGAATCATGGATGGTCCCCCCTTGGTTTCGAACATCCTCCTGCGTCGATCCGTGTGACCCGGATCCGTCGCCAATCGGTAACGCCGTTGTAACGCGCGGCAATAGACACGATCGGAGACGACACGTTTTTCTGGGCACCGCGACATCTTTGCCCCAGTTGGCCCCACTGACATGGTTGCCTGCGGCATCACCCCCACCTCGAACATGAATGAGTGTCTGAAGTAGGAAACGGGGAAGGACGCTCGAATGGCCGACTATGGGTCAGCAGTTCGAGATTGCTTCGTTACTGTCTAGCGTGGGCAACGCGCCAACGCTGAAACGTAAGCAACATTGACCCTTGCCTTTTATTGCTGCGCTGCCGCAAAGACCGTGTATCGGGCAGGTCTGGTGGCTCCGGGAATCGCCACCAGTCGTGCCGCGTTCGGATTGGAGATCGTCCGTGATCGGTATCGTCAGGGTCGCCCTATCGCGCCCGCTCACTTTCATCGTCATGGCCATTCTGGTCGCGGTCGTCGGTGTGCTCGCGGCCGTGCGGACGCCGGTCGACATCTTCCCGGACATCAAGGTGCCGGTGATCGCAGCCGCATGGACGTATCAGGGCCTGTCGCCCGACGACATGGCGGGGCGGATCATCACGCCGTACGAGCGCGTGCTGTCGACCACCGTCAACGATATCGATCATATCGAGAGCCAGTCGATGCCCGGCATCGGCGTAGTGAAGATCTATTTCCAGCCGGGTGCCGATATCCGGACCGCCACCGCGCAGGTGACGAGCGTGTCGCAGACCGTGCTGCGCCAGTTGCCGCCCGGGATCACGCCGCCGCTGATCCTCAACTACAGCGCCTCGACTGTGCCGATCCTGCAGCTCGCGCTGTCGGGCGTCGGGCTGTCCGAGGGCAAGCTGTTCGATACCGCGGTGAACCAGATTCGTCCCGGCCTCGTCAGCGTGCCGGGCGCGGCGATCCCGTTTCCGTCGGGTGGGCGGCAGCGCCAGGTGCAGATCGATCTCGACCCGCAGGCGCTCCAGTCGAAGGGGCTGTCGGCGCAGGACGTCGGCCTCGCGATCGCCGCGCAGAACCAGATCAATCCGGCCGGCTTCGCGAAGATCGGCGGGTTCCAGTACAACGTCCGGCTGAACAACGCGCCGGGATCGATCGACGAGCTCAACAACCTGCCGGTGAAGGTGGTCAACGGCGCGACGATCTATATGCGCGACGTCGCGCATGTCCGCGACGGCAGCGCGCCGCAGACCAACGTCGTCCATGTCGATGGATCGCGGTCGGTGGTGATGACGATCCTCAAGAACGGGTCGACATCGACGCTGGCGATCGTCCAGGGGATCAAGGACGCGCTGCCCGCGATCCAGGCGACCTTGCCCGACAGCCTGAAGATCGTGCCGATCGGCGATCAGTCGCTGTTCGTGAAGGCCGCGGTAGAGGGCGTCGTCAAGGAAGGCGCGATCGCCGCCCCGCTGACCAGCGTGATGATCCTGCTGTTCCTTGGCTCGTGGCGGTCGACCGTCATTATCGCGATCTCGATCCCGCTGGCGATCCTCGCCGCGATTATCGCGCTGTCGGCGACCGGCCAGACGCTGAACGTCATGACTCTCGGTGGGCTCAGCCTCGCGGTCGGCATCCTGGTCGACGACGCGACGGTGACGATCGAGAACATCAACTGGCATCTCGAGCAGGGCAAGAGCGTCCGGCAGGCGATCCTCGACGGTGCCGCACAGATCGTGACACCCGCGTTCGTGTCGCTCCTGTGCATCTGCATCGTGTTCGTGCCGATGTTCTTCCTGCCGGGGGTCGCGGGATTTCTGTTCGTGCCGCTCGCGCTGTCGGTGGTGTTTGCGATGATCGCGTCGTTTGTCCTGTCGCGCAGCTTGGTGCCGACGATGGCTATGTATCTGCTCAAGCCGCATGCCGGCGACGTTCACGTCGCAGGCACGCCGACGTCGCGCAATCCGCTGGTCCGGTTCCAGCGCGGGTTCGAGGCGCGGTTCGAGCGCTTTCGCCACGGCTATGGCCGGTTGCTGGAGCGCGCACTGGCGACCGGCAAGCCGTTCCTGCTCGGCTTCCTCGCGGTGGTCGCCCTGTCGATGCTGTTGATCCCGTTCCTTGGCCAGAACTTCTTCCCCGCGGTCGATGCAGGCCAGATCACGATGCACGTCCGCGCGCCGATCGGCAGCCGGATCGAGAGCACGTCGGCGGAATTCGACCGGATCGCGCGGAAAGTCCGTCAGATCATTCCCGCGAACGAACTGGTCTCGGTCGTCGACAACATCGGCCTGCCGGTCAGCTCGATCAATGCGACCTACAATAATTCGGGTACGATAGGCTCGCAGGATGGCGATATCCTGATCCAGCTCACGCACGAGCATGCACCGACCGCCGACTACGTGCGGAAACTGCGTGAGACGTTGCCCGGCGCGTTTCCTGGCGCGACCTTCTCGTTCCTGCCCGCCGACATCACCAGCCAGATACTGAACTTCGGTGCGCCCGCGCCGATCGACGTGCAGATCACCGGCAAGGATGCGGCGGGCAACTACGCCTATGCCCGGACGCTGCTGCGCAAGATCGCCGCGATACCAGGCGTCGCCGATGCGCGCATTCAGCAGTCCGCGCGCTACCCAGAGTTGCGTGTCAACATCGACCGCAGCCGGATAGGCCAACTCGGGCTCACCGAGCGCGACGTCACCGCCAGCGTCGGATCGTCGCTGGCCGGCACGATCCAGACCGCGCCGGTCTATTACCTCAACCCCGAGAACGGCGTGTCGTACAGCGTCGTCGCGCAGACCCCCGAATACCGCGTCGGTTCGATGAGCGACCTGTCGAACATTCCCGTAACCGGCACCAATGCGGGCGGTACGTCGCAGGTGCTCGGCGGGCTCTCGACCGTCGTGCGCGGCACATCGCCCGCAGTCGTCTCCCACTACAACATCGCGCAGGCGATCGACATCTACGCGACCCCCAACGGCCGCGATCTCGGCCCGGTCGCAGGCGACATCAAGCGCGTGCTGGCCGACGCGAAGGCCTCCGCACCGAAGGGCACGACGGTCGCGTTGCGCGGCCAGTATGCGACGATGAACAGCGCGTTCTCAGGCCTCTTCTTCGGGCTGATCGGTGCGATCGTACTGATCTATCTGCTGATCGTCGTGAACTTCCAGAGCTGGCTCGATCCGTTCGTGATCATCACCGCGCTGCCCGGCGCAATCGCAGGAATCGTCTGGATCCTGTTCCTGACCGGCACGCCGCTATCGGTACCCGCCCTCACCGGCGCGATCATGTGCATGGGCGTGGCGACCGCCAACGCGATCCTGGTGGTGAGTTTCGCGCGTGAGCGGCTCGCCGAACTCGGGGATTCACACAAGGCGGCAATGGAGGCGGGAATGACGCGTTTCCGCCCGGTGTTGATGACCGCGCTGGCGATGATCATCGGGATGTTGCCGATGGCGATGGGCTTTGGCGAAGGCGGCGAGCAGAACGCGCCGCTGGGTCGCGCAGTGATCGGCGGGCTGATCGTGGCGACGTTCGCGACGCTGATGTTCGTGCCCGTCATCTTCAGCCTCGTGCACCGCAAGGACGCGGAGCGCGCCGCCGCCAAAGCCCGCCGCGACGAGATTTTAGAGGAAGCGCATGTCTGAGATCGTTCATTCGGATCCCGTCGCCACCGAACCGCAGCGCGGGTCGCTGAAGAAAGTCGGCATTATCGCGGCGGTGATCGCGCTGGCGCTGGTGGCGTTCGGCATCTTCACGCGGCACCGCTCGGACTCACAGCTCGCGACCTGGACCACCGCACAGTCGACGCCGATCGTCACCGTGATCCGCCCGACCGCCGAGGGCGCAAGCGATGCGCTGACGCTGCCGGGTAACGTTCAGGCGTATAACAGCGCGGCGATCTACGCGCGGACCACGGGCTATATCCGCAAATGGTTCGTCGACATCGGCGATTCGGTCCGCGCAGGTCAGACGCTCGCGATCCTCGACGCACCCGAAGTCGACCAGCAGGTCGCTGCCGCGCAGGCCGATCTCCAGACCGCACGCGCGAACCGTTCGCTCGCCGCGTCGACCGCCACGCGCTGGCGCGATCTGCTCGCCAAGGATGCCGTGTCGAAGCAGGAGACCGACGAGAAGATCGGCGACTTCGCTGCCAAGTCCGCGATCGCCAACGCCGCCTCGGCCAACGTCCGCCGGCTCGGCGCGTTGCAGGGCTTCACCCGCCTGACCGCGCCGTTCTCGGGCGTCGTCACGAGCCGCTCGACCCAGGTCGGCGCGCTGGTGACGGCGGGCACCGCGGCCTCCACCCCGCTGTTCACGATCGCCGACGTCAACCGGATGCGGATCTATGTCCGTGTGCCGCAGGCCTATTCGGGGCAGACCCGGCAGGGGATGCACGCGATGCTGACCGTGCCCGAATATCCGGGGCGCGACTTCGACGTGACGCTGACCCGCAGCGCCGACGCAGTCGATCCGCAGTCTGGCACCGTGCTGGTCGAGTTGCAGGCGGCAAACACGGACCGCGCGCTGAAGCCGGGCGCCTATGCGCAGGTAAAATTCCCGGTCGGTGCGGGGGGCACCGGCGTGCGGCTGCCGTCGAGCGCGCTGGTGATCGGCGCGAAGGGCACGCAGGTCGCGGTCGTGGGCAGCGACGGCAAGGCGCATCTCAAGACGATCACGATCGGCCGCGACGATGGCGACACCGTCGCAATCAGCGCGGGGCTTAGCGCCAGCGACCGCGTGATCGACAGCCCGCCGGACTCGCTCCAGACCGGCGACCCGGTCCGTATCGCGCCTTCGACAGGACCGGCCCGTGCGAAGCGCTAGGCTGGGCGCTGCAGCGATAGTGGCGGCGGGCCTGGCCGGGTGCTCGCTCGCGCCGCCATACAGCATCCCGCCGAGCCCCGCCGCGGCGGCGTACAAGGAACTCGGACCGCAAGGGCAGGGACCTTGGCAGCCAGCCGCCACCGACACGTCGCTTCCCGCCGCGTGGTGGACGACGTTCGACGATCCGACGCTGACCGCGCTCGAAACGCGGATCGAGGCGGGCAATCCTGACCTCGCTGCCGCTGTCGCCCGCTACGACCAGGCGCGCGGTCTGCTCGGCGAGTCCCGTGCCGCGCTACTGCCGTCGATATCGGTAGGGGCCGACGGCGGCCGTTCGCGCGTATCCGCTGCTCGACCGCTGTCGCCGGGAGACGCCGCGACCTACAACAACCTCTCGGTCGGCGCGTCGCTGGCGTACGAGATTGACCTGTTCGGCCGCGTCCGCAATTCGGTCCGCGCCGATGCCGCCTTGGCGCAGGCCAGCGCGCGGGACGTCGCCGCGGTCCGCCTCGGACTTCAGGCGTCGCTAGCAGATTCGTACTTCCAGATGCGCGGGCTCGATGCGCGGACGGTGTTGCTACGACAGACGGTGGCCGCGTTCCAGCGCGCCTACGACCTGACCGATACGCGTCACACCGGCGGCATCGCCTCGGGGATCGACGTCAGCCGTTCCGCCGCGTTGCTGTCGAGCGCGCGCGCGGAACTGTCGGCGGTCGCAGGCGCGCGAGCGGCGTTCGAACATGCGATCGCAGCGCTGGTAGGCGAGACCCCCTCCACTTTCGCAATCCCCGTCGCGGACACGTTGCAGCGGCCGCCCGCCATCCCGGTTGGCGTACCCTCCACGCTCCTGCAACGCCGCCCCGACATCGTCGCAGCCGAGCGCCGGATCGCGGCCGCCAATGCCGAGATCGGCGTGGCACGCGCAGCACAATACCCGTCGCTTACGCTTGGCGGGTCGGGCGGATTCGAGGCTGGCAACGGTAACATCCTGCGCGCCTCGAACAGCTTCTGGGCGCTCGGGCCATTGTCCGCCGCGCTCGCGATCTTCGACGGCGGCGCAAGGCGCGCACGCGTCCGCATCAGCCGCGCACAATATGACGAGGCGGCGGCATCCTACCGCTCGACAGTCCTAACCGCCTTCCGCGAAGTCGAGGACGATCTCGCCCGCTCCCGTGCGTTGGTCACCCAGGAACGCGACCAACTCGCCGCGACCCGCGCCGCCGAACGCACGCGCGACCTGGCGCTGATCCGCTATCGCGATGGTGCGTCCGATTATCTCGACGTGGTCACTGCGCAGACTGCGGCGCTAGATGCGCAACGCCTGTTGCTCGAAGTTCAGAGTACGCGGTTGCAGGTTGCCGTCGACACGGTCCGAGCGATTGGGGGCGGCACCAGTTACTAATGCCTGGCTTAACTGGATGATTTTCAAGCCTAGATCGATTATATTGCCAGTGTGAATAAACCGCCGAAGTTTGGTAGCTGATAACAGGCCACGATTGTCTTGATGTGGGTCAAAGGCCCGCCGGTCGCCAAGCAAAGATTCTCGGCATAAAGGCACGCCGCGATCACGGCAAAAAGGACACCGTCGTCATAATCGAGCAACTCGCACCTGACGCTTATGGCCCCTTTTGGCGGTTTTAACGTGATAGGCGTGCCTGCGTGACAAGGGTTATAGAGCCTCTATGCCGTCCATCAGCCGGCATCCGATCGCGCGTAGAGCAGTGGGAGGATTGAACCGGTGACGACTCGGCTATTAGTGTTGGCATGCGCTGCGACGGCACTGATGGGGGCTAAAACCTCACCGATCCCCTCATTTTCCGGATGACGCAGGTCGAGAATGATGATTCTGTTTGCCCGGTTGGAATGGGGAACAGACGTTCATGAATGGCGAGGCGGCGTTTTCTTCTGATGGGGTTCATTCGTTTGTCGCTGAACT
>DATLXI010000020.1:0-389226 GCA_035575755.1 Sphingomonas sp.
GCGGTCGGATTGACGAGCCGCCGCGCCATCGCCGGAACAAGTTCGTCGACCCGCGGATGCTCTCCGAGCCAGGTCTCGTCTAACGCCCACACTTCGCAAAAGCGGCGATTCCACAGGTAAAGGCGTTCGTCAGAGGCGAACACGCTGATCGCCTCGAACAGATTGTCGAAGGTCGCGGAGCGGACCCGGAGCAACGTATCGCGTGCTGACGCCAGACGGACCTGTTCGGTGCGATCCTCGACGATCAACCGCAGCCCGCCATCGGGAAGCGGCTGCGCGACGACGCGCAGATGATCGCCGCTGGTCAGGATCCAGTCTTCCTCGACGGTTTCATCAGGACTGATGAACCAGTCGCGGCGCTCCGCCTTCCATGCCGGGAAGTCGCGGACTTCGGGCAGCCGGTTCATTTCACGCATACGTTCGAGGACGCGATCGAATTCGGGCTTTTCGGCGAGCCATTCGGGGTCGAGCCGGGCCATGATCGCAAATGGCTGATTGAAGAAATCGAGGCGGCGGTCCTGATCGAACTGCGCCGCACCGGCGGTCATATGATCGGCCAGTTCGCGCTGCGACTCTACGTGGCGGGCAAGCTCGATACGCGCATCCTCGAGGTCCTGAATATCGACCGCGAACCCCGCCACGGCGCCCGTCGAGAGCGGGACATCGACCAGGCGCAGCATCCGCCGCTCCTCGCCAATCGTCGCCGGCTGGTTGCGCGAATAAGGTTTGCCAAGCTCCAGCGCGCGCTGCGCCCCGACACGCGCAGTGTCGCCGCCGGGCGAATCGACCAACTCAGTGCCGCGGGCAATGACCTCGGCTGCATCGCGCGCTTCGACCGCCGCGACGAAGGCGGAGTTGACGAGCCCGAGGCTGAGGTCGGGACCGCGATACCACATCGGAAAAGGCGCGGCCTCGATCAGCTGGGTCAACGCGTCGAGCGCGCTTTCGGTCTGGCTGAGCCGACGCGATAGCGTTGCGCGTTCGGCCTCGGCGTCGCTGATGTCGTGGAACCACAGGAGCATCGTGCCGGCGGGCTCAGGCGCAAGCGCAAGTGCGCCCTGCACTTCGACGACGCGTTTGGAAGACGCCAGGCGGACCATCCGCCGCAGGGATTTGGCCCCGAGGGTCGCGCTTTTAAGATCAGCCTTCAGCATTTCGAGATCGTCGCGCAGCAGACCGTGGTCGTCGCCCGCCAGCTGATCAATGTGCGTGGGGGCCTCCACGAAGCCGAGGTCCCGCTGCAACCTCAAGTCCATATCGATCCCGCCATCGGCACGAATGAGGAGCGGGCGCGCGGGCGCCGCTTCAAGTAGCGATCGCAACTGGCGTGCGGCCGCAATCACGCCTTGAGCGCGGCGGATGCGATAAGCAGCGAGAATCGCGAGCGCGGCGGCGATGGCCACCCACAGCACCGCAATGATGATAATCGCGGCGTCTAGGCTCACGATCATCGCTATCTATCCCGGCGTGTCATGAACATTTCATACGGTGGTGGCGCTCAAAGAAAAAGGGCCGCTCCCGAAGGAGCGGCCCAATGTTGTTGTCAGTCCTTCCGACCTACATCCGGATCGTTGCACCGGCGTAGAAGAAGCGGCCGAAGCTGTCGTACGGGTCGCCACCGGCGGTACCGAGCAGGCCGAAGGGCGGCTTCTTATCGAAGATATTGTCGGCGCCGACGTAGAAGTTGAACTTCCTGCTGCCGGGGACTTCAAAGTTGACCCGTGCGCCGTGATAGAACACCTGCTTATAGTTCTTTTGCGGAAACGCATCGAGATTCAACGGATCGCGTCTCGTGAGTTCGCCCGGAGTGCAGGGGTTGCCTGACAGTCCGGTGGTGCCGCGGAGCGCGCCGGAGGACGGGCACAGGCCAATGAACCTGTTCTGCGTCTCGAAAGCGCCGATGGTCTGCTTGCCGAGGAAGCGAGCATTGTAGGTCAGGTCGATCACACCGAAGTCATAATTGGCGTTGAAATTCGCCGCAAATTCCGGGTCGCCCAATTCCTTCAGCTGCCGGTTCGGAACCCGCGGATTGGTCGGATCGGTGAAGTTGTCGATCCGCAGTACGCGAGTACCGATGCCGCGAAGCGACATCCTGTGACCGTTGGCGAAAGTGCGGCGATACGCAATATCGACATCGATGCCCTTGGTCTTCTGAGCGGCGAAGTTGACGCCGCCCGAGATCACGGCCGGCTCAACGAACAGACCGGTGACGGGATCGCGACTGACGGTAGAGCAGAACGGATTGTTGATCCCGGAGTCGCTATCGAAGCATAGATTGATGATCTGCTGCGCCCCAAGAGCACTGATCAGCTCGTTCACCTTGATCTTGTAATAATCGACCGTCACGCTGAGCCCTGGAATCAGGCGCGGCTGGAGCACGGCGCCAAGCGTCAGGCTCTTGCCGCGTTCCTCGGTCAGCGTCGGGTTGCCGCCCGACACGAAACCGGTCGACGAGGTTCGCGCCGTGCAGTTGAGGAATGGAGAGCCCAACGTGATCGGAAATGCGGTATTGGAGCACGCCGCGACGAGCGTCGCGTTGGCAACGGTCGGGACACCGAATGCCGCACAATTGGTGCGGCGGCTGCCAATGTTAATGTTGTTCACGTCGCACGGATCGGCGATAAACGCGAAATTCTGCGAATTAGGCGAGAACAGGTCGCTTTGCGTCGGCGCCCGTACCGAGGTGGCATAGGCCGCACGGAAGCGGATATCCGAGACTGGGGCGTAGATACCCTGGATGTTATACGCCCAAACAGTGCCGACGGACGTATTATAATCCGACACACGCGCCGCGCCGCTGATGGTCAACTCCTTGGCGAGGGTGAAGTCCTTGAGCAGCGGAATGCTGAGTTCGCCGAACGCTTCCTTCACCGTAAACTTCGGCGGCGCGAAGGGCTGAATGGCGTTGAGGAAGGTGCCACCCGAAGCCGTCAGCTCATCGAATGCGCTCTCCGCCTTCTCCGTACGGTATTCGGCGCCAAGCGCGAAAGCGATCGGACCACCCGGAAGTTCGAACACCTGCGACATGTCGCCAGTCACCGTGCCCAGCGCGACGAACTCGGTCGCCTTCGCACGGCGGCGAGCTTCGGTGTTGACGAAGTCGAGTGCCGCGGCGCTCGGCGCGCCGTTCCCGAACACATTGATCGGCACGCAGTCTGGCCGATCATTGGTCGGGTTGGCGTCGTTATTGACGCCGCAGACGATCTGGCCGGCGGCATTGCGCTGTGCGTCGATCGCAAGCAGAAAGCCATCGTCATTTCCATCAAGATCGAAGAGCAACAGGTTGTTGAGCGAGCGAAGCTTGGTTTCGAGACGGCCATAGTTGGCGGAGAGTTCATAGTTCCAGTCGCCGTTGAAGGTCCCCTCGACACCACCAACGATACGGTAGGTGTCGCGTTCATGCTTCTCGCCGCGGCCGCCGAAATCGACGTTGAAACGTGCGATGGTAAACGTGCCGGTCGCGACGTTGGAACAACGGCCGTTCGCCCGCAGCATCCCTAGCGCCTGCGCGTTCAGGAACGGATTATTGCAGCGGAGGTTTGAGCCACCACCAAGGAACCCCGGAATACTGCCCACGAAAAAGCTTGGCTGCCCTTCCTGAAGCGCATTGATGTGGACATATTTGGCTTCGACGAAGGGGCGGAATGCTTCCGCGACCTCGAAGCGCGCCAACAGGTTGATCGCATAGCGATCGAGACCCGCCGCCAACTGACCGGTGTTGCGCAGGGTCGAACCGGTTCCGCCGATGACGTTGCCAGAGAACGGTTCGAAGTTCCGGTCAGCCGTTTCGTTGACTAGGTCGCCATTCGGAGCGAAGCGCAGAAAGCGGCCGACACCGGTACGACCGACCGTTCCGCCGTCCGAAATCCCGCCGTTGCGAATGCCGCAGAAGAACTGATTGTCGGTAATGCCGTCGGTGCCATCGGCGCCGTCATCACCGGCGTTCTCGACCGCGTTGAACTGGCAGCGACCGGAAAAAGCGCCGGTCAGCTCGTCGCGGTCACGAAAATAGAGCGGTTGCGACTTGGCATATTCCGCCGACACCGCAACGTTGCCGCGTCCGTCAAAGAAATTCTTGCCGTAAGTACCCGAGACGAAATAGCTGCCGCGATCGCCGCGCGACGAAATACCGCTTTGTCCCTTGAGCGCGATTCCCTCGAAGTCGCGCTTCAGGATGAAATTGACGACGCCCGCGACGGCATCCGAACCGTACACCGCCGAGTTGCCACCGGTGACGATATCGACGCGCTCGAGCAGGTCGACCGGGATGGTGTTGGTATCAACCTGATAGCTGCCCGGCGTCGAGGTGATATGACGCTTGCCGTTGACCAGGACCAGCGTACGCGAAGTTCCGAGGCCGCGAAGATCGAGCAAGCTGAGACCGGCGGTGCCGATGAAGCGGGTCGAGTTGCCCTGGCTGAAAGTCGAACGAAGCGAGGGAAGATCGTTGAGCGCATCGCCAAGCGACACGTCACCGGTGTTGGTCAATTCCGCGACAGTGACCGTAGTCACCGGCACCGGAGCGGTCAGCGACGGGCTGCGGATGCGCGAACCAGTCACGATGATCGCATCGTCGACAGGCTGCGCCGCGGCAGCCTGAGCTTCGGCGGCCTCAACTTCGTCCGCGGTCACCGGCGTGCAGTTCTCGGTCTGGCCAGCGGCGCAGACGGGCAGTTCAACAGCTTGCGCAAGCGCCGGGCTGGCAAGGCCAACGGACAGCGCGAACACCGACGTTGATAAAACTAGTGCTGGATTGACTCGCATGGTGGCATCCCTCGTAACGAAAATGGTCCGGGAGACCTTGCCGACAAGAGAGCGCGTTGGAAATGCCGATTTGTTATCTGCGGGTCGTATAAGTGTAACCTGTTGCCCCAGCGACACAATTCGGCCAAGTCACAATGACCGCAGCGAATTTTATCTGCGTCGGCGCTCGAAAGGCGCCAATTGCGCCGCTCGCGGCGGCGCGGCAACGATCGTTAGATTGTAAGTGAGGCGGGAACCTCGTCCGAGATTCCCGCCGAAATCGAGTCCCACTTAGTAGCGATAATGATCCGGCTTGAATGGGCCAGTCTGGGGGACGCCGATGTAGGCGGCCTGCTTGTCGCTCAAGGTGGTGAGCTTGACGCCCAATTTGTCGAGGTGAAGCGCGGCGACCTTTTCGTCGAGATGCTTGGGCAGGACGTAGACGTCGTTGCCATATTTGTCGCCGCCGGTCCAAAGCTCGATCTGCGCCAGCACCTGGTTGGTGAAGCTCGACGACATGACGAAGCTGGGATGGCCGGTCGCGCAACCGAGGTTCACGAGGCGGCCCTTGGCGAGGATGATGAGCTTCTTGCCATCGGCGAATTCGACCTCGTCGACCTGCGGCTTGATCTCGGTCCACTTCATGTTCGACAAAGCGCCGATCTGGATTTCGCTGTCGAAGTGGCCGATGTTGCAGACGATCGCCATATTCTTCATCGCGCGCATATGGTCGACGGTGATGACGTCCATGTTGCCCGTGGCGGTGACGAAGATGTCCGAGCGCGAAACCGCATCCTCCATCGTGACGACTTCATAGCCCTCCATTGCCGCCTGCAGCGCGCAGATCGGATCGACTTCGGTGACGAGAACGCGGGCGCCGCCGTTGCGGAGTGAAGCGGCCGAGCCCTTACCAACATCGCCGAAGCCGGCGACGGTGGCGACCTTGCCCGCGAGCATGACGTCGGTGGCGCGGCGGATGGCGTCGACCAGCGATTCCTTGCAGCCGTAGAGATTGTCGAACTTTGACTTGGTGACACTGTCGTTGACGTTGATCGCCGGGAACGGCAGCTCGCCCTTCTTGGCGATCTCGTACAGGCGGTGAACGCCGGTGGTGGTCTCTTCCGAGACGCCCTTCAGGTTCTTGACGGTCTCGGTCAGATAGCCGGGGTTCTTCGCGACATACGCCTTGAGCGCACGCTGCATCTCGACTTCTTCCTCGTTCTCGGGCTCGGGCATCGTGTGGCCGGCTTCGAGCTTGGCGCCCCAGAGCGCGAACATCGTCGCGTCGCCGCCGTCGTCGAGGATGATGTTGGCGGTCTGGCCCTCCACGTCGCGATCCCACGAGAAGATGTCGCCGACATAGTTCCAGTAATCCGCGAGGCTCTCGCCCTTGATCGCGAACACCGGCACGCCGGTCGCGGCGATCGCGGCGGCGGCATGGTCCTGCGTCGAGAAGATGTTGCACGTCGCCCAGCGGACGTCGGCGCCGAGCGCGGTCAGCGTCTCGATCAGCACCGCGGTCTGGATCGTCATGTGCAGCGAACCGGTGATCCGCGCGCCCTTCAGCGGCTGCGACGGACCGAACTCGGTGCGCAGCGACATCAAGCCGGGCATCTCGGTCTCGGCGATGTTGATCTCTGCACGACCGAAATCGGCGAGGCTGATGTCGGCGACGACGTAATCGGTCTTCGCGCGCTCTAGCGTGGTGGCCACGAGGATATCTCCTGGGAATAATCTTTGATCGGCGAGCCTCATGCCCGTGCCGGATGCCGAGGCCATTAGGCGATCGGGGGGTTCAAATCAAATATAAAGATATCTTTATATGTTGGGTTGGGGGAGCCGTAGCGCGTAAACCGTGTCGCCCTTCTTAAACCCCCCTCCCTGGCAGGGAGGGGCTGGGGGTGGGTCGGTTTGAGGCGCGGACAACGACAGCCAACCGGCCGACCCACCCCCGACCCCTCCCGTCCAGGGAGGGGAGAAGACGTCAGGCCCTACCCGTCTCCGCCACCAGCAACCTGGGATCGACCCCGGCCTGCGCGAAGGCGTGCGTCCAGCGGTCATCCGCATCGGTATCGAACAGCAGGCCGGTGTCGCCCGCCACGTTGAACCAGCCCGGGCGCGAGAGCTCGCCCTCCAACTGGCCGGCGTCCCAGCCAGCATAACCAAGCGCCACGACCCACTGCGACGGCCCCCGCCCCTCGGCGATCGCGCGCAGCACGTCGACCGTGCTCGACAGCTTCCACAACCCGGCGACATCGACACTGTCCTGGCCGCCCCAGTCACTCGAATGCAGCACGAACCCACGGCGAGGCTCGACCGGGCCGCCGAAATGGACGGGCGCGTTGGGCGCGTCGCCGCGTTCGATCTCGAACTGGGCGAGCAGGTCGTGGAAGCCGAGCCCGTCGAGCGTCGCGCCGAGGCCTATGCCGATCGCGCCATTCGCGTCATGGCTGCACATCGCGATCACCGCGCGCTCGAACCGCGGGTCGCTCATCCCGGGCATCGCGAGCAGGAATTGTCCGGAGAGAAAAGCCGTCTTGTCCATGCGTTGCAACATAGCGGCGCGGGCAGGCTGCCGCCACGCTTGAAATGTCCAAGCGGGCGTACGAGGTACGGACCGCCCGCGACCAATGCGGCGACAGGAGATTTCACATGACGATCAGCGTCGGCGACCGGCTTCCCACCACCACTCTCGTCAAGGCAACCGCAGACGGCCCCGACCAGGTCGATACCGACAGCTTCTTCAAGGGCCGCAAGATCGCGCTGTTCGCGGTGCCCGGCGCGTTCACGCCAACCTGCTCGGCCAAGCACCTCCCCGGCTTCGTCGAGAAGGAAGCCGAGCTGAAGGCCAAGGGGATCGACGAGATCGCCTGCGTGTCGGTCAACGACGCGTTCGTGATGGGTGCATGGGGCAAGTCGGCGGGCGCCGGCGACATCACGATGCTGGCGGATGGCAATGGCGATTTCGCCAAGGCGGTCGGGCTGACGATGGACGGATCGGGCTACGGCATGGGCACGCGCAGCCAGCGTTACTCGATGATCGTCAACGACGGTGTCGTCGAGCAGCTGAACGTGGAAGCGCCCGGCGAGTTCAAGGTGAGTTCGGCCGAGTATCTGCTCAGCGAGATCTGATCCTCCCCGGCACGGGGAGGGGGACCGTTCGCGAAGCGAATGGTGGAGGGGGCTTACCGCAAGCGGTACGTGCGTGGAGGCCCCCCTCCGTCAGCCCCAGCGGGGCTGCCACCTCCCCGACACGGGGAGGATTAGCGGGGAGGATTAGCGGGGAGCATTTGGGTGGTCTTGCCACCGTAACGATCGCCGCCTAACCCTGACGCGATGACCATCGCTTCCGACCTCGTCGCCGACCTCGACCGCCTCTACCGCGCCTCCGTCGAGCGCCTCCAATCCGCGATGAGCGCCTATATCGCCGACGGCACCGTACCCGCCGCGTCCGCGCGCACCGACGGCTCGTTCGCCTATCCGGAAATCCGGCTGACCTACAAAGGCGGTGTCGACCGCCCTACCCCGCTGCGTTCGTTCGGCCGGCTGGTCACCGCAGGCGAATACCGGATCAGCGTCACCAAGCCCGCGATCTTTGCCGAATATCTGATCGAACAGCTCACCCTGCTGATCGAGGACTATGACGTCACCGTCGAGGCCGTCGAAGGCCGCCAGGAAATCCCGTTTCCGTACGTGATCGAGCCCGGCCACGCGCTGAGCCTGGACGAGGTGTCGGCGACCGAATTGTCGCGCCACTTCCCCGCGACCGAGCTCGCGCATATCGGCGACGAGATCGCCGACGGCCTCTGGGTCGCGAACGACGAGGCGCGCCCGCTCGCGCTGTTCGACGGGCTGCGCACCGACTTCAGCCTTGCCCGCCTGCGCCATTACATGGGCACGCCCGCCGAGCACGCGCAGCGCTTCGTGCTGTTCACCAACTATCACCGCTATGTCGATGAATTCGTACGCTGGGCCGGCACGCAGCTGGGACCCAAAGCCGATGGAACACCCAGCCGCTTCACCAGCCTGTCGGGCGCGGGCGGGATCACGATCTCGTCGGGCGACGATATCGACAAGATCATCTCCGACAGCGCATGGCGCCGCCACCAGATGCCCGCCTATCATTTGATGGCGGACGATCGCACCGGCATCACGCTCGTCAACATCGGCGTCGGCCCGTCGAACGCGAAGACGATCTGCGACCATCTCGCGGTGCTGCGTCCCGAGGCGTGGTTGATGATCGGCCATTGCGGCGGGCTGCGGCCGAGCCAGCGGATCGGCGACTATGTCCTCGCACACGCGTATCTGCGCGACGATCACGTTCTCGACGACGTCCTCCCGCCCGAGATCCCGGTGCCGGCGATCGCCGAGGTCCAGGTCGCGATGGCCAAGGCCGCGGAGATCGTCTCGGGCCAGTCGGGCGAGGAACTCAAGCGCCGCCTGCGCACCGGTACGATCGTCACGACCGACGACCGCAACTGGGAACTGCGCTATTCGAAGTCGGCGCTGCGCTTCTCGCTGTCGCGCGCGGTTGGCATCGACATGGAATCGGCGACGATCGCCGCGCAGGGCTACCGCTTCCGCGTCCCCTATGGCACCTTGCTCTGCGTCTCGGACAAGCCGCTCCACGGCGAGCTGAAACTACCGGGCCAGGCCAATCGCTTCTACGAGCGCGCGATCAGCGAGCATCTGCGTATCGGGATCGAGACGTGCGAACAATTGCGGCTCGAAGGCGCCAAGCTCCACAGCCGCAAGCTGCGCGCGTTCGACGAGCCTCCTTTCCGGTAAAAAGCGAAGCGCACCGCGCGGGAATGCGTTACGCTTGCGGAATCATTGCTGAGGGAAAATAGCCGTGGCCGACACCGACACGCCCGAGACGGACGCAAAGAAGCCCGTCACCCGCCGCCGCGCGCCGCGCAAGACGAGCGTCGCCAAGCCGGGTGCAGCGACCTCGACCGCCAAGCCGGTTGCCGCATCGAAGCCGGAACCGGTCGCTACGCCCGCTGCCGACACGCCCGCGGTCCCGGCGGCGCGCAAGGTCAAGCCCGCGCCCAAGCCGCGTTCGACCAAGCGCAGCACCCCGCGGCCGACGCCAGCGCGCAAGACGCCCGTCCCGACGCCGGTGGCCACGGCGCCCGAAAAGGTCGGTGGCAAATGGGGTGCGGCGGCGATCTTCAGCGGCGTCGCCGTGGTCGGTGCGGCGGTCGGTGCGTTGCTGACGCTGCGTGGCAGCACGCCGAAAACGCCCGCCCCCCGCCCCGCTGCGCCCCCCGTCGAGCCCCCCGTCGAGTCCAAGCCGAAGGGTACGCACGCGCATCAGGCCGATGGCCAGGATGCGTCGAAGTCGTTCGCTGCCGGCATCGCCGATCCGGGCACCGTTCCCGAGACCTGATCGGTCGGCCGGGTTTATCGTTCTGTACCACCCAGAACCGCGCAGCGTGCTGGGCCGATCGGACTCAGGCGCGCGCCGTCGACGATGACCGGCGCCACACGGTGCCGGTCTTGCCGATAGTCTACCCCCCAAACGAAAATGGGCGACCCGAAAGCCGCCCATCTTGGTAGCGATTGGCGTACGGATCAGAACTGATAGCCAACCCCGCCCGACGCGCCGGCCTTGCCTTGCGAGTCGTAGGTGCCGCTCAGCTTGACCACCGTGTGGCCGTCGTTGAACGCCTTCGACATGCCGACCGCGAAGGCAGACTGGCCGGCATAGGTGCCGCCGCCGATCGCGACCATGCCCTTGCCGGCCTCGTACGCCTGGGGAAGTCCGGCAGCGGCAAGGGCGCTCGAGGTGCCCGCATAGCTGTCGCGACGGACCCGGCGGACGTCGAAGTTCAGCGCGGCGATCCGCCCATCGGTGTAGCTGTTGGCCTGCGTCACCGCCGAGTTGATACCCGAGTTGAGCTGCCCGACATTGACCGCGTCGGTGGTCGACACGCCCGCCGCGACGTTGCTGAGCACGGTCGCCGCACCCCCTGTGTTGAACGTCACGTTGGTGCGCGACGGGCCGTATTGGACCGAGTTGCTGCCGAGCGCCAACGCGGTGTCGGCCGTGCCCTGCGCGGTCGCGACCGCCTGATTGGTGGTGTAGAGTTGGCTACCATTCACCGCCTGCGTGGACCCTGCCGCGACCGTCCCGGCGGCGACGTTGCCGATCCTCACCGGTGCGGCTGCATTCCCCCCGGCAAGCGTCACGGTGTTCGTCCGCACGCCGTTCGCATCGGTATCGTACGACACCGCGTTCACCGCCGTCAGCGCCAGCGCATACACCTGGCCGCCATTGACCGCGTCGGTCGAACCCGCCGCGATCGATCCGCCGGCGACGTTGTGCAGCCCGACCGGTGCCGCCGTCGCACCGACCAGCGTCAGGTCGTTGGTCGGCGTGCCGCCATTGGGCGTCGTCGGGCTGCCGGGGTTCGAATATTGCACCGTCGCGATCGCGCCGTTGTTGATAGCGTCGCCGAGATTGGTGACGGCGGTGCTGACATTGGTCACCGATGCGTCGAGATTGGCGACAGTATCCCCGAGAGTGGTGACCGTGGTCGAGAGGTTGGTCACCGTATTGCCGAGATTGGTGATCGCCGTGGTGTTCGAGGCGACCGCCTGGTTGGTGGCGTTGAGCTGCGCGCCGTTCACCGCGTCGGTCGACGTGGCGTTGACCGCGCCTGCCGCGACATTGCTGATCGTCGTGCCGCCCGCGCCGGCGAGCGTCACCGAGGTCTGTGCGGCATTGTCGTAGCTCACGCTGTTCGCCGCCACCTGGCCGATCTGCCCGCCCACGCCGGCCAGCGCATCGCCGACATTGGTATAGGTCGTGCCGCTGACGACATAGCTCGGGCCGGTGATCGCGCCGGTCGTGACGTTGTACGCCGCGCCGCCGCCGAGGCTCGCATCGAACGCGCTACCCAGCGTGTTCGAGACACCGCGCAGCTGCGCGACGTTGACCGCGTCGGTATCCTCGCTGCCGGCGCCGACGCCGGTGATCTGGCGTGTGCCGAGCGGTGCGAACAGCCCGGTGGCGGGATCGACATAGTCGGCCGTGCGGGCAACCGCGATCTCGCCGATCGAGGATTGCGCGCCGGCGACGCCGAACGCGGTGTAGTTGGCGACTCCACCCCGCAACGTCGAGGAGGCGCTGCCCAGTGCGACGCTGTTTTCCAGGTTGGCGATCGCCCCTGCGCCGAGCGCGGTCGAGGCGAAGGCGGTGGCCGACGAGAGCGTGCCGAGCGCGGACGAACCGAAGCCGGACGCAATCGAGCGTTCGCCGACGGCAAGCGTAAAGTCCGCCGTGGCCAACGCGGTCGTGCCGAGCGCCGTCGCGTTCAGGCCGCTCGCGACCGAGTTGTTACCGAACGCGGCGGCAAAGTCCCCGGTGGCGGCGCTGGCGTTGCCGACTGCCAGCGTGTTGACGCCGCCGGTCACGATGTCCGACCCGAAGGCGAGCGAGCCGTCGCCGTTCACCTGGTTGCGGTTGCCGAGCGCCAGCGCTCGTGCCGATCGCGATCGTCCCGTTGCCGGTCGCCTGGTTGGTCTGGCCGATCGAGACCGATCCGTCGCCGGTGGCGAAGTTGGTGTCGCCCAGCGCCACCGCGCCGATCCCCGTTGCCTGGTTGTCGCGGCCAAGCGCGACCGCGCCGTCGCCGATCGCGATATTGGGATCGCCGATCGCCACTGCGCCGTCACCGGACGCGATATTGGCGAAACCGATCACCACCGCCTTGCCGGCGATCGTGCTGGATCCGTCGCCGATCGCCACCGATCCCGCGCTAGCGGCGACCGTGTTGCGTCCCGCGGCGATCGAACCATCGGCACTGGCGATGGCGTTCGGACCGATCGCCGTCGAGTCGGTGCCCATCGCCTGCGAATCCGCCATGACCGAAGTCGCGTTGAAATAGCGCAGATCGGTGCCCGGTGACATGCCACCGATCGATGTCTCGATCGCGGACACGGCACCCTGCACGCTGCCATAGGTCGTGCCGCCATAGACGATGCCCGCCGTCACCGCGCCGGTGCCCGGATCGTAGATCGAGCTCCCGCCGAGTGCGGAGGCAAGGCTGCTGCCCAGCCCGAACAGCTGCCCGCCATTGACCGCCTCCAGGCTGCCG
This sequence comes from Sphingomonas sp., assembly GCA_035575755.1. Lineage (GTDB taxonomy): Bacteria > Pseudomonadota > Alphaproteobacteria > Sphingomonadales > Sphingomonadaceae > Sphingomonas. Next base: position 12,849 of record DATLXI010000020.1, read on the forward strand.
GCGCCAAGCACGCCCGCAGCCACGTTGGTGATGCGCTGTGCCACCCCGCCACGGTTCGCATTGAACGCCTGAAGCGTGCTGTCGTACAGCAAGGCGTCGGTCTGAAGGCCCGTAACGCTGGTATTGAGGTTCGCGATGTTGGTCGTGTTGACACTGACGGCATCGTTGGTGGCGCCAAGCTGTGCGCCGTTCACCGCCTCGGTGCTGCCCGCGCCGAGCGCGCCGGCCGCGACGTTGCCGAGCACCACCGGCGCCGCGCCGGTACCGACGCCGCCCAAGGTCACGCGCGTCCGGCCGAGGTCGTCATACTGCACCGCAAGCGCGGACAGGCCGCTGACCTGGCCGCTGACGCCGGCAAGCTGGCCGCCGTTGACGGCATCTGTCGACCCGGTTGCCACGACGCCGTCGGCGACATTGTGCAGCCCCACCGGACCTGCCGCCGCGCCGACGAGCGCGACGTCGTTGGTCGGGACGCTGCCGTTCGGCGTGGTCGGGGTCGCCGGGTTCGAATATTGCACCGCGCCGATGCCGCCATTGCTGATATTGGTGGTGAGGGTGGTGAGCGCCGTATTCGTGTTGGTGACATTGGTGTTGGTCGCGAACAGCTGGCTGCCGTTCACCGCCTCTGTCGACGTCGCGCCGAGCGTGCCTGCGCCCACGTTGCCGAGCACCACCGGCGCGGCTCCTGCCCCGCCGAACGTGACGCGCGACCGGCTCAGATCGTCATATTGCACCGCCAGCCCGTTCAGCGTGCCGACCGGGCCGGAGACCAGCGCCAGCTGACCCCCGTTGACCGCGTCGGTCGACCCGGTTGCAACCACCCCGTCGGCGACGTTGTGCAGCGCGACCGCACCGGCTGCGCCGCCGACCAGCGTCGCGTCGTTGGACGGCACGCCCCCGTTGGGCGTGGTCGGCGTTCCGGCATTGGAATATTGCAGCGCACCGATCGCGCCATTGGCGATATTGGTCGTGAGGTTCGTCACGTTGGTGTTGGTCGCGAACAACTGGCTGCCATTGACCGCGTCGGTCGAGGTCGCGCCGAGCGCACCTGCCGCGACGTTGCCCAGGCCGACCGGCGCTGCGCCGACGCCACCGAGCGAAACGCGCGCGCGGGTCGCGTCGTCATACTGGACCGCAAGCGTGTTCAGCGTGCCGACCTGATCGACCACCGTCGACAGCTGGCCACCGTTGACCGCGTCGGTCGAGCCGGTCGCCACGACACCCGCGGCGACATTGTGCACCCCGACCGGACCGGCAGCCGCGCCGACCAGCGCGACGTCGTTGCTCGGGATTCCCCCATTGGGAACGGTCGGCGTCGCCGCGTTCGAATATTGCACCGCGCCGATGCCACCATTGTTGATGTTGTTGGTGAGATTGGTGAGCGCGGTGTTCGTGTTGGTGACGTTGGTGTTGGTCGCGAACAGCTGGCTGCCGTTGACCGCTTCGGTCGAAGTCGCGCCAAGCGCACCCGGCGCGACGTTGGCGAGGGTCGTTCCAGCGGCACCGGTCAGCGTCACGCGGTCGTGAGTCGCGCTGTCGTACACCACGGCGTTCGCGGCGACCGCGCCGATCTGCGCCTGGACGCCGGCAAGCTGACCGGCATTGACCGCGTCGGTCGCGGCGACGCCTGCGGCGACGTTGGTGATCTGGCGTTCGCCGCCGACCGTACCGACCGAGACTTCGCCTGCCGAATTCTGCGGCCCGGCAAGGCCGATCGCCGCGTAGCCCGACTGCGGTCCACGTGCCGCAAGGCTGCCGGCGCCGAGCGCCACGCCGTTCGCGCCGGTGGCGCTTGCGCCTGTACCCAGAGCAACCGCGCCGGTCGCATTGGCACCGACGCTCGAGTTGGTGCCGAGCGCGATCGAGCCCAGCGCGGTCGCGTCGGTCAATGCCGCGTTACCGAACGCGATCGAATTCGCCTCGCCTGCAAAGGCCTCGAGGCCAGTTGCGCCGAGCCCGGTGATCCGGTTGCCGCCGATCGCGATGCCGGCGGGGGTCCGCAGCGTGAACCCGTCGGCCTGCGAATCGCAGCGATCCGCGGCCCCGACGATCTGCCCGTTGGAATTGAGCACCTGCAACGTGATCGGGTTGCCCGCCGCCGCATTCGCCAGCAAGCCGGCCGCATCGATGCTGAGCGGCGTCGTGGCGACCGGGCCAAGCCCCAGGAGCGGGATCGCCACGACCGCGTTGACGCTGCCCAGGATCGGATTGACGGTCGATTGGATCGGCGTGACGATCCCGTTGACGACGGGTGTGATGATATCCGTCACGACCGAGCGCGGCAGGCTGACGCCCGAGCACGCGCCGACGATGTTCGGCGGCGGGGCGACCTGGGCCGCGGCTGGTTGCGACGCGAGCGCCGTGGCGGCGGCCAGTCCGATCAGCGATACGCCGCCGCGGATCTGCCGCAAGATGCGCGTGTCGCGGCGCATCCTGATGGTTTCGTGCAGACTGAGGGTGGTTCCGCCCGAAACCCGGGTTTCCGACGCATTCCGATAAGCCGACGCGATAGACATGCCGATAACCTCCACTAGCGACTGCTGTTGCAGCCAATCATTACCAGCACCTGGTCGACTACCGACCTAGTTACCGGAACGCATGAAGTCTCGACCCCCGACTACTAACAGCAAGTTACCCAGTAAAACGACATTGATCTGCAAGGTGTTTGAGATTGTTATGATTTTATACTTATAACGGTTCTATATCGAAGCGGATCGATCGATCCTGCGAAATAGTAACTATACGGCTTAACGCGCGTACTGCTGCACAGCTCCAGCCAACCCATTCATAACGGCGTTAGTCCTAAATCGGACCGATCGTCGAAATGGATCGAACCGGTGATGCGCGAGCGATGGAAAATTGAGCCCGTTCGCCAGATAACGAAAAAACCGCGCCGCCATTCGGGATGGCGACGCGGTCATTCCGGTCAATATGCTCGAAACCGGGACGAATCACCCCGCCGTTTTACGCCTTCTGCAGATGCCGCCGGCCGAGCAATTCGGCGATCTGGACTGCGTTCAGCGCCGCGCCCTTGCGGAGGTTGTCGCTGACGCACCACAGGTTGATGCCGTTCTCGACGGTCGAATCCTCGCGGACGCGGCTGATATAGGTCGCGAAATCGCCGACGCACTCGATCGGCGTGATGTAGCCGCCGTCCTCGCGCTTATCGACCAGCATGACGCCGGGCGCCTCGCGCAGAATAGTCTGCGCCTCTTCGGCCGAGATCTCGTTCTCGAACTCGATGTTGATCGCCTCCGAATGGCCGACGAACACCGGCACGCGGACGCAGGTCGCGGTGACCTTGATCTTCTTGTCGAGGATCTTCTTGGTCTCGACGACCATCTTCCACTCTTCCTTGGTCGAGCCGTCGTCGAGGAAGCTGTCGATGTGCGGGATCACGTTGAACGCGATCTGCTTGGTGAACAGCTTGGGCTCGGCGGGGTCGCCGACGAAGATGTTGCGGCTCTGCTCGAACAGCTCGTCCATCCCCGCCTTGCCCGCGCCCGACACCGACTGGTAGGTCGAGACGACGACGCGCTTGATCACCGCGGCATCGTGCAGCGGCTTGAGCGCGACGACCATCTGCGCGGTCGAGCAGTTCGGGTTGGCGATGATGTTGCGCGCCTTGTAGCCGTCGATCGCCTCGGGGTTCACCTCGGGCACGATCAGCGGCACGTCGGGGTCCATCCGGTAGAGCGACGAATTGTCGATCACGACGCACCCCGCAGCGGCGGCGATCGGCGCGTAGACCGCAGTGCCCTCGGACCCGATCGCGAACAGCGCCATGTCCCAGCCGTTCCAGTCGAAATGCTCGATGTTGGTGCATTTGATCTGCTTGCCGGTGTCGCCATAGTCGACCATCAGCCCCTGGCTGCGCGACGACGCGACGCAGGCGATCTCGTCGGCGGGAAACTCGCGCTCCGCCAGGATATTGAGCATCTCGCGCCCGACATTGCCGGTCGCCCCTGCGACCACCACCCGATAACCCATGTCTAAACTCCGATTGGACTTGGCCGCGCCCTAACGTCGTTGCGCCGCCCGGTCCAATGGCTTTCGGCTTGTTGCGCGGATAGCCGGGGTTGGGCGGGCGAAGGGCGGCGTGGTGCGGTTGGCGAACGGTTGCCCGCCCGCTCTTGTTCTCGCGCGCAGAACATGGGCAGGTCAGGGTCTCTCACCCCCACTCCCACACCACCCCGGCCGAGGCCGGGGTGGCGTCCAGGGGGCACCCTTACTTCGCCACCGGCGCAACCTCCGCCACCGGCTTGTCCTTCACCGTCCGGTCGAGGAAGTTCAGGATCGTGCCCCAGACATGCTCGCTGATCCCCGGCCCCGACACGCGGTGCGTATAGCCGGGGTAGAACATCATCTCGAACGGCGTCGCGGTCGCCTGCATGCGCGCCGCGACCTTGGTCGAATTGTCGAGGAACACGTTGTCGTCGGCCATCCCGTGGATCAGCAGCAGCGGATCGACGATCCTGTTCGCTTCCTCGACCGCCGCCGAGGTCGAATAGCTCGCCGGGTCCTTGGCCGGATCGCCCAGATAGCGCTCGGTATAATGCGTGTCGTACAGCTGCCAGTCGGTGACCGGCGCCCCCGAGACGGCGGCTGCGTACACGCCGGGCGTCTTCTCCAGCATCTTCAGCGACATATAGCCGCCATAGGACCAGCCATAGGTGGCGATCTTGGTCGGTTCGACGAACGGCAGCGACTTCAGATAGTTGGCGCCCGACAGCTGGTCCTCGACCTCGACCGTCCCCATCGCGTGATAGATCTGGTCCTCGAACGCCTTGCCGCGGTTGTACGACCCGCGATTGTCGATCTTGAAATAGATGTAGCCGCGATCGACCAGATACTGCGGCAGCGCCCCCTGCCAGCCGCGCGTGACGACCTGCCCGGTGCCGGGCCCGCCATAATGTTCGAAGAACACCGGGTATTTCTTGCCGGGCTCGAGCGGCGGCGTGATCATCTCATAGTGGAGAGTCATGCCGTTCTTCGCCTTCAGCGTGCCGAACTTGGTCTCCTGGTGGCTCGACAGATACGGGTAATAGGGATGACCCTCGACCACCGCATTCTCGTTGATCCAAGAGAGCCGCTTGCCCGTCGCGTCGGCGAGATAGACCTGCGTCGGCTGCTTGGGGTTCGAGCGCGAGATGATGAAGCGGCTGGCGGCATCGTCCATCGTCGCGCTGTTCCACCAGCCGGCCTCGGTCAGCCGGGTGATGACGTTCGGCTTGGCGATGTCGACCGAATAGAGATGCTGCTCGAGCACGTCGTCCTTGTTGCCCGTGAAAAACAGCCGTCCCTTGGCTTCATCGACGCCGACGAGCTCGGTGACGACCCAGTCGCCCTTGGTCAGCTGAGTCCATTTGCCCGAGGCGAACCGGTAGAGCTGCCCGTAGCCGCTGCGCTCCGAACGCCAGATCAGGCTGCCGTCCGCCAGAACGCGGTAGGCGTCGGACAGATTGAGCCAGCTCTTCACGCCCGATTTCTCGGTGAACAGCACGGTCGACTTGCCCGTCGCCGGATCGACGCGGAGCATCTCGAGCAGCTTCTGGTCGCGGCTCTGGCGCTGGACCAGCAGCATGCGGCCATCGGGCGTCCAGTCGACGCGCGCGAGATAGATGTCGGGATTGAGCCCCAGATCGACCTTCACCTGCCCCGAGCCGTCGGGCTTCATGACATAGAGGTCGACCAAGACGTTGGGCGTGCCCGCCGCCGGATAGCGCTGCTCGTACACCTTGGTCCCGGTCGCGCCGATCGACGCGCGCGTAGCGGTGTGGACCGGCGCCTCGTCGAACCGCTCGACCGCGACGTAGCGCTCGTCGGGCGACCACCAATAGCCGGTGCGACGATCCATTTCCTCCTGCGCGACGAACTCCGCCTCGCCGAAATGCACCGTGCCGCCGCCGCCGGTCGTCACCGCGCGCGCGTCGCCACCGGTCAGCGGCTGGACGAAGACGTTCTGATCGCGGACGAACGACACGAAGCCCCCCTTGGGGCTGACGACGGGGTTCAGTTCGCCGCCGGGCGTGTTGGTCAGCCGCGTCACCTTGCCGTCGAGCCCGGCGAGGTACAGGTCGCCGTCGAGCGGCACGAGGATCGACTTGCCGTCGGGTGCCCAGTCGTACGCGACGATGCCCTTCTGCCCGCCGATCCGCGCGCGTTCGCGCTGCATCTTCTCGGCTTCGGTCAGCTCAGCACCGCTGCCCACCTTCTTCGAATCGACCAGCATTCGCGCCTGGCCGGTTGCGGTGTCGACCGCCCAGAGATCGAAGCGCTCCTTCTCGTCGTCGCGGTTGCGCAGCGAGGTGAGCAAGCTGCCGTCGGGCGACAGGCGCACCGCGCGCGGTTGCGACCCCGACAGGTCCGGATTGCCGAACACGCGCGCCATCGTCAGGTCGCCGGGCTTGGCGGCTTCGACCGGCGTTACTGGGGCGGGCGCGGCAGGCGGAACGGTGGCAGCCGGCGTGACCTGATCAGCGGCCATCGCGGCGGTTCCGACAGAGGCAAGTGCAAGCCCGAGCAACCATGTGCGCATCCTGTAGACTCCGTGGGATCCTGCCGCCGGATACCTCCCGGCGGCACCGACGATCGTCGGTGGCGCGTTATCGCGACGGCATGCAGGAACGTAAAGGCCGCATTGCACCCGCGGCGATCATGGTGGCGGCGCGGACCATGAGCCCATCCGCGGCATAAAATTTGCTATGCTGCGATAGTGAACGCGGCGTACACCACGTGTTTACGTTATTCGTATAGTTAAAGCGTGGACAAAGGCGGGCGGCATCGGGCCACCTGCGTCGCATGACATACGGGGTATGATATTTCCACCGCCGCACCACAGACCGGGCTGTCGAGCGCATGGGATGCGCTTGTCCGCCTGGGTGAGGCGGATGGCAGCGCCGCGCACCCGCATCTGCGCCGCCTGACGACCGGCGCGCCGGCGCAACGCAACCTGTCCGACGCCGTCCACGCGCTGTGCGCGGTCCATGGCCAAATCCCCGGCATGATCGCCGAGGTACTCGCGCATAATGCGCAGCCCGACGCCCGCGACTGGCTCGCCAGCACCGCCCCGGGCTTCGTCGCGGAGCGCACCTATCTCGCCTACCTGACCGCCGCGGTCGGGCCGCTGCCGTCGACGCCGGGGCAGGCGGAAAGCGAGGCGGCGCTGATCGGCGAGCGTCACGCGCTCGACATGCTCGCGCGATCGGAGCGCATCGGGTGCGCGACCGGTGCCGCCGCCGCGCTGGTGTACGACTGGACCGCGATCCGCCGGGTTCTCGATATCGCCGCCGAGAGGTTCGGGGTGACCGTCCCCGCCTCGACGCTGCCGCCCGAGCCCGATACCGCGGCGGCGATCGCCACGCTCGGCGCGACGCCCCGTTGCGAACGCGCGATCCTGTTCGGCGCGCAACAGCTGTTCGCGCAGCACCGCGGGCTCTGGTCGCTGCTCGAAGCGCGGGCGAGTGCCCGCGGCGATCTCTGATCGGTCGATCGGCCGGGGCTCTGACCGCTTGCGCTGAATACCGCTTCCCCTCTATCCGTACCCGGTATTCAGAACCGGACGGGATATCGCATGAAGCGCTTCGAGGGCACCCAGAGCTATGTCGCGACCGACGACCTGAAGGTGGCGGTCAACGCGGCCGTCACGCTGCGCCGCCCGCTGCTGATCAAGGGCGAACCCGGTACCGGCAAGACCGTGCTCGCCTATGAGATCGCCAAGGCGCTCGGCGCGCCGTTGATCGAGTGGAACATCAAGTCGACCACCAAGGCGCAGCAGGGCCTGTACGAGTACGACGCGGTCGCCCGCCTGCGCGACGGCCAGCTTGGCGATGCGCGCGTCCACGACATCGGCAACTATATCCGCAAGGGCAAGCTGTGGGAGGCGTTCACGCAGCCCGCGCCGCCCGTCCTGCTGATCGACGAGATCGACAAGGCCGATATCGAGTTCCCCAACGACCTGTTGCAGGAACTCGATCGGATGGAATTCCACGTCTACGAGACCAAGGAAACCGTCCGCGCAGTCGAGCGCCCGATCGTGATCATCACCAGCAACAACGAGAAGGAACTGCCCGACGCGTTCCTGCGCCGCTGCTTCTTCCACTATATCAAGTTCCCCGATCGCGGCACGATGCAGGCGATCGTCGACGTCCATTTCCCCGGCATCCAGAAGATTTTGGTCAGCAAGGCGATGGACCTGTTCTACGACGTCCGCGACGTGCCCGGCCTGAAGAAGAAGCCCTCGACCAGCGAGCTACTCGACTGGCTCAAGCTGCTGCTCCACGAGGACATGCCGCTCGAGGTGCTCCAGAACCGCGACCCGACCAAGGCGATCCCGCCGCTGCACGGCGCGCTGCTGAAGAACGAACAGGACGTCATGCTGTTCGAGCGGCTGGCGTTCATGGCGAAGCGGCAGAAGAACCAGGGGTAAGCGTTCCGGTACCGGGGCGCCCGGATACCTATACTGAGCGCCCGTTCACGGCCGTACGCGCTGACACGACTGTAATTCGCGATGAAAACGCGTCGTTAACCAAGACCTGCAACCGGCCGGTCACCCGGTACTCGCTACACACAAGGCATGAAGCGACTTCCCCGAACGCTCCTCGGCCTCGCGATCGCAGCCTCCGCTGCTGCCGGCGCGCAGGCCTCGCTGCTCAATTACGTCGGCGAGTGCGTGCCGTTCGCGCGCGCCGCGTCGGGGATCCAGATCTACGGCAACGCCTGGACCTGGTGGAGCCAGGCCGACGGCAAGTACGAACGCACGCATAAGCCCAAGGAAGGCGCGGTCATCGTCTTCGCCAAGACCGCACGCCTGCCGATGGGGCATGTCGCGGTCGTCAGTCGGGTGGTCGAGAAGCGCGTCGTGATGCTCACCCACGCCAACTGGTCGCGCCAGAACGGCGAACGCGGGCATGCCGAACAGGACGTCACGCTGTTCGACGTGTCGCGGAACAACGACTGGAGCGACGTGAAGGTCTGGTACAAGGACGTCGATGGCCTCGGCGGCGGGATCTATCCGGTGTACGGCTTCATCTACGGCAAGGCGCACGCCGCCGCCGGCCTCACCGGCCGCAACCCCGATTATGTCGGCGCGCTGATCGACGCCTACGTCCCCGGCAACGGCGAACCGATCGGGCGCTGAGCCTCCTACCGTCATCCTGACGAAAGTCAGGACCCAGAGCCGCGAACCGCACCGCCCGTAACCCTGGGTCCTGACTTTCGTCAGGATGACGGTGTGAGTGGAGTTGCCGTTACCCCAAGAACCGTGCCACCACCGTCTGCGATAAGACGGTGAGGATGACGATGCGGTTCAAGGCTTTCACGACGATCACGCTGGCCCTGCTCGCGACGTCCGCCCCCTCCGCGATCGAGGCGCAGAAGGAAAAGGCCCCGCCCCCCGGTGGCGATATCCCCGCGAAGTTCGTCCCCGCCAACGCAAGCTTCGATTTCGACCGCCGCGAGGTCGACATTCCGATGCGCGACGGAGTCACGCTCCACGCGGTCATCGTCCAGCGCAAGGGCCTCACCGACGCGCCGATCCTGCTCCAGCGCACGCCCTACAACGCCGAGAGCGTCGCCAGCCGCTCGTCGAGTTCCAGCGGCGCGATGACCCTGCGCGCGTCCGATGCGATGGTCTTCGACGCGGGATATATCCGTGTGTTCGAGGACGTCCGCGGCAAGAACGGCTCGAACGGCGCCTATATCAACGAACGCCCGCTGATTGGCCCGCTCAACACAACCAAGGTCGACCACTCCACCGACGCCTACGACACGATCGACTGGCTCGTGAAGAACCTCAAGAACAGCAACGGCCGCGTCGGCATCATCGGCGGCAGCTATGACGGCATGATGGCGGCGATGGCGCTGGTGAACCCGCACCCCGCGCTGAAAGCCGCGGTGCCGATGAACCCCGTGATCAACACGTGGAAGGGCGACGACGACTTCCACGGCGGTGCCTTCCGCCAGATCGGCTACGACTATTATTACAGCCAGGACGCGGCGAAAGGCGAAGCGGGCGACCTGTGGCGCGACGCGTACGACGATTACGACACCTTCCTGCGCGCCGGATCCGCCAGCGCGTTCGTGAGGAGCCGCGGGCTGGAGCAACTCCCCTTCGTCCGCCGCCTCCACGATCACCCGACGTACGACGCGTTCTGGCAGGGTCAGGCGCTCGAGACGATCCTCCCGAAGCAGAAGCAGACCGTGCAGACGCTCTGGGTCGCCAGCCAATGGGACCAGGAGGATATCTACGGCGCGGTCGCGGCCTATGAGGCGGTGTCGAAGGTCGACCCCGACCACGTCAACCACCTCGCGCTCGGTCCCTGGGCGCATGGCGGCGCGAACGGCGACGGCTCGACGCTGGGCGCGATCCGCTTCGATGCCGACACCGCGCTCTGGTTCCGCAAGACCGTCCTGCTGCCGTTCCTCGACGGCGCGCTGAAGACCGGCGCCACGCCCGCGCCGCTCGCCCCCGTCACCGCGTTCCAGACCGGCGCGAACCAGTGGCAGACGCTGGCCGGCTGGCCGAACTCCACGGCCACGCAGAAACTCTATTTCCAGCCCGCCAGCGGCCTGAGCGCAACCGCCCCCGCGACCGACGGCCATGACGACTATATCTCTGACCCAGCCAAGCCGATCCCCTACCGCCTGCGCCCGATCCGCCCGACCTACGCAACCGGCTCGACCTGGCGGCAATGGCTGGTCGACGACCAGCGCCCCTTCTCCGATCGCACCGACGTCCTGACCTACCAGACACCGCCGCTCACCAGCCCGGTCGCGATCGCCGGCGCCCCCGTCGCGGACCTGATCGCCAGCACCACCGGCACCGACGGCGATTTCGTGGTGAAGCTGATCGACGTCTACCCGGCCGAATATTCGGAGAAGGCCGAGATGGGCGGCTATCAGCTCGCCGTCTCGATGGACATTCTGCGCGGCCGCTACCGTGACAGCTTCGAGACGCCGAAGCCGATCGTCGCCGGCCAGCCGACGCATTTCCGCGTGGTCCTGCCCAACGCCAACCACGTCTTCCTGCCCGGCCACCGCATCATGGTGCAGGTCCAGTCCAGCTGGTTCCCACTCTATGACCGCAACCCGCAGACCTATGTCCCGAGCATCTTCGACGCCAAACCCGCCGACTATCGCAAGGCGACCATCAGCGTCTTCCACTCGGCCGCCCAGCCCAGCGCGATCGAACTGCCGATAGCCGCGGCCAAGTGAGGACGTAACCCCATGTTCCTGAACTTCCTCGACGAACTCCGGAGCGCCGGCATCCCCGCCAGCCTCAAGGAGCACCTCATCCTGCTGGAGGCACTCGACGCCGAGGTGATCGAGCGGACGCCGGAGGATTTCTACTACCTCTCCCGCGCGGTGTACGTGAAGGACGAGGGACTGCTGGACAAGTTCGACCAGGTCTTCGCCAAGGTCTTCCGCGGCCTCGCCACCAGCTACGGGACGACGTCGGGCGAAGTGCCAGAGGACTGGCTGAAGGCGGTCGCAGAGAAGTTCCTGACGCTCGAGGAGATGGCGGCGATCAAGTCGCTCGGCTCGTGGGACGAGATCATGGAGACGCTGAAGAAACGTCTCGAGGAACAGAAGGAACGCCACCAGGGCGGCAACAAATGGGTCGGCACCGGCGGCACCAGCCCCTACGGCAATGGCGGCTACAACCCAGAGGGCGTCCGCATCGGCGGCGAAAGCACGCACAAGCGCGCGCTGAAGGTCTGGGACCAGCGCGAATTCCGCAACCTCGACAACACCAAGGAGCTCGGCACCCGCAACATCAAGATCGCGCTGCGTCGGTTGCGCCGGTTCGCGCGCGAGGGCGCGGCGGACGAACTCGACATCGACGGCACGATCTCGGGCACCGCGCGGCAGGGATATCTCGACATCGTCATGCGCGCCGAGCGCCGCAATGCGGTCAAGCTGCTGCTGTTCCTTGACGTCGGCGGGTCGATGGATCCGTTCGTGAAGCTGTGCGAGGAACTGTTCTCGGCGGCGACGACCGAGTTCAAGAATCTCGAATTCTTCTACTTCCACAATTGCCCATACGAAGGCGTGTGGAAGGACAATACGCGCCGTTTCGCCGAGCGCACGCCGCTCTGGGACGTGCTCCACAAGTTCGGCCATGACTATAAACTGATCTTCGTCGGCGACGCGTCGATGAGCCCGTATGAGATCACGCATCCCGGCGGCTCGGTCGAGCATTTCAACGAGGAGCCGGGCGCGGTGTGGATGCAGCGGCTGACGACGACCTATCCGTCCGCGGCGTGGCTCAACCCGGTGCCCGAGGCCCAATGGGGCTATTCGCAGTCGGTCCGGATCATCCGCGAGCTGATGACCGACCGGATGTATCCGCTGAGCCTTGCGGGGCTCGACGATGCGATGCGCGAGCTGACGCGGAAGCGGTGATTTGCGGTGCCACGGGTGACTGTAACGGAACCGTCACGGACGCGGTCGGTTTACCGGGTATCATTCTCTACCCAAAGGAACGCTCGATGTCGTCCATCCCCAACTCTGCCATGCCGCACGCCAAGGTCCATCACGACGAGGACGAGCAGCAGCCCAAGGCGGACAAGAAGACCACGCCGGCGAGCGACTGGGTCGAGGATGCGACCGACGCAGCCAAGGCCGGGCTCGCGACCGCGACCGACGCCGTGAAGACGCACCCCAAGACCGCGATCGCCGTCGGCGCAACCGTCATCGCGGGTATCGCCGCGGCGTTCGTCGCGCCCGCCTTGCTGGCGAAGGACGCCGACAAGAAGGCGCCGACGCCGGCAGATCCGAAGCCCAAGGGCAAGAGCGGCAAGAAGGCCTGATCTCTTCCCCCCGGCGAAGGCCGGGGTCCAGGTGGGAAGGTGAGCATGACGAGGGACAGGCCTTCGTTACTGCAGTCCCCCAACTGGGCCCTGGCCTTTTCGGGAGAACAAGCTCGGAAGATCGGGACCGCCCTAAACCCGGTCCACCACCCCACCGACCATCGCCTCCCGCACGCCCGTCGTCCCCGGAAAGCTGATCGGCAGACCCTTCAGCGTCCGCACCGCCATATAGGCGAACCCCTCCGCCTCCAGCGCATCGCCGTTCCACCCGAGCGCATCGGTCGGCTCCACCGCCAGCCCGGTCCGCTCAGCGATCATCGCCAACAGCGTCGGATTATGCCGACCACCCCCCGCGACCAGCAACCGCACCGGCCGCGCCGGCAGATGCCGCAGCGCCTCCGCCACCGTCGCCGCCGTAAAAGCCGTCAACGTCGCCGCCCCGTCCGCCGCCGACAGCCCCCGCGCCGGCTGGATCGTGAAATCATTCCGATCGAGCGACTTGGGCGGCGCTGCATCGAAAAACGGATGATCGAGCATCGCCGTCAGCACCGTCTCGTCGACCCGACCCGCCGCCGCCAGCGCACCGCCAGCGTCATAGCGCGCGCCAGTTTCCGCCTCGACCCAACTATCGATCAAGCCATTCGCCGGCCCGGTATCGAACGCGACCAGCGCCTCCGCCCCGCCAGGAATGAAGGTGATGTTCCCGACCCCGCCAAGGTTGAGCACCGCGACCGGCCCCTCCAGCCCCGCCGCCAGCGCCGCATGATACACCGGCAGCAACGGCGCGCCCTGCCCGCCTGCCGCGACATCGGCCGAGCGAAAGTCCGACACCGTCGTGATCCCCGTCGCCCGCGCGACCGCGGCGCCGTCGCCGATCTGCCACGTCCAGCGCCGATCCGGCCGATGCGCGATCGTCTGGCCGTGAAAGCCGATCACGTCGACCTCCGCCGCCGCGACACCGGCGTCCGCCAGCAGCTTGTGCACCGCAAACACATGAGTCCGCGTGACAAGGTCACCCGCCGCCATCACCGGCGGGCTCGCACGCGGGCGCTCGAACGTCAGCGCCATTCGCGTCGCCTCGGCCAGTTCGGCGCGCGCCGCATCCGAATAGGGCTCGCCGCGAAACGCGATCGGCCGCACGAACGCCTCGCCATCGGTCTCGATCAGCGCCGCGTCGATCCCGTCGAGCGACGTTCCCGACATCAGTCCAATGGCCAGCATTTCAGTTCCTTCCCGGGCACTTGGCCCGAGCCATGCCGGATCGCATTGCAGCCGCCTAGAAAAAACCGAACTTTGCGCCTATGTGCGCGGGCTTCATGGCAACAACACTCCCCTCCCCGCCGAAAATCGGCATGGTCTCGCTCGGCTGTCCGAAGAACCTCGTCGACAGCGAGCGGATTCTCACGCAGCTCCGCGGCGACGGCTATCAGATGTCGCCCGACTATGCCGGCGCCGACATCGTGCTCGTCAACACCTGCGGCTTTCTCGATTCGGCGAAGGAGGAAAGCCTCGAGGCGATCGGCGAGGCGATCGCCGAGAATGGCCGCGTCATCGTGACGGGTTGCATGGGCAAGGAAGCCGACGCGATCCGCGCGCGCTTTCCGCAGGTGCTCGCGATCACCGGCGCGCACGAATATGAGCAGGTCGTCGGCGCGGTCCACGAAGCCGCCCCGATGCCGCCCTCGGCATTCCTCAACCTGATCCCCGACGCCGGCCTGAAGCTGACGCCGCGCCACTACAGCTATCTGAAGATCTCGGAAGGCTGCAACCACCGCTGCTCGTTCTGCATCATCCCGTCGTTACGCGGCGACCTGGTCAGCCGCCGCCCCGACGCGATCCTGCGCGAAGCGGAAAAGCTGGTCGAGGCCGGCACGAAGGAACTGCTGGTCATCAGCCAGGACACGTCGGCCTACGGCGTCGACCTGCGCCACGCGAGCTGGCCGGTGAAAACGGGCGGCCCGATGGCGCGCGGCGAGGCGCGCGAGGTGCGCGCGCACATGACCGACCTGTCGCGCGAACTCGGCAAGATCGCGCCCTGGGTGCGCCTCCACTACGTCTACCCTTATCCGCACGTCGATCATGTCATCCCGCTGATGGCGGAGGGCCTCGTGCTGCCGTATCTCGACATCCCGTTCCAGCACGCCGCGCCGTCGGTGCTGCGCCGGATGAAGCGCCCCGGCAACGACGCCAAGGTGCTCCAGCGCATCCACAAATGGCGCGAGATCGCGCCCGACATCACGATCCGCTCGACCTTCGTCGTCGGCTTCCCCGGCGAGACCGAGGAGGATTTCCAGTATCTGCTCGACTGGCTCGATGAGGCTCAGCTCGACCGCGTCGGCGCGTTCCGCTTCGAGCCCGTCGAAGGCGCCGCGGCCAATGCGTTGCCCGATCACGTGCCCGAAGAGCTCAAGGAAGAACGCTACGCCCGGATCATGGAGAAGACCGCGGCAATTTCCGCGGCCAAGCTGCAGGCGAAGATAGGCCGCACGCTCGACGTGGTCATCGATGCGGTCGACGAGGAGGGGGCGACGGGCCGTTCGAAGGCCGATGCGCCCGAGATCGACGGCGAGGTCTTCCTCCGCGATGCCGGCCATCTGAGGGTCGGCGATATCGTGCCCGTGACGATCGAGGACGCGGACGACCACGACCTCTACGGCGTGCCGGTCTGATTGTTCTCCCGCGAAAGCGGGAGCCCAGGGTACCAAGCGATACCGCCCGTTACCCTGGGCTCCTGCGTTCGCAGGAGAACCCGGTTCAGACGACGCTGCGGCCGGTGAACAGCTTGATCAGCACGACGACGACGGCGACGACGAGCAGGATGTGGATCAAACCGCCCGCGATGTGGAAGGCGAACCCGGCCAGCCAGAGGATCAGCAGGATGACGGCGATGGTGTACAGCATGGTTGGTGTCCCCTTGGGAATGACAGGCTCCCGGCCCCGCATTGAAACGTCGCTGTAACGATCCCTGTTCCGTCACCATTTCTGCCATAACCTAACCCCTTCAACGGGCGCGGAATTAAAATCGCGGCGTTGCACCGACCCGCCGGTTCTGCTTCGTTGCGGGGATGTTGATCCGCCTTCTCGCCGTCGCCGCGCTGTTGCCGGCCCCCGCCCTCGCCCAGTCACTCACCCCCGCCGAAACAACGCAGATCGACACGCTAGTAACCGGCGCGCTCGGCGATACCGGCGTCCCCTCCGCCTCGATCGCGGTGGTGCGCGGCGGACGGATCGTGTTCGCCAAGGCGTATGGCAAACCCTCCGAGGCGATCGCCGCCGCCGACCCGAAGCTCCCGTACCAGCTCGCGTCCATCTCCAAGCAGTTCACCGCCGCCGCGGTCCTGCTGCTCGAGGACGAGGGCAAGCTCAGCCTCGACGACACCGTGTCGAAATACATCCCCGGCATCACCGTTGGCGACCGCATCACGATCCGCCAGCTGCTCAGCCACACCTCGGGCCTGCAGGATTACTGGCCGCAGGATTACAGCTTCGCGGCGATGGCGAAACCCGTCACGCCGCAGCAGATCGTCGACCGCTGGGCCAAGAAACCGCTCGATTTCCAGCCCGGCACGCAGTGGCAATATTCGAACACCGGCTATGTCGTCGCCGGGATGATCGTCGAGAAGGTCGCCAAACAGCCGCTCCTGTCCTTCCTCCAGCAACGCATCTTCAAGCCGCTCGACATCCGCGCGCTCGATCAGGACAAGGCGATCGGCAACGCGTTCCCGCAAGGCTATGGCCGGTTCGCGCTCGGCCCCGTCCGCCCCGAGACGCCGAGCGCCGACGGCTGGCTCTACGCCGCCGGCGAACTGTCGATGAGCGCCGAAGACCTCGCCAAATGGGACGTCGCGCGTCTCACCCGCAGCACGCTCCCCGCCGACGACTGGGCGGCGCAGGAAACCCCGGTCAAGCTCGCCGACGGATCGAGCAACGGCTACGGCCTCGGCGTCTTCACGGGTGCCGCGAACGGCCGCCGTTACGTCGAGCATAGCGGCGAGGCGGTCGGCTTCCTATCCGAGAACACCGTCTACCCCGACGAGAAGGCGGCCATCGTCGTCCTCACCAACAGCTGGTTCAGCGACGCGACAGGCCGCATCGCTGCGGGCATCGCGAAGATCGTGCTGCCGGCGCCGTCTGCCAGCGCCGAGGATACCGCCGCGCTCGCCCGCGCCCGCGCCGTCTACGACCAGCTCCGAACCGGCACGCTCGACCGCAAGGGGCTCACCGAAGACGCCAACTATTACTTCAAGCCGGTCGCGCTCGCCGACTACAAGACCAGCCTCGGTGCGCTCGGCGAGCCCACCGCGTTCGCACAAACCGGCAAGACCCGCTTGCGCGGCGGCTTCGTCAACCGCACCTACCGCATTACCTATCCCGACCGCGCGCTCTCGCTCAGCACCTATGCCGAGCCCGGCGCGACCGGCCGATACGAACAACTCCTGGTGGCACCCGCACAATGACCGACTTCGCCTCGATGCTCCAACCCGACCGCGGCCAGCCCGCGCGGACGATCCACGTGGTCCATCCCGACGCCTATGAAGGCTGGCTCGCCAAACAGGCGCAGCGCATCCGCACGACGGTCGCCGCGCACCGCCTGACCGGCAAGCCCGGCGACCGCGCGGTGCTGCCCGGCGACACCGCGGACGACTGGTCGATGCTGCTGGTCTGCAACGAGGCGGTGACGTCGCCGTGGCGGATCGCCTCGCTCGGCGCGTCATTGCCCGCGGGGACCTACCGCCTCGCGGAAGGCCCTGTCGGCGCCGCAGGGCTCGGCTGGATCCTCGCCCAGCACCAGTTCACCCGCTATGTGAAGCCCGACCCGGTCGGCGCGCGCACCCTGCTGACCGCCGACGCCGCGCATATCGACCAGACCGTGCGCCTCGCCGAAGCCACCGCGATGGTCCGCGATCTCGTCAACACCGGCGCCTCCGACATGGGCCCCGCCGACCTCGAAGCCGCCGCCGAAACGCTCGCCAAACGCCACGGCGCGACCGTTCCAGTCACCCGCGGCGACGCGCTCGCGACCGGCTACCCGATGATCCACGCGGTCGGCCAGGCCGCAAGCAAGGACCGCGCGCCCCGCCTGATCGAACTCGAATGGGGCGATCCGTCGCACCCGCGCATCGCGCTGGTCGGCAAGGGCGTGACCTTCGACACCGGCGGGCTCGACATCAAGCCGTCCGCCGGCATGCGGCTGATGAAGAAGGACATGGGCGGCGCCGCGCACGCGCTCGCGCTGGCCAGCCTCGTGATGGCCGCCAAGCTCCCCGTCCGCCTCCACCTCCTGATCCCCGCGGTCGAGAATTCGATCGCCGGCAACGCCTTCCGCCCCGGCGACGTGCTCGCCACGCGCAAGGGCCTGACGGTAGAGAACACCAACACCGATGCGGAAGGCCGGCTCGTTCTCGGCGACGCGCTGACAAAGGCGGGCGAGAGCAACCCGACGCTGATCCTAGACTTCGCCACGCTCACCGGCGCGGCGCGCGTCGCGCTCGGCCCGGACCTGCCGCCGCTGTTCACCGACGACGAGACGCTCGCCGCCGACCTGCTCGCGGCGGGGATTGCCGAGACCGACCAGATGTGGCGCCTCCCGCTCTGGAACGCGTATGACGAGATGCTGAAATCGGACGTGGCGGACATGGTCAACGCGCCCGATGGCGGGTTCGCGGGGGCGGTGACGGCGGCACTGTTCCTGCGCCGGTTCGTGCCGCAGGGAACGGCCTGGGCGCATCTCGACGTGTTTGCGTGGCGCCCGTCTGCGAAACCAGGCCGGCCGAAGGGTGGCGAAGCGTATGCCCTGCGGGCATCGTTCGCGATGCTGGCGAAGCGCTACCCGCGCTAGCGGTTCTCCTGCGCTAGCGGTTCTCCCGCGAAAGCGGGAGTCCAGGGTTACGAACGCTGATCCTCGGTACCCTGGGCCCCCGCTTCCGCGGGGGAACAATACCCGGGCTCCAGTCGGCAGCGTTACCCCGCCGCAAACTGCCCGAACGGCAGCAACTTGTCCGCCAGCGCCCGAGTCGCATTTGCGTCGCCCGCGCGCAACGGTACCAGCACCGCGATCGCCGCGCGCCGCACGAAGCCATCGATCGCGGTCGGTGTCGGCGCCCTGCTCGCCATCTCCAGCAAAGCCCGCCCGCGCGCATCGGTCGGATCCAGCTCCAGCCGCAACAGACCCGCCAGCCCGGCGAACATCGCGCGATTGCCGCCGAGCGCCACCGATCGTTCGAGTGCCGCGAACCCGGTCACCTTCTGCGCGCCCGCGACCGCACGCCCGACGAACCGCCCGAGCTTGGCGATCACCCCGACATGCCAAGCACCAAGCGCCGCCTGCGCCTCGGCATTGCGCGGGAAGCGAGTCACCAGCGTCTCATATTGCTTCCGCGCAAGGATCGCCTGCCCGCGATTGCCGAGCAGTTTCGCGCGGTAGCCGTTGGCCATCGCCTGCACGACCGCCGCATCCTGGTCGTTCGGCGCGCGGCTGAGCGCCTGCCCCGCCACCGCCGCCGCCTTCTCGATCCGTGCGAGCGCGACGTTGCGGTCGCGGTCGACGAACCCCGCCTGGGTCAGCAATTCACGCGGCGTTTCGGCGTGCACCGGCGTCGCGCAGAGCAGACCGCACGCTACGAGCGAGGCGCTTAAGCAACCGGGTATCCAGCTGTTCATATCATCCCCCACGTCGAAGCACCGGTCCGTTGATCGGCCATAATGCTCCGCGAATCGTCCCAGGCCGTATAAGACTGCTGTGTTTATCGCGACTTAATGAACAGAATCAAAGTCCTGCCGCAGCTTCGATGATCGGCACGAACTTGTCCGCGGTCAGGCTCGCGCCACCGACCAGCGCGCCGTCGACATTGGGCGTCGACAGGATCGCCGCCGCGTTCGCCCCCGTCACCGACCCGCCATACAGGATCCGCACCCCCGCCGCCGCATCGCCGATCAGCATCCGCAATTTGGCGCGTGCAATGGCGTGGATCGCGGCGATCTCGTCGAGCGTCGGCGTGCGCCCCGTGCCGATCGCCCAGCGCGGCTCATAGGCAAGCGTGAACCAGCTGCCGTCCGCATTGTCGGGCACCGATTTCTCGATCTGCGCCTGCACCACACGCTCGGCACGGTCGGCGTCGCGCTCGGCTTCGGTCTCGCCGCAGCACAGGATCACCTGCAAGCCCTGCCGCCGCGCAGCCGCCGCCTTCGCCCAGGCGTCGTGGCTGGTCTCATGCTGGTCCGCGCGCCGCTCCGAATGACCGACGATCGTGAAGCTGGCGCCGACTTCCTTGACCATCGCCGCCGAGACGCACCCGGTATGCGCGCCGCTGTCCGCCTCGTGCACGTCCTCGGCACCGATCGCGAGACCGGGTACGCGCTCGGCCGCCGCCGCGATCAGCGTGAACGGCACCGCGACCGACACGTCGATCCCCGGCGCAGCATGTGCCGCCGCCGCGATCGTCTCGAGTTCGACGAGCGCCGCCCGCGACCCGTTCATCTTCCAATTTCCCGCCACCAGCTTGCGCCGCATCATTCTCTCCCGGATGTTTCGCCTAGCGATAGCGACGCACTCGCCCCGCACAACCCCGCACGCTCTTCTCAGGACGACCCCGCGCCACGCTGCCCTGGCCTTGCACGACGTTACGCGCCCGACTTGAAGAGCCGCCGCCCTCCCCGTAAAGCAACCACGTTCCTGTCCCTGTCGATCGGTTGTCCATGCTCGCTTTCTTCCGCCGCCTTACCCATTCGAAGGTCGGCGTGGTCATCACCTTCATCGTGCTCGGCGTGATCGCGCTCGCGTTCGCGGCTGGCGACATCACTGGGCTCAGCTCGATGACGGGCGGCGCCGGGATCACCGGCGGCGACGTCGCCAAGGTCGGCAAGGGCGAGGTCACCGAGAACGAACTCAAGACGCAGGTGCAGACTCAGCTCGAAGGCTTCCGCCAGGAGCAGCCGACGCTCGACATGGCCACCTTCGTTAGCCAAGGCGGTCTCGACGGCACGCTCGACCGGATCATGTCGAGCATGGCGCTCGAGCAGTTCGGTCGTGCGCAGGGCATGGTCGTCAGCAAGCGCGCGGTCGACGGCCAGATCGCCAGCATCCCCGCGCTGCAGGGCCCGACCGGCAAGTTCGACGAGAATCTCTACCGCCAGATCCTGGCGCAGCGGAAACTGACCGACGCGCAGATCCGCAGCGATATCGTCCGCGATACCTATGCCCAGCAGCTGACGATCCCGAGCAACGGCGCGACTCAGGTCTCGAGCCAGCTCGCGCTCCCCTACGCCTCGCTGCTGCTCGAAAAGCGCACCGGCACGATCGGCTTCATCCCGACCGCGATCGTTCCCGCCGGCCCGGCGCCGAGCGATGCCGACCTCGCCACCTTCTACAAGCGCAACATCGCGCGCTACACCGTGCCGGAGCGTCGCATCGTCCGCTACGCGGTCGTCACGCCCGAGCAGGTCAAGGCGCAGGCCGTCCCGACCGATGCCGAGATCGCCAAATCCTATCAGCAGGATAGCGCGCGCTACGCCGCCACCGAGAAGCGCACCATCTCGCAGGTCGTCGTCGCCGATCAGGCCGGCGCCACCGCGCTTGCTGCCAAGGTGAAGGGCGGCGCCAGCCTCGCCGACGCCGCGCGTGCCGCCGGTCTCGAAGCCTCGACCCAGACCGGCGTCGAGAAGGCCGCCTATGCCGGCACCAGTTCGCCGCAAGTCGCCGACGCGGTGTTCGCCGCCGCCAATGGCGCGGTGATCGGCCCGGTCCGTACGCAGCTCGGCTGGGTCGTCGCCAAGGTCGACAAGGTCGAGACCGTCGCAGCGCGCTCGCTCGCGCAGGTCCGCGGCGAGATCGCCGCCGCGCTCGGCATCCAGAAGGCGGCGCAGGCGCTGTCCGACATCCATGACAGGATCGACGATTCGCTGTCGAAGAACGCGACGTTCGACGAGGTGACCGCCGACCAGAAGCTGCAGCCGGTCACCACGCCCGCGCTGATCGCGAGCGGTGCCAACCCCGACGATCCCGCCAGCCAGCCGAACCCCGCGATCGCTCCGCTCGTCTCCGCCGCGTTCCAGGCGGCCGAGGGCGACGGCCCGCAGCTGGTCCAGCTCGGCACCGACGGTGGCTTCGCCGTCGTCGCGCTGGGTCGCGTCATTGCCGCCACGCCGCGTCCACTGGCGCAGGTACGCGCCGACGTGCTCCGCGACGTGACCGCCGATCGCTCGCGTCAGGCAGCGCGCAAGGTCGCCGCCGACGTGCTCGCGCGGATCAACAAGGGCATGCCGATCCAGCAGTCGCTCGGCCAGACCGGCCTGAAGCTGCCGGCCGCACGTCCGCTGACCGCCTCGCGTGCGCAGGTCGCGGCCGATCCGCGTGGCGCGCCGCCCGCGCTCGCGCTGATGTTCAGCATGGCGCCCAACACCGCCAAGACGCTCGCCGCGCCCGACGACAGCGGCTGGTTCGTCATCAAGCTCGACAGCATCGCCAGCGGCAACGCGACGGGCAACGACGCCGCGATCAAGGCGGCGCGTGCCAATATCGGCCGTTCGGTCGGTCGCGAATATGTCGAGCAGTTCGCCAAGGCGGTCCGCGCCGAGGTCGGCGTGAAGACCAACAAGACTGCGATCGCCCGTGTCCGCGCCGACCTTCTCGGCCAGGGCGGCACCGGGAACTGATCGCAGCATGAGCGCGCGTGAAGCTCTCGCCGCCGGGCGCCCCGCGCTCGTCTGGCGGCGCCAGGTGGCGGACACCGAAACGCCGGTCGCCGCCGCACTGAAACTGATCGAGCCGGGGCGTGGCGACTTCCTGCTCGAATCGGTCGAGGGCGGCGCGACCCGCGGTCGCCACAGCCTGATCGGGCTCGCCCCCGACCTGCTGTTCCGCGCGCAGGGCCATGCCGCCGAGATCAACCGGCACTGGGCGACCGACCGCGATGGGTTCGAACCCTGCGCGCAACCGACGCTCGACGCGCTGCGTACGCTCGTCGCCGAATGCCGTGCCGAAGTCCCCGCGGAACTGCCGCGCGCACTCGCCTGTCTGGTCGGCTATTTCGGCTATGAGACGATCGGGCTCGTCGAGGACCTGCCGCAGCCGTCGGCCGATCCGCTCGGCCTGCCCGACATGATCTTCGTGCGCCCGACGGTCGTGCTGGTGTTCGACCGGCTGGCCGATGCGCTGTACCTCGTCGCGCCGGCCTGGCCCGACCCGGCCCGCGATGCGGACACGATCGTCGCCGACGCCGAAGCACGGCTCGACGCCGTCGCCGCCAAGCTTGCCAACACGCCGGTTCCCGCACCGGTCCGCGCCGACGTTGCCGAACCCGTCTACACGCCTGCGCTGCCGGAGGGCCGCTACGGCGAGATGGTCGCCACCGCGAAGGACTATATCCTCGCCGGCGACATCTTCCAGGTCGTGCTGGCGCAGCGCTTCAGCACGCCGTTCGCGCTGCCGCCGTTCGAGCTCTACCGCTCGCTACGCCGCATCAACCCGTCGCCGTTCCTCTATCACCTCGACCTCCCCGGCTTCGCGCTGATCGGCTCGAGCCCCGAGATCCTCGTCCGCGTCCGCGACGACGAAGTCACCATCCGCCCGATCGCCGGCACGCGCCCGCGCGGCAAGACCGCCGCCGAGGACGAGGCGAACCGCGTCGGGCTGCTCGCCGACCCAAAGGAACGCGCCGAACACCTCATGCTGCTCGATCTCGGCCGCAACGACGTCGGCCGCGCTGCCTCGCCGGGCTCGGTGCGGGTCACCGACAGCTACGGCGTCGAGTTCTACAGCCACGTCATGCACATCGTCTCGAACGTCGTCGGCACGCTATCCCCGGACAAGGACGCGCTCGACGCGCTGTTCGCGGGCTTCCCGGCAGGCACGGTCAGCGGCGCCCCGAAAGTCCGCGCCTGCCAGATCATCGCCGAATTGGAGCCCGAACGCCGCGGTGCCTATGCCGGCGGCGTCGGCTATTTCTCCCCCGACGGCTCGATGGACTCGTGCATCGTGCTCCGCACCGCAGTGGTGAAGGACGGCACGATCCACGTCCAGGCGGGTGCCGGCATCGTCGCCGACAGTATCCCCGAATACGAACAGCGCGAATGCGAGGCGAAGGCGGGGGCAATCCTAGCCGCCGCGCGCGAAGCGGTGGGAAGAGCCGCCGCTCCACACTTCGGCCAGTGATGCGGCGCTAAGTATGTTTCCTCGCGAAGGCGGGGACCCAGTCCGGGCTCCCGCCTTCGCGGGAGAACCCGGCCACGAATGCGTACCCTCAGGGAGTCGTGTCCGTCTCGCTAGCCGGCGCACGACGCTCCGCGGCATAGGCGTTGTTGCGCGCCATGAAACAGCCGCTCTGCCCGCCGGTACCGACCGCCGAACACGTATCGGGCAGACCGCCCGCAACACGCCCGATCTGGTCCAGGCTCGCCGCGCGGTTCACCCAGCTCTGGTTCTGCGCGGCGATCGGCTTGTCCTCGCGCAGCGCCTTCGGGATCCGGTACGGCTGGTCGAGCGTCGAACACACCACGATCTCGCCACCGCTGGACGCGGGGCATTTCTGATCGCCGGTCAGCGTCACGCTGCGAATGCGCTGCGGCGGCTTGTCGGCCTGCGCGTCCTGCGCGGAGGCCATGGCGGGAAGCGCGATCAGAGCGGCGAGGACGGCGGTGCGAAACATGGATTGGACTCCTTTGATCGGATAACGTCAGTCAGCCGGCATTGCTCCGCCCTGAATGATCATCCGCCTGTCCGATAGATATAGGGACCGCGCACGCAAACCACGACCACCCAGCGGCATAATTGCGACGATATACCGCGACGACCAGCCGACGCGAAGCGCTGGCATGTTGCGCAAGGCCCTGCATCGGCTATGGCGGCGCCATGATCCTCGTCGTCGACAATTACGACAGCTTCACCTGGAACCTGGTCCATTACCTGATGGAACTGGGTGTCGAGGTGGAGGTCGTCCGCAACGATGCGATCTCCGCCGGACAGGCTCTGTCGTCCGGCGCGGACGCGTTCCTCATCTCCCCCGGCCCCTGCACGCCGACCGAGGCGGGCGTAAGCCTCGATCTGGTCGCCGCCTGCGCCGATGCCGGCAAGCCCTTGCTCGGCGTGTGCCTCGGCCATCAGGCGATCGGCCAGCATTTCGGCGGCAAGGTCGAGCGCGGCGGGCTGATGCACGGCAAGACCTCGCCCGTCCTCCACGACGATACCGGGCTGTACGCAGGCCTCCCGTCGCCGTTCACCGCCACGCGCTATCACTCGCTGATCGTCAACGCCGTCCCCGACACGCTGGTCGTCAACGCGACCGCGCAGGACGGCACGGTCATGGGCTTCCGCCACCAGACGCTCCCGATCCACGGCGTGCAGTTCCACCCCGAAAGCATCGCCACCGAACACGGCCACGCGATGCTCGCGAACTTCCTCAAGATGGCCGGCATCCCCATCAAGGCCCGCGAAGGCCTGGAGATATGAGCGCGACCTCTACCCCCCGTCACCCCGGACTAGTTCCGGGGTCCACCGTCCCGCACGCTCGCGAGCCATTGGATATGCGGGCCGGTGGATGCCGGAACGAGTCCGGCATGACGGTGGTACGATGACCACGGTTCTCCTCCCCGACCCAACCTCCCCCCTATCCCGCGAATCCGCCCGCGAGGCCTTCGCCGACATCCTCGACGCCCGCGCCAGCGACGACTCGATCGCGACCTTCCTGATCGACCTCGCGACCCGCGGCGAAACCAGCATCGAGATCGCCGAAGCCGCCCGCGCTCTTCGCAACCGCATGATCCCGATCGACGCCCCTGCGGACGCGATCGACGTCTGCGGCACCGGCGGCGACGGCCACCACACGTTGAACGTCTCGACAGCGGTCGCGCTGGTCGTCGCGGCGTGCGGCGTCCCCGTCGCCAAGCACGGCAACCGCGCCGCCTCGAGCAAGGCGGGCGCCGCCGACACATTGGAAGTCCTCGGCCTCGACATGGATCGCGCCGGCGCCACCGCCGAGGCGAGCCTCAACGAGATCGGCATCGCCTTCCTCTTCGCCGCCAACCACCACCCGGCGATGAAGCGCATCACCCCGATCCGCCAGCGCATCGGCAAACGCACGATCTTCAACCTGATGGGTCCGCTCGCCAACCCGGCGGGCACCACCCGCCAGCTCATCGGCATCGCCCGCCCCGATTACGTGACTCTCTACGCCGACGCGCTCGAACAACTCGGCACCGAAGCCGCGCTCGTGGTCTCGGGCGAAGAAGGCCTCGACGAACTGTCGGGCGCGGGCCCCAGCGTCGTCGCCTCGGTCGGCAGCGTCGCGCTTCCCGCCCGTATAACGCCCGAAGACGCCGGGCTCACCGCCCACGCGATCACCGATATCCGCGGCGGCGATGCCGCGCACAATGCCGACGCGCTCCGCCGCCTGCTCAAGGGCGAGAGCAGCGCGTACCGCGACGCCGTCCTGCTGAACGCCGCCGCCGCCTTGATGGTCGCCGGCACCGTCCCCACTCTTGGCGAAGGTGTTGCCAAAGCCGCCGCCGCCCTCGACACCGGCAGCGCCGACGCGCTGCTCGCCCGCTGGATCGCCTACTGACATGACCATGCTCGACCGCATTCTCGAGACCAAGCGCGCCGAAGTCGCCGCGCGGAAAGCGACCATCTCGCTCGCCGATATCGACGCCGGCATCGCCCGCATGTCGAAACCCCGCGGCTTCCGCGCCGCACTCGACGCCAAGCAAGGCTATGCGCTGGTCGCCGAGATCAAGAAGGCCAGCCCGTCGAAAGGCCTGATCCGCGCCGATTTCGATCCGCCCGCACACGCCCGCGCCTACGAGGCCGGCGGTGCCGCGTGCCTCTCCGTCCTCACCGACGAGAAGTGGTTCCAGGGCGCCGACGAGTATCTCGCCGCAGCCCGCGACGCCGTCTCGATCCCCGTCCTGCGCAAGGATTTCATGGTCGACCCGTGGCAGTCGACCGAGGCGCGTGCGATCGGCGCGGACTGCATCTTGATCATCGTCGCCGCGCTCGACGACGTGCAGATGGCCGAGATCGAATCGTCCGCGCTCGACTGCGGCATGGACGTGCTGGTCGAGGTCCACGACGCGCACGAAATGGAGCGCGCGCTGAAGCTCAAGTCGCGGCTGATCGGCGTCAACAACCGCGACCTGCGCGACTTCACCGTCGACTTCAACCGCACCTACGAACTCGTCAGCCGCGCCCCGAAGGACTGCACCTTCGTCGCCGAGAGCGGGCTGACCACGCGCGCCGAGCTCGATGCGATGGCCGAGCACGACATACGCTGCTTCCTGATCGGCGAAGCGCTGATGCGGCAGGACGACGTCGAAGCCGCCACGCGCGTGCTCGTCGGATGACCGGCCTCACGCACATCGACGAAGCAGGCGCGGCGCGGATGGTCGACGTCGGCGGCAAGGCGATCACCGCACGCGAAGCCGTCGCCACCGGCCGCATCACCATGTCCGCCGAGGCTGCAACGGCGATCGGCGCGGGCACGGCCAAAAAGGGCGACGTCCTCGCGGTCGCGCGCGTCGCCGGCATCATGGCCGCCAAGCGCACCAGCGACCTCATCCCACTCTGCCACCCGCTCCCGCTCACCAAGGTCGAGATCGACCTCGCGGTCGACGCGACCGGCGTCACCGCGACCGCGACCGCCTCGACCGAAGGCAAGACCGGCGTCGAGATGGAAGCGCTCACCGCGGCAACGGTCACGCTGCTGACGATCTACGACATGGCCAAGGCGATCGACAAGACGATGGTCCTCTCAGACATCCGCGTCGTCGCCAAATCAGGCGGCAAATCCGGCACCTGGACCGCCTGACCACAAAACCCTCTCCCCAGCGGGGAGAGGGAAAGACGCCGCAGGCGGCGAGGGTGAGGGCACGCGAGGCAATACCCAACTGGTGGAAGCCGCAACCCCGACCGCAGGGGTTCTAGTCTTCGATCGCCCAGTCGTGATTTTGCACGATCGTCGACTCCACCGGCCGCCCCGCCGCATCGAGCGACGGATCATAGCGAAACCGTTCTTCGATCAACCGGCACGTCAGCCCGTCCAGCACCCCGCTCCCGCTCGACCGCGTCACCCGACAATGCGAAACGCGCCCACTGACCTCGACGGTATAGCGCACCGAGACGATCCCCCGCAGCCCCGTCTCCGCGGCATCGCTTGGAAAGTCCGAATCCTTCAACCGCCCCTTGCGCCACCGCGGCGGCGTCTCCTCGCCCCCGCCGCCATCGCCGTCGCCATATCCCCCGCTGCCGGTGCCATTCCCCTGCCCCCCGCTCCCGGTCCCCGGCCCGCGCATAGGAGCCGCCCCCGCGGTCGCCTGCGCGCCGACGCCAGCCTTCTCGGCAACGACCACCGGCGGCGGAACCACGATCGGCACCACCGGCGGCGGCGCGACCAGCTCGGTCGCCTTGGATTTGAGATTTGGCGGCGATGCGGCCCCCTGCGGCTTGCGGCTCGGCGACGGCCGCGGCTTGACCGTCTCGACGGGCGGCGGCGGCGGCGGCGGCGGCGGCGGCGGCGGCGCCACCCCGAACACCTTGAGCGCCTCCCCGACCGCAGCCGGCATCGGCACCGCCAGCCCAAAGATCAGCGCATAGCCCAGCACCCCCGGCACCACGACCGCGCCGATCGCGGCGGCGACCCTGTCTTTCCTCGGCGGTTCGATCGCGATCATGATATTGATATGGTGCCCGTTTAATCGACGACAAAGCCCCCAGGGCGATGAACAGGCGCTGGCTGGGAATGGTCCCGCAGCCCCCAAACACCACCCCGGCGAAGGCCGGGGCCCAATTGGGAAACGCCGCTAACGAAGCGCGCGGCCGATCACCCCGACCTCACCAATTGGACCCCGGCCTCCGCCGGGGAGGTGCAAGGGGGCGGGCCGTAGCGAGTAAGTACTGGCTCAGCCCAAGCGCTGCGGCGCCCCCACCCGTTCTCCCGCGAAAGCGGGAGCCCAGGGTCCCAAACGACACCCTCCGCAAACCTCGTCGCGCTTCCCCGCCATCCCCAAAACAAACATCGACCTGTCCTACACGCCCAACCCATGGCAAGGCAGCCCGCATGCCGACGCCCCCCGCCCCCCTCCTGCTCGAACCGACACCCGAGCGCCAAACCGCACCCCCGAAAAACTGCTCCCAGCGTCTGCACTTTCTATACTTCACTCGCCAAACCCACGCAAAACCGGGCTTTCCCGCATGACCGACCTTCTCCCCGTCGCCGAAGCGCAAACGCGTCTCTTCGCCATGGCCCCCCGCGTCGCCAGGGCGACCGTGCCCTTGCGCGAAGCCGCCGGCCGCTGGGCCGCAGAGGACATCCTCGCCCGCCGCACGCAGCCCGCCGCCGACCTCTCGGCGATGGACGGCTATGCGATCCGCTTCGCCGACCTGCCCGGCCCGTGGAAAGTCATCGGCGAAAGCGCCGCCGGCCGCCCCTTCACCGGCACCGTCGCCCAGGGCGAGGCCACGCGCATCTTCACCGGCGCCGCAATCCCCGACGGCGCCGACACCGTCATGGTCCAGGAGGAATCCGAGCGCGACGGTGACACGCTGATCCTGGCCGGCGAAGGCCCGCAGACCTTCGGCCGCAACACCCGACGCAAGGGCCTCGACTTCGCCACCGGCAGCCGCCTCATCACCGCCGGCGACCGCCTGACGCCAGCGCGCATCGCCGTCGCGGCGACCGGCGGCCACGGCAGCCTCACCGTCAACCGCCGCGTCCGCGTCGCGGTGGCGGCGACCGGCGACGAACTCGTCCCCCCCGGCTCGGCCACCGACGGCGTCGCGCTGCCAGAATCCAACGGCATCATGCTCGCCGCTATGCTCGCCGACCTGCCCGTCGACGTCATCGATCTCGGCATCCTGCCCGACCGGCTCGACGTGCTGCGCGACGCGTTCGCGAGCGTCGAGGCGGACCTGCTCGTCACCACCGGCGGCGCGTCGGTCGGCGACCACGACCTCGTCCGCCCGGCGATCGCGGCGGCCGGCGGGACAATCGATTTCTGGCGGATCGCGCTGCGCCCCGGCAAGCCGATGATGGCCGGCCGGATCGGCGAGATGATGGTGCTCGGCCTGCCTGGCAACCCGGTCTCCGCGTTCGTCACCGCGACGCTCTTCGTGAAGCCCGTCGTCGCACACATGGCCGGAGCGCGCGATCCGCTCCCCCAGGCGACGCACGCACTGCTCGGAGAAAACCTGCCCGCCAACAACCCGCGCACCGACTATCTGCGTGCCGAACTCCGCGACGGCCGCGCCTACGCGTCGACGATCCAGGACAGCTCGATGCTGCTCACCCTGGCGCGCTCGACCTGCCTGATCGTCCGCCCCGGCAATGCGCCGATCGCAAAGGCAGGCGAATCGGCGGAAATCCTCGTCATCGGGTGATCTGGCCGCTTGACGGCGTTAATTATGTTCCATAGAAGTTCCTCGTCTGTTCCGGACGGAGAACCGCCATGCTCACGCGCAAGCAGCACGAACTCGTGTGCTTCATCAACGATCGCCTCAACGATACCGGCGTCTCGCCGTCGTTCGAGGAGATGAAGGACGCACTCGACCTCAAGTCGAAATCGGGCGTCCACCGCCTGATCAGCGCGCTCGAGGAACGCAACTTCATCCGCCGCCTGCCAAACCGCGCGCGCGCGCTCGAAGTGCTGCGTATGCCAGAGCGTCCGGAAAAGAAGACGCCATCCAAGCCATCGAACGTCAAGTCGGCGCCCATCGCCGCGACGCCGCAGCCTGCCAACGACGTCATCGAGATCCCGCTGCACGGTCGCATCGCCGCCGGTGTCCCGATCGAGGCGTTCGAAGGCAGCACGATGCTCGCCGTCCCCGCCGCGCTCCTGGGATCGGGCGAACATTACGCGCTCGAAGTGTCGGGCGACTCGATGGTCGAAGCCGGCATCCTCGACGGCGACTATGCGCTCATCCGACGCACCGAAACCGCCCGCGACGGCGAGATCGTCGTGGCGCTGATCGAAGACAGCGAAGCCACGCTGAAATACTTCCGCCGCGAAGGCGCCATGGTCCGCCTCGACCCCGCCAACCGCGCCTACGACCCCCAACGCTACGCCCCCGCGCAAGTCCGCGTTCAGGGCAAACTCTCCGGCATCCTCCGCCGCTACGACTGAGCTCAGGGGGGCAGCGAAGGCCCGTCGCAATCGGCCTTCGTCTCCCCGCCGCCGCCGTCATCCTGACGAAAGTCAGGATCCAGAGCCCAACGAGGCGCCGCGGGTAACGGGACGGTCGAAATGGCTCGGCAGGCAAGAAGCACCAAACGCCTCTACCGCTCCCGCCCGAAGCCGGATCGCCGCCCCCACTCCCGCTTCGGTACCCGAAACCCCGACCCGCTCCGCGCCCCGACGGTCCGGGCCAGCGTGGGCGGATCACGCCACGGATGCCGGTCACCCGGCGAGAGAATGGTAACGACCCGCCCGCTCCCCAACGTAACCGCCACCCCACCAGTCCGCCGCAAAGTCCGCCGATCCAACTTCAACCACCGCGGCACGCACCGTTTGGGCAACCCGCGCTCACTAACAACGATATCCGCATCCCGACACGCCGCGATCAACTGGTCAATCGGCACCATATAAGCACTCCGCGTAGCAAGGACCCGCCAGGTCCGCCCCCCGCCCACAATGTCGGTCATACAAAGATCCCGACTGCACCGCGCATCAGGCTGGTCGGCCAGGAACAAAGGTTCGCCGTCCACCCCGCCATTCTCGGCCAACATGTTCCGCGTATAGTCCCCAGCCCGATCCCGCAGCATAGCCAATCCCGCCGCGGTCCGTACCGCGACATGCCGCCCGTCCCCGGTGACCAGGATATCCGGTGCCGGCGTGGTCAACGCCCAGACGACCCCAACCACCAAAGGCACTGTTCCAAGCCGCCGCCACCGCGTCCGCCACAATGCGATCCAGATCCCTCCCACCACCATCAACCCAAACGCCGCACTCGGCATCGCCGGCAAAGACCGCACAGACCCCGGCGCATCGGCC
Organism: Sphingomonas sp.; assembly: GCA_035575755.1. GTDB lineage: Bacteria > Pseudomonadota > Alphaproteobacteria > Sphingomonadales > Sphingomonadaceae > Sphingomonas. The sequence goes on from DATLXI010000020.1 coordinate 44,633, forward strand.
ACGTGGTGCGCCAGCCACAACAGCGCATCGAGCGACGTCTGCACCAGCCACCATACCGGCGCGCCCACCCCGCCGACATCGAGCAGCAACGCCAGCGCCTCCAGCGGCATCACGACGAACGTCGTCAACGGAATCGCGACGATATTAGCGAACGCGCCGTACAGCCCCGATTTGTGGAAATGAAACACCGCGATCGGCATCAACGCGACCTCGACCAGCAACCCGGTGAGCAAAAGCGACGCCACGCCCCGCGCGAGCGTTCTACCGCGCCCCTCATCATGCGGCCCGAAGACCGTCCGGATCGCCGGATGCTCGTGAAGCGCCATGATCGCGGTAATCGCCGCGAACGACAGCTGGAAACTCGGCCCCGCTGCGGACTCGGGCAACACGAGCATCACGCACATCGCCCCCGCCGCGACGAGCCGCAACGTCATCGCCTCCCGCCCCATCGCCAACGCCGCCAGCACCAGCAACGCCGCCACGCAAGACCGGATCGTCGGCACCTGGCTTCCCGTCAGCAAGGTATACCCGATCGCCGCTACCGCCCCCGCCAGCGCGGCAATCAACGGTAACCGCGCATGCAATGCCAGCCACGGACTGAGCGCCAGCAGCCGCATCACGATCAGCATCGTCGCCGCCACCGCCGCGGTGATGTGCAGCCCGCTCACGGACAACAGATGCGCAAGACCCGCCCGCCGCATCGCTTCCGAATCCTCCTCGCTGATTGCGCTGACATCGCCGGTCGCAAGCGCGGCCGCGATCCCGCCCGCGCTGCCGTTCAGCCGAGTGACGATATGGTGCGATAGCGCGACCCGGATGCCTGCGCCCGATCCGCTTGGCGTCGTGACCATGACGGGTGCAAAGCCCCGCCCCGTCGCGCCGATCCCACCGAACCACGCGACGCGGGCGAAGTCGTATGCCCCCGGTACCGCGGGCAAAGGCGGCGGCATCAACCGCGCGCGCAGGCGGACGATCGCGCCAGTCCCCAGAACCTTCGGCGCGTCCGCCTCCGCCAGGTTGACGCGGATCCGATGCGGCAGGGCGACGGGCTGCCCATCGGTGTCCGCCCCTGCCCCGACCGGCAGCAGCGTCAAGCGCACCAGCTTGCGGGCGACCAGCGGCTCGATCGCCTCGACCTTCGCCGAAAAGCTCGCGATCGTCGGTCCGGCCAGCACCGGCGCCGCGACCGACTCCGAGCGGAACCAGATCAGCGCCAGCCCCAGCGCCGCGGTGAGCAACCCGACCGCCAGGACACGAGCCGCCCGCCCGCCTTGCCCGACCGCCAGGCACGCCACCCCGCTCGCCGCCAGCACCAGGATCGCCAACCGCCATGCCACCGGATCGGGCAGCGCAAACCAGAGCGCGATCCCGCCGCCTAGCATCACCGGCAGCCACAGGACCAATTGGTCGCGCTCCGCCTCCAGCCAGCGCTCGATCGCCAGGCCCGTGCCCGCCCCCCATGACGGTACGCCTATTTGTCGCCGCCAAGGACGCATGCTAGGGGCGGCGACGGCTGTTCCGGCCATCGTTTCTCCATCGTTTCTTCAGTCTGGGAGCACCCGCGGTTGGGCGCAATATCTGATACGGATGCCGTCGTTTCGGCCGCACCCGTCGTTACCCGTTTCGCTCCGTCGCCGACGGGGTTCCTGCACCTTGGCGGCGCGCGCACCGCGCTGTTCAACTGGCTGTTCGCAAAGGCGAACGGCGGCAAGTTCCTGTTGCGGATCGAGGATACCGACCGGGTCCGCTCGACCCAGCCGGCGATCGACGCGATCATCGACGGGATGCGCTGGCTCGGCCTCGACTGGGACGGCGACGTCGTCATGCAGTTCGCAGGCGCCGAACGCCACGCACAGGTCGCGCATGAAATGGTCGCGAACGGCCACGCCTATCGCTGCTACATGACCGCCGAGGAAATCGCCGCGATGCGCGCCGAAGCTCAGGCTGCGAAGAAGCCCTTGCGTATCCGCAGCCCGTGGCGCGATCGCCCGGCGAGCGAAGCGCCCGATCTGCCCCATGTCGTCCGCCTGCGCGCGCCGCAAGAAGGCGCGGTCACGATCGAGGACCGCGTGCAAGGGTCGGTCACTGTCCGCAACGAAGAGATTGACGACCTCGTCCTGCTCCGTTCCGATGGTACGCCGACCTATATGCTCGCGGTCGTCGTCGACGATCACGACATGGGCGTCACGCACGTCATCCGCGGCGACGATCACCTGAACAACGCGTTCCGCCAATTGCCGATCTACCGTGCGATGGGATGGCCCGAGCCGATCTACGCGCACATCCCGCTGATCCACGGCCCCGACGGCGCCAAGCTGTCGAAGCGTCACGGCGCGGTCGGCATCGAGGCGTATCGCGACGAGATGGGCATCCTGCCCGAGGCGTTCGACAATTACCTGCTCCGGCTCGGCTGGGGGCATGGCGACGACGAGATCATTAGCCGCGAGCAGGCGGTCGAATGGTTCGACCTGTCGGGCGTCGGCAAGTCGCCGTCGCGGTTCGACCTGAAGAAGCTCGAGAATCTCAACGGCCATTACATCCGCGAGGCCGACGATGCGCGGCTGGCGCAGCTTGCCGCCGACCGTCTCGGTCACGGCCTGCCTGACGGTGGATTGGAGCTTCTGACTCGCGCGATGCCGGTCCTGAAGCCACGTGCAGCCAACCTGAACGAACTGGCCGAGGGTTCGAATTTCCTGTTCAGCCAGCGCCCGCTTGCGATGGATGACGCCGCAGCGAGCCTTTTGCAGGGTGAAGCGAGTGCGATTTTGGCGAATGCGCATGCCGAACTTGACGCGCTCGACAAGTGGGATACGGAAGCGCTCGAAGGCGCGGTACGGCGCGTGGCCGAAGCACGAGGCGTAAAACTCGGGCAGGTCGCACAGCCCCTTCGCGCCGCGCTTACCGGGCGCAAGACGTCTCCGGGAATATTCGATGTGCTCGACCTGCTCGGGCGTGACGAGAGCCTCGGTCGGATCGCCGACCGGATGGCAAACTGATAAGATTTCGAGGAAGGATACAAGCATGAGCGAGACCGCAAACCTCAAGGTCGACGGCAAGGATTTCGATTATCCGGTGATGTCCGGCACGGTCGGACCCGACGTCATCGATATCCGCAAGCTGTACGCACAGACCGACAATTTCACCTATGATCCGGGCTTCACGTCGACCGCGTCGTGCCAGTCGAAGCTGACCTATATCGATGGCGACGCGGGCACGCTGCTGCACCGCGGCTACACGATCGGCGAACTGGCCGAACAGTCGAACTTCATGGAAGTCGCCTATCTGCTGCTCAACGGCGAACTGCCGAGCGCGGACGAACTGGCGAATTTCTCGAACACGATCACGCGCCACACGATGGTCCACGAGCAGCTCGCGCAGTTCTTCCGCGGCTTCCGTCGCGATGCGCATCCGATGGCGATCCTGTGCGGCGTCGTCGGCGCGCTCTCGGCCTTCTATCACGACTCGACCGACATCCATGATCCGGCACAGCGCGTCATCGCGTCGCACCGCCTGATCGCCAAGATGCCGACGATCGCCGCGATGGCGTATAAGTACAGCGTCGGCCAGCCGTTCGTCTATCCGGACAACACGCTGAGCTACACCGGCAACTTCCTGCGCATGACGTTCGGCGTCCCGGCCGAGAAATATGTCGTGAACCCGATCGTCGAAAAGGCGATGGACCGCATCTTCATCCTCCACGCCGATCACGAGCAGAACGCGTCGACCTCGACCGTCCGTCTCGCCGGCTCGTCGGGCGCAAATCCGTTCGCGTGCATCGCCGCCGGCATCGCCTGCCTGTGGGGCCCGGCGCATGGCGGCGCGAACGAAGCCGCGCTCAACATGCTGCATGAGATCGGCACCGTCGACCGGATCCCCGAGTACATTGCGCGCGCCAAGGACAAGAACGATCCGTTCCGCCTGATGGGCTTCGGTCACCGCGTCTACAAGAACTACGATCCGCGTGCCGCCGTCATGCAGACGACCGTCAAGGAAGTGCTCGGCGAGTTGGGCGTCACCGACCCGGTGTTCGACGTCGCGATCGAGCTGGAGCGTCTGGCGCTCAGCGATCCGTATTTCATCGAGAAGAAGCTGTTCCCGAACGTCGATTTCTATTCGGGCGTGATCCTGTCGGCGATCGGCTTCCCGACCTCGATGTTCACCGTCCTCTTCGCGCTTGCCCGCACCGTCGGCTGGGTCGCGCAGTGGAACGAGATGATCACCGATCCCGACCAGAAGATCGGCCGCCCGCGCCAGCTGTACAGCGGCCCGACGCAGCGCGACTACGTCCCCATGGACGCACGCTAAGATGGCCAAGCTCCGGCCGATCCTGTTCGTCGTCGGCACGCTCTGCGCGCTGATGGGGCTGCTCTGGATCGGCCAGGGGCTCGGCTACGTCCATTGGCCGCAGTCGAGTTTCATGCTCGACCAGCGGCCATGGGCGGATCGCGGCGCGCTGCTCGCCGCCTTTGGTCTAGCGTTGATCTTCGCAGCGCGCCGTATCCGCCGGTAGCGTCAGCACGAACCGCGCGCCTTCATCGGGCGCGCTTTCGATCGTGAGATCCCCCTGCATCGCCCGCGCCAGGCGTCGCGCGATGTACAGGCCGAGACCGTTGCCGCCGGCCTCCGACGGATCGACGCGCTCGAACTTCTCGAAAATCCGCCCCTGATCCTCGGGCGCGACACCCTTGCCCTTGTCGGTCACCACCGCCACCGCATGGTGTTCGGTACGGGTCACGGTGACGATGACCTGCGCACCGCGCGGCGAATAACGCACGGCGTTACCGACAAGATTGACGAGGATCTGCAGCACCCGGCGAAAATCGCCCAGTGCCGCGACGCGCACGTCGGCGGCGGGACGTGTGATCGTGACATCGGCGTTGGCGGCTCGGACCGACAATAATCCCGCGGCGCGACGCGCGACATCGGCCAGATCGATCGGCTCCGGCGCGAGCGTGAAATCGGGCCGCTCGACCGCTTGCAGGTCGACCAGATCGTCGACCAGCCCGAGCAGATGACGTCCGGCGCTCGCGATATCCGCAGCGTAATCGACGTAATCGCCCTGCACCGGGCCATCGGCCTGCGCGTTGATGCTGTCGGCATTGGCGACGATCCGCGCCAACGGAGTGCGCAGCGCCTTGTCGAGCCCGCTCGTGAAGGTCGGCGACAGCGTCGCGGCCTCGACCGGGGGAGCGACGTCGTCGATCACCATCCGCGCCGCGCCGACGAACCCGGCGAAATCGCCCGACGCATCGTGGCGCACGTTCGCAGTCAACGTCACCGCGCGTCCCGAACTGCGTAGCCGTGCCGGTTGCGCCGCCATCGCACGGCAACGCGCGAGCGAGTCGAGGATCGGCAGCGTCCCGTCCGATCCGGTATCCAGCGCGAACATCGCCGTCAGCGGCTGGCCGAGCAACGCGAAGGCGTCAAAGCCATGCTTCGGCCCGGCATCGAGGGTCACGAAGGTCAACCGCAACGCCGCATCGGTTTCCCATCGCCAGTCGGTGTCGCTGCCGTGAAAATCGTCCTGCGTATCGGGTGAAGGTCGCGCCGGGCGCCACGCGGCGACCTCGCGCCAGCCACTGACCGTCAACCGCACATTCTCGCCGTCCGGTTGCGCCCGCACCCAAAGGTCGACGTCGGTCTCGTCGTCGGCGACCACCACGCCGCGCGACACCACGATGCCCAGCCGCCGTGCGAGCCGCGCGATCGTCGCCAGTTGCGGGACCGCGAGAGGCGCCCCGCGCATGCCCCCCGCACGCTGGTTGAGCGCGATCAGCGCCGGATCCGCGAACGACAGCGACCCGTCGGGCGCAACGATGGCGTGCGCGATCGGGCTTTCGGTCGAGGGGGCGAACACGGTCATCGCCGATCCGTACGCGCCAGCGCGCGCAACGCCATCCGAAAATCGCGGTGGAGCGCGAGCGGCGCGATCGACGCGCGCGCAGCCTCGACGTCGATCGCCACGATCGCATCCAGCGCATCGGCAAACGCCTCGATATCGCGACGCGGATCCGCCTCCGATAGCGCGAGCCCGACCTTGGCGATCGTCGGTCGATCCATGTCGAGCGCGCGCAAGCCAAGCCAGAGTCGATCGCCCTCGGGATCCAGCGTGATCGCCCGAGCCTGGTCGAACGCGATGCCGAGTGCCTGGGCCAGCACCGCGACGAACAACGACAACCGTCGATCCCCGATCGATTCGATCAGCACCGCGGCCAGCTCATTGGGGCGGACATCGAGCGCCGCCGCGAGCCGCATCGCCACCGCATCGGGCCGCTCGCCCTCGTCATGCGCCACCAAGCTGCGCTGCGCCGCGTCGGTGATCGCACGGTCGCTGTCTCGTGCGGCGCTATCGACTCCCTCTCGGATCGCCGCGGCGACCCACCAGACCAGCCGGTGATGCAGCTCGGCCGGCAACTCGCTCCCCCCAACCGCACTCTGTTCGTTCGCCACGCGCCGCCGGCTCTCCGCCGCCAGCAACGCCGACGCCGCCGAAGCCACGACGCTATCCGGCACGCTCGCCAACCGCACCAGTAGGCTCGCCTCGTCGGGCTCGGCCACCTCGACCGGCAGCGACGCCGCGATCAGGTCCAGCCGCACGCGCGCGATCAATTCGTCCATCAGGTCTTCGTCGCGAAGCAGGCCTACGCGGGTCAGCCGGTGCAGGACGGATCCGGCGGTCGCCTTCAGGATAGTCTCGCCGGCACGCGGCTTGCCATCTCCGGCAAGCAACCGTGCGGCATGCCGCCGGATGTCCCATTCGATCGCGCCGACGATCGCCGCAAGCACCTGCGCCAGCATCAGCCGCGTCCGGTCGTCGAGCCGTGCGTCCGCATCGAGGAAGAAGTCGGCGATCGTGCCTTCGAGGCGTGCCTCTGCCCGCAGGCGCGCGGCCTCGGCTCGCGTTACCGGATCGTAGGACGGCGTAGCGTCATGCATCGTAGGGCCGACCGACATGATCCCGTGCTTAGCCTAAGGTCGTTAAGGTACGCCTAAGGCGCGCGACGCAATCGCTCTATGACCGCCGCCAGCGTAGCAGTCGCATAGACCGCCGTCACGCCCAGCCCGAACACCGGAAGTCCGACCAGCGCGAACACCGCCACGACCAACAGATACGCCGGCGGACTGCCCCACCACGGCAGACGATCGCGTTCGAGGATCGCCCGCTCGGCCAGTCCACCGATCGCGACCGTCGCGGTACCGATCGCCAACGCGGTGTTGTCGCCCGAATACCCACTGACGAAGAACGCGAAGACCAGGATCGCGGCGGCGACGACACCGGCGATCGCCAGCGTCTGCCAGCGCGCCATCGGTGCCTCGTCGCGAAGCCCGCTGAGCACCGAGCCAAGCGCCAACGCGATACAGCCGATCAACGCGGCCACGAGACCAATCGACGACAGGCCAAAACCGATCGCGACCAGCCCCGCGACACCGAGCGCAAGCCCCGTCGCTCCCACGGTCGTCCCGGCCGCACCCCGGTCGACCAGCAACGGCAACGCCAGCCGCGCGATCGGCGCGAGCACGAAACGGTCGAACCAGCCGCGCCGGCCGGATACGATCGTCATCAGAACAGCGCGCCCACGCTCCTCCAGGGTCCGCGCCTGACGCTCGATCCCGTGTCCGCCACGCACCGCATCGGTCGGCAGCAACACATGCGTCGCGCGCGACTGAACCGCGAACCGCAACAACGACGACTGGAGATCATAATCCTGCGGCAGCCCCGCCACCTCGGCGATCCGGCTGGAACTCAGCCGCGCGACGCCGGCCCAAGCCATCTGCCCCCCGACCCGCTCGAAGCCGGGACCCGCGTCGCTCTCGGGCACGACGAGCAGGCAATCGCCATCCTCTGCTGCCATCGCCTTGACGATCGCGTCGGTGGTGACCAGCCCGTCGCCGAGCATCAGCACGCGGGCGAGCGGATGAAGCTTCTCCACCGCCTCGGTCGCGGAGCGCACCGTATCGACGGTCACGCCGCGCCGGCCGATACGGTTGATCGCGCCGAGCAGTTCGGGCGTCATCCGCGCGACGACGACGATCACCTGCGACACGCCGGCCGCGATCAGCAACCGCGCCTGATATTCGATAAGCGTGACGCCACTGAACGGCAGCGTCGCGGCCAGACGATCGGGTCGATCGTCGGCGTCGTGAATTGCAAAGAGGAGGCCGGCAAGCATCGTCGGCTGTTAGGCGGTACGCGCCGTCCTGCAAAGCCCGCGTTGGGCCGAACCGCCCCGCACCCCGGTTCATACGCCACGCCGCCCCGCTTACCGGACGGATGCTTGCGCAAAAGCGGCATGATCCGTTTTGTCGGCCCGCGTTTCGTGATACCTCGGAATTTCATGAACGGGGGTTCGTCAATGATCGGGTTTCGAGCGGCGGCAAGCAATGCCCATCCCATTCGCCCTGATATCGTGATGGATCCGGTGATAGAAAACATGGCAGATTCCGTCAGCGAGCACGGCTCCGACGAGGTGTATCAAGATCTTACGCCAGACCGTGGCCCGGTGTTCACCGGCATCGCGGTTGCGATCATCATCGTCTGGCTCGCGGCCATGCTCTGGCTCGCGCGCGGATCGCTCGCCACGATCGAGCCGGTCGCGCTCGTCCAGTTCATCGCCGCGCTCTGCGTCGTCCCCGCGCTTGTGGGTATCGTCTGGTTGCTCGCGATGCGAACCAGCCGTGCCGAAGCGCACCGTTTCGGCCTTACCGCGCAGGCGATGCGCGACGAGGCTGCAAGCCTGGAGCGTACCGTCGCCGCGCTGTCGAACACGATCGACGCAAACCGCGCGCACCTCGCGGAACAGCTCGACACGCTGATGGCGATGGGCAGCGGCGCGACCGAGCATCTCGCGGCGATCGGTCGCGGCATGGTCTCGGAGATCGACCAAGCCGCTGCACATGCACGCAATCTTGCCACCTCCACCGCCGGCGCCCAGACCAGCCTCGGCGTCTTGATCGCGACGCTACCGCGTGCGCAGGCGGACATCGACGACGTCGCCAAGCGCCTTGAACGCACCGGTTTGTCGGCGAGCGAACATGCCGCCGCGCTCGACGCGCAGATCGTCGCGCTTGCCGAACGCGGCCGCGATGCGGATGCGGTCGCCAGCGGCGCAGCGCAGCGTCTCGCCGCGCATATCGTCCGGATGGAAGCGACCAGCCAGAACGCGGGCAACCATCTCGAATCGGTCACCGACGGCATGTCCGCCGCGGTCGACGCCCTCCTCAACCGTACCGCCGACGCGGTCGATCACTCGCGCCGCGGCATCGCCGCTCAGGGCGACGCGATGCTGGCAATGGTCGGCGCGAACCAGGCCGCACTCGACAGCGCCGCCCGCGACAGCGCCGAAGCCCTTGCTATCCGCATTGCTACCATCGAAGACGCGATCGAACGCGTCACGATCCGCCTCGACCTGCAACGCAGCGCCGGCGACCGGATCGTCGACGACCTCCACACCGGGCTTGGCGGGGTCGAGACGCGGATCGAAACGCTGCATCGCCACGGCACCGAGCGGACGCATGCGCTGGCGGCATCGATCAGCGCGCTTGGCGGCTCGGCCGATGCGATGACCGAAGCGTTGCGGGCGGGCGACGACATGGCGCACCGCACGATCGCCACGACCGAAACGCTGTTGGTCGCGCTCGACGCCGCCGCGCGCGAGATCGACGAGACGATGCCCGAAGCGCTTGCTCGGCTCGATTCGCAGGTGCTCGCCAGCAAGACCATCGTCGTTTCGGCGCGTCCAGACCTGCTCGCGCTGGTCACCGCCGCGGAGAGCACGCACGACGCGATCGAGGCGATCGCCGGCGTCGTCGGCGAACAGCGCCATGTGCTCGATCGCCTCTCGACCGATTTGCTCGACACGCTCAACACCGGACGCGCCAAGGCCGACGCGCTTGGCCAGATGGTCGACGAGGCGGTCGGCAAGACCCAGCATTTCGCCGAGAACGCCGCCCCCCAGTTGATCGAAGCGCTGCACCGCGTTCGCGACACCGCCGCCGTCGCCGCCGACAAGGCGCGCGAGACGCTGTGCCAGGTCATTCCCGATGCCGCTGCAGCACTCGAAACCGCCAGCGCGGACGCGATGCGTCGCGCGACCAGCGACACCGTCGAGCGCCAGGTCCGCGCGATCATCGACACCACCGACGCCGCGGTCGCCGCGGCGACGCAGGCAACCGAACGCCTTTCGCGTCAGGTCCAGGGGATCGTCGAGCAGACCGCGATCGTCGAAACGCGGATCAAGGAGGCCCGCGCCGACCGCGACGACGCCGACCGAGACACCTTCGCACGCCGCGTCTCGCTGCTGATCGAATCGCTCAACTCGGCCTCGATCGACATCACCAAGGCGATCGCGCCGGAAATCTCCGACAGCGCCTGGGGTGCCTATCTCAAGGGCGATCGCGGCGTCTTCACCCGCCGCGCGGTGCGCATCCTCGATGCCAGCGAAGTTCGCGAGATCGCCGCGCTCTACGACGACGACGAGCCGTTCCGTGAGATGGTCAATCGCTACATCCACGACTTCGAATCGATGCTCCGCGCCATCCTGACGCAACGCGACGGCTCGCCGCTCGGCGTGACATTGCTGTCGTCGGACATGGGCAAGCTGTATGTTGCCTTGGCGCAGGCAATCGAGCGGCTGCGCTAGCACCACACCCTTTTCGAGGGGCGCAATGGGACGGTTACATGACAAGACATGCGTCGTTACCGGCGCCGCTCGCGGCATCGGTCGCGCGATCGCGGCCCGCTTTCATGACGAGGGCGCGATCGTCATCGTCACCGATACCGACGAGATTGCCGGCGCCGCGGCCGCCGCCGAGATCGGGTGCCAGTTCGTGAAGCTGGATGTCCGCGACGAGACCGACTGGCTGCAACTGGCGGATATCGTTCCGGTGGCAGACGTGGTCGTCAACAATGCGGGCATAACCGGCTTCGAACAGGGCATGGTCTCACACGATCCCGAACATGCCAGCCTCGCAGACTGGCGCGCGGTCCATGCGGTCAATCTCGACGGCACGTTCCTCGGCTGCCGCTACGCGATCGGTGCGATGAAAGCCGCGGGGACGGGATCGATCATCAACATCTCGTCGCGCTCCGGGCTCGTTGGCATCCCCCTCGCCGCGGCCTATGCCTCGTCGAAGGCGGCGATCCGCAACCACAGCAAGACGGTCGCGCTATACTGCGCGCAGCAGGGGTGGAAAATCCGCTGCAACTCGGTGCATCCCGCGGCGATCCTGACGCCGATCTGGGAGCCGATGCTCGGAACCGGCCCAGACCGCGAGGAGCGGATGGCGTCGCTGGTGGTTGACACGCCGCTCAAACGGTTCGGCATGCCCGACGAAGTTGCCGCCGTCGCGGTGATGCTCGCGTCGGACGAGGCGACCTACATCACGGGTACGGAAATCAATATCGACGGCGGTTTGCTGGCCGGCTCGGCCGCCTCGCCGGGGTGACCCGCGGCTGATCCCAACCAGGGTTCAGCGCGTGACCATGTTGCCACGATCGAACAGATCGACGCTCTGCGGCGTGATCCACCCATAATAATAATTGAGCTGGAACAGCACGAACAGGACGGTGGCCACCACGGTCACACGCCAGGCCGTCCGCCCCGATCGGAACTCGTCGGGCGCACTTTCCGCCTGGCCGGGGACGAGATCGCCCCCGGCTTCTGGCGTCGTGCGGACGCCGAACGGCAGGACCAGGAACACCGAGAACGCCCAGAACAGGACGTAGATCGCGAGTGCCGAGGTCCAGCGCACAGGTCAGCCCTCGATCAGCAGGACGTCGACGATCGGCTGCTTGCCGGTCCAGCGCTTGGCGACCTTGCGCACCGCGAGACGGATCTGCTCGCGCATCTTGTCGCTATCGCGCTTGCCGCCACGCACCGTGTCGGCCGCCGCCTGGACCGCATCGGCGATGAACGCCGCGCGATCTTCCTCGACCGGCACGCCCTGCACGCGAACCTGCGGCTGGCCGACCATCCGGCCGTCCTTGCCGAGCGCAACGCCGACCGAGATCTGGCCGTTGATTGCCAGCTTGCGGCGTTCGTTGAGCGTCGCGCCCTCTGCCGGCAGGATCACGTCGCCGTCGAGCACGAGGCGGCCCACCGTCGCGTTGCCGATCTTGACCGGACCCTTGGGCGCCAGACGAACGATATCGCCATTGCTCTGGACCAGCGCGCGTGGAACGCCCTGCTGCAGACCGAAGCGCGCATGCTCCATCATGTGGCGCATTTCGCCATGCGTCGGGATCAGCACGTCGGGCCGCAGCCAGTCATACATCTGCGCGAGCTCGGGCTGGCCGGGATGTCCCGAAACATGGACATGTGCCTGACGCTCGGTGATCATGCGGATGCCGCGCGCCGCCAGCGTGTTCTGGATGCGCCCGATCTGGACCTCGTTGCCGGGGATCTGCTTCGACGAGAAGATCACCGTGTCGTCAGCCTCGAGCGAGATCGTGTGGCTGCCATTGGCAACGCGCGCGAGCGCCGCACGCTCCTCGCCCTGCCCGCCGGTGGCGATGATCAGCACCTTGTTCTTGGGCAGGCGCATCGCCTCGTCGGGGCTGATCGTGTCGGGGAAATCCTTCAGATAGCCCGTCGCGCGCGCCACCTTGATGATCCGGTCGAGCGACCGCCCGGTGACGCACAGCTTGCGCCCGGTTTCCTTGGCGACTTCACCGAACGTGTGCAGCCGCGCCGCGTTCGACGCGAAGCTGGTGATCATCACGCGGCCCTTGGCCTTGCTGACCTCCTCGAACAGGCCCTTGCGGACCGTACTCTCGCTGCCCGACGCCGTCGAGTTGAAGATGTTGGTCGAATCGCAGACCAGGACATCGACGCCCTTGTCGCCGATCGCCATGAAGCCTTCGGGCTTGGTCGGGTTGCCGATCACCGGGTTGGCATCGAGCTTCCAGTCGCCGGTGTGGAACACGCGACCGTATGGCGTGTCGATCAGCAGCGCGTTCGCTTCCGGAATCGAATGCGACATTTCGACGAAGGTGAAGCCGAACGGCCCGAGCTGGAAATTGCCGCCCATCGGGATCATCTTGAGCTTCACGCGGTTGGCGATGCCCTCTTCCTCGAGCTTGCCGCGGATCAGGCCCATCGTGAACGGCGTTGCGTAGATCGGCACGCCGAGGTCTTCGGCGAGGTACGGCAGCGAGCCGATATGATCCTCATGGCCGTGCGTGATCACGATACCGAGCAGATCATCGATCCGGTCCTCGATAAAGGACAGGTCGGGCAGGATCACGTCGACGCCGGGATATTGCGGATCGGCGAAGGTGATGCCGAGATCGACCATCACCCACTTGCCCTGGCAGCCGTACAGATTGACGTTCATGCCGATTTCGCCGGAGCCACCCAGGCCACAGAAAAGCAGTTCGTTCTTGGGAGTCATTGATTACTTTCAGTATTACATAAGAATATGGCCCGCAGGCCGGTCGGCGCGAGCCAAATGGCCCTAGATATGGTGAAGATCCCACATCATCGCCAGCCCCTGGATCGTCAGGTCGGCTTCGATGACGTCGAACACGTCGGTCTGTTTCTCGAATAACGTGGCGAGGCCGCCGGTGGCGACGACCTTTACCGGGCGGCCGATCTCGGCCTTCATGCGCGCGACCAGCCCCTCGATCATCGCGACATAGCCCCAATAGATGCCGATATGCATCTGAGAGACGGTGTTGAGCCCGATGACACTCGTGTCCGCCGGCGCCTCGATCGCGATCCGCGGCAGCTTGGCAGCCGCCGTGACGAGCGCGTCGAGCGACAGGTTGATCCCCGGCGCGATGATCCCGCCTTTGTAGGCGCCGCTATAGTCGACGACGTCGAACGTCGTCGCGGTGCCGAAATCGATCACGATCAGGTCGCCGGGATGCAGCGCATGCGCCGCAATCGTGTTGACCGCGCGGTCGGCGCCAAGCGAGGCGGGCTCGTCGACATCGATCGCGATGCCCCATTCGACCGGGGCATGGCCCGCGATCAGCGCGTCGGTACCGAAATATTTCGACGCAAGGACCTGGAGGTTGTGGAGGGCCCGCGGAACGACCGTGGCGACGATCACGCCCTTCACCGCCGAACGATCATGCCCGCCGAGTTGCATCAGCTGGCTCAACCAGACCGCATACTCGTCCGCCGTCCGCCGGGGATCGATCGCGATCCGCCAGCGCGCGACGATCTCGCCGCCGTCGACCAGCGCGAACACGACATTAGTATTGCCGGCATCGATGGCGAGCAGCATGCGAGGACCTTCAACCTTTCCGTTCACGGCGTGCATAGTCGAGACGCGACGAAATGGCGAATAGTGGCTCGGTCACAGTAAAAAGACGTCCGCGGCGTGGATGACGCGGCGCTCGCCCGACGCCACGCGCAGGATCAGCGCGCCGTCCGCGTCCAGCCCGACGAACAGGCCGTTGATGCCATTGCCGTCGGGGAGCCGCGCGGTGAGTGCCGTGCCGGCGGGGTGCGCGCAGTCGATCCAGCGATCGCGGACCGGCGCGATGCCCTCGGCCCGCCAGCGACCAAGCCAGCGCGTTAAACTGTCGGCGAGGATGTCGAGGAACATTACCGGGTCGACCACCACGCCGTGCGCCGCCAAGTCGGTCGTCGCACGGTCGGGCAGGTCTGGATGATGCGCGATGTTGACGCCGTAGCCGATGACCACCGCATCGCCGGTCCGCTCGAGCAGGATGCCCGACAGCTTGGCGTCGCCGAGCAACAGGTCGTTCGGCCATTTCAGCACAAGCGTCGCGCCGGCATCGGTCGTACCCTGGCAGATCCCCGCGACGAGGAACGTCGATACGGTTTCCTGCAACGCCACCGCCGCAACCAGCGCGAGGCTCGCCGGCTGCGGATCGCTCGGCCGGAGCCGGACGAGCGTGCTGGCGTAGAGATTACCCTCAGGCGACGACCAGTCCCGGCCTAGCCGCCCCCGCCCCGCCGTCTGCCGGACCGCACGCAGCCAAAGGCCATCTTCGGCACCGCTACGGGCTAGCTCCAGCAGGTCGGCGTTGGTCGATCCTGTTTCCGCAACGGTACGGATGATGCTCAGAACAGCGCCCGTGCAGCCGTCATCGTCCACGCCCCGATGACCGGGATCAGGAGATAACCGGCCGGCGACACGAACACCGCAGCAATGGCGATCAGCCCGCCCTCTACCTTGCTCTCCATCGGCGCGAACGCCGGAGCAGGATCGTCGAAGTACATCGTCTTGACGACGCGCAGGTAATAATAAGCGCCGATCACCGAGGCGGCGATGCCGACCACCGCCAACGGGAACAGCCCGGCATCGACCGCCGCACTGAACACCGCGAACTTCGCGTAGAAGCCGAACAGCGGGGGGATGCCGGCGAGGCTGAACATGAAGATCGCGAGCGCCGCGGCCAATGCAGGCCGCGTCCGCGACATGCCGGCGAGGCTGTCGATCGTCTCGACCGGCTGACCGTCATCACCACGCATCTGCAACACGACCAGGAACGAACCCAGCGTCATCGCGACGTAGATCGTCATGTACATCAGCACGCCCGACACGCCTTCCGGCGTCCCCGCGGCTAGGCCGATCAGCGCGAAGCCGACATTGTTGATCGACGAATAGGCGAGCAGCCGCTTGACGTTGGTCTGCCCGATCGCCGCGACGGCACCGAGGATGATCGAGGCGAGTGCCGCGAAGATCACGATCTGACGCCACTGGTCGGTCGCCGGGCCCATCGCCTCGACCGCGACACGGACGGCCATCGCCATTGCAGCGACCTTCGGCGCGGAGGCGAAGAACGCGGTGACCGGGGTCGGTGCACCCTCGTACACGTCGGGCGTCCACATGTGGAACGGCACGGCGCTGATCTTGAACGCGAGACCTGCGAACACGAACACCAGGCCGAACAACAGGCCGAGCGACTTGGTCCCGGCATAGGCTTCCGCGATACCCGAGAAGAGCGTCGTACCGCTGAACCCGTAGACCAGCGAGATGCCGTATAGCAGGATACCGCTGGCGAGCGCACCCAGCACGAAATACTTCAGGCCTGCCTCGGCCGAACGCCCATCGCGCCGCATGAAGCTCGCGAGGACATAGGCCGCAAGGCTCTGCAGCTCGAGACCGACATACAGCGTCAGCATGTCGCTCGCCGAAACCATGATGCCCATGCCGCAGGCCGACAGCAGGATCAGCACCGGATATTCCGGGCGCAGATCGTCGCCGTGAGAGCGCGCGAAGAACGAGGGCGCCATCACGATCGCGACCGCCGAAGCGATGTAGATCAGGACCTTGGCAAACGCGGCGAACGCGTCGGCACGGTAGAGCCCGTCAAAGGCATAGCCGCCGGAGGACGCGGGACCGACGAGCGCGATCCCAGCGCCTGCCAGCACGAACACAGCGGCGATCGAGACGGCACGGGTGGATTTCTCTCCGCCCCAGGCCGAGACGAGCATCAGGGCGATCGCGCCCAACGCCAGCACCAGTTCGGGCAGCGTCATTGCGATGTTAGCGGCATAACTCATCACTGTGCCTCCCCGTGCGCGGCACCGTGGACGATTGCAGCCGGACGCCCGGCGGTTAGGTTCGAATCATTGGCAGGCTTGGCACGGTCAACGCGCGCGAGCAGCACGCCCACATCCTTGCGCATCGGTGCCAGGAAGCTCTCGGGATACACGCCCATCCACAGCACGACGGCCGCGATCGGGGCGAGCAACCAGAATTCGCGTGCCGACAGGTCGGTCATGGCGCGGACGTCGTCCGACTTGATCTCACCGAACACGACGCGACGGTAAAGGAACAGCATGTACGCGGCGCCAAGGATGATGCTCGTCGTGCAGAGCAAAGCGGTCCAGGTCGAAACCTGATACGTGCCCATCAGCGACAGGAACTCGGCGACGAAGCCGCTGGTCCCCGGCAAGCCGATCGAGGCCATCGTGAAGAACAGGAACAGGATCGCATAGCGCGGCATGTTGATCGCGAGACCACCATAGCGCGAGATTTCGCGGGTATGGAGCCGGTCGTAGATCACGCCGACGCACAGGAACAACGCACCCGAAACCAAGCCGTGGCTCAGCATCATGATCATCGCGCCCTCGATACCCTGACGGTTGAACGCGAACAGGCCGATCGTGACGATCGCCATATGCGCGACCGACGAATAGGCGATCAGCTTCTTCATGTCCGACTGCACGAGCGCGACGAGGCTGGTGTAGATCACCGCCACCGCCGACAGGCCGAAGATCAGCCAGGTCAGCTGGCCCGAGGCCTCGGGGAACATCGGCAACAGGAAGCGCAGGAAGCCGTAGCCGCCGAGCTTCAGCAGCACACCTGCAAGGATCACCGACCCTGCGGTCGGCGCCTGGACGTGCGCGTCGGGCAACCAGGTATGGACCGGCCACATCGGCATCTTGACCGCGAACGACGCGAAGAACGCCAGCCACAGCCAGGTCTGCACATGCGCGGGGAAGTCGTAGTTCATCAGCGCCGGGATGCTGGTCGTCCCCGCGGTCTTCGCCATGTACAGCATCGCGATGAACATCAGGACCGAACCGAGCAGCGTGTACAGGAAGAACTTGTACGACGCGTAGATCCGGTTCGCGCCGCCCCAGATGCCGATGATCAGGTACATCGGGATCAGGCCGGCTTCGAAGAACACGTAGAACAGGAACAGGTCCTGCGCCGCGAACGTGCCGATCATCAGCACTTCGGTGAACAGAAACGCGGCCATGTATTCGGGCACGCGCGTCGTGATCGAGCGCCAGCTGGCGCCGATGCAGATCGGCATCAGGAACACGCTGAGCATGATCAGCATCAGCGCGAAACCGTCGATGCCGAGCGACCAGCCGAACGGACCGAAGAGGCCCGCGGCATGCTCGACGAACTGCCACTGCGCACCGCCAATGTCGTAATTCATCCACAGCATGATGCCGAGCACGAAGTCGATAAGCGTCGCCGCCAGCGCGAGCATCCGCGCGGTGTTCGCCGAAACGAACAGGCACACGACGGCCGCGACCATCGGGACTGCGATCAGGACGGAGAGGATAGGAAAACCGGTCATCACAGTACGATCGCCCAGGTTACGGCGGCTGTCAGGCCGATCAGCATGACGAAGGCATAGGTGTAGAGGTATCCCGTCTGGAAGCGGTTGGCGACGCGCGCACCGATCTGGACGACCCAGGCCGAGCCGTCGGGCCCGAACCGGTTGATCGTCTTCTCGTCGCCGCGGTGCCACAGGAACCGGCCGATCGCGAACGCGGGACGGACGAAGATCAGGTCGTACAGCTCGTCGAAATACCACTTATGCAGCAGGAAGTCGTAGAGCACGCCGAACTGTTCGACGACCTTGGCCGGGAACGTCGGTGCCTTGATATAGGCGTACCACGCGGTCAGCAGGCCCAGCAGCATCGCGATCGTCGCCGACAGCTTAACGAGCAACGGCACGCCGTGCATCTCGTGCATCAAATGTTCGCGGAACGCGAGCGCGCCCTTCCAGAACTCTTCGCCCGAAGCGGGCTCGATGAAGTAGCTGTGGAACACGAAGCCAGCCAGCACCGCACCGATCGACAGGACGATCAGCGGGATCAGCATCGGCAAAGGGCTCTCGTGGGGGTGATACCCGCCATCGCCCTCGGCAACCGCATGCGCGGCGTCGTGATGGTCGTGCGGCGCATGCCCTGAATCCTCGGCCTTGACCGGGTTCGCGTGGTGATCGTCCACATGATGCGCGTCGTCATGATGACCGTGCGCGTCATGGAGCGCATGCTGGATGTGCTCCGATGCGGCCCAGCGCGGCTTGCCCCAGAAGGTCAGGAACATCACACGCCACGAATAGAAGCTGGTCAGCAGCGCAACGAGCACGCCGACGAACCAAACGCCCGGCTGGTCCGCAGCCCAGCTCGCCTCGATGATCGCGTCCTTCGAATGGAAGCCGGCAAACCCGATCGCGGTGTTGCCGAAGATGCCGGGGATGCCGACGCCGGTGATCGCAAGCGTACCCGCCATCATGCCCCAGAACGTCACCGGGATCTTCTTACGCAGCCCGCCATAATAGCGCATGTCCTGCTCGTGGTGCATCGCGTGGATGACCGAGCCGGCGCCGAGGAACAGCAACGCCTTGAAGAACGCGTGCGTGAAGAGGTGGAACATCGCCGCGCCATACGCGCCGACACCGGCTGCGAAGAACATGTAGCCAAGCTGCGAACAGGTCGAATAGGCGATGACGCGCTTGATGTCGGTCTGGACGAGGCCGCAGGTCGCCGCGAACAGGCATGTCGCGGCACCGACCGAGGTGACCACGGTCAGCGCGACCGGGCTCATCTCGAACATCGGCGACAGGCGGCAGACCATGAACACGCCTGCGGTGACCATCGTCGCCGCGTGGATCAGCGCCGACACCGGGGTCGGGCCCTCCATCGCGTCCGGCAGCCACGTGTGCAGGCCGAGCTGTGCCGACTTGCCCATCGCGCCGACGAACAGCAGCAGGCAGAGCACCGTCATCGTGTCGAAGCGGTAGCCGAGGAAGCCGAGCGTCGCGCCGGCCATGCCGGGAGCGGCGGCGAGGATGTCGGGGATCGAGACCGTGCCGAACACCAGGAACGTGCCGAAGATACCGAGCATGAAGCCGAGATCGCCGACGCGGTTGACGACGAACGCCTTGATCGCGGCAGCACTTGCCGACGGCTTGCGGAACCAGAACCCGATCAGGAGGTAGGATGCGAGACCCACGCCTTCCCAGCCGAAGAACATCTGCACGAGGTTGTTCGCGGTCACGAGCATCAGCATCGCGAAGGTGAACAGCGACAGATACGCGAAGAAGCGCGGCTGGTCGGGATCCTCGTCCATATAGCCCCAGCTATACAGGTGGACGAGCGCCGACACCGACGTGACGACCACGAGCATCACCGCGGTCAGCGCATCGACGCGCAGCGACCACGCGACGTTCATGTCGCCCGAATGGATGAAGTCGAGCAGCGGCGCGACGGTCGCGGTGCTCGTGCCCGAGAGGAAACCGATGAAGATCGGCCAGGACAACGCACACGAGCCGAACAATGCGGCCGTGGTGATGAGTTTCGCCGGCACGTTGCCGATCGCGCGATTGCCGAACCCGGCAACGATCGCGGACAGCAAGGGCAGGAAGACGATAAGCTGGATCAACCGTATTACCCCTTCATCCGGTTGACGTCGTCGACCGCGATGGTGCCGCGACCGCGGAAATAGATGACGAGAATGGCGAGCCCGATCGCGGCTTCACCCGCGGCGACCGTCAGCACGAACATCGCGAACACCTGCCCGACCAGATCGTGGAGAAACGCCGAGAACGCGACGAGGTTGATGTTCACCGCCAGCAGGATCAGCTCGATCGCCATCAGGATGACGATGAGGTTCTTGCGGTTCAGGAAGATGCCCAGCACCCCCATCGTGAACAGGATCGCCGCGACGACCAGATAATGGACGAGACCGATCGTCACAGTTCGACTCCCTGCCCGACGACCGGGCTCGTGTTGCGCGTTGCATCCTGCGGACGCCGCGCGTTCTGACGGCTGATGTTCTGCGCCTTGACGCCGCCACGCTGGCGGTGGGTCAGCACGATCGCACCGATCATCGCAACCAGCAGGACGAGCCCTGCCCCCTCGAACACGAACAGATAGCGCGTGTAGAGCAGGTTACCGATCGCCTGGATGTTCGGCACGGTATCGTCGATCGGGGCGGCCCGACGCGCCAGCTGGATCGGCCCGGTGCTCCACGCCCCGATCGCGATCATCACCTCGGCGGCGAGCGCCACCGCGAGCGCGAGACCGATCCCGAAATAGCGCGCAACACCTGCGCGCATCTCGGTGAAGTCGATGTCGAGCATCATGACGACGAACAGGAACAATACCGCGACGGCACCCACGTAAACGATGACGAGCAGCATCGCGATGAACTCGGCACCGACCAGGATCATAAGGCCGGCCGCGTTGAAGAACGCGAGGATCAGCCACATCACCGAATGGACCGGGTTGCGCGACGCGATCGTCAGCGCACCGCTGAGGACCACGACGAACGCGAAGAGGTAGAAGGCTAAGGCCTGGATCACAGCATCACCGTCACCCCAGCGAAAGCTGGGGTCTTTGCGTTGGTGGGCGCGCCCGCGTGGCACGAGATCCCAGCCTGGGCTGGGACGACGGAGGTAATCTGTATCATCGTCCGGCGCGCTTAACGGTACGGCGCATCGGCGGCAAGGTTCGCCGCGATCGCACTTTCCCAACGGTCGCCATTATCGAGCAATTTCGACTTGTCGTAGATCAGCTCTTCACGCGTCTCGGTCGAAAATTCATAGTTCGGCCCCTCGACGATTGCATCGACCGGGCAAGCCTCGGCACACAGGCCGCAGAAGATGCACTTGGTCATGTCGATGTCGTAGCGCGTCGTGCGGCGCGAGCCGTCGTCGCGCGGCTCGGCCTCGATCGTGATCGCCTGTGCGGGGCAAACCGCCTCGCACAGCTTGCACGCGATGCAGCGCTCTTCGCCATTGGGATAGCGGCGCAGCGCATGCTCGCCGCGGAACCGCGGCGACACCGGGTTGCGCTCGTACGGATAGTTGATCGTCGCCTTTTCCTTGAAGAAATAGCGAAGCGTCAACGCGTGCGCCTTCACGAACTCCCACAGGGTGAACGACTTGATGATCTGAGCAACGCTCATGAACCCACTCCAACACGCATCAGCATCAACACGCCCGACACGAGGAAAACCCAGAACAGCGAGACGGGCAGGAAAATCTTCCAGCCGAGCCGCATCAGCTGATCATAGCGATAGCGCGGCACGGTCGCCTTCACCCAGCTGAACAGGAAGAAGAAGAACAGGATCTTGGCGAACAGCCAGATGATTCCCGGCACGTAATAAAGCGGCGCCCAGTCGACCGGGGGCAGCCAGCCGCCCCAGAACAACGTCGCGTTGAGCGCGCACATCAGCAGCACGTTGGCATACTCGCCGAGCCAGAACAGCGCGAACGACATCGACGAATATTCAGTTTGGTACCCGGCGACGAGCTCGCTCTCCGCCTCGGTCAGATCGAACGGCGCGCGCTGCGTTTCGGCGAGCGAGGAGATGAAGAACATCACCGCCATCGGGAACATCAGCGGGTTCAGGATATACCCGTTGAAGAACCAGACGTGCGACTTCTGCGCCATCACGATCGCCGACAAATTGAAGCTCCCGGTCCACAGCACGACCGAAATCAGGATGAAGCCGATCGCGACTTCATACGACACCATCTGCGCGGCCGCACGAAGCGCCGAGTAGAACGGATATTTCGAGTTCGACGCCCAGCCCGACAGGATGATCCCGTACACGCCGAGCGACGACGCGGCGAGCACGTAGAGCAGCCCGACATTGATGTCCGCGAGGACGACGCCGACGCCGAACGGCACTACCGCCCACACGATCAGCGCGACCGTGAAGGTGATGATCGGCGCCAGCAGGAACAGCGTCCGGTTGGCGGCTGCGGGGACGATCGTTTCCTGCAAGAAAACCTTCAGGCCGTCGGCGAAGCTCTGCAGCAGGCCGAACGGGCCAACGACGTTGGGGCCGCGACGCAGCGCCATCGCCGCCCAGATCTTACGATCGGCATAGATGATCATTGCGACCGCCAGCATCAGCGGCAACGCGATCACGAGGATGTCGATGATCGTCGCGAGGAAATAAGCCCAGTTATAGCCGAGCGAGGATTCGAACCAGGAGATCATTCGGCGGCCTCCGCAAAGTCTTCCCCGTGGAGAAGTTCGGCCGAGCAGCGCTGCATCGTCGGCGACGCACGGCAGATCGCGTTGGTCAGGTAGAAATCCTTGATCGGATAGCCAGCGAGAACGCCCTCACCTGTACCGTTTAGCGAAGGCGGGTTCCAGTCGAACGTCGCGAGCGCCTGGTGACGCAGCGCAGGAACGGCCGTGTACATTTCCTCACGAAGCCCCTCGAAACTGTCGAACGGCAGCGTATGGCCGAGCGTGTCGGACAGCGCGCGGATGATCGACCAGTCGTCGCGCGCGTCGCCCGGTGCGAACACCGCGCGCTCGCCGCGCTGGACACGACCTTCGAGATTGACCCACGTCCCCGACTTCTCGGCATAGGTAACACCGGGCAGGATGACGTCAGCGGCCGCGGCCCCCTTGTCGCCGTGATGGCCCACGAACACCTTGAAGCCCGCGAACTGGCTAAAATCGACCTCGTCCGCGCCGAGGAAGAAGCCGAGCTTAGCCCCCATGACATCGGCAATGCCGCCCGTCTGCGCATATCCGAGCATCAGCCCGCCCATCCCCGACGCTGCCATGTGAACGACATTGAAGCCGTTCCACTCAGCCTTCACGAGACCCAGCGTGTCGACGAGCTTGAGTGCAGCCGCATGGCCGCCCTTCAACGCAGCCCCGCCGACGATCACCATCGGACGTTCCGCTTTCGCAAACGCCTCGGTCACCGCCTCGGGCAGATTGCCGAGCAGCGCCAGATCGTCGCCGAGCCACTCGACCTTGTACGTCAGGTCCGTCTCCGGCCCGATCGCGAAGACCTTCGCGCCCTTCTTAATTGCCTTGCGCACCCGCGTGTTCACCAGCGGTGCTTCCCAGCGCAGGTTGGTCCCCACCAGCAGGATCGCATCGGCACGCTCGGTGCCGGCAATCGTCGTGTTGAAATTCACCGCGGCGATGCTCGACGCGTCATAGGCCATGCCGGTCTGGCGCCCTTCGAGCATCGTCGAGCCCATCTTCGCGAGCAGCGCCTTGGCAGCGTACATCGTCTCGCAATCGACCAGATCGCCGGCGACTGCCGCAACGCTCGACCCGGCGTTGACCGCCTTGATCGCCGCAAAAGCCTCGTCCCACGTCGCAGGGACGAGCTTGCCGTTCACCCGGACATAGGGCTTGTCGAGACGACGACGCACGAGACCGTCGATCGCGTGGCGCGTCTTGTCGGTCGCCCACTCCTCGTTCACGTCCTCGTTGATCCGCGGCACGCAGCGCAGCACCTGGCGACCACGGCTGTCGAGCCGGATGTTGGTGCCGACCGCGTCCATCACGTCGATCGTCAGCGTCTTGCGGAGTTCCCAAGGACGCGCCTCGAACGCGTACGGCTTCGACGTCAGCGCACCGACCGGGCACAGGTCGACGACGTTGCCGCTGAGCTCGCTCTTGACCGCATTTTCCAAATACGAGGTGATCTGCATGTCCTCGCCGCGGAAGATCGCGCCGATCTCCTCGACGCCCGAGACTTCCTCGGCAAAGCGGATGCAGCGCGTGCACTGGATGCAGCGGGTCATGACCGTCTTCACGATCGGACCCATATATTTCTCGGTGACCGCGCGCTTGTTCTCGTCATAGCGCGAATGGCCACGGCCATAGGCGATCGACTGGTCCTGAAGATCGCACTCGCCGCCCTGATCGCAGATCGGGCAATCGAGCGGATGGTTGATCAGCAGGAATTCCATGATGCCCTCGCGGGCATTCTTGACCATCGGCGAGTTGGTGAAGATCTCCTGCTTGTCCGCAGCCGGCAACGCGCACGATGCCTGCGGCTTGGGCGGACCCGGCTTAACCTCGACCAGGCACATCCGGCAATTGCCGGCGATGCTCAGACGCTCATGATAACAGAAACGCGGGATCTCCTTGCCGGCAAGCTCGCACGCCTGCAGCACGGTGGCGCCCTGCGGCACCTCGATCTCGACGCCATCGACTTTGACTAAGGGCATATCAGTGTTCCGTGTCCATCAGACCGAGACGCTTTTCGATACGGTCGACCCGCATCTTCAAGTCGGCAACGTCCGATTGAATGCCATAAATAGTGCCGACCAGGCCGCGCACATGATCTTCGAGCGACAGCAGCCGGATACCCTGCGATGTCTGCTCGCGCTTGATCGCCGAGACATCGCCTTGGATAGACTTCAGGATTTCCAGCATGATATCGGCGCGCTCGTCGGTCATTCCGCCGCTTCCATCATCGGCGCAGTGTCGCCACCACGCTCACGGATACGGCGCTCCATCTCCGGGCGGAAATGCTTGATCAGGCCCTGGATCGGCCACGCTGCGGCGTC
Organism: Sphingomonas sp.; assembly: GCA_035575755.1. Lineage (GTDB taxonomy): Bacteria > Pseudomonadota > Alphaproteobacteria > Sphingomonadales > Sphingomonadaceae > Sphingomonas. Next base: position 69,651 of record DATLXI010000020.1, read on the forward strand.
GCCGAGCGCACAGATCGAGTGACCCTCGACCTGCTTCGTAACCTGCTGGAGCATGTCGATCTCGGACAGTTCGGCATCGCCGGTCCGCATCCGCTCCATCACGCGCCACATCCAGCCGGTGCCTTCGCGGCACGGCGTGCACTGGCCGCAGCTCTCATGCTTGTAGAAGTACGAGATGCGGCTGATCGCGCGAACGATGTCGGTCGACTTGTCCATGACGATGATCGCCGCGGTGCCGAGGCCCGAGCCGACCGCCTTCAGACCGTCGAAATCCATCGCGCAGTCCATGATCTGCGCTGCGGGGACGAGCGGGACGGACGAGCCGCCCGGGATCACCGCGAGCAGATTGTCCCAGCCGCCACGAATCCCGCCGCAATGCGTCTCGATCAGGTCGCGGAACGAGATGCTCATCTCTTCCTCGACGACGCACGGCTTGTTCACATGACCCGAGATCTGGAACAGCTTCGTGCCGCGGTTGTTCTCCGCGCCGAAGCTGGAGAACCACGCCGCGCCACGCCGCAGGATCGTCGGCGCGACCGCAATCGACTCCACGTTGTTGACCGTCGTCGGGCAACCATAAAGGCCAGCGCCCGCCGGGAACGGAGGCTTCAGCCGCGGCTGGCCCTTCTTTCCCTCGAGGCTCTCCAACATCGCGGTCTCTTCGCCGCAGATGTACGCGCCGGCACCCCGGTGCACGAACACGTCGAAGTCGTAGCCCGCCCCGCAGGCATTCTTGCCGATGAAGCCGCGATCATACGCCTCGGCGACCGCCGCAAAGAGCACTTCGGCCTCACGGATATATTCGCCGCGGATGTAGATGTACGCGGCGCGCGCGCGCATCGCGAACCCAGCGATCAGCGCGCCCTCGATCAGCTTGTGCGGATCGTGGCGGATGATCTCGCGATCCTTGCAGCTGCCCGGCTCGGATTCATCGGCGTTGATGACGAGGAAATTCGGCCGGTCGGGCTTGGGCTCCTTCGGCATGAACGACCATTTCGTACCGGTCGGGAAGCCCGCACCGCCACGGCCGCGCAGACCCGACGCCTTCATCACATCGATGATCGCGTCCTGGCCGAGCGCCATCAGGTCCTTGGTGTTGTCCCAATCGCCGCGCATGATCGCTGCGTCGACATTCCACGGCTGGAACCCGTAGAGATTGGTAAAGATGCGGTCCTTATCGGCGAGCATCAGCGTACGTCCGTTAAATCAAGGCGGCGTTCGACACGTCCGAGGCGTTCCTCGACGCGGTCCAACCGCGAGTTAATCCCAGCGACCGACATCATCATACCGGCGAGATGATCATCGATCGACGACAAGCGCATTTTCGTTTCGAGATCCTCGACGTCCTTCTTGTCGAAGCGCGCGTTCAAACGACGAAACTGCTCTCCGATGAAGTTCAGGATTTCGGCATCGTCCGCCATCAGGCCCACTCCCCGCGATAATCGTGGTTCGCGTCGACCATCGCCGTCAGCGAGGTCGGGCCGCCTTCAGGGCAGCTCGTCTGGCGACCGAACTGCGGACCCGGTTTCGGGTGCCCGCCATTGGCCAACGCCTCAAGGATCTCGACTGTCTTGTCGTAATCGAGATCTTCGAAATTATCGTCGTTGATCTGCACCATCGGCGCATTCGCGCATGTGCCCAGGCACTCGACCTCGGTCAGCGTAAACATGCCGTCAGGCGTGGTGCCGCCCTTGACGAGGCCGCGGTTCTTGCAAGCCGCCAACACGTCGTCCGACCCGCGCAGCATGCACGGCGTCGTGCCGCAGACCTGCACGTGGAAGCGACCGACCGGCGCCAGATTGAACATCGTGTAGAAGGTCACGACCTCGTACACGCGCATGTACGGCACGCCGATCGCCCGCGCGACGAACTCGATCACCGGCACCGGCAACCAGCCCTGCGTCTGCGTCTCCGCCCCGACCTGGCGCTGCGCCAGATCGAGCAACGGGATCGAAGCCGACTGTTCGCGACCCTTCGGGTAGCGCCCGAGAATCTCGTTCGCCTTCGCCTGATTTTCGTCCGTCCAGGCGAACGAACCCCAGCGTGCGCGAGTCTCTGCCTCGTCGGGGATTTTCGGAGCTTCAGCCATTAGCGGTCACATTCACCAAAAACGATATCCATCGCGCCGAGGATCGCGGTCGTATCCGCAAGCATGTGGCCCTTCGCCATGAAGTCGAATGCCTGCAGATGCGAAAACGCGGTCGGGCGGATCTTGCAGCGGTACGGCTTGTTGCTGCCATCAGCGACCAGATACACGCCGAACTCGCCCTTGGGGCTTTCGGTCGCGACATAGACGTCGCCGGCGGGCACATGGAAGCCCTCGGTATAGAGCTTGAAATGATGAATCAGCGCTTCCATCGACTGCTTCATCTCCGCGCGCTTGGGCGGCACGACCTTGCGATCGAGCGACGCGATCGGCCCTTCGGGCATCTCGGCCAGGCACTGCTTCATGATCCGCGCGGACTGACGCACTTCCTCGACGCGCACCATGAACCGGTCATAGCAATCGCCACGCGTGCCGACCGGCACCTCGAAGTCCATCTTGGCGTATACATCGTAGGGCTGCGACTTGCGCAGATCCCAGGCGATGCCCGAGCCACGGATCATCGGGCCGGAGAAGCCCCATTTGATCGCGTCGTCGCGGCTGACCACGGCGATGTCGACATTGCGCTGCTTGAAGATGCGGTTGTCCGCGACCAGCGAGATCGCATCCTCGAACAGCCGCGGCAGGCGCGTGTCGAGCCAGTCGCCGATGTCGGCGAGCAGCTTCAATGGCGCATCCTGGTGCACGCCACCGGGGCGGAAATAGTTGGAATGCATGCGCGCACCCGAGACGCGCTCGAAGAAGTTCATGCAGTCTTCGCGGATCTCGAACAGCCACAGGTTCGGCGTCATCGCGCCGACGTCCATGACGTGCGACCCGAGGTTGAGCATGTGGTTCGAGATGCGCGTCAACTCGGCGAAGAACACCCGCAGATACTGCGCGCGCTCCGGCACTTCGAGGTCGAGCAGCTTCTCGACCGCCAAGACCCAGCTATGCTCCATGCACATAGGGGAGCAATAATCGAGCCGATCGAAATACGGCAGCGCCTGCACGTACGTCTTGTACTCGATCAGCTTCTCGGTGCCGCGGTGGAGCAGGCCGACATGCGGATCGACGCGCTCGACGATCTCGCCATCGAGCTCCATGACGAGGCGCAACACGCCGTGCGCCGCGGGATGCTGCGGACCGAAATTGATCGTGTAGTTCTGGATCGTGACGTCGCCGGTCGTCGGATCGGCAGCGTCGGCTTCACCGAGAAGCTCTTCGACATACAGACTCACTGGTTCTGTCCTCCACCCTTGGTCGGAATGACATCCGACTCCACGGGCTTGTCCTGCTTTTGGTTGCCCGGATCGGGCTCGCCAGCGCCGCTCTGGCTGGTGTGCTGAACGTCCTTCTTGGCATAAGGCTCGCTCGGCGCGGTTGGTGCCTTGGTCGGGGTCTGCGCCGCATCCGCCTTGGCGATCGCATCGGCGGACAACGGCGTCTGTGCGCCCTTCGCCTGCGGCAACGCGCCCTTCTCATCACCTGGAAGCACGTATTCCGCGCCCTCCCAGGGGCTCATGAAATCGAACGTCCGGAAATCCTGCGCCAACTGAACCGGCTCGTACACGACCCGCTTCGCTTCTTCCGAATAGCGCAGTTCGACATAGCCGGTGAGCGGGAAGTCCTTGCGCTGCGGATGACCGCGGAAACCGTAATCGGTCAGGATGCGACGCAAGTCCGGGTTGCCGCTGAACAGCACGCCGTACATGTCGTACACTTCGCGCTCGAGCCAGCCCGCGACCGGCCAGATGCTCGTCACCGACGGTACCGGCTTCTCCTCCTCAGTCGCGACATGCACGCGCAGGCGGTGGTTCCGCGTCAGCGACAGCATGCAATAGACGACCTCGAAGCGCTCGGCGCGATCCGGATAATCGACGCCCGCGATCTCCATGAGCTGCTGATAGGCAAGCCCCGGCGTATCGCGCAACGCGATCATCGCGTCGTACAAATCGTCGCGACGGACATGCAACGCGACCTCGCCGACATGGTCGACCGCGTCGAGCAACATGCCGCCGAGCGCAGCGCGTGCCGTGTCGATGACACCGTCGTTCGACGTGTAAGCTGGTGCGGGAGCCCTCAACGCTCGATGCTCCCGGACCGCCGGATCTTCCGCTGCAACTGCATGATGCCGTACAGCAATGCTTCCGCGGTCGGCGGGCAACCGGGGACGTAGATGTCCACAGGCACGATCCGGTCGCAGCCACGCACGACGCTGTAGCTATAATGATAATAGCCGCCGCCGTTCGCGCACGATCCCATCGAGATCACGTATTTCGGCTCCGACATCTGGTCGTAGACCTTGCGCAGCGCCGGGGCCATCTTGTTGCACAGCGTGCCGGCGACGATCATCACGTCCGACTGGCGCGGGCTAGCGCGCGGTGCGGCGCCGAAGCGCTCCAGATCGTAGCGCGGCATGTTGACGTGGATCATCTCGACCGCGCAACACGCGAGCCCGAACGTCATCCACCACAGCGAGCCCGTACGCGCCCACTGGAACAGCTCCTCGGTCGACGTGACCAGGAAACCCTTGTCGGTGAGCTCACCGTTCAAACCGTCGAAAAAGCCCTGGTCGGGTGGCACCAGCGAACTGGGCGAACCGGGTGCGGGCTGAAGCTCTACTCCCAATCGAGTGCTCCCTTCTTCCATGCGTAGACGAGGCCAAGGGCCAATTCGCCGATAAAGATCATCATCGAAATCCACGCGGTCCAGCCGAGCGTGAAGACCGAGACGGCCCAGGGATACAGGAAAGCGGCCTCTAGATCGAAGATGATGAAGAGGATGGCGATCAGGTAGAAGCGCACGTCGAACTGGCTGCGCGGATCTTCGAATGCGGGGAAGCCGCACTCGTATTCGCTGAGCTTTTCCGGCGTAGGCTTATGCGAACCCGTGAGGCGCGAGACAGCCATCGGCAGGAACACGAACGTGCTCGACAGTGCGATGGCGATCCCGAGGAACAGGAGGATCGGAAGATAGTGCGACAGGTCGACCAAATTGCTTCTCGCAAGTGCGAACGGAACGGGGCCGCTTTAGGCCGAAGGGCGAAACGGGGCAAGGCTGCGACGATGTGAGAATAACTCGCAACAGGGGAGTCGCGGGAGGATAAGCGGCCGGCGGTAACTTGTGTCACCGCCCAGCGCCTCGCGCCGCACGCGTCCGTCATTCCTGCGGAGGCGGGAACCCAGAGCCTCGAACCGTCGCGATCATGCGCCAGCCTAAGCCAGTCTGGATCCCCGCCTACGCGGGGATGACGCTGTGGCAATGGCATACGCATACCTAAGCCCAACCACCCCCGTCACCCAGCCCGTCTCCCCATCACACCAACGCCCGTCACCCCAGCGGAAGCTGGGGTATCAACATTGGCGAGCGAGGCGGCAGCCACAGGGATACCCCAGCTTTCGCTGGGGTGACGGACGTGGCTGGGTAACGGTATTCGCTGGGGGGGACGGACGTAGTGAAGCTTACCGAAGCGCGTTGGCGACCAGCTTGTGGAGCCGCGAATGCAGCGCATCGTTCGCCGCGAGGAACTCGTTGCGCTCCATCGCGCGGTCGCCGCCACGGAAGTCGGTGACGAAACCGCCGGCTTCCTTCACAAGCAACATTCCCGCCGCGACGTCCCACGGCTTGAGGTTCGATTCCCAGAACCCGTCGAACCGACCAGCCGCAAGCCACGCCAGATCGAGCGCCGCTGCACCGTTGCGACGAATACCCGCAACCTCAGGCGCGACCGCGCCGAAAATCCGGCTCCACTGCGCGAAATCGCCATGCCCCAGGAACGGGATGCCCGTAGCGATCAGCGAGTCGGCCAGATCACGGCGCGACGACACGCGCAGTCGCTGGTCCGTGAGCCACGCACCGCGGCCCCGCTCCGCCCAGAAGCTTTCGTCGGTCAGCGGCTGGTAGACCAGCGCGGTGGTCACCTCGCGCTTGCCGTTCGGCATCGGCTCCTCGACCGCGATCGAGATGCAGAAATGCGGGATGCCGTGGAGGAAATTGGTCGTGCCATCGAGCGGATCGACGATGAATCGCGGCTTGTTGGGATCGCCGGCGACCTCGCCGCGCTCCTCCATCAGCATGCCCCAGTCGGGACGCGCGTGCGAAAGCTCTTCGAAGATCGTCTGCTCGGCGCGCTGGTCGGCCTGGCTGACGAAGTCGGCCGGACCCTTGCGGCTGACCTGCAGCTGCTGGACCTCGTTGAAGTCGCGGCGCAGGCGGGGAGCCGCCTTGCGGGCCGCGCGCTCGATGACGGTCATGATGCCGGAATGGGATGCCATGGTCTTCTAAACTCCCCCCTCCCGCAAGCGGGAGGGGTCGGGGGTGGGCTCGCGCTATCGACGTCATGCAACGTCGATGTAGTTCGCGCTAAATACGTTACGCTACGTGGAGGGCGGGCGCCCACCCCCCGGCCCCCTCCCGCTTGCGGGAGGGGGAGCAGGTTTTAGTCTGCACGCCTTACATACGTCTGCTCATACACATCGACCACGATCCGGGTACCCGCACCAATATGCGGCGGGACCATCACGCGGACGCCGTTCTCGAGCACCGCGGGCTTGTACGACGACGACGCGGTCTGGCCCTTCACGACGGCATCCGCCTCGACGATCAGCGCCTCGATCGTGTCGGGCAGCTGGACCGAGATCGGCCGCTCTTCCCAGAGCTCCATCACGACGTCCATGCCGTCCTGCAGGAACGCCGCGGCGTCGCCCAGGATGTCGGCATCGAGCGAGATCTGCTCGTAATTGACCTTGTCCATGAAGGTGAGCATGTCGCCGTCGCGGAACAGGAACTGGAAATCGACAGTTTCGAGCCGCACCTTCTCGACGCTCTCGGCGGAGCGGAAACGGATGTTGTTCTTGCGGCCGTCGATCAGGTTCTTCAGTTCGACCTGCATATAGGCGCCGCCCTTGCCGGGCTGGGTGTGCTGAATCTTGACGGCGCGCCAGATGCCGCCCTCATATTCAAGGATGTTGCCGGGACGAATCTCGACCGCGTTGATCTTCATGACCGATTCCTGCTGGAAAGAGCTAGGGGCATCCGCGAAGCATGCTCTGCGGAAACCCGAAGCGGCGGGCTTTAGCGGGACGCCCTCGTTCCGGCAAGCAGGGGGTACGGGTTCACCTCCGCGCCTTGATACCAGCGTTGCCCTGGCTGCATCCGCGCCATGCCGAAATGGAGATGGTAGTTGCCGGCCCCCGCATCGCCGGTATCGCCGACATAGCCAAGCGGATCACCCGCCTTCACCATCATGCCTTCACGTACCCCGGCGGCATATCCGGCCAAATGCGCGTAATAATAGGTCCAGCGCCGGTCGAGGGACCGGACGTACAGCGTCGTGCCGCCGAGCCCGCTTTGAAACAGCTTCTCGATCCGCCCGGGCGCGGCCGCTACGACCGGCGTGCCGCCCGGTGCCATGATATCGGTGCCGTGATGGCCGCGCGTCCCGCCCCCGCGCGCGTCGTTCCAGCTGTCTGCGATAGCCTCGCGTGCAACACCGGCGACCGGGACCGCCAACGCGCCGGGTTGTACGGGAACGGCCACAGCGGATTCAGCGAGTGGCAGCGACTTGCGCCAAGGCACCTGCCGAGCCCCACCACTGCCAAACGAAAGCATCGACGCGAACCCGCCGACGACCACGACGATCAACCCGAGAATGATCCAGAACGTTCGCGTCACCGGATTACGCCTGGAAGACCGCCTTGATCCCCGGCTTGATCATCATCGACAGCCGTGCCGCATCCCAGTTGGTCAGGCGGATGCAGCCATGGCTTTCGGCACGACCAATCGTCTCGGGGTTGGGCGTGCCGTGAATCCCGTAATGCTCCTTCGACAGGTCCATCCAGACGACGCCGACCGGCCCGTTCGGCCCCGGCGGCAGCATCTCCTTCTGCTGGCCCTTCTTGGCATCCCAGAACAGCGCCGGGTTGAAGTGGAACTTGGGGTTGTAATCGGACCCGTAGATCTTCCACGTACCGAGCGGCAGCGGGTCATGGCTCGACCCCATCGTCGCCGAGAATTGCGCGATCAGCTTGTCGTTCGCATCCAGGACGCGGAGCACGCCGTCGGACTTGTCGACGACCAGGTGATCGGCCTTGGGCTGCACGGCGTCGACGTTGAGCATCGTCAGCGTCGCAATCCAGTCGGGCTTCAGCTTCGGATCATAGGCGCGCGAAGACGGCAGGGCGTTCGGGAATACGACCTTCGTGCCAGGTGACAGCTTCGTCGTCGGCGAGTTCAGCGCCATGATCACCGCCGGTGTGGTGTGGAACATCTCGCCAAGCTTCTCCATCACCGTCTTGTAGCCAAGCGACGGGAGTTCGGCCTGCTTGGCCGGATCCTTGGGCAGCGGATTGACGTACGGCCCCGCCAGCATCTCCGGGGTCAGCGCCACGGTCACCGTCGGCCGCGACGCGCGGTACGGATACAAGGCCTGCAACGTCCGCGCATCGGGCTTGCCGGTGATCGGCAGACCCTTCGCCTCCTGGAACCCCTTCAGCGCTGCCACCAGCGACTGCCCGCCGCGGCCGTCGAGTACGCCCGGCCCAAAGCCGAGATGGTCGAGGATAACCTGGACGTGCAGCACGTTGCGATCGAGCGGTACGGTCTTGGTCGGAGACGTCTGCGCCACTGCGCTCGATCCGGCGAGCAGGCAGGCCGAGAAGATAGAGGCCTTGGTCGTAAATGCTGTCATACCCGTCATCCCACACCGTTACGCTTCTGCATCAAACGGTCGGAACGGCGGTTGTTTCCGTTGGCCACGCTGCAGAAACGCTGTCGCGAGAAAGAACGCCCGTCATCCTGACGAAAGTCCATTACTCGACAAACACCGTCATCCTGACGAAAGTCAGGATCCAGAGCCGCAAGCGACACCGCTCGATTACCCTGGATCCTGACTTTCGTCAGGATGACGGGGGTCGGTTCATCGTCCAGCTCGGTAGCTCAACGCTTGGCGAGAACCTCGCCGAACGCCTTGACCGCCGCGACCTCGTCGCCCCCCCAGACCGCATGGGACACCGCGAGGAAATCCGCACCCGCAGCGACCAGCGGCGCTGCGTTCTCTACCGTAATGCCCCCGATCGCCACGCACGGAATCTCGAACAGCGTCGACCACCACGACAACGTCACCGGCTCGGCCAGATGGCTGACCTCCTTGGTCGTCGACGGATAGAACGCGCCGAACGCCACGTAGTCGGCGCCCGCCTCGCCCGCTTCCATCGCGAGATGACGGCTCCCGTGGCACGTCACGCCGATCTGCGCATTCGGCCCGAGTTGCGCGCGCGCCTCGCGCGGATCGCCGTCCTCCTGCCCGAGATGCACGCCATCGGCATCGAGCCGCTTGGCCAGCCCGATATCGTCGTTGACGATAAACGCCACGTCGTGATCCGCGCAGATCTTGCGCAAAGGCTCGCCCAGCGCGGCGGCCGCATGCTGGTCGATATCCTTCACGCGGAACTGGAACGCCGCGACCGGGCCAGCGCCGAGCGCCCGGTCCAGCCGCTCGGGAAAGTCGCCGCCGACGTCCAGCGGCGACACCAGGTACAATTGGCAAGCCGGCCGGCGCATGTCGCGGCGGAAATTCTCGGCAAAGTTCGGGTCGAGCGGGCCCAGCGGATCTTCGAATTCGGTCATGCGATTCGCCCTAGCCGCTCGCGCGCCGCCCGTCACCCCGGCGCAAACCGGGGTGACGGGCCGCGCACGGAAAGGCTTATTCCTCGTTCTTGTAGATGCGGATGATGCGGTCGAGCATCGCGAGCGCCTCGCCGCGCGGGCGCTGGAAGGTGTTGCGGCCGATGATCGAGCCATTGCCGCCGCCGTCGCGAATGTCGCGCGCATCCTGGAAGATCGCGTCCTCGCCCTTCGACGCGCCGCCCGAGAAGACGTTGATGCGACGTCCGGCGAAGCTCGACTGGACGACGTGCTTCACGCGGTCCGACTGCTTCGACCAATCGGTGTTCGCATACAGCGGCTTGGCTTCCTTCTGCTCGATATGCGCGGTCGGGAGCTTGGTCTTGATGATGTGCGCGCCGAGCAATGCCGCGATGTGCGCGGCATAGGCCCCGACGTCGAGCGCGAGTTCGCCGTCCTTGGTCAGCTCGCCGCCACGCGGATAGGACCAGATGACCGTCGCGATACCGACCGACTTTGCCTCTTCGCTAAGCTCGCGGATTTCTTCGACGAGATCGAAGAACTGGTCCGCCCCCGGATAGATCGTGAAGCCGATCGCCGCCGAACCGAGCCGCACCGCGTCCGACACCGTCGCGGTCACCGCCTGGTCGATCGACGTCGCCCAGCTGTTCGAGCTGTTGCACTTCAGGATCGTCGGGATCTGCCCGGCGAACGTATCCGCCCCCGCTTCGAGCATCCCGAGCGGTGCCGCATAGGCGCTGAGCCCCGCATCGATCGCGAGCTGGTAATGATAATGCGGGTCGTACGCCGCCGGGTTCACGGAGAAGCTGCGCGCCGGACCATGTTCGAAGCCCTGGTCGACCGGCAGGATCACCAGCTTGCCGGTGCCGCCGAGTTTCCCCTTCATCAGGATGCGGGCGAGGTTCGCCTTCACTGCCGAACTGGTGGCCTCGTACTTGTCGAGGATGGTTTTGACTTCTGGAGTGATCGTCGAGGTCATGCTGAGGTCCTGTCTTAAAGTTCGAGCCAGCGGCGCAGCGCGTCGTCGACCCTGGTCATGGTGGTGATGGGAATGATGCCGATAATCTTGATGATCTCGTCGCGGTCGAGCGTCTCGAGCTTGTCGACCTGGATCTCGGTATCGCGCGTGAGGCCGGTCCCTGCCGACGCCTCGAGCGAAACGCGAAAGAGATTGGTGCCGCTGATGACGCTCGTCAGCGGACAGAGCGAAATCGTCGCATGATCGGAAAACACGTCAGACTGCACGACGAGAAACGGCCGCAGGTTGCGAGACACATCGCCCTTGCCCGCGCCAATGATCATGCCACGTTGAATTTTCATGCGGACGGCGTCGCGAGGAGCGCGTCCCAGTCCTCGTCCCGCGCCTGCTGATCCTGCACGGCGGCCACGAGTGACTGCCGCTTCGCTTCGGCCAGAAACGCTTCGTCGTGACGCTCGACATAGCGCCGCACCGCCTCTCGTGCGATGTCACTCTTGCTGCGCCCCTGGGTGCGCGCAACCGCCGCGAGTCGCTCTTCCAGGTCGCTATCGAGCCTGACGCCAAGCATTCGAGTCTCCGTTTAACACGTTAAACATAGGCGTCTCGCAAAGCACGATCAAGTCCCTGCCCGCCCGCTCTACCGCACGATTGACGGTAGCCGGCCCGGAGCAGAGGATATCAGAAAAGGGGACGGGGCATGAGATCAGTGGTGCGCGGAATGATCGCGGGGGCGCTGTTGCTGGCGACCACGGCTGCGTCGGCCCCGATCAAGGTCGGCGAGAAGGCCCCGGACTATGAACTGACGATGATCGACGGCAGCAAGATCCGCAGCGCCGACCTGCGCGGACAGGTCGTCGTCCTGAATTTCTGGGCGACGTGGTGCGGGCCGTGCAAGAGGGAACTGCCGTTGCTCCATACCTACTACCGGCTCCGCAAGGGCAACGGCCTGCGCGTGTTTGCGGTCGCCACGGAGGACTCGGTACCCGCCTACAGGCTCAAGCCACTATTTGCCGCAATGGCGATCCCTTCAGCACGGCGGATCAAGGGACGATTCGGGGTCATGGGCGCGCTGCCGACCAACTACATCATCGATCGCGCCGGGGTCGTCCGCTATGCAAAGGTCGGCGCGTTCGACCTCGACGATCTGAACCGGATATTGGTGCCGATGCTTAGAGAACCGGCACCTACCACCTAGCGGGTAAGCGCCGCGACGCCGGGAAGGTCCTTGCCTTCCATCCACTCCAGGAACGCGCCGCCCGCGGTCGAGACGAAGGTGAACGCGTCGGCGACACCGGCATGGTTGAGCGCGGCCACCGTATCGCCGCCACCCGCGACCGAGACGAGCGAGCCGCCCTCGGTCAGCGCCGCTGCGGTCCTGGCGAGCGCGACGGTGGCGGTGTCGAACGGCGGCGTCTCGAACGCGCCGAGCGGGCCGTTCCACACGAGCGTGCGGCAGTTCTTGAGCACGTCGCCAAGCGACTCGACCGCAGCCGGGCCAACATCGAGGATCATCTCGTCGGCGGCGACTTCATGCACGTTGACGGTCCGCGTTACGGGGTTCGGCTTGAACTCCTTGGCGACCACCACGTCGTACGGCAGGTGAACCGTGCAGTTCGCCTTATCCGCAGCTTCCATAATCTGTTCGCAAACGCTCGCAAGCTCATGCTCGCACAGGCTTTTACCGACATCGACTCCCCGCGCGGCGAGAAAGGTGTTGGCCATGCCGCCACCGATGATCAGATGATCGACCTTGGTGACGAGGTGACGCAGCACGTCGAGCTTAGACGAGACCTTGGCGCCACCGACGACCGCGGCAACCGGATGCTCGGGCGCGCCCAGTGCCTTCTGGAGCGCGTCGAGTTCGGCTTCCATCGCGCGGCCAGCAAAGGCGGGGAGGACATGCGCAAGGCCCTCGGTCGATGCATGCGCGCGATGTGCGGCGGAGAATGCGTCGTTGACGTACAGGTCGCCGAGGCGGGCAAAGCGTTGCACCACCGCCGGGTCGTTCTTCTCTTCGCCGCCGAAGAACCGCGTGTTCTCCAACACCGCGATATCGCCGGGTTCGAGCATCGCGACGGCGTCATCCGCGCCCTCCCAGTCGACATACCGGACTTCGCGGCCCAGCACGTCGCTATACGGCTTCACCACCTGCGACAGCGAGAAGTCCGGGCTCGGCACCCCCTTGGGACGGCCGAAATGCGCGAGGACGAGGACGATCGCGCCCTTGTCGGCGAGCTCGCCGATCGTCGCCACCGTGGCGCGCAGACGCGTGTCGTCGGTGACGTGGCCCTCGGCCATCGGCACGTTCAGGTCTTCGCGAACGAGCACCCGCTTGCCGCGAACGTCGCCCATATCATCCATTGTCTTGAATGGCTTGCTCATGGTTCTTCGATCCTGATCTCATCACCGACGGCAATGATGCCGCCCATCAAAACTCGGGTACAGGCCCCGCCCCGCCAGTCCGGCGTCAACGCGGCGAACAATCCTGGCGCCAACGCGTCCATGCGGTCGCACGGATCGGTGTGGCGCGTCACCTCGAGCACGACGTCCGCACCGATGCGGAGTCGCGTGCCGGGTATCTGGGGAAGGTCGAAGCTGTCGACCAGCAGGTTCGCGCGGCGCTCGTACCAAGGGAGATCGGCACCGACCTCCGCCATCGCCGCAGTCCAGTCGCCGCGTTCGAGCAACGTCACCTGCCGCCGGCCTTTGCCGCTGGGCTTCACACGACCGCGAAAATCACCGTCGAGGCCAGCCTTGATGGTGATCCCCACTCGGTCGAGGACCTCCATAGGCCCCTTCGCGCGAGCGTGGCGGGCGATCCCGGCGATGGTGCCAACCATCCTAAAAGTCCGGGCCACCGCCCCCTCGCCGGTCGTGTCGAGCGCAGTCGAAACATCATCTGTCACGGTAGGCGACTTCTCGACTGCGCTCGAAGCGAACGGAAGAGGGGGTGCATAGATCGCAGGCTTAAATGAACTTCGCCATCGCGGTCGCAGTATCGACCATGCGGTTCGAGAAGCCCCATTCGTTATCATACCAGCTGACGACGCGGACCAGCTTGCCGTCGATCACCGCGGTCTCCAGGCTGTCGATCGTCGACGACGCCGGGGTATGCTGGAGATCGATCGACACGAGCGGCTCGTCCGACCAGTCGAGCACGCCGACCAGCGGGCCGCTCTCGGATGCCGCCTTCAACACCGCATTCACTTCTTCACGCGTCGTGTCGCGCGACGGGGTGAAGGTCAGGTCGATCAGCGAGACGTCGGGCACGGGGACGCGGATCGCCGAGCCGTCGAGCTTGCCCTTCAGTTCGGGCAGCACTTCCGAAACGGCGCGCGCGGCGCCCGTGGTGGTCGGGATCATCGACATCGCGGCCGCACGCGCGCGACGCAGGTCCGGGTGGATCTGATCGAGGATCTTCTGGTCGTTGGTATAGGCGTGGATCGTCGTCATCAGCCCGCGCTCGATGCCGATCGCATCGTTCAGCACCTTGGCGACGGGCGCGAGGCAGTTGGTGGTGCACGACGCGTTCGAGACGATCGTGTGCTCGGCGGTCAGCTTGTCGTGGTTGACGCCGTAGACTACGGTCAGGTCGACGCCCTTGCCCGGCGCCGAGATCAGCACCTTCTTCGCGCCCGCATCGAGATGCTTCTGGCAGCTCGCCTTGTCGGTGAAGAAGCCGGTGCATTCGAGCACGATCTCGACGCCCAGTTCCTTGTGCGGCAGGTTCGCAGGATCGCGCTCGGCGGTGACGCGGATGCGCTTGCCGTCGACGACCAGCTCGTTGCCCTCGGCCGAGACCTCGCCCGGATATTTGCCATGGACGCTGTCGCGCTTGAACAGCCAGGCGTTCGACTTGGCGTCGCCGAGATCGTTGATCGCGACGAGTTCGAGGGCGCCGTTCGACTGTTCGAGTACCGCGCGGGCGACGAGACGGCCGATGCGCCCGAAACCGTTGATCGCAACCTTGACCGTCATTGCTGTCTCTCCGCTACGCCCGCGAGTCCGTTCCGGGCGCGATGCCTTTGCGGGGCGGTGGGGCGCCCTGTCAACACCGTGGATCGCGGATCGCAGGGGCGAAACCGACTTGTCGCGCCCCCCGGCCATGCTATCTCGCATTGCATGTCAGACACACTTACCGAAGCGCCGGCAGTCGGCGACGGCGCCGACGCGCCGTCCGCCGTCGACCGGATCGACGCCGCGATCGCCCGGATCGAAGCCGCGATCGACGCGCGCGCGCGCAGCGGCGATGCGCTCGCCAAACGCCATGCGGCGCTGAAGGCCCGCATGGCCGAGGCCGTCGCCGCGCTCGACGACGTCATCACGCGCGGCAGTTCAAACTGATGGGGAGCTCGAACTAATGGCACAGGTCATGCTCGATATCGGCGGCCGCCCCCATGCCGTCGCCTGCCGTGACGGCGAAGAGTCGCGCGTCCGGATGCTCGGTGCGATGGTTGCCGAGCGCTGGCCGACCGCGGACCGCGCCGCCGGCGGCCTCAGCGTCGAACGCGCGATGCTGTTCGTCGCGCTGATGCTCGCCGACGACCTCGACGAAGCCGCGCATCGCCCGCCCGAAGGCTCCGCGGTCAGCGAGATCGCACTCACCCGGATCGCCGATCGTCTCGAAGGGCTCGCGGAAGCCCTTGAGCTAAGTCCCCCGAACGCCTAGATTGGCGCTGGCGGGTTCTGCCCGGTACGAGCCTTTATTATCCCTGAGGCTATTCATCATCCATAGGGGGCTGTCCCTGTTAGGATCCTGGTCCGAAGCATATGGTCCCCACCTGACGTACCGTGCGTCAGTGGATAACCCGGCACACGGCCATGGTGGGCCCGCCACACCACCATTTCGCAGAGTTGCGCACCCATGACCGACGAGACCGCGCGCGTCATGGCCAAGAGTGCGCTCAGAGCCTCGCTCCGCGCCGCGCGCGAAGCCTGCCCCCCCGTGACGATCCCGGTGCCCCCGGCGTTTCTGGCCCGGCTGAGCCCGGGAGCGACGGTCGCCTCCTATGTCCCGTTCGGCGGCGAGGCCGACCCGTCGCCGTTCGCACGCGCCGCGGTCGACGCGGGCTGCGTGATCGCCCTGCCCCATGTCGTACGCCGGTCGCTGCCGATGCGGTTCCTGTCCTGGGCGACCGAGGCTGCGCTGATCGCCGGACCGTTCGGGCTGCACCAGCCCGCCGAGGACGCTGCCGAGCTCGAACCCGACATCATCCTCACGCCACTCGTGGGCTTCGACCGGCAAGGCAACCGGATCGGCCAGGGAGCCGGCTATTACGACCGCGCGTTTCTGGCGCATCCCAACGCTTGGCGGGTCGGCATCGCGCTGTCGGTGCAACAGGTCGACAGCCTGACGCCAGACCCGTGGGACGTCCCGCTCCACGCCATCGCCACCGAACTCGAATGGATCACCCCATGACGCCCACCTGGCGCAAGCCCGCAGGGATGCTCGGCATCCTGCTGTTCATCATGCTCTGGTGCGTGGCGATCGTCAGTATGTCGACGATCGTCGGCGGCTGGCACTGGCTCGCGCAACTCGTCTTCTACCTGTTCACCGGCCTGATCTGGATCGCGCCGCTGAAACCGGTCCTGCGCTGGATGGAACTGGGCCGGTAGCAGCCAGCCTGAATTGAAGCGGATCAAGGGCAAGTCGAGCGGATAGAGGGCGACTTGCTCCCCTCCCTGAAAGGGAGGGGTTGGGGGTGGGTAGGCCAGCTTGTGCCGCCGACGTTCGACAATACGGAACCCAACCCACCCCCTACCCCTCCCTTCCAGGGAGGGGAGCAGGGTCGCGGAAGCATCTAATGGCGATCCGCCATCGAGAAGACCCGTTCGACCGAGCACCGTCCACCGCCGCCTATCGACCGTCGCCCCACCACCGTTCGTCCTGAGTAGCCATCGAGTAGCTGCGAAGCAGCGTATCGAGAGGGCGTATCGAAGGACAGGTTGGCACGCGGAACAGATGCTTCGATACGAGCCCGCGACACGCTCCTGACGGAGCTACCTGGTCTCAACTCAGCACGAACAGCGGGGGGTCCACGCATCAGCGGCGGGACAGAATGCTCGTGGCATTCGATATTTTCTGAAGGATACGCGCTCACCCCAAACAGGGTGGCGCGAGTGACGGGACTCGAACCCGCGACCTCCGGCGTGACAGGCCGGCGCTCTAACCAACTGAGCTACACCCGCATTCCCAATGACGAACCACGCTTTCGAAAAAGCGTCTGACGGCCCGTCACGATCTTCAACACTACCTCGAACCATCAAACGATGGCGCGAGTGACGGGACTCGAACCCGCGACCTCCGGCGTGACAGGCCGGCGCTCTAACCAACTGAGCTACACCCGCTGAAACAGCGTGGAGGCGGCAACTAGGCGAGGGTTCGGATACCGTCAACCCCCAGTTTCGCGTTGCGGGTCGCGTGGCTCGTCGCCCCGACGATTTCGGCCAGCTTTCGGCTGCACCAGCGTCCCGTGCTCGAACAGGAACCCCGCGATATCGGGCTTTCCAGCCGCCCCGAGGACGGTCTGCAGGATGATCAGCAGCGGTACCGCCAGCAGCGCGCCCGTGGTGCCCCAGACCCATCCCCAGAAGCTCAGCGAGATCAGCACCAGCAACGGACTGACCGACAGCCGATGCCCCACCACCAGTGGCGTGATCGCGTTCGCCTCGACCAGGTGAAGCCCGTACATCAGCGCCGGCGGCAACATTGCCATCCAGATGTCGGAGAACGTCATCAGCCCACCGAGCGCGAGCAGGAATGCGCCGATCACCGGGCCAAAGTACGGGATGTAGTTCAGCAAAGCGACGATCCCGCCCCACATCGCCGGATACGGCATGCCGATGAACCACAAGGCGGTACCGGTAATGACCCCGAGGATGATATTGATCAGCGTGATCGTGCCGAGATACGCCGACACGTCGTCGACGATGTCCTGGATGACGCGCGCGGTCGCCATCGCGCCATCGAAGCTGGTCCGCCCGGTGATCGTCTGGCGCCGCATCCGCGTCCAGCCCGACAGGAAGAAGAACACGATCAGCACGCCGAACAGGAACTGCACGATCACCGCCGGTGCCGATGTCGCGGCGAGTTCGAGGATAGAGCCCGGCGCAGCGACGCCCGCGGTCGCTGGCTGCTTGATCGGCGTCGACGCGACCTGCCGCAGAGTCTTGTTCACATATTTCTCGAGGCTCGAATACAGATCGAGCAGCGGGGCCAAGTTGCTCTGGATCCGGTCAAGCCGCGTCGGCAGCAACCGGAAGAAGTCGGTCGCGGGCACCAGGATCGCGGCGATCGCGATATTGGCGGCGATCAGGAAGACGAGGATGCACAGGATCGCGGCGAGCGGCGACGGCACATGGCGTCGCTCCAGCCATTCGAGCACCGGCACCAGCGCGACCGCGATCACCAGCGCGGCGGTCAACGGCAGGAAGAACTCCGCCCCCGATTTCAGCGCGAACGGCGTGGCAAGGATCAGCCCGATTCCGGCGGTCAGCGTCAAGGCCGCCAACAGCCGGTCGCGCCGCTGCGCGATCCGCATCGCATCTTCGACGCCGACCCCGATCGGCAACCCGAACGCACTCTCCGCCGGGGGACCATCGGCAACGGCAGCACTCTCTGCGTGCTCCTGGTCCTGATTCTGGCGAAGGCCCTCGTCCGTCATGGTATTTTCCTTTGTTCCCCCATCCCGTAATCGTGGCTAGCATTCAAGCATGCCGAACGCCGCTTCCGATCTAATTCTCGTCATCGACGAGGGCACCACCTCGACGCGAGCGATGCTGTTCGCGACCGACGGCCGGTGCATCGCCAGCGAGGCGCGTGCGCTCGACCAGAAATACCCGCGCTCGGGCTGGGTCGAGCACGACGCCGCCGAGATCTGGCGCAAGACGTTGCGCGTGACCGCGGCGATGGTCGCACAAGCCGGCGGCGCCGCACGGATCGCCGGGATCGGCCTCACCAACCAGCGCGAGACGATCGTCTTCTGGGACCGCGAAACCGGCGAGCCGCTCGCCCCCGCGATCGTCTGGCAGGACCGCCGAACCGCCGCGACCTGCCGCGACCTGCGCGAGGCTGGCCACGAGGCCGCGGTGCAGGCGAAGACCGGGCTGTTGCTCGATCCGTATTTCTCCGCGTCGAAGATCGGTTGGGCGATGCGCGAATGGCCGCAACTGGGCGACGCCGGCGACCGGCTCGCGATCGGGACGGTCGACAGCTGGCTGATCTGGAAGCTGACCGGCGGGCTCCACATCACCGACGCGACCAACGCCTCGCGCACCGCGCTGATGGACGTCGCGACCGGGCAATGGGACGACGACCTCTGCACGCTGTTCGGCGTGCCGCGCGCGGCGCTGCCCGAGATCGTCGATTGCGCCGGCCGGTTCGGCGAGACGACCGCGTTCGGCACCGCGATCCCGATCTGCGGCATCGCCGGCGACCAGCAGGCCGCGGCGATCGGCCAGGCCTGCCTCGCGCCCGGCCAGACCAAGGCGACTTTCGGCACCGGCGCGTTCATCCTCACCCATGCCGGTGCGACGCCGCCGACGTCAGGCCACCGCATGCTCTCGACCGTGGCGTGGCAGCTCGGCGGCGTCCGCGCCTATGCGCTGGAGGGATCGGTGTTCGTCGCCGGCAGCCTCGTCCAGTGGCTCCGCGACACGCTGGGCCTGATCGCCACCGCCGCCGAAACAGAAGCGCTCGCGCGCAGCCTGCCCGACAATGGCGGCGTCTACCTCGTGCCCGCGCTCAGCGGCCTCGGCGCGCCGTGGTGGGAACCCGACGCCCGTGCCAGCATCTCCGGGCTCAGCTTCGCGACCGGCAAAGCCCATATCGTCCGCGCCGCACTGGAGGCGATGGCCTACCAGGCGCACGACCTGAAGACCGCCTTCGCCGCCGACGGCATCGACTGGGAGTCTCTCCGGATCGACGGCGGCATGGTCGCCAACGACTGGATGGCCCAGGACATGGCCGACCTGCTCGGCATCACGGTCGAGCGCCCGAAATTCGCCGAGACGACCGCGCTGGGCGCCGCGATGCTGGCGGGCGTCGGCGCGGGCGTGTTCGCCGACCTGGAGGAGGCGACTGCGATGCGCGGCGACGTCGAGACGTTCACGCCGTCGCTTGGCGAAGACGAGCGACAGACACGACTGGCGGGATGGAAGACGGCGGTCGATGCGGTGGTGGCTGCCGGCCGACCTTGAAAGACAGACATGCTCCCCTCCCTGGAAGGGAGGGGAAAGGTTTAAGCCCCCACCCCCACCCGATCCGCAAACAACGCCTGCAGCTCCTTCTTCAAGATCTTCCCATTCGCATTGCGCGGCAGGGTCTCGTGGACGAACCGGACCGCCACCGGCGTCTTGAACGCCGCGACATGCTGTCGAACCCAGCCCTGCAATTCCGCCTCGGTCGCGATCGCACCCGGTGCCAGGTGCACCACCGCCGCCGGTTCCTCCCCCAGGATCCGGTGCGGCAAGCCGATCAGCGCCGCATCCGTCACCGCGGGATGCGCGTAGAGAACGTTCTCCACCTCGCTCGAATAGATGTTCTCGCCGCCGCGGATGATCATGTCCTTCGCCCGGTCGACGATGTAGCAGAACCCCTCGTCATCGAGCCGCGCA
Organism: Sphingomonas sp.; assembly: GCA_035575755.1. Taxonomy (GTDB): domain Bacteria; phylum Pseudomonadota; class Alphaproteobacteria; order Sphingomonadales; family Sphingomonadaceae; genus Sphingomonas. The sequence continues at coordinate 89,975 of DATLXI010000020.1, forward strand.
AGGTCGCCGGTCCGCACCCAGCCATCGACGAACGTCGCCGAGGTCGCGTCCGGCTTGTTCCAATAGCCCTTCACGATCATCGGCCCGCGCGCCCAGAGCTCGCCGACCTCGCCCGTCGGCAGCTCGGTCACCCCGTCGTCCGCGACGATCTTCAGATCGGCGGCGGCGACCGGCGGTCCGGCGCTGTCGGGCCGGTTGAGATAATCTTCGCCGCCATGATGCGTGACCGTCGCCATCGTCTCGGTCATGCCCCAGCCATTGGCGGGCATCGCGCCGAACTCGGCGTGGATCCGCCGCACCAACTCGGGCGCGGCCGGCGCGCCGCCATAGGCGATCGATTCGAGCGACGAGAGGTCGTAGCGGTCGCGATCGGGATGCTCGAGCAATTGCCACGCGATCGTCGGCACGCCGCCCGTCACGTTCACCTTCTCGCGCGCGATGATCTCCATCGCGCGGATCGTGTCCCATTTGCGCATGAAGATCATCGTGCTGCCGGTCGCGATCACGCCCATCATCCCCGCCGAGCACGCCGTGACGTGAAACAGCGGGATCACCGTCAGTGCCGTGCGCGGCGTCGGCTCGGGCGGTGCCTCGCCGCGCCGCAGGAACGCCCGCGCCGACGAATAGCCACCCGACAGGATGTTCGACATCATGTTGCGATGCGTCCCCAATGCCCCCTTCGGCGCGCCGGTGGTGCCGCTGGTGTAGAAGATCGTCGCGTCGTCGTCGGGCGCGATCTCCGCCTCGGGCAGCGCGAGATCGGGCAGCGCAGCCCAATCATGCGGCGTCCCGATCACGTCCTCCAGCCGCGTGACGATGCCGGTCAGCGGCTCGGCCGCGCGTGCGACGAACACATGCTCCAGCGCGGGCAGCGTCGCGTACACGTCCTCCAGCCGGTGATGCCGCTCGTCATCGGTGATCAGCACGCGCGCACCCGAATCGGCGAGCCCGTATTCGAGCTCGGCCCCGGTCCACCACGCGTTGAGTGGCACCACGATCGCGCCGATGCTCGCGCTTGCAAAGAACGCCACCGGCCATTCGGGCAGGTTCCGCATCGCCAGCGCCACCCGGTCGCCCGGCCCGATCCCCATCGCCCGCAACCGCTGCGCCAGCGTCGCGATCGCGCGGAAGTTCGCCTCGTACGTGACCCGCTCGTCCTCGTAGATCGTGAACACCCGCTCGCCATGCGCGCGCGCCGCCTCGGCCAACCACCGGAGCGACGGCGGCGCGTTCTTCCACACGCGCGTTTCGACGCCGCGGATCGACACCGTCTCCATCTCGAATTTCGCGCCGGGGGCGGTCAGCAGTCGGTCGGCATCGGCGACCGACATCGCCGGCCAGGAGGGATCGAGTGCGATGATCGGTTCGCTTGGCAAGACCGGGTAACTCCAGAGTTGAATTTCGGGTTTGGCAAATCGCCTGTTCGAAGACAGGTTATAGTTGATTCACGGCGCGCTCAAGGCAATAGAGGCGACAAGTTAGAAGCAGGGGTATGGACCGCGCCATGACGGGAGCGAGAAAATCGTGAAATTCGCCAAGGCCTCCGCGCAGGGCTTCGACGCGAGCCGGCTGGCGGCGATCGATACGCTGCTCCAGACGCGCTATGTCGACTCGGGCAAGCTCCCCAACGCGCAGTTGCTGATCGCGCGCGACGGCGAAATCGTCCATTTCTCGCATGCGGGCGCCGCGCGTGAGGGCGGCCCGCCGATCGACGAGCGCTCGCTGTTCCGAATCGCCTCGATGACCAAGCCGATCACCTCGGTCGCCTTCATGATGCTGGTCGAGCAGGGCCTCGTCGCGGTCGATACCCCGGTCCATCACGTCCTGCCCGAGTTCAAGGACATCGGCGTGTATGACGGCGGCGGTGGCGGCGTGCCGTTCGTGACCAAGCCGACCGCCGAGCCGATGCGGATGGTCGACCTGCTGCGGCATACGTCGGGGCTCACCTACAGCTTCCAGAACCGCTCGAACGTCGACGCCGCCTACCGCGAGGGGAAGATCGAGAGCTGGCACGGAGGCCACGACCTCGACGGCTTCGTCGCGGCGCTGGCGAAGATCCCGCTCGAATTCTCACCCGGCACCGCGTGGAACTACTCGGTCGCTACCGACGTGCTCGGCGCGGTCGTCCAGCGCGTCTCGGGCCTGCCGCTCGACCAGTTCTTCCGCGACCGCATCTTCGTGCCCTTGAAGATGGACGACACCTTTTTCCAGGTCCCTGCCGACAAGCTCGACCGCCTGACCGATTGCTACACGCTCGTCGCCGGAAAAGGCCGCGTTATGTACGATCGCGGCGAGGACAGCGCATGGAGCCGGATGCCGAAGCTCGTCTCCGGCGGCGGCGGCCTTGTCTCGACCGCGCTCGATTACCACCGCTTCTGCACGATGCTGCTGAACGGCGGCGAACTCGACGGCGTGCGCATCCTCGGGCACAAGACGATCGAGCTGATGACGCAGAATCACCTGCCCGGAAAATCCGATCTCGCGGCGATGTCGACGTCGCTGTTCAGCGAGGCGGCCAACGCCGGCACCGGCTTCGGCCTCGGCTTCGCGATCAACGACGACGTCGCCAGGTCGATGGTCCCGGGCTCGCAGGGCGAATATTACTGGGGCGGCATGTTCTCGACCGCGTTCTTCATCGATCCCGTCGAGCGCGTCTCGATGGTGTTCATGACGCAGGTGTCGCCGAGCAACATCTACCCGATCCGCCGCGAGCTGAAGACCATGATCTACGCCGCGATGACCTGATCCACCGCCGTCCAAATATTCCGTCACCCCAGCGAACGCTGGGGTCTCCCCGTTACGAGGAGATGCCAGCGTCCACTGGCATGACGTTCAAACCGCAGGAGATTGTATGACCAGCCCGATCCGCACCGAACGCCATGACGACATCCTCGTCATCATCTCGAACAACCCGCCGGTCAACGCGCTCGGCGCCGCGGTCCGCCAGGGGCTCGAGGCCGCGATCAAGGACGGCGTCGCCGACGACAGCATCGCCGCGATGGTGATCCGCTGCGACGGCCGCACCTTCTTCGCGGGCGCCGACATCACCGAGTTCGGCAAGGAAATGGTCGAGCCCGGCCTCCCCACCGTTGTCGACATGATCGAGGCCTCCTCGAAGCCCGTCGTCGCCGCGATCCACGGCACCGCGCTCGGCGGCGGGTGCGAAGTCACGCTCGGCTGCCATTACCGCGTCGCCGTCCCGTCGGCGAAGATCGGCACCCCCGAAGTGAAGCTCGGCCTGCTCCCCGGCGCCGGCGGTACGCAGCGCATCCCGCGCATCGCCGGCGTGAAGCTCGCGCTGGAGATGACCGCCAAGGGCGATCCGATCTCGGCAAAGAAGGCGCTCGATGCCGGCCTGATCGACAAGATCGTCGGCGAGGACAGCCTCGAAGCAGATGCGATCGCCTTCGCCCGCGAGATCGCGACCAAGCGCCCCCTGCCCCGCGCGTCCGAGAAGACCGCACAGGCCGACCCCGATGCGGTCGCGGCGTTCAACAAGGAAAACGCGCGTCGTTTCCGTGGCTTCGAGGCGCCTCTTGCCAACATTGCTTGCATCGAAAAGGCCGCGGACGGCTCCAGCTTCGCAGACGGCATCGCGTTCGAGCGCCAGCAATTCATGAAGCTCATGATGGGCAGCCAGTCGGCAGCCCAGCGCCACATCTTCTTCGCCGAACGCCAAGCCGCCAAGATCGACGACGTCCCCGCCGACACCAAGCTGCGCGAGATCAAGCGCGTCGGCGTCATCGGCGCTGGCACGATGGGCGGCGGCATCTCGATGAACTTCCTGTCGGCAGGCATCCCGGTCACGATCGTCGAGATGCGGCAGGACGCGCTCGACCGCGGCACCGGCGTCGTGCGCAAGAATTACGAGGCGACCGCCGCCAAGGGCCGGATCAAGCCCGAACAGGTCGAACAGGCGATGGGCGCGCTGAAGCCGACGCTCGACTTCGCCGATCTCGCCGAATGCGACCTGATCATCGAGGCGGTGTACGAGACGATGGAGGTGAAGAAGGAGATCTTCACCAAGCTCGACGCGATCGCCAAGCCCGGCGCGATCCTCGCGTCGAACACCTCCTATCTCGACATCGACGCGATCGCAGCCTGCACCAAGCAGCCGCAGGACGTCGTCGGGATGCACTTCTTCTCGCCCGCCAACGTGATGAAATTGCTCGAAGTGGTGCGCGGCGACAAGACTGCCGACGACGTGCTCGCGACCGTCATGGCGCTTGCCAAGAAGATCAAGAAGGTCGCGGTCGTGGCCGGCGTCACCTACGGCTTCATCGGCAACCGCATGCTGATGCCGCGCCAGGTCGAGGCGACCAAGCTGCTGCTGGAGGGCGCGAGCCCCGAGCAGATCGACAAGGTCCATGTCGCGTTCGGCATGCCGATGGGGCCGTTCCAGATGAGCGACCTCGCCGGCGTCGACATCGGCTGGCACCGCGACCCGAGCCGGATCGAGAACATCCGCGACGCGCTCGCCGCCGAAAACCGCTGGGGCCAGAAGACCAAGGCCGGCTTCTACGATTACGACGAGAAGCGCACCCCCTCGAACAGCCCGCGCGTCACGCAGATCATCGACGATTTCCGCGCCAAGTCGGGCGTGACGCCGCGCGAGATCAGCGACGAGGAGATCGTCGTGCGGACGCTCTACACGATGGTCAACGAAGGCGCGCTGATCCTCGAAGAGGGCAAGGCACAGCGTGCGTCCGACGTCGATGTGGTCTGGATCTACGGCTATGGCTGGCCCGTCTACCGCGGCGGCCCGATGTTCTGGGCGCAGTCGGAAGGCTTGGCGAAGGTTGTCGCGGGGCTCGAGAAATACGGCTTCCCGGTCGCCAAGTCGCTGAAGGACGCAGCCGCATCGGGTGGCCGACTGAAGTGACCGCACGCCGCGCCACCTCCCGGGCGATCGCACGCTGATGGAGCGGTCCGCGCTCCAGACCGCGGCCGCGATCCGTGCGGGCGAGACGACCGCGCTCGCCGAATGCGACGCGGCGATCGCGCGGATCGAGGCGCGCGACGGTGCGATCAACGCCGTCGTCGTCCGCGATTTCGCGCGGGCTCGGGACGCCGCAAGGGCGCTCGACGCGGAAGGGCCGGACAATCGGCCGCTGTTCGGCGTGCCGATGACGGTGAAGGAATCGTTCGACGTCGCCGGCCTGCCGACCAGCTGGGGCGTCGGCGTTCACCGCGCGAACATCGTCGACCGCGATGCGGTGGCCGTCACCCGGCTCAAGGCGGCGGGTGCGATCATCCTCGGCAAGACCAACGTCCCCGTGCGGCTGAGCGACTGGCAGGCGGACAACCCAATCCATGGCCGGACGAACCATCCACTCGACCCTAGCCTCACCCCCGGCGGATCGTCGGGCGGCGCGGCCGCGGCGCTGGCGTCCGGCATGGTGCCGCTCGAACTCGGCTCGGACATCGGCGGCTCGATCCGCGTGCCCGCGGCGTTCTGCGGCGTCTGGGGCCACAAGCCGACCTATGCCGCGCTGTCCGATATCGGCCACCGGGTGCCCGGTACCGACGGGGCAAGCGCCGTCCTCGGCGTGATCGGGCCACTCGCGCGCAACCCGGAGGATCTCGCCGCCGCGCTCGACATCCTCGCCGACATCCCCTTGCCGCGCGCGACGGTCGACCTCGCCCGACCGCGCATCCTGCTACTCACCGCGCATCCCTCGGCGCGCGTCGATTCGTCGATCGTCGGCGCGATCGAGCGTGTCGGCGAAGCTCTCACCGCGGCCGGCGCCTCCGTTTCCCGCAAACCCTCGCCGATCGACCTCGCCGCGCAACACGCCGATTACATGCGGATGCTCGGCATCGCGATGACCCGTGGAGGGCCCGCGCGCGACGGCAAGGTCGCGACGCTGTCGCACTGGTTCGACCTGCTCGATTCGCAGGCGCGGATGCAGCGCACCTGGGGCGTGCTGTTCGAAGAGTTCGACGCGGTGATCGCGCCCGCCAGCGGCGTGAACGCCTTCCCTCACATCGCCGAACGCAACGTCGCCCGCCGCACGCTATCGATCGACGGCGAGGACACCCCGTTCGGCGTCCAGTTCGCCTGGGCCGGGCTCGCCACCTTCCCCAATCTGCCCGCGACCAGCGTGCCCGTCGGCACCGATCCGCGCGGCCTGCCGATCGGCGTGCAAGTCATCACCAACCGAAACCGCGACCACGACGCGATCGCCGTCGCCGCGCTCGCCCACCGATTAAGCAGGAGCTGATCCGATGTCCGACCTCGACACCTTCCGGTCCGAAACCCGCGCCTGGCTCGCGGAAAACTGCCCGCCCGAGATGCGCAAACCCGTGCGCTCGGAGGACGACGTCTGCTGGGGCGGCCGCCAGTTCAAGCCGTCGAGCCCTGCGCAAAAGGCGTGGCTCGACAAGATGGCGGCGAAGGGCTGGACCGTCCCCGACTGGCCCAAGGCCTATGGCGGCGGCGGCCTGTCGCCGGCCGAGACCAAGATCCTGCGCGAAGAGATGGCGGCAATAAAGGCGCGCAACCCGCTCAATTCGTTCGGTATATCGATGCTCGGGCCGGCGCTGCTAAAGTACGGCACCGAGGAGCAGAAGCTCGATCACCTCACCAAGATCGCACGCGGCGAGATCCGCTGGTGCCAGGGCTATTCCGAGCCGAATGCCGGCTCCGATCTCGCCGGGCTAGCTACGTCGGCGGAGGACAAGGGCGACCATTATCTTGTCAACGGCCAGAAGGTGTGGACCTCCTACGCCGACAAGGCCGACTGGATCTTCTGCCTCGTCCGCACCGACAAGACGTCGAAGCAGGGCGGGATCAGCTTCGTGCTGTTCGACATGGCCTCGCCCGGCGTCACCACCAAGCCGATCCTGCTCATCAGCGGCAACTCGCCCTTCTGCGAGACCTTCTTCGACAATGTCGAGGTGCCCAAGGTCAACCGCGTCTACGAGGAGAACAAGGGCTGGGACGTCGCAAAATACCTGCTCGGCCACGAGCGCGAGATGATCTCCGGCATGGGTCTCGCGTCGAGCGGCGGCAACCCGCTGATCGACGGCGCGATTGCCACCGTCGGGCTTGGCCATGACGGCCGCCTCGCCGATCCGCTGCTGCGCGCGTCGATCGCCCTGTTCGAGGTGCGGGCGAAGGCATTCGGGGCGATGTCCGAGCGCTTCATCGACGAGCTGAAGGCGGGCAAGGCACACCCCGCGCAGCCGAGCATGATGAAATATTACGGCACCGAGCTGAACAAGTCGCGGTACGAACTGATGATGGCGGCCGGCGGCTCGGACGCGCTCGAATGGGACAGCGACCGCTCGCGCGGCGGGGCGATCCCACGATCGTGGCTGCGGACGAAGGCGAACTCGATCGAGGGCGGGACGAGCGAAATCCAGCTCAACATCATCGCCAAGCGCATCCTCGAACTGCCGGCCTGACAGACCGACCACCTCCCCAAAGCACGTCACCCCAGCGAAAGCTGGGGTCTCCCCGTAACGAACCGCCCCCCTGCCGCACGATACCCCAGCTTCCGCTGGGGTGACGGAGGTCTCCCGGGCGTCGGAGCACCGAAATGCCACTCTACCTAGACGACGACCAGACCGTCCTTCAGGACACGATCCGCGATTTCGTCGCCGAACACGCGCCCGTCAGCCACATGCGATCGTTGCGCGACGCCGACGACGCAACCGGCTTCTCGCGCGACCTGTGGAAGCAATTCGCCGAAATGGGCTTCACCGGCGTCCTGATCGGCGAGGACCAGGGCGGCCTCGGGCTCGGCCATGTCGAGGCCGGCGTCGTGCTCGAGGAAATCGGCCGCAACCTGTCGCCCTCCCCGTTCCTCTCCACCGCGGTCGCAGCCGTCGAGGCGCTCAAGGGCACGGGCCAGGCCGAACGCTGGTTCCCCGGCATCATCGCCGGCGACACCGTGGCGGCACTCGCGATCGACGAAGCCGCCAAGCACCGCGACACCGTGGCGATGAAGGCCGAACGCTCGGGCAACGGCTTCAAGCTGACCGGCGCCAAGCGCTTCGTCACGCACGGCCACACCGCCGACCTGATCATCGTCGCCGCCCGCACCGCCGGCTCGGACGACGACGCTGACGGCATCACGCTGTTCGCGGTGCCGAAGGACGCCGCCGGGCTGACCGCGACCGCCGAACGCCTCGCCGATGCGAGCCTCGCCGCCCGGCTCGGGTTCGACGGCGTCGAGGTGGATGCAGACGCAGTGATCGGCGAAGTCGACGCAGGCCGCACGCCGCTCGACCGCCTCCTGCGCGCGGGCCGGACCGGCGCGTCGGCCGAACTGCTCGGCGTCGGTGGTGGCGCGATGGACATGACGGTCGGCTATATGAAGCAGCGCAAGCAGTTCGGCACGCTGATCGGCAGTTTCCAGGCACTCCAGCACCGCGCCGCGCATCTGTACTCCGAGATGGAAGTCGCCCGCGCCGCCGTCCTCAAGGCCCAGCAACTGCTCGACCAGAACAGCGACCGCGCCGACGAAGCCGTCTCGGTGGCCAAGGCGATGACCGCGCTGGCGACGACGCTCAGCGTCCAGGAGGGCATCCAGATGCACGGCGGCATCGGCATGACCGACGAATACGACATCGGTTTCTACATGAAGCGCGCGCGCGTGCTCGCCGAGATGTTCGGCGATGCGAACTTCCACGCGGATCGGCTGGCGATCGCCGCAGGGTATTGACCGTAGGGTGTACCCCCGCGAAGGCGGGGGCCCAGTCTGGGCACCCGCCTTCGCGGGTGAACATGGAGGTCAGATGCCTGCTGAAAATGCCGAAGTAACGCCCGAAGCGCTCGCCCAAGGCCTGGTCGACCTCCTCGAAATCGAGGAAGTCGACACCGACCTCTATGTCGGCAAACGCCAGCCCGGCGGCGTCGGTCGCGTGTTCGGTGGCCAGGTCATCGCGCAAGCCCTGCAAGCCGCGCAGCGTTCGACCGAAGCCCCCAAGGCCGCGCACTCGCTCCACGCCTATTTCATGCGTCCCGGCAACGAAGACTATCCGATCGTCTACCGCGTCGTCCGCGACTTCGAGGGCCGCAGCTTTGCCACTCGCCGCGTGATCGCGATGCAGAAGGGTCAGCCGATCCTCAACATGGCCGCCTCGTTCCAGATGCCGGAAGAGGGCCTGCACCATCAGCACGCGATGCCCGACGTGCCTGCGCCCGAAACCCTGCGTTCCGACCGCGACCTGCGGCTCGAGAATATCGACGGCATCCCAGAGAAATTTCGCGCGCACATGCTCCGCTGGCGGCCGATCGAGGTCCGCCCGGTCAACCCGCGCAGCTGGATCGATCCCGTCCCGCAGGAGCCGCACTACGCCAACTGGTTCCGCCTCGTCGCGCCGATCGGCGATGATCCGGCGATGCACCGCGCGGTGCTCGCCTATGCCTCGGACATGGCGCTGCTCGGCACGGCGCTGCTGCCGCACGGCAAGAACTGGATCACGCCGGGGCTACAGACCGCCAGCCTCGACCATTCGCTCTGGCTGCACGAGGATTTCCGCGCCGACGACTGGCTGCTCTACGCGTGCGACAGCCCGTGGTCGGGCCACGCCCGCGGCTTCAACCGCGGCAAGATCTACGCGCGCGACGGCCGCCTCGTCGCCAGCGTCGCGCAGGAAGGCCTGATCCGGATGCGCCAGTAACCGCGGTTACTGACGCGTCCAGACCTTTTCGCCGCCGATCCATGTCTCGCTGACCTTCGTCGCGCGCAGGTCGGTCGGCGAGGCCAAAGTCGGATCCTTGTCGACGACGATGAAGTCCGCCCGCTGGCCCGGCGCGAGTGCCCCGAACTGCTTCTCCGCAAACCCGGCATAGGCCGCCGCACCCGTCATCGCCCACCACGCCTGTTCGCGCGTGACGAGTTCCTGCGGCTGCCACCCGCCCTGCGGCTGACCATCGGCATCCTGCCGCGTAAACGCCGCCGCCCAGGTCGCGAACGGATCGGGCTTCTCGACCGGGAAGTCGGTCCCGAACGCGAGCTTCGCCCCATTGGTCAGCATCGACTTCCACGCATAGGCGCCCGCCAGCCGGTTGGGCCCGAGCCGAGCCTCCGCCATCGTCCGGTCGCTCGTCTGGTGAGTCGGCTGCATCGACGCGATCGTCCCGAACTTGCCGAACCGCGGCAGATCCTCGGGCGCGACCACCTGCGCATGCTCGATCCGCCAGCGTCGGTCGCCGGTATAGGTCTCGCTCTCGACCTGGATCGCGTCGAGCACCATCTGGTTGGCCCGGTCGCCGATCGCGTGGACCGCCACCTGGAACCCGTCCATCGCCGCACGGCTCATCTGGTTCTGCAGCTGGTCGTCGGTCACGAAGCCGAGCCCCGACTGACCCGGCGCATCCGCATAGGGCTTCAACAACCACGCCCCGCGCGAGCCCAGCGCACCGTCCGCATATAGCTTCACCCCGCCCATCCGCAGGCGATCATTGTACAGCCACGGCGTCGGCCCCTTGCCGCCGATCCGGCTCGCGGTGTCGACGCCCATCGCATAGCTCATGATCCGGACGCGCAAGCCGCCGATATCCGCCATCCGCCGATAGGTCAGCCAGTCGTCGAGCGACGTCCCCATGTCCGCGACCGCGGTGACGCCGTAGCCGAGCAGGATGCGTTGCGCGGTCAGGAACGCCGCGTCGCGCTCCTTGGGCAGCGGCTGCGGCACGACCTTCTCGATCAGCGCCTGCGCGCCGTCGACGAACACGCCCGCGGGCGCCCCGCCGCTCTTCTCGATCCGCCCGCCCGCCGGCGACACGGTCGAGCCGGTCACCCCGGCCTCGCGCATCGCCTCGCGATTCGCCCAGCCGGCATGGCCATCGGCGCGCGACAGCCAGATCGGGTGCCCGCCCGACACCGAGTCGAGATCGGCAGCTGTGGGGAAACGCCCCAGCCCCCAGGCCTCCTGGTTCCAGCCGCGCCCGAGCACCCATTTCCGGTCCGGATTGCCCGCGACATACGCCGCGATCCGCGACTTCGCCTCTTCGAGCGACTTGGTCATCGAGAGGTCGAGCGACAGCGCACCGAAGCCGAGCTCAAGGACATGGCCATGCGCATCGACGAAGCCCGGCAACACCGTCTTGCCGCGCATGTCGATCCGCCAGTCGTAGAGCGGCTTGCCGGCGTTCTTCTTCAATTCCTTGCGGCTGAGCTTGGGCGCTTCCTCGCCGGGCGGCACGAGCCGCGTCACCTTACCGTCCTTGTCGATCAGGATCGCCCTGAAATGGATCACGCGGCCGCCATCGGCGACGGTGATCCCGTTGATGTTGTCGACGATCCCATCGGCGAGTGCGGGGGTCGGGAGGAGCAGGGCTGCCAGTAACGCCAATGCCGAAACCCGTCCCGACAACGCTGGTCCCGACAACGCCCGTCCCGACAACACCCGTCCCGACAACACCCGTCCCGACAACGCCGGTCCCGACAACGCTTGTCCCAACAACGATCGTCCCGACAACACCCGTCCCAACAATGCCGGTTCCGAGAACGCCGGTCCCGACGACGCCGGCCCCGCCCCTACCCGTCGTCCCAGCGAAAGCTGGGATCTCAAGCTTGAGCCACCACGGTCGCCCCCGCGGGTGGAGACCCCAGCTTTCGCTGGGGTGACGGACTTGCGCGCCGGGGCAACGGACTCGTGCGCTGGGGTGACGGACGTATGCGCTGGGGTTACGGACCCGTGCGCTGGGGTGACGAGGGGAAGCGCCAATGCCGGCCCGCTAAAAGACTTCATCACTTCGGCAATCTCCGTACCAGCGCGCTCGTATCCTGGCGCGCGCCACCCATCGCCTGAACATCGGCGTAGAACTGATCCACCAGCGCAGCGACCGGCAGCACCGCACCATTCCGCCGCGCCTCGTCCAAAGCCAGCCCCAGATCCTTGCGCATCCAGTCGACGGCGAACCCGAAGTCGAACTCCTCCTTCGCCATCGTCGGCCAGCGATTGACCATCTGCCAGCTCTGCGCCGCGCCGCCCGAGATCGCCTCGAGCACCTTGTCGAGGTCGAGCCCCGCCACCTGCGCGAACCGGATCGACTCGGCGACCCCCTGGATCACCCCCGCGATCGCGATCTGGTTGCACATCTTGGTGGTCTGGCCCGCGCCCGCGTCACCGACATGGACCACACGCAAAGCATAGGCCTGCATGAACGGTTCGGCCTTCGCCATCGCCTCGGCCGAGCCGCCGCACATGATCGAGAGCTTGCCGTTCTCCGCGCCCGCCTGCCCGCCCGATACCGGCGCGTCGACCACCAGCGGCCGCTTGCCCGCCAACCGCCGCGCGATCGACGCCGAAACGGTGGTGTGATCGACGAACACCGCGTCGTCGCGCATCGCCGCGAACGCACCGTCCTCGCCTAAAGTGACCAAGGCCAGGTCGTCGTCATTCCCTACGCACGCGAACACCGCGTCTGCATCCTTCGCCGCCGCGGCCGGCGTATCCGCGACCGAGCCGCCATATTTATCGGCCCCATATTTATCGGCCCAAGCCAACGCCTTGGCCTGAGTCCGATTATAGACGGTGACGTCGTGCCCTGCCGCGACGAGATGCCCCGCCATCGGCGCGCCCATGACGCCGGTTCCGATGAATGCCAGTTTTGCCATAGCCTCCGCGCATAAGCGGTGTTCCCCCCTTGCGCCAGATGGTCTAGCGGGTCGCCATGGCTACCCAGGCTGCCGTAGCGGCGCTCACCCTTCCCGTGTCTCTCGACGACGTCCACGCCGCACATGCGCGTATTCGCGAATCGATCGTCCGCACGCCGACGCTCATCAGCCGCACGCTCAGCCAGATGACCGGCGCCACGGTGTATCTGAAGTTCGAGAACCTCCAGTTCACCGCGGCGTACAAGGAGCGCGGCGCGCTCAACACGCTGTTGCAGCTGTCACCCGAAGCCTGTGCGAAGGGCGTCATCGCCGCGTCCGCCGGCAACCACGCGCAGGGCCTCGCCTATCACGCCAACCGTCTCGGCATCCCTGCGACGATCGTCATGCCGGTCAACACGCCGACCGTGAAGGTCACGCAGACCGAGGGCCACGGCGCCAACGTCGTGCTGCACGGCGAGACGTTCGACGCGGCCTATGCGCATGCCCGCATCCTGGAGGGCGAGTGCGGCTTCACCTTCGTTCACCCGTTCGACGATCCCCGCGTCATCGCCGGCCAGGGCACGGTCGCGGTCGAGATGCTCGAGGACGTGCCGCAGCTCGACACGCTGGTGATCCCGATCGGCGGCGGCGGCCTCATCTCGGGCATGTCGACCGTCGCGAAGGCCGCGAGCCAGCAGCCCGGCGGCCACCCGATCGAGATCGTCGGCGTCCAGGCCGAGCTGTTCCCGTCGATGTACAACCGCATCAACGGCACCGACATGCCGTGCGCGGGCGATACGCTCGCCGAGGGCATCGCGGTCAAGGAACCGGGCGCGATCACCTCGCGGATCGTCGCCGAGCTGGTCGACGAGATCCTGCTCGTCAGCGAACGCAGCCTCGAGGAATCGGTCAGCCTGCTGCTCCAGATAGAGAAGACCGTGGTCGAGGGCGCCGGCGCCGCAGGGCTCGCCGCGTTGCTCTCGCACCCGGGTCGGTTCGCCGGAAAGACCGTCGGCATCGTGCTGTGCGGCGGCAATATCGACACGCGCCTGCTCGCCAACGTGCTGCTCCGCGATCTCGCACGCTCGGGCCGTCTCGCACGGCTGCGCATCCGCTTGCAGGACAAGCCCGGCGCGCTGTTCCACGTCGCGCGGATCTTCGACCAGGAGCGCGTCAACATCATCGAGATCTATCACCAGCGTGTCTTCACGACGCTGCCGGCCAAGGGCCTCATCACCGACATCGAATGCGAGACGCGAGACCGCGCGCATCTCGACCGCCTCGTCGGTGCGCTGCGGGCCGGTGGGTACGAAACCTCGACCGTCGAACTGGCGTAAACCCCTCTACTCTCCGGCAATTTCCGCTCTTCACACGCAATCGTGGTTAACGCGCTTTTCACGATTGCGGTACGGGACCATATAGAGCCCGCGCGCGTTATCGCGTGCTTGCTTGAAGGACATTTCGTTCGGTGACTGCGCCTTTCCGTTTCCCGCGCTTCTTCGTCACCAGCCCGTCCCCGTGCCCCTATCTGCCGGGCCGGGAAGAGCGAAAGGTGTTCACCGAACTGACCGGGCCGAATGCCGGCGAGCTGAACGACGCGCTCGGCCGGATCGGCTTTCGCCGCAGCCAGGGGGTCGCCTATCGCCCGTCCTGCGCAGGGTGCACCGCGTGCGTGTCCGTCCGCGTCGTGACACCCGAGTTCACGACCAACGCAACCCAGCGCAAGCTATTGAAAAGGCTCGACGATGTCGAGGTCACGGTGTGCCGGGCCTGGGCCACGGACGAGCAGTTCCAACTGCTTCGCCGCTATCTCTGCGCCCGTCATCCCGGCGGCGGCATGGCCGGCATGGACGAGGACGACTATGCCGACATGATCGAGCATTCGCCGGTCAACTCGGTGATCGTCGAATACCGCGAACCCAGCATCGACGGCGTCCAGGGTCGCCTGATCGGCGCGTGCCTGACCGATTGCCAGGCCGATGGGCTGTCGATGGTCTACAGCTTCTTCGCCGCCGACGACGACAGCCGCCCAGGCCTCGGCAACTTCATCATCATCGACCACATCCACCGCGCCCGCGACGCCGGCCTGCCCTATGTCTATCTCGGATATTGGGTGAAGGGCTCGGCGCGGATGGAGTACAAGACCCGCTATCGGCCCCTGGAAGTCCTCGGCCCCGCAGGGTGGCGACGCCTCCAGGACGCAGACCTGGCTGCCGCCGAGGACAAGCTCCTCGCCACCGCCTGAGGCTTCGGCACTCGCGTCGTTGGTGTGACTATATCGTAACCTTTGGCGCTCCGGTCAGTCCTCGCGCTGCACCACGACGTCGACATCCAGTTCCTCGCCGCCCTCGCCCAGCCGTGATCCGGCAACCGGCGCGGCACCCGCTGCATCAAGCGCCATCGCGACGCGGACATAATGCTCCTCGGGCGACATGCCGGTACACGGATCAAACCCGATCCAGCCTAGCCCCTGGACAAACGCCTCCGCCCAGCCATGCGGCGTCGGGAAGTGGACCACCTCGTAATCATTGTGGTGATACCCCGACACGTACCGCGCCGGCGCTCCGAGCGAACGCGCCGCGACCGCGAACATCTGCGCCATGTCGCGCGGCGTCGCCGTCTCCTTCGTGAACGCGGTCGCCGCGGTCAGCCCCGGTTCCGGCCGACCGGCATCGAACGCGAACCGCGAATGGAACGCCCGATTGAGGCGGTGCAGCGCCCCGACCCGATCGCTCGCGCCGACCGCCGCTTCGGCCGCGAACGCGGCAATCGCCGGATCGAACGCCGTCGTCTCGGTCGAGCGCAGGTACAGCGCCGGCGGCAACGTCTCGTGCACGCCGTGCAGCACGCCGTCCGAATGGCTGGTCAGCACCTCACCCTTGACGGTGATCTCGATCCCATCGACCGGTCCCTCAGCATACAGCATCGTCACCGCATTGCCGAAGCCGTCGCGTCCCGGCCGCAGCCGCGCGTCGCAATCGACATCGATCCGCCACGACGCGACCGTCTGGTCATGCGTGTTCTCGGGCGTCAGCCGCAGCATCTGCACCAGCCGACCCTGTGGCTGGGTGAAGCGGTAGATCGTGTGATGGTCGATCGACAGCCGCATTATTGGAACTTGAACTGACGGCCGATCGCGCTGTGAAGCAACGCGTTCTCGGCAATGAAAGCCTGCAGATACTGGTGCAGACCCGACGTAATGACCTCGCCCGACCGAGTCTTGGCCATTCGCGATGCGCGCATCCGTGCCATCCTGTCCGCCTCTCCATGATTGCCAGCGCGTTTCGCCAGCAGGTTGAGCACGTCGACCGTCTCCTCGACCGACGCCGCCAGACTGCGCGGCAGTTCCGCCCGCGCGATCAACAGGTCGATCACGTCCGCCGGCCGCAGCCCGTCGCTGTAAAGCCAGCGATACGCCGTCACTGCCGACACCGTCTGGAGGATCGTCGTCCACTGGTCGCGGTCGATCGCCCCGCCGACCTTCTGCCCCTCGGGAAGCAGGATATGATACTTCACGTCCAGCAATCGCGCGGTGTTGTCCGCGCGCTCGACTGCCTGCCCGAGCCGGATGAACCACGTCGTCTGGTTGCGCAGCATCCGATGGATCGCGCCTTCAAAGCCGCGCGTTTCGGTCTTCACCGCCTCGACTAGGTTCATCTGGTCGGTCGTGCTACGCGGCGTCGACCGGTTCTCGAACAACAGCCACGCGCGGTTGATCGCAGTCCAAGCCTCGCGGGTCAGCGCAGTGCGGACAGCCTTGGCGTTGTTCCGCGCCATGTCGAGGCAGCGGACGATCGAACCGGGATGGCTCGAGTCGAGCGTCAGAAAGCGCACGACCTGGGTCTGCGTCATTTCCGCACCCAGCGCCGCGAACGGTTCCTCGGTCTCGGTGACGGCGAGCGCCGACGCCCAAGCCGCCTCTCCTGCCGGCTGCGACGAAAGCACGTCGAGACGAACGGTGGCCTCGACCAGTCTCGCGATGAAGTCGGCACGCTCGAAATAGCGACCCAACCAATAGAGCGATGATGCGGTACGCGAGAGCATCAGGTGTTCGCTCCCGGCGACGGCGGGATCGTACCCAGCGTTTGCGACATGCCGCCCATCGTCTGCGTCATCCCGCCCGCTCCCATCCGCTGCGACTGGTCCTTCATGAGGACGAAACTATCCTTGGTCCCGCCGCCCTGGCTGGAGTTGACCACCAACGACCCTTCCTTGAGCGCTACGCGGGTGAGGCCGCCGGGAACGACCTGCACGCCCTTCGAGCCGCTCAACACGAACGGACGAAAATCGACGTGGCGCGGGCTGAGCCCACCATCGGCCATCGTCGGGACGGTCGACAGCGCCAGCGTCGGCTGCGCGATGTAGCGATGCGGCTCGGCGATCAGCGCCGCGCGGAAATCCTCGATCTCCTGTTTCGACGCGGTCGGGCCAACGAGCATGCCATAACCGCCCGATCCGTCGACCAACTTCACGACCACGTCTTCCAGATTGTCGAGCACGTACTTCAGCGCCTGCGGCTCGCGGCAACGCCACGTCTCGACGTTGCGCAGCTTGCACTCGCCACCCGAGTAGAACTTCACGATGTCGGGCATATAGCTGTAGATCGCCTTGTCGTCGGCGATCCCGTTGCCGGGCGCGTTCATGATCGCCACGTTGCCCGCGGCATAGGCCGCAATCAGCCCCGGCACGCCCAGCGCGGAGTCCGGGCGGAACACCAACGGGTCCAGGTAATCGTCGTCGATCCGGCGATAGATCACGTCGACCCGCACGCGGCCCGCAATCGTCCGCATCCAGACGATGTCGTCGTCGACCACCAGATCCGCCGCTTCGACGAGTTCGATTCCCATCGAATCCGCGAGGAAGCTGTGCTCGTAATAGGCCGAATTGTAATGCCCCGGCGTCAGCACCACGCAAGTCGGGTTCGACCCGGTGCCATGCGGCGCGACCGACTTCATCGTCTCGAGCAGAAGATCGGGATAGCTATCGACCGCCGCCACGCGGAACTCGCGGAACAGCTCGGGACACAGCCGCAGCATCGCCTCGCGGTTCTCCAGCATGTAGCTGACCCCCGACGGCGTCCGCGCATTGTCCTCAAGCACGAAGAAATCGTCCGGCCCGGTGCGGACCAGATCGATCCCGCAGATATGCGCCCAAACCCCGTGCGGCGGTCGGATACCGGCGATCTCCGGCCGGAACTGCGCGTTGCCGAGTACCAGGTCCTCAGGAAGAATACCCTCCTTCAGGATCCGCCGCTCACCATAGATGTCGTCGAGAAACGCGTTGATCGCCTCGACCCGCTGGACCAACCCTTCGGAGAGCCGCGTCCATTCATCATGCAGGAACACGCGCGGGACGATGTCGAACGGAATGATCCGCTCGGCCGCCTCGTTCTCGCCGTACACCGCAAAGGTAATGCCCAGCTGTCGGAACGTCGTCTCGGCCGCTTCCTGCCGGCGACGCAGCTCGGCGTCGGGCGTATCCTCGATCCATGTGCCGAGAGCCGCCAGTTCGGGACGGGCGGTCGTATCGCCCGGTGTCCCCATGATTTCGTCGAACGCTTGTTTCCCCATCGAAATGGTCAATCCCCCATCAAGCGTTGCGGTTCCATGCTGCAACGCTTCGCTGCGCCGCACAAGGCAGGAATGTCAGACGCCCAAGCCTTCGAGCAAACCCGGCGTCAGGACCTGGGGCAACACGGTCGGCTCGGCAGTACCCGGCGCGTAGTAGAGGTACAGCGGCACGCCGGCACGGTTGTGTGCCTGGATGAAGCGGCCCATCACGGGATCGCCGTCGGTCCAGTCGCCGATCAACGCCGCGACCTTGTTCTTGGCGAATGCGTCGCGCACCCCGGTCGTGTCGATCGCCGCCTTCTCGTTGACCTTGCACGTCAGGCACCAGTCGGCGGTGAAATACACGAACACCGGCCGCTTTTCGGCGCGTAGCGAGGCGAGCCTGGTTTCGGTAAACGCCTCGTCGCCCGTCGTCGCAACCTTCGCCGATGCCGGCGGCGCCCGTGCGATCAGCACGGCGCTGCCGACGAACACAACCGCGAGCGCGAGTTGCGCCGCGATGCCGAACGCCTTGCCCTTGCGCTGCCGCGAGCCTCCGATCCACAGCACCGCGCCGACCGCCAGCACCGCGACCAGCACGAGCGTCAGCGTGTCCACGCCGGTCTGCCGCCCCAGTACCCAGCCGAGCGCGATCGCGGTCAGGAACATCGGCACGGACAGGATGTGACGGAAGGTCTCCATCCACGCGCCGGGCTTGGGCAACCACCGCCGCCACGCAGGCACGAAACCGATCGCAAGGAACGGCAGCGAGAGACCAAGCCCAAGCCCGCCGAATACCGCAAGTGCCGCCGGCCAAGGCAGCACCAGCGCCGCACCCAGCGCTGCGCCCATGAACGGCCCGGTGCACGGGGTCGCGATGAACGCCGCGAGCGCACCGGTCGCAAACGCTCCACTCGCGCCGCTCTCACCCGCAAAGCGCGGCGTCGGCACCTCGAACAGCCCGGCGAGGTTGAACGCGATCGCCGTGCTCAGCAGGAGCAGGACAACGATCGCCGCGGGATGCTGCAACTGGAACGCCCAGCCGACCGCCGAGCCGCCTGCGCGTAGCGCCAGGATCGCTGCGCCCAGCCCGAGGCACACCAGCACGACGCCCGCAGTATAGGCCAGCGCCTCGCCCCGCGCGTCCTTCTCGCTCGCGCCGCTGCGCGCGAGGCTGAGAGCCTTGAGGCTGAGAATCGGGAACACGCACGGCATGATGTTGAGGATCAGCCCGCCCAGCACCGCGCCCGCGAACGCGATCAACGCGGTGAGCCAGATGTTCGCGTCTGCCGACGGTGCCGATCCGCTGTGGGCGACGACGCCGGGCATGGCCTTGACGCCGAGCCCCTGCCCTTCGCCGATCCGCAGCACGCCCTCGATTGGCCCCCCGGTCTTCGCGTTCGCGGCGACCTTGGTGGTGATCGTCAGCCGGTCGCCGTCACGTGTCACGCGCTGCGCCGCGCCATTGTCGATCATGCCGGCGGTGACGGGGAAGAAATACGCCGTGTCGGCTTTCGCGCCCGCCGGAAACGGCACCGCAATCCGCATCATGCCGTTGCTCGCGGCGTAGGTCGCGCCGGCATCGAGCGGCTTGGGGATCGCCTGTCGCCAGCCGGCGAACGTCGCGACCTGCGACGGGGCGCCGTCACCGATCGTCAGGTCGAGCGAGAGCGCCTGCTCCTCGGGCACGCAGATCGTCGCCGAACAGACGAGATAGCTCGTCTTCACGCGGATCGGCAGTTTCGTCCCCGCCGCGAGCCCAGCCGGAACCTGGATCGTCACGAGCGGCGCATACGGCGCCTCGTACACATAGTTCATCAGGCCGGCGATCAGCAGCGTCGTCGGCACCGGCCATTCGGGCTCACCCGCCTTCGCGCCCGCCGGCAGGGTCCAGTCGAACGTCGCTGGAAAGCCCGCGTCGCCGGGATTGCGCCAATAGCCATGCCACCCCTTTTCGGGGGTCGTCGCCAGCGCGAGCGTCAGCGGGGCGCCCGCCTTGGGGCGATCGCTTTCCGCGACGAGGCGCATCGACAAATGCTGGCTCGATCCATTCAGCGACTCCGCCGAGGCCGGGTTTGCGACGGGCAGGCCAAATGCCAGCAACAGCGTCATAAAGACGCAACGTAAACTGCGCATGGCGATCCTTGTGTCGTTCATCGCGCGAAGCCATAGCCAAGCCGACGCCGCATTGCATCTCAAAGCGACGAGTGCCGTTCGGCCGCCGCTTGGTAAAGGACTGTTCGTGAAAGCACTTATCGCCGCATTGCTTCTCAGCTCGGCCACATCGGTATCCGCCCAAACGGCACCGGCACCGGCACCGGCACCCGTGCCCGCTACGGCCCCCGTTGCAGCGCCGACGGCTCCGCCGAAACTGATCGTCGCGATCTCGGTCGACCAGTTCGCTGCCGACCTGTTCCAGCAATATCGCAATCACTATACCGGCGGCTTTACGCGGCTGTTGAACGGCGCGGTGTTCCCGAGCGGCTATCAGAGCCATGCCGCGACCGAGACGTGCCCCGGCCATTCGACGATCCTGACGGGCATGCGGCCTGCGCATACCGGGATCATCGCCAACAACTGGATCGACCAGCGCGCCGGACGGCCCGACAAGATGGTCTATTGCTCGGAGGACGAGCGCGTCGCGGGCAGCACGCACGACAGCTACACCGTGTCGGACATGCATCTGAAGGTGCCGACGCTGGGCGAGATGATGAAGGCGCGCGATCCGCGGACGCGCTCGGTCTCGGTCGCGGGCAAGGATCGCGCGGCGGTGATGATGGGCGGCCACAAGGTCGACGAGCTCTGGTGGTGGGACGGCAAGACCTATGTCACCTATGCCGGCCGCGCGGTGCCGCCGGCGGTGCAGCGGACGCGCGACGCGGTCGCCGCGCTGATCGCCAAGCCGCAGGAAGCGCTGCCCCTGCCCGGCTATTGCGCGGGCGTGAACCATCCGATCGTGATCGCGGGCAAGACCTACGGCCAGGGCCGCTTTGAGCGCGCGGCGGGCGACGCCAAGGGCTTCCGCGTGTCGCCTGCGTCAGACGCCGCGGTATTCGCGATGGCGGCCGCGCTCGTCCAGGACATGAAGCTCGGCAAGGGGCCGCAGACCGACATCATCGATATCGGCGCGTCGGCGACCGACTATATCGGCCACACCTACGGCACGCAGGGGTCGGAGATGTGCATCCAGATGGCTGAGCTCGACAAGACGCTCGGCGATGTCTTCGCGGTGATGGACGAGACCGGGGTGGACTACGAGGTCGTACTGACCGCGGATCACGGCGCGCACGACGCGACCGAACGCCAGCAGCAGCGCGCGATGCCGATGGAGGCACATATGGACGAGAATGTGCTCGCCAAGCAGGTCGGCACCGCGATCGCCAAGGATCTCGGGCTCTCGGGCAGCGTGCTGCTCGGCACCGAGGGTGACGTCTATATCGACGACACGCTGCCCGAGAAGACGCGCGCGAAGGTGCTGGCCGATGCGCTGCGGCGCTATCGCGCGCTGCCGCAGATCGCGGGTGCCTATTCGGCCGCCGAGATCATGGCGACGCCAATGGCGAACACCCCGCCCGAGACCTGGACGCTGATCGAGCGCGCCCGCGCATCGTTCTATCCGGAGCGGTCAGGCCAGCTGGTGGTGCTGTTCAAGCCGCGGGTGACGACGATCGTCTCGCCCGCCGGCGGCTATGTCGAGACGCACGGGTCGCCCTGGGATTACGATCGCCGCGTGCCGATCCTGTTCTGGCGCAAGGGCATGCTCGGGTTCGAACAGCCCTTGTCGGTCGAGACGGTGGATATCGTGCCGACACTGGCGGCGGCGATCGGGTTGCCGGTTTCGGGGCTGGACGGGCGGTGTCTGGACCTCGACCCGGGCGCAGCGAGCACCTGCCCGAACTGAAGCGCCCCGAAGCTGGCCAGGCAAGATGCTCTGCCGCGAAGGCACCATGGCTATCTATCGGAGCGCGCCCCGTCATCCCAGCGAAAGCTGGGATATCCGCGTGGCGGGCAGACCCTAATGCCAACGGAGAAACCCCAGCTTTCGCTGGGGTGACGATAGGTCGGGCGAGGTGACGGCATCTCTTCTGAGGTAACGGGGAATATCGCGAACTGCGGTGGCTAGCGTAGGGTGCGGCAGTCAACTGCGGCGAAGCGCTGCTCACAACAAAACGACGCCCCACCCCTCACCGCGTCTCGAAAGCCCGCACCCCAGCCCCCAGCCGGTTCATCCCGACCGCCAGCGTGTCATGGCTGTAATCCGCGAGAAACGCGGGGCTCGAATTATCTCCCGGCGAGAGTCGCGCGTCGTTATTCTCGACTCGCAACCCGGTCGATCGATACGTCTTCGCCTCGGCCGCCACCACGATCAGCCCGGTATGGTTTTCCTTGTTCCTACCCTGCACGAACGTATTGCGCGCGATCAGGCCAGTCGCGCCGTCGGGCAGGTCGATCATGTAGTTGGTCTTCTTGCCGGCAGTATCGTCGAAGCTGTTGTCCGTGATCGTGACGGTCGGCGCGCGGAGCTTGACATAGTGTCCGCCGGTACCGCGCTCGAACCGCGAATTGGTGACCGTCACGCTACCCTTGTTCGCGAGATAGATCGCATGCGAGCAGCTCGGCGATTCATCGCACTGGCCCAGCCCCGAAAACGTCGAGTGGTCGATCCTGATCGTCTGGCCAGTCGGCTCTCCGCCAAGTATCCCCTCCTGGCTGTCGAGGAACATCGCGTTGGTGACGGTCAGGTCGCCCATCTCGGTGCGGATGCCCGCGCCGTTGCCGTCCGACACCCGGTACCCGCGAAATACCAGGCCATCGACGACCGAGCCCTGCCCGCGCAACACCAGCGCCGCCTTGTCCTCGCAGGCAACGCTCTCGAAGATCGCCGTGCCGGGCTGGACGGCCTTGAAGGTGATGTGGCCACCGGCCTGGACCGCGCATTGGCGATACGTGCCGGGCGCGATGAGGATCGTCGCCGTACCCATCCGGATCGACGACACCGCGTCCTGCAAGGTCGCAAACCCCTGTCCGTTAACGGTGAACGGCGTCTTGCCCTGCGCAAGCAGCGGCGCGGACAGCAAGGCGAACGCCAGCAACGATCGTTTCATGGAACATCTCTCCCGGGTACCGCGTCCGCACAAAGGCGTAATGGCGGTGAGGATATTCGGGATCGTCGGCGCGGGCCAGTCCGCCCGCTGCCTGCGAACGACGCGCCTGTCCCGCATTGGCGCAAATAAGCGCTCGCCGCGCTCGGCAATCTACGCATTGCCGCCGCCGACACGTCCGGATAATAACGCTACCATAACGATCGGGCGGGACATGCCTGACCTGCGGGGGGATAGTATGCACGCCATGACGCCGACGGAGGTCTTCCTCCTCGCGATGCTGATCATCTTCACCGTACCGTATCTGGTCTGGCGGATCGGCCGGACCGATTATTGGGCGCCGCTCGTCGTGGTGCAGATCGTCGGCGGCATCCTGCTCGGGCCGGGCGTGCTGGGTGCAGCCTATCCCGCCTACTACGCGTCGATCTTCACGCCCGCGACGATGGGGTCGCTCAACGGAATCGCCTGGTGGGCGGTGATGATGTTCGTCTGGGTCGCGGGCATCGAGTTGGACCTCGGCGAAGCGTGGAAGCGGCGGGGCGAGACCGGCGTCACCGCAGGCCTCGCGCTCGCGGTGCCGTTGATCACCGGCAGCATCGCCGCCGCGCTGATGCTCCGCTACCCCGGCTGGCGTGGGCCGGACGGCGCGACGTGGCAGGTGGTGCTGGGCATCGGCATGGCCTGCGCGGTCACCGCACTGCCCATCCTCGTCCTGTTCCTCGAAAAGCTCGACGTGCTGCGCGCGCCGATCGGCCAGCGCATCCTGCGCTACGCCAGCCTCGACGACATCGCGATCTGGGGCGTGCTCGCGCTGATCCTGCTCGATTGGGAGCGCGTTGGACGACAGGGCGGGTTCCTCGTCGGGTTCGCGATTGCGACGTTGCTCGTGCGCAAACTGATGGCGCGGATCGAGGAGCGCGACCGCTGGTATCTCAGCCTGATCTGGCTGGCGGGCTGCGGGTTCGCGGCGGACTGGGCGGGACTGCACTTCATGGTCGGTGCGTTCCTGTCGGGCGCGGTGCTGGACGCGAAATGGTTCACCACCGCGAAGATGGACCAGTTCCGCCATTTCGTGCTGCTCGCGGTGATGCCGGTATTCTTCCTGTCGACCGGCCTGAAGACACAGTGGGCGGTCGGCGGGCTGGCGGTGTTCGGGGCGGCGGCGCTGCTCCTAGTCGCGTCGGTCGGCGGCAAGCTCGCGGGGGTTCACGCCGCCGGGCGTATCCTGAAGTGGCGACCGGGCGAGGCGTCGGCGATCGGCTGGCTGCTCCAGACCAAGGCGCTCATCATGATCATCTTCGTCAACATCCTGCTCGATAAGAAGATCATCACCAACGAGACCTTCACCGCGCTGCTGCTGATGGCGCTGGCGAGCACCATGCTGACCGTGCCGATGGTCGCACCGAAGTTGAAGCGGCTGGCGGGGCTGGTAGGGAAGAGCGGGTAACCCCCCGCCCGTCATCCTGACGAAAGTCAGGATCCAGGATTACGGACGTCGCGCTCTTGGCTCTGGATCCTGACGTTCGTCAGGATGACGGAGTTGGGGAAGACAAGTTCCGCCTACGCCCCCGCGTTGAGCAGTTCGTGCCTTTTCAGGGCGTGACGGAGCTGGTCGTAGCTCAGCCCAAGCGCCTCGGCCGTCGCGCGCTGGTTGAAGCGGTGGTCGGCGAGCGCGCGTGACAGGAGGTCGCGTTCGAAGCGGGATACGCGCGATTTAAAGTCCGAAGGGCCTTCTTCGCACGCGACGACCGGATCGTCCCCGTCATCGATCTCGACCGGTTGCGGTGCAGCCGGCGCGGGTTTCGGCGCGGCGGACGCACCCGGGCGATGCGGCGACTGGAACGGATCGATCTCGATCGCGTCGATCGGCCCCTCATGCTCCCAGCGATACACCGCGCGCTCGACGACGTTGCGCAATTCGCGGACGTTACCCGGCCAGTCATAGGCGGTCATCGCGTCCAGCGCGGTGGGCCCGAACCCCTCCCAGCGCTCGCGCCCCAGTTCCGACGCCATCCGCCGGCCGAAATGATCGGCCAGCACCACGACGTCGCCCGTACGCGCGCGCAGCGGTGGTAGCGTCACGACCTCGAACGACAGGCGATCGAGCAGATCGGCGCGGAATTCGTGCCGCATCACCTTGTCGGGCAGATGCTCGTTGGTCGCCGCGACGATCCGCACATCGACGCGCAGAGGCCGCGACGAGCCGATCCGCGTGATCTCGCCATATTCGACTGCGCGCAACAGTCGGTCCTGCGCCGCCATCGACAGCGTCCCCAGCTCGTCGAGGAAGAGCGTCCCGCGATGCGCCTCCTCGAACCGGCCGATCCGCGCCTTGGTCGCGCCGGTGAACGCGCCCGCCTCATGCCCGAACAATTCGGCCTCGATCAGCGTCTCGGGCAGCGCGGCGCAGTTCATGATCACCAGCGGCTGATCCCAACGCGGCGACAGCCGGTGGAGGCGTTCGGCGACCAGTTCCTTGCCGGTGCCGCGCTCGCCGATCACCAGCACGGGACGGTCCAGCGCCGCCGCCCGCGACGCGCGTTCGAGCGCACCCATAAAGGCGCCGGACTGGCCGATTACCTGCGTCGTTCGCTCCATGGCGAGGATGTGGCGCAATTTCCCAACTCTTGGCAAGCCACCACGAACGGGGCTTTGCGCCCAATCGGCCATCCCCTTGAGATACAGCCATTTTCAAAACTGGCACGGCACATGCAATGCTTGAGGCAACCCGCAGCATCGCGGAAACAATCATCGCTTAAAGGGGACCTACCATGTTCAACACCACCATCGCCCGCACCGTCGCCGCCGCCCTCTGCACCATCGTCGTCAGCGCAACCTGCGTCCTCGGCGCGGTCGGGCCCGCCATCGCCACTAACGCAGCCCCCCTCGCGGCAACCACCGCGATCGTGGCATAAGACCCCGACGGACTCGCCAAGAGCCTCGGGCCGACCCCTGGAGTAGGAATTACATGGGCATCTTTTCCCGCACCCGCGACATCGTCGCCGCCAACTTCGCCGATCTCATCGAGAAGGCCGAAGACCCGTCGAAGATGATCCGCATGATCATCCTCGAGATGGAGGAGACACTGGTCGAGGTTCGCGCCTCCGCCGCGCGCACCATCGCCGACCAGAAGGAGATGCGCCGCCATATCGCCAACCTGGAGCAGCTTCAGGAAAACTGGACCGAGAAGGCCGAGCTGGCGCTGAGCAAGGACCGCGAGGATCTTGCCAAGGCCGCCCTCGTCGAACGCCAGAAGGCGCACGACATGGCCGACCAGCTGAAGGCGGAGGTTGGCGTGCTCGACGATGCGCTTCGCGCGTCCGAAGAAGACATCGCCAAGCTTCAGACCAAGCTTCGCGAGGCGCGCACCAAGCAGAATGCGGTGCAGACCCGGCTCGAGAGCGCGAACAACCGCACCCGGCTTCGCGAGATGTACAACGGCCCCAAGACGCACGAGGCGTTCAGCCGGTTCGACATTATCGATCGCCGCGTCGACGAGGCCGAGGGCCGCGCGGATGCGATGGGTCTGGGCGTCGTCAAGACGCTGGAAGAGGAAATCGCCGAGCTGCGCAGCAACGACAAGGTCGACGCCCAGCTCGCCGCGCTGAAAGCGCGCCTGAAGAAGGACGATTGAGATGGATGACCTTACCCCCGTTCTCGTCTGCGCCGTCCTGTTCATCGGGCTGCCGTGGGTGATCCTGCACTACATCACCAAGTGGAAGCAGGCGCCGCGGATCACCGAGGAAGACGAGAAGCTGCTCGACGAGATGCAGATGCTCGCTCGCCGTCTGGAGGACCGCGTCATGACCGTCGAACGGATCATCGCCGCCGACAATCCCGACTGGAAGCCGGGCCTCGGCACCCAGAGCCAACCGCAATCGCAATATCGGCTCGATCGTGAAAACGATCGCCCGCTCGATCGGAGGAACTGAAATGTCCGGTAGCCGCACACAGTTTTACCTCGATAAACAGAACGCCAAGTGGAAGGGCGTCTGCGCCGGGATCTCCGACTATACCGGGATCGACGTGCTCTTCGTCCGCGTCGGCATGGTCGTGCTGACCCTCGCCGGGGGTTTTCCCTGGACGCTGATCGCCTATTGGATGGTCGCCTGGATGGGTCATGCCAAGCCGATCGGGCTGTACGAAACGCCCGACGACGCGAAGTTCTGGCAGGGCGTCCGCTCGAATCCGAAGCGCTCGACCGCCGAGGTCCGCAGCAAGTTCCGCGACATCGACCGCCGCCTCGCCGACATCGAGACGCACTATACCAGCCGCAGCAGCAACAGCCTCGCGGCAGAGATCGACAGCCTGCGCTGAGACGCGGGAGTTCAGGGAGATATAAGAATGGCTTGGGGTGGACCGGGTTTCATCATCGCAATCATCGCGATCACGACCGTCGGCTGGATCGTAAACAACTGGATTCGTACAAAGCACGGCTATCCACCGAGCGACGACTGGGGCAGCTCGATGAACTGGACCGGCGCGCAGAAGCAGGACCCGGCGAACGACCGCACGGTCGCGTTGCTCAGCACCGAGAACGAGCGCCTTACCGGCCAGGTCTCCCGCCTCGAGGAGCGGATCGCAGTCCTCGAACGCATCGCCACCGATCCCGCCGAGCGCACCGCTCGCGAGATCGACGCCCTCCGCGACCGCTAAAGGAACGCCCCGATGATCAGCCCCCTGCTCATTCCCATCCTCGGCATCTCATGCGGCCTGCTCGCGATCTTTGGGGGTGTCATCGTACGGCCCTGGTTCGCCTATCGGCACCGCCGGATGGAACTCGACGCACAGATGATCGCCGAGAAATCCGCGCAATATGCGGCGCATACCGATCGTCTCGAACAGCGTGTCCGGGTGCTGGAACGGATCGTCACCGACCGCGGGATCGAACTCTCGAACGAGATCGACCTGCTCCGCGACGCCGGCCCCATGACCGACCGCCCGCTTAACTAATTCGCGCTTTCAGGAGAGTAGATCATGAATGGTGGACAGGTGATGGTCGTGATGATCGTCCTGATCGTGATGATCACCGGCATCTTCAAGTCGCGCCACAAGGGCGCGCGGCACGGCGAACCCCAGTCGCTGATGAACGATCCCGAGGCGGCACGTCTCCGCGACGAGGTCCAGCAGATGAAGGAGCGCATCCAGGTGCTGGAACGCGTGATTACCGACAACCACAAGAGCGTCGATCTCGACCGAGAGATCGAGCGGCTCCGCGACCGCTAAGAGGAGGCGGACATGATCGAACCCAACGTCTATATCACGCTCGCGCTGGCGAGCCTTGCGGGCCTCGCGATGATCGTTGCCGCCGGACTGGCCGGATGGCGTGGCTGGCTCTCGCTCCGCCGGATGGAACTGGGACAGATGCACGACGGCATCATGCCGGTCGCCGTGTCCACCGGTTCGCGGATCGAGATCGCCGACCTGAAGGAACGCATCAAGAAGCTTGAGGCGATCGCCGCCGGGGTGGATCTCTAGGTTTTGATCGCGACCGCAGCCCCTCGTCACCCCAGCGGAGGCTGGGGTCTCCCGGTTACGACGAGGCCCCGGCCTCGGCTGGGGTGACGGGTGGGGAGTCTGGGGAGCACGCACCGACGGTTGCGAGCCGCCCTTCAGCAGAGTAACCGCCGGACCATGGCCACCCTTACCGACATCCGCGAGGAATATGACTTCCTCGAACCCGACGACCGCTACCGCCTGCTGATCGATCTCGGCAAAGATCTCGAACCGATGCCGGATGCGCTGAAAACCGATGCGACGCTGGTACGGGGATGTTCGGCGTCGGTGTGGGTCTATCCGACCACGACCGACGATGGACGGCTGCACTTCCTGGCGGACTCGAATGCGGCGATCACCAAGGGCATCATCGCGCTGGTGTTGCTGACGGTGCAGGACCAGGCGCCGGACGAGATCGTCACGACCGATATCAAGGCGGAACTCGCGCCGTTCGATCTCAGCAAGCAGCTCAGTTCGAACCGGACGCAGGGTATCCCGAACATGATCGCACTGATCCGGGAAACGGCAGAACGCTACGCCAAATAGCGTGCCCTCCGCCTTCCCACTCGGCAAGTGCCGCGCGGGGCCCCTTCCCTCTCCCCTCAGGGGAGAGGGAGAGACGCCGGAGGCGGCGAGGGCGAGGGCACAGTCAGCATAGCGACCACCTCTTCCGCATCCGCACCAGCCGGCACCAGCATCCACCGATCCGGATGCGCGCCATCCACCATAACCACCGCATTCTTCGGACAGACCCCGAGGCACTTGACCTCGACCACCCCGCGGTCGGCCTTGCGCCCTTTCTTCAGCCCAAGCGTCGCGCGCAACAGCTTGACCAGCGACGTGCGGCCCTTGTCACCGAACCCGCCACCCAGTTTCTTTGAACACTTTCCACAGACCAGCACGCTCCCCTGCCAACGGCTGGCGAGGACGCGGATCACGCCGGCTTCCACGTCCGCGCGTCTTCCGCCGAACGCAGCACTTCATAGGCCGCCTGCACGCCCTGAAACCGCGTCGCGGCGTCTTTGTCGTTCGGCCGCACATCCGGGTGGTTCGCCTTCGCCATCCGCCGCCACGCGGCCCGTACATCCTCGAAAGTCGCGTCCGGCTCCAACTCGAGCACCTCGAGCGCACGCATCTCGTCGCGCGACCGGCTGCCGTCGCCGGAGCCCGCCCAGGCATAATGCTTGGGATCGGTGTAGCCGTCCGCGGTCCGCATCTCCGCCGCCTCGCGCTCGGCCGCTTCCTCCGCGCTCAAACCTTCGAAATAATTCCAGCCGCGATTATATTCGCCGGCGTGAGGCATGCAGAAATACCAGCGGTCCGGGCTGTTGGGCGATTTCGGCGCCGGGCAATTACCGGGCTCGTTGCAGCCATGCCGGTCGCACAACCGGACCGTTACCGCCTCGGTGCTCGCGCCATAGGCGCGCCAGCGCGGAAAACCCCAGTCGGACGATCGTGTAGTGGTTCGAGCCATAGCGCCCCGAGATAGGCGTCTGCGAGCACAACGCAACCGCGCCCCCGCCATTTGACCTTCCATCGTCTCACCGTGCGGCAGCGCAACAATACGACTTGAGTAAGGACCCGTTCATCGATTAATGAACATGAATATTTTGTCATCTGGCATGGGGTGAAACGTCCAGTTCGGGCGTATCCCGGCCGACACCTTAGCGACAGGAGCCCTGGTGCCGACTCTCATCCCCAAATTTACGACGTGGCGAGCCGATCTTCCGGCCTCGATCGTCGTCGCCCTAGTCGCACTTCCCCTCTGTCTCGGCGTCGCGCTTGCCTCCGGCGCGCCGCTGTTCGCCGGCATCATCTCCGGCATCGTCGGCGGCATCGTCGTCGGCCTATTCTCTAAATCGCCGCTGTCGGTCAGCGGCCCCGCCGCTGGCCTCACGGTAATCGTGCTCGCCGCGATCGAGAGCATGCCGAGCTACCAGATGTTCCTCCTGTCCGTCGTGCTGGCGGGCGTGCTCCAGATCTGCTTCTCGCTCACCCGCGCCGGCATCCTCAGCGAGTTCGTGCCGTCGTCGGTCATCACCGGCATGCTCGCCGCGATCGGCCTGATCCTGATCCTGAAACAGATCCCGCACGCCGTCGGCTTCGACCGTGAAGCCGAGGGCATCTTCGAATTCACCACCGCGAACGGCGTCAACACCTTCTCGCGGATCCTCGACAGCCTCAGCGCGAGTGTCACCCCCGGCGCGATCCTGATCGCCGGCGTCAGCCTTGCCTTCCTGTTCTGGTGGGATGCCGCCAAGCCGAAGGACGGCCCGTTGCGCTTCGTCCCCGGTCCGCTCGTCGTCGTGCTGATCGGCATCCTCGGCAACGCGCTGCTCGGTGCGGTCAAGCCTGACTGGCAGCTTCAGGAAACCCACCTCGTCCAGGTG
This sequence comes from Sphingomonas sp., assembly GCA_035575755.1. Classification (GTDB taxonomy): domain Bacteria; phylum Pseudomonadota; class Alphaproteobacteria; order Sphingomonadales; family Sphingomonadaceae; genus Sphingomonas. Next base: position 121,069 of record DATLXI010000020.1, read on the forward strand.
CCGATCACGCAGACGCTGTCGCAATTCCCGTCGCTGTTCACGCTTCCCGATTTCTCGGGGATCACGATGGGCGTTGTCTGGACGACTGCGGTGACGCTCGCGATCGTCGCAAGCCTCGAATCGCTGCTGAGCGTCAAGGCGGTCGACGAGATCGATCCGCGCCGCCGTTCGACCGACAAGAACTGGGAGCTGATGGCGCAGGGCGGCGGCAACATCATCTCGGGACTCATCGGCGGACTGCCCGTCACCTCGGTGATCGTCCGCTCGTCCGCCAACGTCGACGCCCGCGCCGAGAGCAAGCTGTCGACGATGCTGCACGGCTTCTGGTTGCTGGTCAGCGTCGCGCTGATCCCGGCCGTGCTGAACCTGATCCCGCTGTCGGCGCTCGCCGCGGTGCTGATCGCGACCGGCTACAAGCTGACCAAGCCCAAGCTGTTCACCGAACGCTACAAGCAGGGCTGGACCCAGTTCATCCCGTTCGTCGTCACGGTCGCCGCGATCCTGTTCACCGACCTGCTCGAAGGCGTCGTGATCGGCATCGTCGTCGGCTTCGTGTTCGTGATCGCGCGCAATTTCCGCACCGCGATCACCTTTGCCTGCGACGGCGACGACTGCCTCGTCCGCGCGCGCCGCAACCTGTATTTCATCCACAAATACGAGCTGCAGAACGCGTTCAACCGCGTTCCTGACAACACGCAGGTGCTGATCGATCTGTCGTCAACTAATTACGTCGATCTCGACAACATCGACATCATCAACGCCTTCATCAAGGGCGCCGAATATCGCGGCATCACGGTCAGCCTGCGCGGCGACATCGCCGGCAAGCGCGCCGCCCTGATCAACGCGCCATCGAGCGAGGTTCTTTACACATGAGACGCTACAAACAGCTCCTGCTGGCCAACAAGGCCTGGGTCGCCGAGCATACCGACGAGAATCCGGAATTCTTCAGCCGCCAGACCCTCGGCCAGAAGCCCGAATTCCTGTGGATCGGCTGTTCCGACAGCCGCGTCAGCCCCGAGCAGATGACGATGACTCAGCCCGGCGGCATGTTCATCCACCGCAACATCGCCAATCTGGTCAACGACCATGATCTCAACCTGATGTCGGTGCTGCAATATGCGGTCGACGTCCTCAAGGTGAAGCACGTCATCGTCTGCGGCCATCATGGCTGCGGCGGGATCAAGGGCACGCTGCACGGCGGCACCGAAGGCCCGGTCGACGAGTGGCTCGACACCGCCCGCAAAGTGCTACGCGATCACCGCGAGGAGATCGACGCGCAACCGACCGACGAAGCCAAGGTCAACCGCTTCGTCGAAGTGAACGTCCGCGACCAGCTGGTCCGCCTCGCGCGCACCAAGACGGTGCGGGACGCGTTCGCCAAGGGCCAGGAGCTCGCGCTCCACGGCTGGGTCTACGACATGCGCGACGGCCACATCAAACCGCTGATGGAAATCGCGTCGGACACGGTGCTCGAAGAGATCGGCCGGCCGGACAAGGTGCTGGTGTAACGTCCCGCTCCTCAGGCGGGACGATCAAATCTAACGGGAGGTTGAAGGGGTAAGGTGAAATCGTTGCCCCGTAGCACAGCTGCGCGCGGCTTATCCCGGCAGCGTGAACTTGATGCGGCTGGTCGTTGCCCCGCACCCAAGTCCGCCATCCGGCCGATAGGTCTTGGCGTATTTCGCCTTGGTGAAGAACTTCGTCCCCGCTTCGGAGAAGATGAACGGCGGATAGCTCAGCAAGGCGCGCTGATTGACGACGTTGCCGTCCGCGCCGATGTCGTACTGAACCTGAGTCCACCCCTCGAAGCCCCAGCGCGCCGCGTCCATCGGGAACGCTTCCGAGCCCGGGGTGAAAACCATCTTTGGTGGGGCATCCATGATTGCGCACTGGTTCGCGGTCAGTCCACTTGAGGCGAACGTCGCGCGCGCGGCGTCGATCTGGCCGTTGCGCTCCTCGATCGACGCGATCCGAATGAGCGCACCGACCCGCAGCGGGTCGTTCGGCTGCAGCCCCTTGTCATCCGCCACTTGCCGCAGGATCAGTATAGAAGCATTGTTCTTGTCCGATTTCCGCGTTCGCGAAACCGTTCCGTCGACAATCATCAACCGAATTGCGGCACGGGCCTGAGGATCGTTGGCGTAAACGGGTTCTGATAGCATCGGCGCCAGGATCCGCTGGTAGACCCCTGGCTTCCACATATCGGTCACCGCGTCGATCCGTGCCGATAGATCGAAACTGAGGCGCGCACTCGGCGGCGCATTGTTGGCCGTCGCGATCGCTAGTCCTCGGGCCAACAATGCCGCTCGCTCCTCCCGCGCCACGGTCGAATTGTTGGTCACACGGTAGATCGCGACGAGCGTTCGCAAGCTGTCGGGCGACTGAGCCATCGCGGCGGTCAGTTCAGCGCGCTGCCCAGCGAGCGCCGCGGCTTGCGGACCAGTAGGCGCGGGGGAAACCGCAACGCCCTTGTTCGTAAGCCATTGCTCTAACACTGCCTCCAGACCATCGCTGATCGAAGGCCGCTCGAACGCCGTAGAACAGCGCATTTCGACGCGGACATGATACCGGTAAAAAGCTGGAATCGCCTGGACTTTTTCGGCGGGCCATGACCAACCTTTCACCGCACGCGCAAACTCGAGGGCGACCTGGCCGCCGCCCCCCGCGTAGATCGGCGCCGCTCGGTCGATCGTCCCATCGGCGGCGATGTTGAATTCGACCACTGCGACGTCTTGCGGCTTCAGTCCAGCGTCCCCGCCGCAATCCGGCGAGCGCATCTCGGCAGCGGGATCGAACGAACCCTTCACCATGCGCCCAGCGCCGGTATACGCCATGTGGCGCCGCGCCTCGTCCGCATTGCCACTCAGTAGGTACGCGATCGCGGCATCGGATCGCGCCGATACGTCCATGATATCGATCTTGTCGGTCCCGAGGCCACCTAGCAGGTTGATCGCTTGTAATGCACTCGCCTTGGCGCCGGGTATGTCACCCGTGTTGAGCTTAAGGATGGTCCGTTCGCGCGCGAACCGCGCCGCTACCGATTTGTCCAGTTTCAGTGCGCCAACCAAGGCGTCGCTTCGAGCCAGCGTCGCGGCCGAGGCCACCGGATCGACGAAGATCTGTGCGGCAACCAGCGCCAGCATCGCGCCGAGTTTGTCTCCTGTGCTGATCGCACTTGCCTCCGCCTGCTCAAACGCGGTGACCGCACCCGCATAATCTAGCGTATCGGTAGCGACTTGGCCGAGAATAAGGAAAGCGCGCGTCCTGTCTTCCGCCAAGCTCGCGTCGCTCGCGGGGAGCAACGCCAAACCGGCTCTTGCCGCTTTGACCGACTCGTCCGCGCGGTTCAGCGCGAACAGGGTCGGCGCCTTGCGGACCAGCACGATGCCTCGGCTGCGCGACCCGGCCTTGGTCCGCGCCTCCAGCTTTTCCCAAGCCGCGAGCGCGACCGCACGGTCGGGCTTGGCATCCAGCGCCGCGGCGGCATCGAAATCCTGCTGGATCGTCGTCGACGTCGGCGTCTGGGCGCCCACCGGCACCAACCCGGCCGTTATTGTCATCACACCCGCGCTCAACAGCGCGCTCCCCCTGATACGCATCACATCCCCCGAGATCGTTTCGAGCAGTCTGCAACGCTTCGGGAAAGGATGCCAGAGGGTCTGTAAGCCGGGTTCTGTCCATTTCCGATCCTTCGATACGGAAGTTAGGCGACCATTCCTCTAGGACGACGGTTGCCCGCCGCCTCAAGCAATCAACCCGGGTGACGAGCTGAAACGAAGCCCATGTGCCACCCCTATTCGATCTTGCTCCCGGTGGGGTTTGCCGTGCCGCCCCTGTTACCAAGCGCGCGGTGCGCTCTTACCGCACCCTTTCACTCTGACCGCCCCGGCTAGGCCGAGGGTTGGCCGTCTGCTCTCTGTGGCACTTTCCCTAAGGTCACCCTCGCCGGGCGTTACCCGGCACCGTCGTTTCGCGGAGCCCGGACTTTCCTCGCGTGTCGTAAAGACACCCGCGGTCGCCCGACCCTCTGGCGAGCGAGGCCCTAGCGCGGGCGGGTGAGATGCACCACCGTTTTTAGCTTCGATGCGATGTTGCCTCGCCCAACGCTCACCCCTCTCTTCCAGGGACGGGGAAAGACGTTAATCGTCGCCCATCGGCTTGGGCAGCAGCAACGCCAGCAGGATGCAGCGACACTCCGCATCGACCTCACCGTCGACCAGTTCGGGCCGGAAGCGGCGCTGGAACGCCATCGTCGCCGCCATCCGGTTCTCGACATCATAGCCGAACCGTTCGAGCGCGAGGCAGAAGCCACCTTCGGTCCAGCCGGGATCCATCAAATTCTTGGTCGGCCTCGGCAACGCCAGCCTTCGCCGCGCGAGTTCATGCCACGGGAACAGCTCGCCTGGATCCCGCTTGCGGGTCGGCGCGATATCCGAATGGCCGACGATGTTGCCACGCGTGATCTCGTGACGATCCTTGATCTCGGCGACCAGCGGGATCAGCGACGCGATCTGTTCGGGTGGGAACGGGCGATAGCCGAACTCGTGTCCAGGGTTGACGATCTCGATACCGATGCTCGCGGAGTTGATGTCCTCGATCCCCCGCCAGTGCGACTTGCCGGCATGCCAGGCGCGCTTGTCCTCCGCGACCATCCGCAGGACTGTACCGTCTTCCTCGACCAGGTAATGCGACGAGACCTTCGCCTCAGGATCGCGAAGGCGGGCGATCGCCGATGCACCATCCTGCATGCCCGTATAGTGCAGCACGATCATCGTAATGGGCAGCGAGCGATCGTCGAAATTCGGTGACGGCGTTTCGATGAACTTCAAGCCAGCTTCCCCTTGAGCCATGCGGCGCACATTGCTGCGATGGCTTCGTCCGGACCGTAGCGATCCCAAAACCGCACTGTGACCCCGCAGGCCGCCCGCATCAATAGGCTCAGCACATCGGCAACGGAATAAGCAGAGACCTTCGGCGGTTAGGCCTTTGGCGGACCCTGCCAGAGCCCATCGATCGCAGGGTCCGCCACGTCGCAACGCGACCTGCCCCCTTGCCGCCGAGCCACATCCGCGCGAAAGCGCCTTCCGAAAAGGGAGCTGCCATGTCCGTGATGTCCGACCGCTGGATCCGCGAGCGCGCGCTGGGCGACGCGATGATCGAACCGTTCCACGAGGCGCAGCGCCGCGACGGGTGCATTTCGTACGGACTGTCGTCCTACGGATATGACGCGCGCGTCGCCGACGAGTTCAAGATCTTCACCAACGTCGACAGCGCGATCGTCGACCCGAAGGACTTCGCAGCGAACAGCTTCGTCGACCGCAAGACCGACGTCTGCATCATCCCCCCGAACAGCTTCGCGCTGGCGCGGACCGTGGAATATTTCCGCGTGCCGCGCGACGTCCTGGTGATCTGCCTCGGCAAGTCGACCTATGCGCGGTGCGGGATTATCGTCAACGTGACCCCGCTCGAGCCCGAATGGGAAGGTCATGTGACGTTGGAGTTCTCGAACACCACGCCGCTGCCTGCCAAGATCTATGCGAACGAGGGCGCGTGCCAGTTCCTGTTCCTCAAAGGGAACGAACCGTGCGAGGTCAGCTACGCCGACCGCGCCGGCAAATATATGGGACAGCGCGGGGTGACCCTGCCCCGGCTTTAGTTGGGCGTGTAACAGGCCGAGGTGGGCGGCTTCCCGACCGTGGCTATGCCCGATAATGTTGAGCAGACGTCTGGTACCATCAGTCCACCGGCTCAAGATCGCTGTCCGCTGTGCGTTACCGCCGTTCGGATCCAGTCTCCAGACGCAACGCGCGCCATTCAGACTAATCGTTGCCGCCGACGGACACGGAGGGTAAGAAATGCGGACGTTCCGACCGAGTAGCGGCAGTTCGCACGGTAGCGGATTCCGCGGCAGGGATACGGTAATCGGTGCGATACAGCAACGCTGGGCTCTGGTGCGGTGAATGATACCCTTCTGCAAGGACCGGTCACGCCGTCGGAAACAGCCCACGACCGAGCCGGGTAGCTGGCCTCGGATTCTAACGGATTTCAACCTCAACGGCGACCAGCTAAGCCTGCAATTCTGACCATGTAAGCGGGCTCGTACCCACTTCCAAGCAACGGCGGCGGCCCTGATCGAGGCCCCCACGGCCAAAGGATAGACGGAAACGCTCGCGCGCGACCGTCTATCCGGTAGGCTCAGCGCGTTGCAATCTCTTGCAGGCGCCGCCCGAGCGCGCGGCTCGCAAGGTCATGCGACGAGACCACTGCACCCGACGGCAGGTCCATTGCGACCGCGGGCCGCTCCATCACTTCCATATACAGCGCACGCGCGGCCGAGGCCCGGCCGGTCCGCTGATACACCGACGCAAGATTGAGCATCAGTTCGGGACGCTGCGGAAAAATCCGCCGCTCGGCGACGATGCGCTGTTCCGCCGCCGCAAGGTCACCGGCGGCGATCGCCGTGTACCCGGTTCGGTCGGTCGTGGCGGACGGCGCCGCCAGCACGGGCGTCGGTGCGCCAAGGGTTGCGAGAACGAACAGGACGGTCTTGCGCATCGCTCATCTCCACTGACCTTCGCCGATCGGAAGGTTTCATTTTTATGACACTGGTGTGTCACTTCGATGACGTTCGCACAAGTACGTAGATCAACTTCGTTTCGACAAACGCGTGTCGTCTCGCGGACAACAAAAAAGGGCGGCCCCGGAGGACCGCCCGTGAATGTTTGATACAGATCGCTCGACTTAGAAGTCGTTGCGATACTGCTCGTTGCCGATGAAGCCGAGCTTGGTGATCGCGGACCGCTTGACCGTGGCCAGCGTGCGATCGACCACTTCGTAACGCGCCTGCGGATCAGGCTGGAAGTGCAATTCCGGCTCCGGCGTCATGCCGGCGCTCTGATCCAGATACTGGCGCAGCGTAACCTCATCGACCGGCGAACCGTTCCAGGCCACGACCCCAGCTGGATCGATCGTGATCTTGTTCTTCTCGGGGTTCACCGGGTTCTGCGGCTGGTTCGGGCTGTTGACCGGAAGGTCGACCTTAACCGCATGCGTCTGAATGGGGATCGTGATGATGAACATGATGAGGAGAACGAGCAAGACGTCGATCAACGGCGTCATGTTCATTTCCATCATCGGGCCATCGTCTTCTTTGCCGCCGCTCATTGCCATTTCATACTACTCCTAAATACGTCGAGCGACCGTCAGCGTTCAGTGGTGCCGCCGGGGGGCGGCTCGGAAATGAAGCCGACGCGGGCAAAGCCGGCGCGCTGCATCGTATAGATCGTCCCGCCAATGCATTTGTACGGCGTATTCACGTCGCCGCGGATATGCGCCTCGGGAAGTTCGAGCCCTGCGGCATTCGCGCCACCCTGACGATCGATCTCGGCCTTCAGCTTGACCACGGCCCGATCGAGCAACTCGGTCGACGTAACCGGGCTCATGCCCCAGAACACCGCGCAGCTGCCGTCAGGCTTGGTCGTTACCGACAGCGAGACGTTCTCCGGCTTGGTCATCGTCGGATCGAAGCGAACTTCCGGAAGCTTCAGCTGCACCGCCTGGACTGCGACGGTCGTCGTCACCAAGAAGATGATCAGGAGCACGAGCATGACGTCGACCAGCGGCGTCGTATTGATGTCCGATATCGATTTCTCGGTGGAATCGCCACCAACACTCATCGCCATGTGCGAACTATCCTATTCATATAATCGCCACCGGAACCGCCGGCGGAAAGGAAACGGGGCCGCTACTGACAGCAGCCCCGCCTTTTTCGCGTCTTAGTTGGCGCGCGGCACGCCACCGGCCTGGCCGGCGGTCGTGGTCGTCGTGACGGGCTTGGCCGGTACCGGCTTGGCAGCCGACGCGATCGACGGGCGCACGGCGCCGTTCGAAGCCAGGAAGCCGAGCACGTCGTTCGAGAACGCCGACAGGTCTTCTGCGATCGACTTGTTGCGGCGCTGCAGCCAGTTGTACGACAGCACGGCAGGAACCGCGACGACCAGACCGAGAGCGGTCATGATCAGCGCTTCACCGACCGGACCTGCGACCTTGTCGATCGAAGCCTGACCCGACGCGCCGATCTTAACGAGCGCGCGGTAGATGCCGATAACCGTACCGAACAGACCGATGAACGGCGAAACCGAACCGACCGTCGCGAGGAAGGCGAGACCGCCACCGAGCTTCGAGTTGATCGCGGCTTCCGAACGCGCGAGCGAACCGTGCAGCCAGTCATGCGCCTCGACCGGATCGGTCAGCTTCGAATGCTGGTCCTGCGCGGCCAGGCCGTCGTCGACGATCTGCTTATAGGCCGAGTTCTTCTCGAGCTTGGCCGAACCCTCGCGCAGGCTGTTCGACGACCAGAAGGCCTGACGGACGCGCTTGCCCTGTCCGATGATCTTCTGCTGCTCGAACAGCTTGGAGAACAGGATGTAGAACGAGACGACCGACATCAGCACCAGGATGCCGAACACGGTCTGCGAAATCAGGCCGCCTTCGCGAAGTGCGGCTTGCAGGCCGTACGGGTTTGCGTCGGCTGCAGCGGTCCCGGCCGCTGCGAGAATGGTTGTGATCATGGTCGGTTAGTCCTCTGACTATTAGGTCAATGTCTGAAACGAAAACTGCAGCGCGATGATGGCACGATTAGCGCCACCGATTACTGAGGCGGGATCTTCCACGTCACGCGACGCGAAGAACTCGACCGGATCGGGTTGCCCGCCGTGTCCATTGCCGGCGAATACCGACCACGCCGTGTGATCGCGGCGCAAGCGGCCCGATCCAGCGCGGACGATCCGCTCGACGACGTCACGCGGCAATTCTCGACGCGCCCCTGGGTATTGATGTCCCAGGCGATACCGACCGTGCCTTCTTCCTCGGCACGCAGCGAACTCGGCGGATAATCATCCGTCGAAACCCACTGCGCAGGGTCACCCTTTGCACCGGCCGCCTTCGAGACGACTGGCGGAGCGGGTGCCGCTGGCGGTGCCGGCGGTGCCGGCGGCGACGGCGGGGCCGTCGGCTGGAACCGTGGAATGATGCTCGACGTCGTCAGCGCGGGCGCTGGCTGCGGCGTTACAACGACCGGCGGCGGCGTGACGACAGTCGTCGGCGGCGGCGGCAGGTTTGGCTGGTCGGGCGGCGGCGGCGGGGGCTCGTCGGGCGGAGGCGGCGGCGGCGGCGGCTCCACGTCGAACGTCGTCATCTTCTCTTGGGCCTTTTTCACGTACTGGTACGCGAGGCCCGTGACGAAAGCGTAGCCCAAGGCCGCATGGATCAGCGCGACGATCACGATCGCGACGATTTTGCCTCCGGACATCTTCTGGTCAGTATAGGCCATTCAGAAACGACACTCCCTTAATCTGCCTGCTCCGTACGCACATGACCGCACTGGGTGCGTGGCACATACGTCTGCCGTTGGCCGGAATAACCACGGGGCAGTCGCCAAGTCCTATCGCCACGTCCTGCGACACGCAAACGCTTTGTCAGACGCAACAAACGTACAACCGCATCATAGCAGAATTATTTCTGTATCGTTAAGGTTGCGTGGCGTAGCGTGAACGCATGAATCTATCGCTTCACGTTACGGCTTCGGCCCTCTCGATCGCGCTCGTCGCCCTGCCCACCCAGGCCCGACAGGCGGCCGCGGAGCCGCCGGTTTCCCTCGGTAACCATGCGGTTTTGGGTGGTGCGGCGCAGCAACCGACGGGTGGTGGCGTGGGATATGCGGACATCGCCGACCTGGTCCTATCCGCGCCGGTCATCGCTGATGCGACCGTGCGATCGACGGCGAAGATCAAACCGGCCGAAGCACCAAATCTCGCACCCGGCTTTGTCCGACTATATGTCGAGGTGGACGTCACGGCGCTGATCCGAGGCGCAGACGGGCTGCCGCCGCGAATCGGGTATCTTCTCGACGTGGCACCCGATTCGGCGGGTCGCGTCCCCAAGTTCAAGAAGGCCCGCGTGCTGATCTTCGCGCGCCAAGTGCCGGGTGCGGTGAACCAGGTCCAGCTCGTGGCCCCCGATGCGCAGCTCGCCTGGACGCCGATCGCGGATGCACGCGCGCGCAGGATCGCCAAGGACGCGCTGGCCAGCGATGCACCGCCGGTCATCACCGGGGTCGGCAACGCGTTCCACGTTCCAGGCGCGCTACCCGGCGAAGGCGAAACTCAGGTGTTCCTGACCACCGCCGACCAGCGTCCGGTGTCGTTGTCGATTCTTCGCCGACCCGGCGAGCAGCCCCGCTGGGCGGTCGCGCTCAGCGAGATCGTCGACGAGGCCGCCGCGCCGCCCGCGCCCGAGACCCTGCTCTGGTACCGCATGACCTGCGCGCTGCCCGCGACGCTGCCCGACCACAGCACCGCATCGCTGGAGGCCGCCGACGCGACGATCGCGCGCGAGGATTATGCGTTCGTGCTCAGCGCGCTCGGGCCCTGCGGACGGACACGCAAGAGCTAGACGAAGGGATCAGGCGACGTCGAGCAGCTGGCCGGTCGTCGATCGCGCCTGTTCGAGAAATGCCACGGCCGCATCAATATCGGCAGAGGCCGCGGTGTCGGTCGGGAACACCGCGTTCAATCGGATCGCCGGGGCCAGTTCGACCGCAAGCGGACCAATCGACGCCCTCACGCGCGCCATCGCCAGCGGATCGAGCGTCGGCAACACGAGCACGACCCGCGACTCGTCGGATACGCCCCTCACCAGCGCGGCAATGTCCTCGTCCGGCCCGACCCTTAGGAGCATGCGATCAGCGGCGATGGCGGACGAGCGTCACGCCGATCGCCTCGTCCGCTTCGGCGATCGCCAGCTTCACGATCTTGACCTGCACGCGCAGCACCCGCGCATCCTGCAGGAACAGCGTCTCGCAGATATGATCCGCCACGCCCTCGATCAGCGTGAAGTGCACGCCGGGCGGCAGCGCCGTCGTTGCCGCGTTCTTCAGGTCGAGATAATTCTTCGATGCGGACAACGGCGTGTCGGGGTCGAACCGCTTGGGGCACACCATGTCGACGGTCAGCGAGATCCGCAGCGGCTGCGGCAGATGCGTCTCTTCCGAATAGATGCCGGTCAGGACCTGCACTTCGAGATCGTGGACTTCGAGTTGAAGACTGTCTTCCATCATCGCGCCTCTAGCAGACGCGCCCAGAGATGAAAGTCACGGAGATGAAAGTCACGCCGTCGCGCTCGGCCGCGCGGTCGCCGCCGCATGCCAGCGGCGCACCGCTCGCGCCTCTTCCGGCAGCACCAGCTTGCAACGCGTCGCAAAATCGATCGTCACGAGCGCGGTGATGTCGGCAAAACTATATGCGTCGGTGGCGATCCAAGGGCGATCCGCCAGTTGCGCCTCCAGAGTCTCGACGAACACGTCCCACATGATCACGCCGCGCGCCGCGAGTTCGGGAATCTGCGGCATCGCAGGCCATTTCCCCGCCGCCCCGCGATCGCGAAACGCCGCCACCGTGTTACGCAGGACATAGACTGCCGCGGCGTAGCCATCGCTCTCGATCCGCCGCGTCCACGATTCGATCCGCGCCACATCGACCGGTGTGGTCCCGAACAGAGGCGGTGCGGGATGCAGCGCCTCGAAATACCGGCAGATCGCCGCCGATTCGCAGATCACCTCGCCGTCATCGAGTTCGAGCGCCGGCACCGCCCCGCGCGGATTGATCGCGAGGAACGCGTCCTGCAACTGCTCGTCGGCACGCAGGTCGATCGTCACGCGCTCGACCGTGATGCCCTTCTCGGCGAGATAGACGCGGACGCGGCGCGGGCTCGGGGCACCGCGGGAATCATAGAGCTTCATCGATCGGGTTATCCTTGCGTTCAGCCGTACCGAAGCTAAAGCGCGCTTCCCCCGCCGTCCATGCGCCGCGCTATTGGCCATGCCCGGGGCTGGAGATGCCGGTGATCACTCTCGTCCCCCTCGACAGCATCGATCCGACCGCGGTCGAGTCGCTGCTCGATCGCGCGTTTGGGCCAGACCGGTTCCGGCGAACCGCCTACGCGATTCGTGGCACCGCCGAGGCGATCGCCGCGCTCAGCTTCGCGGCAGTCGAGGACGACGTATTGGTGGGCTCGATCCAGTGCTGGCCGATCGCGCTGATCGACGATGGCCAGCAGATGCCTCTGATCATGCTCGGCCCGGTCGCGGTCGAACCGACCCACCAGGGCGACGGCATCGGCCGTCAGTTGATGACGTACGCGCTGGACGCGGCAAAGCGGCACGACCAGGACGGCGCGCTCATGCTGATCGGCGACCCAGATTATTACGGCCGCTTCTTCGGCTTCAGCGCCGAGCGCACCGCACACTGGCGCGCACCCGGCCCGGTCGAGCGTCACCGCCTGCTCGCAAGCGGCGCTGCGGTGCCCGATCGCGCAGGCATGCTCGGTCCCCGCGTGCCAGTGGTCGCATCGGTATAAGGCGCCGCTTTACCTCGGCCCCATGCCCGCCTAGTCCGCCGCAATGCCCATGGACCCGATCCCCGATATCGCCTCGCTCAGCCTCGCCGAGATTGCAAAACTGGTCGAGGAAGCAAAGCTTCCGCCCGTCGAGAAATGGAATCCGACGCATTGCGGCGACAGCGAGATGCGGATTGCGCGCGACGGCACCTGGTATCACCAGGGTTCGCCGATCGGTCGCGCGGCGATGGTCCGGCTGTTCTCGACGATCCTGCGCCGCGAGCCCGATGGCAGCCATGTCCTCGTCACGCCGGTCGAAAAGCTCGATATCGAGGTCGAGGATGCGCCGTTCATCGCGGTCGAGATGAAGGCCGAGGGCAGCGGTCGCGACGCGAAACTCGCGTTCCGGCTCAATACCGGCGATTTCGTCACCGCCGGCCCCGAGCATCCCTTGCGTTTCGTCGAAGACGCTGATGGCCCCCGCCCCTATCTCGCCGTCCGCGGCGGGATGGAGGCGCTGGTCGCACGCTCGGTCTATTACGAGCTCGCCGAACGCGCGATCGCCGACGACGAGACGCCACCCGGCATCTGGAGCGACGGCGCCTTCTTCGCGCTGGAGCCGGCTGCGTGATCCTCGCGGAACGACTGACCGCGGCGCTTGCGAAGGCGACCGGGTCGCACATGATCCTGCTCACCGGCGACCAGCATGACAGCGACCTCACGCCGACCGAGACATTGCTCCCCGCCGCCGTCCTGATCGCGGTGACCGACCGTATCGATCCCGGCGTGATCCTGACGCAGCGCACCGACACGATGAGCCGCCACCCCGGCCAGATCGCGTTTCCCGGCGGCCGGATCGATCCCGGCGAGGACGTCGTCACCGCCGCGCTGCGCGAGGCCGAGGAAGAGATCGCGCTCGACCGCGGCCATGTGACGGTGATCGGCGAGGCTGACAGCTATCGCACCGTCACCGGCTTCCAGGTAACGCCAGTGATCGGCATCATCCCCCCCGACCTCGTCTTCCAGCCGAGCGAGGCCGAAGTCGCCAGCGTCTTCGAAGTCCCGCTCGCCTTTCTCCTCGACGAGGCGAACCATGTCGAGGCAACGCTCGAATGGCAGGGCCACGACCGGCATTATTACGAGATCCAGTGGAACGAGCATCGCATCTGGGGCGCCACCGCGGCGATGATCGTCAACCTCGCACGCCGATTGCGGTGGTCGTGATCCTCCCCGAAGCGCCATGGTGCCAGCGCGATGGTCTCGAAGCGCTGTCGAAGGTTCTTGGAGCGGCCGAAGGTGAATCGCGGTTCGTCGGCGGCGCGGTGCGCGACACGCTGCTGGGGATCGACGTCGCCGACGTCGACATCGCCACGCGCCTGACGCCGCAGGAGGTGATCGAACGGCTCCATGATGCGCGGATCAAGGCAGTGCCGACCGGCCTCGCGCACGGCACCGTCACCGCGGTGACGGCGGGCGGTCCGGTCGAGGTAACGACGCTGCGCCGCGATGTCTCGACCGACGGCCGCCACGCGATCATCGCCTATACCGACGACTGGCGCGAAGACGCCGCCCGCCGCGACTTCACGATGAACGCGCTCTACGCCGATCCGGCGACGGGCGAGATCTTCGACTATTTCGGCGGTCTCGACGATCTCGCGGCACGACGCGTCCGCTTCATCGGCGATCCGTTGCAGCGCATCGCCGAGGATCATCTGCGCATCCTCCGCTTCTTCCGCTTCCACGCCCGCTTCGGCACGACGATCGACGAGGCCGGGCTCGACGCCTGCACGACGCGCGCCAACGACCTGATGGCGCTGTCGCGGGAGCGCATCGCGAGTGAAGTCCTGAAACTATTGGTCGCCGCCAACGCCGTGCCGGTCGTCGCGCTGATGGTCGACCGCGGCATCTTCCGCGCCGTACTCCCCGAAATCGACGCAGCCGGCGCGGCACGCCTCGCGCGTCTCGCCGAGCGCGAGACGGCGTCCGGGATCGCCCCGGACCCCATTCGTCGCCTCGCGATGACGATCGCCCCCGCTGCAGCCGAAGCCGTCGGCGCGCGCCTGAAACTCTCCAACACCGACCGCAAACGCCTGATCGCCGCCACCGCCGGCCCCGGCAGCGAGGGCCCGCACGCGCTCGCCTACCGCGTGGGCACGCCCGGCGCGATCGATCGCCTGCTGATCACCGGCGACGACGTTTTCTCGATCAAGGACTGGACGCCCCCCGCTTTCCCGTTTTCTGGCGGCGGACTAGTGGAACGTGGCCTACGCAAAGGCCCCGACGTCGCAGCGATGCTACGCCAAGTCGAGACGCGCTGGATCAACGAGGGCTTTCCCGATGCGGCAAGGGTCGCCGTGATCGCCGACGAGATGGTCGCAGCGGCAGTCAGCTAGGCCATACTTTCCGGCTCCTGCCCCACCCCAATCCGTCACCCCAGCGAAAGCTGGGGTATCAAGCGGGGCAGATGCCGCCTGCCACACCATGAGAGCCCCGTTTGCGCTGGGATGACGGTAAATTTGCCGGAATGACGGAAAGGGAACGGTCGCATCCAAGCGCCCGTCTCTAAACCTCGGCCGATACGATCATCGCATACGCCGCATCCGCGTCGAGCGGCTTCGCGTAGAAATAGCCCTGCCCGAACGTGCACCCCAGCGCCGCCAGCGTCTGCGCGAGTTCGTGAGTCTCGACCCCCTCGGCGGTCGTCTTCATCCCAAGCGCTTGCGCAAGGCTCAGGATCGCGCGGACGATCGAGACCTTGTCGCGGTCCGCGAGCATCTCCGTCACAAAGCTGCGATCGATCTTCAGCACGTCGATCGGCATCTTCTGCAAATACGCCAGATTGGAATAGCCCGTCCCGAAATCGTCCATCGCGAGCGTCGTGCCGAGCGCCTTCAACGCCTGCATCGTCCCGGCGATACGATCCGGATCCGACACGATCGCACTCTCCGTCAGCTCCAGCGTGAACCGGTCGCCCGTCAGTCCGTTCGCCGCCAGTGCCGCCTGCAGGACCGGCGCGATATCGTCGCGTTGCAACTGGATCGCCGACAGGTTGACCGCGAGCCTCACGCCGCATGGCGAACCGTACTGCGCGTCCCACCGCGCCAAGGTCCGCGCCGCCTCGTCGATCGCCCAGCGCCCTAGCGGTACGATCAGCCCCGATTCCTCGGCAACCGGAATGAAGTCGTTCGGGCAATGCTCGGCGCCGCTGGAATCGGTCCACCGTGCCAGCGCCTCGAACGCGACGATCCGCTCGGTCGCCAAGTCGCAGATCGGCTGATAGGCCAGCCGCAACTCGCGATTCTCGATCGCGCGCCGCAGCGCGGTCTCCATGCCGAACTGCGCACGCGCGATCGCGAAGTCCTGCGGCAGATAGCTCTCGGCGCGGCCGCTCGTCTTGGCGCGCTTGACCGCGAACTTCGCGTGGCGGATCAGCTCGGCGACGTCGTCCGTCTCGTCCGCGCCATACGCGATCCCGATCGAGCATTCGACGCTGATCTCGTAATCGGTCAGCCTGAACGGCGTCGTCAGCGTCCGCCGGATCCGCTCCGCAAGTTCAAGCGCTTCCTCGCGGTCCTGATCGATTGTCATCAGGATCCCGAACTGGTCCCCGCCGATCCGCGCCAGCGTGTCACGGGTCCGCAACGCGCCCTTGATCCGCCGCGCGACCGTAATCAGCAATTCGTCGCCGGCCAGCGAACCCAGGCACGAATTGAGCCGCCCGAACCGATCGATATCGATCGCCAACACCACGCTGCTCCCGCGATCCTCTATGCCGTCCGCCAGTTCCTCGAAGCCCTCGCGGTTGGGCAGTCCTGTCAGGCTGTCGGTCGTCATTTCCCTGCGCAGGCTGCGCTCGGTCTGGACCTGCGACGTGAGGTCGACGAAGCAGATCGTGCACCGATCGCGTAGCGCTACGAACGAGCGGGCGATCGTGACACGATAGAATTTACAGTCGACCGCGTCGCCCAGCGTCCAGTCGAAGTCCGTGCGCAACAGCTCCGATTCGATGAACGTGATGATGCGCGGGCCAAGCTCGGCGATCATCGCCGAACGCTCCGCAACGATGCCGAGTCCGGCGAGCAGGTAAGCGCGATTCATCGCGAACACCTCGAACTGACCGTCGGACCGCACCAGGTGTATCGCCGGGATCGGGATCAACTCCAGCGCACGCGCGACCAGATCGGTCGCAACGAGACTCTGCGCTAACGCTTCCGGAACCGTCGATGCCATCCGCCTCCCTTAGCGCAGCTTCGTTAAGACGCGATAAAGGAACCGATACGGCTATTGTGGTCGGTGATTACCAACCCAACACCATTACAACATGCTAGCCGAAATGGTTGTCGCGGGGGAATCCGGTGGGCGGCATTCTGCCCGCGGCACCGCGCGCCGCGCGCCACGGTCCGAGGTCCGATTCGGTCCGCGTCCTTCCGGTGCCGCCACCCATCGCCCAGCTCAGCCCCTCGGCGAACGTGAACGTGATCGCGTCCGCCAGCCCGCCATCCCGATAGCGCTGCAACTGGAGCCCCTGCCCGCGCGTCATCTCGACCAGTTCGGCGAGAGGGAACACCAGCATCTTCCGGTTGTCGCCGATCGCCGCGACGTAATCGTCGTTCGGTCCGATCGGACGGACGATCTTCAGATGCGCACCGGGCCGCGGCGTCATCACCGTCTTGCCCTTGCGTGTCTCGGCGATGACTTCCGCCGAACTGACCGAGAAGCCGCGCCCGTCGGTCGCGACCACCAGCAGTTTGGGATGCTTGCTCGCGGGCAGCAGCGCGATGATCCCGATGCTGCCATCGA
Source organism: Sphingomonas sp. (assembly GCA_035575755.1). Taxonomy (GTDB): domain Bacteria; phylum Pseudomonadota; class Alphaproteobacteria; order Sphingomonadales; family Sphingomonadaceae; genus Sphingomonas. Next base: position 138,262 of record DATLXI010000020.1, read on the forward strand.
GGTCGATCATCGCCCGCACCGGCTCTCCGAACCCGCGGCCGCCCGGCAGCTTGTCCGCTGCCAGCGTGTAGAACCGCCCGTTCTCCGCCGCGAGCAACAGCTTGTCGGTGGTCTGCGCATGGAACGCGAACGCCGGGCCATCGCCCTCCTTGAACTTCAACGCCTCCGGGCTGGCGAGGTCGTTGTGCCCCTTCATCGCGCGAATCCACCCGCGCTGCGACAGGATCACCGTGATCGGCTCGCGCTCGATCATCGCCTCGAGCGGGATGTCGCGGGTCGGTGCGTGTTCCTCGATCGTCGTACGCCGCTTGCCGAGCACCGTCTCCAGCCCATAGCGATCGCGAATCTTCGCCATGTCGCGCTTCATCCGCGCGCGCTGCTTCTTCGGATCAGCGAGCAGCGCGGACAGGCTCGCCTGCTCCTTGTCGAGCTTGTCGCGCTCAGTCTTGATCTCGAACTCTTCGAGCCGGCGCAGGCTGCGCAGCCGCATGTTGAGGATCGCCTCGGCCTGACGATCGGTCAGGTTGAACTCGGCGATCATGACCTTTTTCGGTTCGTCCTCGGTCCGGATGATCTCGATCACGCGATCCAAGTTCAGATACGCGATCAGATAGCCGTCGAGCAGCTCGACCCGGTCGGCGATCTTGCTCAGCCGGTGCTCGGTCCGCCTGCGCAACACGACGAACTGGTGATCGACCCACGCCGCCAGCGCTTCGCGCAAGCTCATCACCCGTGGCGTGCGATCCTTGTCGAGCACGTTGAGGTTGAGGCTGATCCGCGTCTCGAGATCGGTCAGCCGGAACAGCCCGTCCATCAGGATCTGCGGATCGACCGTGCGGCTGCGCGGCTCGAGCACGATGCGGATCTCGGTATCCGATTCATCGCGCACGTCGGCGAGGATCGGCAGCCGCTTGGCGTTGATCAGATCGGCGATCTGCTCGATCAGCTTGCCCTTCTGCACGCCGTACGGGATCTCGGTGACGATCAACTGCCAGCCGCCGCCCTTCTCGCGCTCGGTCTCCCAGCGCGCGCGGACGCGGAAGCCGCCGCGCCCGGTCGCATAGGATTCGCGGATCACCGCAGGCGGATCGACCACCAGCCCACCGGTCGGGAAATCGGGGCCCTTCACGTGCTCCAGGATCGACGCATCGTCGGCGTCGGGCGTATCGATCAACACGATCGCCGCCTCCAGCAACTCGGCGGCGTTGTGCGGCGGGATGCTCGTCGCCATCCCGACTGCGATCCCGCTCGCGCCGTTCGCCAGCAGGTTCGGGAACAGCCCGGGGAACAGCTCGGGCTCGTGATCCTCGCCATTATAGGTCGGGCGATACGCGACCGCGTCCTCGTCGAGCCCGTCCATCAGGTCGATCGCGACCTGAGTCAGCCGCGCTTCGGTGTAGCGATAGGCGGCCGCGTTATCGCCGTCGATGTTGCCGAAATTGCCCTGCCCGTCGACCAGCGGATACCGCATCGCGAACGACTGCGCCAAGCGCACCATCGCGTCATAGACCGACTGATCGCCATGCGGATGGTATTTGCCGATCACGTCGCCGACGACGCGCGCACACTTCTTGTACCCCTGCGCCGGATCCAGCTTGAGCAGCCGCATCGCCCACAGCAGCCGCCGATGCACCGGCTTCATCCCGTCGCGCACGTCAGGCAGCGACCGCGCGGTGATCGTCGACAAAGCGTAGACGAGATACCGCTCGGACAGCGCGCTATCGAAGGGGGCATCGACGATGGAGTCGAAGGGGTCTTTAAAGTCGCTGCTGGCCATTGCCGACAGCGGTAGCAGGTGAAAACGCAACGATCAAAGCATGAACGTACCGCGCGCTTCGTCAGCGTGCACAAGAGCAGATGCCCGCATGACGCGGCGGACGGAGCCCGCTACACCAACCTCATGATCCGCTTTGCAATTCTCGCGCTCGCCACCCTCACTAGCACCGGGGCCGCACCGGCGACCGCGCAAGACCCCGCTCCGGCCGCACCCAAGCTGCTGACCTGGCCCGACCTGACCAACCGTCCGAAACCGACCCCGGATGCGACCGTCGCCTACGGACCCGACACGGTGCAAAAGGTCGACGTGTGGATTCCGCAGGGCAAGGGGCCGTTCCCGGTCGTGCTCATGGTGCATGGCGGTTGCTGGACGACGGGCATTGCCGATCGCAGCCTGATGAACTGGATCGCCGACGACCTCCGCAAGGACGGCGTCGCGGTCTGGAACATCGACTATCGCGGCGTCGATCTGGCGGGCGGCGGCTATCCCGGCACCTTCGCGGATGCTGCGAAGGCAGCCGATGCGCTGACCGCGAACGCCAAGGCCTATAAGCTTGACACGCGTCATCTGGTCGCGATCGGCCATTCGGCGGGCGGCCATCTTGCGCTCTGGTTGGCAGGGCGCCGGAAGCTTCCGGCGACGAGCACGCTTTATACCGCGCACCCGCTCCGTATCCGCCATGTCATCAGCCTCGGCGGACTCCCCGATCTCGAAGCCACCGCCGCCAGCCCTGTAAACGGCTGTGGCACGGAGGTCGTCGCCAAACTCGTCGGCGCCCCTACCCCTCAGCATCCGGACGTCTATGCCGACACCTCGGTCCCTCGCCTCCTCCCGCTCCGCGCGACTCAGGATCTGGTGAACGGCCGCGAGGACCGCATCATCCCCTTCCCGATGGCCACCGACTATGTCGCTAAGGCCAGTGCGGCCGGCGATCGCGCCAGCCTCCATACCGTCCCCGCCACCGGTCACGTCGAGCTCATCGCTCCGGAAACCGCGGCGTGGGCAGAAACGAAGCGCCTCATCAAGACAGCCATGAAGTGAACCCGATGACTCTCGAAGACGCCCGCGCGCTCGACGCCGCAGACCCGCTTGCCGCCTGCCGCGACAAATTCGCGCTGCCCGAAGGCGTGATCTACCTCGATGGCAACTCGCTCGGCGCGCTGCCCAAGGCCACGCCCGCCGCGCTCGCCGACGTCGCCACCCGCCAATGGGGCGACCGGCTCATCCGCAGCTGGAACGAAGGCTGGATCGACGCGCCACAGCGGATCGGCGCCAAGATCGCGCCGCTGATCGGCGCCGGGCCGGACGAGGTGATCATCGGCGACACCACCTCCACGCATCTGTTCAAGGCGCTGGTCGCAGCATTGCGCAGCAATCCCGGCCGCCACACGGTCCTGAGCGAATCGGGCAATTTCCCCACCGACCTTCATATCGCGGAAGGCGCCGTCGCCTGCGTCCCCGGCGCGCGCCTCAAGGTCGTGGCGCGCCAGGACCTCGCCGCCGCACTCGACGACGATACCGCCGTGCTGATGCTTACCCACGTCCACTACAAGACCAGCGACCGCTTCGACATGGCCGCCTGGACCGACCGCGCGCATGAGGCGGGCGCACTCATGCTCTGGGACTTGAGTCACAGCGTCGGCGCGGTCCCGATCGACCTGACCGGCGCGAACGCGGACCTAGCCGTCGGGTGCACGTACAAATACCTCAACGGCGGCCCCGGCGCCCCCGCGTTCCTCTACGTCGCCAAGCGCTGGCAGGATAGGTTCGCCAGCCCGCTGTCCGGCTGGATGGGCCACGCCGCCCCGTTCGCGTTCGAGGACGCGTACCGTCCCGCGCCCGGCATGAAGCGCTGGCTCGCGGGCACCCCGGCCATGCTCTCGACCGCCGCGCTGGAAACCGCGCTCGACCTGTGGGCCGACATCGACCAGCAGGCGATCGCCACCAAAAGCGCGCAACTCTTCGACATCCTCGCCGCCGCCGGCGATGCGCTCGGCCTCGACTGCGTCAGCCCCCGCGACCCATCGAACCGCGGCAGCCACATCAGCTTTCGCCATCCGGACGCCTACGCGATCACCCAGGCCCTGATCGCCCGCGGCGTCATCGGCGATTTCCGCGATCCCGACATCCTCCGCCTCGGCCTGACGCCGCTGTATCTGAGCCACGAAGATGTCTGGCGCGCCGGCGATATCCTGCGTGAGACGCTGGAGACGCAAGCGTGGCGCGACCCGGTGTTTTCGCAACGGCTGGCCGTCACATAAGTGCAGTTGACCGCATATCCCATCTCTCCGATAGTGTTTCAAATCCATATCGGGAGATGGTCGATGAAGAGGCTGCTTATAGGTGCGCTCGCCGTGACTATCGCCGGGTGCAGCAGGGCTCCGGAGAGCAGTGCTGGCGAACCCGATATCGCCGGCAATTCTGTCGCGGGGATTGCCTTCGACTATAGCTATAATCTGAGCCTGCCGTCGTCGCGGATCGCCGATCTTCAGGAAGATCATGCCCGTGCCTGCGAACAACTCGGTACCACCCGCTGCCGCATCACGGGCCTGGGCTACACCGTGGACGGTCAGGGCGATGTCAGCGCCAGCCTCGCGGTCAAGCTGGCCGCGCCCCTCGCACGCAAGTTCGGCCGCGACGGCGTCAAGCGCGCCGAAAGCCTCGGCGCGACGCTGACCGGGGCCGACATCAGCGGCACCGACGTCGCCACCGCGGCAGAGGCGACCAGCACCGAACGCGTCGATATCGGCGCCGAGCGGGCCCGCGTCGACCGCGAGCTCGCCCGCACGGGCCTGAAGGCGGGCGAACGCGAACAGCTCCGCGGTCAACAGGCCGCGTTGATCGAACAAGCGCGCAGCGCGCAGACGGATGCCGCTGCACAGCGCGACAGCCTCGCCAACACGCCGATGAGCTTCACCTACCGGACCGGACGCGGCACCGGGTTGATCGACCGGCTCCGCGACGCCGGCGACACCGCGCTCGGATCGGTCGGTCTGACCGTCACTGCGTTGCTATGGGTCTTGGCAGCACTCGGCCCGCCCTTCCTGGTCCTCGCGGCGCTCTTCGTGATCTGGATCCGCTGGGGCGAGGGATGGTGGACGAAGCTGACCGGCAGAACCGCTCGAAAACGCTCCATATCGCCAAGCGCCGTGCCGGTTGTCGGACCTGCGATCGACTAAACACCGGTCGAGGAGCACGCTCGTCTACCGATAGTGCGTGCTACGATTGCACCCCCCGCGCCCTTACCCTATAGGCGCGGCCTATTCCGGCCTCGGCTCCGCAATCCGTTTTATCGACGCGTTTCGTGGGAGCCGGGGCCGCTAGATTTTCGCCGTTTACTTTGCAGGGGACCGCACATGGCTCGCCGCCGCCAGATCTACGAAGGCAAGGCCAAGATCCTCTACGAGGGTCCCGAGCCGGGTACGCTGATCCAGTATTTCAAGGACGACGCAACCGCGTTCAATGCCCAGAAAAAGGGCACGATCAACGGCAAGGGCGTGCTCAACAACCGGATTTCCGAGCACATCTTCACGCTGCTCGATCATATCGGCGTGCCGACGCACTTCATCCGCCGGCTCAACATGCGCGAGCAGCTGATCCGCCAGGTCGAGATCGTCCCGATCGAAGTCGTCGTTCGCAACGTCGCCGCCGGCTCGATCTCGACGCGGCTCGGGATTGAGGAGGGCACCAAGCTGCCCCGCACGATCATCGAATATTACTACAAGGACGATGCGCTCGGCGATCCGATGATCTCCGACGAGCATATCGCCGCATTCGGCTGGGCGAGCCAGGAGGAGATGCACGACATCGCCGACCTCGCGATCCGCGTGAACGATTTCCTGTGCGGGCTGTTCGCTGGCGTCGGCATCCGCCTCGTCGACTTCAAGCTCGAATTCGGCCGCATTTTCGACAACGACTATGGCCGGATCATCCTCGCCGACGAGATCAGCCCCGATGGCTGCCGTCTGTGGGACATGGAAACCAACGAGAAGATGGACAAGGATCGCTTCCGTCGCGATCTCGGCGGCGAAGTCGAGGCCTATCAGGAGGTTGCACGCCGCCTAGGCCTGCTACCCGAGGGTGCGGACAACGCCGTCCTCGACCTCGAAAAGCACCGCAAGAACCGGGGCAAGTAAATGAAACTCAAGGTTTTCGTGACATTGAAGCCCGGCGTGCTCGATCCGCAGGGCCGGGCGATCCACCACGCGCTCGGCAGCCTCGGCTTCGACGGCGTGCAGGACGTGCGCCAGGGCAAGCTGATCGAACTGGAGGTCGCCGATAACACCGACGACGCGACGATCGACGGCATGTGCCGCAAGCTGCTCGCCAACACGGTGATCGAGAATTACCGGGTCGAGCGCGCATGAAGGCGGTATTGTCATGAAGACTGCGGTCATCGTCTTCCCCGGCTCCAACTGCGACCGCGATATCGCCGTCGCCCTGGAGGCGGTGACCGGCGTCAAGCCGCGCATGGTCTGGCACGGTGACGCCGACCTGCCCGCGGACATCGGCCTCGTCGCGGTCCCCGGCGGCTTCTCCTACGGCGATTACCTGCGCTCGGGCGCGATTGCGGCACGCTCGCCGATCATGCGCGCGGTCGTCGAGCAGGCGGGCAAGGGCCTGCCGGTGCTCGGCATCTGCAACGGTTTCCAGGTGCTGACCGAAGCGGGCCTCCTTCCCGGCGCACTGATGCGCAACGAGGGGCTGAATTTCGTCTGCCGCGACGTCGCGCTGACCGTCGAGACCGCGAGTTCGACCTTCACGTCGGGCTACAAGGCCGGCGAACGCGTCTCCTTCCCGGTCGCGCATCACGACGGCAATTACTTCGCCGACACCGCGACGCTCGACCGTCTCGAAGGCGAAGGCCGCGTCGCGTTCCGCTATGCCGAGAGCGTCAACGGATCGGCGCGCAACATCGCCGGGTTGCTGAGCGACAAGGGCAACGTGCTCGGCATGATGCCGCACCCAGAGCGGCGCATCGAGGCGGCCCATGGTGGCACGGATGGACGTCGTTTATTCGAAGGCCTGCTCGAAGCTGTCAGCGCCTAAATCGTCATCCTGGGCTCGACCCAGGATCCAGAGCCACGGACGAGATCGCTTTTGGTTTTGGATCCCAGCGTTCGCTGGGATGACGCGCAGGATTAAACCCCAGTCCGGAACGGCGAAAAGTCCGTCCCCTCGTCATACACATCGACACCCTCGCGCCGCTTGAGCCAACTCACCACCAGATATGTCAGCGGCGTCAGCAACACCTCCCACGACACCTTGAGCAGGAACTGGCTGACCATCACCATCAGCATCGCCTCGACCGGCCAGTCGGGCGCACCGTAAAAGGCGAGCGGATAGAAGATCAGGCTGTCGAACGCCTGCCCCACCACTGTGCTGCCGATCGTCCGAGTCCACAGCATCCGCCCTTGCGTCCAGATCTTCATCCGCGCCAGCACGAAGCTGTTGGCGAACTCGCCCACCCAGAACGCGCAGATCGACGCAAGCACGATCCGCGGGACCTGCCCGAACACTGATTCATACGCTGCCTGCCCCGTCCACCCGGCGTCGGGCGGCAGCGCGACGACGACCGCCGACATGAACACCATGAACAGCATCGCGCCGAACCCCGCCCAGATGCACCGGCGCGCGCGCGCATATCCGTAGACCTCGGTCAGGATATCGCCGATCACATAGCTGACCGGGAAGAACAGGATCCCCGCACCGAACGGCCATGCGCCGATGAACGGCAGGTCGATCACCGCGCGCTTGCCCGCGCCGATCACGTTCGACAGCAGCAGGATCGTGACGAACGCCGCCATCACGAAGTCGAAATAGCGAAAATGCCCGCCGCTGACCGCATTGGCGGTGACCGGCTCGAGCCCTCGCTCCGGATCCGTATCAATAACCATGCGCGGCGTTATGATCCCGGTTCCAAGCCCGCGCAATCCGCGCTAGTCGTCGCCGCAGCGCGCGCCCGTAGCTCAGCTGGATAGAGCAAGGAGCTTCTACCTCCTCGGTCGGGGGTTCGAACCCCTCCGGGCGCGCCAACCGCCGCAGGGCCAGGGTAACGGGTGGTACCGTTCCCTGAACTCCACCCGCAAACGGCGCGGGGCCCCGCCTCACCAACCCGACCGCTTCACCGACCCGGCCGCTTTACCTCAACCGCCGTCCCGCGATACGTCACCGTTGCATCGGTCGCGCCGTCCAGGTCGAGCGGACGCCCTGCCGTCATCCACTTCACCCGAACGGTGCGGTTGGCCGGCATCGTCTTATACTTCTGTCCCTCGCGTGCGCCGAGCGTGACCACGCCCGTTGCATCGTCATACGTCACCGGGATCCGGCTATACGCACCGCCGCGATACTGCTCGCTGGTGCCGTCATCCTCATACAATCCGAAGCTGCCATTGGCGCCGGTATAGACTGCCAGGGTGAGCGGTGCGTCGGGCTTCTGGTCGACATATTGCGTCACCGGCCCCATCGGCAGGATCGCGCCCGCCTTCACGAACATCGGCATCCGCTCATAAGGCGCGGCGACCGTCACGCTCTGCCCACCGCGATAGGCTTGGCCGCTCTGGAAATCATACCAGGTCGCGGTTCCCGCCGGCAGATACACGGCGCGCGAGCGCGCCTTGTATTCGGTCACCGGCGCGATGAGCAGACTGTCGCCGAACAGATATTCGTCGTTCACCTTCCGCGCCTGCACGTCATTCGGATAGTCCATGACGAGCCCGCGCATGATGCTGCCGTCCTTGAACCACGTGTCCGCCGCGACGGTGTAGATATACGGCATCAGGCGGTAGCGAAGCTGGTCGTACCAGACCATCGAGTTACGCATCGCCGAACCCTCGGGCGAAATCTCGTAGATCTCGCGGTACGGCGCCTCGCCATGGCTGCGGAACAGCGGGCTGAACGCGCCGAACTGGAACCAGCGCAGGTTCAACTCGCGCCACTCGTCCAGGTTCGCCGCGGTCGGCGTCTTGCTCGCATAGCGATCCTCGAGCGCGAACCCCCCAATATCATGCGTCCAGTTCGGAATGCCCGACATCGATATGTTAACGCCCGCCGAGATCTGCGCGCGCAGATCGTACCAGCGGCTCGCCACGTCGCCGGACCACACTGCGGCACCCTCGCGCTGCAACCCGCCAAAGCCCGAGCGAGTCAGGATGAACGGACGGACATCGGGCTTATACTGCCGCCAGCCATCATAGACCGCGCCGACATGCACCAGCGGATAGCTGTTGAAATACTGCGCCCCCGGCCCTGCCGCCGTCGGTCCCATCGTCACGATCCGCTCGGGGATCGACAGGTTCGAATGCATGTCGGGCTCGCTCGCATCGAGCCACCAAGCGTCGGTGCCGATCTTCGCGAGGCTGTCCTTGATCTGCCGCCAATAGATCGTCCGCGCTTCGGGCGCATAGGGATCGTAATCGGTGTTCAGATAGCCCGGTCCGACCCAGTCCTTGTTCCCGTAATCGAGGTTGCCGCGATAGGTGTAGCCCTTCGCCGCGAGTTCCTTGTAGTTCTCGGTCGTCGGATAGAATTTCGGCCACACCGAGATCATGAAGCGCGCGTTCATGTCGTGGATCTTGTCGACCATCTTCTCAGACTCGGGGAAGCGCGCTTTGTCGAACGCGTGGCTGCCCCACGCATTCTCGGGCCAGTAGAACCAGTCCTGGACGATGTTATCGAGCGGGATCTTCAGGTCGCGGTACTTCTTGACGACGTCGACGACCTCGTCCTGCGTATTGTAGCGCTGGCGCGACTGCCAGAAACCGTACGCCCATTTGGGCATCATCACGGCCTTGCCGGTCAGGCTGCGATAGCCCGCGACGACCTCGTCCATGTTCTTGCCCGGCACGTACCAGTAATTGACCGACTTCGCGATATCGCTGGTGAACCACACCGAATGGCGATCAGGCGCGGGCAGCGGGTTGTTGTGCAGCAGCGCGATATAGCCCGCATTCGGCTCCCACTCGATCCGTACCGCAACGCGCTTGCCCTTGGTCATCGGCAGGTCGAAATTGGCGTACCAGGGGTTCCAGTTCTGGCGCCAGCGGTTCAGCACCTCCTTGCCGTCCATGAAAACCTTGAAATAGCTCGATCCGTAGAGCTGGAACTTGTGCACGCCGCTTGCGTCCGGCGTCACGTCGCCAGTCCATACGACCTTCTGAGTCTCGACCGCGTTGCCCGCTGTGTTCTGCCCACCGGTGGCGGCGACCGTCTTGGCCTTGGCGGCGGCGGGCCACTTCGCCTGGTCCTTGATGTACTGGTAGTTGATCGACGCTTCCTGCTGCGTCACCGCCAGCCGGTCGCCCAGATAATATTGCGCGGTAAAGCCCGGCTTGCCGCCGCTCGTCACCTTCAGCCCATCGGTGCCGACCAGCGAATAGGGCTTGGGATTGCCGAACCGGGTGATCCCGTCATTGTCCCACAGCAGGCCGTAATTCTTCGTCGAGACGACGAACGGGACGGCGATGTCCATGTTGTGCTGCGCGAGTTCGACGTCCTCGCCATTATAATCCATCTGCGCGTTCTGGTGCTGGCCGAGCCCGTACAGCCCCTCGCCCGTACCGCGGTTGAACTGTTGCGAGGCGAGGACGAACGGCTTTCCGCCGGCGCTGGTCGCCACGAACGCGGGTGCCGCGGCCTGGTCGAGCACGACCTTCCCGGCCGCGTCGAGGAAGCGGACATGGCCCGTCTTCAGATCGACTTCGGCGGTGTCGCGTGCGGTCGCGATCAGTACGCGCTTGCCCTGTTGCGTGACCGTATATTGGCCGGCGACCGGCGGCGTCGGCACCATCAGGCTCGGCCCGGTCGTCGTGCGGGTCGGGCTCGCGACGACGTGGATGATCCCGTCACCGTGCACCGTCACCTCGACCCAGCCTGCCGGACCGCTGGAGGGCACAACGCCGATCCCGCCCGCGATCTTCTCGAAACCACCCTTGGCGACCTGCGCGTGCGCCATCGCGGGGGTCAGTGCGCTGCCCGCGAGCAGCATCGCGTAACCGAAAGCCTTCATCATCGTCATCCTTTTGATATCGTCGAGCTTCGCGCTCGTTATTTATAGCTGCCCATGGTCACCTTCAGGATGACCGGGGTGATGAGGTTGATTCCGTAATCGGTCTGGTCGCCGTTCCACACGCGGCTCATGACCCAGCGTCCGTCGACCACGCGCCCCTCTTCGACACGGAACACCGATGCGTTCGCCGGGCCACCCTTGGCCGTGCCGAAATTCAGGCGGACATGATCGCCGACCACCAGGAACTCGTTCGCCGACAGATGCGCGACCGCGACGCCGCCTACCGGCTCGTTCGCCCAGACCGGCGGCTCGGACTTGATCCACGTCCAGTCCTTCTGGCCGAACTGCCATTCGCCATAGCTCGTGGCGATCGTCCAGTTGCCCATCGTGGTCGATTGCGGTGTGGTTTGTCCCGCGCCCCCATCGGACGTGGCGTCTGGCTTGGCCGCCCCCCAGGTCGGATGCTCGAACGCGATCTTCGCCCAATCGCGCCCCATCGTTGCCATCGCGCCGTATTTCAGCCCGATCGCATCGAGCGTGTCGGCATCGAGCGCCTTGGCACCCAGCGGGTAGTTGAAATACCCCGTGTCATCCATGCCGAACGGCGCATAGCCGATCGCGCCGCGCCCCAGCGCCGCCCAAAAGAACCGCGCGAATTCCTTCGCGTTACCGATCTCGGGCACCATCAATGCGTTGTCGGGCCGCGCATACGCGTCGAGGTACAACCCGACATGCGCGGCATCGCGGTCATAGATGTCGGGCGCGGCGAAATCGATCGCCGGCGCCGCCGCCTTCCAGATGTCGAGCACGTCCTGCTGCGGACCGCCGCTCGCCACGCCGGTCGGATCGGGCACGTTCGAGGGTCCTGCGAGCGCGGCGTTGACGTACATCGGCAGCGGCTTGATCGCCTTCCCCGCCGCCGCGATCTCGTCGACGAACCGCGCGGTGTGCCAGCTGTTGAACGCGCGGTCGGCCTGCGCGCCGAACATCTGCGTCCAGCTTCCGCCGGGCTTCTTCAACGCCTTGGCCAGCGCCGCCGGCACGGGCTTGGCGAACACCGCATTGGCCTGTGCGCCGTAATCGCGCGGCGAGCGATAGCTGCCGACCTCGTTCTCGGGCTGCACCATGATCACCGTGTTCTGCGGGTCGTGCGCCTTGAGGTATTTCATCACCTCGACGAACGCGCGCTTGTCCGCCTCCAGCGTCGCGCGGAACATCGGCGAATGGACGTAATGGTCGGTGCCGTCCTTCATCTTCATCCGCGGGAAGCGGCGGTTGTCGGCCTTGAACCAGTCCGGCGTATAGCCTGGCGACGTGTTCTTCCACGTCCCGAACCACAGCAGCACGACCCGCTTGTCATGCGCCCGCGCCTGGTCGAGCAGCGTTTGCAGGAACGAAAGGTCGAACTGTCCCTCGACCGGCTCGACCTGCTGCCACGCGATCGGGATCTCGACCGTATTGGCATGAATCAGGTCGAGTATCGGCCAAACCTGCGGCAACGCCGACGCATAATTGCTGCTATTGTTGACCTGCGCCCCCAGCATGAGGAATGGCGCGCCATCGACCATCAGCGCGTGCCGGCCGTTCTTCGTCGCGATCCGGGGAAGCTCGGTCGCAGTCTGCGCGGATGCGACGCCGGCAACAGGAAACGCCAACGCCGACAGCGCCAGTCCAGTGAGCACGCCTCGTGCCAGCACGCTATGCATACGATCCATGATCATTCCTTATTTCGTGAAGGCAGGCAGAGCTGAGCCCAATCTGCCAGGACACGCTCGCGCTCGCCGATGTCGATATGGCCGCCCGATCGGGGTCGGCGCGTCGGTCCCAGACCGCGTGCAAGCACGAAGCTTTCAACAGCGCGTCCCGCCCACGCTAACGGTATCATGGGGGATGCGAGCATCGTCGTCGGCTCAATGCTCATGCTAACCTACCCCTATACGCATCCTCTGCGCGTCCGCCGGTATCCGGGCTGCGCGCTATTTGTACGATTAATGTCGCCAAAAGCTGGATTGCGCAAGTAGGATAGGCAATCGGACGGTATGCGATCGCGGATCGGGGACTTGACGCCCTCGCTACGAAGCATACGGTACCGCTAACAACTGGAGGGGACTACATCGTGGAGATCGCATTCGCATCGGCGTGGGCCTTGCCCGCCGATTGGGAACAGGCGACGTTACTCGGTCGAATCGACCGAGGAGACGGACCGACGCCGATCATCGTTCGTGCTGGTCGGGTATATGATATGTCAGCCGTCGCGCCGACCGTCGCCGACTTGGTGGCAGGGGGCGATTTCCACACCGACGCTGGCACCGATCTCGGTCATCTCGACGCGCTTGGACTGTCGCCCGCGACAGAGGCCAAGGTCCGCTTGCTCAGTCCGATCGATCTTCAGTGCGTCAAGGCATCGGGCGTGACCTTCGCCGTCTCCGCGCTCGAACGCGTAATCGAAGAACGCGCCCGCGGCGACGCGGCAGCGGCAGCGTCCGTGCGTACGCGTCTCGAACAGCGCGTCGGCGGCAGCATCCGCTCCGTCGTCCCCGGCTCGCCCGAGTCCGCGGCGCTGAAGGCGGCGTTGATCGAGGACGGCATGTGGTCGCAATATCTCGAGGTCGCGATCGGCCCCGACGCGGAGATCTTCACCAAGTCGCCGACGCTGTCGACGATCGGCTGGGGAGGTGAGGTCGGCATCCGCTCCGATTCCACCTGGAACAATCCTGAACCCGAAGTCGTGCTGGTCGTCGACCGCAACGGCCGCACGGTTGGTGCGACGCTCGGCAACGACGTCAACCTACGCGATTTCGAAGGGCGCTCGGCGCTGCTGCTGGGCAAGGCGAAGGACAATAACGCGTCCTGCTCGCTAGGCCCGTTCATCCGCCTGTTCGACGACGGCTTCGGCATGGACGACGTCCGCGCAGCCGACATCGCGCTGCTGATCGAAGGCGCCGATGGCTATCGGCTCGACGGCAAAAGCTCGATGGCGCAGATCAGCCGCGATCCCGAGGATCTCGTTCGCCAGACGATGAGCGAGCATCAATATCCCGACGGGTTCGTGTTGTTCCTCGGCACGTTGTTCGCGCCGACGCAGGACCGCGACGAACCGGGTCGCGGCTTCACGCACGCGGTCGGCGATGTCGTGACGATCTCCAATCCGAAGCTTGGCGCCCTCGTCAATCCGGTGACCACGTCCAAGGCCGCGGCACCGTGGAACTACGGGATCGGCGACCTCATGCGCAATCTCGCGACCCGGGGGCTGCTTGCTCCCACCAAGAATCAGGGAGCGTAAGCGCGTGTTGCAGACGACCGAAACCGCCAGCCGACTGGCGATCTACCCCAGCCTAGAGAACAAGCGCGTCCTGATCACCGGCGGTGCCTCGGGGATCGGGGCCGGCTTGGTCGAAGCGTTCGCGCGCCAGGGAGCGCATGTCGCGTTCGTCGACATGGCCGAAGATGCGGCACACGCGCTGATCGACAGCCTGAGCGATGTCGTGACGACCGCACCGATCTTCATGCCGCTCGACCTGCGCGATATCGACGCACTGAAGGCCACGGTCGCGACGATCGAGAGCCAGCTTGGCGGCATCGACATCCTGATCAACAACGCCGCCAATGACGATCGCCATACCATAGACGAGATCACGCCGGCCTATTGGGACGAGCGCATGGCAACCAACCTGCGCCACCTGTTCTTTGCCGGACAGGCGGTCGTCCCTGCGATGAAGCGCGCCGGTGGCGGCGTGATCCTCAATTTCGGCTCGATCTCGTGGCATCTCGCGCTGCCAGAACTGCTGCTGTATCAGACCGCGAAGGCCGGCATCGAGGGCATGACCCGCGCGATGGCCCGCGATCTGGGCGGCGATGGCATTCGCGTGAACACGATCGTCCCGGGTAACGTCGAAACACCGCGGCAGCTCAAATGGTACACGCCCGAAGGCGAGGCCGAGATCATCGCCGCACAATGCCTCAAGGTCCGCGTCCAGCCCGCCGATGTCGCCGCGCTCGTGCTGTTCCTGTCATCCGACGATGCGCGGATGTGTACGGGCCATGATTATTTCGTCGATGCCGGCTGGCGTTGAGATGATCCGCGAACTCCACGCCGAGAGCGTGCGCGATGTCGGTGCGACGTTGGGCGAAGGTCCGATCTGGGTCGCCCGCGACGCGGCTCTCTGGTTCGTCGACATCAAGGCGCCCTGCGTCCACCGGTTCGATCCGGCGACGGCGGCGCTCGACACCTGGGACGCCCCTGACCAGGTCGGCTGGGTCATTCCCACCGACGATGGCGGCTTTCTGGCCGGTGTTCGCGGCGGTCTGCACCGGTTCGACCCCGCGACCGGCGCCTTCGATCTGGTCGCACTGGTTCACGCCGATACGCCGGGCAATCGCCTGAACGACGCCGCCCGCGATCCTTCGGGTCGCATCTGGTTCGGCACGATGGACAATGCGGAGGCCGACATCACGGGCCATGTCTATCACTGGCACGACGGCGTTCTCACGAAGACCGACATTCCGCCCGTCGCGATCACCAACGGTCCGGCGATCGCACCCGACGGCGGCACGCTCTACACGGTCGATACGCTCGGCAAGCGGATCGATGCGCATCAGATCGATGCCGAGGGCAACATCGGCGAGTCCCGAACCTTTCTGACGTTCGGCCCGGACGACGGCTATCCCGACGGCGCGATCTGCGATTCCGACGGCGGCGTCTGGGTCGCGTTCTTCGGCGGCTGGGCGGCGCGACGGTATGCGCCCGACGGACGCTGCACCGACGTCGTCCACTTCCCGGTCGCCAACATCACCAAGATCGCGCTCGGCGGCCCCGACGGCCGTACGGCCTATGCGACCACCGCCGCCAAGGGTCTCGATGCCGAGGCTCTTGCCGCACAACCGCTGGCGGGCAACCTGTTCACCTTCCGCGTCACCGTTCCCGGCGTTCCGGTCATCCCCATCACCCTGTCACCCATCACACGATAAAGCGCGAAACGTCGCCAGAACGTTGCTTCGGAGAGGAAACCAAATGACCATAACGGCAGATTCGGCACCACAAGTTAATCGAGCGCTGATCGCGATGATCGTCATCGTCGCGACGATCGGCGGCTTCATGTTCGGCTATGACTCGGGCGTCATCAACGGCACCCAGGCCGGGCTCGAAAGCACGTTCGCGCTGTCGTCGCTTGGCACCGGCTTCACCGTCGGCGCGATTTTGATCGGCAGCTCGTTCGGCGCCTTCATGGCGGGTCGCCTTGCCGACCGGCTCGGCCGCCGCAACGTCATGATGATCGCCGCCGTGCTCTTCATCATCAGTGCGCTCGGTGCGGGGGCCGCGACCTCGGCAACGATGTTCGTCCTTGCCCGCATCATCGGCGGCCTCGGCATCGGCGCGGCCAGCGTCCTGGCGCCGGTCTACATCTCCGAAGTCGTCCCCGCGAACGTCCGCGGTCGGCTGTCGAGCGTGCAGCAGATCATGATCATCACGGGCTTGACCGGGGCGTTCGTAGCCAACTGGTACCTTGCGCGCATCGCAGGATCCTCGACCGCGTTGTTCTGGCTCGACTACCCGGCATGGCGCTGGATGTTCTGGATGCAGGTCATTCCCGCCGCGATCTATCTCGTGACGCTGTTCCTCATCCCCGAGAGCCCGCGCTTCCTGGTCCTCAAGGGTCGCTATGACGAAGCCCAGACCGTTTTGACGCGCCTGTTCGGTGCCGCCGAAGCCGACCGCAAGGTCAACGAGATCCGCAACTCGCTCGCTGGCGATCATCATCGTCCGAAGATGTCCGACCTGATCGACAAGGCGAGCGGCAAGGTTCGCCCGATCGTCTGGACCGGCATCGGCCTGGCGATCTTCCAGCAGTTCGTCGGCATCAACATCGTGTTCTACTACGGCTCGGTGCTGTGGCAGTCGGTCGGCTTCAGCGAAGCGGATGCACTGCTCATCAACATCCTGTCGGGCTCGCTTTCGATCGTCGCCTGCCTGTTCACCGTCGCGCTGGTCGACAAGGTCGGCCGCAAGCCGCTCCTGCTCATCGGTTCGGCGGGCATGACCGTGTCGCTCGCGATCGTCGCGATCTGCTTTGCCAGCGGTGCGATCGTTGACGGATCGCTGCATCTGTCGGATCGCAACGGCCTGATCGCGCTGGTCGCGGCCAACGCGTACGTTGTGTTCTTCAACCTCAGCTGGGGCCCGATCATGTGGGTCATGCTCGGCGAGATGTTCCCAACGCAGATCCGCGGTTCGGGGCTCGCCGTCGCGGGCTTCGCACAGTGGTTCGCCAACTTCGCGATCTCGGTCAGCTTCCCGACGATGGCAATCTCGCTGGGGCTGTCGGTCACCTACGGCTTCTACGCGGTCTCGGCGTTCGTCTCGTTCTTCTTCGTGTGGAAGATGGTCTCCGAGACGCGCGGTCGCGAACTCGAAGATATGATCGGCTGATATCTCGAGGGCGGCACGCTCGCCGCCCTCGCTGGACCAAACGCAAACGGCTCGGGATCGAGGGAGTGGCAGACGCCCTCCCCTGATCCCGAGCCGTTTATGTTTGCGCCTTAATCGCGCGGTAGCGCGGCAATACCCGGGTCAATGCCCGGTTTGGCACCTGGTTTAGTGATTGTGCCGCGGCGTCCTGGCCGAGATGCCACGATATTTGACCGCGAAGTCCAGCACGCCGCCTTCCGCGAGCTGCCCCGTCTTCTCGCGGTACAGCTCTTCCCAAGGCGTATGGCTTTCCGGCACGGGCGGCAGGCTCTCGCCACGCCGCCGCGCGATCTCGTCCGGCTCGACCAGCGCATCGCAGGTCCCCGCGACCAGATCGATCCGAATCAGATCGCCCGTCCGCAGCCACGACAGTCCGCCGCCAACCGCGCTCTCAGGCGAGACGTTCAGGATCGACGGACTATCCGACGTTCCCGACTGCCGCCCGTCGCCGAGCGTCGGCAGCGCCAGCACGCCACGCTGGATCAGCGCGTCGGGTGGCTGCATGTTGACGACTTCCGCCGAGCCCGGCCAGCCGATCGGCCCCGCACCACGGATCACCAATATGCAGCCCTCGTCGATGTCGAGCGCGGGATCGTTGATCCGGTGGTGGTAATCGTCCGACCCCTCGAACACGATCGCGCGCGCCTCGAACCGATCTTCGGCGCCCGGCGTGGACAGATACCGCGCGCGGAACGCCGGCGAGATCACCGACGTCTTCATGATCCCGAAATCGAACAGATTACCCTTGAGGACCAGGAACCCGGCGCGCTCCATCATCGGCGCATCGAACGGCTTGATCATCTCGCGGTCTCGCGTCTCGCGGCCGGCGATGTTCTCGCCGATCGAGCGTCCGGTCACCGTCAGGCAGTTGGTGTCCAGCTTCCCGCCGGCGATCAGCTCGTGCAGCACCGCGGGCACGCCGCCCGCACGATGGAACCGCTCGCCGAGATACTTCCCCGCCGGTTGCATGTTGACCAGCAGCGGCAGGTCGTAGCCGTGATCCGACCAGTCCTCTGGATACAGCGTGACGCCGGCATGCTGCGCCATCGCCATGATGTGCGGCTGCGCGTTGCTCGATCCGCCGATCGCGCTGACCACGCGGATCGCGTTGAGGAAGCTGTCGCGCGTCAGGATCTTCGACGGGCGCAGGTCCTCATACGCCATCTCGACGATCCGTCGGCCGGTTTCATAGGCCATCTGCCCACGCTCGCGGTACGGCGCCGGGATCGCCGCGCAGCCGGTCAGCGACAACCCAAGCGCCTCCGCAACCGCGTTCATCGTCGAGGCGGTGCCCATCGTGTTGCAATGGCCCGCCGACGGCGCGCTGTCGGTCGCACGGTTGAGGAACTCCTCCTCGTCGATCTCGCCCGCTGCCAACTTGCGCCGACTGCGCCAAATTACCGTGCCCGAGCCGACCAGCTCACCATCGTGCCAGCCGTCGAGCATTGGTCCGCCCGACAGCACGATCGCCGGAATGTCGACGGTCGATGCGGCCATGATGCAGGACGGCGTCGTCTTGTCGCAGCCGGTGGTCAGCACCACCGCGTCGATCGGGTAGCCGTAGAGCGTCTCGACCAGTCCCAGATAGGCGAGGTTGCGATCGAGCGCGGCGGTCGGCCGGCGGCAATTCTCGAAGATCGGATGGACGGGGAATTCCATCGCGATCCCGCCCGCATCGCGGATACCGTCACGCGTTCGCTTGGCGAGCTCGATGTGGATGCGGTTGCAGGGCGACAGGTCGCTGCCCGACTGCGCGATGCCGATGATGGGCCGACCCGAGCGGAGCTCGGCGGGGGTCAGCCCGTAATTCATGAAACGTTCGAGATAGAGCGCGGTCATGTCGGACCGGGCGGGATCCGCGAACCAATCGCGCGATCTGAACGGCTTCACCGGCACACGGTCCACTGCACACTCTCCTGATACTCACCCTATGGGAGCGCTACCGTTACGGTCGAGGGTCGGTCAAGGACGCTCTTAGATCGACGGGGCCGATGTGTCGTCGATCCCGCAGTCGAATCCGATCACGGCCGCACACCCGAAGGCGGGCGACGCCGCGGGGCCGCATCCGATTGCCGCCGCACCATCGTGTAATCGAGCACGACATGTCGGTTCGCATGCTTGCCACCGCCACGCCGGTTCACGATTGCCGACACGAGCAGGTCGACCGCGGCGCGCGACATATCGGCGATCGGCTGGTGGATCGTCGTCAACTCGGGCCAGATCGTCGTCGCCAGCGCGCTGTCGTCGAACCCGCAGACCGTCAGGTCGCCCGGCACGTCGAGCCCCCGGCGGTGTGCCACCGCGACGCTGGCCGCCGCCATGTCGTCGTTGCTCGCGAAGATCGCCGACGGCGGATCCTTGGCGTCCAGCAACTGCTCGGCCGCGTCGAGGCCCGATCGATAGGTGAACAGTCCGCCCACGATCAGCGAAGGATCCTCCGCCAGCCCCGCATCCGCCAGTGCCGCCAGATAGCCTTCGTGCCGCTGGCGGCTGGCGGTCTGGTTGGGGTTGCCGATGATAAAACCGACGCGGGCATGGCCCAGACCGATAAGGTGGCGGGTCATCGCCCGCGCCGCCTCGAAATCGTCGATCGTGACCGCCGCGCTGTCGGCCGGCGGCGATCCGGTCGCGACGACCACCGTCGGGACGCCCGCCGCGGTCAGCACGTCCAGCACGCCGCGCGAATCGCACAATGGCGGCGGCAGGATAACGCCGTCGACGCCGCTGCGGATCATGTGCTCGGCCACCTCGATCTCGTGATCGCCGATGTCGCATTTCTCGACCACCAGCTGCACGTCGCTGCGGCTCGCCTGCTCAAGGCTGCCGACCAGGAACTCGCTGAGATAGGCCGAACTCGGATTGCTGTAGAGCAGTCCGATCCGCATCTGCCCGCCGCCCGCTAGGCTGCGCGCGGCGCGGTTCGGCGCATAGTGCAGCGTCGCGATCGCGGCATTCACCGCCTCGCGCGTGGCGTCGCGAACCTTCGCCTCGCCGTTGATGACCCGCGACACCGTCATCGGCGAAACGCCGGCGAGCGTGGCGACGTCGGAAATGGTCGGCGCGCCGCTGCGGCGGCCGTTTGCAGTGCGTAGCTTGATCGGTTCAGACACCATCGCGGGTGTTTAGCAAAGGAACGCGATAGAATCAGTAGCAATCGCATTCGGCGCCCGGTCGCACGCAGTGGCGCCATACGCGGGTTGCGTGTTATCGCTCCCAACATTAATCTGACATAGACTCGTCCGACCGCTACCCACCCGGGACGATGCCCCTACCGACGCGCTGAACGCGGCGCACAGGGCCAGAAAATCGCCGCTGCCCCCCAGGGATGACCTGCTTCGATAGATTGATTTGGAGAACTGACATGGACGGCACCTTCCCGATCGGCGCACGCGCCGTAAGCAGCGACGTCACCTTCCTCGCGATCGACCCGTCGACCGACGCGAAGATCGAACCCGCCTTCGCGGTATCGAGCGAAGCGGACGTCGCCGACGCCTGCACGCTCGCCGAAGCCGCATTCGACACCTTCCGCGAGATCGATCCGGAAGCCCGCGCGGTCTTCCTCGAGACGATCGCCGACGAGATCGAGGCGATCCACGAGCGGCTCGTCGCCCGCGCGATCCAGGAGAGCGGCCTGCCCCGCCCTCGCCTGGAGGGTGAGCGCGGTCGCACCACCGGCCAGCTCCGCCTGTTCGCCAAGCACCTCCGCGCCGGCACCTGGGCGTCGGTCGTGATCGATCACGCGCAACCGGATCGCAAGCCGATGCCGCGCTCCGACCTGCGCCAGCGTCGCATCGCCGTCGGCCCGGTCGCGGTATTCGGTGCGTCGAACTTCCCGCTCGCCTTCTCGGTAGCAGGCGGCGACACCGCCTCCGCGCTCGCCGCCGGTTGCCCCGTCGTGGTGAAGGGTCATCCCGCGCATCCAGGCACGTCGGTGATGGTGGGCAAGGCGATCCAGGCCGCCGTCGCGAAATGCGGCCTGCCTGAAGGCGTGTTCTCGCTCGTCCAGGGCCCCGCCAACGAACTTGGCGCGGCGCTCGTCACCGATCCGCGGATCAAGGCGGTTGGCTTC
The DNA here is from genome assembly GCA_035575755.1 of Sphingomonas sp. Taxonomy (GTDB): domain Bacteria; phylum Pseudomonadota; class Alphaproteobacteria; order Sphingomonadales; family Sphingomonadaceae; genus Sphingomonas. The sequence goes on from DATLXI010000020.1 coordinate 159,581, forward strand.
ACCGGGTCGCGTGCCGGTGGCTTGGCGCTGGTGGCACTTGCGGCAGCGCGCCCCGAGCCGATCCCCGTCTATGCCGAAATGAGCAGCATCAACCCCGTCATCCTGTTCCCCGCCGCCCTAGCTGCGCGCGGCGAAGCGCTCGGCAAGGCCTATGTCGGATCGCTGACCATGGGCTCGGGCCAGTTCTGCACCAACCCCGGCATCGTTATCGCGGTCGACGGTCCTGACCTCGACACGTTCGTCGCAGCCGCGGCCGCTGCACTGGGTGAGGCCGCGCCACAGGTCATGCTAACCCCAGGCATCCACGCCAGCTACGACAAGGGCGTCGCGGCGCTGGCCGGCAACGGAGCGGTCGAAACGCTCGCCCGCGGCACGGAGGCCGAGGGGGCAAACCGCGGTCGCGCTTCGCTATTCTCGACCACCGGCAAGGCGTTCGTCGCCGACCCGGCGTTGTCGGACGAAGTGTTCGGCGCAGCCTCGATCATCGTCCGCTGCGGCGACCTCGCCGAAGTCCATAGCGTCCTCGAGAAGATCGAGGGCCAGCTGACCATCACGCTCCAGATCGACGAGGGCGATTACGCCGACGCCGCCGCACTGCTGCCGGTGCTGGAGCGCAAGGCTGGCCGCATTCTGGCGAATGGCTGGCCGACCGGCGTGGAGGTCGCCCCCGCGATGGTGCATGGCGGCCCCTTCCCGGCAACGTCCGATCCGCGCACGACTTCGGTCGGCACCGCGGCGATCGAGCGCTTCCTGCGTCCGGTCTGCTACCAGGACCTCCCCGACGCGCTGCTCCCGAAACCCGTCAAGCACGACAACCCGCTCGGTCTGCCCCGCACCGAGGGCTGATCGAGACCACCGGCTGGGTGCATGATCGAACGGTCCGAAGATTGAAGGGGCCGACGATCTTACTATCCGCTCAAATCCCTGGGTCCCGCGCAAGCAGGGCCCAGGCATTCTAGCGATCCCGCCTTGACTAGTACGCCGCTTCCGCACGGGACACGCCAGCTCGCCGAGTTCGCCTGGGTAGCCAGCCCCCCCCATGTTCGTCGGCCGACATCCTGACGATACCTGTCCCACGGACTTATCCCGGCTATCGAGCTGACATTAATTAGCTTCCTCCAGCATAGCTTAGGTTAGTGTCTGCCGATACTGACAGTGACGCCGATGCGGGACGATCCGAACTGAGACTTATCGTGGCAAAGAGTCGCACAGGCCAGTAGCTTGAGGCAAATCGGCGCCCGTCGTGAACCCTCCAATACCTCCGGTCGGCGTGTATCAATTGACACGCGGCCGTAGCGTACGCACTAATCCAGCATGACAACGCCAGGCTCGTCGCGCACCATTTCGCTCTCCCCCGAACTCTCCAGTTACATCGAAGACCTGGCGAACGCAGGATATGGCGATCCGACGACGATCATCCGCACCGCGCTGGAACAGATGCGGGATCGCACCGTCCCCATTTCGCCAGCAACCGAAAGCTTGATCGGCGGTGGAGAATGCGGGTTGTTGGTGCGTCAGCGCGACTGGAGCGCGACATCGCTCGGCCCGATCGACACGTGGCCCGCCGAACTGCGGGTGACGCTTGCCAACATCCTCAACTCGCCCGTCGCGAAGGTCGTGATGTGGGGCCGCGAAAATGTGATGCTCTACAATGACAGCTATCGCGCGGTGGCGGGCGATCGCCACCCGGCCGCACTCGGTACCCCGGTCGCAACCGCGTTTCCGGAAGTCTGGGAATGGAACAGCGCCATTCTCGACTCGGTCCGCGCCGGCGAAATCGTTGCGTACCAAGATCAGCCGATCCTGTTCCACCGCGACCGCGGCTCCGAAACACTGACGCTCGACCTGTTCTACACGCCGGTTTACCAGGCAGATCGCACGGTCGGCGGCGTATTGTGCACGATGGTCGACAATACCGGCCGCGTCGATGCGGAGCACCGCCTGGCCGCCAGCGAGGCCGCGCTGCGTCGTGTCACCGACGCCGTGCCGATGCTGATCTCCTATGTCGACCGTGATCACGTCTACCGTCTGGCCAACGCGCACTATCAGGAGTGGCTCGGCACCGCGCCCGAGGACATGATCGGCACCCCCGTCCGCGACGTGATCGGCAACGACGCGTACCTGGACCGGCGCGCCTCACTCGATCGGGCACTGGCAGGCGAGAGTTTTACGACGCAAACCCTCTTCCCCCACCGCGACGGCCGCCCGCGCCGCTCTGAGTTTCGCTATGTCCCGCATTACGCCGCGGACGGCTCGATTCCCGGCCTGTATGTCCTCGGCATCGATGTCGAGGAACGGGCCGAGCGCGAGGCCGAGCTCGCGATGAGCAACGGCCGCTTTCGCACCGCAATGGATGCGGTCCACGGCGTGCTCTGGACCAACAGCCCCGACGGACGGATGATCGGCGAACAGCCCGGCTGGGCGACGCTGACCGGCCAGTCGATCGCCGAATACCAGAATTTCGGCTGGGCCGACGCGATCCATCCCGACGACGTCGCCGCGACGATCAAGGCCTGGACCGCGGCCGTGCTCGCCAAATCGATGTTCGTGTTCGAACACCGCGTCCGCGGGCATTGCGGCACATGGCGGACGTTCGCAGTTCGCAGCCTGCCGATCCTAGACGACAGCGGCGAGGTCCGTGAATGGGTCGGCGTCCACACCGATATCACGTCCCAGCGCGAAGCCGAGGCGGCGTTGCGCGACCAGGCCGAGGCGCTCGCCCGGCAGGTCAGCCAGCGCGAGCGCGCCGAGGAGCAGCTTCGCCAGCTCAACGAAACACTCGAAGCGCGCGTCATCCGCGAGATCGACGAACGCCGCCACGCCGAGGCCAAGCTCACCCAGTCGCAGAAGATGGAAACCGTCGGCAAGCTGACCGGCGGCGTCGCGCATGACTTCAACAATCTGCTGCAGGTCGTCTCGGGCAACCTCCAACTACTCGGCAAGAATCTGGCGGGCAATGAGCGCGCCGAGCGATGGGTCGCCAACGCGATGGCAGGCGTCGCGCGCGGGTCCAAGCTTGCGGCGCAATTGCTGGCCTTCGGGCGTCGCCAGGCGCTCGAGCCGAAGGTCGTCAACGTCACCCGGTTCGTACGCGGGATGGACGACATGCTCCGCCGCGCAATCGGCGAAGGCGTCGAAATCGAGACGGTGGTCGGCGGCGGCCTGTGGAATAATTTTTATCGACCCTGCGCAGATCGAGAACGCGCTGCTGAACCTCGCGATCAACGCACGCGACGCGATGGAGGGGCAAGGCAAGCTGACGATCGAGCTCGGCAACGCGTATCTCGACGACACCTACGCGCAGGGCCATGACGAGGTCCAGGCGGGCCAATATGTGATGCTCGCGGTGTCCGACACCGGTTCGGGCATGACCCCGGACATCATCGACAAGGTCTTCGAACCGTTCTTCTCGACCAAGAGCGAAGGCAAGGGTTCGGGGCTCGGCCTGTCGATGGTCTATGGCTTCGTCAAACAGTCCGGCGGCCATGTGAAGATCTATTCCGAGGTCGGCGAAGGCACCACGATCAAGCTGTATCTGCCCCGCGCCATGGACAGCGAGGACGTCGAGGTCATTGCCGATGCGAGCCCGATCTCCGGCGGCACAGAGACCGTTCTGGTGGTCGAGGACGACGACGAGGTTCGCGGCACGGTCGTCGAACTGTTCACCGATCTTGGTTACAGCGTCTTGAAGGCGGTCGATGCCGCGAGCGCGCTCAACGTCATCGAGAGCGGCGTACCGATCGACCTGTTGTTCACCGACGTCGTCATGCCCGGCACGCTCAAAAGCCCCGAACTCGCGCGCAAGGCCAAGGAGCGCCTGCCGGACATCGCGGTCTTGTTCACGTCGGGCTATACCGAGAATTCGATCGTCCACGGCGGCAAGCTCGATGCCGGGCTCGAACTCCTTTCCAAGCCGTACACGCGCGAGGCACTGGCCCGGAAGTTCCGCCACGTTTTGGCCAACCGCCAGCGTTCGGAACCCTTCGCAGCCAAGGCGGCGCGCGATGTTCGGATCAATGCCGACCGCCGGCTCGATACGCCCGCCCGGCGGACAGTCCTGCTGGTCGAGGACGATGCCCTGGTCCGCGCCAACACCGCCGAGATGTTGCAGGCCAGCGGTTTCGTTGTCGTCGACGCCGCCAGCGCTGAGGACGCGATGACCGCACTCCAGACCGTGCCGATCGACGCGCTGGTAACGGACGTGAAGCTGCCCGGCGTGTCGGGACCGGATTTCGCACGCACCGCCCGGGCGCTCCGGCCGGGGGTCGGGATCGTGTTCGCGACAGGGCACATGGCAACGGTCGCGAACGAGACCGACGCGATCATGCTGGAAAAGCCGTACGGCCTCGACGCGCTGGCCGCGGCGGTGCTGGCATCGCTAGGTGAAACGGCGCTAGCAGAGCCGCTTACGGCGCCAGTCTCCGCCGACCGGGTCACCGAAGCGGACTGACCCCGCCAAGCCGATCGGCTTACCTGTTCCCCCGCGAAGGCGGGGGCCCAGGATCACTCGGCGGACCGCTTGTGGTTCATGGACTCCCGCGTTCGCGGGAGAACGGTGCCGAGTGTGTAACATTCTTCACAAGACGACATTTTCCACACCGGCGCATCCGACACCAACACCCTCCTTGGCGCCGTATTCTCAGCTAAGATCCTGTCAACAACCCTACACGACGATCAACGCAGCAGCGAAGGATCGCCCGTGACCTACCAGACGCACATCGCCCAGATGACCGACCTGATCGCCCACCAGAACGGAACATGGGACGCAATCTCGCCCGAATCCGTTGCGCGCATGCGTCTCCAGAACCGCTTCACCACCGGGCTCGACATCGCCCGCTACACCGCGGCGATCATGCGCAAGGACATGGCCGCCTATGACGCGGATCCGGCCAACTACACCCAGTCGCTCGGCTGCTGGCACGGGTTCATCGCGCAGCAGAAGATGATCAGCATCAAGAAGCATTTCGGCACCACTGATCGCCGGTATCTGTACCTGTCCGGCTGGATGGTCGCGGCGATGCGCAGCGAGTTCGGCCCCCTGCCCGACCAGTCGATGCACGAGAAGACCAGCGTCCCCGCGCTGATCGAGGAACTCTACACCTTTCTCCGCCAGGCCGATGCGCGCGAACTCGGCATGATGTTCCGCGACGTCGATGCCGCGCGCGCCGCCGGCAACGCGATCGAGGAACAGCGCCTGCTGAACGCGATCGAGAACCACCAGACGCACGTCGTGCCGATCATCGCCGACATCGATGCGGGCTTCGGTAATGCGGAGGCGACCTATCTGCTCGCGCGGAAAATGATCGAGGCTGGCGCGTGTGCGCTCCAGATCGAGAACCAGGTCAGCGACGAGAAGCAGTGCGGCCATCAGGACGGCAAGGTCACCGTGCCGCACGAGGACTTCCTCGCGAAGGTCCGCGCGTGTCGCTACGCGTTTCTCGAACTGGGCGTGGAGGACGGCATCATCGTCACGCGCACCGACTCGCTGGGCGCCGGCCTCACCAAGCAGATCGCGGTCAGCAAGCAAGCCGGCGATCTCGGCGACCAGTATAATTCCTACCTCGACTGCGAGGAGATCGATCCGGCCACTGCGCAGAACGGCGACGTCATCCTCAACCGCGACGGCAAGCTGCTCCGTCCGAAGCGCCTGCCCTCCAACCTGTTCCAGTTCCGCGCGGGCACTGGCGAGGACCGCTGCGTGATGGACTGCATCGCGTCGCTTCAGAACGGCGCCGACCTGCTCTGGATCGAAACCGAGAAACCGCACATCGAACAAATCGCCGGTATGGTAGACCGCATCCGCGAAGTCGTGCCGAACGCCAAGCTCGTCTACAACAACTCCCCCAGCTTCAACTGGACCCTGAACTTCCGCCAGCAAGTGTTCGATGCGTGGTCCGCCGAGGGCAAGGACGTGTCCGCCTATGATCGCGTGCGCCTGATGAGCGTCGATTACGACGGCACGACGCTCGCCGACGAAGCCGACGAACGCATCCGCACCTTCCAGGCGGATTCGGCCAGGCGCGCGGGCATCTTCCATCACCTGATCACGCTGCCGACCTACCACACCGCCGCGCTGTCGACGGACAATCTCGCCAAGGAGTATTTCGGCGACGCGGGGATGCTGGGCTATGTGAAGGGTGTCCAGCGCAAGGAAATCCGCGAGGGCATCGCCTGCGTGAAGCACCAGAACATGTCCGGTTCCGATCTCGGCGACGACCACAAGGAGTATTTCGCCGGAGAAGCGGCGCTGAAGGCCGGCGGCGCGCACAATACGATGAACCAGTTCGCGGCGTGACGCCCAAGCCGGAGCGCAAGCTCCGGCGCGGCCCCGCGTCACGCCCGGCCGGTGGGGCCAAATGCTTCGTCCGACGGGCGCCTGCCTTCGCAAGCAGTCGAAGGCTGCTTAGCCACGGCACGCGTTGGAATACCACCCCCGCCCCCGTCACCCCGGACTTGTTCCGGGGCCCACCGTTCCGCGCACTCACAGGCAACAGAGTTCGCGGAACGGTGGATGCCGGAACGAGCCGGCATGACGGAATGGGTAGTGGCCCGGATTTTCAACCCAACTCTGGAAACCCGCCCTCTCCCCCGCTAGGCGTCCCCGCATGGACACCGATATCGCCATCGCCCGCAGCGTCGCGCTGCGCCCCATCGCCATCGTCGCGAACGACCTCGGCATCCCCGATGCGGCAATCGAGCCCTACGGTCGCTACAAGGCGAAGATCGCGCTCGACTGGCTAGAAACGCGTAAAGGCGGCGCCGAAGGCCGGCTGATTCTGGTCACCGCGATCAACCCGACTCCGGCAGGCGAAGGCAAGACCACCACCTCGATCGGTCTCGCCGACGCGCTCCGCCACACCGGCCGCAAGGCGGTCCTCGCGCTGCGCGAACCCTCGCTCGGGCCATGCTTCGGCACCAAGGGCGGCGCGACCGGCGGTGGCCGCGCGCAGGTCGCGCCGATGGAGGACATCAACCTTCACTTTACCGGGGATTTCCACGCCATCACGGCCGCGCACAATTTGCTTGCGGCGATGATCGACAACCATATTCACTGGGGCAACGCGCTGCAGATCGACGTCAGCCGCGTGGTCTGGCGCCGGGTGCTCGACATGAACGACCGCGCGCTGCGCGATATCGTCCAGTCGATCGGCGGCGTCGCCAACGGCTATCCGCGTGAATCCGGGTTCGACATCACCGTCGCCTCAGAAGTCATGGCGATTCTGTGCCTGGCCGACGACTTGGCTGACATGGAAAGGCGGCTGGGCGACATCGTCGTCGCCTATACCCGCGACCGCCAGCCAATCACCGCACGCGACCTGAAGGCCGACGGCGCGATGGCGGTCCTGCTGGTCGAGGCGATAAAGCCCAACCTCGTCCAGTCGCTCGAGGGCACGCCCGCCTTCCTCCACGGCGGGCCGTTCGCCAATATCGCGCACGGCTGCAACTCGGTCATCGCCACGCGCGCCGCGCTGTCGCTGGGCGATTACGTCGTCACCGAAGCCGGCTTCGGCGCGGATCTCGGCGCGGAGAAGTTCTTCGACATCAAATGCCGGCAGGCGGGCCTGTCACCCGACGCAGTCGTGATCGTCGCGACCGCCCGCGCGCTGAAGATGAACGGCGGCGTCGCGAAGGCCGACCTCGCACAGGAGAATGTCGAAGCGGTGCGTCGCGGTTCGGTCAACCTCGTCCGCCACATCGAGAACATCCGCCAGTTCGGCGTGCCGGCGATCGTCGCGATCAACCATTTCCACACCGACAGCGACGCCGAGATCGCCGCGATCCAGGAGGCCGCCGAACAGCATGGTTCGCGCGCGGTCCTGTGCCGGCACTGGGCCGAGGGCGGCGCCGGCGCGGTCGAGCTGGCCGACGCGGTCGCCGAGATCTGCGAGACGGATGGCGGCGGGTTCGCGCCGATCTATGGCGACGAACTGTCGCTGTTCGACAAGATCGACACCGTCGCGCGCCGCATCTACCGCGCCGAACACGCCGTCGCCGAGCCCAGCGTGCTGGCGCAGCTGAAGCGGTGGGAAGATGCGGGCTATGGCCACCTCCCCGTCTGCCTCGCCAAGACGCAGTACAGCTTTTCGACGGATCCTGCGCTGCTCGGTGCGCCGACCGGGCATATCGTGCCGGTGCGCGAAGTCCGCCTGGCGGCGGGTGCGGGCTTCGTCGTGGCGATCTGCGGCGAGATCATGACGATGCCGGGCCTGCCGCGCGTACCGGCGGCGGAAGCGATCCGGTTGAACGAGCAAGGCCTGATCGAGGGGCTGTTCTAAGGCCCCCGCGCGGCTTAGCCGAACATCCGCTTCATCGACCTTTCGAGCATGACCAGCTGCCACAATGTGCGGCCATGCTCGGCGCGGCCCATGCGGTGTTCGTCGGCGATCCGCGCGATCGTCGCCATGTCGAACCAGCCGGTCTCGCCGAGCGTGCGCGACTTCGCCAACGCCGTCGCTTCGCCGGCCAGCGCCTCGCGAAACCACGCGCTGATCGGCGTCACGAAGCCCATCTTCTGGCGATAGAGGATTTCGCGCGGCAAATACGGCTCCATCGCCTTCTTCATCAGCCATTTGCCCTCGCCGTGGCGCAGCCGCATGCCCGCCGGCAGGGTCGCGCAGAACTCGATCAGGCGGTGGTCGAGCAACGGCTCGCGCGCTTCGAGACCGACCGCCATGCTGGTCCGATCAACCTTGGTCAGGATGTCCCCGGGCAACCAATGCTTGATATCGGCATATTGCGCGCGGTCGATCGCATCGCGCCCGGGCGCGTTCGCCATCGTCGCGACGTAGCGATCCTCGGCACGATAGCCGCCGAGCGCCGAGCGCGCGGCGGGCGTGAAGAGTTGCGCGCGCAGTCCAGGCGTCGTGACACCGACCGACCGCGCATAGGCCTCGCCGCCGTCTAGCGCGAGCGCCAGCAAGGTCGACTTTGCGCGGAGCGGCCGCGGTGCCCAGTCAGCCTTGGGATACCAGCGGCCGAGCGTCCCGAATATGTCGGCGCGCAGATGGGACGGGAGCAGACCCCGGACACGCTCCTCGACGGACTGGAACTTGTAGCGCCGGTAGCCGGCGAGCGCTTCGTCCGCGCCGTCCCCCGACAGCGCGACGGTGACACTCTCACGGGCCAGCGCGCAGACCTGATACGTCGCGAGCGCAGAGGCGTCGGCAAAGGGTTCGTCGAAGCTCGCGACGAGCGTGTCGATCAGCGAGACGTCGCCCGACTGCACGACGCGCTCGCGGTGATCGGTGGCGAAGCGGCGCGCGACGGTGGTGGCGAAGCTGCGCTCGTCATGGCCAGCTTCGTCGAAGCCGATCGTGCAGGTGCGGACCGCCTTGGGGCTGGCCTCCGCCATCAGCGCGACGACCGCCGAGCTGTCGACCCCGCCCGACAGGAACGCACCGAGCGGCACGTCGGCGACCATCCGCGAGCGGACCCCCGCGCGCATCCGGTCGACGAGTTCCTCACCCAACGCCTTGGCAGACCCGGTGGCACGATTGGAGAAATCGACGTCCCACCATTTGCGCGGCCGGGGTACCGGGCGCCCGCGCTCGACCAGCAGGAAATGTCCGCCTGCGAGTTTCCTGACGCCGGCGACGATACACGCATCATCGGGCACGTAGCCGAACGCCAGATAATCCTCGACCGCGCCAAGATCGGGCACCCGCCGCAATTGCGGATGTGCAAGCAGGCCCTTCAGTTCGGACGCGAAAGCCAGCGAACCGTCCGCAAGCTCGACATAATGCAGCGGCTTCACGCCCATCCGGTCGCGCGCGAGGAACAACGTGTGCGCAGCGGAATCGTGGATCGCGAAGGCGAACATGCCGCTCAGCCGGTCGAGCATCGACGGCCCCCAGGCGCGCCATGCGTGGAGAAGGACTTCGGTATCGCCCGCCGTCCGGAAGATCGCGCCCTTGGCGATCAATTCCTCGCGCAGATCGGCGAAATTATAAACTTCGCCATTATAGGTGATCGTCAGCGACCCGTCGGACATCGGCTGCGGCGATCCCTCGAGGTCGATGATCGAGAGCCGGCGATGGCCAAGACCGACACCGGGAGCCGTCCAGATGCCGTCGCCATCGGGGCCGCGATGCGCCAGCGCGGCGATCATCGCGTGGATGCGGTTGGGATCGACCGGCTTGGGCGTTCCCGGATGGAAGACGCCAGCGATGCCGCACATCTAGCGCATTCCCGCGGCGCGGTCGGCAACGTCGCCAATCGGCCCCAGCGCCGCCAGAAAGCGCGGGATCGGGCGCGGATCGGCGCCCTCTACCGACAGGTGGATCGCCACCGCGCGTTGCGGACCACCAAGCAACCGCGCCTTCATCGTCTCGATCTTCACCAGCGTCTCGTCCTGCGTGGTCACGTCGCCGATCCGGTACCACGTCGCGACGATCCGCTCTACGGGGCCCGGCGCAGTGATCCGCATCGCCGAACCGCCGGCAATGTCGGCCATCTCGGCGACGCGAACCCAGCGATCCTCCTCGCGCAGCACGCCCGTGCCGAACGCGATCAGCTCCTTGCCCTCGTGCTGGGTCCCGAAGACCGCGACGCTCATGTCGACGGTCGCGCCCGATGCGTCGGCGTAGCGGCCGAACAGATAATGATCGGCGCCGGGGTAATAGGGTGTCCACCGCGCGCGCAGGCTGACGGGCACGCGGTGCCAGCCGGGGATCTCGGGCAGGTCGATATGCGCGGGAAGCGGCTGAGCGCGGCCGGCGACGGCGGTGCTCCAGCCGGGGAACAGTGCGACCGTCGCGAGGACCAGCGCGGTCGCCACCAGCAGGTCGGTGCGGTGGCAAGGGGTCGCCTGGAGCCTGGCCGGGTCGAAGGCGGGGTCGTCGGGCGCGCGGTCGAACCAGCGCCAGCCGATCGCCAGGACGCCGGCCATGACCAGCGCGAAGAAGACCCAGCCATAGACGATGTGGTCCAACCCGGTCGCGGACTCGATCGAGGTGAGGTTCGCCGCCCAGATCGTCCCGAACGCGCGAAACCCGTTGGCGACTACCGGCACGACGACGCAGACCAGCATGAAGATCGCGCGGCGCTGCCACGCCACGAAGCAGAGGTTGGCGACGAGCACGCCGAACGCGACCATCGCGATGACGAACTTGGCGCCCGAGCACGCCTCCGCGACCTCGAAATAATAACGACCGGCGTGGATGAGCACGCCGTCGACCGCGGCTGGCACGCCGGCCAGGTGGAGCAACGGCATGACGATCGCGACCGTGACGGCCTGGAGCGGCGGTTCGAGGCCTTCGCCGAACGGCACGAGGAAGATCGCATAGGCGAGTGCGAAGAGCAGCCCGCGCGCCACGTTGGGGCCGAGTATGACAACCACCGCCCCCTGCAGCATCATCACCAGCCCGAGCTGCCGCGCGAAACCAACCGAGGCGGCATCACCCATCAGCCAGCCGAACCCGCCGACTGCGACGAGCGCGAGACCGGGCCACCAGCCGATCGGCGTCAATCGGGCGAGTTCGCCGCGACGTTGCCAGACGAGCCAGGCAACGACCGGCCCGATGAACAGGCAATGCCCGAAGGTCGTGCTGTTCCACCAGATCCGCGCGAGATCGCCCACGTCACCGCTGAACGTGAGCAGGATCAGCACGAATGCGCCAGTAAGCGCGAGCCCGTGACGATTCCAGGCGGTCATGGCTCCAGGCCGAGCAGCGCGTCGAGCGATGCGAGGCGGGCTTCCCAGCCATAGCGGCGGATCACCTGCGCGCGGGCGGCCGTGCCCAGCGCGGCGGCGATCTCCGGTGCGTCGAGCAGAGCGACGACCTGATCGGCGAAATCCTGCGTGGAGCCGGCGACGCGGATCGTGTGGGCATGGTCGATGCCTTCGGCGGCGGCGGCGGAGGCAACGACGGGACGCGCCATCGCCATCGCCTCCAGCACCTTGTTCTGGATACCGCGCGCGAGCTTGAGGGGCGCGACGCAGACATCCGCCGCCGCGAGCCAGCCGCGGACGTCGTCGACTTCGCCGGTGACGGTGACGTGGTCGCCGGCGAGCGCGAGCACCGCGGCGGTTGGCGCGCGACCGACGATCGCGAAATGGACGGAGCTATGCTGACGGATCAGCGGCAGGATGTCCCGCGCGAACCAGGTGACGGCGTCGATATTGGGACGGTAGTCCATCTGGCCGGTGAAGACCACGAGGGCTTCTGTACGCTTCCTGCTATCCGTTCCGCCGCCACCTACCTCCCCGGCGAAGGCAGGGGGGAAACTATTTCCAGCTACCGCGAGGAGGCCAGCCGGATCGAACTTCAGCGAGTCGATCCCATTCTCGACCGCGAGGATCCGCCCGGTCGCTCCGCCGTCCCGGAAGAGCGCCGCCTCGGCGTCGCTGACGAACAGGCTCGCCGAAACGCGCGCCGCCGTCTCACGCTCGAACGCGGCGAGCAGCCGGGCTTCGCGGCGCATCATCCAGCGCATTGGGCCGCGGGCGTCGTCGGCGAACCCGGCGAACTTGGCTGAATCGACGTCGACGAAATCCATCACCGCCGGCGGGCCGCCGACCGGCAGATACTGCGCCATCTGGCCTGAAAAACAATACATGGCCGATACTTGCGGCACGATCCTGTCGACCGCCGCGAGCATCGCGGGGTGGGCGAACGCGGTGAGCGATACCGGTTTGCCGGTGGCGAGCGCTTCGATCCCCGCGCGCGCCTGCGACTTGTTGCGCGGCAGGACGGTGCAGCTGGCCAGCATTTGCGTGAAGGCCGCCGGGGGATCGAGATCCGCCTCGTCGTCGGCGAACGCGACCAGATGCACGCGCGTGCGCTTCGCCAGATAGTGGAGGATGTGGAAGCTGCGGATCTTATCGCCGCGATCGGGCGGGAACGGGACGCGGTGCGCCAGGAAGAGCAGGCTCACCCCAGTCCTCGGGAAATCCAGGGCCCTGCTGCGTTCGCCGCCCAGAGCGGCAGCCGCTTCCACGTCCGTACCATCAGCGCGTATTTGGGGTTGAGCGGGTTCACCTCGCGCGCCGGACCCGCGCTGCGCGTGGCGTAGGACCGGGGTTCCGCCACGAATCCCCAATTCTTCTTGAACGCGGCGGCCCCCGTGCCGGTCTTCGACCGACCGAAATCGAACCGCGTGCAACCACGCGCGCGAGCGTGTGCCATCAGCGCGAAGTACATCCGGTCGTTGGCGCGCAAGACCCGCGCCGCCGCCGTCCCGCCGCCCCAATAGGGATAGACGGTGCCGTCGAAATACACGCTGAGGACGCTGGCGACCGCTTTCCCGTGATGCCGGACGGTGAGAACATCGGCGTCCAACATGCTCGCAACGCTGCGGAAAAGCTTGGCGGGAAACACCGGCGTCCCGAGGTTGCGGACCGATTCCGCGTAGACCCGGTAATGCTCGGCGAGCAGTTTGCGATCGTTGCCGGTAACGATCTCGAGATCGAAACCGAGCGAACGGCGAACTTCGGCGCGCTGTTTGCGGGGGATTGCGAGCAGTTCCGCGTCGTCGGTCTCGGCGAGCGCACGCGCGAAGCCGAGATAGCTGGTGTCGTCGCTGGCCCAGCCATGGGGCGCGGGACCGCCGCGCAGTTCGACCGAGGGACAGCCGATCCGCTGCGCCAGGTTCCAGGCGCCGGCCGCGAGCGGCTCGACCGAACCGCCAAGCACGCCGCCATCGACGCCGAACCCGGTCGAGACCAGCGCGCGACCGAACAGCGGCGAGCGCATCGCCGTCAGCGGCAGGACCCCGACGATTATGCCGCTCGCGCCTTCCGCGACGAGGTAATGCGCGCGTTGGCCGGACCCCTCCTCGACGGCACGGCTCCAGCTCGGCAGGTGGAACGGCGTGGCCCCGGCAGTCGCCGCCACGAACGCGGCGATCCGCTCACATTCGGCCGGATCGCGAAGGTCCGCCTCGCGCACACCGACGGGCATCGGCGCGGTCACGCCAGCCGCGCCGCTTCGCGCGCGACGACCGCGTCGACCCGGCCCCAGTCATGGCGCGCGATCAAGCCCCGCAACTTGCCCGCCATCGCGCTCAGCCGGGAATAATGGCGGATCCTCAACCGCAACGGCGCGTCGGAGACGCGTGGCTGCGCGGGATCGATCTCCCAGGGGTGGAAGTAGAACATCGCCGGACGGTGTTCGCGGTTGACCTGGCGCACCGCGAAATCGGTGATCGCGGCGGGGAGCAGCCGGAAGAAGCCGCCGCCGGTCGCTAGCTTGCGCGTGCCGAACTGCGCGACGGTCACGGGCACTTCGATGAGTGCGCTGTCGGCGAGCGGCTTGAACCCGTAGCGTGGCGCGTCGAGCCACCCGTAATGATCGTGCTTCACCGGCGCGACGCTGGAGGAATAGGCGTAGCCCGCCGTCGCGAGTTCGACATGCGCCCAGGGCGTCCGCTGATCGATCGAGAAGCTCGGCGCACGGTAGCCGGTGACCTTGGCCCCCGCCGCGTCCTCGATCGCGCTGCGCGCGCGGGCGAGATCGGCGCGGAAGACCTCCGGCGTCATCGTGAAGACGCGCTGGTGATCCCAGCCATGGCTGGCGATCTCGTGCCCCGCATCGACGATACGGCGGATCAGCGCGGGATAGCGGTGCGCGACCCAGCCGAGCGTGAAGAACGTCGCCTTGGTATCGCGTTCGGCGAACAGCGCGAGGACCGCGTCGGTGTTGGCCTCGACGCGGGGCGGGAGTGAGTCCCAGTCCGCCTTGTCGATGACCTTCTCGAACGCGCCGACCTGAAACCAGTCCTCAACATCGACCGACATGCCATTGAGAACAGGCATGTCAGGCCGCGTCATGCCAGGCAGCGACGCCGCGGATCGGTGCATAGTCGGGCTTGTCGGCATCGCCCTCGACCCAGTCGACGAGAAGCGTGAGCACGCGGCGCAACGCCTTGTCCTGCAACTCGACGCGCGCTTCGAGAGCGGCGATGCGGTCTTCGATCATCGGGTCGGCGCGGGGTTCGGCCGGCGGCGCAGGGCGGGCATCGACGGTCGCCGCTCCCTTGCCCGTATCGCTCGCCAGCGTCGGCAAGTCGCCTTCGATATCGCGCTGGACCAGACGGACGACGGCGGCGTCGATGGCGGTCAGGTCCTCGATCGCGGCGTGCAGCATGACGCGGCCCGCGAGCAGGTTCAGGCGGCGCGGGACACCGGCCGACG
Source organism: Sphingomonas sp. (assembly GCA_035575755.1). Classification (GTDB taxonomy): domain Bacteria; phylum Pseudomonadota; class Alphaproteobacteria; order Sphingomonadales; family Sphingomonadaceae; genus Sphingomonas. The sequence continues at coordinate 174,714 of DATLXI010000020.1, forward strand.
CCGCGAAGAACGCCGCGAACGCATCGTCCGAAAATTCGGGGTTGCCGGTCCAGCCCACCACCGTCAGCCGGTGCGCGAGATAGTCGGCAACTTCGTGCGCCTCCATCGGATCAAGATGGTGGATCGCGATCACGCGCTGGCGGAGTTGTTCGAGCCGGTCCGAGCCGTGCAGCCGGTCCCGGAATTCGGGCTGGCCGAGCAGGACGATCTGCAACAGCGCATGGCCGCCCGTCTGGAAGTTGGACAGCATCCGCAATTCTTCCAGCGCGGATACGGGCAAGGTCTGCGCCTCGTCGACGATCAGCAGCGTCCGCTTGCCGGTACGGGCGACGGCGTGCAGCCCGCGCTCGATAGCGGTCAGTAGCTCGGCCTTGGTCAGACCCGCCGGATCGACGTGCAATTCGGTCGCGACAATCCGCAGCAGGTCGTCCGCCTCGATCGCGGTCGACACCAGCCGGATCGCGTTCAACCGCTGGTGGTCGATCGTGTCCATCAAGTGGCCGACGAGCGTGGTCTTGCCCGCGCCGATATCGCCGGTGATGACGATGAAGCCCTCGCCCTGTGCCAGGCCATAGCCGAGATACGCCATCGCCTTGCGGTGAGTCGCGGTCTCGAACCAGAATTTGGGATCGGGGGTGAGCTGAAAGGGCCGACCCGTCAGTCCGTAATGTTCGTCGTACATCTGCTGCTCGCCTTCAGAACTGATACCGCGCACCGACCAGCGCTTGCGCTGACCAGTCGCTGTCGAGATCACCGACCTTGAAGCTGTACAGCCCGAGCGACGCGGTCGTGCCGAGTCGTCCGAAATTGCGATAATAGGTACCGGTGCCGCCATAGGACCAAACGCTGGTGTCGCCGGTGATATCCTCGACGCCGCTGTCATAATAATTCATGAACAGGTCGGCATTGACTCCCGATACCGCGGTCAGCGTACGCTTGTAGAAGAGTTGCCCATAATAGCTCTGGTCGTCGAGACCGCTGACCAGGACGCCCGGCGCGCCGGTCGGGGCGTACAGCTTGCGACTGGTATAGCCCGCCCCCGCACCCCAGGTCGTGCGACCGCGGGTCGAGACGATCACGCCGTCGATCCCCCGCGCGCGGTAGCTGGCGGTCGAGATCGACTGGAACACGTCGTCGAGGCACGCGCCCGGTTGCGCACCGCTGGCCCCGAACACGCAACCGTTGAATTGCTGCCCGAAACCCTGTTGCTGGCCCGATATGAAGCTGGTCGGCAGATTCCCGAGCCCCGTCCGCAGCTGTCGGCCGAACGTCTGGATACCGTCATAGACGTTGACCGCGAGGCCGACCGACTGCGACGCCTGATAGGTCGCGGTGCCGGTGTAGCTCAGCGAGCCGTAGCGCTTGCCGATATGCCCCTCGACCGAGGTGCGGCGATTGGGACGCCAGACGACGCCGGCATCGTAATAGATGCCGTTGGTGCGGTAGGCGATCCGGCGCGGGGACGCGGCGTTGGTGACGAACCGGCCGTCCTTGTCGAGGACCGGCGCACCGGTCGCGTCGACCAGCGCATCCTTCTGGCTGGTCTCGATCTTCTCATACCCGACGCCCGCGGTCAGCGCGACATAGGGCGAGATCGGCTGGAGCACGTCGCCGCGGCCGTAATAGCCTTCGTAGCGCTGCTTGAGCTGGCTTGCGGTCTCGCGGTCATAGGCGCCGCTGAGCGTGACGCCGAACGGCGCGATGCTGCCGGGCGCGACGGTCGCGCTGGCCGTGGCGGTATTGCCGATCGAATCGTCGTAATAATCGAGCCGCTGCCCCCCGAGGTTCGTGCCGGCAAAGGTGGGCGTCTCGACCTTGGTATAGCCGAGGCGATAATTCGCATTGATGGCGACCGGGCCCGCGGTGGTACGCAAGGTCGGGCCACCATAGACGGCGAAAAGTTGCGCCACATTGTCGACATTGCCGACCAGGATGCCCGGCGCCGCGCCGCGAATGTCGGACCGGGTGCGCGTGGCGATCCCGCCCGCCTCGAGCGTGATCGCCCGAGAAAGCTTGGCATCGACGCGCGCGAGACCCGAATGGATGGAATTGTCGCCGACATCCTTGTCCCACGCGAAGCGACGTTCGTAGCGATAGCTGACCTGTCCCGATACGCGCGGGGTCGCGATCGTTGCGTCGACGCCCGCCGCCAGGCTGGAGTAGGTGAGCACGTCGCCGCCGTTCAGGTCGGCGTCGAGGATCTGAACGGCCTCGATATAGGGCGTTATCGTGACGCGGCGCGTCGCCTGCGCCGCCACAGGCGTAACGTAGAGGGCGGCAAGGGTCAGCGCGGTCCCGGCCAGCGCGATGCGGCGGCAGGCCGCGCGGTCCGAACGGGCGATCACCGCAAGCTCTCCTGGCCGTAATAGCTGCCGAAGCGCGCACCGCCCTGGATGAACGACACCGCGTTGAGGACGAGCTGGATATGCTCGCATCCGTCGAGGATATTGACCGCGGCGCGCAGTTCGCTTTCGGGCGTGCGATCGGCGCGCACCACCAGCATGACCTGTCCGACTCGCATCGCCAGCACCGACGCGGCCGATGCGGCGAGCGCGGGGGGCGAATCGATGATGACGATGCGACGCGGGTTAGCCGCCAGCAGTCGCGCGATCACGACCTTGGTCCGCGCGCTGGCGAGCAGTTCGGTGTCCATCGCGGTCTTGGTCCCGGCGGGCAGGATCGAGAGATGCGGCACGTCGGTGTGGATCACGAGGTCCTCGACGTCGATCCGCGTATCACCCAGCGCATCAAGGAGGCCGGGCCCGTCGATCAGTCCAAGCCGTTTGACGATGTCGGGTTTCGCGACGTCGGCGTCGACCAGCAGCACCTCGGTATCGCGTTCGGCGGCGATCGACAGGGCCAGGTTGATCGCGCAGAACGTCTTGCCGTCCTCGGGACGCGCCGAGCAGACCAGGATCATCCGCGCCTTGTCGGCGCTGTCGCTCTCGGCGATCCGTGCGCTGGCGATCAGCAACTGGCGTTTGACGAGGCGGAATTCCTCCGCGAGCGGGCCGACCGGCGCGCCCGGCACCAGCATCCCGCTGGCCGCGAGCATGCCACGATCGATCCGCGCCGTGTCGCTCGGCTCGTCGGCGAAATAGACGTCGTCGGGGAATTCGTCGCCAATCGGCGCACGCAGTTCCTCGGGGATCGCGAGGAAGGTGGCGTCGGTAAAGCTGTGGTCGGGAACGTCGGCGGCCTCGACCGCCGGCTCCGTTGCCAGCTGGGCCGCCGTCACCGGATGAGACTCGGGCCCGACCTGCGGGGTCTCGACCTGCGGCGTGTCGACAAGGGGCGCATCCGGTGTTTCCGGCGCAATGGCGGGCGCGGTATTGCCGGTACGCGCGCGTGCGTGGGCGTTGAAATCATACACCTTGGCCGCCCGTTCGAGCAGCGAGGGTTCGCGATCAGGGTTCGTCACGGTCATGCCTTCTTAAGCCGCCAGCCCGCGCTGAAGGATTTCGACCCCCAGCAACAGGACATAGGCGACGCCCAGCGCGGCGGTGCCACTCAGGAACAGCTTGAATTTGCGACGGCGCTGTTCGGATTGCACACGCGTCACGACTTCGCCGATCGATCCGATCACCGGCATGCCGGCGATCTTCTCCAGCCGCGTGCTGGTCGAAAACGTCGTCCGCAACTTGCCCATCGCGAACGCCGCCCCCACCCCTGCCCCGAGACCCGCGATCAACACGCCGGAGAGCAGCAGGATCCGGTTCGGCGCGCTCGGCGTGCTCGACATCGTCGGCGGATCGATCACGCTGAACTTTACATGGTCGGTCTGCGACTGCGCCTGCCCGACGATCGCGGTCTGCTCGCGCTGCTTTAACAGCTCGTCATACTGGTCCTTGAGCACCTGATAATCGCGATCGATCGAGCCTTGCTCGGCCGCGACCTCGGGGTCGCCCGACAGCTTCGAATTCAGCAGATCGAGATCGCCCTGCAACTGGCTGCGCCGTACCCGCAGCGAAGCCACGGTGGCTTGGCGGTCCGCGACCATCGACTGAAGCGACGCGTAAAGAGGGTTCTGCGCGCTGCTGCCGCCGCTGCCGCCCGACAGCGGCTCGCTGCGCGCCGCAGCGGTCGCCGCTGCAAGCTGGCTGCGCAACGCGACGACGTCGGGATGGTTCTCGGTATAGCCACGCGCCCGCGCATCGGCGAGCTGGCCCTGGATCGCTTGAAGCCGCGCGCGCGCCGGCCCGGCCGACCCGGCGGTTCCGCCTGAACCCGCCACGGTCGCCGGCGTACCCGCCATCTGCCCCTGCACCGCCGACAGGCTCGACTGCGCCGCCGCGAGATCGCCATCGACCTGCGCCATCTGCGACCGCGCCGCACCGATCCGGTCGCTGACCGATCCGGTCCCGGGCATCGCGCCCAGATACCGGTTCTGGAAATCAGCGCGCTTGGCCTCGGCATCGGCAAGCTGCTTCTGGCGTGTCGCAAGCTGCTGATCGAGGAACGTCAGGCTCTGCGTCGTCTTCGACCGGTCGCCAGCGAGGTTCTGCTCAACGAACAAGTCGATCAGCTTTTGCGTGATCTGGCGCGCGAGCTTCGGGCTCGCGGCGCTCGCGGTAACCTGGAAGACATTGTCCTGCTGTGACGCAATCTTGATCGACGGCGCCAGGCTCGCCACCCGGTCGGCCACGTCGGCGTCGCTCGAGACGGTGTTCGCCAGATCGGTACCGCGCACGACCTTTTCGAGGTTCACTGCGGAGATCAGCGTCGTGCGGATCGTGTCGACGGTCATCGGCGCGCTCTGCGGTACGCCGTCCATGCCCGCCGGCAGGATCGTCTGCATCTGGACGAACACGCGCGCGGTCGATTCGTAACGACTGGGGATCTGCGACACGACCAGCCAGCCGAGCACGCACACGCCCCAGGCCACGCCCAGCGCCAGCCAGCGCCGCGTCCAGACCGCGTGGAGCGCGATGCGCACCTCGTCGTAGATCCCGTTCATTCAGGCGACCTCAGAACATCGATTCGGGGATGATGATGACGTCGCCCGGCTGAAGTCGGACATTGGCGGACGAATCGCCTTTCTTCAGCAGGTTGCCGATCTGCAACGCGAACTCGGTCTGCTTGCCGGTCGCGCGGTCATAGCGCACCAAACGCGCCTTGTTGCCCGCCGCATATTGGCTGAGCCCGCCGACCGCTATCATCGCGTCGAGCAAGGTCATGTTGGCGCGATAGGGAATCGAGGCGGGCTTTTCGGTGGCGCCGACGATCCGGACCTGTTGGCTGTAGGTGCCGCTGAAATCCTCGACGATCACCGAGACGATCGGGTCCTTGATATAGGCGCCCAGCGCCTTCTTGATGTCGTCGCTGAGCATTGCCGGGGTCTTGCCGACCGCGGGCATGTCGTTGATCAGCGGCGTGGTGATCCGGCCGTCGGGGCGGACCTGGACCTTCGACGACAGCTCGGGATTGCGCCAGACGAAGATGTTGAGCTGGTCGAGCGGGCCGATGACATATTGCTCGCCTGGCAGTTCCTGGCTGGCGACATAGGACGCGGGCGGCAGTTCGGGCCGACCGCCCGTGGTCGAGCAGGCGCCGAGCGTCGTTGCCGCGAGGCCGAGGGTCAGCAGGGATTGGGAAACGGATCCGGAACGCATTGGCACATTATCTCCTGGCGCCACACCGCCCGTCGGTTGCCCGGCGGTCGGCTAAACTCAGCCTTGGCTATGCAAGGAACAGGTGAAGATAGCGTTAGTGGCGCCCCGTAACCATGCTCCCGACGACGTGATATCCGCGGCTTACAGACCAGTAACGATCTGGACGGCCGGAGGATGCCCGAGAAACGCGGTCGGGCTCGCGCTGGCACCATAGGCCCCCGCCATGAAAATGGCGATGAGGTCGCCGACCTGCACGGGCGGGAGCGCGACCTTGTCGCCGAGCCGATCGAGCGGGGTGCATAGCGGTCCGACGACCGAGACGGTGTCGGTCGGGGCGTGGCCCATCCTCGCGGCGACCGCGATCGGATAGTTGCGGCGGACGACGGTGCCGAAATTGCCGCTGGCGGCGAGCTGGTGGTTCAGCCCGCCATCGACGACGACGAAGGTTTCGCCTTGGCTCTGTTTCACGTCGACGACGCGGGTGAGATAGACGCCTGCCTCCGCGACGAGCCAGCGGCCGAGTTCGATCGCGAACCGCGTTTCCGCGAGGATCGCGGCGCGCGACCCGAGCGATTCGGCGAGCGCGGCGCCGACCCGTTCGACGTCGAGTGCCACGTCGTTCGCGAAGTATGGCACGCCGAAGCCGCCGCCGAGGTTGACGAGCGGGGGCGCGGCGCCGGCCTCGTCGCCGAGACGCGCGGCGAGCGCGAGCGTCGCGGCCTGCGTCTCAACGATCGCCTCGGCATCGAGCGCCTGGCTGCCGGCATAGATGTGGAAGCCGCGCCAGTCCGCGCCTGCCGCGAGGATCGCCTTAACCAGCGCAGCGGCACGGATCGCATCGACCCCGAACGGCGACGCGCGCCCACCCATCCGCATGCCCGATCCGCGGAGCTCGATATCGGGGTTCACCCGCACCGCCATGCGCGGCGTGCGGCCGAGTCGATCGCCGATCGCGAACGCACGCGCCGCCTCGCCTTCCGATTCGACGTTGAGCGTGGCGCCGGCGGTGAGGGCGGCTTCGAGTTCGTCGTCGCGCTTGCCCGGGCCCGCGAAACTGATCGCGGTGGCGGGTTTAACGGTCAGCGCCTTGCTGAGTTCGCCGGAGGAGGCGACGTCGAGCCCATCGACCAGCAGCGCGACCGCCGCGAGCAGGTCGGCGTGCGGGTTCGCCTTGATCGCATAGTGGAGATCGACCGCGGGCATCGCTGCGCGGAACCGCGCGATACGCGAAGCGACGATCGCATTGTCGTAGACGAACAGCGGCGTGTCGCCGGCGCGAGACGCCCACTCGTCAGCGGTCCGTCCGCAGATCACGAGCGGGCCCGACTGCCCGGCGAACTCCGGGGGAAGAGCGCCCATAGGTTTCATGACAGCACCTCCCGGGACCATGCTTTTACCTCCGACGCGATCGCAGACCTGTCGAGCTTGCCATTGGCATTGCGCGGTAATTCTTCCCGCCACAGATATGTGCCCGGCTGCATGAAGCTGGGCAACGCCGTGCGCAAGCGGGTCCGCAACGCACTCTCGTCCGCCACATCGCCGGCGAGCATCACGACGATCGCCTGCCCCAGACGCTCGTCCGCCACCCCCACCGCAACCGCCTCGCGTGCCTCGTCGCCGGCCAACACCGCTTCCTCCACTTCGAGCGGGCTGATCCGGTTCCCCACGCTCTTGATCATCTCGTCGTCGCGCCCGACGAACCGCAACAGCCCGTCCTCGCCCTCAACGACGGTATCCCCCGACCACACTGCCATGCCTTCGCCGTCCGGTGCTGGCCGGAACCGCTGCGCCGTCCGCTCGGCATCCTGCCAATAACCTTGCGCGACCAGCGGCCCGGCATGCACCAGCTCGCCCGCTTCGCCTGGGGCCGCGCGCGTGCCGTCGGGCTTGATGACCGAAACTTGCGCAAACGGGATCGCCCGCCCCATCGCATCGGGCTTCGAATCGATCAGCGTAGGATCGAGATAGGTCGACCGGAACGCCTCGGTCAGCCCGTACATTGCGTACACGTCCGCGGTCGGAAAGTGCGCACGAAGGCCTCGCACCAGTCGCAGCGTCAACGCACCGCCGGAGTTGGTCAGCCGTTTCAACCGCGCCGCGGTCTCCGCAGGCCAATCCGCCTCGAGCAGTTGCGTCCACAAGGGCGGCACGCCCGCCAGTGTCGTCGCCCCGATCCGCTCGACCGCCTTCACGACGTCGCGCGCCACCATATAGTCGAGCGGGGCGACCGACGCGCCTGCTGCCCAGGTCGAGAAGAGCTGGTTCTGGCCGTAATCGAACGACAGCGGCAACACGCCGAGCACGCGGTCGTGCGGCTCCAGCTTCAGATAGTGCGCGACGGAAATCGCGCCGAGCCAGAGATTCGCATGGCTCAGCATCACGCCCTTAGGCCGACCGGTGGAGCCCGACGTGTAGAGGATCGCCGCGAGCGTATCCGGACCAGCATCGGACGGACCCAACCGGGGACCTGCCAGCGATAGGGCGGCCTCATCGACGATCGCACACCCTTCCGACACGTCGCCATCGTCGAGCGTCCCCGCCCGCGCGGCCTGCGTCACCAGCAGGCAAGCGCCGCTATCACCGAGGATATGCGCGACCTGCGCCCGTCGCAGCAGCGGGTTCACCGGCACATGCACCAGCCCCGCCCGCGCCGCCGCGAGCGGCATGAGGCAGGCGATGCGCGTCTTGGGCAACCATGTCGCCACCCGGTCGCCTGCCGACAGGCCCCTCGCCGCCAGCCACGCGGCCAGCGCCGCGACGCCGTTTTCCAGCTCGGCAAAGGTCATCGCGCCGGTCTTGTCGATCAGCGCGACGTCCCCCGCGGCGCCGCGCAGCGCGACATGGTCGATAGGGTATGGCTTGGGGTCGAGAGCGATCATCCGCCCCTAATAGCGCCAAGCGCCCTAATATCGCCAAGCGATTGCCGAATTCACCCCCACACGCTAGCGGAGCGCGGTTCGTAACGGTTCAGGCGATGCTCGTGATCTTCGAAGGCACTTCCCAAGTCGAAACGACGGTACGCGCCGTCCTCGCCGATATCCTCGGCCTCAGCGCCGACCGCGTCGCCGCGTTCACCGCCGACACGCCGCTGTTCGGTGCGCTGCCCGAACTCGATTCGATGGCGGTGGCGAGCGTGCTGACCGAACTCGAAGACCGGCTCGGCATCCTGATTGAGGACGACGAGATCGACGGCGAGATGCTCGAGACGTTCGGCGCGCTGGTGCAGTTCGCGGCGAGCAAGGCGCTGGTCTAGCTGGCGTCAGCGGTCTAGCCTTCCCCGGCATGACCGGTATCCGCTTCGATCACTATGACTGGGCGGGCGGCCGCGAGGCAATGCTGCGGTTCGGTGCCGATAACGGCCCGATCGTCGTCGCTACACTCCCCCTGTTCGAAGAAGCCAATCGGACGCGGCAGTTCCTGGTGACGATCCTGCGTGCGCTCGCGACCCGTGGGATCGGCAGCGTGCTGCCGGACCTGCCGGGAACCGGCGAAAGCCTGGTCGCGACGGTCGACGCAAGGCTGTCGCTTCAACGCGCCGCCTATGCCGAGTTGGTTCAACACCTTGGACGTGGTTCCTACGCTGTTTCCTTGAGAAGCGGCGCGCTGTTCGATACGGACGCGACGCTCGCAGGACGCTGGCACCTCGCCCCGCAAACCGGCGAAGACCTGTTGCGCGACCTGAACCGCGCGCGCGGCATAGCGACGCGCTCGGATCACTCCGCAGAGAACGAGTATGCGGGCAACCGCGTGTCGCACGAGATGCTGGCGGAACTTCGCGCCGCCGTTCCTTGCGAAGATGGGCAACGGCGGGTTGCGCGCATGGATACAGACCCACGCCCTGCAGATGCGACCTACTCGGGCGTACCGCTGTGGCGGCGATCCGAACCCGACAATGATATCGATCTGGCACAGCGACTTGCGGCGGATATCGTGCAGTGGATGGCATCATGCGACCGCTGATCGCCTTCCCCTGCAAAGGCGAAACCCTGGCCGGTACGCTCGACGCGGCAGACGGGACGACCGGTCTGCTGATCGTGTCCGGCGGCAACGAGATCCGCAGCGGCGCACACCGAGGCATGGCGCTGCTGGCCCAGCGCCTGGCCGCCAGCGGAACGCCGGTGTTTCGTTACGACCGGCGTGGCGTCGGCGATTCCACGGGCGACAATGCCGGCTTCTCCAGCGCGCAACCTGACCTGACCGCAGCGGTTGCCGCGTTCCTCGCAGCCGCCCCCCATGTGACGCGCATCGTCGGCTTCGGTAATTGCGATGCCGCCAGCGCGCTCGCGCTGTTCGGGCGATCGGCGGGCATCGACCGGATCATTCTCGCCAACCCCTGGGTGATCGAACCGGTCGACGACCTGCCCCCCGCCGCGGCAATCCGTGCGCGCTATGTCGAGCGGTTGCGCGATCCCGCAACGTGGCGCCGTGCCGCCAAGGGACAGGTGAGCGGGACTAAGCTTTTCAGAGGCTTGAGACGCATTACTGCCGCGAAAGGCGAGGAGCAGGCGCCGCTTGCCACCCGCGTGCTTACCGCGCTTGAAGAGTGGCGGGACGACCTCGCGATCGTCCTTGCGAGCGGCGACGCGACCGCGATCGCGTTTGCCGCGGAGTATCACGGTGGTGCAAGCGTGACGCGGTTGGACACGGCGTCCCACAGCTTTGCCGGGACGGACAACGCGGCCGCACTCCACGCCGTGATCGCTGCCGAAATCGCTACCCATCATCCTGACGAACGTCAGAACCCAGAGCCTTGAGCGCTATCGTCTAGAACCCTGGATCCTGACTTTCGTCAGGATGACGGTGTGGGGAGTACGCGTTATTCGGCGGCTTCGGCCAGTTCGGCGAACTCCGCCGCTGCCAGGAAGCGCTCGGCATCCAGCGCTGCCATGCAGCCCGTCCCCGCCGCGGTCACCGCCTGGCGGTACACCTTGTCCGCGACGTCGCCGCACGCGAACACGCCCTCGACGTTGGTACGGGTCGAACCGGTCTCGACCGCGATATAGCCGTCCGAATCGAGTTCGAGATGACCGCGGAACAGCTCGGTCGCCGGATGATGGCCGATCGCCACGAACCCGCCATCGACCGCAAGGCGCGACCGCTCGCCCGTCACCGTATCCTCGAGTTCGAGCGCGACGAGCCCGGCATTACCGCCGCCGTCGACGAACTCGCGGACTTCCTTGTTCCACAGCACCGTCACGCCCTTGTGGGCGAACAGCCGCTCCTGGAGAATCTTCTCCGAGCGCAGCGAATCGCGGCGGTGGATAAGCGTCACGTCGGGCGAGTGGTTGGTGAGGTACAGCGCCTCCTCGACCGCGGTGTTGCCGCCGCCGATAACGGCCACCTTCTTGCCGCGGTAGAAGAAGCCGTCGCAGGTGGCGCAGGCGCTGACGCCCTTGCCCTTCATCGGCTCCTCGCTGTCGATGCCGAGCCATTTCGCTTGCGCGCCGGTCGCGATCACCAGCGTGTCGCCTTCGTAGACGTCGCCGCTGTCGCCGATCAGGCGGAACGGGCGACTGGTTAGGTCGACCTGGACGATTGTGTCCCACATCATCCGCGTGCCGACATGCTCGGCCTGTGCCTGCATCTGCTCCATCAGCCACGGGCCCTGGATCACGTCCTTGAAGCCGGGGTAGTTCTCGACATCGGTGGTGGTGGTCAGCTGGCCGCCGGGCTGGATGCCCTGTACGACAATCGGCGCCATCCCGGCACGCGCGCCATAGATCGCGGCCGACAGCCCGGCGGGGCCCGAGCCGAGGATAAGCATGCGAGTGGTATGCGTCGTCATCGTGATTCCTTGGAGATTTGATTCCCATCTAGGCGATGAGCGCCCGAATTTGAACCGCCGGTAAATCTGTCAGGCCTGCATCGAAAGCTTTGCCACTTCGTTGGAGTGCAAAAGCGGAGATGATCATGAGCGAAGACCGGACCGTCGAGATCGAGGATTACACGGCACCCGCGGGCGGCTGGGGCTCGATGAAGTCGCTCGTCGAGATTTCCGCGCGGGAGAAGGTGGGGCCCGAGGTAGTCACCGCGCTTGCTCGCCAGAACAAGCCGGACGGTTTTGCATGCGTGAGTTGTGCCTGGGGCAAGCCCGCGCATCCGCATGTCGCCGAGTTCTGCGAGAACGGGGCGAAAGCGACCGCGTGGGAGCTGACCTCATTCCGCGTGACCCCGGCGTTTTTCGAAGCGCATACGGTCAGCGAGCTGCTCGGCTGGAAGGATTACGATCTCGAACAGGCCGGGCGTCTGACGCACCCGCTGAAATACGACGCCGCGACCGACAAATATGCGGCGTGCAGCTGGGACGAGGCGTTCGCGGGGATCGGCGCCAAGCTGAAGACGTACGACCCGACCAAGGTCATCTTCTACGCTTCGGGGCGCGCCAGCCTCGAGACGTCGTACATGTATAGTCTGCTCGCACGGATGTACGGCAGCCAGAACCTGCCCGACAGCTCGAACATGTGCCACGAGACGACGTCGGTGGGGCTCAAGTCGGCGATCGGCTCCGCGGTCGGGACGATCCACCTGTCCGACTACGAGAAGTGCGACGCGATCTTCTATTTCGGACAGAATCCGGGAGTGAACAGCCCGCGCTTCCTGCACCCCTTGCGCGATTGTGCGAAGCGCGGGGTCGAGATCGTCGTCTTCAACCCGCTTAAGGAACGCGGGCTGGAGAAATTCCAGGATCCGCAGAACCCGATCGAGATGGTGACGGGCAAGTCGACGCCGATCGCCTCGCAATATCACCAGGTAAAGACCGGCGGCGACGTCGGGGCGATCATGGGGATGTGCAAATATCTGATCGAGGCCGACGACCACGCCCAGCGCATCGACGGCCTGCGGGTGCTGGATCACGCGTTTCTCGCCGAGCACACGACCGGTTTCGATGCGTTCGCCGACGTCGCGCGCAAGACCGAATGGTCGACGATCGAGCATGAGAGCGGCCTCGCCCGTGGCGAGATCGAGGCGGCGGCGAAGGTCTACGCCAAGTCGAAGGCGGTGATCGCGGTGTACGGCATGGGCCTGACGCAGCATGTCGGCGGGATCGACAACGTCCACATGGTCGTCAACCTGATGCTGCTGCGCGGCAATATCGGCAAGCCGGGCGCAGGCATGGGACCGGTGCGTGGCCATTCAAACGTGCAGGGCCAGCGGACCGTCGGTATCACCGAAAAGCCCGAACTCGCACCGCTCGACAAGCTTGCCGAGCAATATGGATTCGAGCCGCCGCGCGCGAAGGGCTGGGATACGGTCGAAGCATGCGAGGCCGTGCTCGACGGCAGCGCACAGGCGTTCGTCGGGCTTGGCGGCAATTTCGTTCGCGCGATCCCGGATCATGCGCGGATGGAGCCGAAATGGCGCGGGCTCGACCTGACCGTGCATATCGCGACGAAACTCAACCGCTCGCATCTTCTGCCCGGCGAAACGTCGTATCTGCTCCCCTGCCTCGGCCGGATCGAGACCGATATGCAGGGCACCGGGCCGCAGAGCGTGTCGATCGAGGATTCGTTCAGCCAGATCTACGGCTCGAAGGGCAAGGCGACACCGGCTGCGGAGACGTTGCTGTCCGAGCCTGCGATCGTCGCCGGGATCGCCAAGGCGACGCTCGCGCGCAATCCAAAGCTCGACTGGGATGCCTGGGTGCGCGATTATGCGCGCGTTCGCGATGCGATCGAGGTGACGTATCCGGAGATGTTCAAGGACTTCAACGCGCAGATGTTCACGCCCGGCGGGTTCTGGAAGGGCGTGCCCGCGGCGCACCGCGAGTGGCTGACGGAGAGCGGCAAGGCGGAAATCAACGTGCCGCAAGCGCTCAACGTGACCGGGTTCGAAGAGGCGGAGGGCCGCTTCCGGTTGATGACGCTGCGGTCGAACGACCAGTTCAACACGACGGTCTATGGCTATCACGATCGTTTCCGCGGCGTGAAGGGCACGCGCGACATCGTGTTCATGAACAAGAGTGACATGGCCCGGATGGGCATCGCGGATGGCGAGAACGTCGATCTGGTCGGTGACGCCGGCGGCAATTCGGACCGCCGGCTGAACAAGCTGCGCGTGGTCGAATATTCAATCCCCGAGGGGTGCATCGGCGCCTATTACCCCGAGTGCAACCTGCTCATGCCGGTCGCGCACCATGCCCGTGAAAGCCACGTTCCGGCGGCGAAATCGGTGCCCGTACGGATCGAGAAGATGCGCTGACCGAGGCGCGCATTCTTGGCGTGGTGCTGGCTGGCGGGCGATCATCGCGGTTCGGCTCGGACAAGGCGCAGGCGGTCCTTCGGGGTCGATCGCTGGCCGAACACGCACGGGACCTGCTCTCTCCGTATGTCGAGACGGCGGTGATCGTTGGCCGTGACAGCCCGATCTTGGACCTGCCCCGGCCCGATCTCGGCCCGCTCGGGGGTTTTGCCGGGGCGCTGTCATATGGTGCCGACCGGGGTTTTGCGTCGGTAATGACGATCGCGTGCGACATGCCGTCCTTGCCTGATGGCCTGTTGGCTGCGGTGTCGCGTCAGGCGCCCTCTTACTGTCCGGATGCGCCGGTGCTGGGCCACTGGGAAACCGCATCGTTGGCGGCGTTGCTGGCGCATATCGAGGCATCGCCTCGACGATCCGTTCGCGGCTGGGCCGAGGCGATCGGCGCCTTGCCGATCCCGGCTAATGCGCCGATCCCGAACGTCAACACGCCGGAAGACATCGCCGCCTTATGACGACCTCGAAAACGCTGCCGATCAAGATCCTGCGGCCTGACACGATAACCTCCGGGGAGCGCGCGATCGCGGTCGAGGTACCCGTCGCGATCGAGATCGACGGGCTTGGCTATGCGGTGATGATGATGACCCCCGCCGATCTGCCCGAATTCACCACCGGCTTCCTGCTGACCGAACGGCTGGCGGTCAGCGCCGACGACGTACGCGACATCGATGTCTTCGAAGCGGAGGCGGGCTGGATCGTCCGCGTGGGGCTGTCCGAACGGTGCAAGGGCCGCATTCACGACCGCGTCCGCCACCGCACCAGCGATACGAGCTGCGGGCTGTGCGGGATCTCCGGGCTCGAACAGTTGCGGAAACCGGTCCCGAGGGTGCCGCCGAAGCCCGACACGCCCGTCCCTGCCCTGTTTGCCGCGCTGGCTGGCCTGCGCGCGCACCAGCCTCTCAACGCCGCCACGGGCGCGATCCATGCTGCGGCCGCGTGCGATCGGCAGGGTCGGGTCATCGCGGCGTATGAAGACGTCGGGCGGCACAACGCGCTGGACAAGCTCGTCGGGGGTCTGGCAATGACGGCGCAGGCGATCGAAGGCTTCATCCTCGTCACGTCGCGGATCAGCTTCGAGATGGTCGACAAGGCGCTGATCGCGGGCGCACCGATGCTGGTCGGGATCTCCGCGCCGACCAGTCTGGCGATCGATCACGCGCGCACGCACGGCCTGACGTTGCTCGCACTGGCGCGCAGCGATGCGATCCTGGTGGTCAACGATCCCTGGACCGTCTTCGACTAGCCGCAGACGATGCGGCTAGGCGAAGCGTGCTTACTTCGTGGCCGTCACGACGTCGGTCTTGGCGGCCGCCAGATACCCGCCGCAGACGAATACCAGCCCGCCGATGATGTTGCCGAGGCTGACGATCGCGAGATTGCGGACCATTCCGGCGATATCGATCGACGCGTTGGGCACGAGCAGGCCAAGCGTCAGCGCGGTCATGTTGGCGACCGAATGCTCGAACCCGGCCGCGACGAACGCGAGCAGGATCCACGCCATCGCGATGCACTTGGCGGCGTCGCCGGTCATCCGGGCCGCAGTCCAGATCGCGAGGCAGACGAGCCAGTTGCATAGGATAGCGCGCGCCAGCAACGCGACCGTGCTGGCCTCGACCTTGTGCTGGACATAGGCGTGGAACATCGTGTCGGCATTCGCGAAGATCGCGCCGCCGCCACCCGCCGCGAACACGGCCGAGAGGATCAAACCGCCGACGAGGTTGCCGATCCAGACGACGACGATCAGCTTCAACGCGTCGGCGATGCTGACGGTACGCTTCGCCAGGCCGAAGCCCAGATACATCACGTAGCCGGTGAATAGCTCGGCGCCTGCGAACACCGTCAGGATCAGCCCGAGCCCGAAGGTCGCGCCCATCACCAGCGGCCTAACGCCGGGTTCGAGTCCCGACCCGGTGCTGAGCGCGAGGATCATCGCGATGCCGATATAGGTCCCGGCAAGGATCGCCCCGGCGAAGAACCCGACAGGCGAACGCCGCAGCGCCTCCGCCTTGGTCGCGGCCAGCGTCGCGTAGGTGTCGATCGTCGACGTGTAACCGGTGCTCATGCGTCTGCTTTCAACTGGTGGCCGACGATCCCCGCGCGCACCACGCCGCGATCCGAACCCAGGTCGGCCGCCGCGGGACGGACGGTCACCGGAATGGATTTATACGAAGGGGTGAAGCTCTGAGGATCGTGATCCTCGAGCGCGATCAACGGCTGCGTCTCGGGGTAGTAGGAGGCGACGCACCCATCGGGCAGCGCATAGCGGACGATCATGAGCTTCTGCACGACGCGGTCGGGCCGGGCGAACTGGAGCGCGGTCGCAAGATCGACGACGTCGCCTTCCTTGTACCCGAGCCGCGCCATGTCTCGCTCGTTCATGAACAACACGTCCCGCCGCCCGAAGACGCCGCGATAGCGGTCGTCGAGGCTGTAGACGGTCGTATTGTACTGGTCATGCGCGCGCAGCGTGGTGAGCCGCATCACGTCGGGGTTTCCGGCGGTCTCGTCCTGCTCGATGCCGGCGGTGACGATGAAGTTCGCCTTGCCGCTGTCCGTATTCCACTCGCGCATCGCCGCCGAATTGGGGAGGTGGAAGCCACCCGGCTTGCGGATCCGCGCGTTGTAATCGGCAAAGGCGGGGAAGACGGCCTCGATCTTGTCGCGGATCAGGCTGTAGTCACCGACATAGGCGTCCCAGTCGATCGCGACCGGCGCATGGCCCTTGGCGGCGAATGTCGCCTTGGCAATCTGTCCGACGATCCAGATCTCCGACTTCACGTTCTCGCCCGGTGGCATCAGGAAGCCGCGGGATGCGTGGACCATCGACATTGAATCCTCGACCGTCACCGCCTGCTGACCGGTCGCCTGCACATCCATCTCGGTGCGGCCGAGACACGGCAGGACGTAGGTCGCCTTCGCCATCAGCAACTGCGTGCGATTGAGCTTGGTGGTAATGTGGACCGCGAGATCCAGCTTGCGGAAGCCCTCGGCACACGCCTGCGGGTCGGACGACGCGATGGCGAGATTGCCGCCGAGGCAGACGATCGCCTTGGCCTTGCCGTCGCGCATCGCGGCGATGCTCTCGACGACCGAATGGCCATGCTCGCGCGGCGGCTCGAACCCGAACACGTCGCGCATATTGTCGAGCAGCATCGTCATCGGCCGCTCGGTGATGCCGACGGTGCGGTCGCCCTGCACGTTGCTGTGGCCGCGCAAGGGGCAGATGCCCGCGCCGGGGCGGCCCATGTTGCCGCGCAGGAGCATCAGGTTCGCAATCTGCTGCACGTTGCTCGTGCCCGTGCGGTGCTGGGTGATGCCCATGCCGTAGCAGCAGATCGTCGCCTTTGACGCGGCATAGATCTGCGCGACCTGTTCGAGATCACTGCGCGACAGACCGCTCGCCTGCTCGATATCCGCCCATTCGCTGATCGCGAGATCGGCGATATAGTCGTCCAGCCCGGCGGTATGCTCGGCAATGAACGCGTGGTCGAACGCGGGTTCGGTACCCGACACCTTGGCGGCCTCGTCGAGCGCGAGCAGCGCCTTGGCGATGCCCTTCAGCGCCGCCGCGTCGCCGCCGACCTTCACCTGATAATAGCTGGTGGCGATCGGCGTCGCCGACATCGTCGCCATCTCGACCACCGATTGCGGCGATTCGAAGCGTTCGAGCGAGCGTTCCTTGAGCGGGTTGAACACGATGATCTTGCCGCCGCGCTTCGACACTTCGCGCAATGTCGCCATCATCCGCGGATGGTTGGTGCCGGGGTTGTGGCCGATCGACAGGATCAGGTCGGCGTGATCAAAATCCTCGAGGCTGACGGTGCCCTTGCCGATCCCGATCGACTTGGGGAGGCCGACCGAAGTCGCCTCGTGGCACATGTTCGAGCAGTCGGGGAAATTGTTGGTGCCGTACATCCGGACGAACAGCTGGAACAGGAACGCGGCCTCGTTCGAGCAGCGCCCCGAGGTGTAGAATTCGGACTGGTTGGGATCGGGCACGGCGGCAAGACCTGCGCCGATCTCACGCATCGCGTCTTCCCAGCTCACGACCTCGTAATGATCGGTAGCGGCGTTGTAGCGGAGCGGCTCGGTGACGCGCCCTTGGTCTTCGATCTAGTGATCGCTCTGCTGCCAGATCTCGGACACGCTGTGCTTGGCGAAGAAATCCGCGCCGATCGTCTTGGCGGTCGATTCCCACGCCACGGCCTTCGCGCCGTTTTCGCAGAATTCGAATGACGATGTATGTTTCGGGTCGGGCCATGCGCAGCTCGGGCAATCGAAACCGTCAGGCTGGTTGGACTTCAGCAGCGTCTGGCCGCCGCGCACGACAATCTGCTGGGCCTTCAGCGAAAGGGCAACTGCCTTCAGCGCGCCCCAGCCGCCTGCCGGCCCGGTGTAATCGGCGATCCCTTCGGGACGTTTCTGACGCATACTCGTATCTCCGGTGGAGCCAGACCCGCGTGTGCGCCGAAAATGCGTCATGCAGGCTGACCAGTAACCTGAGGCAATAGAAGCACATTTTGCGATTGCGAAAACGAGTTTCCCGCAGTTGGTGATCGGTTGCGTCTGTCGGCGGGATGAGGACCGCGAGCGCCGCGCGCCGGGTCCGAAATGGTAGCGAAGGAGGGACTTGAACCCCCGACCCCAGGATTATGATTCCCGTGCTCTAACCAACTGAGCTACTTCGCCGTACCGTCCGTCAGGGAAGCATTCTTCCCTGCGAGGCGCGGCCTATAGGAAGCGGTTTCGAGACGGTCAAGCGAACATGTGACGCGAAATCGCTTCCCAGGGTCCGCCGCGATACCACCACGCGCCCAGACCGGCGATTTCGACGTCCTTCGGCGTGAAGTCGCGCTGCAGATTGCCGAGCAGGATCTTCGCCACGGAGGGGCTCACCTTGTTCTGAATCGTGACGTGCGGACGCCAGCCGCCGGCGTCCTGCGGGGTCAACATGCCGGTAAACGCATCGGCAAGCCGCGCACGGATGCCGACAAGGTCCGGGGACTCGATCCGGTAGGCGACGCCGCGACCGAGCGACATCAGCCCGCCGATCCGCGCCTGCGGGGCTCGGACGCCGCGCGCCTCCTGGTTGAGGCGGTGCTTCAATTCGTCGAGCCCCGATGGCGGCAGGTGATGGAAAAGCGTCAGGTGCGCGTCGAGCTGGTTGCGCTCGGGCGGGAAATGCTCGCGGCGCATCGCGTCGAAGAACGCGGTGTCCCGCCGCCCGAACAGAGCGGTGACGATGATCGGGGCTACTTCGGTCATACCTAGCGTCATGCCGGGCCCGTTCCGGCATCCACCGTTCCGTGAAACCAGTGGCCTAAGAGTTTGCGGGACGGTGGCCCCCGGAACACGTCCGGGGTGACGGTGTGGATTGGGTATGTCATCAAATCTCGATCTGGCTGCCGAGTTCGACGACGCGGTTGGTGGGCAGGCGGAAGAACTCCATCGCGCTTTCGGCGTTGCGCAGCATCCACGCGAACAGCTTTTCGCGCCAGAGCATCATGCCGGGATTGTCGGACGCGAGCAGCGTTTGGCGCGACAGGAAGAAGCTGGTGTCCATCATCTTGAAGTCAGCGCCACAATTGTGGACCTGGCGCAGCGCCGCGGGTACGTCGGCGTCCTCCATGAACCCGTAGCGCAGGATTAGCCGGTGAAAGCCCTCGCCAAGCTCTTCGCGCACCGCACGATCATTGGCGGGCCAATAGGGCTGGCTGACGATCTTTACGGTCAGCAGGATCACGCGCTCGTGCAGCACCTTGTTGTGCTTGAGGTTGTGCAGCAGCGCGTGGGGCACGCCGTCGGGGGTCGACGTCATGAATACCGCGGTTCCCGGCACGCGCGAGGCTGACCCCGCCGCCGAGCCGATGAACACCTTGATCGGCATCGCCGCCTCCTGCATCCGGTCGATCATCAGCATCCGGCCCTTCGACCATGTGGTCAGGAAGGTGAAGATGATGAAGCCGACCAGCAGCGGGAACCAGCCGCCCGCGGGAACCTTGGTGAGGTTCGCCGCGAAATAGGCGCCATCGACCGTGAAGAAGATCGCCAGCAGCGGGATCGCCGCGATCTTCGGCCAGTTCCACAGGCGGAACAGCACCACGCCAAGCAGGCAGGTGTCGATGAACATCGCGCCCGTCACCGCGATCCCGTACGCGCTCGTCAGGTTCGACGAAGTGCGGAAGAACAGCACGAGCAGGATCACCATCACCATGAGCGCGCCGTTGACGAGCGGGATGTAGATCTGGCCCGCGGTCGAGGCGCTGGTGTGCTCGATGCGGAGGCGCGGGATGAAGCCGAGCTGGATCGCCTGCTGCGTCACCGAGAACGCGCCGGAGATCACCGCCTGGGACGCGATCACCGCGGCCATCGTCGCCAAAATCACGAGCGGCAGCTGGAGGCTTTCGGGCGCGAGATTGTAGAACGGGCTGACCAGTGCCGCCTGCCCGTCGCGGAACAGCAGCGCGCCCTGCCCCATGTAATTGAGGATCAGCGCGGGCAGCACGAAGAACAGCCACGAGATGCCGATCGGCTTGCGCCCGAAATGGCCCATATCGGCATAGAGCGCCTCGGCGCCGGTGACCGCGAGGACGACCGAGCCGAGCGCGAGGAACGCACGCTCGGGATCGATCAGGAAGAACTCCACCGCGTAATGCGGCGAGAATGCCCAGAGTACTTCGGGCGTCTGGACGATGCTGAGGATGCCGAGCACCGCGATGACACTGAAATAGACCAGCATCACCGGCCCGAACACGAGCCCGATCCGCGCGGTGCCGCTCTTCTGGACCCAGAACAGCGCGATCAGGATGACGATCACGATCGGCAGGACGAGCCCCCCGAACGCGGGCGCGGCGACCGCCAGGCCCTCGACCGCAGACAGCACCGACACGGCGGGCGTGATCATGCTGTCACCGTAGAACAGCGCGGTGGCGAAGACGCCCAGCAGGATGATCCCCTTGCTCCAGCGCCTGGTCTTGGTCTTGCCGGAGACGAGCGCCAGGAGGGCGAGACTGCCGCCCTCGCCCTTGTTGTCGGCGCGCATGATGATGATGACGTATTTGACCGTCACGACGATCATCATCGACCAGAACATCAGGCTGATGACGCCCATGATGTGCGCCGCGTCGAGCGCGAGCTTGTGATGGCCGGCGAAGGTCTCGCGAAAGGCGTAGAGCGGGCTGGTGCCGATATCGCCGAAGACGATGCCGATCGCCCCGAATGCGAGCTTCAGCATGCCGTCAGAGTGGTGATGGCCGGTTTCCGGATCGAGGCCGGCGGGGGGCACGGTCGAGGCCGCGGCGGTCTGGTCGACGCTCACTGGACGGTGAATCGACCCGGAAGTGCAGCAATTTTCATCGAATTTCCGATTTCACCCTGTGCCCCAAGCTCGCGCATTTAGCATGGGGGGTAGAGGGCGGCAACGGGATGGCTGGCAACGTGGATTAACCGGGGCTGATCACTCATGTTCTCCTGCGAACGCAGGAGCCCAGGGCAACAGTCGCTGGCGTTCCTGACCCTGGATTCCTGCGTGCGCAGGAAAACGTTAGCGGGTGACGACCTCGCGGATCACGAAGTGGGAGGCGAGTCGGGTGACGCCCGGCAGTTGCGACAGCGTCTCGCGGTGGATGCGCTCGAAGGTCTCGCCGCGGCGAATCTCGACGTGGAGCATGTAATCCGCCTCGCCGCTCATCAGGAAGCATTGCACGACCTGCGGGCAGTCGACGATCTCCGCCTCGAACGCCGCCATCGTCTCCTTGCGCTGGTCGCGAAGCGTGACGTTGACCAGGACGATGCTCGGATCGCCGCGCGCCGCGCGCGACAGCACGGCGCGGTAGCCAGTGATCGCGCCGCTCTCCTGCAATTGCGCGACCCGCCGATGCGCGGCGCTCGCCGACAGCCCGACCGCATCGCCGAGTTCAGCGCTGGTGAGGTCGGAATTGGCCGCGAGCAGGTCCAGAATCCGGCGTTCGATCGTCATGCTCAAGATTTTCTCATTTATGGCAGGCATACTGCAAAGATCTTGCAACGGCGCTATCGTGTCAGGACGAGTTTGCGAACCCTTCCCGTTCAAGGCGCGCTACAATCGCGCAAACGATAATGGAGTGGAATCAATGCGTGTCGGTGTCCCCAAGGAAATCAAGAACCACGAATATCGCGTCGGCCTGACGCCGCCGTCGGTCGCCGAACTGGTTGCCGCAGGCCATGAGGTCGTCGTCGAGACGCTCGCCGGCTCGGGAATCGACTTCGAGGACCAGGATTATGTCGACGCGGGCGCGACGATCCTGCCGACCGCTGCCGCCGTATTCGCCGGCGCGGACATGATCGTGAAGGTCAAGGAGCCGCAGCCGAGCGAGATCGCGATGCTCGAACCGCGCCATCTGCTGTTCACCTATCTCCACCTCGCCGCCGACAAGCCGCAGGCCGAGGGGCTGATGAAGTCGGGCGCGACCTGCATCGCCTACGAAACCGTCACCGACAACCGCCGCGGACTGCCGTTGCTGAAACCCATGTCCGAGGTCGCGGGCCGCATGTCGGTACAGGTCGGCGCGCATTACCTGGAGAAGGAACAGGGCGGACGCGGTGTCCTGCTCGGTGGCGTGCCCGGTGTCGCGCCCGCCAAGGTCGCGATCCTTGGCGGCGGCGTCTCGGGCGTCAACGCCGCGCAGATGGCGGTCGGCATGCGCGCCGACGTCACGATCTACGACATCTCGAACGACCGCCTTGCCGAACTCGACATGTTCTTCTCGAGCCAGATCAAGACCGCCTACGCGTCGAAGGCGGCGATCGCCGCGGCGGTGAAGAACGCGCATCTCGTCATCGGCGCAGTGCTGGTGCCGGGGGCCGCGGCGCCCAAGCTCGTCACGCGCGAGATGCTCAAGACGATGAAGCGCGGTTCGGTGCTGGTCGACATCGCGATCGACCAGGGTGGGTGCTTCGAAACCAGCCACGCGACGACACATGAGGATCCGGTGTTCGAAGTCGACGGCGTGATCCATTACTGCGTCGCCAACATGCCCGGCGCGGTCGCGCGCACCTCGGCGTTCGCGCTCAACAATGCGACGCTGCCGTTCGCGCTGAAGCTCGCCAACCTAGGCGCCGAGGCGGCGATGAAGGCGGACCCGCACCTCGCCAACGGGCTGAACGTTTACAAGGGCAAGATCGCATACAAGGCGGTCGCGGATGATCTAGGTTTACCTTACGAAGCATGGGCCGGCTGATCGGGAACGGATGCGGAACACGGGTGTTGGACAGGCGAAAGGAATTTCCGATGTCCGACACCCCGAACCCCAAGTCCGAGCCATTCTCAAACGCCGAGAAGGACCCGCACGACTGGACGACCGGCGACGAGAAGATGACCGGCGCACAGGCGAGCTACCTCAAGACGCTGTCCGAAGAGGCACATGAGGAATTCGACGAGACGCTGACGAAGGCCGATGCGTCGCTGAAGATCGACGAACTCCAGGGCAAGACCGGTCGAGGGCAGTAAGCTCTTCCCGTCATCCTGACGAAAGTCAGGATGACGGGATCACCGGTTGGGCGCTTCAGGTGTATCCTGCATCGCCAGGAACTGATCGAGTAACGCCAAGCGCGTTGCAATCTCGCCACGATAGGTAATATTTGCCGGCGTCAGAGCCAGCGCTTTAGCCCAATAGGGTCGTGCCGTGGCGAAATCGCCCGCTCGCACATACGCTAGTCCCAGAAAAAACGGCGGTGCCGGATGTTTCGGCGCCAACCGCATGGCCTGCTGGAACGCGAACAGCGCCGGGGGCGAGACCTGATTGCCGTCATGTGCCGCGAGCGCGTTGGCCAGCCCGGTCCACAGCACCAGGCTTTTCGGGGCGATACGGATACCGCCGAGCAACACCTGCACCGCTGCCCGCCGATCGCCGAGCCGCGTCATCGCGTCGGCGGCGACCAGATAGGCGGCGGCCCCGGTGTAGCGCTCCAGCATCTGGTCCCTTAGGTCGAGCATCGCTCCGTCGTCCGGCGTTGGTGCGACCCCAGTTGCGACGGGATGCCCGGCCAGCCCCGGCTGTCCCTGCCACGCATACCCCGCCGCGCCGAGCATCAAGGCCGACGCGACCATCGACCATAACAGCCGATCGACCTTAAGCACCGCGAGCAGCGCGGTTGCACCGCCAGCGATCACGGCCAGCCAAACATATCCCATCAGCGCATCCTCCGCCGAAAACTCGACCGCGCGATCCATGCGCCGACGCCAAGCAGCAGGATCGGTGCGAGCCATAACGGCCACGTCAGGCCGGACAGCGGCGGATCGTAGGTCACGTAATCACCGTAGCGTGCGATCAGCCAGTCGCGGATCGATGCGGGCTTCTCGCCACGTTCGATCCGTTCGCGGACCAGCGCGCGCATGTCAGCCGCCATGTCGGCGTCGCTGTCGGCGATCGACTGGCCCTGGCACACCAGGCAGCGCAGCGTTTCCATGAGCGCGCGTGCGGACGCTTCCTTGGCGGGGTCGGCGAGTTGTACGTTGGCATAGTGCGCAGGTGGGGTGACCGGTTGGGCGACGGCCGGCGTGGGCAGCGCCATGATCCAAATCCACACCGTCATCCCGGACATGTTCCGGGATCCACGGCGCCGCGCGCTCATCGGCCGAGGATCAAGCTCGACGGTAGATGCCGGAACTAGTCCGGCATGACGGGGGAGCAACCTCACCGTACGTCCTTCACGGCCTGAGCGATCTCGGCCACGTTCTCGGGTCGGATATCGCCGATGATCTGCTTCACGACGATCCCGCGGCCGTCGATCACGAACGTTTCCGGCACGCCCGACGAACCCAGCGCCAACTGCACTTGGCTTGCGCGGTCGCTGCCGATCCGCTCGTAGGGATCTCCGTTGCGGCGCAGGAACCCGGCGATCGCGGGCGTGGTGTCACGGATCGCGATCGCGTCGATCGGAACGCCCATCGCCTTCAGCCGCATCAGTTGTGGGGCCTCGGCGACGCATGGGATGCACCAGCTCGCGAACACGTTGAGCAACCGCGGCTTGCCCTGCCGGAACGACGCGCTGGTCAGGCCGGGCTTGCCGGGGACCATCGCCGGCAGCGCGAAGTCGGGCACGGGCTTGCCGACCATCGCCGAGCGCACGGTCTTCTCCGCCGGCCGGAACAGACCGCTCGCGACCACCGCAAACAGCAGCGCGAAGATCGCCAGCGGTGCCCAGAGTGCGAAACGCTTCATGCCCATTGTGCCCGCATCGCGGTCCGCCGCTCGCGTAAAACCCGGCCGAGCAGCGACAGCATCCCGCCGAGCGCGATCAGCACGCCGCCAAACCAGATCAGCGTCACGAACGGCTTCCACCACAGCCGAAGCTGCCACCGTCCCTGCCCGTCCGGCTGGCCGAGCACGGTGTAGAGCTGCCCGTCGAGCACCGTCAGGATCGCCGATTCATTCGTGCTGGTCGGCGGATTAGCAAAGAAACGAAGCTGCGGGCGCAGGATATCCTCACGGTCGCCGCGCGTCGCGGTCAGCCGCGCTTCCAGCGCCGACCAGTTCTCGCCGATCACGGGCGAAATGCCGTCTAGCGTCACCGAGTACGGCCCGACCCGCGCCGGCTCGCCGCTGCGCACCGCGATCAATGTTTCCTGCGTAAAGGCGCTGTCCGATGCCATGCCGGCGAGGCTGACCGCGATGCCGAGATGCGCGAGGACCATGCCGTAGGTGAACAGTGGCGTGCGCCTGAGGTTGCGCTTCCACAGCGGCGCGACGCTGGCGATGGCAAGTCCGGCGGCGAGCGACAGCCCGGCCCATGGCAGCCAACCCGGCCAGACGAACAGCAGCGCGATTCCGGCGACCAGCGTCGCGCCGATCGGCAGCATGACGCGCCCGAGCACCGCCTTCGCCTCGTCGCGCCGCCAGCGCAGCAGCGGGCCAACTGCCATCACCGCGACCAGGAGAAGCGCGATGGGCCCTGCCGCCTTGTTGAAGAACGGCGGCCCGACCGACAGCTGGACGCCGAAGCTCGCTGCGACGATCGGGTACATCGTCCCGATCAGGACGATGCCGAGGATCACCGACAGCAGCAGGTTGTTCGCGACCAGCGCGCCCTCGCGACTGACCGGATCGAACGTCGTACCGGCGCGCACGGTGCCGATCCGCGCGGCAAACAACGCGAGCGCGCCGCCAATGTAGATTGCAAGCAACGCCAGGATGAACGCGCCCCGCTCCGGATCGACCGCGAACGCATGCACGCTCGTCAGGATGCCGGAGCGCACCAGGAACGTACCGATCATCGACATCGAGAACGCGACCACCGCCAGCATGATCGTCCACGCGCGCAGGCCATCACGTGTGGCCAGCACGGTAACCGAATGGAGCAGAGCGGTCGCGGCAAGCCACGGCATCAGCGAGGCGTTCTCGACCGGATCCCAGAACCACCAGCCGCCCCAGCCGAGCTCGTAATAGGCCCAGTAGCTGCCTGCGGTGATACCGAGCGTCAGGAATATCCACGCGATCAACACCCAAGGGCGCATCGCCTTTGCAAACGCTGGCCCGACATCGCGCGTGACGAGCGCGCCGACCGCGAACGAGAACGCGACCGAGAGGCC
The DNA here is from genome assembly GCA_035575755.1 of Sphingomonas sp. Classification (GTDB taxonomy): domain Bacteria; phylum Pseudomonadota; class Alphaproteobacteria; order Sphingomonadales; family Sphingomonadaceae; genus Sphingomonas. Next base: position 201,150 of record DATLXI010000020.1, read on the forward strand.
GACATAGCCGATGTACAGCGTCGGCGGGTGGAACGCCAAGCCGGGGTCCTGCAGCAGCGGGTTGAGCCCGAGCCCGTCGGGAGCAGCCGGGTTGAGGCGCGCGAACGGGTTCGAGGAGAAGAGCAGGAACGCGTAGAAACCGAGCGCGATCGCCGCCTGTGCGCCGAGAGTCGCGGTGAGCGTGCGTTCGGGCAGCGAGCGTTCGAAGATCGCGACGGCGCCGCCGGCGAGCCCGAGGATCGTCACCCAGAGCAGCATCGAGCCCTCGTGATTGCCCCATGCCCCCGCAAATTTGTAAAGCCAGGGCTTGGCGGAATGGCTGTTCTCGACGACCAGCTTCACCGACATGTCGGACTCGAGGAACAGCTCGATCAATAGCGCCATCGCGAGGAGCGCGAGCACACCCTGGACGATCGCCACGGGGCGCACTGCAGCCGCCACGTCGTCACGACCGCGCAAAGTTGCGATCGCCGCCATCGCCAGCTGCAACGCCGCCAGCGCGCCCGCCAGCCAGAGCGCGGCGAGCCCTGCTTCGGCGATCACTGTTTCGCGTCCGGTTCGAGGGACTTGGTCTCGTGCATCTTGCCGGCCAGTTCCGGCGGCATGTATTTTTCGTCGTGCTTGGCGAGCAGGTTCGACGCGACGAAGCTGCCGTTCGGCTGGAACTGGCCCTCGGCGACGACGCCCGATTTCTCGCGGAACAGGTCGGGGACGATGCCGGCGAAGACGACTGGGGTGGTCGCCAGCCCGTCGGTGACAACGAAGTGCACCGTGATGCCGTCCGCCGCGCGCTTCACCGATCCGCGCTCGACCATCCCTCCGAGCCGGACCGCGCGACCGAGCGGCAGGCCGTCGCGGCGCACGTCGGACGGCGCGTAAAAGAACGCGGCCTGGTCCTTGAGCGCCGACAGCGCGAGCAGGCCTGCGACGACGACGGCGCCGAGCGCCAGCAGCGCCAGCGTGAGGCGTTGATGCTTGGCCTTCACTTCTCGGCCTTCCGCATCGCGAAATAGCTCAGCAGCGCGAGGATTGCCCCGCCCCCCAGCGTCACGGCATAGGCGGCAGTCACGAACGGCCAGGGGTTCATGATCCCACCTTCAAGATCTGGCCATCCGCCGCATCCGCGCTTCGGTCTTGGCGGTAGCGAGCATCGTCCGCATCCGCATCAGGACGATCCCCGCGAACACGAACGTAAAGCCGGCGAGCATGATCGGCAGCGGCCACAGGATCGACCCGGCGATGGTCGACTTGGTCAGCCCGATGCTCGGCCCCTGGTGCAGCGTGTTCCACCAGACCACCGAATAGCGGATGATCGGCAGCAGCACCGATCCGGCGATCCCGTACAGCGCCGGCACGCGTCCGTCGCCACCGCGATCCGCATCGGCCTTCGCCAGCGCCATGTAGCCGAGATAGACGAAGAACAGCAGCAGCATCGACGTCAGCCGACCGTCCCATTGCCACCACGTCCCCCAGGTCGGACGACCCCAAATCGAGCCGGTCATCAGGCACAGCGCGGCGAACACTGCGCCCGGCAGCGCGATCGCGCGTGCGGCGACGCTGGCGAGCGGGTGGCGCCAGACGAGGAACATGATGCTGGAAATCGCGATCCCGCTCCACCCGCCCATGCCGAGCCAGGCGGCGGGGACATGGATGTAGAGGATGCGGACCGTCTCGCCCTGGAGATAATCGGGCGGGGTTTGCGTCAGGCCCGCCCAGCTGCCGAGCGCGATGAACGCGACGCCGAGCCAGAAAAACGCGGGCGTCAACGGCTTGGCGATCTTCAGGAAGAGCGCAGGATTTGCGAAGGCGTGTAGGGTGGCCACTGGGTGTAGTCTTATTGGCTTAATTCGTTGCCGTCACGCGAGAGTTAGGCCCTCTCTCCCGTGGGCGCGCGCGCCTTTCCCCGTACGCCGTCATCCTGACGAAAGTCGGTCCGCAGAGGGCGCCGCTTCGTTACTCTGGATCGTGACTTTCGTCAGGATGACGGAGTAGGTAGCGCGCGCCCTCAGCGGGCCAAACGGTCGCCTGGATTCAGCGACCGATCAGGCGCTTGGCGATGCTGTCCGCAACGTCCGACGATGGCTCGCCCGAGCGATCGCTTTCATCCCAGACCTGGATCAGCCGCTCCGGGATACGGGCGATGCGCGCCTTTACCTCGGCCTCGTCACCCTGCCCGAGATATTCGAGCCCGACGTTGATGATCCCGCCCGCGTTGATGACGTAGTCCGGTGCGTACAGGATGCCGCGGGCATGAAGCCGCGCGCCGTCCTCGCGAACGCTCAACTGGTTGTTCGCCCCACCCGCGACGACCTTCGCCTTCAAGGAAGCAATCGACATCTCGGTCAGGATCGCGCCGAGTGCGTTCGGGCTGAAGATGTCCGCTTCGGTCGTCAGGATCGCCTCGGCCGCCACCGCGGTCGCGCCGAGTTCGCCGGCCAGCTTCTGCGCCCGGCCCTCATCGACGTCGGCGAGCGTCAGCACCGCGCCGTCCTTGGCGAGCAACCGCGCAAGACCGCCGCCGACCGAGCCGACGCCCTGGATCGCGACGCGGACGCCCTTCATGTCGGTTGCGCCGAGACCGCGCTGCGCCGCCGCCTTCACGCCGAGGTAGATGCCGAGCGCGGTGTACGGCCCGGGATCGCCGCCCGCCGCACCGCTCGCGACCGGGAGGCCGGAGACGTAGCGCGTCTGCGTCGCGATCACCTTCATCCGCTCTTCGGACATGCCGACGTCTTCCGCCGTCACGTAACGCCCGCCGAGCGAGTCGACCGCGCGACCGAACGCCTTGAGTTGTGCAGTCGTGATGACGTCGCCGGGCTTGGCCGCGAGGACCACGCCCTTGCCGCCGCCGAGCTCGAGCCCGGCCATTGCATTCTTGAAGCTCATGCCGCGCGACAGGCGCAGCGCGTCCGTCACCGCGCGACCGTTATCCGCATAATGCCAGAATCGCGTGCCGCCGGCGGCGGGCCCGAGCTTGGTCGAGTGAAGCGCAATGACCGCGCGCAGGCCCGATTCGGGATCGGTGAAGGCATGAACGCCCTCGTGGTCGTCGAAATCGGGAAGGTCCCAAACCGCTGTCATCGCCGGCTCCTGAGGAGAATAAAATTACCGGGAGGCGAAATATTATTTTCCGGCCGGTTTTACCAGCACAAAGCGCCTGCGTTGCAGGGGCTTGTCGAAAATAACCAAATAATGGGGCGACCGACGGGACTTGAACCCGCAACATCCGGCATCACAAGCCGACGCTCTAACCAATTGAACTACGATCGCCGCGAAGGCGTCGCCCCTAGCGGGGGTCCGAGGTCCGCGTCAACCGCCGATCGCACGAACGCCTTAAAAACGTCCTTCGATCGACAGGCGATAGCCGGTTGGCCCACGGACGAACCCGGCCTGTTCGAGCTTCTGCGCGGCGAGCTGATCGGACGGGCGGAGCGACAGGTCCGCGCGGTACGTGCCCGCTCCTTCGAGCCTCAGCGCGATACCTTCGGTGCCGGCCTGACTCGTGAGCGGCAGCAGCAAGGCGGTGCCGTCGCAGCGTGCGGTGCCGCTGACCGATTGCGGCAGGGCGATGCCTCCGACGTCGCCCGCCAGCGTCGCACGAACGCGGCCCTCGGCGCTCTCGCACTGGCCGTCGCGGAAGCGGACCGACACATCGTCAAGATCGAGCGAGGAGACGGGCACCGGGGCGAACAAACGGCCGGTCGCGACCGTGGCGGTCATGTGGTCGACACCAAAGCCGTGGCGGCTGACGCTGGCCGATCCGCTCAGCGGTCTGGCCGCCAGCGAATCGGCACCGGTGAAGACGATCGTCGCGCGCCCGACCAGCAGCGGCAAGGGCGAGAGCCTTGCGTGCAGGTCGCCGAGCGCGAGATCGCCGAATCGGGTTTCGGTCAGCGTCGATCCCCAGATCGTCCCCGTCACGCGCCGCGCGACCAGGCCTTCGTCGCCGACGCCGACCCAGCCAAGCACCGCGCGCATCGGCAGGAAGACGATCAGCGCGATCAGCAGCATGCCGCCGAACAGCGCAGCAGGGCCGGTCTTCAAGCGTATCCGCCTCATGCCGCGCGTGCCTTCAAGGTGAGCGCGACGCCGACGGTCTTGTCGCCCTTGTCGGTCATCGCCGCCGAATCGACGAGGATGCCGCGCCGTTCGAGCCGGGCGAGCCATGCGACCAGCGCTGCGGGCCGCGCGGACTGGATGCCGATGCGGACCCGGTCCGCACCGTCCTGATCGAGCGTGGCGAGCGCGAAGCCGGCCTGATCCGCCTCGGCGCGGACGACATCGGCCAGCGTGCCGGTCAGCGGCGTCGCGCGGCTGCGCTGGATATCGCGCAGCGTCGCGACCTGCGCGCGCGTCTCGCCGAGCCGGGTCACCGCGTCGGCATGGCGTTCGCGCGCGCTCGACAACCCGTCGCCGACCGGGCGGATGATCACCGCCCACAGCAAGGTCAGCACCGCCAGCGCGGCCATGACGAGCAACAGGCGACGCTCGCGCAGCGATCGTCCTTCGAACCAGGTCTTCAGTCCGGTCATCGTCCCGCTCCCGATGCTGGGCTAACCGTGAGTTCGCCGGTCACGCGGCCGGCCGCGGCCTGGAACACACCGGCGCGGACCGTGAAGCCCGCCGCTTCGAGCGCGCGTTTCAGATCGGTCGCCAACGCCTCGCGCTCGACCGCGACCGCGACCGACAGCCGCAGATCGCCGTTCGCCTGGAAGTCGAGCCCGGTCACTTCGGTGCCGGGCGTGGCGCGTACTGCTGCGAACACTGCCGCCGTCGTGGTCGTGAAACCCAGGCCCGGCCCGCGCACGCGCGACAGGCGCTCGTCGAGCTGGCGACCGGCGTCGACCACCGTCTCGCCGCGCGGCAAACCGGCGACCGCGACCGTGTTGGCTTCCGCCTCCAAAGCATCGGCCCCGAAACTATATTTGGCGATCCGGACGAGCGAGATCGCCAGCGTCACCGCGAGGATCGTCAGCGACAACAGGGCGAGCCGCCGGATCAGCGCCCAGTCGATCGCGAACTGCCGCCGCCGCGCGAACGGCCCCTGCCGCAGATCGAGCGTCGGCGCGGCAACAGCGGCGACGATTGCCGCTTCCAGCGTCTCGCGATCGATCGTCGTCGGAGCGGTGCCGCCGGTTACCAGCTCCGTCAGCCGCGCCTCGTCGGCGAACCCGCTCGACGTCCCGCGCACGACACCGCTCCCTGCGAGGTCGGCACGCGCATACCCCTCTTCCGGACGCGGGAGCAGCATCGGCGCGGGGATCATCGCGACCGGGTCGACCCCCGCCTCCGCCAGCATCCGCAGCCAGTCGCGCATCGTCGCGACGCCGACGACACCGATCGGCCTGTCGCTCGCGCCTTCGTCGCCGGCCGCGACGTGGAGTTCGGCGAGCGGCGAGGCGCTCGCTTCAGCGGCGAGAAGGCGGGCCGCGGCGGTCGCCTGCGCAGGGGAGCGAGAGGGGAGTTCCGCCCAGTGCAGCGTGACCGCGTCGGCCGGCGCGACCGCGATCGTGTCGTCGTCGGCGGCCTCGGGGATCCCCTCCCCCTCCCCGACCACGCGCGCGTCGGCGACGCGCATCCAGCGGAACCCGGTCTCGCCGGCGGGGAGGAATAGCAATGTCGTCATGATGGCTCGCCCCATTGCCGCGATACGAGCTGCGCGGGAAGTCGGTTCGCGTCGATTACCGCGCGTTCCTGCATTTGCGTGGTCCCCAGCGTTACGTCGATATCGAGCGTGAACCATTTCGACACCACGGACGCGTCCACGCCGGGCGCGGTCTTGATAGCGCCAAGCAGCGATGCGCTCTTCTGAAATTCGTCGAAAACGCCGTATCCCTGCACCGGACGCCGCAACAGCAATTGCTGTGCGCTGCCCACCGACAAGGTATCGGGATACATCATCGCCAGCAGCACGGATTGTTCGGGCAACAACGTGTTGACGTTGATCGGCGACGGCTTGGCGATGGGGAGCGTGCAGATCCAGGGCCGCAGCGTCGCATAGATCTCGGGCGTCATGCCCGCGACCGCGCGCAGTTCGCTCGGATCGGTCATCAGCGTGCCGGCGGTCCGGTAGGGCGTCTCGCGGCCGAGATACGCGCTGTCCTCCGCGCCCATCGCCTGTTGGTCCTGGTCGCTGTCGATCCAGTCTGCGGTGCCCGACGCGACCTGCTCCGCGACCTGCGTCGGGACATTCAGCAGGCGCATCAGCCGGACGAACTGCGGACGGATTTCGGGGAAGGTTGTATAGACACCGGGCGCGGTGCCTTGCGTCACCAGTCCGTTGAGATTGAAGCAATTACCGCCGTCGCGCACGCGCGCCACCGCGAAGCCGCCACCGGGCAGCGGCAAGCCGAACGGCGTGTTGCTCCAGTTGCCCGCCAGCGTCACGCGCTTGGGGCTCTGGCCGAGCAGGGTGGAGACGCGGGTCAGCGCCAGCGTCTCGGCCGCAAAGGCGTAGGCGCGGGCCTGTTCGCCGGTCGCGGCGTTGCCCGCCAGACGCGTCGACAGCCGCAGCTTCTCGAGCGCCGCGCCCGCCATCACCGCGATGATCGCGACGAGCATCAGCACGGTCAGCAGCGCGGCCCCCCGCTCCCGCCCACGGTGGATGCCGCGATCAGGTGCGCGCACCGGGCGTCTCCTTTGAGGGCGTGCCGGGAGGCGGCGGGGTCGGCTGGCTCGCGCCATCGATAGGTGGCGGGGCATAGCCCGTGCCGACGACAAACATCTGGCGGAACTGCGTGCCGTCGTCGCGCTGGACGGTGAGTTCCATCGCGTCGGGCAGCGAGCGGCCACTGGCGCCGTCCCAGCGATCGTTCCAGGCGCCGGCGATGCGGTACCGGAGCGCGACCTGGCGAACGCGGGTCAGGAGCGCCGCGGGGGGCAGTGGTTGCGCGCCGTCGATCATTGGGTAGGCGATCCGCTGGAGCGTCCCGGCATCGACGCGGTAGGCGACCTTCTGCGTGCTCGGCCGCGGCGCGCCATCGATGTTGCTCCAGCCGGCGCGGACGAGGCGGAGCATCGGCGTGACGCCCGATCCGCTTTCGCCGACGAACGCGGGGACGCGCGTTCCGGCTTCGTCGCGGGTCGCGCGGTCCGAAGCTTGCGCGAGGTCGGCGGACAGGATCGACATCGTCCGGGTCAGCGCGCTGATATCGTCGAGCTTGGCGCCGGTCGCGCTCTGCGCCTTGACGCTGAACGACAGGATCGCGACGCCCGCGGCGGCGATCATGCCGAAGATCATGAGCGAGACCATCACCTCGATCAGGGTGAAGCCGGCCTCCTTGTGCGGTGTCCGGATCATGTCGCCGACCGGGGTGCCGGGCGCACCATCGTCAGGCGACCGAGTTGCGTGCCCGACCGATCCGCGACCGACACGTCGATCCGAAAGACCTGCGAACCACCAAGCGCGCTGACCTGCCGCGTCCAGGTCCAGGCCTGCCCGCCATTCGTCTCGACGCCGGTGACGCGGCCGGCGGTGGGGGGCTGCGCGGCGGTGACTGCGTCGATCGCGACGTTGCGCGCCACCATCTGCGCGACGAGCGTCTCGTCGAGGATGCTGGCGCCGCGGATCGTCGCGCTTTCCAGCCGGACAAGCGCCATCGCGGCCAGGCTGAACACCGCCAGCGCGACCATGATTTCGATGAGGGTGAAGCCCCTCTCGCCCGGATGGCGCTCAGCCCGCATCGGCGCGCACGCTGCCGTCGGCGTCGATGTGCACCGTAGCTGCGACGCCGCCGCGATCGAGGCGGATTTCCGCAGGGCGGTCGACGAGGCCGGTCGGGTCGAACGTGACACGCAACCGGCCGCTGGTGTCCCCTATAACGGCCTTGGTACCGTCGTTCCAGCGTTCGACGCGCATCGGCTTTTCGGCGACGGGGGTCCAGCCGCCCGCCAACCGCCGGTCGAAACCATAGCCGCCGCCCGTCACCCAGACGCTGACCGGGCGCGCCTCGACGATCGCCGAATCATGCGCCGCGCGGGTCCGCAGCGCGAACCGCGTCGCCTCGTCGAGCACGCGCCCCCGCGGGTCTGGCATTACGAGAACGGCAATCGCGGACGCGAGGCCGATGATCGTGACTACGACCATCAGTTCGACCAGCGTAAAGCCAGCCTCGCGCTTACTGCCAGCTACCGATATCGGCATCGATCCCCTCGCCGCCTTCCTTGCCGTCGGCCCCGAAAGTCCAGACGTCGGCCTCGCCATGCGCGCCGGGCGAGGCATAGAGATACGGCCGACCCCAGGGATCGTTCGGCAGCTTCTTGAGATAGCCGCCGCGCTGATAGCGCGAGGGATCGGTCAGGCCGGCCGGCGCGGTGACGAGCGCGTTCAGGCCTTGCGAGGTGTTGGGGAAGGTCATGTTCTGGAGCTTGTAGAGCTCCAGCCCGCCCTCGATCTGCGCGATATCGGCCTTCGCCTTCTGGATGCGTGCGGTATCGCCGGACGGCAGCACGTTGAGCGCGACGATCGTCGCAAGCAGGCCGATGATGACGATCACGACCATCAGCTCGACGAGCGTGAAACCGGCCTCACGGCGCTTCTTTTTTTGTTCGGGACGCATACAAGACCTCATTGTCCAGCCAGCGTGTTGAGCTGGAGGATCGGGAGCAGGATGGATAGCACGATCGTCGCGACGATTCCGCCCATCACGACGATGATCAGCGGTTCGAGCAGCGACAACGCGGTGGCGGTAAACCGGTCGAACTCGCGTTCGAGATAGTCGGCGGCGCGCTCCAGCATCTCGTCGAGCCGGCCCGCCGCCTCGCCCGATGCTGCGAGATAGGTCAGCAGCGGCGGGAAGACGCCGGCGCGGCGCATCGCGGCGGAGAGACTCCCCCCGCCGCGGATCGCCTCGACGATCTGGTCGGAGGCGAGGCGCAAGCGGCGATTGTGGATCGTGCTGGCGGTGAGGTTGAGGCCGTCGAGCAGCGGCAGGCGGCTGGCGACCATCGTGCCGAGCGTGCGCGCCATCCGCGCGGCGTGGAGATCGCGGATGAGGCGGCCGAGCATAGGGATACGGAGCATCCAGCTGTCGAAGGCGAGACGGATCGAGGGATCCTTCAGCGCCTGCCAGCCGCCGATACCCGCGACTGCGAGAACCAGCAGCATCACCCACCAATAGCCGACGAGAAATGCCGAGAACGCCATCACCATCCGCGTGAGCAGCGGCAATTGCTGACCGACCGTATCGAATTGCTCGACCACCTGCGGCACGACGAACATCATCAGCGCGGTGACGACGCCGAGCGCGACGAGCGCGAGGATCGAGGGATAGGCGAGCGCGGTGATCAGCTTGCCGCGGATCTCCGCCTGCCGTTCTAGCAGCGCAGCGAGACGGTCGAGGATCGTCGGCAGCGAGCCCGAGCTTTCGCCGGCGGAGACCATCGCGCGGTAGAGCGGCGGGAAGCTCTTCGGTTCGCGCGCCATCGCATCGGCAAGGCGGCGGCCCTCGACGACGCCGGCATGGACGTGCTGGACGATCGTGCGGACGCTGTCCTGCTCGGTCTGGCGGGTGATCGTGCGGAGCGACTCCTCCAGCGGCGAGACGCGGTTAAGCGTGGCGAGCTGGCGGGTGAACAGGGTGAGGTTCTTGCCCGACATCTTCGGCGTGCCGAGTTGCAGGCCGAAGAGCGGGCGGCCCTTGGTCGCCTGCGGCGGCGCGCCGGGGGTGATCTTGACGACGTAGAGTTTGCGCGCGTCGAGCGTGGCGCGCGCGACGTCGATGTCCGCCGCGGCGACGTGACCGCGACGTTCGGCGCCTTTCGTATCGATCGCGAGGTAATCGAAATCAGCCATGCGGAGGACCCGATGGCACAGATATTCCGTTCGTTTCGAGCGCAGTCGAGAAACCACCGGCCCCGTGCGTGGCGCCGGTTTCTCGACTGCGCTCGAAACGAACGGCAATTTGTGGCGGCATCATGACTCCGCCACCTCAGGTACGACTTCGGTGGTGTCCCGGCGAGATACGCGCACGGCTTCTTCAGCCGTCGTCTGCCCCGACAGGACCAGATCGCGCGCCGACTGCGCGAGGTTGGGGGACTTCGCGAAGGCGTGCGCGGTGATTTCGGATTCGTGACCGTCGGTATTGATCAGGCGGCGGATGGTGTCGTCGATGCGGACCGCTTCGAACACACCGATGCGGCCCTTGTACCCGGTCTGGTTGCAGTCTTCGCAGCCCTGCGCGACGTAGACGACAGCGTCCGGGGCGATCCCGAGCAGAGGCGCGACCGTGTCCGAGGCTGGCACGGCCTTGCGGCAGGTCGGGCACAGCCGCCGTACCAGTCGCTGGGCGATCACCGCACGCAGCGTCGAAGCGAGCAGGAAGCTCTCAACCTTCATGTCGCGCATCCGAGTGATCGCACCGATCGCGTCGTTGGTATGAACGGTCGACAGCACGAGATGGCCGGTTAGCGACGCCTGCACCGCGATCTCGGCGGTCTCGCGGTCGCGGATTTCGCCGACCATCACGACGTCGGGATCCTGGCGCAGGATCGCACGGAGGCCGGCCGCGAAGGTCAGGCCGACCTTCGGATTGACCTGCGTCTGGCCGACCCCGTCGACCGCGTACTCGACCGGATCCTCGACCGTCAGGATGTTGCGGCTGCCGTCGTTGAGCAGGCGCAGAGCCGCATAGAGCGACGTCGTCTTGCCCGACCCCGTCGGCCCGGTGACGAGGATGATGCCATTGGGCTCGCTCAGCGCTTCGTTGAGCAGCGCGAACAGCGCGGGCGGCAGGCCGAGCGCTTCGAGATCGATGCCGGCGTTTTCCTTGTCGAGGATACGCAGCACGACGCGTTCTCCCGCTCGGCTCGGCAGGGTCGAAACGCGGACGTCGAGCAGCTTGCCGCCCAGCGTCAGCCCCATACGACCGTCCTGGGGCACGCGACGCTCGGCGATGTCGAGCCGCGCCATCACCTTGATACGGCTGACCACCACCGGCGCGACGTTGGGCGGCATCCGCAGCGTCTCGCGCAGCACGCCGTCGATCCGCATGCGGACGACGAGGCCGGTCTCGTACGGCTCGATATGGATGTCCGACACGCCGTTGCGCGCGGCGTCGGCGATGATGCCGTTGATCAGCCGGATCGCGGGCGCGTCGTCGGCGGTGTCGAGCAGATCCTCCGCGGTCGGCATGTCGCCCGCGAGCAGGTCGAGCTCGTCGCCCATCCCGACCGCGGCGAGCGCATTGGCCTGGCCGTCCATCGCATAGACGTTCGACAGTAGGCGGTCGAAGACGATCTGGTCGGCGAAGGTGACGTCGAACGGGCGACCGAGATAGCGGCGCAGTTCGAGCAGGACCTTCGGGTCGGCGCCGGCGCGCATCGCGATCGTGAGGTGCGAGTCGGTGTCGGTGTGGTCGATCACGACGCCGAACTTGCGCGCGAACGCGTAGGGGATGGTGATCTGGGGGAGGTCGACACCGCCAGCGCTTGGGGAGGCCATATCGCTTCCCCCCTCCCGCAAGCGGGAGGGGCCGGGGGGGGGCTCGCGCTCGCCTTCGAAGGTATCGTTTGGAGAAAGCGCGTGCCCACCCCCAACCCCTCCCGCTTGCGGGAGGGGGGAAGGAAGACCTTCGATCTCGTGGCCTTCGCGGATGATCATTTCTTGGGCCGCACGACCATCGTCGAGGTCCGCACCGGCACCGCGACGCGGGGATCCTCGATATTCCCCGGGATCGGCGCGCTCGGGATCGGCGGGGCGGCGCCCATATAGTCGCGGACGAGCTGGTCGATCGACGGCTCCTGCCCGGGCTCCTGCAACCCCTGCTGCAGGCGCACATAGCCGTAGCGCTGCTCGGTCAGCTTGCGGCTGTCCTCGGCGGTGCGCAGGATCGTCGGGCGGATGAAGATCATCAGGTTGGTCTTCGACCGCTGCTTGGCCTTCGACGTAAACAGCCGGCCGAGCACGGGGATATCGCCGAGCAGCGGGATCTTCTCGATCGTGCGGCGCTCATTGTCGTCGAGCAGGCCGCTGATCACCGCGATCTGGCCGTCGTCGACCGTGCGGACTGTTTCGACCTCGCGCTTGTTGAGGATCAGGTCGCTATTGTCGCTCGACACCGGGCCGGCGATCGAGCTCACCTCCAAGCGAAGGTTGAGCTTGACCGTACCGCTCGAGTTCACCTGCGGCCGGACGGTCAGCTCGATCCCGACATTCTGCCGCTGCGTGGTGCGGAACGCGTTGTCGAAATTGGTGCTGAGCGCCTGCCCCGTGGTGATCGGGATCTCCTGCCCGACGAGGCTGTGTGCCTCCTGATTGTCGAGCGTGACGAGGTGCGGGACCTGGAGCAGGTTCGACTGCGTATCGCTCTTCACCGCGTTGATAATCGCGCCGAAAAAGGTGCTGCCGATCTTCCCGCCGAACCCGCCAAAGCCGCCGGTTGCCGCGAGGATCGAGGCGATCGCCGACTGCTGGAGCGTATCGGCGGCGGCGCTGGTGTTCTTAGTCGTCGTCGTGCTGCCGTCGGTGTTGGTCGTGGTCGTGCTCGACGTGTTGAGCTGGGTCGCGCCGATCGCGCCGGCGATCTGCAGGATGTTCGGCGCCGAGTTCGAGAAGGTCGACGCGCCAAACGCCCCGCCACTCGGATCGCCGACGATGAACTGCGCACCGAGCGTCCGGGCGGTCGTATCCGACACCTCCGCGACGATCGCCTCCACCAGTACCTGTTCGCGGCGCGTATCGAGCTGGCGGACGACCTCGTTCAGCTGGCGCTGGATTTCGGCAGGCGCGGCGATGACGATCGCGTTGGCGCCGGCAAAGCGCGTGACGACCGCCGCGGTCTTGCCGCCGGCCGCGGTGATCGCCGGCTGGCCCGAACCTGACCCGCCGCCGGACGTCGGACCGGACTGCGGGATCTGGGGTTGCGAGATGTTCGACTGCCCGCCCGCGCTGCCATTGGTGCTGCTCGATCCGAAATTGGACCGGGACAGCGCGGTCTGGACCGGCTGTGTCGGGGTCTGCCCGACAAGTTCCTGCAACACCGGCAGCAACTGCTCGGCGTCGGCGTTTTCGAGGAACACCACCCGGATCTCGGTGCCGTTGCGCGCCTTCTGGTCGAGATCGACCGCGACCTGCGCGAGGCGAGCGACGGTGGTCGGATCGCCGCGGAGCGCGACCGCGTTCGAGCCCTCGACCGCGACGACCGAGGCGCTCGGGCCGGTCGCGGCTGCACCGCCCTGCCCGCCGCCGGTCCCGGTCCCGATCAGGCCCTGAAGCGCGGTCGCGATTTCCTTGGCACTGGCGTTCTTGAGCGCGACGACACGCGTCGATGAGGTGTCGGCGTCGATCCGCCGCAGGACCTCGCGGATGCGGCGGATATTGTCGGCGAAGTCGACCACGACCAGGCTGTTGCCGCCGCGATTGGCGCTGACCGAGCCTTGTGCGCTGACCAGCGGGCGGACCGTCTCGACCGCGGACTGCGCGTCGATCGCGCGGAGGCGGACGATCTCGGTGACATAGCTGTTGCGCGCCGCGCCGGCGACGCCGATCCGGCTCGGTTGCGACGCCGCATTGTCGAGCGGCTGGATCCGGAACGCGCCCTTCGAGGTCGGGACGGCGACGAGCCCGTTCGCGCGCAGCGTCGAGAGGAATATCTCGAAATATTCGGAGCGGCTGAGCGGACGATCGGTGACGACCGTCACCTTGCCGGCAACGCGGTTGTCGATGATGAACGTGCGGCCGGTAACCTTGGCGGCGTCGGCGATGAATGCGCGGATATCGGCATCGCGAACGTTGAGCGTGGTCTGCGCGTGGGCGCTCGCGGCCAGTGCAAGCGCAACGACCGGACCGAGTAGAAGCTTTTTCATTGAGCCATTTTCATTGGGGGGGCGCGATCGTGATGGCGAGCGGCAGGGTATCCTGGCCGCGCTCTACGGTGATGGGGACGTTGCCGCCGCCCGCGAAATCCTTGGCGATTCGGTCGAGATCGCCGGGGCCGGAGACGGGGCGGCCACCGATCGAGGTGACGACGTCGCCGTCCTTCAGCCCGGCCGCCCGGAACGCTGTGCCCGAGCCCTGCGCGCGGACGGTGAGCCCGCTGATCCGGCCGCCGTCGATCCGCGGGATGAAGCCTATCTCGCTGCGGAGTTGCGCGATCGGGATGCCGACCGCCGGGGGTGGTGCGCCCGCGGGGGCTGCACCGGGCACCACCGGCGTGACGGCACCGGACTGGTCGAGGAACAGGTCTTCGTCGGCACCGCCCCGGTCGATCGTGACGTGATCGAACGCGACCGCCTTCAGCTTGACGCCGGGCTGGATCTCGTCGCCGATCTCGACGCTCTGCTGAACGCCGTCGGGCCCGGCGATGATCGCGGAACTCCGTCCCATCGCCTCGTCGATCCGCGTGCCGAACAGAGTCAATTGCAGTGAGGTCACCGTCGAGGGCGCACCGCTGGCGCCGCCGAGCCGGAAGAACGGATCGAAACCGCGCAGGATGTCGTCCGCCGACCCGACCACCATCGGCGCGGCGGGACGCCAGTCGCCGAGCGGCGTGATCGGTGTCGCGATCGTCCAGACGAGGCGCGCGCACTGCGTCGCAAGCCCGGCCAGCAGCGCGAGTTCGACGATCGTATAGACATTCACGACGGGCATACGCCGCAAGATACGGCGCGCCCTCGCGTCCAGCTTCAATCGCATGCGCGACCCACCCCAAATTCCCCTGCTACGCCGCGTAGGCATGCCATGTTACAATTCCGCGTCAATGGTTTGCGCATCGTCGGCGCGCGTTTAGCGGGGTGGCGCTCCGCGTGCTGGGTTGGCAGAAGGCGGACATGTCCTCGCCTCTCCCGTCCAGTGGCTCCGGCCTGCCGCCCGAACCGGTCATCGCGCGGCTGTCTGTGCCCGGCGTGCAGCGCGTGCCGAGCGCAAAGCTCGACCTGTTCGTCCGCCGCGACTTCCTGCCGCCCGATCTGTGTACGGCGTTGATCACGCGGATCGACTCCGTACGGCGCCCATCGACGATCTCCGATTCGAATGGCGATTCCAGCTATCGGACCAGTGAGACGGGCGACCTCTCGGCCGAAGACCCGGTGGCGATCGAGGTCGAAACTCGTATCGCCGCGCTGACCGGGCTCGACGGTCGCCACGGCGAACCGTTGCAGGGCCAGCGCTATGCGGTCGGGCAGGAGTTCAAGGGCCATACCGACTATTTCGAGCCGAGCGGCGTCGACTATGAACGCTATTGTGGGATCGCCGGCAACCGGACCTGGACCGTGATGATCTATCTCAACCAGCCCGAGGCGGGCGGCGCGACGCGGTTCAAGGCGATCGACAAGATCGTCCAGCCCGAGGCGGGCAAGCTGCTCGCCTGGAACAATCGCCGTGCCGATGGGAGCTTGAATGCGGCGACGCTGCATCAGGGGATGAAGGTGCGGTCGGGGGTAAAGTATGTGATCACGAAATGGTTTCGGGAGAAGGAATGGCGGTGACGTACGCGCCATTCGCATCTTCACAAAGCGTAGTCGTTTAACACCACTACCCCGCCGTTCCCCCGCGAACGCGGGGGCCCAGGAGTCACGGATGCTGGCACCTTTGACCCTGGCCCCCCGCCTTCGCGGGGGAACGGCACGATCATCGTGCAGCCAGTTTAGAACTGAACGCTCGCCCCCAGCGTGAACACGCGGCCGAGCTTGTAGCGATTGATGTCGACCTCGTTGCCGTTCGAGAAGGTCTGGTATTCGCGGTAGCCGGTACCCGTCAGGTTTCGCGCCTCGAACTTCACTTCGATCTGCTTGCCGCTGACGTCGATGCCCTGGCGCGCGACGACGTCGAAGCGGATGCCCGGCTTTTCGATCAGATCGGGCAGGCGCACGCCGCCCCCGCCGCCGACCGGCCCGCGGTTCGTCACGCGATCGCTCGCATAGTTGAACAGCAAGGTCAGCTGCGACAGGCTCTTTTTGTCCTCGATCCCGAGTTGCAGGTTGACGAGGTGATCCGACTGCCCCGTCAGCGCCGCGCCGTCCTGGAACAACACGCTCGCCGGACGCAGGCTGGCGGTTGTGCCGTTGCCCTGGATCGGGCTGGCGATCAGCTCGTCGCCGATGTTCAGCTCCGAATGCGTGTAGGTGTAGTTGGCGATCGCGACGAGGCGTCGTGTCGCGAAGAAATCGCTGCCCAGGCCGTCGAGCGGGATGTACTTCTGAAGCTCGACCTCGCCGCCGTACAGGTTCGCGCGCGGTGCGTTGGCGAAGCCGGTCTGGAGCGTGTCGCTGCCCGCCGGGAAGAACGCGACCGCCTCGATCGGGTTGTCGATCCGCTTGTAGAAGCCCGCCAGGTTGAACTTCTGGTCGCGTGCGAAATACCATTCGTAGCGCAGTTCGCCGTTATAGAGCTGCGAGTCGGTCAGGAACGGGTTGCCGAAGAACAGGCGATCGCTCTCGAAATCCTGGTACAGCTGCGGCGCGAGCTCGCGGAACTGCGGCCGTGCCAGCGTCTTCGACATATGCCCGCGAAGCTGCATGTCCGCCGCGAAGTTCCACGTCACGGTCACCGCCGGCAGCCAATAGGATTTCGCCAGGTTGGTCTGCGCGAACGACACGCCTGCGCCGCCGCCCGGCAGCACGGTCTCCAGCGCGTCCTCGTACCGGATGCCGACATTGGCGCGCAGGCCGTCGACGATCTCGCCCTCCAGCTGTGCATAGGCGCCGTGGATGCGGAGCGATGCGTCGTAGGTCGGGGCGCAGGTCGGCGCGACGCAGGTGTTGGCGAGGCCGATGCCGTAGGTCTGCAGGTTGAAGTCGGAGAGCAGGAAGTCCGGGCGCTCCTGCGCGACCGCGTCGCTCAACGCGACGTTGCCTGCGGTCTGGTAGCGGAAGGTGTAGCGGCTCGAGGTGCGATCGGTGTCGCTATACGCATAGCCGACCGACAGCGCGAACGGGCGGTCGAACGGCACGTTCCAGGTGAGGTTGGCCTGGCCCGACCACAGGGTCTCGTCGAGTTCGCTGAACGCGACGGTCGCGCTCTGCAAGCCGCTGAGGTTGTTGGTGTAATCACCGACGGTCGCATTGTACTGATAGGTGAACTGGCGCTCGTACGGCGAGTTGCGCTCGGTCTTGGCATAGCTGCCGCGGGTATCGAGCGCGAAGTCGCCGAACTTGAACTCGCCGACCAGCTGCGTGTCGATCAGCTGGCGTTCGAACCAGCTGGTGTTCTGGACGATGAACGGCTGGACGCCCGCCACGTCGCCGATGTTCGACGTCGACCCGGTGCTCAGGCGCCCCTGCTTGAGCGTGTCGTGGATGTAGAGGTTGGTCCAGCGGATCTTGTTCTCGCCAAACTCCGCGCCGAAGCCGAGCAGGCCGTTGATGATCGAGCGGTTGTCGGTCAGCACGGTGCGGAAATCGCGCGTCAGGATACCGCCGACGTCGTCGGTCGACTGCTGCAGCGTATCACGAGTCCGCCACGTGTTGCTGATCCCCGCCGCCGCGATCACGCCGACGCGCGTCGCGCCAAGGTCGACCGACGTGCCGAAACTGGTCTCGCCCGACAGGTTCGCCGGGATCTGGTTGTTCTGCTGCAGCAACGTCGTCTTCGCGTTGGACAGCGCGGTGATCTGCGCGCCGGTCAGCGAAGTGCCGTCAGCACCGGCCTTCGTGATGAAGCCGGGCACCTTGCGCTCACCGCTGTCAAACCCCGTCCAGTCATGCTTGCCGCCGTCATAGACATAGCCGAGCTCGCTGGTCGTGACGGTGTCCGCGCCGACCGACCCGCCGAACTGGAAAAACGTCTTTTCCGGGACTGCCTTGGTGGTCAGGTTGATGACGCCGCCGCCGAACTCGCCCGAATAATTGACCGAATAGCTCTTCTGCACGACCGCCGAGGCAATCACGTTGGTCGGGAAGATGTCGAGCGGGACGACGCGGCGCAGCGGCTCCGGGCTCGGCAAGGGCGAACCATTGAGCAGCGACGACGAATAGCGATCGCCGAGGCCGCGGACATAGACGAGGCCGTTGCCGACCACCGACAAGCCGGTGACGCGTTGGAGCGCGCCGGCAATGTCGCCTTCGCCGGTCCGCGCGATGTCGGCGGACGACAGCACGTTGACGACTTCGGCGGTGGCGCGGACCGCGTTGGGAACGTTGCGACCGATGACGACGATGTCGGCACCGTCCGCACTGCCGCCGGGAGTCGAAATCTCGACCTGCTCCTGCTGCTGCTCGGCCTGTGCTGCCGGGTCGGCACGCTGCTCGACGGGCGTACCCGCCTGCGGCGAGACGACGCTGCCGCCCGGGGCGGACTGCGCAAGCGCGTGGGCTGGCACGAGGGTCGTCGTCCCGAGAAGGACGGAGACGAGAACGGATGACTTCATGGCTGCCCCGGCAACAAGAGGAATTCTGGAAATGCGACGATGCGCGGAAGGGCCCCCGCCCCCCCGCGCCACCGTCGGTCTGGTCGAGCTCAGCTGGTCGGCAGCGCGGTGCATGCGCCGCTGGTCGTGCCGAAGTTCGCGCGGTTCGAATTGCACGTCCAACCGCGATACCAGGTGTCAGTGGTGCCGTTGACCGCGCCGACATAGTTGGTGTTGACCAGGAACGCGGTGCCGGCCGGGTTGAGCGTGGCGGCGTTGAACGCGGTGGTCGTGGTCGACACGCCGGCGGGCAGGAAGGTGCCGGTGACGGCCGATCCGACCGCTGCGCTCTCGGTGTTGTTGGTGCCGGCACGGAACAGCGCCTGCTGCTCCGCGGTCGTGACGGTCACACCGTTGACGGTGGTCTCTGCGTACGGCGTCAGGCAGCTGAACACGACCGAGTTGAACACCGGAGGACCCTTGTCCTGCAGGTCGGCATTGGCCGGACGGATGGTCGTCTTGCCGCCCGCATCGGCACCGGCAATGACGTTGAGGCACGCGCTGGTCGGATTGCTGACGATGCCGTTAACGAACGTCGCATCGGCACCGCCGCGCAGGCGGATCGCCGCGTTGGTCGCGCTCGACGTTTCGATGAACGTGAAGTTGGCGAGGTTATAGGCCTGGCGTGGCACCGCGTCTTCCGACCCGTTCGAGTCGATCTCGGTCGAGTAGTTGTCGGTCTGCGTGTTGGTCGGCTTCTGGATTGCGAGCACGAACTGCACGAAACCCTGCCAGCCGACATCGGTATCCAGGCCGTCATCGTCCGACCCGGTCAGCGCGAGGTAGCGCAGGTTGCTGCGGCCGCCGAAGATCTCGATGCCGTCGTCCGAGCTGTTGTGGATCTGGATGTGATCGAGCGTCGTGCCCGAGCCGGTGCCGCCGAGCGTCAGGCCCTGAAGCTCGTTGTTCGGGCTGATGACGGTGCCCGAATAGCGGATCTGGACGTAGCGGACGCTGCCGCTGCTGTCGGTTGGCGTCGCGCCGCCGTACAGCGCCGTGCTGGTGCCCTCGACGACGTTCTCGCAGGCTGCGTTGCCGCCCGGGACCGTGTTGTTGCAGTTCGAGATCGGTGCACGACCGGCCAGGATGATCCCGCCCCACAGGCCCTGCGATTCGTCGGTCACGCCGCCGGTGATGTTCGCCTGCGCAGTGAAGATGATCGGCTGAGTCTCGGTACCCTCGGCGATCAGCTTGGAACCGCGATTGACGACCATATAGTCGTTATCCGCGTTGGTGGTGTTCGCATAAATCAGCGACCCCGCCGCGATGGTCAGCGTCGTGGCGATACCACCCGGTGCGCTGCCCGCGCCGCCGATGTCGACACCGACATCGACGCGGCCGTTGATCTCGTACGCGACGCCTGCGACCTTCGGGAGGCTGAGCGCGGAGGTGATCAGCGACGGCAGGCGGCACGAACGATAGGTGCCGAGGATGCCGACGTCGGTGGTGCCGCTGGGGCACGACGTGGCGGGCGTGCCAGCGGTGGGGGTCGGGGTCGGCGACGGCGTGGGGCTCGGCGTCGGCGTCCCCGGCACGACGATCACACCTTCGCCGGGCGACGCGACGCTGTCGGCGCCGTCGCACGCCGAGAGCGCGAGGCAGGCGGTGCTCGCCAGCAGAATAAGGCTCGTACGTGAGAAGGTGCGCGTGCGCAGGGCGATGGTCATTCGAGTGGCTCCCGGTCGATCGTTAATCTGATGGATCGACTCAGGCTCCCCCCTGCCGACCACGATTAGGCGACTATGGGTAAAGCGTGACGCTACGATGCGATTTCAATGACTGTTACGTGACTGCGATATGACGGATCGATGACATCGACGGCGGGCGGCCCTTGAAAAGACGGCGAGCGAACACACCTCTTCCGATCCGGCGCGCGATGATTTAAAGGCGCTGCCAGAGTCACGGCCCGCGCATTCCTGCGATCGGGCTGCCAGACCTATAGTACAGGATATTCCGACCACAATGGCCTCTTTCAAGGACCCCAGTTTCCAGGACCGCACGAGCAGCGCAGCCGCCGCCAAGCAGAAGGCGCTCGAAGCGCTGCGCGCCAAGCCGCCGATCGACGAAGCCGTCGTCGCCGAGCGCCTCGCCGCGCGCGAAGCCAAGGAAGTCGCCGAGCGCGAGAAGCGCGCCGCCAAGCGCGCCGCCGAGGACGAGGCCAAGGCTGCCAAGAAGGCCGAAGCCGAGATTGCGGCGGCGAAGCTGAAGGAGGCCGAGGCCAAGCTCGAGATGACCGACGCGGAAAAGAAGGCCGCGCGCGACGCCAAGTATGCGGCGCGGAAGAACAAGAAGAAGTGAGCTTACCGGGCGGCGCGGTTGCGCTGCCCTGTTTTCTTGGCGGTTGAGGCTCGGCTGGCGCGGAGCTTTCTCACCACTCCAGCTCTAGATGATACCCCAACCCGGCGAAGGCCGGGGCTCAACTGGGGACCGTCAGCAACGACGGGCTGTGCTTAATCACACGGGCCTTGCCAATTGGGCCCCGGCCTTCCGGTGTGGAGCTTGGTGAGTAACACCACATTCCAAAAGCATGTTCTCCCGCGAAGGCGGGAGTCCAGACTGGGCTCCCTCCTTCGCGGGAGAACAATTCGGTTTGGGCAACCGTGGTAAGCAGGGCCTACTCCGCCTGCTCCCAGCCACCCCCCAGCGCCTTGAACAACGCGACCGTCAGCTGGCGCAACTGCGCGTCGCTCGCGACCAGCTGCTCGCGCGCGGCCAGCACATCCGTTTCTGCATTCAGCAGCGTATCCTGCGCGACGAACCCGGTGCGGTACTGCGACTCCGCCGCCTTCGCGCTGCTCTGTGCATCCACCACGGCGCGTTGCAGCGCGGCGTTGCGACGGCGCTCGGCCGCGATCTGCGCGAGCGGGTCCTCGACGTCGCGCAACGCCTGCAACACCGTCGAGCGATAGCGCTGATACGCCTGCGTGCGATCCTCCTCGCGCGACTTTACGGTCGACTTGCGGCGACCCCAATCGAGCAACGGGAACTGCGCCGCGCCGCTCACGGTCAGCTGGAGGCTGTCGCCCGAGAACAGGTTGCCGAGCGCGGTCGAGATCAGCTGGCTCATGCCGGTCAGGCTGAACTTGGGATACATGTCCGCCACCGCGACGCCGATATCGGCGGTCGAGGCCGCGAGATCACGTTCCGCCGCCCGGATGTCGGGCCGACGCCGCAGCAGTTCGGACGGGAGCCCTGCCGGAATCGACGGCACGCCAAGCGGTGCGGTCGAGGGCGCGGCGAGCTCCGCCATCAACGTCGCGGGCGGTTCGCCGAGCAGGATCGCGAGCGCGTGCATGCGGACGTCGACATCGGCACGGACCGGTTCGGCACGGGCCTCGGTCGAGGTGATCGACGCACGCTGGCGGGTGACGTCGATCGGCGGGACGAGCCCGACCTTGGCGATATTGCCCGCAATCTCCAGCGCGCGACGCTGGCGGACGATCTCCGCCTCGATCGTCGCGATCTGCGCCTGATCGAGCCGTAGCGCGAAATACGCCTGTGCCACCTCGGCGGCTAGCGTCACCGCAGCATCGCGCTTCGACCAGACCGCCGCCTCGGTGCGGGCACGCGCGCCCTCGGTGCTGCGCCGGACGCCGCCGAACAGGTCGAGCTCCCAGCTCGCGTCGAAGCCGACCGAGTAGGTGGTGATCCCACTGCCGGGGAGCGCGATGCCACCGGTCGATCCGGTTCCTCCGGCGCCCGTGCCGCCGCTGAACGCGCGCGCGATCTGCGAAAGGCCGGCGTTCTTGCTGAACTCGACATGGCTAGGCGACGCGCTCGCGTTGACGCTGGGCAGGCCTTGCGACCGCGCGACGATTTCCTGCAACCGCGCCTGCCGGACGCGCGAGGCGGCGATCGCGATGTCCGGATTGCCCTTCAGCGCGCGCTCGACGAGCCCGTCCAGCTGCGGATCGCCGAACGCCGACCACCAGCGTGCCGGATCGACGGTCGCGCCGACAGTCGCTTGCTGCGGGCCGACGAACGCCGGCGGCACCGGCATCTCGGGGGCGACGTAGTTCGGACCGACCGTACAGCCCGCGAGCAGCGCTGCTCCAACGAGCGAAAACCGCGAGCGCATCAATGCATCCCTCCCGAGGGGGCGCCGCCGGTCTTGCCGGAGCGCATGAATAGAACCAGTGGCGCGACGCACAGCACGACCACCATCATCGCGCGGAACACGTCGAGAAAGGCGAGCATCGTCGCCTGCCGCTGCATCTGGCTGTAGAGGACCGCCAGCGGCGTCGTGGTCGGATCGCCCTGCCCGCCAAACACGCTGCCCGCCTTTTCCATCCAGTCGTTATAATTGGCGTCGAGCGGGTTGAGCGTCTGCGTCAGTTCGGACTGATGTCGCTGCAAGCCGCCCGCGAGCTGGGTCTGCGCAAAGCAGATGCCGATCGTGCCGCCGAGGTTACGCGAGACGTTGAGCAGGCTCGAGGCCTGCGCGGTCTGCGTCTGCTTGAGCCCAACATAGGCGATGGCGTTGATCGGCACGAACAGGAACGGCAGCGCCATCGCCTGGAACAGCCGCGCGAACGCTGCGTCCGAGAACGCGATGTCCGCGCTCAGATGGCTCATGTTCCACAGCGCGAACGCCTGCACCAGCAAGGCCGGGAACAGCAGGAAGCGCACGTCGACGACACCGCTCAGCCGCCCCGCAAACGGCACCATCACCAGCGTCGCGAGACCACCGGCCGTGAGCGCGAGCCCGGCGTCGAGCGAACTGTAGCCGAGCACCTGTTGCAGCATCTGCGGTATGAGCTGCGTGGTCCCGAACAGGATCATGCCGGTCACGCCCATGATGCCGATCGTCAGCGCGAAGTTGCGGTTCTTCATCAGCTTGAGATCGATCACCGGGTCCTTGTGATTGAGCTCCCAGATGACGAGGCTGACCAGCGACACCGCGGCGATGATCGCCGACATGACGATGAAGCCGCTCGCGAACCAATCCTCGCGCTCGCCGCGATCGAAGGTGAGTTCGAGGAAGCCGAGCCCCAAAGCGACCAGCGCGACGCCGATATAGTCGATCGTCAGGCCGTTCTTGAAGCGCTCGTCACGGTCCTTCTTTACCTGATCGGGCTCGTCGACGAACGTCTCGACCAGGAACCAGGCGAGGATACCCACCGGCACGTTGATCAGGAACACCCAGTGCCAGCTCGAATATTCGACGATGTAGCCGCCGAGCGTCGGCCCGAGCACAGGCCCGACGACGACCACGATCGCGAACGCCGCGAACGCCATGCCGCGTTGCTTGGGCGGGAACGTGTCGGCGAGGATCGACTGTTCGACCGGCGCAAGTCCGCCGCCGCCGATCCCCTGCAGCACGCGCGCGACCACGAGCGTGCCGATGTTCGGCGCGAGGCCGCACAGCAGCGAGGCTAGCGTAAAGAGCGCGATCGACAGCAGGAAATAGCGTTTCCGCCCGATCGCGTCCGACAGCCACCCCGAGATCGGGATAACGATCGCGTTGGCGACGAGGTAGCTGGTCAGCACCCAGGTCGCCTGATCGGTGGTGATCGCCAGCCCGCCCGAGATATGATCGAGCGCGACGTTGGCGATCGAGGTGTCGAGCACCTCCATGAAGGTCGGGATCGAGATGATGCCGACGATCAGCCACGGGCTGTACTTGCCCGCCGCCGACCGGCTCGGCGACCATGTATGGCCGCCGCCCGCATCGACTTTCGCGGGCGCCTTTGCCGAGGCTTTCGCCACCTCAGCGCACCTTGACGGTCGGCACCACCGACATGCCGGGGCCGATCGGGTAGCGCTTGGGATCCGGGCCGTTCTTCGTATCGAACACGATCCGCACCGGCACGCGCTGCACGACCTTGACGTAATTCCCGGTCGCGTTCTGCGGCGGCAACAAGGCGAATGCCTGACCCGCGCCGCGCTGGATCGAATCGATATGCCCCTTGAACTCCACGCCGGGATACGCATCGACATGAATCTCGACCGGCTGACCGATCTTCATGAGCGTTAGCTGCGTTTCCTTGAAGTTCGCGGTGACCCACATCCGATCTGGGATGATCGCCATCAGCTGCGTACCGGGCGCGACATAGGAGCCGACATTGACCGAGCGGTTGACCACCTGCCCGGCGACCGGTGCGGTCAGGCGAAGATCGCCGATCGCGACGTTGGCCTGATCGACCTGCGCGCGGCGGGCGTCGATCACCGACTTGGCGGCACCGACCTGCTTGCGCGCGACCGTGATCTGCGCGGTGGCGGTGTCGATCTGCTCGCGCGCCGCCGCGGCATCCGCCGCCGTCTGGCGGGCGGTCGAGCGGGCCTGATCGAGCTGTTGCCCGGCGACCGCGTTCGGATCGAGCCGCAGCAGCGCCTCGTAGCGTGCCAGATCCTGTTGCGCCTTCACGGCGGCGGCGAGCGGGACACGAGCCTGCGCCGCGGCCTGCTGACGCTGCGCCTCGGCGGCGGTCACCTGCGCCTGCGCCTGCGCGAACTGCGCACGGGACTGTTGCTCGTTGGCCTGCGCCTCGGCGACCTGCGCATCGCGACCCGATGCCTTGATCACCGCGAGCAGGCGCCCGGCCTCGACATGGCGGTTGTCGATATCGGCGACCTGCACCAGCGTGCCCGCGACCTGCGGCGCGAGGCGGACGATGTGCGTGTCGACGAACGCGTCGTCGGTCGATTCGAACTGCCGCGCGTGCAGCCAGTAGAGCACGCCGCCGATCACCAGCGCGCCGACGACGACAACCAGGATCACCCAGAACAGCGGCTTCTTGAAGACCGACGGCTTCTTGTCATCGTCGTCCTCTTCGGACTCGTCGCCATTGTCCTCGGACTGTTGCGCCTCGCCGTTCTGGTCGGCCTTGCGGGCGTCCTCGTCGTCGGTCTTCGGCGTGTTGAAATGGTCGTTATGTTGGTCGCTCATGGCTGGCCCTGTTCTTCGGCACGCATCGAATCGAGGATGGCATCGATATTGGCGTCGATCCGCGCCTTGATATCGAGGATGTCTTGCGGTTCGAGCGACTCGCGCTCGAGCAGCTTGAGACACGTTGCGCGGCTCGCCCGGAGCGCAAGGACTTGCCCCATCAAGGTAATGGTTGCGATCCGCGCGGCGCGGACGTCGGCATGGCCCGTCGCAAGACAGACGAGGTCGCCGAGCTTGCGGACCATCTGGCCCATGACGCCGGCATAGATCCGATCAAACGCTTCGCCCGGCTTCATCTGTTCGCGCAGCACGAACAAGGTCCAATCGGCACTTTCCGAACTGGCCATCTTGTCCGCAAGCCGGCCGAGCATCGCGTGGATCGCGGCGCGGGCGGCAACGGGATCGCGATCATCGATCGCGTGCGCGAAATCTAGCGGATCCCCCATCACCGACGCCATGCGCTCAGCGATACGGTCCGCAGCGGCGAGGTACAGTCCCTCCTTGCCGCCATAATGATAGGTGATCGACGACATCGCCGTGCCCGCCGCAGCGGCAATGCCGCGCGTACTGGCGCCCTCCAGCCCCTTGGTGCCGAATTCGCTGATCGCGATGTCGAGGAGTCGAGACTGGACCACGCGGGGCCTCTAGTTCGATCGAACGAACCAGCCTAATGAACAATGTGTCATAATCTCGCGCATAACGGGACGCCTTGGCGCGCCAACCCCCGACAAGAACCACACCGTCATCCTGACGACAGTCAGGACCCAGAGTATCGAGCGCAGTTCACCGTGGCCCTGGATCCTGACTGTCGTCAGGATGACGAGCTATGTTCGATCATGCCGGTGCTAAAAATTACGCTGATGGGAGCCAGACACAGAAACGCCGGCACCTTTTGTAAAGGAACCGGCGTAAATCTGGTGGGCGCGGCTGGGATTGAACCAGCGACCCCACCCGTGTGAAGGGTGTGCTCTACCACTGAGCTACGCGCCCGAAACTCGTTCGGAAGCGGGCCTTTAGGCAGGCGTCGTGCGCCTGTCCAGCCCTAACCATGCAAGCCTTAGTTGACCGCGTCCTTGAGACCCTTGCCGGCCTTGAACTTAGGCTGGGTCGAAGCCTTGATCGTCATTGGCTCCCCGGTGCGCGGATTGCGGCCGGTCGAGGCCTTGCGCTTCGAGATCGAGAACGTACCGAACCCAACCAGGCGAACTTCGTCACCCTTCTTAAGCGACGCCTCGATCGCTTCGAATACCGCCTCGACCGCCTTGATCGCGTCGGCCTTTACCAGTCCGGACGTGTCCGCGACCGTTGCGATCAGCTCCTGCTTATTCATTAGTATCCCCCGGAAATCTCGAATCGACCACAATGGACTCGCAGCCGCAATCAGTCAGCGCGCAATAATGCGGCAGCCCCGTCTGCTGTCAAACGAAACCGCCGCATTACCGCCGTTCAACCAAACCTGGATCAATGATGCCGCGTTGCACCGACCGGCGCGATCGGTGCGGGGGGCAGTGCCGCAAGCTCATCCGCGTCGGTCCATTCGATCGCCTCGAGCGGCTCGGTGAGCGCCAGCCGCAAGACCTCGTCAACATGCGAGACGGGGATGATCTTCAACCCGGCCTTGATGTTGGCCGGAATCTCCGCGAGGTCCTTCTCGTTCTCGGCCGGGATCAGCACCGTCTCGATCCCGCCACGCAGAGCAGCCAGCAGCTTCTCCTTGAGCCCGCCGATCGGCAACACGCGGCCACGCAGCGTCACCTCGCCGGTCATCGCCACCTCGCGCCGGATCGGCACGCCCGTCAGCGTCGACACGATAGACGTGACCATGCCGATCCCTGCCGATGGACCGTCCTTAGGTACCGCACCCTCGGGAAGATGGATGTGGATATCCTTGCGCGCGAACAGGCTGGGCTTGATGCCATAGCTCGGGGCACGGGCCTTCACGTAGCTGAACGCAGTCTCGATCGACTCCTTCATCACGTCGCCCAGAGTACCGGTAAGCTTGGCCTGCCCCTTGCCGGCCACCGTCACGCTCTCGATCGTCAGCAATTCGCCGCCGACCTCGGTCCAGGCAAGTCCGGTGACCGCACCGATCTGGTTCTCGGTCTCGCTGAGGCCATGACGATATTTCTGCACACCGGCATATTCGCCGACATTCTCGGGCGTGATCGTGACGCTGGTCGTCTTGTTCTCGAGGATCTGGCGGAGTGCCTTGCGGCACAGCTTGGCGATCTCGCGCTCGAGCGTGCGGACACCGGCCTCGCGCGTGTACTGCTGGATGAGCGTACGAAGCCCCTCCTGCGTCAGCGTGAACTCGCCGGGCTTCAAGCCGTGCGCCTCGATTTGCTTCTCGACCAGATGCCGCTCGGCGATCTCGACCTTCTCGTCCTCGGTATAGCCCTCGAGACGGATGATCTCCATCCGGTCGAGCAGCGCCTGCGGCAGGTTAAGCGAGTTGGCGGTGCACACGAACATCACGTCCGACAGGTCGATATCGACCTCCAGATAATGATCCTGGAACTTGCCGTTCTGCTCCGGGTCGAGAACCTCGAGCAACGCCGATGCCGGATCGCCGCGGAAATCCTGGCCAAGCTTGTCTATCTCGTCGAGCAGGAACAACGGGTTCGACGTGCCGGCCTTTTTCAGGTTCGTCACGATCTTGCCCGGCAGCGAGCCGATATAGGTGCGGCGATGACCGCGGATCTCGGCTTCGTCGCGCACGCCGCCGAGCGACTGGCGGATGAACTCGCGGCCCGTCGCCTTGGCGATCGACTTGCCGAGCGAGGTCTTGCCGACACCGGGAGGGCCGACGAGGCACAGGATCGGCCCCTTCAGCTTGTTGGTGCGCGCCTGCACGGCGAGATATTCGACGATCCGGTCCTTGACCTTCTCGAGCGCATAATGATCCTCGTCCAGCGTCACCTGCGCGGCGGCAATGTCCTTCTTGATCTTGGACTTCTTGCCCCAGGGAAGCCCGAGCAGCACGTCGAGATAGTTGCGCACGACGGTCGCCTCGGCGCTCATCGGCGCCATCGTCTTCAGCTTCTTCAACTCGGCGGTCGCCTTGCCGCGCGCTTCCTTGCTCATCTTGAGCGTCGCGATCTTCTGCGTCAGCTCGGCGATCTCATCGCCTTCGCCCTCACCGTCCTCGTTGCCGAGCTCGCGCTGGATCGCCTTCAACTGCTCGTTGAGGTAATATTCGCGCTGCGTCTTTTCCATCTGGCGCTTGACGCGGCTCTTGATCTTCTTCTCGACCTGCAGGACGCCCAGCTCGCCCTCCATCGCCGTCATCGCCATTTCGAGGCGCTTGGACGGGTTCGTCTCGATCAGGATCGCCTGCTTCTCGGCAACCTTGATCTGGACGTTGGCGATCACCGCGTCGGACAGCTTCGACGCCTCTTCGATTTCCGTCAGCTGTACCGATGTTTCCGATGAGAGCTTGCGGTTGAGCTTGGCGTAGTTCTCGAACTGGTCGACCACCGAGCGCATCAAGGCCGTGACCTCGGGTCCCTCGACCTCGACGTCGGCGACCGGCTCGACCGTTGCGGTCAGGAATTCGCCGCTCTCGTCCAACGTCTCCAACGTCGCGCGCTGCTTGCCCTCGACGAGCACGCGGACGGTGCCGTCGGGGAGCTTCAATAGCTGCAACACGGTCGCGGTGACGCCCATCGAATACAGGTCGTCGCGCGAGGGATCGTCCTCGGCCGGATCGACCTGCGCGACGAGATAGATCTCCTTGTCCGCAGCCATCGCCGCTTCGAGAGCGGCCACGGACTTATCGCGGCCGACGAACAGCGGCACGATCATGTGCGGGAAGACGACGATGTCGCGAAGGGGAAGGACGGGGTACTGGGTCATGAACGCTCCGGTGGGTGCCTGCATGGGGGCATAATCTGTAGCTTATATGGTGCGTTTGAGGCGTCCATCAATTGGTTGGTGGTGGTTCTGGCTTTTGGCGCGGTGAGCGCGCCGAACCGTTCTCCCGCGGAGGCGGGAGTCCAGGACCACGAACGATGGCACCCGCAACCTTGGGCTTCTGCGTTCGCAGGAGGACAAGATGCCGTATCGGACTTGTAAGGGATCGGCCCAAGCGCGAGAACGCGGCATGATCTCGCGCCTCCTCCTCGCCGCCAGCGCCACCGCGCTTCTCGCCGCCACCCCGCTTCCAAAGAAGGGCGAACCGGCGATCACCGCGCAGACGCAGCGTTCGGGGGGCGTGCTGACTCCCGAGCAGACTGCACTTCGGTTCGACAGCGCGGATCTGGCGTTCGAGGTGCTGCCCGAAACCGAGAGCCTCAACGGCATCGCGACGCTCGTCTTCACCGCGAAGGCTCCCCTCACCCGGCTGCCGATCGATCTCGACCGCAATTTGCCGGTCAGCGCGATCACGATCGACGGCGTCGCGCTGCCGGCGTCCGCGTGGACCAATCCCGAGGGGCGGTTGACGATCACGCTGCCCAAGCCCGTCGCGGCCGGTGGCAAGGTCACCGCGAAGATTACCTATGGCGGCACGCCGCACGTGGCGGTGAAGGCGCCGTGGGACGACGGGATGGTCTGGTCGAAGACGCCCGACGGCCGGACGTGGTTCGCGACTACCGCTGAGGGTTATGGTTGCGACCTGTTCTGGCCGTGCCTCGACTTCCCGACCGGCGAGCCCGCGCTGGTGACGCTGCACATTACCGTGCCGAAAGGGCTGAAGGCGCCGTCGAACGGCGTACTGCTCGGAGTCGATACGCTCGCCGATGGGCGCACGACGTGGAATTGGCGCGCCAAGCACCCCAACACCTATGGCATCGCGCTTAACGTCGGGCCGTACGAGAAGATCAGTGGCACGTACAAGAGCCGCTTCGGCAACAGCATTCCGATGATCTACTGGTATCTGCCGGGTGAGAAGGCGCAGGCCGAGAAACTGTTCGCCGAGTTCGCCCCGACGCTCGATTTCTTCGAAAGCATGATCGGCCCCTACCCGTTCGGCGACGAAAAGGTCGGCGTCGTCGAGACACCGCACAAGGGCATGGAGCACCAGACCATCAACGCGTACGGCAACGACTATGCCAAGGCGCCCGAGGGGTTCGACTGGCTGTTCCAGCACGAATTCGCGCATGAATGGTTCGGCAACCAGCTGACCGCGGCGAACTGGGACGATTACTGGCTGCACGAGGGCTATGCCACCTACATGCAGCCGCTCTACGGCCAGTGGCGCGAAGGGCGTGCGCGCTATGCGGCGATGATGCAGACCGAGCGCACCTCGATCATGAACCTGAAGCCGATCACGCAACAGCGCGTCACGACCGAAGAGGAAGTGTACGAGCTCGACAAGGGCGGTGCGGGACAGGACATCTATTACAAGGGTTCGTGGATGCTCCACACGCTGCGATCGCTGATCGGCGACAAGGCGTTCTTCGATGTGACTCGGCTGGCGGTCTATGGGCGCGCGGATCCGAAGCCGGGGAATTTCACGCCGCGGTTCGGATCGACCAAGGAGTATGAGGGGCTGGTGCGCCAGGTCACCGGCAAGGATTATCGCTGGTTCTTCGACGTGTACCTCCGCCAGGCAGCGCTTCCCGAACTGGTCGAGACGCGCACCGGAAATACCCTCGCGCTGGCGTGGAAGGTCCCGGGCAATCGCCCCTTCCCGCTGCCGGTTCAGGTGCAGGTCGACGGCAAGACGCGGACTGTGGCGATGATCGGCGGCAAGGCCAGCCTGTCGGTGCCGGCTGGCGCGCACGTCGTGATCGATCCCGACGCGCTCGTCTTGCGCCGGAGCATCGCCCAGGAAGACGCCGCCGCCTGGAAATCCGCGCAAGCTGCGAAGGGGAAGACGCCATGACATCACCGCCGTTCCCCAGCGAACGCGGGGGTCCAGGGTTCCAAGAGACACCGCCAGTGAATCCTGGCCGCCCGCCCTCGCGGGAGAACGGACCCTGGGTAGCGCGCGCGGCGGAAAGGCGGCGATCTTCATGGTCGGCGACGGCTTGATCGGCCTTCTCCAGCCCCGTCGCCATGTCGACCTCTGGAAGGACGATGCGCTCGGGACCGAGAAGCTCGTCGCGCCGTTCGTCGATCGCCCCGGTCGCCGGCGGCTTTATGCTGTGGTGCAGATCGCCGCGGGTCTCGCCCTGGCAGCGCGTCAGAAGCGATGAAGGCGGCGGGCGGGATCCTGTTGGCGCTCGCGCTGGCCGGATGCGGCTCGGGTCCTGACGCCGCGAGCGACCAGATCGCCAACGGTAAGCGCGTGTTCCAGCGCTGCACCGCGTGTCACACGATCGGCCAATATGCGACCGACACCGACGGCCCCAATCTCTACGGCGTGATGGGCGCACCGATCGCAGAGCGGCGCACGCGATTCTCGTACACCGCCGGGTTGAAGGCGCTCGGCGGCAATTGGGACGCCGAGCGGATGGACCGCTGGCTGACCAACCCCCGCCGCATGGTCCCCGGCACGACGATGGCGTTCGCCGGCATCCCCGACCCGAAGGACCGAGCCGCCGTCATCGCCTATCTCGCGACGCAGGGCCCCTGACGCGTCACGGTACGACCGTCGTGAACAGATAGGCGGCGAAGATCACGAGGTGGACGACTCCCTGCAACACCGTCGTCCGCCCGGTGCCGAGCGAGAGCGTCGCCACGAACAGCGACAGCGCGAGCAACGTCATGCTCTTCGCATCGATACCGAGCGCGATCGGCAGGTCGAGCACCAGCGACACGATCGCGACGCTCGGGATCGTCAGCCCGATAGTCGCCAGTGCCGAACCAAGCGCGAGGTTGAGGCTGGTCTGCAAGCGGTTGCGCCGTGCGGACTTGTACGCGGCGAGGCTTTCCGGTGCGAGCACCAGCGCGGCGATCACGACGCCGACCACGGTCAGCGGCAGCCCCGCGCCGATCACCGCCGCCTCGATCGTTGGCGACAGCGTCTTGGCGAGCAACACTACCGCGACCAGCGCCACAAGCAGCGCCGCGAACGCGATCCCAGTCGCGCGGCTTGAGGGGGGGGCGGCGTGGTCGTCCTTGTCGTCGGTCGCAGGGAGGAAATAGTCGCGGTGGCGCACGGTTTGGACCAATACGAACGTGCCGTAGAGGATCAGCGAGACGACCGCGACGAACACCAATTGCGACGGCGCGTAGGTCGGCCCGTCGGTCGAGGAAGTGTAGTTCGGCAGCACCAGCGCCAGCACCGCCATCGCGGCGAGGACGCCGAGTGCGGCGCTCATGCCCTTCAACGTGAAACGCTGCTCATGATGCCGCACCGCGCCCGCCAGCAGGCAGAGCCCGATGATGAAATTGAGGATGATCATGATCGCCGCGAACACCGTGTCCCGCGCCAATGTCGCCGAGTCGCCTGGGTTGGAGAGCATGAGCGAGACGATCAGCGAGACCTCTATCACCGTGACCGCGATCGCCAGCACCAGCGTTCCAAACGGCTCGCCGACCTTGTGCGCGATCACCTCTGCATGGTGGACGGCGGCGAGGACGCTGCCGATCAGCACGGTTATGGCGACAGCGGTGCCGATCGAGCCCATCTTCGCGAGGCCGAACAGCACGGCGAGCAGGCCCAATGCGGGCGCGACGAGCGTCCAGAGCGGAAGCGCGAGGCGATCAGGCATCGTTTCGTGTGGATGCGCGTCGGGTCGGTCGGCGGGGGCGGTCGTCATGCAGTCTCCCTCGTTTGGTATGACTGACGAATGCGCGGAAGCCGATAAGGGTCCGAGTCGGTTTGATTGCGTTGCTTGGACGAGCGGTTAGGCTGCGGCGATGCTGCCGCTGGATCTCAGTCAAACGCTTGCAGAGACGATCGACGTTCTGCGGGAAACGCGCGACCCGTGGTGGATCATCTCGAGCGCTGCGGTGGCGTTGCATGGAGTGACGCCAATCGCGGTCGGCGATGTCGATGTGTTGGTGAGTGTGGCGGATGCAACGCGGGTGATGGACGCGCTTGGAGTCGCGCCTACGACGGATGCCGCCAATTCGGTGTTCCGGTCGGCGGTGTTCGGGCGGTGGACCGGGGCGCCGTTGGTGGTGGAGATCATGGCGGACTTCCACGTGGCGACTTCTGGCGGTTGGGTGGGGATTTTACCGCGGACTCGCGTGCCAATTTTGGTCGAGGGGCGTGTTGCTCATGTGCCTGATCGGGAGGAACTGCTGGCGATGTTAAGGCTGTTCGGCCGGCCAAAGGATTTGGCGCGGGCTGGGTTGCTGACCAACTTTCGAGCCGTTTCCTAACCCTTCACACCCGGAAAGAGCTAGGCACGGTTCGCCCCAACGCACCTCGTCATCCTGACGAAAGTCAGGATCCAGGGTACAGCGGGACCGCGTGAGTGGCTCTGGATCCTGACTTTCGTCAGGACGACGAGGGCGGGTTCAAAAAGGCCTTCCCTCTATCGCGCTTCTCGCCACATCGAAAAAGGGCGCCGATCACTCGACGCCCCTTCCCGTGTCCTAATCCAGCTAAACCCTACGCCGCGTCGCCGGTCTTCTTCTTCTCGGCATAGACGCGGATCGGTTCCTTGCGGCCTTCGATCACGTCCTTGTCGATCATCACCTCGTCGACGCCGTCCATACCGGGCAGGTCGAACATCGTGTCGAGCAGGATGCTCTCCAGGATCGAGCGAAGCCCGCGCGCGCCGGTCTTGCGTTCGATGCCCTTCTTGGCGACCGAGACCAGCGCGTCGTCGGTGAAACCGAGCGCGACGTCCTCCATCTCGAACAGCTTCTGGTACTGCTTGACCAGCGCGTTCTTCGGCTCCTTCAAGATCTTCACCAGCGCATCGACATCGAGATCTTCGAGCGTCGCGATCACCGGCAAGCGACCGACGAACTCGGGGATAAGCCCGAACTTCAGCAGATCCTCGGGCTCGACCGACTTCAGCGTCTCGCCCGTCTTGCGCTCGTCCGGCCCGGCAACATAGGCACCGAACCCGATCGACTTGCCCTGCAAGCGATCGCCGATGATCTTCTCGAGACCCGAGAACGCGCCGCCGCAGATGAACAGGATGTTGGTCGTATCCACCTGCAGGAATTCCTGCTGCGGATGTTTCCGGCCACCCTGTGGCGGCACCGAGGCGGTGGTGCCCTCCATCAGCTTGAGCAGCGCCTGCTGCACGCCTTCGCCCGACACGTCGCGGGTGATCGACGGATTCTCGGCTTTCCGCGAAATCTTGTCGATCTCGTCGATGTAGACGATCCCGCGCTGCGCCCGCTCGACGTTATAGTCGGACGCTTGGAGCAGCTTGAGGATGATGTTCTCCACATCCTCACCGACATAGCCGGCCTCGGTCAGCGTCGTCGCATCGGCCATCGTGAACGGCACGTCGAGGATGCGGGCCAGCGTCTGCGCGAGCAGGGTCTTGCCGCAACCGGTCGGCCCGACCAGCAGGATATTCGACTTGGACAGCTCGACGTCGGCACCCTTGGCGCCGTGGTTGAGCCGCTTGTAATGGTTGTGGACCGCCACCGACAGGACGCGCTTGGCGCGCTTCTGGCCGATCACGTAATCGTCGAGGACGTCGCAGATTTCCTGCGGCGTGGGCACGCCGCCGTCCTTCTTGGACACCAGGGCCGACTTCGTTTCCTCACGGATGATGTCGTTGCAAAGTTCGACGCACTCGTCGCAGATGAACACGGTTGGACCCGCGATCAGCTTGCGTACCTCATGCTGCGACTTGCCGCAGAACGAGCAATAGAGGGTGCTCTTCGAATCGCCACCGCTCAGCTTCGTCATTCAATCACCTCTCGCGCATGTCGGTGCACGTGCCGTTTCCGGGGCCGCTACCGTAACGCACCCCGGAGTTCCTACAATCAAATAAACCGGCGGGGTTTACGATTCACCCCATGCCGGCCTCGCCTCATGCGGGCTTGGCGCCGTCCTCGGATACCGCTGGCCGCTTCTCGAACACCTCGTCGAGCAGGCCGAACGCCTTGGCTTCGTCCGCCGACAGGAACTTGTCGCGGTCCATCGCCAGCTCGATCGCCTCAAGCGGCTGCCCCGTGTACTTGGCGTACAGCTCGTTCAGGCGCGCACGGATGCGAAGGATTTCCTTCGCCTGGATTTCGATATCGGTCGCCATGCCCTGCGCGCCGCCGGACGGCTGGTGGATCATGATCCGCGCATTGGTCATCGCAACGCGCATGCCGGGCTCACCCGCAGCCAGCAGGAAGCTGCCCATCGAAGCTGCCTGGCCGATGCAGACCGTGCCGACACGCGGGCGGATGTACTGCATCGTGTCATGGATCGCCATGCCCGCCGTGACGACACCGCCCGGCGAGTTGATGTACATGAAGATATCCTTCTTCGGGTTCTCGGACTCGAGGAAGAGCAGCTGTGCGGTGATCAGCGAGGCCATGCCGTCCTCGACGCCACCGGTCACGAAGATGATGCGCTCGCGGAGCAGGCGCGAGAAGATATCGAACGAACGCTCGCCGCGGTTCGACTGCTCGATAACGATAGGAACCAGGCCTGCTTGCGTCTGCTGCAGGCCGAGTCCGGCGCTGGCCAACGGGCTCGCGAAATCGCCGGTCTCGAACGGATTGTGCATGGAAATCTCTCTTATGCCCCAGTGAACCGCCAACATCGGCGCTCCGGCGGGGGAGTTCAAGCCCCGCGGGACGGGGCGGGGTGGCCGAGATAGGCCAGCCGGCGGACCTCGCGACGGCCGCGGACGACGGTATCGAGGATGAGGCCGGTGAAGACGTTGAGCGCGGCGAAGATGCCGAGCCCGGTGATCAGGATCGCGGTCGGGAAGCGCGGCACCTGATGGATTTCTATATAGGTAAGCACCAGCGGAATGCCGAGCGCCAGCGCGATCAGCGCGAAAACGCCGCCGATCATGCCGAAATACCAGAGGGGCCGCTCGATCCGGTAGAGCGTCATGATCGTGCGCAGGATGCGCCAGCCGTCGCCGTACGTGCTGAGCTTCGATTCGGAGCCCTCGGGGCGGGCGTAATAGGGCGTCTCGACCTCGCCGATCGGCATCTTGAGTTCGAGCGCGTGGACGCTGATCTCGGTTTCTATCTCGAACCCGGCGGACAGTGAGGGAAAGCTCTTCACGAACCGGCGCGAGAACACCCGGTACCCCGATAGAATATCGGTAAAACTTCGCCCGAACAGCCGCGCGAGCATGCCGGTGAGCAGCGCATTGCCGAACCGGTGGCCGCGGCGATAGGCGAGCTCGATCTGGCTGATGCGCGAGCCGACGACCATGTCGAGCTGTTCGTCGAGCACGCGGGCGACCAGCGCGGGCGCAGACGTCGCGTCGTAGGTCGCATCGCCATCCGCCATGACGTAGATATCCGCGTCGATGTCGGCGAACATCCGCCGCACGACCGCGCCCTTGCCCTGGATGCGCTCGGTCCGCACGACAGCCCCGGCGGCACGCGCCACCTCGATCGTGCGGTCGGCGCTGTTGTTGTCGTAGACGTAGATGGTGGCGCCCGGCAGCGCGTCGCGGAAGCCGGCGATCGTCTGCGCGATCGCGGCCTCCTCGTTATAGCATGGCAGCAGGACGGCGATTCTTGGTTCGGTCATGCCCTGCCCTCAGTATCAAAAACAATGCGCTGCCGGATGCCCAGAAACGCACTTCCCCGGCGAAGGCCGGGGCCCAACTAGGAAAGATCCATAACGAAGCATTGCGCACCGTTACAGGAACCTTTCCACTTGGGCCCCGGCCTCCGCCGGGGAAGTAGGCATTATCCGACGTCGAACGGCATTACGCCTCGGTTTCGGTCTTCGCCTTCTTGGCGCGGGGCTTCTTGACCGGCGCGTCGGCGGCGTCGGTGCCTTCTGCGTTCTCGGCGGCAACCAGCGACGATTCCATCACCGCGGTCTCGGCCTCGACCGGTGCTGCCTTCTTCTTGGCAGGCGCCTTCTTCGCGGGCTTGGCGTCCTCGCCGGCGTCAGCTGCAGGAGCCTCTTCCGTCAAGGCCGCGTCGTCGGCAGGCGCTGCCTTCTTCTTGGCAGCAGCCTTCTTCTTCGGCTTGTGATTGTCGTGATCATGCGTGTGCGTGCCGCTGGCGAACCCGTCCTCGCTCTCGATCGCAGC
Source organism: Sphingomonas sp. (assembly GCA_035575755.1). GTDB lineage: Bacteria > Pseudomonadota > Alphaproteobacteria > Sphingomonadales > Sphingomonadaceae > Sphingomonas. The sequence goes on from DATLXI010000020.1 coordinate 238,412, forward strand.
CTCGAGCTCCTCACGCGTCGCGTCGCGATCGGTGATCTCGGCCTTCTCGAACAGGAAGTCGACGACCTTGTCCTCATACAGCGGCGCACGCAGCTGGGCGGCCGCCATCGGCTCCTGCTGGATATACTGCATGAACTGCTGACGCTGCTCGGCCGGGTACTGCTGGGCAGCCTGGGCGAGCAGACGCTGCATTTCCTGGTTGGACACCTCGACGCCGTTCGCCTGGCCGATCTCGGACAGGAGCAGGCCGAGGCGCACGCGACGCTCGGCGATCTTGCGGTAATCGTCGCGCTCGCCTTCCATCTCGGCCATTGCAGCCTCGGGATCGGCTTCGTGCGTGGCTTCGTGCTGGAGCTGCGACCAGATCTGGTTGAACTCGGCTTCGACCATCGACGGCGGCACTTCGAAGTCGTGACCCTCGGCGAGCTGGTCGAGCAGCTTGCGCTTCATGTGCGTGCGCGTGAGACCGTTATGCTCCTGCTCGATCTGACCCTTGAGCAGGCCCGTGAGCTGCTCGAGGCTCTCGAGACCCAGCGACTTCGCCAGATCCTCGTCGATCTTGCTCTCGCCCGCGGTCTTCACCGACTTGACGGTGATGTCGAACGTCGCCGGCTGGCCTGCGAGCGACTTCTCCTGATACTCCTCGGGGAAGGTCACGTTCAGGACCTTGTCGTCGCCGGTCTTCACGCCAACGAGCTGATCCTCGAAACCGGGGATCAGGCGACCCGAACCGAGCTCGACGCCCATGTCGGTGCCCGTTCCGCCGTCGAACGCGACGCCATCGGCGGTCTTGCCGACGAAATCGACGGTGACGAGGTCACCCATGGCCGCGACGTAATCGTCGGCCGCGTCGTCCCACTTCTTCTGCTGGTCGGCGAACTTCTGGAGCTGCTCGGTGACCGCGTCGTCAGCGACGGGCACGGTCAGGCGCTCGAGCTTGATGCCGTCGATCGCGGGTGCGGGGACCTGCGGGAGGACCTCCATCTCGACCTTGACCACGGCGTCCTTGCCGAGGTCATAGCCGTCTTCCAGCGCGACCGAAGGCTGCATCGCGGGGCGAAGCTGCTTCTCGGCGACGAGCGTCTGCACGCCCTCCTGGATCGCCGCGTTCACCGCGTCCTGCGTCAGCGCGGGACCGTGCATCTTGCGGATGAGGTTCGCCGGCACCTTGCCCGGACGGAAGCCCGGCATCTTCATCTGCGGCGCCAGGCGCTTCAGTTCGACATCGACCTTGGCATCGATATCCTTCGCGGTGATGGTGAGCGTGTAGGCGCGCTTGAGGCCCTCGTTCAACGTCTCGACAGTCTGCATGTCCGGCCTTTGTTATAAGAGCATTCGGGATAATTTCGTCAGGCGGTCGCCTCGCCTGCGCGGCGGGCTGGTGCGGGCGAAGGGACTCGAACCCCCACATCTTGCGATACTTGGACCTAAACCAAGCGCGTCTACCAGTTCCGCCACGCCCGCACAGGACATCGCCGTAGCGGGCGCGTCTATACCAACGTTGCATGCCGGGGCAAGCAGATAGGCAACTCCGCTCGATTACAGGCGTTGGTGGCGCAGAAGGAGAGACATCATGGCTACCCAACCCCCGGCAGAAACGCCTGCGCCGACTCAACCCGTCGAGCCGACCGCGCCGCCGCCGGAGTTCAACCCGCCCGCGCCCGATATCGACGTGCCGGCACCCGGCATGCCGTCGAGCGATCCAGCGCCCGTCCAGCCCGAATTCTGAGGAGCGATCATGACCGATCCCCATTCCGGCACCAACCCTGATACGCTTCCCGAGGACCGTGACGCGGACGAACGCAGCGACATCGAACAGGCGGTGGAGTCCCGCTCCGACGCGGTAAAGCGCGGCGACGGTGGTGACGAGCCTGAAACGTTCACCGACACCGGCATGCCCGATGGCGTCGGTGGCACCGGCGGCGTGACCAAGAACCAGGATGGCGACGCGCAGTAACCCGCGTCAGCTACCATACAGGCGGGGGTGGCTATCCATCGAGTGCCACTCCCGCCGATCAGGACCCTATAATTTTCAACATTCCGACCTTTGCCGAGCACCAGACCTTCTATCTGACGCTCGGCGTCGCGATCCTGGTGTTGATCGTCGCGCGTCGCATTCCGGTCATCCGGACGCTCGTGAACCTCGCGATCACGCTCGCGTTCATCGCCATGCTGTTTGTCGCGTTTGGCCAGCGCAGCCAGTTCGATCCGTATCTCGGCAAGATCGCTCGGTTCCTGAAGATCGAGGACCAGCAGGTCGTCGGCGGCGAAGTCCGGATCCGGATTTCGCCGGACGGCCATTTCTGGGCGCGGGCAACGATCGACGGCATCAGTCGTCGACTCCTGATCGACAGCGGCGCGACGATTACTGCCATCTCGGAGACGACTGCCGACGCCGCGGGAATTGAGGCGCGCGTAGGCGTCGTGCCGATCGTGCTGCAGACCGCCAACGGCGCGATCGCCGCAAAGACCGGCAAGATTGCCGATCTCCGTCTGGGCGCGATCGTCGCGCGGGACCTCCAGGTGGTGGTGTCGCCCGCGTTCGGGGATACCAACGTGTTGGGGATGAATTTCCTGTCGCGGCTGGCGTCGTGGCGCGTCGAGGAGAACACGCTGATCCTGGTGCCGCATCATCCGCAGAAGGTGGATGGGGCTGACGAGCGGTAGGGAGCTTCTGGGCGCCGTGCACCACCCCGGCGAAGGCCGGGGCCCAATTGGGGAACGGCGCAAACTGAGCGCAGCACTGTCACCGCGACCTTTCCAATTGGGCCCCGGCCTACCCCTGGGCGGTGGCGCTTCGAGAAATCGCTGCACCCTACTGTTCCCCCGCGAACGCGGGGGCCCAGGAATCCAGCAGCGTTGCAGTTGATTACCCTGGACTCCCGCCTTCGCGGGAGAACGGCCGAGTTCGCGGGACCCGTACTTACAAAGACGCCCCGTTAAGGCGCCACCGACTCCCCTAGCGCGCCCTTCAGAACCTCGTTCACCACCGCAGGATTGGCTTTGCCGCCCATCGCCTTCATCGTCTGACCGACAAAGAATCCGAACAGCTTGTCCTTGCCACCGCGATAGTCCGCGACCTTGTCCGCGTTCGCCGCCATGACCTCGGCAATGACCTTCTCGATCGCGCCGGTATCGCTGGTCTGCTTCAGTCCACGATCCTCGACCACCTTGGCGGCCCCATCGCCAGTCTCGAGCATCACCTCGAACACCTGCTTGGCAAGGCTGCCCGACAACGTGCCGTCAGCGATCAACCCGAGCAATTCCGCGGCCTGCACCGGCGACACGGGCGAGTTCTCGATATCCTTGCCGGTCCGATTGAGCGCGCCGAACAGTTCCGATGTCGTCCAGTTCGCCGCCGCAGCGGGCTTCACGCCCGCATCGAGCAACGTATCGAACCACCGCGCCGCCTCGACCTCGGCGGTCAGCACCGTCGCCTGGTACGGCGCGATCCCGAGCGCTTCGTAGCGCGCGCGCTTCGCATCGGGCAGCTCGGGCAACGACGCGCGGCACTCGGCCAAAAACGCGTCGTCGAGCACCAGCGGCAGCAAATCGGGATCGGGGAAGTAGCGGTAATCATGCGCATCTTCCTTCGACCGCATCGAGCGCGTCTCGTTGCGGTCGGAATCGTACAGCCGCGTTTCCTGGACGATCTTGCCGCCCGCTTCGAGCACTTCGACCTGCCGCTTGGCCTCCTGCTCGACCACCGCCATCACGAAGCGCACCGAATTGACGTTCTTCGTCTCGGTCCGCGTGCCCAGTTCGTCGCCCGCCTTACGCACGCTGACATTGACGTCGGCGCGCATTGAGCCTTCTTCCATGTTGCCGTCGCACGAACCGACATAGCGCAGGATCGATCGCAGCTTCCGAAGGTAAGCCCCTGTTTCGGCAGGCGATGCGAGATCGGGCTTCGACACGATCTCCATCAGCGCGACACCCGACCGGTTGAGATCGACATAGCTCTGCGTCGGATGCTGGTCGTGCATCAGCTTGCCGGCATCCTGCTCGACATGGATGCGCTCGACGCCAATCCGCTTGCCGGCCGCATCGGGGTTCTTGTCGTCGAGGCTGATGTCGATCGCGCCTTCACCGACAATCGGATGGTAGAGCTGGCTGATCTGATAGCCCTGCGGCAGATCGGCGTAGAAATAGTTCTTCCGGTCGAACCGCGACCATTTGTTGATCTGCGCCTTGATCGCCATGCCGGTGCGCACCGCCTGGCGGATGCACTCGCGGTTCGGCACCGGCAGCATGCCGGGCATCGCCGCATCGACGAGGCTGACCTGCGTGTTCGGCTCGGCGCCGAACGCGGTCGCCGCGCCCGAGAAGAGCTTGGCGTTCGACGTCACCTGCGCATGGACTTCGAGGCCGATCACGACCTCCCATTCGCCGGTTTCGCCCTGGATTCTGTAATCGCTCATGTTACCACCAAGCCTCTGGCCGCGCCGTAAATCCTGCCCGCTGTTCGATCGCGAGGCCTGCGTTGAGCACGCCTTGTTCGTCGAGCGGCTTGCCGATGATCTGCAGCCCGAGCGGCAGACCGTGGTGATCGAGGCCACCCGGCACCGACATCGCGGGCAATCCGGCGAGCGACGACGGCACGGTGAAGACGTCGTTCAGATACATCGCGATCGGATCGGCCGACTTCTCGCCGAGCGCGAACGCCGCCGAGGGGGCGGTCGGCGTCAGCAACACGTCGCACGTCGCCCACGCGTTCTCGAAATCGCGCGCGATCAGCGTGCGGACCTTCTGCGCCTGCGTGTAATAGGCGTCGTAGAAGCCCGCCGACAGCACATAGGTGCCGATCATGATGCGGCGCTTCACCTCGGGGCCGAAGCCGTCGGCGCGGGTCGCGGCATACATGTCCTGCAAGCCAGCGCCAGCCGGCAGGTCGCGGATGCCGTAACGGACGCCGTCATAGCGCGCGAGGTTCGACGACGCTTCAGCGGGCGCGATGATGTAATAGGCAGGCAGCGCGTATTTGGTGTGCGGGAGCGAGACCTCGACGATCGTCGCGCCAGCGTCCTTTAGCCAGTCGATGCCCTGCTGCCAGAGAGCCTCGATCTCCTCGGGCATGCCGTCGACGCGATATTCCTTCGGGATACCGACGCGCAGGCCTTTGAGATCGGCGGACAAACCCGCTTCCCATTTCGGCACGTCGAGCTGCAGCGAGGTGCCGTCCTTGGCGTCGAACCCGGCCATCGCCTCGAGCAGGATCGCGCAATCCTTCACATCGCGCGCCATCGGTCCCGCCTGGTCGAGCGACGAGGCGAACGCGATCGTCCCCCAGCGCGAGCAGCGGCCATAGGTCGGCTTGATGCCGCTGATGCCGGTGAAGGCGGCAGGCTGGCGGATCGAACCGCCGGTGTCGGTGCCGGTCGCGCCGGGGCAGAGCCGCGCGGCGACTGCCGAGGACGAACCGCCCGACGAGCCGCCCGGGGCGAGCGCGGCGTTGCCGCCATCGTTGCGTTTCCAGGGGCTGATCACATTGCCGAACGCGGAGGTCTCGTTCGATGAGCCCATCGCGAACTGGTCCATGTTCAGCTTGCCGAGCATCCCCGCGCCCGCGTCCCACAAATTCTGCGAGACGGTGGACTCGTAGGTCGGCGTAAAGCCTTCGAGGATGTGGCTGGCTGCGGTCGTCGTGACGCCCTTAGTGCAGAACAGGTCCTTCATGCCGATCGGCACGCCGGCCAGCGGCTTGAGCGTCTCGCCGGCTTCGCGCGCGGTATCGGCGGCGGTGGCGGCGGCGATCGCGTGTTCGGGCGTCTCGACAAGAAACGCGTTCAACGCCTTGGCCTGGCTGACTTTCACGATGAACGCGTCGGCGACTTCGCGGGCTTTGAAGGAGCCATCGCGCACGCCGTCGCGAATGCCGGCAACACCCAGATCGGTAAGTTCGGTCATTATTCGATCACCTTGGGCACGGCGAAGAACCCGTGTTCGGCCGCCGGCGCGTTGGCCAGCACCTGCTCGCGGATGCCGCCGCCAGTCAGCGGGTCGGCGTTGACGACGTCGTCGCGCAGCCGCAGCGTGTTGGGGATGACGGCGGTCATCGGCTCGACGCCAGTCGTATCGACCTCGCCCAGCATCTCGATCCAGCCAAGGATGTTTCCGAGTTCCGGCGCCATGCGGGCGGCGTCCTCGTCGGTGATCGCGATGCGCGCAAGGCTCGCGATCCGCTTCACGGTTGCAGTATCTACGGACATGGCGCTCGGCTAGCACCGCGCGACGCGGGGGCGCAACTTTTTTGGCGTTGGCGCTGCAGGCTGGCCGACGGAAATACAGGCGTCGTCACTTCCCCCCCCCCTGCAAGGGAGGGGTCGGGGGTGGGTCGGTTTCCGTATCACCGAACGTTCACGGCACAAGCGAACCGACCCACCCCTTACCCCTCCCTTCCAGGGAGGGGAGAAGGTCCGCCGCGGAACGCCGCCGATTGCAACCGCCCCCAGCTTGCGGCACGGGGGCCGGAACGCCTGCACGGAAGGTCCCGCTTGGCCCGCAAGTTCCTCTATTTCATCGTCGTGATGATCGTCCTCGCGATCGCGGCGCTGCTCGCCTACCGGCTGTACGGGACGGAGTTGATCCGGATCGCGATGGTCCCGCGCGAGACGTTCCACGCGCAGCGCGAGGCCCCGCGCGACATCTATGCGCGAAAGATCATGTGGCTCGCGCGGCCCGATGCGCCCGGCAACCCCGCGCTCTGGACGCCGCCGGGCTATACCTCCGGCGTGGCGGGAACGGGCGCGGCGATCTTCTTCATCCACCCCACCTCGTACATCAACCGCGACCACTGGAACGCGCCGATCGACGATCCGGAAACCAACGCGCGGGCCGAACTTTTCCTACGCGGGCAGGCGAGCGCGTTCAACGAGGCCGGCGACATCTGGGCGCCGCGCTATCGCCAGGCGACGTTCGGCGCGTTCCTGACCAGCGAGGCCGACAGCGAACGCGCGCTCGCGCTGGCCTATGGCGACGTCTCCGCCGCGTTCGACCGGTTCCTTAAGGAAGCCGGGCCGACCCGTCCGATCATCCTCGCCGGCCATAGCCAGGGCGCGCTTCACCTGACCCGCCTGCTCCGCGACCGGATCGCCACCGATCCGAAACTGAAGGCGCGGATCGTCGCGGCCTATGTCGTCGGCTGGCCCGTCTCGCGCACGACCGACCTGCCGCGCATGGGCCTTTCCGAATGCCGCGTCGCCGACCAGACCGGCTGCATCCTGTCGTGGGAGAGTTTTGCCGAGCCCGCCGATCCGTCGCTGATCGTCGACGCCTATGACCAGACCACCGGCTTCGACGGCAAGCCGCGCAAGGCCACGCCGATGGTCTGCACCAACCCGCTGACCGGCACCGCCGACGCGACCGCGCCCGCCACCGCCAACCTCGGCACGCTGGTGCCCTCCGCGGACCTGAACAGCGCGACGATCGCGGTCGGCAGCGTCCCCGCACAGTGCGCCGATCGCGGCTTCCTGCTGATCGGCGAAGGTCCGAGCATCGGGCCGTACGTGCTGCCGGGCAACAATTACCACGTCTACGACTATAGCCTGTTCTGGTCGAACATCCGCGCGGACGCCAACCGCCGCCTCAAGGCGTTCGCGCGGTGATCACCGTGTCCCCCGCCCTTTTCCGCGACGCGCTCCCCGACGGCGGCAGGCTGATCGGCCTCGACGTGGGCACCAAGACGATCGGCACCGCACTGTGCGATGCCGGCTGGTCGTTCGCGAGTCCGGCCCTGCTCATCCGGCGCACCAAGTTCCAGAAGGACAAGACCGCACTCGCGGAGCTCATCAAGGCGCAGAAGGTCGTCGGGCTCGTCATCGGCCTGCCGATCAACCTCGACGGCAGCGAAAGCCCGCGCTCGCAATCAACCCGGGCGTTCGCGCAGAACCTCAAGGACATGGGGCTGCCGATATTGCTCCAGGACGAGCGCTGGTCGACCGTCGCGGTGACGCGCACGCTGATCGAACAGGATGCCAGCCGCGCCAAACGCGCCGAACTCGTCGACAAGATGGCCGCCGCCTATATCCTGCAAGGCGCGATCGACGCGCTGGTGACCGCGCGGATCTAGCGGACGACGCGGTAGAGCGACGACTCGCCGTTGGTCCATATCAGCCGCAGGTCGCGCGCCTGCGCCTCGCCCCGCCGGAAGCCCAGCGTCCAGACATGCGTGAAGGCTGCACGCGGGAACGTGCCGATGGCCTGGGCAAAGTTCGTTCCCCGTTCGGCGCAGGCCGCGGGTCGAACGAGTTGCGACGGATCGGCGGTATAGGGCGCGGCCTGGATATGGCGGACGCGCAAGAGTTGCTGCCCGGCGAGCGCCCATTGCGTGTTGGTGAAGACGTCGCGCCGAACGATCGCCATCCCGGGCAGCGCATCGCGCCGCAGATCGGACCAGACGCCGCCGCACGGCCGGCGAACGAGCGCCAGCACCGCCGCGCCGCGCGGAATATGCGCGATCGCGGCCAGTTCGCGTTGCTGTTCGCCGGCGCGCTCGACGAAGCTGACGCTGGTGCCGACCAGCCGCACGATCAGGAAGGCGGTCCCGGCTAACGCGAGCCCATGCGCGAACCAGCGATGCCCGACCGGCGGCGCGATCGCGATCAGCGCCAGCATGAGGGCGGCCGGCGCCATCCGCATGTCCACATAGGCCCCGCCCATCATCAGCCGCGGCAACAGTGCGAACGCAGCGGCGCACGCCAGCGCCTGCCATCCGAGCACCGCGGCAAAATGCAGTTTCGGGGATCGTGCAGCAAGATACAGGATCGCCGCGAACGGGATGAGCGACAGGATGTCGAATACCTGCCAGCGGTCCCGCAGGATCGAGGCGATCCACGTCGCCTTCGCCGCGACGTCGAACCAGTCGTCCGCGCCGAGCCCGCGCGCGCCGTCACCCGCGGGAGCCTGCAGTGCGGCGTTGATCATGAAGAGCAACGGCACCGCCAGCGGCAGGCAGCGGACGATCACCGCGCCGATCGCCATCGGCCAGTGCCGCGCTTGCCCGCGCAACCGGGCGAGCTCGGCCGCGGCCGCCATCAGCCCGAACAGACCCCAGCCGAAGCTGTGCGCGAGCCACAAAAGGCAGGCGACCGGTACGAACACGACCGCGCGCAAACCCAGTCGTCCGCTCCGTCCCCATCGCAGCCAGAGCGCGAGCGCACAGAATGCCAGCGCCTGCGACAGCGTGAAATTGACGAAGCCGAACTGGAAAGGCCACGCATAAACCATGGGCAGCGCGAAGATCGCGGTCGGCGGCACGCGCCCGTGCGCCTCGTACGCGGTCCATAGCAGTCCGGCCGCGGTCAACACCGGGATCGCGATGACGACGACCTTGGTCGCGGTTTCGAACGCCAGAACCTGCGATACGGCCGGGACCAGCAGGTCGAGACCGAGATTGGGGATCGGCGCCCAGGCATAATCATAATAGCGCGCGAGCGACGGCGAATCGTGCAGCGCCATGGCGATGTGCCAACGGCCCATATGGCCGGGAAGATCGCTAAGTGGAGGCAAGGCGGGCCAGAGAAGCGGGATCGCGCACGCCAGGACGATCGCCGCCAGCAGCCACCGGCGTTCCCACCAGGGGACTTGCGTGGCTGAGGTGGTCATCGTCTGCACGGTTTCCTCGTTGCACGTCGCGGTTAAGACCGCGTGAACCACGTCGCCATGCCGCGACGCTTGCCCCCCGCCCCCGCGCCCACTATCCCGCGGCTTTAATGCGAACCTCAGATCACCGCCCCGCCGCCCTTATCGAAGGCGGCGCCGTCTTCCCGCACCGGCATCTCACCGGCATCGACGGGCTCCAACCGCACGAAATCGCGTTCCTGCTCGACGAGGCGGAGACATGGGTCGGTGCCAACCGCACGCATGCGACGCCCGACAAGCGCCTGGCCGGGCTCACGCAGATCAATGCGTTCTTTGAGAACAGCACGCGGACGCTGCTGTCGTTCGAGATCGCGGGCAAACGATTGGGCGCGGACGTCGTCAACATGCACGCCGCGCAGTCGAGCGTGAAGAAGGGCGAGACGCTGATCGACACCGCGATGACGCTCAACGCGATGCGCGCCGACGTGATCGTCATCCGTCACATGTCGAGCGGAGCGGTGCGGCTGATCGCGGACAAGGTCGACTGCCCGGTGTTGAACGCGGGCGACGGGCGGCACGAGCATCCGACCCAGGCGCTGCTCGACGCGCTGACGATCCGCCGCCGCAAGGCATCGATCGCCGGCCAGCGCGTCGTGATCTGCGGCGACCTGCTGCACAGCCGGGTCGCGCGATCGAACATTCTCGCGCTCACCGCACTGGCCGCGGAGGTCCGCGTCTGTGCGCCCTCGACGCTGATGCCGCCGATGATCGAGCGGATGGGGGTGACCGCGTTCACCGATTTCGACAAGGCGCTGGAGGGCGCGGACGTGGTGATGATGCTGCGGTTGCAGAACGAGCGGATGGACGGCGCCTATGTGCCCTCGACGCGCGAATATCGGCTCCGCTACGGGCTGACGCTCGACCGGTTGGCGACGGCGGCACCTGATGCGCTGGTGATGCACCCCGGGCCGATGAACCGCGGCGTCGAAATCGATTCCGCGGTTGCCGACCATGCCCGCTCGGCGATCACCGAGCAGGTCGAGATGGGGGTCGCCGTCCGCATGGCCTGCCTCGACGTGCTGACCCGAAGAGCGCGCGGCGTGGAGGGCTGGGCATGATCCTCGCGCTCACCAACGCCACGCTCGCCTGCCCAGTCGGCGGCGTGTCGAAGGGCAATGTGCTGGTCCGCGACGGCGTAATCGTCGCGACCGGGATCGTCGACATTCCGTCGGATGCCGAGATCGTCGACTGCGCCGGCAAGACCGTCGCGCCGGGGATCGTCGATCTCGGCGTCGCTAAGGTCGATCGCGCGGCGTTCCGCGCCGGCGGCATAGTCCGGATCGGTCTCATGCCCGACCAGTCGCCGGTGCTCGACGACCCCGGCATCGTCCAGCGCGCGGCGTTGATCGGCAAGCCCGACCTCTGGATCCACCCGATCGCCGCTGCCACGCGGGGGCTTGAAGGCCATGACCTTGCCGAGATGGCGATCTGTCTTTCCGCGGGCGCAAAGGCGGTCGGCACGGGCAAGCACTGGATCGCCGACAGCGGCGTGATGCGGCGGGTGCTCGCCTATGCATGCGATCTGGACGTGACGGTGATCGCGCACGCCGAGGATGGCGGGCTGACCGCGGGCGCAGTAGCAACCGAAGGCGAGACCGCGACCCGGCTCGGCCTCCCCGCTGCCCCTGCGATCGCCGAGGCGCTGGCGATCGCGCGCGACCTGATGCTGGCCGAGGACACCGGCGCACGCATCCACATCCGCCAGGTCACGACCGCGGCGGGCTTCGACCTGGTCCGCGCGGCCAAGCGTCGCGGCGTCGCCGTCACCTGCGGGATCACGCCCGCGCATCTGCATTTGTCGGAGATCGCGGTCAGCGACTTCCGCTCGTTCGCGCTGCTGTCCCCGCCGTTACGCGCCGACAGCGACCGCCGCGCGGCCCTCGATGCGATTGCGGACGGGACGATCGACGTGTTGTGCTCCGGCCATGATCCGCGCGGGCCCGAGGAAAAACGGCTGCCGTTCGCGGATTCGACCAGCGGGATGGCGGGAGCGGAGACACTGCTTCCGCTCGCGCTGATGCTGGTACGCGACGAGCTTCTGACGCTCGAACGCCTGTTCGCGTTGCTGTCGCGCAATCCGGCGCGCGTGTTGGGGCTCGACACGGGAACGCTGGAAACCAGCAAGCCCGCCGACCTGATGCTGTTCGATCAACAGGCGCCGTGGCAGATCGTCGGCGACGCGTTCAAGGCGACCGCGGGAAATACGCCGTTCGACGGCTTGCCGGTGCAGGGTCGCGTGCTGCGGTTGTGGAAGGGCGGGCGCGAGGTTCGCTGAGGGGGCAAGCCACCCTGTTGAGAGGCCCCCCCCAGCGAAGGCCGGGGGGGCGATCGATAGGGCAGACGCTCCCGTTTCTCGGCGCTCTTACGACCGCGACGCCAGCTGCGTGCCGGGCTTTCGCGCCCAGCGTGCCATCGCATCGCCCGCACCCTGGCGTACGAAGCAGCCACCGCCCTGCGCCCGATACTGTCGGCACATCGAAGTCGCAGCGGACCGGCTGAACCCGCCAACCGACAACCGGTAAACGTCCTCGCCCTTCGCCGTGAACGTCGTGCCGTTTGGCGAATGGCCGGCAAGCGCCGCGAACCGGCGTGAGGCGCGGTCCCAGGCGTCCTTCGCCACGCCCGCGTTTTCGAAGGCGCCGAGCTGGACGTACCACGTGCCGGTCGCCGGTGCCTTGACCTGATAGGCCGCCGTCGCCATCCCGCGCCTTGAGGGCGCAGGCCCCGCTGCGACCCTGGTCGGGCTATTCGCGGGCCGGAGCATCGCCGCCGGCAACGCCTGGACGACTTCCTGCCGCGGACCGAACGACACCTTCGAAAAACCGGCGCCCTGGGCCGATGCGACCGCGGATGCGTCGGCGGGCACGATCACCGGATCCGCGGCGGCCAGAGCCTGAATGGGAACCGCCGGCCCCGTCGGTGAGGGGGCGTTCAGCGCCAGCGCGACCGGCTGCCCGGCGTCGGCCACGGCGCGCACGCCGAGCAGGCTCGCCACCTGGTCCGACGCCGCGGCGGGCTGCGCGAACACCGCCCATTGCTCGAGCCGCGTATCGACGTCGGCCGGCGCCATGTCCGCCGCCGCGACCATGCGCGCCTCCTGCCAGCGCCCTGCCAGCGCAAAGCTCAACGCCAGGTTCTGCCGGGCTTTCGCGCTGGTCTCGGGCGAGCGCGCGACCGCCGTGAGCAAGGCGATCCCTCCCGCGGTATCGCCCGCGAGCGACAGCGCCAGCCCGCGATCGGCGGCCGGAATGATCGCCGCGTTCGCCTCCAGCGTCTGGCGCGCCGCCTGCCATTCGCCCGTAGCAACCTCCGCCAGCGCGAGGTTCAGCGCCGCCTTGCCGTTGCCCGGCGACAACGTCAGCGTGTCGGCAAACGCGCGCGACGCCGACGCGAACCGGCCGCCCTGCAAATAGCTCTGGCCGAGCAGCATCCGGTATCCGGCCGACCGCGGCATCGACGCGACCGCGCGTTCCGCAAAGCCGATCGCGACCGGGCCGTCGCGCTTGGTCAGCGCGGACTGCGCCCTGCCCGCATCGCTTGCCGCGTTCTTCGCCGCGAGCGATGCGCTACGATCGCTGGTCGATGCGATCCCACCGCCATTGGCCGCACAACCGACCATCGAGCCGCCGAGCAGGAGAGCGGACATGCCGCCAAGAAGAAGTACGCGCGTGGTCATCGGGACGATCCCTGGTTCAACGTTGGGACTTGGCCGGCGGCCGCGTCGCGGCGAGCGCGTCGACCTTCGGCAAGGCGCGGAGAAAAGCGTCGAGCGCCTGTGTGACGAGATGTTGGGCGGGCGATCCGGTAACGGCGCTGGCCGACCGCAACCGGCGGTGGCGCTCGGCATCGAGCCGCACCGTGAACGCGACCTTGGGGCCTTTGGTCATGGCCACGGTATCGCGATCGGTCGGCACCGACGGCGTCTGCAGGCCCATGTCGTTCCAGCCGAGATCGTCGACCGCCTGCATCGCCGACGCATCGAGGTCCTGCGGTCGCATTGCCGGACGCGCAGTGCCTTTTCGCGCCAGCAACGGAGGCGGGGAGGACGCGAGTGGCGTGGACTGTGCCATGACGTCAGCCCACCACCCGGCGGCCGAAACCGACCGCGGTGGCGCGCGGTCCGGCTGCGGTCGGCACGGTGAAGACGGTGCGGCGGAAATTCTTCTCGAGCCGGTCGCAGACATAGGCCCACAGCACTTCGATCTCGGCGGTCGACCTGCTCTTGCCGTCCAGCTCCATCACCGTCCGACCGTCGATCATCGACACCGCGAAATCGGTGCGCTGGTGGACGATGATCGGCGCCACCGTGCCGTGCTGCGACAGGGCCAGCGTCGCCTCCGCGGTGATCCGTGCTTTCGGCGTGGCGGCGTTGACGACGAAGATCAGCGGCTTGCCCGCGCGGGTGCACATGTCGACCGTCGCGCCGACCGCGCGCAGATCGTGCGGCGAAGGGCGGGTCGGCACGACGATCATCTCGGCGACCTGGATCACGCTCTGGATCGCCATCGTGATCGCCGGCGGCGTATCGATCATCGCCAGCTTGAAGCCCTGCTGGCGCAAAATCTCGAGATCGGCCGGCAACCGCGACACGGTTGTCTGCGCGAAGGCGGGTTCCTCAGCGACGCGCTCGTTCCACCAGTCGGACAGCGAGCCCTGCGGATCGATGTCGATCAGCACCACGGGACCATGGCCGGCACGCTCCGCCTGGACGGCGAGATGACCCGTCAAGGTCGTCTTCCCCGATCCCCCCTTCTGCGATGCGAACGCCAGAACGCGCATAAATTCCCCTGCTCTCCGCCGAGGAATTGCCATGCACGGGTCTAAGAAGCGGTTAACGCGCCGTCATAATGCGTTGGTACGCGGCGCTATTTGCCCGAACGCCACGTCGCGGGCTTTGCCTTGCACCGCGAACGCCGCCATGGTGACGTCATGGTGAGATGGGATCGCGCGATGACGGTTGGTAAGCTTTTCTTGGGTGCGGTGGCGGTGAGCGGGTTGCTCGTCGCCGCCCCGGCACTGGCCGACGTCAAGGCTGGCGTCGATGCCTGGGCCAAGGGCGACTTCCCGCGCGCGATCGGCGAATGGCGGCCGCTCGCGGTCGCCGGCGATGCCGACGCGCAGTTCAATCTCGCCCAGGCATACAAGCTCGGACGCGGCGTGCCGCTCGATCCGGTGCTCGCCGAAAGCTGGTTTCGCAAGGCGGCGATGCAGGGCCATTTGCAGGCGGGCGACAATTACGGCTTGGCGCTGTTCCAGGCGAACAAGAAGTCCGACGCGCTCCCCTGGCTCGAGAAGTCGGTCGCGCGCGGCGAACCGCGGACGCAGCTCGTGCTCGGCACGATGCTGTTCAACGGCGACGCCGTACCGCGCGATATCCCCCGCGCCTATGCACTGATGACGCGCGCCTCGGCCTCGGGGCTGCAATCCGCGTCGCAGACATTGGCGCAGATGGACCAGTATATCTCGCCCGCCGACCGCGAAAAGGGCACTGCGCTCGCCCAGCGCTATGCGTTGCAGGCCGATGCGTCGGCGCCGGAGCCGTCGCGATCGACGGTCGGGCAGCCGAAAATGCCGCCACCTGATACACAGGTTCCGCGCCCGTCGAAACTGCCCGCAAGTTCGCTCCCCGCCCGCGTTCCCGCACCGACGCGCGCCCCCGCGCCGGCCAAAATTGTCGCGGCCAAGCCACCGGTCACCAAGCCAGCGCCGAAACCCGCCCCCACCCGTGCGACCGGCAACTGGCGGATCCAGCTTGGCGCGTTCCGCGATCAAGGCAATGCCGAGACGCTTTGGAACCGGGTCCGCGGCAAGCTTCGCGGCGCGCAGCCCTTCTACCCGAAGGCGGGTGCGTTCACCCGACTGCAAGCCGGCGGCTTTGTCTCGAAGGCGGATGCGGCCCGTGCCTGTTCGGCCGCGGGCGTCCCCTGCGTGATCGTCGCCCCCTGATACAAGCCGCTTCGCGCTAGGGATGGCGAGATGCCGGGCGCGTTCTCGGAACCACTATAGGTCGTTTCGGATCAATTCCGCGGTCCGGTCGTTCCGTTTCGACATCGACCGGGAGCAAGATGTATGATTTCGAAGACCTTGGCGCTGGCACTTGCCGGCGCAACGCTGTTGTCCGCGTGTTCTGGCCAGCAGCCTGCCAACGATATGGTTGCGGATAACGGCGTCTCGCTGCGCAATCTCGCGGAGACGGATGTCGCCGTGCCCAAACCCGCGCAGTTGACGGTGAAGGGGCGGCTGATCCCGACCCCGTCCGACCCGACTTCGCGGCATTTCCTTCTCCGTGAACGCAAGGCCGTCGGCGGCACGATCATCGCGATCCTGCGACAGGAGCATGACGGCAAGGTCGCCTATGCGCGGACTGAAGTCGATTGCGCCAAGCGGTTGTTCCATGTGCTGGGCGTTGGTCCGAACCGCGCGTTGGTGGAAACCGACATCGCCAACGACGGGCCGTTGCGGCCAATCAAGGGCCTGCCGTTGCGCGAGGAACTGGCAACGTATGTGTGCGAGGCCAGCGGCACTCCGCTCGCGAAGGCGTAACTCGATTCAGGGCAGCGATCTTACTTGATCGCAGCCATTTAACCGCCGTCATCCTGGGCTGGACCCAGGATCCAGAGCCGCGGGGAACATCGCTATTGGCTCTGGATCCTGACTTTCGTCAGGATGACGGCCTCTGGCTCAGTCTAGGACCCAATCGCGCTTCGGAACGCCCTGCGCATACAGAAGCGCGGTCAGGTCGCCGTGATCGATCCGCGCCGCCGCGGCCGCCGCGACGATCGGCTTGGCATGATAGGCGACGCCCAAGCCGGCAGCCTCGATCATCGCCAGATCGTTCGCCCCGTCGCCAACCGCCAGTGATTCCTCCACCCCGATCCCTTGCTCGGCAATCGCGGCACGCAGCGTCGTCAGCTTGGTGTGCGACCCGACGATCGGCTTGGTCACCGTCCCCGTCAGGACACCACCCTCGATCTCCAGCACGTTCGCGATCGCACGGTCGAAGCCGATCGCCTTGGCGACGGGCTCGGCAAAGCGCGTGAAGCCGCCCGAAACGAGTACCGCCAGCGCGCCGCGCGACCGCATCGTCCGTACCAGCGCCTTCGCCCCCGGCATGATCGTCACGCGCTCGGCGAGACAGCGTTCGATATCACTCTCGGCCAGCCCCGTCAGCAACGCCACGCGCGCATCCAGCGCCGCCTCGAAATCGAGTTCGCCGCGCATCGCGCGTTCGGTGATCTCGGCGATCTGCGGCTTGATCCCGGCGTAATCGGCGAGTTCGTCGATGCACTCGACGGTGATCATCGTCGAATCCATGTCGGCCACGAGCAGCATTTTGGTCCGCGTCAGGCTCGACTGCACGACCACGTCGGTGCCGGCGAACGCGCCCTCCAGCGCCGCCCGCGCCGCATCGGGCGCCATCCCGAAGATCAGGTCCGCCGCCGCGCCTTCGTCGATCCAACCACTCGCGCCCGGGGCGCAGCCCGCATCGCGCAACCGATCCATCGCCGTCGAAATATCGCCCGCGGTCAGCGTGCCCGAGGCTATAAGCGTTGCCGTGAACATATCGTATCTCCCGAAGGTCGCGCTCATCGCAGGGCCGACCGCGAGCGGCAAGTCCGCGCTCGCGCTCGCCATCGCCGCGCGCCACGACGGCGTCGTCATCAACGCAGACTCCGCGCAGCTCTATGCCGATCTCCGCATCCTGACCGCGCGACCGTCGGCTGCGGAGGAAGCCAGCGCGCCGCACCGCCTGTTCGGCCATGTCAACGCCGCCGACGCGACCTATTCCGCCGCACGCTGGGCCGCCGAGGCCACACGGGCGATCGAAGACACGCTGGACGAGGGGATGCTCCCGATCCTGGTCGGTGGCACCGGGCTCTATATCCGTACCTTGCTCGACGGGATCGCCCCCGTCCCCGCGATCGACCCGGCCCTCCGCGAGCAGGTCCGCGCGCTTCCCGTCGCCGAGGCGCATGCCGCGCTTGCCCTGCTCGACCCCTCCGCCGCCGGGCGATTGGCGCCTGCGGACACGACCCGCGTCGCCCGCGCACTCGAAGTCGTTCGCGCCACCGGCCGCACGCTCGCCGACTGGCAGACCGAGCGCGTCGGCGGGATCGGCGACCGGATCGACGTCCGCGCCCTCATTCTCATCCCCGACCGCGACTGGCTGACCGCGCGGATCGACCAGCGCTTCGCCGACATGGCCGACACCAGCCGCGCGGAGGTCGCGGCACTCTTGGCGCGGACCGACATCCCGCAGGACGCCCCCATACGCCGCGCGATCGGCGTGCCCGAGATCGCCGCGCTCGTCCGCGGCGAAACCACCGATGCAGAGGCCATCGCGGCCGGATCGCTCGCGACACGGCGCTATGCCAAGCGCCAATATACATGGCTCAGGCACCAGCCGCCCGCCGCCTGGAGCCGCACTGACGCGCTCGATCTACCGACGCGCCTGCAGCAATTTGAAACTATATTGCTCAAATGATGTTTGACACGCATCTTTTATATCGGTAGCCGGCCCCTCCACGAGGCGCTAAAGGCTGCCCGTTCGCAAAGGAATAGACGTGATGACCGAGAAGAGTGGAGCCGATATCCTGATCGAGGCGCTGTGCGATCTCGGCGTGGAGGTCGTCTTCGGCTATCCCGGCGGTGCCGTGCTGCCGATCTACGATGCGCTGTTCCGCAGTGGCCGGATCAAGCATGTGCTGGTGCGTCACGAGCAGGCCGCGACGCATGCCGCGGAAGGCTATGCGCGCTCGACCGGCAAGCCCGGCGTCGTGCTCGTCACCTCCGGCCCGGGCGCGACCAACGCGGTCACCGGGATCACCGACGCGCTGATGGATTCGATCCCGATGGTCGTGATCACCGGCCAGGTGCCGACCGCGCTGATCGGCACCGACGCGTTCCAGGAGGCCGATACCGTCGGCATCACGCGCCATTGCTCGAAGCATAATTACCTCGTGAAGGATCCCGCCCGCCTGGGTGACGTGATCCACGAGGCGTTCCACATCGCCACCTCGGGGCGTCCCGGCCCGGTGGTCGTGGACATCCCCAAGGACGTCCAGGTCGCCACGGCGCGCTACAAGAAGCCCGGCCCGATCCAGCACAAGACCTATCGCCCACAGGTGAAGGCAGACCAGAGCCAGATCGAGCAGCTGCTCGACATGCTCGCCGCGGCCGAGCGCCCGATCCTGTACACCGGCGGCGGCATCATCAATTCGGGTCCGGCCGCGAGCCAGTTGCTGTGCGAACTCGTTCGGATCACCGGCGCGCCGGTGACGTCGACGCTAATGGGCCTCGGCGCCTATCCCGCATCGGGGCCGCAGTGGCTCGGCATGCTCGGCATGCACGGCACGTACGAGGCGAACATGGCGATGAACCAGGCCGACCTCGTCGTCGCGCTCGGATCGCGCTTCGACGACCGCGTGACGGGACGCCTCGATGCGTTCAGCCCGAATTCGCGGAAAGTGCATGTCGACATCGATCGCTCGTCGGTGAACAAGACGGTGCGCGTCGATCTCGGCATCATTGCGGACGTCGGCCATGCGCTCGAGGACATGATCCGGATCTGGAAGAGCCGCCAGCATCCCAAGCCTGACACGACCGACTGGCAGAACCGGATCGCCGAGTGGCGTGCGAAGAAGTGTCTCGATTTCCCCGAGACCGATCCGACCGAGATCATGCCGCAGCGCGCGATCCGGGCGTTGTTCGACGCAACGCACGCCCAGTCGCCGATCATCACAACTGAGGTTGGCCAGCACCAGATGTGGGCCGCGCAGCATTTCGGGTTCGAGAAGCCGAACAAGTGGCTGACCAGCGGCGGGCTCGGCACGATGGGCTATGGCCTGCCCGCGGCGATCGGCGCGCAGCTCGGCAACCCGAACGCGCTGGTGATCGACATCGCCGGCGAGGCATCGATCCAGATGAACATCCAGGAGCTGGCGACGGCGTCGCAATACCGGTTGCCGGTGAAGATCTTCATCCTCAACAACCAGTATATGGGCATGGTCCGCCAGTGGCAGGAACTCACCTATGAGAGCCGCTATTCCGAAAGCTATTCGGATTCGCTGCCCGATTTCGTGAAGCTGGGCGAGGCGTATGGCTGGAAGGGCATTCTGATCGAGACGCGCGACCAGCTCGACAGCGGGATCGCGGATATGCTCGCCCATGACGGGCCGGTGATCGTCGACTGCCGCGTGTCGCAGCTGACCAACTGCTTCCCGATGATTCCGAGCGGCGCGGCGCATACCGACATGATCCTGCAGGCCAACGAAGTGTCGGGCACGATGGACGACGAAGCGAAGGCGCTGGTGTGATGGCGCATCCTAATGTTGCTCCCCTCCCTGAAAGGGAGGGGTTGGGGGTGGGTCGGCCTGCTTTGGCCACCGTCGCCTCCAATCGAAACCAACCCACCCCCGGCCCCTCCCTGTTAGGGAGGGGAGAAGGCTAGTCATGCACATTTCCCAGGAAAAGGCCGAGCGGCACACGCTGGCCGTCATCGTCGACAACGAGCCCGGCATCCTCGCCCGGATCGCCGGCCTGTTCACCGCGCGCGGCTATAATATCGAGAGCCTGACGGTGAGCGAGATCACCGCGGACAAATCGGTCAGTCGGATCACGATCGTCACCTCGGCGAGCGCGGCGACGATCGAGCAGATCATCGCCCAGCTCGACCGGCTGGTGCCCGTCCACAAGGTGACCGACCTCACCGCGATGGGCGCGCATGTCGAGCGCGAGCTGGCGTTGATCAAGGTCCGCGGCACCGGCGACCACCGGATCGAGGCGTTGCGCCTCGCCGACGTCTACCGCGCCCGCGTGGTCGATGCGACGACGTCGAGCTTCGTGTTCGAGGTTACCGGCGGCACCGACAAGATCGACAAGTTCGTCGAACTTATGGGTGAAGTCGGTCTGATCGAAGTCGCCCGAACCGGCATCGTCGCGATCGCTCGCGGCAAAGAGGCGGCCTGAAAGAATACCACCCCGTCATCCTGACGAAAGTCAGGACCCAGAGCCACGAACGGCGCCGCCTGGAACCCTGGGTTCCGGCGTCCGCCGGAATGACGAAAGAAGGAAGAATATAATGCGTGTCTATTACGATCGCGACGCCGACCTGAACCTGATCACCGACAAGAAGATCGCGATCGTCGGTTACGGCTCGCAGGGCCATGCGCACGCGCAGAACCTCCGCGATTCCGGCGTCAAGGACGTCGCGATCGCACTGCGCGAAGGTTCGGCCACCGCCAAGAAGGCGATCGACGCCGGCTTCGCGGTCAAGACTAACGCCGAAGCCGCCGCCTGGGCCGACATCGTCATGATCCTCGCCCCCGACGAGCATCAGGCGGCGATCTACGCGACCGACCTGCACGACAATCTGAAGCAGGGCGCGACGATCGCGTTCGCACACGGCCTGAACGTGCATTTCGGCCTGATCGAGCCACGCGCCGATCTCGACGTCATCATGATCGCGCCCAAGGGCCCCGGCCACACCGTGCGCAGCGAATATGTCCGCGGCGGCGGCGTTCCCTGCCTGATCGCGATCGACCAGGACAAGTCGGGCAACGCACACGACATCGCGCTCGCTTATGCCAGCGGCGTCGGCGGCGGTCGGTCGGGCATCATCGAGACCAACTTCCGCGAGGAATGCGAGACCGACCTGTTCGGTGAGCAGGCCGTGCTCTGCGGCGGCATCACCCACCTGATCCAGGCCGGGTTCGAGACGCTGACCGAAGCCGGCTACGCGCCCGAAATGGCCTATTTCGAGTGCCTCCACGAGACCAAGCTGATCGTCGACCTGCTGTATGAGGGCGGCATCGCCAACATGCGCTATTCGATCTCGAACACCGCCGAATATGGCGACATCACCACGGGGCCGCGGATCATCACCTCGGAGACCAAGGCCGAGATGAAGCGCGTCCTCGCCGACATCCAGTCGGGCCGGTTCGTGAAGAACTTCATCCTCGACAACCGGGCGGGGCAGCCGGAGCTGAAGGCGGCGCGCAAGCAGGCGCTGGCGCATCCGATCGAGAAGATCGGGTCGGAACTGCGCGGCATGATGCCGTGGATCGGGAAGAATGCGTTGGTGGATAAGGCGAAGAACTGACGCGAAAGCGCGCAGCGCTTGAGCGCGGCCTTCGCCGCGTCCGACGGGCGGGCGTGGGGGTAGCGCTCCACCTCGATCCTTACCCGCGTCATCCTGACGAAAGTCAGGATCCAGAGCCCCAGGCCGGCGGTTCGTGGCTCTGGATCCTGGGTCGAGCCCAGGATGACGAACTTGGGGGGCGCTGCCCCGCCCCCCACGCCCCGAATCCGAAACACAGCGTTGGCATAACGCCGTTTGACGCAGCGCAGCCGCTCCGCCAGCATCGCGCATCAAACAGGAGAACCCGCATGCGCTTAGTCCTAGCCTCGATCCTCGCCCTCACCGCAGCGCCCCTCATCACACAGGGCGTGCTCGCCCAAACCGCTGGCGTGCCCGGCGCGCCCGTCAAGGCGCGAATCGCCCCCGGCACCTACAAGACCGATCCCAACCACACGCAGGTGACATGGCAGGTCAACCACATGGGCTTCTCGATGCTCGAGGGGCAGTTCGGCGCATCGGACGGCAGCATCACGATCGATCCCGCCAAGCCTAACGCGACCAAGGTCGAAGTAAACTTCGCGATCGACCAGCTCTCGGTCACATCCGCGCCGTTCGCCGGCCATCTGAAGTCGAAGGACTTTTTCGATGCGGCGACCTACCCCACCGCCAAGTTCGTCTCGACCAAGGTCGTCGCGACCGGCGACAAGGCGACCATCACCGGCGACCTGACGCTCAAGGGCGTCACCAAGCCGGTCGTGCTCCAGGCGACGTTCGTGGGCGCAGGCCCGAACCCGATGAACAAGAAGCTGAACTTCGGCTTCCGCGCGACGACCTCGATCAAGCGCAGCGACTTCAACATCGGCGCCTATGCCCCGGTCGTGTCCGACAAGGTCGATCTGACGATCAACGCGGCCTTCTCCGCGCAATAATCCATCTGCGCACCCTATCGCGCTGGACATATACCATGTCCGCGCGATAGGACGACCGCAATGTCTCTCGGTCGCCTCCTGCTGCTTCGACTTACGCGCCCTTAGGCGCGTCATCGACCGTGCGCGCCATGTCCGGCGTGCCCCGCGCCTAAGGGCTGATCCAGAACTCCCGAACACGAGAGACCGGCCATGCTGCGCGACCCATCGACGAAATACCGACCTTTTCCGCAAATCAATTTGCCCGACCGCCAATGGCCGTCGAAGACCATCGTCAAGCCGCCGCGCTGGCTGTCGACCGATCTGCGTGACGGCAACCAGGCGCTGATCGATCCGATGGATGCCGAGAAGAAGACGCGCTTCTTCGACCTGCTCTGCAAGGTGGGGCTGAAGGAGATCGAGGTCGGCTTCCCGAGCGCGGGCGCGACCGAATTCGACTTCATCTCGGGCCTCGTGAAGACCGGGCGCATCCCCGACGACGTCGCGATCCAGGTGCTGACCCAGTCGCGCCGCGACCTCATCGAGACGAGCTTTGCCAGCCTCGTCGGCGCGAAGACCGCGATCGTCCACCTCTACAACGCGGTCAGCCCGGCGTGGCGCAAGATCGTGTTCGGCATGGACCGCGCGCAGGTGAAGCAGATCGCGATCGACGGCGCCAAGGTGCTGCGCGACGAGGCCGCCAAGCAGCCGAACGTCCACTGGCAGTTCGAATACAGCCCCGAGACATTCTCAACCGCCGAACTCGATTTCAGCCTTGAGGTCTGCGAGGCGGTGATGGACGTCCTGATGCCGACGCCCGACACTCCGATCATCTTCAACCTGCCCGCCACCGTCGAATGCGCGACGCCCAACATCTATGCCGACCAGATCGAATGGTTCGGGCGCAACATCCGCAACCGCGACTCGGTCGCGATCAGCCTGCACACGCATAACGACCGCGGCACCGGCGTCGCCGCGGCCGAACTCGGCATGATGGCGGGCGCGGACCGGGTCGAGGGCTGCCTGCTCGGCAATGGCGAACGCACCGGCAATTGCGATCTCGTAACTGTCGCGCTCAACATGTACACGCAAGGCGTCGACCCGAAGCTCGATTTGTCGGACATCGACGGCATCGTGAACACGGTCAATTACTGCACCAACATCCCCGTCCACCCGCGCACACCCTATGCCGGCGACCTCGTCTTCACCGCGTTTTCGGGGTCGCATCAGGACGCGATCAAGAAGGGCTTCGCAGCGCAGGAGGCGAAGAACGACACATTGTGGGAGGTGCCCTATCTCCCGATCGACCCCGCCGATCTCGGCCGCAGCTACGAGGCGGTGATCCGCGTCAATTCGCAGTCGGGCAAGGGTGGCGTCGCGTGGGTGATCGAGCAGGACAAGGGGCTGAAGCTGCCCAAGCGCCTCCAGGCCGATTTCAGCCGTCACGTCCAGGCCTATGCCGACGAGACGAGCCGCGAACTGAACGCCGCCGATATCTGGGGCCTGTTCGCGCGGACCTACATGCCGCAGGCGGACGACCGCGTGGAGTTGCGCGATTACGAGGAAAGCGGCACCGCGGGCCAGCGCGTCTTCATCGGCCGCGTCGCGATCGATGGCGAGGAGCGGTCGATCTCGGGGCGCGGCAACGGGCTGATCTCGGGCGTCATCGCGGCGATCGCGGAGTCGACTGGGCCGACGCTCGACGTGGTGGATTACAACGAGCATGCGATCGGCCACGGGGCGGATGCGCAGGCCGCGGCGTATGTCGAATGCCGCACGGCGGAGGGAAAGACCGTGTTTGGCGTCGGCATGGACACCGATATCGCCACGGCTTCGGTCCGGGCCGTGTTGAGCGCCGCCAACCGTGCCTAATCCTCCCCGCACGCGGGGAGGGGGACCAGCATAGCTGGTGGAGGGGGCGTGCCGCGAGCGTTACGCTACTGGGACAGCCCCCTCCACCACCCCGCAAGTGCGTGGCGGTCCCCCTCCCCGTTCCGGGGAGGATTAGCGCTCCCGGACGATCTCACACCCTACACGGGCGTCCGGATAGACGTCGGTCTTCATCGTCCGCACCTTCACCCGCTGCACGCGCGCATCCGCCAGACACAGCGCGGCGATCCCCTCGCAGAGAGTCTCCTGCAACGCGATCGGGCGCTCGGCGACCATCGCCAGGATCCCAGTCCGCACGAAGTCATAATCGAGGACCTCCTCGATCGCATCGTCATGCAGCGCCGAGGGGTATACGACCGTCATCTCCACCGACACGAGCACGCGCTGCGGCGCCACCTCGTGCGGGTGGATGCCGAGCCGCATCATCACCGCGAACCCGTCGAGGATCGTCGTGAATTCAGCCATGTCGCGTCTCGAACATCACATCGCCCTCCCGCGCCAAAAACCGCTGCCCGCAATCGACGAAGACGTTCTGCCCGGTCACGCCCTTCGCGGTCAGTAGCCATGCCACCGCATCGGCCACCGCCCCCGCCCCGACCGGCCGCCGCAGCAGATTGTCGCTCGCCACTGCTGCGAACTCCGCCTCGCTCTGGTCCCCGCTCGGTAAGGTCAGACCCGGCGACACCGCGTTCACCGCGATGCGTGGGCCCAGCGCCTGCGCCAGCATCGTCGTCGCCCCCTCCAACGCAATCTTCGCGCAACTATAAGAGAAGAAATCAGGGTTCAGGTTCGCCACCTTCTGGTCGAGCAGATTTACGACCGCGCCATCGAGCACGTCGTCCTGTGACGCCAGCGCGGACGCCAACAGAACCGGCGCACCGCAGTTGATCGCGCCAAGCTCGCCGAACAGCGCCGGATCGACACTCGGCGGCCGGTCGAACGCGAACCGCGACGCGCAGTTCACCAGCCCGTCGACCGGCTCGCCGGTCGCGGCGCGTGCCGCCGCGAACAGGTCGCCAATCGCACCGAGATCGCCCAGGTCGCCCGCTATAGCGACGGCGCGTCCGCCGCCACCGACGATCTCCGCGACCAAGGCCGCGGCCTCGTCGGGCGAATGCCCCTGATGCACGATCACCGCATGCCCATCCGCCGCCAGCCGCCGCACGATCGCCGCACCGAGCCGCTTCGCCCCGCCGGTAACCAGCACGGTCCTCCGCATCAGGCGCGCTGCCCCATCAACGCCAGCACTTCCTTGCGGCTGCGTTCGTCGTCGCGAAAGACGCCCATCATCCGGCTGGTCACCATCGTCACCCCCGGCGTCCTGACGCCGCGCGCAGCCATGCACGCATGGCTCGCCTCGATCACCACCGCGACACCCTGCGGCTTGAGGTTGTCCCAGATGCAGTCCGCCACTTCCGCGGTCAGCCGCTCCTGCACCTGCAACCGGCGCGCGAACCCGTGCAGGACGCGCGCGAGCTTGGAGATGCCGACGACGTGGTTGCGCGGCAGATAGGCGATGTGAGCCTTGCCGATGATCGGCGCCATGTGATGCTCGCAGTGCGACTGGAAGGGGATGTCCTTCAGCAGGACGATCTCGTCATAGCCGCCGACCTCCTCGAACACGCGATCGAGGTGCTTGGCTGGATCGTCGCCATAGCCCGCGCAATATTCCTTCCACGCCCGCGCGACTCGACGTGGCGTATCGAGCAGGCCTTCGCGGTCGGGATTGTCACCCGACCAGCGGATCAGCGTTCTGATCGCATCGGCGACCTCCGGCGGCACGATGATCTTGCCATCGTCGTCGACCAACTGCCCTACCCCCCCCATTGGTTCAGCCGACATCGTGCGTTGCCGTAGCGTCAATACGCCTGTCCGTAACATGAGTTCGAATTTGCAACTGTTTCATCCTGTATTCCTGCCGCATTTGGCGTGGTTTTCCGACCTATAAAAGCGTTGACGACGCAAACTTTTGATCGCTTATTGAACATACCTGAAAATCGAAACCGACATCGGCAAAGACCGGGGCGGTTCCAGGGAGAGGATAGATCATGGCTAAGTTCGAATTACTCGCCGCCTCGGCGATGTTGTTGCTGCCTGTTGTTCCCGCCACCGCCCAGACCGCCACCACGACTTCAACGCAAAGTACCGGGCCAGATACCGGGCCAGATACCGGGCCAGATACCGGGCCAACCAACGGCCCCGGCCAGGACGCGGTCACAACGCCGTCGGCGCCGCCGTTCGACCCCTACGCGGCGCAGGATATCGTGATTACCGCGCAACGCCAATCGCAGCGTCTGCAAGACGTTCCGATTGCTGTGAGCGCCTTTACCGCTGACAACCTTGCCAAACAGCAGATCGTCAACCCGAGCGCGCTCCAGCAGACGCTGCCCAACATCACCTTCACCAAGACCAACTTCACCACATCGAGCTTCACGATCCGCGGGATCGGCGACCTGTGCACCGGCGCGACGTGCGATACCGCGACCGGCATCCACGTCAACGACATGCCGCTGGTCACGACCCGCCTGTTCGAGAGCGAGTTCTTCGATCTAGAGCGGATCGAGGTCCTCCGCGGACCGCAGGGCACGCTGTTCGGCCGCAACGCGACCTCGGGCGTGGTCAATTTCATCTCGGCCAAGCCCGATCTCACGGGCATCCATGCCGCCGCCGAGTTCGAATACGGCAATTACGATTCGAAGCGCGTGAAGGCGATGTTCAACCTGCCCTTCACCGACACGCTCGGCATCCGGGTCGCCGGCACGTATCTCAACCGCGGCGGCTATACCGAGAACCTGTACGACGGTCGCGATATCGACGGGCGCGACCTGTATTCGGTCCGCGGCACGCTTTCGTGGGAGCCCACCAGCGATACGCGGATCGACCTGATCGGCTCGTATTTCCGCGAGAAGGACGATCGCTCGCGGTTGCAGAAGCAGCTGTGCCACCGCGATCCGACGGGTATCCTCGGCTGCTTGCCCGACCGGCTGGCCAACGAAACCGCGAACGGCAATTCGACGCTCGCCGCGGTGCTGAGCTCAAGCGAGTTCTTCGCGGTCAACAACCCTGCGCTCAGCCGCTTCGGGCTGCAAAGCCTGTACGGACCGGACACCTATGCCGGCGTCGTCAACCCGAGTGACGTGCGGCAAGTGTCACTCGACTACAGCCCGACCTACTTCGCCGAAGAGGAGCAATATACCGCCAAGATCTTCCACGATTTCGGCCCGGTCAGCCTGAACTTCACCGGCGGCTACACGCGTAACGTCGTCGACAGCATGACCGACTACAACCTCGCCGTCGAGAACCCGCTGACCAACAATGTCGGGCTCGCCACGCTCAATGCGCTGGCCCGCACAGGGTCGCCGTTCGCGTTCCTCAGCGGCGTGCGGCAGGCGCTGATCCCGAACGGCCCCGCGGGTGGCGCCTGCCAGTCCGCCGCCGATCCGAACAATGTCGGCATCTATGGCGGCAATTCGGTCGGCTGCTATGCACAGAGCCTCGACTTCGATCGCTCGCGGCAGAAGAACCGGCAATATTCCGCCGAGGCGCATCTCGACAGTAATTTTGACGGGATGTTCAACTTCCTGCTCGGCGGCATCTATGTCGACAGCAAATCGAGCAACACCGACTATTTCGTCACCGCGTTCGGGCTCGACTATGCGTCCGGCGTCCTCGGTTCGGCGAACGCGGCAGGAGCAGGGCTGCCCGCGGGCAACGGCTATTTCCTCTCGACGCCGTTCTATCGCAACAGCGACGTCGAGTTCCGCCTGAAATCCTACGGCATCTTCGGCGAGACGTATTTCAAGTTCACCGACAAGCTGAAGCTGACCGTCGGCCTGCGCTACAATCATGACGAGAAGACCGACCAGGCGCGCAACCTCGCGCTCAACGTGCTGACCCCGATCGGTGCCACCGCGATCGAGCAGGGCCTCAATTACGGCGTTGTCGATTTCGACCCGAACCTGCCCGGGCGCCAGGAGTTCGCCAATGCGCAGGTCAGCTTCTCGCGACTGACCGGCCGCGCGGTGATCGACTACCGGATTACCGAAAACAACCTGCTCTACGCCTCCTACTCGCGCGGGTATAAATCGGGGGGCATCAACCCGCCGCTACTGCCGCAGTTCAGCGTGAGCAGCACGTTCGATCCCGAGCAGGTCAATGCCTACGAAATCGGCTCGAAGAACACGTTCGGCGGCGGCCGACTGCGGCTGAACCTCACCGGCTTCTTCTACCAGTACAAGAACCTCCAGCTGAGCCGGATCGTCGCGCGCACCTCGGTCAACGACAATGTCGATGCCGATATCTACGGCGTCGAGGCAGAGGCGATCATGAGCCCGATCCCGGCGTTCGTGGTCAACATGAACGCGAGCTACCTCCACTCGAAAGTGTCGAGCGACAAGTTCCTGGTGAACCCGCGCGACGTGTCGGGGGGCCGTGCGGACGCGGTGATCATCAAGGACATCACCAACGCGTCGAACTGCGTCGTCGTGCCCAACGTCGCGGGCAATGCGGCGTTGTCGAACGGCTATGTCGCGGCGGTCAATCAGGCGATCGGCCTGCGCGCGCCGACCGCGATCCCGACGATCTCGGCGACCGGCGCGTTCGGTATCTGCTCGGCGCTGGGTGCGAACGCGGCGGTCAGCGGCGTGTCGGTGCTCGACGGCGTGACCACCAACATCCGCGGCAACCGCCTGCCCCAGGCGCCGACCTACAAATGGTCGGTCGGTGCGCAGTACACGATCGACTTCGCCAACGGCATGACGCTCGTCCCCCGCGCCGATCTCAACTACACCGGCGGGCTGTCGGGCAGCATCTTCAACACCCAGATCGACCGGATCCAGGGGTATGAGGTCGTCAACATGCAGGTCCAGCTCAACGCCCGCGAGGACCGCTTCTACGTCCGCGCGTTCGTGCAGAACTTGACGAACAACGACGCGACGACCGGGCAATATGTGACCGACCAGTCGGCGGGGCTGTTCACCAACATCTTCACGATCGATCCGCGCCGGTACGGAGTCGCGGCGGGGTTCAAGTTCTGAGGGGAAGACTGTCGCGCGATCATGCCGTGGGCGGGATCGCGCGCGGGTATGACGTGGTTCGCTAGCGGGGCAAGCGTCGGTCGCTACACGGTGAGATCCCAGCGTTCGCTGGGATGACGGGCGGGAGTTGGGCGTGCAGGCGGCTCGCCCCCTCCCCGTCACCCCAGCGAAAGCTGGGGTCTCCCGCTTGGGAAAACCCGTCCGCCACCTAGCGGACAAAGGCCTACCCCAGCCGTTCCGCATGCCACGCGACATGATCGGACATGAAGGTCGAGATGAAATTGTAGCTGTGATCATAGCCCGGCTGCATCCGCAGCGTCCGGTCGATCCCCGCCGCCTCGCAAGCCTTGGCCAGCAATGCCGGCTTCAGCTGCTCGACCAGGAAGCCATCCGCATCGCCCTGGTCGACCAGCAGCGCCGCCACCCGCGCGCCATCCTCGATCAGCGCGCACGCATCATAGGCGCGCCACGTCATCCGGTCGGGCCCGAGATACCCGCCCAGCGCCTTCTCGCCCCACGGGCACTGCAGCGGCGAGACGATGGGGGCGAACGCCGACACGCTCCTGAACCGATCCGGGTTACGCAACCCGATCGTCAGCGCACCATGGCCGCCCATCGAATGCCCCATGATCCCCTGCCGCGCCATGTCCGCCATCGGAAACTGCGCCGCAATCAAGGCGGGCAGTTCATCCTCGACATAGGACCGCATCCGGAAATTCTTCGCCCAGGGCTCTTCGGTCGCATCGACGTAGAACCCCGCGCCCTTGCCGAAATCATACGCCTCGTCGTCGGGAACATCGTCGCCCCGCGGCGAGGTATCCGGTGCCACCAGGATCACGCCCAGTTCCGCGCAGGCCCGCCGATACTCGCCCTTATCCATGACATTGGCATGCGTGCAGGTCAGCCCCGCCAGGAACCACAGCACTGGCAGATGCGCGCCCTCGTCATGCGGCGGGACATAGACCGCGAACGTCATGTCGGTGCCCGTTGCGGTCGAGGCATGGCGGTACACGCCCTGGATGCCGCCATACGCCTTGCTGGTCGAGACGGTCTCCATCACGCGACCCGGTGCAGCGCGCACAGCTTGTTGCCCGACGGATCGCGCAGATACGCCAGATACAGTTTCCGCCCGCCCGTCGCGTTGCGCACGCCGGGTGGATCCTCGCAAGCCGTGCCGCCGTTCGCGAGCCCGGCGGCGTGCCACGCATCGGCGGCCTCGGTCGACGCGGCGGCAAAACCCAGCGTGCTGCCGTTACCGTGACTGGCCGGCTGGCCGTCGATCGGCTTGGTCAGCAGGAAGCGGCTGCCGTCGTGCGTGTAGATCACCCGCCCCCATTCGTCGGCGACACCCGCCGGCACGCCCAAAGCCCCGAGCGCCGCGTCGTAGAACGCCTTTGACGCCGCGATATCGTCTGCGCCGATCATGATGTGCGTGAACATGGGCCCGCTCCTCAGTAGATCACGACGGAGCGGATGCTCTCGCCGGCGTGCATCAGGTCGAAGCCCTTGTTGATCTCGTCGAGCGTCAGCCGGTGCGTGATCATCGGGTCGATCTGGATCATGCCGTTCATGTACCAGTCGACGATCTTGGGCGTATCGGTCCGCCCACGCGCGCCGCCGAACGCGGTGCCGCGCCAGTTGCGCCCGGTGACGAGCTGGAACGGTCGCGTGGAAATCTCCTTGCCCGCCTCCGCCACGCCGATCACGATGCTCGTGCCCCAGCCGCGATGGCAGCATTCGAGCGCCTGCCGCATCACCGTCGTGTTGCCGGTCGCGTCGAAGCTGTAGTCCGCGCCACCGTCGGTCAGCGCGACGATGTGCGCGACGATATCGCCCACATCCTTCGGGTTGGCAAAATGCGTCATGCCGAAACGACGGCCCCAGTCCTCGCGGTCCGGATTGATGTCGACCCCGACGATCATCCCCGCCCCCGCCAGCTTCGCGCCCTGGATGACGTTCAACCCGATCCCGCCGAGCCCGAACACGACGACGGTGTCGCCCGGCTGGACCTTCGCCGTATGCACGACCGCCCCCACGCCCGTCGTCACGCCACAGCCAATATAGCAGCTGGTGTCGAACGGCGCGTCGGTACGGATCTTGGCCACCGCGATCTCCGGCAGCACCGTGAAGTTCGAGAAGGTCGAGCAGCCCATGTAATGGAAGATCGGCTGACCCTTGTAGCTGAACCGCGTTGTCCCGTCGGGCATCAGCCCTTTCCCTTGCGTCGCGCGGATCGCGGTGCACAGGTTGGTCTTGCCGCTGAGGCACGACTTACACTGGCGGCATTCGGGCGTGTAGAGCGGGATGACGTGATCGCCGACCGCGACGCTGGTCACACCCGCGCCGATCTCGCGGACGATGCCCGCACCTTCATGGCCCAGCACGCTCGGAAACAACCCTTCCGAATCAAGGCCGTCGAGCGTGTAGGCGTCGGTGTGACAGATGCCGGTCGCCATGATTTCGACCAGAACCTCGCCGGATTTCGGCCCCTCCAGGTCGAGTTCGACGATCTCGAGCGGTTTTTTTGCCTCGAACGCAACGGCGGCGCGGGTCTTCATCGTTCGGTCTCCTTGATTGCCGCCCTGATGCCTCGCGGGCCGCCCGTCTGCAACCCGCAGGGCATGCAACCAAACCCGCCTTCCGGCGCTTGATCCTTGCAAATCAAGGAGATGGCAGCGTGAAGGATCCGAAGAAGGGCGACGAAGTCACCTGGAAATCGCACGGCGGCGAGGCGCACGGCACGGTCGAAAAGAAGCAGACCACCGATACGAAGATCAAGGGCCATACCGTCAGGGCCTCCAAGGAGGAGCCGCAATACATTGTAAAGAGTGACAAGGGCGGCAAGGCAGCGCACAAGGCGGACGCGCTCACCAAGGCGTGACCACGCGCGCAGTGCCCAACGCACGCACGCAACAGGAAGGAATGCTTATGGCTACAGCTCCCAAGACCGGCGGCATCCACGCCCCCGTCCAGCCCTCTCCCGAGCTCGGCGAGATCGTCGGCAACGACCGTCTGCCGCGCAGCGAAGTGATCAGCAAGGTGTGGGTCTATATCAAGGCCAACAACCTCCAGAACCCTGAGAACAAGCGCGAGATTCTCGCAGACGAGAAGCTGAAGAAGGTTTTCGGGCGTGACAAGTGCACGATGTTCGAGATGAACAAGTACATCTCGCAGCACGTCAAGGCCTAACAGCCAGCACTGCACGGCAAGCGGCGGCGGGGCATCGTAAGCGATACCCGTCGCCCTTGATCGCACCAGGATGTGGCCGTTCGCGAGGCCGATCGTCCACCCACAATTTCATACCTGTACCGACGCCCCGCACGGCACCCAAGGCTCAAGCGCACGGCTTGATCGTCCTCCCGGCCCGTCGTATTGCGCAGACAGATGCCCCCGTAGCTCAGCCGGATAGAGCGACGGTTTCCTAAACCGTAGGCCGCGTGTTCAAATCTCGCCGGGGGCACCAGCATTTCCGCCATTTAGCCGGTTTTTTGCCTGTCCTCTTCTGCCTTCGGGTAATAGATCGGGTGATAGGACGATATCGGCTTAACCTAGCAGCCGCTGTTGCAACCGCTTCCAGTGCCGTTCGTCCCGACCGTAGTTCGGGAAGCTTGGCTGCTTGGGCGTCGGCACGATCCGGCATGGCCTACCACCGCACTTCGAACACCGAAGGTATTTGGGGAGGCATTCAAGCGGCGCGTTGAATCGCTTTATGAAGCACCACCTCGCCAAGATATCGCGGTGAACGACGCCCTTGCGACCGCACCCGCCGCACTCAGCGCCGATGTTGGCTTCATGCTTGGCAAAGTCGCCTAGCGTTCTGAAGGTCGGGTAGGCCATGCCCTCGGGTAGAACAAACGCAGAACGATTCGCAACCATCCCGCCCTGAATCATTTTTCGTTCCCGTCCCGTTCTCTTGCGGTTCGCGTATCCCGCTGAAGTCCACGCGTCGCGCTATTTGCGCTCGACCACCCCCCTTGCGAACGCGACGAACCGAGCCGTTGATAGGCCCGTCAGCTACTTGTTGTTCTCAAAGCTTTGTCACAAGGTCTTGGGGTTGCGTTCGGTTGCGATCCCAATCGCTGGTAGAACAACCCCCGCAAATGACTCTGATATCACCCGTTTCGGTGAAAGGCTGCGCTGTGTCGTTCGAACTAGGTTTCCCATCTTCGTTCGTTTCGTATGCGGCAACCTCGTGGGTTGTGATTACGGTTCCATTGACCACCTCGTCAACATCATTGTGTCGGTCCGTAAACAGGTCGTTGTTGGCGCCTAGCAGCTTACTGACATCAATATATTCGCGTTCGGGTCTGTTGCTATGAAACCAACGGTCCCCGAAAAGGCGAAGCGTGTGGTCGCTCCACGCGCTCGCAAACCTGACCGCACAATCCTGCGGCTCATTGATCGTGTTACGATCACGGTCGATGTAGCTAAGTGCGTGTGGGCGTTGGCGGCATTGGTAAGTGCGACGAATGCGCCGACCGTCGCCACGGCGATAACGAAGGCTGCGGTCCACCACCGCTAGTCCCAATCAAAAATAAAATCAGTGATGTCGATAAATCCGGAATGGGAACACATGACCGCTCGTGACACCGTATGGGACAACCGGTTATTCGGGCTATGCTTTCCAAAAGCGTTCCGCGCCCCGCCCCCTCCCCCTTGACGCAATCTCAGATTCGCGTGACACACCTTTATTGGCTTCCGTTTCTTGGAAGCGGCAGGACGATTGTTACCGCGTCTCGATTGATTTTTTCGAGGTGAGGCGCGTCCGATGAACGAACATGAAGCATCCGTAGCAAATAAGATCACGGCGAAGGGCAGTCCTCTTTGGACGGTCCTAGCGATCCGCGCGATGCAGAAGGCGAATACGCCGAAAGCTCCGAACGCGAGCATTGCAAAACGCGTTGCCGTAACCGCATTGCCGTCCGCCGTCATCGCCGCCGTCGCGCGTCACTATTGTTGGCTTTGACCGGAACAGCCTCAGCTTTTCGACATGCTCGACAATATCGCGTTCTTGATCGTCGTTAGGAGCTTCGAGCGCGCGATCTCGACCAGTGCGACCCCACCCGCCGCGCTTAGCGCCGATTTTGGCTTCATGCTGGGCGAAGTCGCCTAGCGTTCTGGAGATCGGGTAGGCCATGGCATTAAAGCAGCAGCGCCATCTGTGCGGTTTCGGCGTCTACAGGCTGGTACAGAGCGCCGTAGACGAACTGCGCGACTTCCAGTCGCGCATCTGCCCACAAGCTTTTCCCAGCTGGCAACAGCGTCTCTCGCTGTAATCAAACATGTTTATCCGCCGCGCACATGCGTGCATGGAGGCGCGATGCTCGATCTTTCGACTGTGCCGTCTGCCGATACCGCCAGCACCCTGCCGCCCGATTTCGTCGTCATCGACGTCGAGACCGCGTGTTCGCGAGTCAGCAGCATCTGCCAGATCGGGATCGTCGGGTTCCGCGACGGTCGCGAGGTGTTCGAATACGAGACCTTGCTCGACCCGCACGACGAATTCCACCTCTTCAACACGCGCATCCACGGGATCGCCGAGCACCACGTCGTCGGCCAGCCGAGCTTCGCCGACGTCCACGCCGTGGTCCATGGCCACCTTGCCGGCCGCACGACGGTGGCGCATTCCTATTTCGACAAGGGCGCGCTCGCCGCCGCGTGCCGCGTCCATGACCGACCGGCGATCGAGACGGTCTGGCTCGACAGCGTCCGCGTCGCCAAGCGCGCCTGGCCCGATCTGGAGAGCCACCGCCTCGGCCTGCTCGCGCAATATCTGGGTATCGCGCACAAGCATCACGACGCGCTGAGCGACGCGCGCGCCGCCGGCTGGGTGATCGTCAAGGCGATCGACCATACCGGCATCGCGCTCGACGAATGGCTCGCGCCGCCGCGCAAGCCCGGCCCCGCGCCACGTCCCGCCACCTCCGGACCGCTCGCGGGCGAGCGTATCGCGATCCTGGGCGAGCCGCGCGATGGCCCGCTGGCCTGCCGGATTGCGGCACTAGGCGGCCGCATCGTCTCGGCGGTCGGCAACACCACGACCCTGCTCGTGATCGCCGGCCGCGCGCCGTTCGCCTATTCGGTCCGCAACAGCGGTGCGTTCCGTCGCGCCGAGCAGTATCGCCGGCTGGGCGGTACGATCCGGACCGTCTCGGAACATGATCTCGGCCTGCCGAACCTCGTTGCAGAACCGGCGACTTCGTCGGACGGCTAAGCTCGGCGGCGATAGGCGCAGACTAAGCCTCGACCGTGTCGAGGAACACCACGCCCGGCACCGATACCGACTGCCCGGTCGCGACCAGCCGTCCGTCGGCCTCGATCCGGAGGATCGCGAGCGTGCCGGAATGCTCGTTGGCTACCACCACGCGTCGCTGCGCCTCCATCAGCAGGAAGAAGCGCGGCCAGGTCCCGCCGCTGGCGACATGCTGGAGCGAGCTCGGCACGCCTGCGGGATCGAGGGCGAACACCGCGATGCTGTCATGGCCGCGGTTGGACACGTAGAGCCGCCGGCCTGCGCGGTCGATCGCGATATGCGCTGCCTGCGACGCCCCCCGGTGTCCCGCCGGCAGCGTGGACAGGGTACGCTGTGTGACGAAGCTGCCGTCCGCCTTCGCATTGAGCATGACCAGCGTGTTCGACAGCTCGCAGACGACATAGGCGACCGGCCGGACCGGATGATGGACGAGGTGGCGCGGACCGGCACCGGCCGGCGCACGCCACGCCGCGACCGGTTCGGCCAGCGTGCGCGCGCGCGGATCGAAGCGATAGGCGTAGATCGTGTCCGCGCCGAGATCGACCGAATGCAGCCAGCGCCGATCGGGGCTGAACCCCACCCAATGCGCGTGTGGCCCTTCCTGGCGGCTGTGGTTGGGGCCGGTCCCGCGGTGCCGGAACAGCACGGGCGCGCCCGGAACGCCGGTCCGCGGATCGAGCCGGTGAAACGCCACGCTGCCGCTCGAATAATTGGCGACC
This sequence comes from Sphingomonas sp., assembly GCA_035575755.1. Taxonomy (GTDB): domain Bacteria; phylum Pseudomonadota; class Alphaproteobacteria; order Sphingomonadales; family Sphingomonadaceae; genus Sphingomonas. The sequence continues at coordinate 274,933 of DATLXI010000020.1, forward strand.
GCGAGGCACGCGCTGGCACGGTCGATCGCGACATAGCAGGGGTCGGCACCCATCGTCGGCGCCGTGCCGCGTCGCGCCCATTCCGCCGAATAGGCCGAAATCTCGCCCGCCGCCTTCTCGCGAACCAGGTAATAGGCGTGGCCCGGACCGCCAGCGATGCCGAACGACGCGTCCTCGATCCCGGCGACCGGCGCGCCGACCTGCCAGTCGTCGCGAGCGGCGTCGAAGGCGATCGGGTACAGGCCCTTGCCGCCCTCGCGCGCGTAGGTTCCCGCGATCAGCGTGACCCTGCGTCGGGCCGCAGCTTTGCCCGCTGCCGGGAAGGCGGCCGTTATCGCCATGGCGGCCATCGCGGTTCGTCGCGTCGTCATCCAGTCGGTCATGTCGGCTCCTTGGCGCCCCTCATGCGGTCCTGCGTCATGCGTCATGCCTCGCGGCGAGGCAATTCGGGCGCGTCGAACTGCGCGCGGGGTGGCGGTAGGGCGTCAGGTCTCGACCGCATAGAGCGCATGATGCGTCAGGATGAACAATGTACGTCCGCCGGCGCCCCCGAAGATCAGCTGCAGCGGGCGCTCCGGCACGTCGATCCGTGCGGTCTCGCGCCCGTCGGCGGCGTGGACGAACACCTGCCCGTTGGCGATATAGACGCGACCGTCGGGGCCGACCGCGACGCTCTCGCCACCGCGGTTGGCGAACGGCGTCAGGTCGGTGAGGCTACCGCCGGCGCCGATCCGCCCGCTGTACGTCTTGCCTTCGGAGCCGTTGCTGACGAACAGCCGGGCGCCTGGCTTGGCCATGACGAACCCATAGGTGTCGAGCGCGTCCGAGAAGCGCCAGCCGAGATGGTTGGGCGGCCCCTGCTGCACGGTGCGATACGCCGGCAGGACGAGCGACCCGTCGGGCGAAACATATTCGCGAGCCTTGGCCACGCCCATGTCCCGCACGAACATCTCGGCTAGCGTCGTGAACCGGTACGTCACCGGATCGATCTGATCCTTGAACTCGCCATTGACCCAGAAGTTACCCGGCACCGCGACGCTCGCATCGCCATGAGCGACGGCTGGAGTGGGCGCGATCACAGCGATGCTCTCGGGATGGCCGGGCTTGAGGCTATAGACGGTCCCCGCGGCGCCGTCCGATGACAGCACCATGAGATTGCCCGAACGGTCAACCGCCAGATTGACCGGATCGAGCGGCGCATCGGCAGCCACCGACAACCCGTCGCCCGCGGTCCAGCCATAGATGCGATGCGTGTTGTGCTCGACGAAGTAGAGCTTGCCCTTCGCATCGACCGCCGCACCGGCGATCGAGTAGAAACCGTCCTCCAGTTTCCGGACGACCGGGCCACCCACGTTCGCGATCGGGGCGGCGCCGCGCTTGACGTCCAGCACGGCGAATTCGCGTTCGCGCACGTCCTGCTTCGTCGTCATGTCCTGGATCGCGTTCTCATACGGGAACTTGCTGGCGCGCAGGTCGGTGGCACACCCTTCTGCGTCGCAGAACGGCAGTCCGCTCTCGGCATTCACATGGACGTTGCGGAAGCGGATATCGTCGGGGTTGAAGAGCCTGACCGCCGTCCGTGCGGGCTGGATCGACCGCGTCACCCGGTAGGCATGGTAATTGGCGAACAGGATGTTGCTCGAATTGCGAATTTCGAGCGACACGGTATTGCGGCTCTCCCCTGCCTCCTCCTCGGTCTGCGGGGCGAGGAACTCCCAGTTCTTCACGCCGTCCAGGACGATCTCGGCGCGTCCGTGATGCTCCGCGGACATCTCGTAGACATGGCCCGGCGTGCTGGTGTTGGAGACGTGGAGCCCCGCGGCGGCATAGGTGTTCGGCGTCCAGATGTTGCTGAACGTGCCGCCCCCGCCATCGGTCACCGACAGGCTCGCATATTGCCCGTCCCAGCGCTTGCCCGGATCGGCGTCGGCGGTGTGATTGGCGTTGTACGGATCGAGCCGGCTACCGTCGGACCGATTGGACCCGTGGCCGCCATGAAAGCGGACGTCGTCGACCAGCGACGTCGCGCCGGCCTTCCACAAGAGGCCGGTCGCGCGCGGGTTCACGCCGCCGGTGAACAATCCGATTCCGGAGACGATCGCATCCCCGCCCTTGGCGCTCTCGATCAAGCCCTTGGCCGCGCCGATACCGCGAAACGCGGGTGTATCGTCGGCCAGCACGATCTGCGTGAGATCGGGGTGCAGCCCGATCAACACGGTGTCCGGCCGCAGCGTCAGCGTCTGTGAAACGCGGTAGAAGCCGGTCGGAAAATACACCACCCGGTGGGTGTCGATCGCGCGCTGGATCGCCGCGGTGTCGTCGGTCGCATCGTCCCCCTTCGCGCCGCCGCCGCGGACGTCGAACCACTGCGCAACCGGCGGCAGCGAGCGGATCGCGGGTTGCACCCGCTTCGGCATCGCGACGATCGGCGCGGCGTCGACCCGCGTCTCGTACACGCCCGGGGCACCGAGCCCTGGTAGCGTCAGGCCATAGGTGAACGCCTTGAAGCGGTATCTCGCCCCCTGCCCCGACACCGTCTTGCCGCTGTCGCGGAACCGGGCGAAGGTCGGCACACCGCTCGCGGTGGCGTTCTCGAAGCCGATCTGCGTGTAGACCGTATCCTCGTTGCTGATGACGACGGCGGCATTCGAGACGTTCTCGAACCGGACGTCCTTGCCCCACAGCCAATCGCCATAGCCGCGGTCGATCTCGAGCCCGACCGGCACGTTCCGGATGCTCGTGTTGACCAGCGTCAGCCCGGCCTCGTGCTCGCGGATGGCCGCATCACGCTGACCCTCGAACGTCGAATCCAGCAAGGTATATTGCCATGCCGGCGAGGTCTTCTCGGTCAGAATCCCGTAGCGCCCGCCGAAGAACCGGAGGTCCTGCCCAATATTGCCGACCTGGTAGATACCGGCGAGCCCTGACCCGATATGAAAGTCGATATGGCTGAGATACGCGTGCTGCGCCATGTGGAAGCGCACCGCGGTCGCCGCGGGGTTGCCGTCGCCGATCTCGAAATCGACATTGCCCATCGCCGAATAGAACGTGCCCGAGTTCGCGTCGCCGATCGTCGGGTTGAACGGCACGCTCGTCCGCGGCGATATCGGCACCTTCGGCGGCGCGCCAGGCGTACCTGCGCGCGGTCCCGTGAAGAACACCATGGTTCCGACACCCGCCTGGAACCCCGGCGTCGCCGCGCCGAGCGTGATGACCGGTCGCGTCTTGCCGACCCCGAACAGGCGGACGCCCGGCCAGATATAGACCGTCCGCGATATCCGGTAGCGGCCCGCCGGCAGGAAGACGATGCCCTCGCGGCCTTTGGAACTTGCCGCGGCATCGATCGCGCGCTGGATCGCCGCCGTATCGTCCGCCACGCCGTCGCCCCGGCCCTGCACCGTCACCGCGCGGGGGTCGGCGGGTGCCGACAGGAACGCCGATTGCGCTGAGGGCGACGAGGCTGCCGAAGCAGCAGACGCCGGTGCCCCCGCGCCGACGAAGGCGAGAGAGGCGACCGCCATCGCCGTAACGCTGCCGCCGGATAGACGCGGTACGTGGCTCATGAAACGATCTCCTGCATGTACCGGCTCGGATACGCGATCCGTCGCCCTCGCGCGATCACGACGAAGGTCGTAATAGCCAAGCCCGTCGACAGGCCCATATGCGGGCTGATTATCGATGCTTTTCCGCGAGATCGAGCCATGATCGACGATGGTGGATCGATCGCGCCCAGCCTATGGAGATCTGGTGCATTCCTTGGACGAACCTGCCGAAACGCCCCGCGGCGCGAATCGCTACGCGATCGTCGTCATGGGCGTCAGTGGCAGCGGCAAATCGACGATCGGCAGTGCCTTGGCGAGCCGTCTCGGCTGCCGCTTCCTCGAAGGGGATAGCTTCCACTCCGCAGAAAACGTCGCGAAGATGCGCTCGGGCCACCCGCTCGACGATTCCGATCGCTGGCCCTGGCTCGACCGCGTCGTCGCTGGCCTGAACGACGCGGCTGCGGTCGACGGAATGGCGGTCGCGGCCTGCTCGGCCTTGAAGCGCATCTACCGTGATCGCCTGACCAAGACCGCGGGCATTCCGCTGCTGTTCGTCTTTCTCGACACCACCGACGAGGACGAACTGTCCCGGCGACTGGTCCACCGTTCGGGGCATTACATGCCAACGAGCCTGCTCGCGAGCCAGCTCGAGACGCTCGAAAAGCCTCAGCCGGACGAGCGTGCGATCACACTGCCACCCGGAACGTCGCCGGACACCGCCTGCACGATGGCACTCGACTGGATTCTTCGGGCACATCCACAAGACATGACCTCAAGGAGGACGCTATAATGGAATTCGGACGACGTGAGATGCTCGTCGGCGCGGCGACGCTGGCAGCCGCCTCCGCCGGCGTGGCCCGCGCGGCGCCCGCCCGCAAACTCGGCTATGCGATCGTCGGACTTGGCCAATATGGCCGCGACGTGATCCTGCCGCAGTTCGTCAATTGCCAGCATTCGCGCGTGACCGCGCTGGTCAGCGGCGACCGGGCGAAGGCCATGGCGACCGCGACGCAATATGGCGTGCCCGAACGCTCGATCTATTCCTACGCCGATTTCGACCGCATTCGCGACAATCCCGATGTCGACATCGTCTATGTCTGCCTCCCCAATTCGATGCACGCCGAATACACGATCCGCGCGGCCAAGGCCGGCAAGCATGTCATGTGCGAGAAGCCGATGGCGGTATCGGTCGCCGAATGCGAGGCGATGATCCGCGCGTGCAAGACCGCGGGCAAGAAGCTGATGATCGGCTATCGCTGCCACTTCGAACCGTTCAATCTCGAAGCGATGCGGCTTGCCCGTACTGGCGCGGCAGGGAAGATCCGCTACGTCCGCACCGAGCACGGCTTCGTCCAGAGCGATCCGAGCAAATGGCGCCTGAAGCGTGCGCTTTCGGGCGGCGGCTCGCTGATGGACATGGGCATCTACAGCCTCCAGGCGGCGCGCTACATGACCGGCGAGGAGCCCGTTGCGGTCACTGCGCGCGAGTCAACCGATCGCCGCGACCCCAGGTTCCGCGAGGTCGAAGACATGATCGACTGGACGCTGGAGTTTCCCTCCGGCGCGATTGCCAGCTGCCAATCGATGTACAGCGCGAACCAGAATCACATCCTGCTGATGGGCGACAAGGGCCGCATCGAGATGGAGCCCGCCACGCGTTACGACGGCAACCACATGTGGACCGGGCGCGACGGTCGCGAGCAGGAGATTACGAGCCCCCCGCTCGGCCCCGACAAGACGCAGTTCGCAGGCCAACTCGATCATCTGGCGGAATGCATACTTGATGGCCGCGAACCGATCGTCTCGGGCGAAGAGGGTTTGCGCGACATGCGGATCGTCGAGGCGATCTACCGGTCCGCACGCGAAGGCCGGACGGTGAAGCTGTGATGCGCGTCGTTGTTGCCGCGGCGCTCGTCATCGCTGCGGCCACCGCCCTGCCCGCCCAGACGCCCGATCCGACGAGCTTCGCCGCATCGGGCGACATCAAGGCGCGTATCGTGGCGCTGGAGAAGACGATGAAGCCGGGGCAAGGGTTCGCCTACGCGCCGCTGGTGCAGGCCGACGGGACGAGCGCCGCGCTCGAATATTGGAAGGCACCGGGCAAGCCTGCGGTGCATCCGGACGAGGCCGAATATGCGACCGTGATGGCGGGTTCGGGGACGCTCGTGTCGGGCGGTACGCTGGTCGCACCCAAGCTGCGCTTTCCGGGGCTGGTCGAAGGCGACCGGATCGAGGGTGGCACGACGCGGAAGCTCGCGGTCGGCGACGTCTTCCTGATTCCCGCCGGCACGCCGCACTGGTTCGGGATCGATGGCAAGCTGGTCATGCTCGGGACCAAGATCAGGACGCCAGCTCAGCGGAAGCCCAGCCAGTAGAGCAGGCCGATATTGACCGCGAGCAAGGGCAGCGCGGTGGGCGCCTGCGCGCGGATGACGGCGTTGCGATCCTTGAGGTCGAGCAACGCCGCCGGCACGAGATTGAAGTTCGCCGCCATCGGCGTCATCAGAGTCCCGCAAAAGCCGCTGAGCATGCCGATCGCCGCGACCACCGCCGGGTCGCCGCCATAGTGGCGCACGAGCAGCGGGATACCGATCGCCGCCGCCATCACCGGGAATGCGGCGAACGCATTGCCCATGACCATCGTGAACAGCGCCATGCCCAGCGCATAGGCGAGCACCGCGCCGATCAGGCTCCCCTCGGGTATAGCGTGCCCGGCCAGGCCGCCGACGACGTCGCCGACGCCTGCCAGGGCGAAGACCGCGCCCAGGCTGGCGAGCATCTGCGGGAGGACGGCAGCCCAGCCGATCGCATCCATCAGCCGGACGCCCTCGGCAAGCGGCGTTGCGACGCGCGGACGGAACCAGACCCGCATGGCGACGAGCGCGATCAGCACGCCACAGGTAAGCGCGACGAGCGTCGCCTGCTTGGGATCGACCAGGCCGGGCACGAAACGGAACAGGACCGTACCGCCTAGCGCCGCCGCGGGAATGATCAGCGCGGGCAGGAACAGCCGGTTGCCCAGTCGTGCGGCTTCGCTTCGTCGTTCGTCTCCGGTGGTGGTCGGCCGCCCACCGCGGCCCATCGCACCCGAGCCGGCGATGGCGACGAGGCCGAGCACGAGGACGCCGTTGCCGATATCGCCGAGCCGGCCGCCCAAAAGGAAGCTGATCGCCAGCAGCGCATAGAACGCCGCATTCCCGAACCGCTTGGGGTTGGTGCGATCGGTCGCGCTGAGCACCGCGAACGCCGCGAACATCAGGCCTGCGACGCCGTAAATGAAGCCGCTGCCGATCACGTGGCGCGCGCCAGTGTGCGATCGAGCAACCATAGCCGGAACCCGTGGATCACGAACGCCGCGATCGCCGTCGGGATCGCCCACATCGAGAGGTGCAGCGGCTGGATCACGATGCCATAGCCCTCCAATATGCCCTTCATCAGCAGGATCGATCCGATCGCGATGAAGATGTCCTCGCCGAAGAACAGCCCGATATTGTCGGTGGCGGCGGCCATCGCCGGGATGCGGTCGCCACCGGGTGCGAGCCCTTGCGCTTCGGCCGCGGCTTCCGCCATCGGCGCGACCAGCGGGCGGACGCTTTGTGCAGGACCAGCGATCGAGATCAGGCCTAGCGCGGCGGTAAGCTGGCGGAACAGCAGGTAGCCGATCAGGAACCGTCCGACGGTCGCGCCCTTCAGCCTGCTGATCGAAAGCCGCGCGCGCTCCTGCAGGCCGTGACGTTCCAGCATCCCGATCACCGGCAGCACGATGTAGACGACGGTTACGAACCGGTTCTCGTTGAACGCCTTGCCGAACGCGGCGAGGATCGCGAGCGGTGCGATTCCTGCGGCGAGTCCGGTGACGAGCGCGGAGACGGCGACGACGAGCAGCGGATTGAACCGGAGCAGGAAGCCGGCGACGATCACCGCGATGCCACACAGGACCAGCATCGGTTCAGTCCGCCTGCTTGGCGAGGTCGGCGGCGAACGAGGCCTTGGCCTTCGCGACGATCCCCGGCAGCAGCGTCGGGTCGACGAACGCGGTCGTGTCGCCGGCTTGGCGGCGTTTGCCGCGGGCAATGACGTCGGCGAGTTCGGGGTGCGACGGCAGGACGATGTCGGCGCGCAGCGTGCCCAGCATCGCGATGCTGCGGCGATAGTCGGCGACGATGCCGGGATAGGCGCGATTGCCGATCAGGCGATTGCCCGCGACGCTGACGCTGCACGGGAAGACGATATCGAGCGCGCGTGGCTTGGCGGGAAGCCCCATCGTCCAGGTCGTGCAGCCTGGCGTGTGGCCCGGCGTCGCGCGTGCCGTGAGCGTGGCGGTGCCGAGCGTCACCGTGTCGCCGTCGCGAACGCCGCGGTCGACGTGGACCGGAGGGAAGCGGATGACGCCGTAGTTGGTTTCGCCCGGCGGCACGCCCGTTTCGAGCGCGCGGACATCGCCGACGCCCGCGACGACGCGCGCGCCGGTCGCTCGCTTGAGCGCGGCCACGCCCGCGGCGTGGTCGGCATGTGCGTGCGTCACAAGGATCAGCTTCACGTCGCGGAGCCGCACACCCGAAGCGACGATGTTGCGCTCCACCATTCCGGCATTCGCGGCGAGCGTACCGTCGATCAGGATCGCACCGGCGCTCGTCTTGATGAGATAGGCGGCGATGCCTTCGCTGCCGACATAGCTGATGGGGCCAGCGATCGGGAACGGCGCTTGCGGCCGCGTCCAGGCCGGCGGGTCGCTTGCCGCTACAAGGAGCAGCGGCGCGGCGATGCAGAGGAGGCGCATGCGGCAGCGGCGGTTTGCACCGCCGCGTGAACGGGGCAGCCATGCCCCGCATGGCTGCGTCTTCCCGTTCACTCCCACTCGATCGTGCCGGGCGGCTTCGACGTATAGTCGTAGGTCACGCGGTTGATGCCCTTCACCTCGTTGATGATCCGGGTCGCGACGCGCGGCAGGAAGTCGCCGGGGAACTGGAACGCCTCCGCGGTCATGCCGTCGGTCGAGGTCACCGCACGCAGCGCCAGCACGTTGTCATAGGTGCGCCCGTCGCCCATCACGCCGACGCTGCGCACCGGCAGCAGTACCGCGAACGCCTGCCAGATCGTGTCGTACAGACCCGCCGCGCGGATCTCCTCGAGGTAGATCGCGTCGGCCTTGCGCAGGATGTCGCAGCGTTCCTTGGTGACTTCGCCGGGGATGCGGATCGCGAGGCCGGGTCCGGGGAACGGGTGACGACCGACGAAGATCTCAGGCAGACCCAACTCTCGCCCGAGCGCGCGGACCTCGTCCTTGAACAGCTCGCGCAACGGCTCGACGAGCTTCATGTTCATCCGCTCGGGCAGGCCGCCCACATTGTGGTGGCTCTTGATCGTCACCGACGGGCCGCCGGTGAAGCTGACGCTCTCGATCACGTCGGGATACAGCGTACCCTGTGCGAGGAACTCCGCACCGCCGAGCGTCTTCGCCTCGGTATCGAAGACGTCGATGAAGGTCTTGCCGATGAACTTGCGCTTCAACTCGGGGTCGGTGATCCCGGCGAGGCCGCTGAGGAACAGCTCCTCGATGTTCACGTGGATGAGCGGGATGTTGTAGGCGCCGCGGAAGAGGCTGACGACCTGCTCGCTCTCGCCCGCACGCATCAGGCCGTGGTCGACATAGACACAGGTGAGCTGCTCGCCGATCGCCTCGTGGATGAGCACAGCGGCCACCGCCGAGTCGACGCCGCCCGACAGGCCGCAGATGACGCGGCCCTTTCCGACCTGCGCGCGGATCTCGGCGATCTTGGTCTCGCGGAACTCGGCCATCGTCCAGTCGCCGCTGAGCCCGCAGACGTGGCGCGCGAAGTTCGCGATCAGCTTGCCGCCATCGGGGGTGTGGACGACCTCGGGGTGGAACTGCACGCCGTAGAAGCGTCGCGCCTCGTCGGCGACAATCGCATAGGGCGCGCCGGTCGAGGTGGCGACGGGGGTGAAGCCGGGCGGGATCGCGTCGACCTTGTCGCCGTGGCTCATCCAGACCTGGTGGCGTTCGCCTTCTGCCCATAGTCCGTCGAACAGCGAACACGCGCTCTTCACCTCGATGAACGCGCTGCCGAACTCGCCGCCGTCACCCGAGACGATCACGTTGCCACCGAGCTGCGCGGACATGACCTGCTGGCCGTAGCAGATGCCGAGGATCGGGATGCCCGCCTCGAAGAAGCGCTGCGGCACGCGCGGGGAATTCTCGGTGGTGACTGAGGCGGGGCCGCCCGACAGGATGATGCCCTTGGGCTGCATACGGTCGAACGCGGCCTCGGCGAGCTGGAAGGGGGCGATCTCGCTATAGACGCCGGCCTCGCGGACGCGACGTGCGATAAGCTGGGTTACCTGGCTGCCGAAATCGACGATGAGAATGCTGTCTGGGTGCTCCATGTCGGGCGCATAGCCGGATGGGACCCGTAACGAAAGAGGCCGCGCCTCCCGGATGGGAAACGCGGCCTCTTTAGATGTCACCCGTTTTCCTGCGAACGCAGGAACCCAGGGTAACGGACGATAGCGCTTGTGATCCTAGGCTCCTGCGTTCGCAGGAGAACAGGCTCAGGCTGCTTCGTTGTAATCCTCGTCCGACATCACCGGACCCGAATCCTGGCCCTTCGCCGAGACGTCGCGGTCGACGAACTCGATGACGGCCATCGGCGAGGCGTCCGACATGCGGATACCGGCCTTGATGACGCGGGTGTAGCCGCCGTTGCGATCCGCGTAGCGGGTCGCGAGCGTGTCGAACAACTTGATCAGCTGCGCATCGTCGAGCAGCTTGCCGTGCGCGAGACGACGGTTGGACAGGCCACCCTTCTTCGCGAGCGTGATCAGCTTTTCGACGTAGGGACGCAGTTCCTTCGCCTTGGCGACGGTGGTGGTGATCTGCTCGTGCTTGATGAGCGCGGCGCTCATGTTGCGGAAGAGAGCAAGACGGTGGGCCGAGGTCCGCTGAAGCTTACGGCCGCCTACGCGATGGCGCATGTTTAATACCTTCTGGTTCGTTCAGGGGCCGTGTGAGGTACCCAGGAGCTGGTCGCCGTTAAGGCCGCGACCGATCGCCTTTAGTCCAAAGGTTACGACAAAGTCACGCCAACGACGCAACCTCGTCCCCTCGTCATCCCAGCGAAAGCTGGGATCTCCATGAGGAACGTACCGGACCCCAACCGGGATACCCCAGCTTTCGCTCGGGTGACGGCATAGGGTCCGGAGACGCTTACCCCATGATTTCCTGCTCGAGCTTCTTGGCCATCTCTTCGATGTTCTCAGGCGGCCAGCCGGGGATTTCCATACCCAGGCGAAGACCCATCGACGACAATACTTCCTTGATTTCATTCAAGGACTTACGGCCGAAGTTAGGCGTACGCAGCATCTCGGCTTCGGTCTTGCCGACCAGATCGCCGATATAGATGATGTTGTCGTTCTTGAGGCAGTTCGCCGAACGCACCGACAGCTCCAACTCGTCGACCTTCTTGAGAAGGTAACGGTTGATCTGCTGCGTGTCACCTGCGGGCTCTGCACCACCGGCAGCGGGTGCTGCGTGGCCGATCGGCGCGGACGAACGGGTGACCGACGAATCGTCGAAGTGGACGAACAGCGCGAGCTGGTCCTGGAGGATGCGACCGGCATAGCCGACTGCGTCTTCCGGGGTGATCGTGCCGTCGGTTTCGATCGTCAGCGTCAGCTTGTCGTAATCCAGGTCCTGACCGACGCGGGTCGGGTCGACCTTGTACGAAACCTGACGTACCGGCGAATACAGCGCATCGACCGGGATCAGACCGATCGGCGCATCGGCCGGACGGTTTGCGGCCGCGGGGACATAGCCCTTACCGATGTCGGCGGTCAGCTCCATGTTGAGCGTGGCACCCTCATCGAGGTGGCAGATCACGAGATCCTTGTTCATGATCTCGATGTCGCCCGAGACGGCGATGTCGCCGGCCTTGACTTCACCCGGACCCGTTGCCGAGAGCTGGAGACGCTTCGGCCCCTCGCCCTGCATGCGGATCGCGATCTGCTTCACGTTGAGGACGATGTCGGTCACGTCCTCGCGGACGCCGGCCAGGCTCGAGAACTCATGCAGCACGTTCTCGATCTTGATCGAGGTGACGGCGGCACCCTGCAGCGACGACAGCAACACGCGACGCAGCGCGTTGCCGAGCGTCAGGCCAAAGCCCCGCTCGAGCGGCTCGGCGATGAAGGTCGCCTTGCGCTTGGTGTCGCCACCGGCCTTTTTCTCCAGGCCGCTGGGCTTCTTGAGTTCCTGCCAGTTCTTTGCGTTGACAGACACTTGCTTCCCCTAATTTGGGGGCCGGCGGACAGGACGCCCACCGGCCATGAATATGCACCCGTGCCGCGTGTTCGTCCTGATCAGGGGCAACCGCGCACGGGCAATTTCGGAGAAATCAGACGCGACGACGCTTGGAAGGGCGTACGCCGTTGTGCGGGATCGAGGTCACGTCGCGGATCGACGTGATCTGGAAACCGACTGCCTGAAGTGCCCGCAATGCCGATTCGCGACCCGAGCCGGGGCCCTTGACCTCGACTTCGATCGTGCGGACGCCGTGCTCGGCGGCCTTCTTACCGGCGTCTTCCGCTGCGACCTGGGCCGCATACGGGGTCGACTTGCGCGAGCCCTTGAAGCCCATTGCGCCGGCCGACGACCACGAGATCGCGTTGCCCTGGGCATCGGTGATCGTGATCATCGTGTTGTTGAAGCTGGCATTCACGTGAGCGACGCCAGAGGTGATGTTCTTGCGCTCGCGCCGCTTAATGCGCTGAGGTTCGCGTGCCATGAGGTATTTCCTGACCTGTATCTGCGTGACGCCGGGCGGTCCTTAAGGACCAGCGCCGGCGGAGTAATCCGGTGTAAAAGCGGATTACTTCTTCTTGCCGGCGATCGGCTTGGCCTTGCCCTTGCGGGTGCGCGCATTGGTATGCGTACGCTGGCCGCGGACCGGAAGGCCCTTGCGATGGCGGAGACCACGATAGCAGGCGAGATCCATCAAGCGCTTGATGTTCATCGATACCTGGCGGCGAAGATCACCCTCGACAGTGTGATCGGCGTCGATCGTCTCGCGGATGTGCAGGACTTCCTGGTCGGTCAGGTCCTGGACGCGAGCGGTGTCGGCGATGCCGAGCTTCGCGACGATTTCCTTGGCCTTGGTCGAACCGATGCCGTGGATATAAGTCAGCGCGATCACCACGCGCTTGTTGGTCGGGATATTAACACCCGCGATACGTGCCATGAACTTGGTTCTCCTGCTCCACGGGCTTCGGCATGGCTGCACGAACCCCATCTCTTAGCGATGAACCGAAACGCACAATAGCGACGAACGCAAACAAGCGCCGCCGGAACCGTCGTGTCGGGGAGAGTTCGAATAAGCGCGCGCTACCGCGGTGTCAAGCGAGCGGTTCCGGAGTCGGCCGGATCTTGCGCCGCATCGTGAGCCAACGCCGGAACGAGACGATCGTCCAGATCATCTCGACCACCCCGAACGGCCACGCGCCCTGTAGGAACCCATAGATGGAGCCGAGCACGCAGCCAAACGCAAACCCGAGCGTCCACCAGTGCGAACCGGCTTCCTTGGCATAGCATAGCAAGGTGAACGAGACTGCGGCCAGGCCGAATAGCGAAAGAGCATCCATATCCGGCCCATGCCGCGTTCGGCCGCGGAACGCCACCATGCCGGACGGGGCTCGCGTTACTCACGCCCGCGCGCATCTACAAAAAAGGCCCCCGCCGATACGGCGGAGGCCTTTCTCGAATTCAGGACGTAAGCGACTTACTTCTGGCCATTGTCCTTCACGCCGATGGTCGGCACGTCGACCGTCTCGGTCTCGGTCTTGACCTTGGGGACTTCGACCGTGGTCTTCGAGGTGCCGACAACAACTTCCTTCGAGTCCATGTCGACCTTCGGCAGCGCACCGCCCTTGACGGCGACCTCAGGCAGAGCACCGCTCTTGGTCACGTCGGCGCTCCAGAAACCGGTGGCGAACAGCAGGCCGACGATGATCGCGATGACGACGAGAACGATGGCGATGGTGGTGCCGGGGCCGCGGCGTTTCACGACGACGGTTTCGTTATTGCGGTAATCAGACATTTTACTCTCCCTGTAACGAATCCAAAAACATAGCTCGCGCAATGTTGTTCCCGTCGCGCAACGTTCTGACTCGGTGACGCCAGACTCTTTTGCTGCCACTCGCGTGAAGCTGCGCAATTAACGGTTATCTGGCAAGGGGTTAGATTCCATTGGGTCGTCGGTCGGCAGAGATGTCGGTCACTTCCGTCCGAAGAGCTTCTCGATGTCGCCATGGGCCAGCTTTACCCAGGTAGGGCGTCCGTGATTGCATTGGCCGGAGTGCGGCGTGACTTCCATCTCGCGGAGGAGCGCGTTCATTTCGGGGACCGACAATATGCGGCCGGCGCGGACGGAGCCGTGGCAGGCCATCGTGCCGGCTACTGCGTCGAGACGCTCTTTGAGGGAGAGCGCTTCGTCGAAGGCGGCGAGTTCGTCGGACAGGTCTGTGACAAGGCCTTTGGGGTCGCTTTGGCCGAGGAGCGCGGGGGTGGCGCGGACAAGCATTGCGTGGGGGCCGAAGCGTTCGAGGTCGAGGCCGAATTCGGAGAGTTCCTCGGCGCGGGCTTCGAGGCGGTCGCATGCCGGTTCGTCGAGCTCGACGACTTCTGGGATCAGGAGCGCCTGGCTCGCGATCGTGCCGCCGTTAAGGGCTGCGCGCATGCGTTCGAGTACTAGGCGTTCGTGCGCGGCGTGCTGGTCGACCAGGACTAGGCCGTCTTCGGCTTCGGCGACGATGTAGGTCTTGGCGACTTGGCCTCGGGCTACGCCCATTGGGAAGGCCGACGTCTGGGGTGGGGGTGACCAGGCGGGTTCCGCTCTTGCCTGCGGGGGCGCGGCGAAGAACGTTGGACGGGCGTCGTTTACCGAGCTGTAGCTTCTGTTTTCTGGTGGGAGCCTTTGGGGCGTGCCCTCACCTTCCCATCCGCTTTGCGGACGGGCCCCTTCCTCTCCCCCGAGGGGAGAGGAGATTTGTTCGGGTTGCCACATCGAGAGGGCGGATTCGCTGGCGCGTTGGCTGCGATGGCCGGCCGCATCGAGCGCGCGGCGCAGGCCGGAGACGATGAGGCCCCTCACCATTGCGGGGTCGCGGAAGCGGACTTCGGTCTTGGCGGGGTGGACGTTGACGTCGACCTGGTCGGTGGGGATGTCGAGGAACAGCGCGACGACCGCGTGGCGATCGCGTGGGAGCATCTCGGCATAGGCGCCGCGGATCGCGCCCATCAGCAGGCGGTCCTTTACGGGGCGGCCGTTGACGAAGAGGTACTGATGGTCGGCGATGCCGCGATTGTAGGTCGGCAGGCTGGCTACGCCGCCGAGCACGACGCCTTCGCGCTCGAGGTCGATGGCAACCGAATTGTCGGCGAGCGCGCGGTCGGTGAGCGTGGCCACCCTGCCCGGCCGATCCTCGACCTGCGTCGCGGAGAGCGCGCGGCGGCCGTCATGCTCGAGCGTGAAGCCGATGTCCGGCCGCGCCATCGCAAGGCGGCGGACGACGTCGAGGCAGGCGGCGTATTCCGCGCGCGGGGAGCGAAGGAACTTGCGGCGGGCGGGGACGCGCGCGAACAGGTCCTCGACGACGACGCGCGTGCCCGACGGGAGGGCGGCGGGGCCTTCGCGGTCAACGCGGCCATTGTCGACGGTGCGCGCCCAGCCCTCCGCGCCCCGGATCCGGCTTTCGATCGTGAGGCGCGCGACGCTTGCGATCGAGGGGAGCGCCTCGCCGCGGAAGCCGAGCGTGACCACCGATTCGATGAACTCGTCGGGCAGCTTGGAGGTGGCGTGCCGCTCGAGCGCGAGGGCCATGTCGGCGGGAGTCATGCCGCAGCCGTCGTCGGTGACTTCGATCCGCGCTGTGCCCCCCTCGACGAGGAGAATCGCGATCCGTCCGGCGCCGGCGTCGATGGCGTTTTCGACCAACTCCTTCAACGCGCTGGCGGGTCTTTCCACCACTTCACCGGCGGCGATACGATTGACGAGATGCTCGGGGAGACGCCGTATTGACATGGGTTTGCGTCTAGACCAAGCGACGGCATCCCGCGACCCGCAAACGCCCGCTTATTAGGCACCCGGTGCTCGAAAACACCGGCGGGGCCCGCGAGATGATGTGCGAAATGCCGCCTGTCGGGCGGCCAGGATTACGGGACCCTGATTGAATGGCCTTCTACTCGCGTTTCTTCAAGTTCATGTCGCACGACATGGCGATCGACCTCGGCACCGCGAACACCGTCGTCTACGTCCGTGGCCGCGGCATCGTCCTGAACGAGCCGTCGGTGGTCGCGGTCGAGACGATCAACGGCATCAAGCGCGTCAAGGCGGTCGGTGACGATGCCAAGATGATGATGGGCAAGACGCCGGGCAATATCGAGGCGATCCGTCCTTTACGCGACGGGGTCATCGCCGACATCGACGTCGCCGAGCAGATGATCAAATATTTCATCCAGAAGGTCCACGGCCCGCGCAAGTTCGCGCGCTGGCCTGAGATCGTGATCTGCGTGCCGTCGGGCTCCACTAAGGTCGAGCGCCGCGCGATCCGCGACGCCGCGTCGAACGCGGGTGCCAGCCAGGTCTGGCTGATCGAGGAGCCGATGGCGGCGGCGATCGGTGCGGACATGCCGGTGACCGAGCCGATCGGTTCGATGGTCGTCGATATCGGCGGCGGCACGACCGAAGTCGCGGTGCTGTCGCTTCGCGGGCTCGCCTACACCACGTCGGTCCGCGTCGGCGGCGACAAGATGGACGAGGCGATCGTCAGCTATGTCCGCCGCAATCACAACCTGCTGATCGGCGAAGCGACGGCGGAGCGGATCAAGAAGGAAGTCGGTATCGCCAAGCCGCCGGTGGACGGCATCGGCATGATCATCCAGATCAAGGGCCGCGATCTCGTCAACGGCGTGCCCAAGGAGATCCAGATCAACCAGGGCCAGATCGCCGAGGCGCTCAGCGAGCCGGTCGCGACGATCGTCGAGGGCGTCCGCGTCGCGCTGGAGAACACCGCACCCGAGCTGGCCGCCGACATCGTCGACCAGGGCATCGTGCTGACCGGTGGCGGCGCGTTGCTGCAGGGTCTCGACGAGGTGTTGCGCGACGAAACCGGCCTGCCGGTGACGGTCGCCGAGGACCCGCTGACCTGCGTCGCGCTGGGCACCGGTCGCGCGCTGGAGGACCCGCTGTTCCGCGGCGTCCTGATGAGCGGCTAAGCGGTTGGTTTTGCTGTAAGACACACGAATATGAAATCGCGCCGTTCGAGTCGTGGGGACCGTCGCCTGCGCCTCGGCGACGCCAGAGGACAGGGGGACAGGCGCATGGCGCCAGCCCGCGACCGGCGCACGGGGTTTTCGCGGCGTCGGCAATATAGTGTGTTCATGGGCTATGTGCTCGCCGTCGCCGGTGCGGTGGTGGGCCTGGTGCTGCTCATCGCCTCGACGTTCAACCCGCCGGCCTTCTCCGCGCTCCGCATGGGCGTGGCGGGCGTGACGACGCCGGTGTCGACCGGCCTTGCGACGGTCGGGTCGAGCATCGCGGGCGTCCCCGACGCGATCGGCGAGTATTTCTTCGTGAAGCAGGAAAACGTCGCGCTGCGGGCGGACCGCGACCGGACGCGCGCGCTGCTGATGCGGGCGCGGACGATCGCCTATGACAATCGGCGGTTGCGCAGCCTGCTCGCGATCCGCGATCGTTCGTCCGAGCCGGTCGTGACCGCGCGGCTGGTGAGTTCCAGCGCGTCGAGCGGGCGGCGGTTCGCGTTGCTCAATGCCGGTCGGTGGAGCGGCGTGCGGCCCGGCATGCCGGTGCGCGGGCCCGACGGCCTGATCGGTCGCGTGATCGAGACCGGGCCCAATGCGGCCCGCGTGCTGTTGCTGAGCGACGGCGACAGCATCGTCCCCGTCCGCCGCACGCGCGACGGCCTGCCCGCGATCGCGGCGGGGCGCGGCGACGGCATGATCGACATCCGTTCGGTCAACGCGACCAACGTGCGGTTCAACGCGGGCGACCTGTTCGTGACGACCGGGACCGGCGGCATCTATGCGCCGGGCGTCCCCGTCGCGCGGGTGATGAAGGCGGGATCGGACTCGGTCATGGCGCGCACGTTCGCGGATCCCGACACGATCGATTTCGCACTGGTCGAGCGGATGTTCATGCCGGTGCCCCCGCCACGTCCGGTGACCCCGCAGTGAGGGGGCAGCCATGATGCCGCCCCGCGTCGTCGACAGCGTCGATTACAAGCCGTTCGCGAGCAAACTCCCGGCCGGACGCGCGCGGATCATTCCGTGGCTGACGGTGATGGCGGGATCGATGATCACGATCATCCCGGTGGTCGCGACGATCCCGCTGCTGCCGCCGTTCGGGCTGGTGATGCTGCTGGCGTGGCGGTTGCTCGCGCGGTTCGCGTTCCGGCCCTGGGCCGCCGCGCCGCTCGGCTTCATCGACGATCTCGTCAGCGGGCAACCGCTCGGCAGTTCGGTGCTGCTCTGGTCGCTCGCGTTCGTGACGATCGACCTGATCGAACAGCGCCTGGCGTTTCGCGATCACTGGCAGGACTGGCTGATCGCGAGCGGGCTGATCGCGCTGTGCATCATCGTCGGGCGCTTCATTGCGGTCCCGGTCGGCGCGCATGTCGACACGATATTGATCGCGCAGATCGCGGTGGCGATCCTGATGTTCCCGCTGGCGGCGCGGATCGTCGCGGCGATCCAGAACAAGCGCGGTGCCGAATGAGGACGACTCCGCGCATCGTCACCGAGATGTCGCAGGCGTACAGCTTCTCGCGGCGCGCCTGGATGCTGGGCGCCGCGCAAGGCGGCGTCGGGCTGCTGCTCGCCGGGCGGATGGCATGGCTGTCGATCGCGCAGAACGAGCGCTACACGATGTTGTCGGAGAGCAACCGCGTGAACATGACGCTGTTGCCGCCCCGCCGCGGCTGGATCGTCGACCGCCACGGCGTGCCGATCGCCAACAACCGCACCGATTTCCGCGTCGACATCATCCCCGATCGGCTGCGCGACAAGGAGCGCGTGCTGCCGCTGCTCGGTCGCATCCTGCAACTGCCACCCGAAGAGGTCGAGCGGATCGCGATCGATCTCGAACACGCCGCCGGGTTCCAGCCCGTCCAGGTCGCGGAGAATCTCGATTGGGAGCGGTTCGCCGCGGTCAGCGTGCGGTTGCCCGAACTGCCCGGCGTCGCCCCCACCCGCGGGTTCGCGCGGAGCTATCCGGCGGGTGCCGCGGTCGCGCATCTGACCGGCTATGTCGGCGTGCCCAATGCCGAGCAGTATAAGAAGACGCACGACCAGCTGCTCGTCACGCCGGGGTTCAAGCTCGGCAAGGACGGGCTCGAGAAGATGCTGGAGGCGGAGCTGCGCGGCGTCGCGGGGGCCAAGCGCGTCGAGGTAACCGCGCGCGGCAAGCTGGTTGCCGAACTCGCCACCAAGCCCGACGTGCCCGGCAAGACCGCGCGCCTCACGATCGATGCGGGCTTGCAGGAATATGCCGCGCGTCGCCTCGGCACCAATTCGGGATCGGTGGTGGTGCTCGACTGCCGCACCGGTGAGATGCTCGCGATGGTGTCGATGCCGGCCTATGATCCGAACAGCTTCTCGGACGGCATCAGCCATCTCGAATGGCAGAGGCTGAGCGACGACGATCACGTGCCGCTGATGAACAAGGTGACGCAGGGGCTGTATCCGCCGGGCTCGACCGTCAAGCCGATGAACGGGCTCGCGCTGATGAACGCGGGCATCGATCCGAGCGCGCGCGTCAATTGTTCGGGCGCGATGCGGCTCGGGACCAGCGTGTTCCATTGCCACAAGAAGAGCGGCCATGGCGCGCTCGATCTGAAGAACGCGATCATGCAGAGCTGCGACATCTATTTCTACGAGATGGCGCGGCGGGTCGGCTACAACGCGATCGCGCCGGTCGCGCGCGTCCTCGGGCTCGGCCAAAAATTCGACCTGCCCTTCTCGACGCAGCGCTACGGCACGGTGCCCGATCCCGCGTGGAAGCTGAAGAAATACAAGCATGACTGGACCGTCGCGGATTCGCTGAACGCGTCGATCGGCCAGGGCTATGTGCTGGCCAACCCGTTGCAGCTCGCGGTGATGGCCGCGCGGCTCGCGTCGGGGCGTGCGTTGCAGCCGAGCATCCTGGCGAGCCATGTCCACCGCGACTCTCCGGCGCTGGCGATCGATTCCGAGCATCTCGCGCGCGTTCGCGATGCGATGTTCGGCGTGATCAACCAGGGCGGCACCGGCGGTGCGGCCAAGTTGCTGATCCCCGGCGTCGCGATCGCGGGCAAGACCGGCACCGCGCAGGTCCGCCGCATCACCATGGCGGAGCGGCGCTCGGGCGTGCTCAAGAACGGGCAGCTGCCGTTCAAGATGCGCGACCATGCGCTGTTCATCGGTTTCGCGCCCGCCGACAACCCGCGCTATGCGCTGGCGGTGGTGCTCGAGCATAACGGCCATACCGTCCGCAACCTCGACACCCCGATGATCGGCCGCGACATCATGACCTATATGCTCGACCGCGAGCGCGCACTGAAATCGTTAGCCGAGGTCGAACCGACCTGGGGCGGCGACATCCGCACGCGCATGGCGGCGACCGCGCAAGCGTACCGCGCCGCGCAGTCCGCGCCGCCTGCCGCGATCGCCACCAAGACCGATGCGATCGTCCCCAGCGACGCCCCCGCGGTCGAGAACGCCACCGATATGGCCAACGCGACGCAGGAAGCGCTGACCACGCCCGGCAACACGGTCGCCGAGGACGGATCGCGGGACCGCCAGCCATGAGGGGCGCGATCCCCGAACCGCTTGCCAAGCTGCCTTGGCGGGTGATCCTGCTGGTCGTCGCGATCGGCTGTTTCGGCCAGGTCGTGCTGTATTCCGCGGCGGGCGGGTCGCTGCACCCTTGGGCGCTGTCGCAGGGTCTGCGCTTCTTCGTGTTGCTGTTCGGCGCGATCGCGCTGTCCTACGTTCCCGAACGAACCTGGAAGGCGGGTGCCCTGCCCGCCTATGCGCTGATCGTGTTGTCGCTGGTCGCGGTCGAAATCCTCGGCAAGGTGTCGGGCGGCTCGCAACGCTGGCTCGATCTCGGCTTCATCCGACTGCAACCGTCCGAATTCATGAAGCCCGCGATCATCCTCGCCTGCGCCAAATTCTACGACATGCTGCCGGCGAACGAGACGCGGCGGTTCGGCGCGGTCTGGCCCGCGGCGCTGCTGATCGGCATCCCCGCCGCGATCGTCATGAAACAGCCCGATCTCGGCACCGCGCTGATGATCTGTTCGGGCGGCGCGACCGTCATGTTCCTGGCCGGAGTCCCGCTACGCCTGTTCGTGGGCGGCGCGATCGCCGCGGCGGTGGCGATCCCGCTCGCGATCAACTTCGCGCTCCACGATTACCAGCGCAACCGCATCCTGATCTTCCTCGACCCCGAGAGCGATCCGCTCGGCACCGGCTATCACATCAGCCAGTCGAAGATCGCGATCGGTTCGGGCGGGATCTGGGGCAAGGGCTTCCTCCAGGGCACGCAGAGCCATCTCGACTATCTCCCCGAGGGCCATACCGACTTCGTCTTCGCGACGATGGCGGAGGAATGGGGCCTGGTCGGCGGCTGCCTGCTGATCCTCGCCTTCATCCTGGTGATCCGCTGGGGCATCGAGGTCGGCCAGCGCGCCAACAGCCGCTTTGCGCGCCTCACCGCGGCCGGGCTCGCGACGACGATCTTCTTCTACGTGGCGATCAACCTGATGATGGTGATGGGCCTCGCGCCCGTCGTCGGCATCCCGCTGCCGCTGGTGAGCTTTGGCAGTTCGGCGCAGATGACGGTGCTGCTGTGCCTGGGCATCCTGATGTCGATCGACCGGCAAAATCGCAAAACGGTGGGCTGGTAGGCAAAAAGCACAGGCGCCAGGCACAAAAGGGGTTGCGGCCCCCGCCGAGTCTGCTAACAGCCCCCCTCCAGCAGCGGGGCGCCACACCAGGGCGCCACCAAAACCGCCCCGGAATGGACGCATAGCTCAGTTGGTAGAGCAGCTGACTCTTAATCAGCGGGTCCTTGGTTCGAGCCCAAGTGCGTCCACCATTCTCCTAGAAATACCCGATGTTTCGGCCAAACCGTGCTCTCGACGTTCGCCGTCTCGGGCAACGCGTGGTGGCGTTACAGGCCGTAGGCGGTGATCGCGTTGCCGCCGGAAATGCGGTCGCTTGCAGCCGGACAGGCGCGCGCGACGAAATCGGCGATCAGGTCGTGCACGCGCTGATAATCCGCGGCGAGGCGGCAGACCGGCCAGTCCGATCCGAAGATCAACCGGTCGGGGCCGAAACACGCTAGCAGGTGGTCGAGATACGGTTCGATCTGCACCGCGGTCCAGGTCGCGTGATCGGCCTCCGTTACCAACCCCGAGATCTTGCAATAGAGCGCCGGGGCCTGCGCCATGTCGGCGATCGCATCGGCCCAAGGCTGCCAGTCACCCTGCGCGATCTGGGGCTTGGCGCCGTGATCGAGGATCAGTCGCGCAGTGCCTCCGAGATCAGCGGCGACCTGGTCGACGAACCGCCGGACGTGCCCGGCCTGGCGCGGTTTGACGAGCACATCGTAGCTGTATCCGCGCGCAAGCGCCGCACGCACGCCGCGCACGAACGCCGGGGTCAGGAGAAAATCGTCGGCGGGTTCGTCCTGGACGCCGTGCCGGAAGCCGATAAGCGCGTCTGCGGGCTGCCATCGATCGAGACGACGTTCGACATCGTCGGCGCACAGGTCGGTCCAGCCCACGACGCCGAGGATACGAGGATCGGCGGCCGCCAGCTCGAGAAGCCAGTCGGTCTCTGCCTCGGTCTGCTGGGCTTGCACGGCGATGCAGCCGTCGATCCCGGCACGATCGAGCAGCGGCATCAGCGCGTCGGGCAGATGGTCCTGCGCCAGCACGCTGTCCGGATCGATCCAGCGATAGGCGGACGGCGAATAGGACCAGAAATGCTGGTGCGCATCGATCCGTTTCACGAACGGGGTCGCATCGGCTTGGGGAGAAGCAGGATCATCGGCTGACGGTGTATGGGCACGGCGACTCCGTCGCAATCACGCGTGACCCAGCCCCGCCGCCATCACGCCCGAACTAAACGCAGATAAGCCCCACCCCTCGCTTCAGGTCGCGGTGACGGCCGGCATGAAGATATAGCCGTTGCCGCGCACGGTCCGGATGATCTCGATCGAATCGAACGCCAGCAGCTTGCGGCGCAGGCGGCTGATGTTGACGTCGATGGTGCGGCCGCGCGCCATGCTGTCGGCGCGGCCGGACTGCGCGATCATCTCGTCGCGCGAATGCACCTTTTGGGGTTGCGACACGAACGCGTTGAGCAACTGGAACTCGCCGTCGGTGAGGCGCACCGCGGTCCCGTCGGGCGCGTACAGCGTCCGCATCCGGCAATCGAGCGTCCAGCCGGCGAACGCGAACGTCGTACTGCGGACCGGCGCGGACGGCATGCCGTGCGGCGTGGACTCCGGGCCCGAGGGGAGCGTCGCCATCGCCAGACCTGCGCTCCGCCGGCGCAGCACCGACCGGATCCGGGCCAGGATCTCGCGCGGACTCGACGGTTTGGTCACGTAATCGTCCGCGCCGAGTTCGAGCGCGACGACGCGGTCGACCTCGCCGGCCAGCGCGGAGAACATGATCACCGCGGGCGCCTGCCCGCTTCGGGTCAGCGTTCGCAGGACCGACAGGCCGTCCTCGCCGGGCATCATCATGTCGAGGACGATGAGATCGCACGGCGACCGGCTCAACCGGGTGCGAAGCGCCGCGCCGCTCTCGACCGCTTCCGCGCGCAGGCCGTGGTCGACCAGGAACTCTGTCAGCAACTCGCGCAGGCCGGGGTCGTCATCGACGATGACGATCCGCGCGCTGCCTGCCCCTGCCCCTGCCCCTGGGGTGTCGAACGCCGCGTGATCGTCGACCGCGTGGTCGCCGTCATGAGCGGCGGACGGGACGGGAGCGGAAGCGGGCAGGTTGTAATGGTTTGCGATCATGGCGACGGTCATGAACCGCGCATTTGTCCGGCATATGTCCGGTTGTTACAAAGCCGTTTCCTGCCGCGACGGTCGCGCAGTCGGCGTAACCAAAACTGCCCCGCCATCGTGCGTGATGGCGGGGCAGTCGAACGTCCGTCGCCGGAGCCAAGCTCCAGGGACCAGGCGGTCCTAGAACTTGACGTTGGTGCTCACGAAGAACGCCCGGCCATAGGGGTCGTAGGTCGACGGATAGGTGTTCGCCTGTTCCTGGTTGTCGCCCAGGATCGGCGGCTGCTTGTTAAAGATATTGTTGACGCCGACCGACCAGGTGAAGCCCGGTTTGACCTCGAACGCCGTGGTCAGGTCGAAATAATGATACGCCTTGATCTTCTCGACCGCATAGACGGTCGCACTGTCGTCGTCCTTCACCGGCGACAGATACCGGTACAGGACCGACACGGTGACCGGTCCGGTCGAATAGGTCGTCCGGCCCGACAGCCGCCACTTGGCGTAGGGGTTGCCGCAGGTCTGGCCGAACTTGCCCGCGCAATTGACCGTCAGATCGGGGATCGCCGCCAACGGGTTATAGTCGAACGCGATCAGGCGCGTGCCGCTGATCCGGAAGTCGACCTTGCTGGTCGTGCTGCCGAACACGCCGAAATTTAGCGGCATGCCGTAGCGTGCCTCGAAATCGACGCCGCGGGTCGTCACCCCACCGGTGTTCGCCAGCGTATTGACCGCGTCGGTGATCGCGTAGCTGTTGGCGTCGCGGGGAAGCGAGGCACAATAGCTGGAATCATAGGCGGTATAGCCATTGTCCGCATCGCCGTAGCAGGCGCGGACGAGGTTCGTCGTGCCGACCGTCGAGATGTAGTTCGCGATTTTGATCTTGTAGTAATCGGCGGTGAACGAGAAGCCGGGCAGGAAGCGCGGCTGGAGGACGATGCCCGCGGTATAGGTGTCCGACGTTTCCTCGCGGAGCGCGGGGTTGCCGCCATTGACGGTCTGGATCTGCGTGCTGCCGCCATCATAGGCGGTGCCGATCAGCGACGCGGGGACACCCGTCGTAACGCAGCTCGCGTTCAGATTGGTGTTGGTGAGCGCGATCGCGGTCGTGCAGGGATCGGTGGCCGCCGGGAAATCCTGCGCCGAGCCGCTGTACAGATCGTTGACGGTGGGTGCGCGGACGGCGCGCGAATATTGACCGCGCAGCGAGAGATCGTCGATCAGCGACCAGACGACGCCCCCCGAATAGGTGTTCACCGATTTCGCCGCGGTCGAATAATAGGAATAGCGATAGGCGCCGTTGACCTCGAGCTTCTTGATCAGCGGGATGTCCGCCAGCAGCGGCACGGCAACCTCGGTATAGGCCTCCTTGACGTCGTAGCCGCCCCCCAGGCCCTCGCCCGCGTTGAAGCCGACGACGTCACCCGACGACAATGCGAAATCGGGATTGTAGCTGCCATGTTCGCGGCGATATTCAGTGCCGAACACGATGCCGACCGGCCCTGCACCCAGATCGAACAGGTTGCGGTTCGAGATCGACGCGCTGGCGACCTGCTCGCTGATCGTGCTGGTGTTCTGCGCCGGGATCGTGATGAACGCCGCGGCGGCCGCACTGATATTGCCGGTGCCGTAGATGTTCAGCGGAACGCAGCCGTTGCTGGTGTCCGAGCACACGAGATTGCCGCTCGCGTCGTAGCTGGTGCGCAGTGCCTGCAGCACGCGGCTGCGCGAGACGTTGCCCGACTGGGTCTCGGTCGATTTGGTCCGCGAATAGCTGTAATAGGCGTCGTAGTTCCAGCCGCCGCCGATATCGCCATTGGCACCGAGCACCGCGCGATAGGCCGTGTTGTCGAGGCTCGACACGCGCGCACCGACTTCGGTCAGGCGGCGATAGATCGTCGAGGTGACATAGCCGTCGCCATCGGTGTCGAGCCCCTTGAGCAAGGCCTGCGAACTGCTCGACAGGAACGACGAGTCCACGTCGAGTGCGACCGATCCGGTAAAGGGCGTCGGCGCCAGCTGGTTCTTCACCCGGTTGTTAATTAACTGCCCTTCGGCATAGACGTTGAGCGCCGGGCTGACGTCGTAGTGCGTCTGCGCGCTCATCAGGAAACGCTGCTGGGGGACCTGGAGATAGTTGGACGGCGCATAGTTATAGGCGTCGGTCGCCGAGTTATACGGCGTATAGCTGCCGTCGGTCTCGAACTTGAGATTGACCCCGCCGATCGCGAACCGCGTGCCCTCGATCGATCCGGAACCGCCATTGATCAGGCCTCCCTCTCCGTCGTCGACCTTCGCGTTGCGCGAATAATCGCGCGCCGACTGAAGGATGCCGCGGCGCTTCGTATAATCGAAATAGATCGTCGCGTTGCCGCGGCCGTCCTCGAAATTGCCGCCGAGCAGCAGGTTGCCGTTGAAATTGCCGCCGTCGCCCGCCTCGTTGATGCGGTAGTTCGCATTCGCCTGAACGCCGGTGAAATCCTTCTTCATCACGAAGTTGACGACGCCGCCGATCGCGTCCGACCCGTACACCGCAGAGCGACCGCCGGTGACGATGTCGACGCGCTCGATCAGCGCGGCGGGGATCGTGTTGAGATCGACGACCTGGTTCGAATCATACGCGACGTAACGGCGGTTGTTGACCAGCACGAGCGTGCGCGTCGACCCGAGCCCGCGCAGATCCGCGGCGGCGACGCCGCCGCCGGGATTGTTCGAGGCGCCGGTGGTGCTCGGGATCAGCTGCGGCAGATCCTTCAGCACGCTCTCGACGTTGATCTGGCCCGACAGCGCGATCTCCTTGGCGCTGATCACCGAGATCGGCGAGGCCTGCTTCAGACTGTCACCGCCGAGGCGCGAGCCGGTGACGACGATCGTATCGCCGTCCTGAGGGGCTGCCTGATCGGTCGCCGTATCGAGCGGCGCGGCAGCCGGTGCCTGCTCCGCGGTCTGCGCCCAGACCGGCGTGGCGACGCCAAGCAGTAGCGTAGACGCCAGAAGGCGCTTGCGAAAATCCAGACGCATGTCGATACTCCCTGAACCGCAATCCCGTGTATTGCGGTGTTTTTGTGCGATGACGGATTGGTTCCCTGGGCAATATCTGAAGCGCGTCCGAATGTTCGACAATCGCTAAAGTGTCTCCGAATCGTCATCTTCGCGGAGTGTTGTATGACCGGCACGGTTTGCGACCGGACATTGCTGATCGCGACCGTTCGTTACTGTCCCGTCGCGGCGGATACACATTGCAACCATGTACAAGACACATGGCTGGTCGGGCGTGCACCCGGTCGCACGCCGGCATTGAACGAACCGTGCGACGGCGCTAGCGGCACAGCGCCATGTCGATTTCCGCCACCCCCCGTCCACAGCAGGACACGTCGTTGAACTGGTTGCACCCTTTACCCGGCCTGCGGATCGTAAAGCGAGGCGACGTGCCGATCACGCGCGTCCAGATCTATGGCCAGCGGTGCAGCGGGACCAATCTGGTGACGCGGGCGATCGAGGCGAACATGCCGGGCGCCGAGATCACCGAGGCGTTCGGGTTCAAGCACTGGTTCGTGCCGCCGCAGACGCTGTTCGTGAAGGATACGCTGGTGCTGGTGGTGGCGCGCGATGCCTATGACTGGGCGCGCAGCCTGCACCGCCAACCCTGGCACGCGGATCCCGAACTCAAGGCCAAGCCGTTCGATGCGTTCATCCGGAGCGAATGGCACAGCTATTGGGACGATCATTTCGGGCATATCGAGCCGGGCCACCCGATGCACGGTGACGAGATGCTGCACGAGCGCGATCCCGAGACCGGCGCGCGCTTTGTCAACTGTATCGCCAAGCGGACCGCCAAGCTGCGTCACTGGTCGTCGCTGACGAACCGCGCGCACAATGTCGCGCTGCTCGGCTATGACGCGTTCACGCGTGACCCGGCGGCGTTCGTGGCGGCCCTGTCGGAGGCGACCGGTATCGACCGGCGCGAACCGTTCGTGCCGATCACCAGCTACAAGGGCCAGGGGCACGAACCCTATGTCCCGACGCCCTACCCCGATCTTGCCGCGGAGGATGCCGCGCATATCGGTGCGTATCTCGATCCCGAGGTCGAGGCGGCGTTCGGTTTGAGCGCCGACTATGCTGATCGACATCAAGCGTCTTCCGGCGTGGCTTCGGTACAACGATCGACATGACCCAGCCCATTACCTTCTTCATCCACCACCAGGGTCGCGGCCATGCGAACCGCGCGATGGCGATCATCCGCGAGCTGCCGACCGACCGCCCGGTGACGATCCTGACCGCCAAGCCGTCGCTGTTCGATGGGTTCGAGCGACCGATCACGATCGCCGCACTCCCCGACATGATCGGTGCGCCGGTGCCCACCCCGGGGCTGTTCGCGCAGGCGACGCCCGAAGTGATGCACTGCGTCCCGCTCGGCGTCGCGAAGACGCGCGCGACCATGCGGACGATCGTCGACCATCTCGACGACGTCGATCCGGCGCTGTTCGTGGTCGACGTCTCCGCCGAGATCGCGCTGCTCGCGCGGATCGCGAGCATACCGGCGATCAGCATCCGGATGCACGGCGACCGGCTCGATCCGGGTCATCTGGGTGCGTACCAGGCCAGTGTCGGGCTGCTCGCGCCGTTCGGCGAAGCGCTGGAGCAGGGCGACACGCCAGACTGGGTGCGCGCCAAGACGTGTTATGCGGGCGGGCTGTGCACGACGGTCGACGCGGTCCCGACCAAGGCGGACGCGCGCGCGAAGCTCGGGCTCGATCCCGAGCAGGAGATCGTCGTCGTGCTGACCGGCGGCGGTGGTGCGGGCACGCCCTATGCCCCGCTGACGATGGCGGCGCGAGCGGTGCCGGATGCGTTGTGGCTGGTGCTGGGCCCGGTCCACCGCGAGGGGCACGAGACCGATTTCGGCAACCTGGTCGAGCTGGGCTGGGTGCCGGGCGTGACCGATCACATCGCCGCGGCGGACGTGGTCATCGCCTCTGCCGGTGACAACACGGTGCACGAGATCGCGCGCGTCGGCCGCCCCTATGTGTGCGCGCCCGAGTGGCGGTATTTCGGCGAGCAGACCCGCAAGGCCGAACGGCTGGCAGAGCTGGGCGCGGCGGTCGCGCTGCCGGCGTGGCCGGGTGCGCTGGCGCCGTGGCGCGGGATCCTCGATGCGGCCAAGGCACTCGACCCAGCGGCGCTTGCCGGGCTGTATGACGATGACGCGGCGAAGGTGGCCGCGGCGTATCTGGAGGAGCTGGCGGTTTCGTTATGGGCGGCTGGGTAGGTCCCAACCGTCCACCGGCTGAGGCAAGGACGCTTTAGCTAAACAAGGTCTCTGGCGGCATTTGCGAGCTGGCGATCTCTTCCGCGCTCGGGTGCCGCAGCACGGTGATCGTGTCCGCATCCCAGGCGATCAGCCCGCGCTCGGCGAAGTGGCCGAGCCAATAGTCCATGCACCAGCGTCCCCAGGTGGCGCGGAAAAGGCGGGCGTTGCGGACGATCGCGTCGAAATGCTGATAGGCAGGGGTATGGACAATATGGTGCTGGTGATAGGCGCGCGCGCCGCCGATCCACCACATCGGTACGCCCGCCTGCTCGAGCCGCGCGGCAAAGTCGGTTTCCTCGCCGCCATAGCCGACATAGCGTTCGTCCATGCCCCCTGCCTGCGCCCAATCGACCGCCGATAGCGCGAACGACAGGCCCCATAGTTCGCCGTGGCTGGGGGTCGGCCGGACCTCGTCGACAGCGATCGGCGGCTTGGCGGGATGCCGCACGCCGACCCGGTCGAGGGCGGCGTAATCGACCCCGCCGGCCACCGCACCCGCGGGAAGATACAGGATCTCGCCGAGCCGGATGCCGCCCGGTTGATCGCCCGTCGCTAC
This sequence comes from Sphingomonas sp., assembly GCA_035575755.1. Taxonomy (GTDB): domain Bacteria; phylum Pseudomonadota; class Alphaproteobacteria; order Sphingomonadales; family Sphingomonadaceae; genus Sphingomonas. The sequence continues at coordinate 304,435 of DATLXI010000020.1, forward strand.
ATAGCGTTCCACCAGCGTCGGCGATGGCACGCAGTCGACGTCCAGGAAGATCAACTGTTCGCCGACCGCGGCATCGGCCGCTCGGTTACGCGCTGCGGCGAGCGGCATCTCGCCGCCCTCGACGAAGACCGATCGTACCGGAAATGCGGTCTGCGGCAGGTCGGGATGCGCGTCGGGCTGCATATAGGCCACGACCAGCTCATCGGGCGGTTGCGTCGACGCATTCAGCCCAGCGATGAGATTGACCAGATGCGCACGACGTCCGCGAACCAGGGTCAGGACGCTGACGCTCACGACGCGCGCTTGATCCGATCGCCATCGCCGGTCTCGGTACCGGCGGCAGTAGCGGCGCGGAAATAGGCGACGCCTTCGATCACGCCGCGCGCATGATGGCCGACCGCGACATAGCCGTGCGCGAGGTCGGCGCGCGTACCAAGCCCGTCCGAATAATTGCCGACGATGATCGCATGACGCGAGGACCGGAGCATCTCGATATCGTTACCGCTGTCACCCGCGACGATCACCTGCCGCGGTGCCAGGCCCAGGCGGCGGCGGACATGCTCGACCGCGGTGCCCTTCGACGCGGCATGCGGCAGGACGTCGAGATAGCGGCCATGGCTCTGGATGATCGAGCAGCTATGGCCGTGTTCGGCGAGCAGCGCACGGACCCGCTCGGCCGCGGCCATGTCGCCATCCGCGAAATAGCTGAGCTTGAACCGACGCTGCTCGAGCGGGCTTTGCGGGGTCAGCCCGCCATATTGTCCGATCAACGCGGCGACCGCCTCGCGGTCCCAGCCCGCCGCGATGATCCCGTCCCATTCGGTGTCGCGGTCGTACACCGCGCCGCGCACCGTCCGGTAGTAGATCTCCGAGCCAACCGAGGTGATCAGGATTTCCGGGCGCGGCGCATCGTGCTGGCCGAGCACTGCCATCGCGCTGTGGAAGCTGCGGCCGGTCGCAATCGCGAATGCGACGTCGGTCTGCGCCTCGTACCACGCCGAGAACGCGCCGACGCCTTGCGCGCAGCCGATCAGCGTGCCGTCGATATCGGACACCAGCAACAGTGCCGGCACGCGGTCATCGAGCGCCGGTGCGGCGGCGCCCACGACCTCTTCGAGCAGACCGGCATAGAGCTGGACGTGGCGATCCCAGTCATACGCGCGGATCGCGACCGATCCCGCGACCGAGTAGCGCGACCACAGGGCCGGATCGTCGAGAATCTTCAGGATCGCATCGGTGATCGCCGTCGACGAACGCGGATCGACGAGGATGCCGTTGCCGCAGGTCTCGACGATGTCGTTGGGGCCGCCGCTGTCGGTCGCGACCACCGGCAATCCGCTCGCCGCCGCCTCGAGCAAGGTCAGACCGAACGGTTCGTTGAGCGCCGGATTGGCGAACACCCCGCGCCGCGTTCGCGCATGCGCGTAGACGGCCGCGATGTCGTCGGGTCGGTGCTGCTTGGGATAGGCGACCTTGCCGTACAGGTCGTAGCGATCGATCAACTGGAGCAGCTCGGCGATGTTGTCGCGGATCTCCGGCTCGAGCGTCGTGCTGTCGTCGCGCGTTCCCGCCAGGATCACGAGGTTCGCGGCCGCCTGCAACGCGGGCGACCGGCCATAGGCGTGGACCAGCGCGGCAAGGTTCTTCTTGGTGACGGGACGCGCGATCGCGAGGATCACCGGCTTGGCGGGATCGTCGAGGAACCGGTTGATCAACGCATCGACTCGCGCATCGCTGCGACAGTTCGCGAACTGCTTCAGGTCACTGCCCGGCGCGAACACGCGGATGCGGCCGGGGTCATAGGCGGCGTAATCGGCATATTGCACCTCGGCCTCGTCGCGCGAGGAGGCGATGATCGCGGCCGCGCCTGCGATCGCCTCTTCCTCGATGGCGATGCGGCGGTCGAGGCCCGCGGTCTCGGCACAGTCGCGATCGAATGCCGCCCGCTTCACCCGGCCGAGCGAGTGCGCGGTGAAGACATAGGGGATCCCGGTCTGCGCCGACACGCGCGCCGCGACGAGCCCCGCATCGGCGTAATGCGCGTGCATGACGTCGGGCGCTCGATCGAGAGTGGCGATGTGGGCGACCAGCGCCTCGACCAGGCTGTCATGCTCGGTCCACAGATCCTCCTTGACCAGATACGCGTCGGACGCGGTGGGCAGGCGGATGATGCGCGTGGTGCCGTCGATCGTCTCGATCGGTTCGGCATAGCATTCGTCATAGGCAAAATTACGGAAGGCGCGGGTGACGATTTCCATCCGGTCGATCGCCGGGTTGCGACCGCTGGCAGCGACGAGATCGAGCAGATAGCGGATGTGGCCACCGGTATCGGCGGTGATCCCGTATTCAACGTCGGTTGCGCGTAAACATCCCTGCAACGCGATGTGAAGTACGAACACCCTTACTCCGTTCATCTGCAATTCACGCGAGGAACCGTTCGCGGCGTTGCCGAGTTCCGGGCGGATGACACTTAAAATCCTGGAGTTAACGCAGGTTAGCACGTTCTGTTTCACTTGCGGCGGCGCATCGTGAGGATTGCTTTACTCAGCTGGGCCTATCCCCCTGAAAAAAGCGGACTTACGCGGGCGGCACGCGAGATCGCCCAGTCGCTTGCGGACGCAGGACACGACGTTTGCGTGTTCACGATGGACCGGCGTGAGGACAGCCGCGACGGCCGAGTCACCGTTATCGGCTGCGGGCTGCGCCAAGGATCATGGGCGGCGCGCCTTCGTACGGTTGCGGGGATCGGCCATATCGTCGCGCCGCTGGCGTTTCGTCGGGCCGTGTTGCGCGAACATCGCCGCGATCCGTTCGATGTCGTCGAGGCGACCAACTGGTACGCACCCGGTCTGGCGATCGCACTGACCGGCCCTGCGCCGCTGGTGACCCGCAACTCGACCCCTGCCGCCACCTCGGCCGCGTCGGTGACCAGCATGCGCGACCGGTTCGACCGGCGTTGTGCGATGCTCGCCGAGCAGGTCGGCGCACGGTTCAGCAAGGCGCTGATCTCGAACACGCAGCTTCACGGCGAGAAGATCGCCGCACTGTATGAGGTGGCGGTCCCCGATTCCGAGTCCAGGCACGCGGTGATCGGCCTCAGCCTGCCGCCGGAGATCGTCGCGCGGGGGACCGCCGCCGCTTATCCAACCGGCACACCGGTCGAACTGCTGTTCGTCGGGCGCGACGAGCATCGCAAGGGCTTCGATGCGCTGGTCATGGCGTTGCGCATCCTGGCGCGGCGTGCCGATGCGGGCATGGCCGACTTCCGGCTGACGATCGTCGGCGTGGCAGCGGACGACATGCCCGCGCTCCCGTCGACGGCGCGTGCGCGGCTTCGGTGCTACCACCGTGTCGACGAAGCGACGCTCCACGACCTGATGGAAGCCGCGCACGTCATCGTCGCGCCGTCGCGCTACGAGAGCTTCGGACTGGTCTATCAGGAAGCGATGATGTTCGGCCGCCCGGTCGTCGCCTGCGCCGAGGATCCGAGCGCACGGCTGTTCATCGGCGACAGCGGTGCCGGGTTGCTCGCGCGCCAGTGCACCGGGGATGATCTGGCGACGCAAGTGCAGCGGCTGATCGAAGACCCGGTCCTGCGCGCGCGGTTTGCCGCCGCAAGCCGCGCCGCGTCGGGCATGTTCACGCGCGAGACGCTCGCCGCGGAGACGATCGCGATCTACCGGACCGCGATCGGATCGAAGGGGGCCAGCAGAAGCACCTCGTCTTCGGGACGCCCGGCGCCGGTCGACATCGCCTCATAGATCCGCGTCCGAGCGCGCACCCGGTCCCCATCGAGCCGGTGGTCGAGCGCGCCCGCTAGCGCGAGCGAGCTTTCGTCGAACGGCACGATCGGCCGTTCGTGAACGCGACCGGAAAAGCGGATGTCGCTGCGGTTCAGCCGGTACTGGATGTCCGGATACGAGGCGGATTGCACGCCATCGACGAGGTTGCGTCGCGGCAAGCCCAGCGAACGCAACCCGTCGCGCTCCGCGGCTGCGACCAGCCAGCCGATCGCCCGCAGCAACGCCGCGTCGGGCCGCTCGTCGGTATCGATCTGCAACACCCACCGCGTAGCCAGCAGCGTTTGCAGCCGATTGCGTTGCCCTGCGAAATCGCCGTTCAAAGGATGATGCGCGACCTCGACCCATGGCACGCGCGACGCCAGCATCGCCGCATCGTCTGCGCTGCCATCGAGCAGGACGACGATCCGTTCGAAGGCCGCGCGCAGCGTCGTCGCGATCTCCACGATATCGTCTGCATCGGCGGCGCGGGCGATGATCCCGAGGCCGACCTGATGCGCCGTGGGTTCAGCAGGGGTCGAGCGCAGGCGAGCCGGCTGGTAATCGGCTGGAAAGCGGACGCCGCGCTCGTCCGCAGCAAGCGGCTCGACCGCGAACCCGAAGTGCCATGCCGCGTTCCGCGCGCCGGCGGCATCTAGCGTCCAGCGTGCCGCCGGATCGTTCGCCAGGTCGAGGATACCGCTTTGCAACCGCGACACGATCTCGGCGGCGACAGTGCGGCCTTCCGCCACGTCGCACACCATCAACCGGCAATGGCTGCATTCCGACCATAAGTCGCGGACGAGCCAGTCCCAGTTTCCACAGATCGTACACCGCAACCGCATATCCCGGCAAACCCGCCGGGCTGTGCGCGGTTCCCGATCAATATCCCAGCGCGTGCGCCAGGGCGAGCAACAGCCAGTACAGACCGCCCGACAGCACCATCGCCACCGGCAGGGTCATGATCCACGCCAGCGCCATGTTGATGACCGTCCTGCGCTGCAACCCGGCCCCATTGGCGACGCTTGCGCCGGCAACGCCCGACGACAGGATATGCGTCGTCGAAACCGGCATGCCGAACTGTTCGGCCATCAGGATCGTCGCCGCCGCGACCAGCTCGGCGGAGGCGCCCATGCCATAGGTCAGATGCGTCTTGCCGATCCGCTCGCCGACGGTGACGACAATCCGCTTCCAGCCGACCATCGTGCCGAGCCCGAGCGCCAGCGCGACGGTGATCTTCACCCAGATCGGGATATAGCGCGTCCCCTGCTCGAGCCGACCGCTATAGCTTTTCAGCGTCGTGATCTCCTGCGCGGTGAAGCGGCTCTGCGCGGCCTTGTCGGCAGCGATCATCTTGGTCGTGTCGAGCACCAGATACATGTCGTTGCGCAGGTTCGGCGTCGCCGCCGCGGGCACCTTGCCGAGCGATCCATAGCCGGCGATCCGCGCCGACACGTCGTCGGACAACGTCGCCAGCGCACCGTACACGACCGGGTCCGCGACCTGCTTGGTCTTGAGCGCGCGCGTCACGTCGACCCGCGCCGCAGCGACGCTCGCCGATGGCCCGTTCGAATGCGCGACATACGCCGCCGACGCGGCCTGCGCCGCCTGGACGAAGGCAGGCGTCGCGCTTTCGGGCATCGTCCGGTTCAGCGCATAGGCGGTCGGCGCACAGCCGATCAGGATGAGCATGATCAGGCCCATTCCCTTCTGCCCGTCATTGCCGCCATGCGCGAAACTGACCGCAGTGCAGGTGCCGATCAGTAAGGCGCGGATGCCGCGCGGCGGCGGCGTGGTGCCCTCGGGCGCCTCGTACAGCTTCCGGTCGCGCAGGAAGCGCTTCATCACGAGCAGCAGCAGCAGCGCGCCGACAAACCCGACGATCGGGCTGAACGCGAGCGCCGACAGCACTTTCCAGACCTGCGCCATGTCGACGCCCGACGTCCCGTCCACGCCGCCATTGATGAGCTGATTGGCAAGGCCGACGCCGAGGATCGACCCGATCAGCGCGTGGCTCGACGAATTGGGCAGCCCCGCCGCCCAGGTCGCAAGGTTCCACAGGATCGCCGCCAGCAGCAACGCGAAGATCATCGCGAAGCCGCCCACGCTGCCGACGTGCAGGATCAGGTCGACCGGCAGGAGCGTGATGATCGAGTAGGCGACCGCGCCCGACGACAGCATCACGCCGAGAAAATTGAAGAATCCCGACCACACGACCGCGAGCGGCGCCGGCATCGAATGCGTATAGATGACGGTGGCGACCGCATTGGCGGTATCGTGGAACCCGTTGACGAATTCGAACCCCAGCGCGATCAGCAGTGCCAGCGCAAGGAACAGGAACGCCCCGCCCGCAAGCGTCTCGCCGACCTGTGCGGTATCCGTCGCGATGCTGAATCCCGCATAGGCGAGCCCACCGATCAGGACGGCCAGGAAAATCCAGCGACCCGAGGGATGCAAGGCGTGATCGAGCTTGGGCCCCGACGGCGCGGGCCGTGGCGCCGCGATCGACTCACCGGTCAGCGCGTCGGGCAAAAGTGTGGAAGTAGCCATATCGGTCTGCAGTCGGCCCTAACGATGACAATCTTATGACATATGTGGATCAAGCTTCGTCGCCATCGCGCTTTCGGTAACGGGGCGACGCGGTCGCCGCCCCGTGCCGGTTCAGCGGGCCGTGCTCGTGCTGGCAAGTTGCGTACCGTCGCGACCGAGAACCTTGGCGATCTTGGTGGTGGCATCGTCAGTCATTTCGCGGCGGCACTGCGCGGCATCGGCGAGAGCGTCCAGGCCCGGGGTGCGCGGCGCACAGGCGGTGCCGATCGCCGACCGCACCCGACGCTGGAACGCGGCACGCCCGCCCGTGCTGCTCAGGTCGAGACCGGCATGCGACACGCGTACCGAGACCGGCTCGCGCACGGGACTGGCCGAAACACCCGTCGAAAACAGGCACGCGGCGACGATCGCCGCCGAGGCGACGCTGATCGAAATCTTCATGATGATGTCCTCAATGGTCCTGCGGTCCGCACGCACGATCGCCTGCGGGCGACGGCGCTTGCGCGTCGGGAGACCGTCTGAATGCGGCCCCTTCCGACGACGAACCACGTCGCTGCGCACCCCCTAGGCGCGCTTCGTTACGCTCGCGCGACGCTTTCGCGACGGTTTGAAGGTCGCCGCGCACCTGTGCCTAATCGTCGATTCCGAATACCGACGACCACGTCACATGCCCGGAAACCGCTCGAACGCCGGAAGGGCCGCGACGTCTTCCATCCACCCGAGCCGCTCGGCCACCTGGATATGCGCGCCCGGCGGCACGGCCTCGGGATCGTCCAGCGTGCACGACTGGATATCGATGATCCCCGGCAGATGCGTGGCATTGGTGTAGAACAGCCCCGTCCCGCACCGCCCGCAAAACTGCCGCTGGCCGCTTGCCGACGAAACGTACGTCACGGGCGTGCCGGAAATGGTCACCTGCCCGGTCTTGAAGGCGATCCACCCGACCATCGGCGCGCCCGCGCTTCGCCGGCAATCGCCGCAATGGCACAGCGCGTGATGCTCGGCCTCGCCCTCCGCGACATAGGTTATCGCCCCGCAATGACACCGCCCCGTCAGCATGCTCGCCTCCCTTGTATATTCCTGATTTGTTCCACACATCATGGCTACGCGCAATCGCTAGTCGCTTGCTCCTCGCGCCTGCGTTCCCTACCTGTTCACCGGTGAACCAGATCGCCCACCCGTCCGACGCGCCACCTCCTTTCGACGCGCAGAGCCAGCCCCCTTACCTTCGCGGCCTGAACCCGCCGCAGCGCGAGGCGGTGCTGACCACCGATGGCCCGGTGCTGATCATTGCAGGCGCCGGCACCGGCAAGACCGCGGCGCTGACCGCCCGCCTCGCGCACCTGATCTTCACCAAGAAGGCGTGGCCGTCCGAGATCCTGTCGGTCACCTTCACCAACAAGGCCGCACGCGAGATGCGCGAGCGCGTCGGTCGGCTGGTCGGTGACGCGGTCGAGGGGATGCCGTGGCTCGGCACCTTCCACGCGATCGCCGCCAAGATGCTGCGCCGCCACGCGGAGCTGGTCGGGCTGCAATCGAACTTCACGATCCTCGACACCGACGACCAGCAGCGGCTGTTGAAGCAGCTGATCCTCGCCGCCGACATCGACGAGAAGCGCTTTCCGACACGCAGCCTCGCCGGGCTGATCGACCAGTGGAAGAACAAGGGCCTCGTCCCCGCCGACATCGATGCCGGCGAGAGCGAGCGCTACGCCAATGGTCGCGGCGGTGAGCTGTACCAGCAATACCAGACCCGCCTGATCGCGCTAAACGCATGCGATTTCGGCGACCTGCTGCTGCACATGCTCGTCATCCTGAAGACGCACCGCGACGTGCTGAGCCTGTACCAGCAGCGCTTCAAATACATCATGGTCGACGAGTATCAGGACACCAACTCGTCGCAATATCTCTGGCTGCGGCTGCTCGCGCAGGAGCGCAAGAACATCGCGTGCGTCGGCGACGACGACCAGTCGATCTATTCGTGGCGCGGCGCGCAGGTCGAGAACATCCTGAAGTTCGAACGCGACTTTCCCGGCGCCAAGGTCATTCGCCTCGAACAGAATTACCGCAGCACGCCGCACATCCTCGGCGCCGCGTCGGGCGTGATCGCCAACAATGGCGGCCGCCTCGGCAAACAGCTGTGGACCGAGCGCGACGTCGGCGAGAAGGTGAAGGTCATCGGCGTCTGGGACGGCCCCGAGGAGGCGCGCCGCGTCGGCGAGGAGATTGACAGCGTCCGCCGCTCGGGCACGTCGCTCGACGACGTCGCGATCCTCGTCCGCGCGCAGCACCAAACGCGCGAGTTCGAGGACCGCTTCATCGCGATCGGCATGCCGTACAAGATCGTCGGCGGCTTCCGCTTCTACGAACGCGCCGAAATCCGCGACGCGCTGGCATACCTCCGCGTCGTCAACCAGCCGGCGGACGACCTTGCCTTCGAACGCATCGTCAACGTCCCGAAGCGCGGCCTCGGCGACAAGGCGGTCGCGCGCATCCACCAGCTCGCGCGCGCCACCGGCACTCCGCTCACCACCGCCGCGGCGCGCATCCTCGACGCCGACGAACTGACGGGCGCGGCGAAGAAGTCGCTCGGCCGGCTGGTCGGCGACATAGCGCGTTGGCGCGACATGGCGACCACCCTGCCCCACGCCGAACTCGCGCGGCAGCTGCTCGACGAGAGCGGCTACACCGCGATGTACCAGGCCGAGAAATCGGTCGAAGCCACTGGCCGGCTAGAGAATCTGAGCGAACTGGTCCGCGCGATGGAGGAATATGATTCGCTCGGCGCTTTCCTCGAACATGTCAGCCTCGTGATGGACAACGAGGGCGGCGCGCAGGATCCGCAGGTCACGATCATGACCATCCACGCCGCCAAGGGGCTGGAATACGACACCGTGTTCTGCGTGGGCTGGGAAGAGGGGCTGTTCCCGTCGCAGCGCTCATTGGACGAAGGCGGCGTGAAGAGCCTCGAGGAGGAACGCCGCCTCGCCTATGTCGCGATCACCCGCGCCCGGCGGCTGGCCGTAATCCTCCACGCCGCCAACCGCCGCATCTACGGCCAGTGGAATTCGTCGATCCCCTCGCGCTTCGTCGGCGAGCTGCCCGACGAGCATATCCACACCGAAACAACCATGTCGGGCGGCGCGAGCCTTTGGCAGGCGAACTGGTCCGACCGCGCCGACCCGTTCGCCGACGTCGCGAGAGGCACCGGCCGCGGCCCCGGCTGGCAACGCGCGGCTGGAACCGGCAGCACCTTCTCCGCCAAACCCGCCCGCGTCGTCGAAAGCCGCGCCAGCGCGATCAGCCTCGGCAACAAGGGCCGCGACGACCTGTCGCTGGGCATGCGCGTGTTCCACCAGAAGTTTGGCTACGGCATGATCGCCGAGATCGAGGGCAACAAGCTGGAGATCGATTTCGAAACTTCCGGGCGCAAGCGCGTCATGGACAGCTTCGTCACGCTCAACCCCTGACCGCCATCAAAGGTCGCCGGCACAAAAAAAGGGGCCCGTCATTGCTGACGAGCCCCAGTCGGGGGGGAGAGGGTAAGGATCAGAACTTGATCGTGGTGCCGATCGCGAGGTTCCGGCCGAGTGAGTCGTAGCGCTGCGGGATCGTGTTGCTGCGCGCGAGCGCGACATTGTACGAGTCCGGGACGATCGGTGGGTTCTTGTCGAACAGGTTGTTCGCGATCAGGCGCAGCGAGAACTGCTTGGCGATCGCGAAGTTGAGCGCGAGATCGAAATAGCTCTGCGGCGAGACGTGGTAGTAGCTCGTCCGCTCCCGCTCTGGCGTTCCGCCGATCGCCGGGTCACCCGAATTGTCCGCGTTGGTCAGCGACCCGACATAGCGCCAGTTGAACGACGCGCTGAAGCCCCGGTCGACCGTCGTGTAGGTCGCGCGCAGGCCGTGCGACCATTTCGGGATCAGCTGGCCGCACCCATTGCCGTAATAGCCGGCGCAATTGCGGGTCGGCTGAACCGGCGAATCCTGGCCACCGGCGAACGTCGTCAGCGACCCGTTGAAGTTCCAGTCGACCTTGCCGATGGTTGCGAGATCCATCGTGTACTGCGCCTGGAAATCATAGCCGCGCGCGATCGACTTGTAGAAGTTGGTCGTCCCCTGGCGGATGAAGCCCGTGCTCGGGTTGGTGGCGGCCGACGAATACAGCGTGCCGGTGCCAGGGTTGCGAACGATGCCCTGGCAGAAGAACGCGTCGCCGTTCGAACGCTGACAGCCATCGGTATAATAGCTGTAATCATTATAGCCGAGTGAATCGTCGATCTTGATCTTGTAGCGATCGACCGAGAAGACCAGCCCGCGGACGAACCGTGGCTTCACGATCAGGCCGTAGGTCTGCGTGTAGGCGGTCTCCGGGTCGGCCGTGAAGCCACCCGAGCGGACCGTGCACCCGGTCGCCCCGGTCGAGGCATCGCCCGGACAGATCAGGGTCGGGCTGCCGTAGAGCGCGTCGGACAGGCCGGTCGCGCGGCAGACGTCGCGCGAGGCGATCGGCGTGCCATAGCTCACGCTGCCGTCCGCGTTGTTGGTCACGGTCGGGGCGCAGAAGTCGTTGACCGTGCCCGAACCGCCGCGGGCGAATTCGACATTGGTCGCCTGCCGGATCTCGGTCACCGTCGGCGCGCGTTGCGCCTTGTTGAACGAGGCGCGGAACGTCAGGTCGCTGACGGGAGCATAGATCCCCTCGACTTTCCACGTGTTGAAGGTGCTCGGATTGCTGCTGTACTTCGAGACACGGTAGCCGCCGTTCACCTGGAGCAGGTCGACGAAGCGCTTATGCTCGACCAGTGGCGCCTGGACCTCGATATTGGCTTCCCAGACGTCCTGCTTCAGATAGCTGTCGGTGCCACCAAGACCTGCGCGATACGCGGCGTCGGCGGTCGATTTCAGCGTGTCCTTGCGGTACTCCGTGCCGAGCGCGATCGCGACACCCTGCTCCGCGAACGGCGACGTGATGCCGTATTTGCCGAGATCGCCGGTGACGTTGGCCTGCACGTCGTACAGCGTGCCGGTCGTCGTCGACGTGCCGGTGTCGAACAGATAGTCGATCAGCGCCGGATTGGTGTTGCCCGCGCTGAACGCGTCAAACGGAACGCAGGCGGCGTCGGTAGTGCCGGCGCAGGTCGGTGCGGTCAGCGTACCGCCGACGTTGATCGAATTCTGCAGGTTCGCCGAATTGACGAAGGTCGGCGTGTAATCCTGATGGTTGCGCGCATAGACGCCGCCGAGATCGTAGGTCCACGCATCGCCGACCTTGCCGCGGACGCCGCCGGTCAGGCGCACGCCGGTGTTCAGATAGCGGTCCGGCTGATCGTTGTTGTCGCCGAGACGGTAGCGCAGGTCGATCGGTGCCGACGCGGCGGTACCGGCGGCAGCACCGCAGATCGCGGTCGCCTGCGACCCCGACAGGAACGGATTGTTGCAGTTGACCTGGACAGTACCGCCCGCGATCCCCGGATAGGTATTGTAGGATTTATCCTGGAACCAGATGCCCGACGCATAGAGCTCGGCGTCCGGTGCGATGTCCAGGCTGACGAAGCCGCCGGCGTTGAGCCGCTCGGACGGGCGCTGGTACGCATAGTTGCTGAAATAGTTCGATGCGTTGCCCGCGCCGAACGGCACGAACGTCCGCGTCCCGTTGGGGTTGTTGACGTACTGGCCGGTTGCGACGCCCTTGCTGTCGAGCGGCGAGATGAGGCCGCTCGTCGAGCTGCTCGGCGTCAGGCCGCATGAGATCGGCGCGTTCAGGCTCGCCTGGGTCAAATAGCAGCCGGTGTTCGACCGATCCGACAGCAATACCGGATCGGTATTCTTGTAGTTGAAAAAGCCGTTGATCCGCAGGGCGCCATCGAACAGCTTCTTGCCCGCGGTGACGGTGATATCGGCCCGGCCGCCGTCGTTCGAAAGGCCTCGCGCGCTGTTGAAGCCGGCCGCGCGTGCTAGCGGCGAGACGACCGTGTCCTTGTTGTTGTGGTTGTAGAAATTATAGTTGCCGTCGATCTGCAGCCCTTCGAAATCCTTCTTCAGGACGAAGTTGACCACGCCCGCGACCGCGTCCGAGCCATAGACCGATGACGCGCCGCCGGTCAGCACGTCGACCCGCTCGAGCAGCGACGGCGGAATAATCCCCACGTCCTGACCGTTCTGCGTACCGATGCGCTTGCCGTCGATCAGCACCAAAGTCCGCTCGAAGCCGAGGCTGCGCAGCTTGATACGCTGGCGGCCGTCGGAATCGGCATAGGTCTGCTGGCTGTCGGGCGAAACCTGCGGCAGGCGGTTGAGGACGTCCTCGACGTTGACCGCGGCCTGCGCGCGAATGTCCTGCGCGGTGACCGAGGTGATCGGCGCGGCGGACGTCGAATTGGGACGCTGGATGCGCGATCCGGTGACGACGATCGACTGGTTCGCGCCGCTATCGCCGGTGCTGGCGTCCGTGTTGGCTTCAGTAGTGGACGGCGCGATCGCCGTGGTGGCGTCGGCCTGGACCTTGGCCTCGGCAGGGGTCGTGGCACCGGCCTGGGCTGGCGTGACCGCAGCGGGTGCCGCCTCCTGCGCGACGCCGGGCAACGCCCACAGCATCAGCGAACCGGTTAGCGCTATCTTCGATACCGAAAGACTGAAATTCATACCCTACCCCTAATGCCGGATGACGCGACGAAGCGTGCTCGGCCTTCTGGCGTGCGGACTTGATCATATAATTTATCGCGTCAATACCTATGCCATACCTTTATGGAACATTTACGGCAGAGTGTTGCAAACACGTGACGCCTCTGGCGGACCATGCTGCAGCACGATACCGTCCGGAAACACCGCGAAATTGAGGCCAAAACCGATGCCATCACGCCGTTCACTGCTTGCACGTCTCGGCACGATCGGGACCGCGTCTCTCGTCGCACCCTTGGCGGAGGCTGCGACTGCCGCGACCGGCGTGGGGACCGGCGCGGTCGTCCTGTCGACCTGGGATTTCGGCGCCGCCGCCAATGCCGCGGCGTTTGCGCGACTCGCGGCGGGGGGAAGCTTGCTCGACGCGGTCGAAGCCGGCGCGATGGTCCCGGAAGCCGACCCGACCAATCACAGCGTCGGCTATTCGGGCTATCCGGACCGCGACGGGCACGTGACGCTGGACGCGGTCATCATGGACGATGCCGGCGGAGTCGGCGCGGTCGCCGCGCTGGAGAACACGGTCCACGCGATCTCGGTCGCGCGCCGCGTCATGGAGCGGACGCCGCACACGTTCCTCGTCGGCGAAGGCGCGACCCGGTTTGCTCGCGACCAGGGCTTTCCGCAACAGTCGTTGCTGACCCCCGAGTCCGAGAAGGCATGGCGGGATTGGCTGAAAACCGCCAAATATCGACCCGAGGCGAACAGCGAGAACCGGATCACCCGAACGCGGGGCGGCGCGCTGGATCACGACACGATCGGGCTGCTCGCACGCACTGCCGACGGCAGGATGGCGGGAGCATGCACCACCTCGGGGATGGCGTTCAAGATGCGCGGCCGCGTCGGTGATTCCCCCCAGGTCGGGTCGGGGCTCTACGTCGAGGCAGGCGTCGGCGGCGCAACGTCGACGGGACTCGGCGAAGAGGTCACGCGCGTCGCGGGATCGGCGCGCGTCGTCGCCTCGATGCGCGCCGGCGCCTCGCCGCAAAAGGCATGCGAAGAGGTAGTTCGCCACATCGCCCACCTGCGCGGCGACGCGATCAGGGGCGTGCAGGTCGGGTTCCTCGCGCTCGATCCCAAGGGCAATGTTGGCGCATTCTGCCTGTTGCCCGGCTTTACCTATGCGGTGACCGATGCGGCGGGCCGGACGACGGTGTCGAAGGCGGCGTCACTGTTCGACGCGTAATCATTGTGCGGAGGCGTCGTGATACGGACAATACCAATTCCGTCGCAACAAGACCGGCCGGGGTCACCCGCCCGGCTGGTCCTCCAGCGCGAAGATCCGTTCCATGACCGCCCATTTTGCGCCAGCGGGCCCGATCGGCCGCTGATAGCGGTCCATCTCCGCTTCCCAGGCCGCGACCCGGGGCTGGACGCGGGGGTCCGCCGGGCGGGGGAAATCATCCTCGACGTCGGCGATCATCACGAGCCGGTCCGCGACGTGCCAGATCTCCATGTCGCGATAGCCACGGTCGCGAATGTCGCGAACGATCTCTGGCCAGACCGCGCCGGGGGCGTGCCGCTCGCGATAGGCGGCGATCAGCGCCGCGTCGTCGACGAGGTCGAGCGCACTTACGATTCGATATGCCATGCTCTCGTCCTCTCGCAGCGCGACCGGGCGGTCGCGGCCTCATCTGGGCTCGTCGATGGCCCCGGTTACCGCCTCACCATAGCGCCGCTCTTTCCAAAAGCTACTTTGACTAATAAAACTGATGGACCGCACAACGACGCGCAGGAGATGGAATGAGACTGTCGGGCAAGACCGCAGTGGTGACCGCCGCAGCGCAAGGCATCGGCCGCGCCACCGCCGAACGCTTTCGCGACGAGGGCGCGCGCGTGTTCGCGATCGACCGGGATGCGACTGCGTTGAGGGCGATCGAGGGCGTCGAGCATCACGTCGTCGACCTGCTCGATCCCGTCGCGATTGCCGCGATGCCGGCCGCGATCGGCGAGATCGACATCCTCGCCAACATCGCCGGGTTCGTGGCAGCGGGCGATATCCTGCAGGGCAGCGACGCGGACTGGGACTTGTCGTTCGCCCTCAACGTGCACGCGATGCACCGCATGAGCCGCGCGTTCCTGCCCGGCATGCTCGCAAAGGGCGCCGGCGCGATCGTCAACATGAGCAGCATCGCCTCCAGCGTGAAGGGCATTCCCAATCGCTATGCGTATGGCGCGTCGAAGGCCGCGGTGGTCGGGCTGACCAAGGCGATCGCCGCCGATTTCGTCGGCCGCGGAATCCGCTGCAACTGCGTATGCCCGGGTACGATCGAGACGCCGTCGCTGCGCGAACGCATCGTCTCGCAGGCGGGTACGCAAGGCATTTCGGTCAGCGACGCCGACGCTGCGTTCGTCGCGCGCCAGCCGATGGGCCGGCTGGGCCGCGCGGACGAAATCGCCGCGCTGTTCCTGTATCTTGCCAGCGACGAATCGAGCTTCACCACCGGCGCGGTCCACGTGATCGACGGCGGCTGGGTCAACTAAGGATCATTTTATGAAATTGTTGCGTTACGGCCCGCGCGGCCAGGAAAAGCCCGGCATTCTCGATCAGGACGGCGTCATTCGCGCGCTGCCCGCCGACATCGGCGACCTTGCCGGCGACCTGCTCTCGCCCGAGGGACTCGCGAAGATCGCCGCGCTCGACGTTACGACCTTGCCCAAGGTCGATGGCGCGCCGCGGATCGGCGCGTGCGTCGCGCGCACCGGCAAGTTCATCTGCATCGGCCTGAACTATTCGGACCACGCCGCCGAGAGCAACATGGCGCTGCCGGCCGAGCCCGTCGTGTTCGGCAAATGGACCAGCGCGATCCAGGGCCCGAACGACGATGTCGAAATCCCCCGCGGCTCGGAAAAGACCGACTGGGAAGTCGAGCTGGGCGTCGTCATCGGTACGCCCGGCCGCAACATCGCCAAGGCCGACGCGCTGTCGCATGTCGCCGGCTATTGCGTCGTCCATGACGTGTCCGAACGCGCGTTCCAGCTCGAGCGGGGCGGCACGTGGGACAAGGGCAAGGGGTGCGACACGTTCGGCCCGATCGGGCCGTGGCTCGTCACCGCGGACGAAGTCGGCGATCCGCAGGCGCTGAACCTGTGGCTGGAGGTCGACGGCCATCGCTATCAGGACGGCACGACGGCCAACATGATCTTCGACGTCGCGACGATCGTGTCGTATCTCAGCGACTTTTGCACGCTGGAGGCAGGCGACATCATCTCGACCGGCACGCCAGCGGGCGTCGGCCTCGGCCAGAAGCCGCCGGTCTATCTGCGCGCTGGGCAGACCGTCCGGCTCGGCATCCATGGCTTGGGCGAGCAGACGCAGACGATGGTCGCCGCCGCATGACGACGATCACCGGCCTCAGGACGATCGACCTTCGCTTCCCGACCAGCGCGGGGCTCGACGGGTCGGACGCGATGAACCCCGATCCGGATTATTCGGCGGCCTATGTCGTCCTCGATACCGACACGGAGGGGCTCGAAGGTCACGGCCTCACCTTTACGATCGGTCGCGGCAACGACATCTGCGTCGCGGCGATCGAGGCGATGCGCCATCTGGTCATCGATCTCGACCTCGACTGGATCATCGAGAATCCAGGCCGGATGTGGCGGCACCTGACGGGCGACAGTCAGTTGCGCTGGATCGGCCCCGACAAGGGCGCGATCCACCTCGCGACCGGTGCAGTCGTCAACGCGATCTGGGACCTGTGGGCCAAGGCAGTCGGCAAGCCCGTCTGGCGCCTCGTCGCCGACATGAGCCCGGCGGAACTCGTCCGCACGATCGACTTTCGGTATCTGACCGACGCGATAACGCCGGACGATGCTCTCACGCTGCTGACGAACCGCGCTGCGGGCAAGGCCGAACGGATCGCCGATCTCGAGGCGACCGGCTTCCCATGCTACACCACGTCCGCCGGTTGGCTCGGCTATCCCGACGACAAGCTGCGGCGGCTTGCGCAGGAGGCGGTCGACGCGGGCTTCGACTATATCAAGCTGAAGGTCGGTCGCGATCTGGAGGACGATATCCGCCGCCTGACGATCGCGCGCGAGGTGCTCGGCCCCGACCGCAAGCTGATGATCGACGCGAACCAAGTGTGGGACGTGCCGCAGGCGATCGAATGGGTCAACGCGCTGGCGTTTGCCAAACCCTGGTTCATCGAGGAGCCGACCAGCCCCGACGATATCCTCGGCCATCAGGCGATCCGCGATGCGATCGGCGAGGTGAAGGTCGCGACCGGCGAGATGTGCCAGAACCGCATCATGTTCAAACAGTTCATGGCGGCGGGCGCGATCGACGTCGTGCAGATCGACAGCTGCCGTCTGGGCGGCGTCAACGAAGTGCTGGCGGTGCTGCTGCTCGCCGCGCGGTACGACCTGCCGGTGTGTCCGCATGCCGGCGGCGTCGGCCTGTGCGAATATGTCCAGCATCTGTCGATGATCGACTATCTCTGCTTCTCCGGGACCAAGGAGGGACGCGTGATCGAATATGTCGACCATCTGCACGAGCATTTCGTCGACCCCTGCGTGATCCGCGACGCGGCGTACATGCCGCCGACGCTGCCCGGTTATTCGATCGAGATGAAGCCGCAGTCGCTGATCGACTATCGGTTCGCCGGATGAAGCTCGGGCTCGACGGCAAGGTCGTGATCGTCACGGGCGGCGGCGCGGGCATCGGCCTGGCCATCGCCCGCGGGCTGATCGACGAAGGCGCGGTTCCCGTGATCGTGTCGCGCAGTGCGCCGGACGATCTGGTCGGCGAGCACCTGTTCGTCCCCGCCGAACTGTCCGACGACGATGCGTGCGCGGCGGCGGTCGAGGCAGCGGTCGCGCGTTATGGCCGGATCGACGGGCTGGTGAACAATGCCGGCGCCAACGACAACATCGGCCTCGACAAGACGCCGGCCCAGTTTCGCGCCTCGCTCGACCAGAACCTCGTCCATTACTTCACGATGGCGCATCACGCGGTGCCGCATCTGCGCGAGACCCGCGGCGCGATCGTCAACATCTCGTCGAAGACCGCCGTCACCGGACAGGGCGACACCAGCGCCTACGCCGCCGCCAAGGGTGCGCAATTGGCGCTGACCCGTGAATGGGCGGTGGCGTTGCGCGGCGACGGCATCCGCGTCAACGCGGTGATCCCGGCCGAGGTCATGACGCCGCTCTACCAGCGCTGGATCGACAGTTTCGACGATCCGCAGGCGAAGCTCGACGGCATCGTCGCGCGCATCCCGCTCGGCCACCGGATGACCGAGGATCGCGAGATCGCCGACACGGTGGTCTTCCTGCTCTCCGACCGGGCGAGCCATACCACCGGGCAGTGGCTGTATGTCGATGGCGGCTACACGCATCTCGACCGCGCGATAGACTGACAACAAAAACATAATCAGGAGTGGATCATGAGCGGAACGACCGCCGACAGGAACTATGTGCCGGCGATCGTGCTGACCGTCGCGCTGTTCTTCCTCTGGGGGATGGCGAACAACCTCAACGACATCCTGATCGCGCAGTTCAAGAAGGCGTTCACGCTCACCGATT
The DNA here is from genome assembly GCA_035575755.1 of Sphingomonas sp. GTDB lineage: Bacteria > Pseudomonadota > Alphaproteobacteria > Sphingomonadales > Sphingomonadaceae > Sphingomonas. Next base: position 322,971 of record DATLXI010000020.1, read on the forward strand.
TCCAGACCAGCTTCGTGCAGCAGGCCTTCTACATGGGCTATTTCCTGCTCGCGGTGCCGGCCGCTCTGGTGACGCGGGCGAAGGGCTACAAGATCGCGATCGTCACCGGGCTGGTGCTGTATGCGGCCGGCGCGCTGCTCTTCTATCCCGCCGCGCATTACGGCGAGTATCTGTATTTCCTCGCCGCGCTGTTCGTGATCGCATGCGGCCTTGCCTTCCTCGAGACGTCAGCGAACCCGCTGATGACCGAGCTGGGCGACCCGACGACCGCGGCCAAGCGTCTGAACTGGGCGCAGGCGGCGAACCCGGTCGGCACGGTCGCGGGCGTGCTGATCGGCAAGTATTTCATTCTCTCCGCGATCGTCCATGACGAAAGCGCGGTGGCGGCGATGACCCCGGCCGCGCGCGAGGCCTTCTATCGCAGCGAGGTCGTCGCGGTGCAGACGCCGTATCTGGTGATCGGGCTGGTGGTGCTGCTGTTCGCCGTCGCCGCCGCCGTGATCCGCTTTCCCGAACATCGCGAGGAGCAGAACGCCGGCGCGCCCTCGCGGTTCGTCGACGTGTTCGGCCACCCGCGCCTGATCTTCGCGACGGTGACTCAGTTCTTCTATGTCGGCGCGCAGGTGGGGATGTGGAGCTATACGATCCGCTATGCGCAGGCCAACGTCCCCGGCATGGCCGAGCACGACGCGGCCGATTACCTGTTCGCCAGCCTGGTGCTGTTCGGGACTGGCCGGTTTGTTGGCACTGCGTTGATGAGCCGGATCGCCCCCCCTCGCCTGCTCGCGCTGTTCGCAGTCGTTAGCGCGGTGCTGGCAGGCGTGGCCGGGTTCGTCGGCGGGCAGGTCGGGCTGTACGCGCTGGTGCTCGCGAGCCTGTTCATGTCGATCCAGTTCCCGACGATCTTCGCGCTCGGCATGGATGGATTGGGGCCGCTGCGGCGGGCGGGTGCGTCGCTGATCGTCATGGCGATCATCGGCGGCGCGGTACTGACCGGGCTGATGGGGCATATCTCCGACCGCGCCGGGATCGATACCGCGATGCTCGTGCCGGCCGCGTGCTTCCTGGTGGTGTTGGCGTTTGCGGTAAAGGCCGGGCGGACGGTGTCGAGCGACGGTCCTGCCACGACGATACACTAGTCCGTTCTCCTGCGAATGCAGGAGCCCAGGGTATCAAAGGGCGGCGTTCATGATCCTGGGCTCCTGCGTTTGCAGGAGAACAGGACTGGATATTCAGACGAGGATACGCCGATCGATCTCGGCGATCGATCGCACCCCCGTCAGCGCCATCGCCACGCGCATCTCGCGCTCGATCAGCGTCAACAGCTGCGTGACGCCCGCCTCGCCCCGCGCCGCCAGCGCATATAGCCACGCGCGGCCGAGCAGCACGCCGTCCGCCCCGAGCGCCAGCATCCGCACCACGTCGAGCCCGGATCGCACGCCCGAATCCGCCAGCACCGTCAGCTGCCCCTTCACCGCGTCGGCGATCGCCGGCAGCGCCGCTGCGCTCGACAGCACGCCGTCGAGTTGCCGCCCGCCATGGTTCGACACGACGATTCCGTCCGCGCCGATCGCGGCCGCCTCGCGCGCGTCGTCGGGATCGAGGATTCCCTTGATGATCAGCGGCCCGTCCCAGCCCTCGCGGATCCACTCCAGATCCTTCCACGCGATCGACGGATCGAAGTTGCTGCCGAGCCAGCCCATGTAATCGTTCAGCCCGCTCGCCTTGCCCAGCACCGGCTCGAGGTTGCCGAGCTGATGCGGTCGCCCGTGCAAACCCACGTCCCACGCCCAGCCGGGCCGCCCCATCGCCTGCAAGATCCGGCGCAGCGGCGCGCGCGGCCCCGACATCCCCGAATGCTGATCGCGGTAGCGCGCGCCCGGCACCGGCATGTCGACCGTGAACACGAGCGCCTTGGCGCCATTGGCCTTCGCGGTGGCGAGCAGGTCGCGCATGAACGCGCGGTCGCGAATGACGTAGAGCTGGAACCAGGTCGGCCCGGTCGGCGCCGCCTTCACCACCTCGCCGAGCGAGCAGAGCGATACCGTCGACAGGCAGAACGGCACGCCGGCCGCATGCGCCGCGCGCGCCGCCTGCGTTTCGCCGCGACGGTGGTACATGCCCGCGATGCCGACCGGCCCGAGCCCGACCGGGAGCGCCTGCCGCTGGCCGAACAGCGTCGTCGACAGATCGAGATCGGAGACGTCGCGCAACACCCGCTGGCGCAACGCAATGCCGGACAGGTCGACGACGTTCCGCGCCAGCGTCGCCTCGGCATAGGACCCGCCATCGGCATAGTCGAACAGGAACCGCGGCAGGCGTTTGCGTGCAGCCTCGCGAAAATCGAGCGTCGAGGCGATCGTCAAGCGGCGGCTCCCTTGTCAGGCGCATCGCCCTCCAAATCGCGGCGTGCCGGTTCCCCTAGCAAGCCAGCACCCCGACCAGCAACGGCCAGACGGGAAAGATTGGTGGTTCGACCCCCGGCGGTTGCGGCATAAGGATCGCGCCCGCAACGACGATCGCCCCAGCCATGCCCATTTCCCCGCTCGCTCCCTTATCGCCGCCCGAGCCCGAGCTCGAGCCCGCCCGCGCCGGTCCGCGCGTCTATTCCGCGCCCGCGCTCGAGAAGGCGATCGACATCGTCGAACTTCTCGCGCGCGAGCCCGGCGGCTTGACGATCAGCGATATCGCCAACCGCCTGTCGCGCTCGATCAGCGAATTGTTCCGCGTGATCGTGGTGCTCGACCGGCGCGGGTGGCTGCACAAGGATCCGTCAGGCGACCGTTACCGCGTGACCTACAAGCTGCTCGAAACCGCGCACCGCGCGACCCCGGCGCAGGAACTGACCCATGTCGCGGCGCCGCTGATGCATGCCTTGTCGGCGACCGCGATGCAGTCCTGCCACCTGGTCGTGCTCAACGGCAACAGCGGCCTGATCGTGTTGCGGCAGGAAAGCCCGGGGCCGACCGGGTTCGCCGTCCGGTTGGGCACCAGCATCGCGTTGGCGACGACGTGTTCGGGCCTCGTGCTGCTGGCGTTCCTGCGCGACGATGCACGGTGCGAAATCCTTCGGACTTCGGACGCTGCGGTCGGCGCCGATATCGACGCGCATCTGGCGGCGATCCGCGCGCGCGGTCATGAATCGATCAAGAGTACGCGGATGGCAGGCGTGTCGGACATGAGCTGCCCGATCTTCGCGCGTGACGGCAGTGTTGTCGCGGCGCTTACGATCCCGTTCCTGAAGGTGATCGACGAATCCCCGCATATCTCCGCCAAAGAGGCATTGGTCGCATTGAAGGCCACCGCGCGGCAGATCTCGAACGCGCTGGGCTGGTATGGTGGAGATGATGCAGAACGCGACTAAGCGTGGAGCGGGTGAAGCGGATCGAACCCCAGCGCAGCCCGTCAGGGCGAAGCGCGCGCAAAGAACGAGGGTTCGTAGCTATTCTGAAGATGGAGCGGGTGAAGGGAATCGAACCCTCGTCACTTGCTTGGGAAGCAAAAGCTCTACCATTGAGCTACACCCGCGAACGGCGATCGACGCCGTCGGGCCGGTTCGCAGACCGGCTCTCGATGGTCGGCCGAGTGCCACAGTCCCGGCGGCGGCGTCAACGCTAAAACGTCCCGTCCGCCGCGCCGGACGGTTAGGCTAGCCGCGCAGTCCGAAGACCTGCGACCGCTCGCTTTCGGGGACGAGCCCTTCGAGCACAGCCCAGAACCCGGAGACGGCGCCCTGCCCCGCGTTCGCATAGGCCGCCGCCATCCGGACCCGTGCCGCCTCGAACAGTTCGCGCTCCATTTTCGAGCCTTCGGCGGTGAGACGCAGAAGGCGCTGCCGACGATCGCGCTCCCCCGGTCGCGTCTCGACGAGCTTGCGGTCGGCCAACTCGTTCAGCACGCGGCCGAGCGACTGCTTCGTGATCGCCAGCAACGACAGCAGTTCGCTGACGGTCATGTCCGGCTTTCGCGCGATGAAATAGAGCGCGCGGTGGTGCGCACGCCCCAAGCCCTCTTCGGCAAGTCCCTGATCGATCGATCGAGTCAGGTGGCTGTAGCCGAAGTAGAGGAGTTCCATTCCACGGCGAAGCTCGGGTTCGCGAAGGAACAGGGGTGAGGCTGAGGACGCTGTGGCAGGCATGTTGACCGGTTTAGACATCGCCCGTACTCGTCGGCAACCCGCCACGAGAGAGAAATTCGATGTCCGCTCCTGCTTCCACGTCGCCCTCCGCCTTTCGGCATGAACCGAATGCGACTCCGGTCGAGGCGAACGAGCGGGCAAAGCGGCTGATCGACCCCGGTTTCGGGCGCGTGTTTACCGATCACATGGCGATGATCCGATATAGCGAGACCGAGGGCTGGCACGGTGCGCGGATTACCGCGCGCGCGCCGCTGACAATCGATCCGGCGTCGTCGGTGCTGCATTATGCGCAGGAGATCTTCGAGGGAATGAAGGCGTACCGGCTCGCCGACGGCGGCACCGCGCTGTTCCGTCCCGAGGCCAACGCACGTCGGTTCCAGGATTCGGCGCGGCGTCTTGCAATGCCGGCGCTACCCGAGGCGCTGTTCCTCGAATCGGTCGAGCGACTGGTCAAGACCGACGCGAACTGGATTCCCGAGAGCGACGGTGGCGCGCTGTACCTGCGCCCGTTCATGTTCGCGTCCGAGGTGTTCCTCGGCGTAAAGCCATCGGCCGAGTATCTCTACATGGTGCTCGCCTCGTCGGTCGGCGCCTATTTCAAGGGCGGCGCCCCGACCGTGTCGATCTGGGTGAGCCAGCAATATACGCGCGCTGCGCAAGGCGGCACCGGTGCTGCCAAGTGCGGCGGCAATTACGCGGCAAGCCTGCTCGCGCAGTCCGAGGCGATCCGCAACGGCTGCGACCAGGTCGTCTTCCTCGACGCGGCCGAGCGCCGCTGGGTCGAGGAGCTAGGCGGCATGAACATCTTCTTCGTGTTCGACGACGGCAGCATGGCGACGCCCGCGCTGACCGGCACGATCCTGCCCGGCATCACGCGCGATTCGATCATCACGCTGGCCCGCGCGCAGGGCGTCACGGTGCGCGAAGAGGCGTATTCGATCGAGCAGTGGCGCGCCGACGCGGCGAGCGGGCGGCTGGTCGAGGCGTTCGCGTGCGGCACCGCGGCGGTGGTCACGCCGATCGGCACGGTGGCGAGCCCCGAGGGGCGCTTCACGATCGGCAGCGGCGAGCCCGGCGCGCTGACGATGCGGATGCGTAACGCGCTGGTGTCGATCCAGCGCGGCACGGCGCCGGACGACAATGGCTGGCTGCACCATCTCGCCGATTGAGGCGCGGAAGGGCTTTTCACATCCGGCGGCCCCGCTATAAGGCCGCCTCTGTTGGGGCGTCGCCAAGTGGTAAGGCAGCGGCTTTTGATGCCGCCATGCGCAGGTTCGAACCCTGCCGCCCCAGCCAATCTTTTTGCATTGAACTTAGCGCGCTGCGGCGGCCATTGCGGCGTTGCGGCGTTCGGATGCGGTGAGCGTTTCGGTTAGCAGCGTTACCAGCGCGTCGTTGCGGTCGAGGACGTTCATGCCTTCGCGGGTCGAGCCGCCGGGGCTGGCGACGCGGTCGGCGAGCACTGCGGGCGATACGTCTGCCGCCGCCGCCATGATGGCGGAACCCTCCAGCGTGGCGATCGCAAGACGCGCGGCCTGGTCCGCCGGCAGGCCGAGCGCGGTGCCGGCCTTGGCGAGCGCATCGGCAAAGCGGAAGACGAAGCCGGGGCCGCAACCGGCAAGCGCCGTGACCGCATCGAAATGCGCCTCGTCGGCGATCCATTCATAGTGACCGAGCGGCGCTGCGAAGGCCTGTGCGGCTGCGATGGCTCCGTCCGGCGCATCGGCGGTGAAAAGCGAGGTCACGCCCTTGCCGATCGCGACTGGCAAGTTCGGCATCGCGCGGACGATCGTCTCGGCGGCAAACCGCTTCGCCAGCGCGGCATGGTCAACCCCCGCCAGGATCGACAGCAACAGCCTCGGCGTGCCTCGCAGCGGGGCGAGCAGCGCCTGTGCCGCGTCGATCTGCTGCGGCTTCAGCGCCAGCATCAATGTCGCAGGCGCGTTCTCCTCCGGCAAGGTGGTCAGCGAGCGGACACCGTCAGGCGCGCCCTTCCCGCTCCGCGTGATCACGGTGACGGTTGCCGGATCAAGCCCCGCGGCAATCCACCGTCGCAGCATTGCGCCGCCCATGTTGCCGCAACCGATCAGCCATAGCGGGCCGTCAGGAAAGCCCATGCTCAAGCTTCGCCGTGCGTTTCGATCAGCGCCGCGGCGATCGCGTCCTTAGGGCTCTTGCCGCCCCAGAGGACGAACTGGAACACCGGGTAGAAGCGTTCGCATTCCTCGATCGCCGATTCGACGAGCAGTTCGGCCGCATCCAGCGACATCGTCCCGTCATCGCCGCCGTCGACCATCGCCGCGTGGCGGAACAGTAAGATGCCGCTCGACGACCAGAGCTCGAAATGACCGATCCACAGTTGTTCGTTGACGAGACCGATCGTCTCATAGACCGCCTGGCGGCGCTCGTCGGGCACCTTGATGTCTGGAAACGCGAGGAATTGCAGGACGCTGTCGTCCTCGCGCCACAGCGCGCGCAGCTCGTACGTCGTCCAGCTTCCCTTGACGGTCGCGACAATTTCGTCGTCGTGACGCTCATGCTCCCAGCCATGCGCAGCGTAATAGCTTTCGAGCATGTCGATCGGGGCGGCGTCTTCGTGGTCGTGATCTACTTGGTCGAGCATCATAGGGTCCTGGCGGTCCTTATCGCACGACAAAGGGTGCCGAGGCAAAAATGCTTCGGCAACCCCATCGAACCCGTTTGTGCGGAAAACTGTGGAAAAGTCAGTCGACCGACGCCCCGACCGGTGCATTTACTGTCGATTGCGACTCGAACTTGGCTTCGAGCGCGTCGAGACGGGCCTTCAACACATCATTTTCGTCACGTGCCGCGGCGGCCATCGTCTTGACCGCGTCGAACTCTTCGCGGCTGACGAAGTCGAGCCCGCCGAGCCACTCGCGCGCCCGCTCGCGCGCACCCGACCCGGCCTCGCGACCGACGCCGGCCAGCGTACCGGCCGCGCCGTTCAGGACCTTGACGATATCGTCGAACACGCGGTTTTCGGACTGCATTGCTTCAAATTCCCGTGAGATCAGTTCGTCACAGCATCTGGGACGTATGCCCGGCGGGTGCAAGGGTTTCGGCATCGGGGTTCAACTGCCCGATGCTGAACGCGAGCACGCCGGCAAAGCTGATCCATACCATGTACGGCACCATCAGCCACGCTGCGGCAGGCCGGATCCGGGCAAAAACGAAGGTTGCAGCGATCGACAGCGCCAGCATCGCGACGATCACGAGCACCGACAGTCCGATCCTGTGGGCGCCAAAGAAGGTCGGCGTCCAGGCAAGGTTCACGGCGAATTGCGCAACGAACAGCGCGACGGCGAGCCCACGCAACCGCGCACCCCGCGCGTTGAGGATCAGCGCGATCGCCAACCCCAGCATGATATAGAGCGTCGTCCAGACGACCGGGAACACCCAACCGGGCGGGTTCAGTGCGGGTTTGGCAAGCGCCGTGTACCACGCATTGTCGCTGCCGACCGACACGGACTGGCCGGCCGCAAAGCCGAGCAGCAGGATCAGGGGCACGGTCACGACCGCCCAGCGGAGGAACGACATCCTCAACTGGCCCTTCGAAGCGATACCGCCCACACACGTCCTTCCGTCTCTACGCGGGCACGTCGTGCCGCGCGCTTGGCGATCCGTAAACCGTGCGCGCGGGGAAATCGTTCCGCTAGTGGTTCATTCCGGCACGTGTGGGGCGGCGTGGCCGAGGTTTGGGGGCACACCCATCCCCAAGTTCGTCATCCTGACGAAAGTCAGGCCCCAGGGTACCAAGCGCCGTCCGATTTGGCTCTGGGTCCTGACTTTCGTCAGGATGACGGCGGGCATTTAGGTGGCGTTGCCTCTTCCGATTGACCGCTCGAGGCCGAATGAAGTGCAGCGATCAGGAACTCGACATTGCCTTCGGGTCCGGTGATCGGGCTCTCGACAACACCTTCGACGTGCCACCCCTGCCCGGTCAGCCACGCCGCGACCGCGTCGCACACGCGCCGATGGATCGCGGTGTCGCGGACGACGCCGCCCTTCCCCACTTCCTCGCGCCCCGCCTCGAACTGCGGCTTCACCAGCGCCATCAGCCTTGCGTCGGGCTTGGCAAAGCTCATCGGCCGTTCGAGCACCTTCGCCAGCCCGATAAAACTCGCATCGCACACGATGAGGTCGACGGCCTCCGGGATGTGAGCGGGCGTCAGGATCCGGGCGCTCGTCTGCTCATGGACGATGACACGGTCGTCTTGGCGCAGCGACCACGCAAGCTGGTTGGTGCCGCTATCGACCGCGTACACCTTGGCCGCACCATTCTTGAGCAGCACGTCGGTAAAGCCGCCGGTCGACGAGCCGACATCGATCGCCACCGCCCCCGTCACGTCCCAACCGAAATGCGCCAAGCCATGCGCGAGCTTGATCCCGCCGCGCGAGACCCAGGGATGATCGCGCCCCCGCACATCGAGCACGACATCATCTGCCAGCGTCTGGCCGGGCTTGTCGACCTTCTTCGTGCCCGCGAAGACAAGGCCCGCCATGATCAGCGCCTGCGCCCGCGTCCGCGACTCGACCAGCCCTCTGTCGACCAGCATCTGGTCCGCGCGCAACTTTCCCATACCCCGCCTATCGCGCCGCAATCCGGCCGCCGCAAGCTGCCTTCCTTTCGCCGCAATCTCATTGCCCATCGAATAAGTGGGATTAACTTCAAGTTCGGGGAGCGAAGCCGGACGGCGTCCCCTAGAGCGTCGTTCGGCTACGCTCTCCACCCCGGAACGGGGTCTTGGAGAAGGAGAAATGCCGTGGGTAATTTCGCACCGTATGAGTCCGTCCAGCCGACCATCCTCACCGTGCCGGGGCTCGGCGGCTCCGGCCCCTCGCATTGGCAGACGCTGTGGGAAGAGGCACGGCCCGATACCGTACGCGTCGAACTCGGCATGTGGAACACGCCGCACCGCAACGCCTGGGTGACGCGGCTCGACGAGGCGATCCGCCGCGCCGATGCGCCGGTCATCCTTGCTGCACACAGCCTCGGCTGCCTCGCGGTCGCGTGGTGGGCCGAACTCAGCCCGCAGCCTTATGGCTGGCCGGTCGCCGGCGCGCTGCTCGTCGCGCCCGCCGATGTCGAGCGTGGCGGCGCGCAGGCCGAACTCAAAGGCTTCTCCCCCACCCCGCGGACGCCCTTGCCCTTCCCGTCGATCGTGGTCGCCAGCAGCGACGACCCCTGGGTCACGCCCGACCGCGCGCACAGCATGGCGGCGGACTGGGGCAGCCACTTCGTCGATGCGGGGCCGCAGGGGCATCTGAACGCGGCGAGCGGGATCGGTTGGTGGCGTGAAGGGCAGGATCTGCTGGAGCGCGTGATCGCCGCGAGTGGCAATGGGAGGGGGCAGCCCCTGCCGCCTAGCCAGGCGCGGTCGATCTTGGCGGTCAGCGCGACAGACGCCGCGCACACCCATTACCTTGGCGGGTGACGGGATGCGCTCCAAACGCCACCCCGGCGAGGCCGGGGCCCAGGTGGTAAGGCCGTAGTGACGACAGACCGCGCTGCGGTAGCAACGTTTCCCAACTGGACCCCGGCCTTCGCCGGGGAGGCGGCTATCACAGCGCGAATACCCGATCACAGGGTTCGCGAACCATCCTCATCAAACAGCTCAGGATTAGCCGCCTGCTCGGCTTTCGCCGCCGCCAGGCCGCCCCGCATCCGTCGCCACATCGCGATGTTGAGCGACACGATGACGATCACCGCCAGCGCGATGATGACGATCGCCTTGGTCGGCCCGGTCATGCGCGGGCTTCGGCGACTCCGCCCGAATTGTGGCGAAGCGCCTTGAGGACGGTATCGACCAGCGCGGTCGCGTCGAGCCCGGCCTCGGCATATTGGACTTCGGGCTTGTCCTGGTCCTGATACACGTCGGGCAGGCGCAGCGTACGCAACTTGAGCCCGCCGTCGATCAGCCCTTCGTCGGACGCCATCGTCAACACATGCGCACCAAAGCCGCCGACCGAGTTCTCCTCGATCGTCACCGCGACTTCGTGTGTGGTGAGCAGCTTGCGGATCAGGTCGACGTCGAGCGGCTTGGCGAAGCGCAGATCGGCGACCGTGGTCGACAAGCCCTTGGCTTCGAGCACGTCGGCGGCCTTGAGCGCCTCTTCGAGTCGCGTCCCGAGCGACAGGATCGCCACGGTCTTGCCCTTGCCCTCGCGGACGATACGGCCCTTGCCGATCTCGAGCAGTTCGGGAACCTCAGGCAGCGCGACGCCGGTGCCGTTGCCACGCGGATACCGGACCGCGATCGGCCCGATGTCGTGCTGCGCCGCGGTGTGCGTCATGTGGACGAGTTCGGCCTCGTCCGCCGCCGCCATCACGACGAAATTTGGCAGCGTCGCCAGATAGGTAACGTCGAAAGATCCGGCATGAGTCGCGCCGTCCGCGCCAACGAGCCCGGCGCGGTCGATCGCAAAGCGCACCGGCAGGTTCTGGATCGCCACGTCGTGAACGACCTGATCGTACGCGCGCTGCAGGAACGTCGAATAGATCGCGCAGAACGGCCGCATGCCCTGCGCCGCAAGGCCCGCCGCGAACGTAACACCGTGCTGTTCAGCGATGCCGACGTCGAAGAACCGGTCGGGATACGCCTTCGCAAACGCGTCGAGCCCGGTACCCGACGGCATCGCCGCGGTGATCGCGCAGATCCGGTCGTCCTTGGCGGCCTCGGCGACGAGCTGCGCACCGAACACGTTCTGGTATTGCGGCGGCCCCGGCGGTGCCTTGGTCTGCACGCCCGAGATCACGTCGAACTTCTGCACGCCGTGATATTTGTCCGCGGCGGCCTCGGCGGGCGCATAGCCCTTGCCCTTCTTGGTGACGACATGGACGAGGATCGGCCCCTCCTCCGCATCGCGGACGTTCTCGAGCACCGGGATCAGATGGTCGAGATTGTGACCGTCGATCGGCCCGACATAATAGAAGCCCAGCTCCTCGAACAGCGTGCCGCCCATCGTCATCCCGCGCGCGAACTCGTCGGTTTTCCGCGCAGCGTTGTGGAACGGCCGCGGCAGGCGCCGCGCGAGCTTCTTGGCGAGTTCGCGCATCCCGAGGAATTCGCGACTCGACACCATCCGCGACAGATACGCCGACAGGCCACCGACCGGCGGCGCGATCGACATGTCGTTGTCGTTGAGGATCACGACCAGCCGGTTGCCCGCCTGCTCGGCGTTATTCATCGCCTCATACGCCATGCCCGCGGACATCGCGCCATCGCCGATCACCGCGATACCCTTGCCCGGCGTCCCGGCGATCTTGTTGGCGACCGCAAAGCCGAGCGCCGCCGAGATCGACGTCGAGGAATGCGCCGCACCGAACGGGTCGTATTCGCTCTCGCTGCGCTTGGTGAAGCCGCTGAGGCCACCGCCCTGCCGCAGGGTCCGGATCCGGTCGCGCCGGCCGGTCAGGATCTTGTGCGGATAGCATTGATGCCCGACGTCCCACACGAGCCGGTCGCGCGGCGTATCGAAGACATAGTGGATCGCGGTCGTCAGCTCGACCACGCCGAGCCCGGAGCCGAGATGGCCGCCGGTGGTCCCGACCGCGGAAATCGTCTCGGTGCGCAGTTCGTCGGCGAGTTGTCGGAGCTGCTCCGGCTTCAGCTTGCGGAGGTCGTCGGGCGTCGAAACGGTGTCGAGCAGCGGGGTCGCAGGAAGGTCGGCCATCACACCGGCTTAATGCAGCGCGTGGATCGTGTCGATTGTTACCGTCGCATGGCGGTAGTATTCACACGGAAATTGCTCTGGATCTGCATTCATGGACTTCACGCACCGCGCCGCGACCGACGCCGACATTCCCGCGATCGCCGCGCTGATGGCACGGGCGATCGGCGAATTGCAGGCAGGCTTCCTGACGCCTGCGCAGGTCGCAGCCAGCCGCGCGGTGATGGGGCTGGATACGCAGTTGATCGCCGATGGCACCTATCTTCTCGTGACGAGCGCGGACGGTCGCGTTGCGGGCTGCGGCGGCTGGAGCCGGCGCGCGACACTGTATGGCGGCGATCACAGTACGTCGTTGCGCGATTCGGCGATGCTCGACCCAGCGCGCGATGCGGCGCGGATCAGGGCGATGTACACCGATCCCGGTTTCACGCGGCGTGGTGTCGGTCGGCTGGTGCTGTCGATCTGCGAGGCGGCGGCGCGAGACGCCGGGTTTGCGCGCGCGGAAATGATGGCGACCCTGGCTGGCGAGCCGCTCTATCGGGCCTGCGGGTATCTGCCGATCGAGCGGATCGAGACCCCGGGCGATGTCGCTGTGCCAATGATCCGGATGGGCAAAGCGCTAACGTAAGGCTCGAACTAGCGGCCTAGTTCGCTTCGCAGTCCGCGCAGCGCCCGCGGACTTCGATCACCGGGCGGACCGGCGAGAAGCCTGCGTCCTTGGCCGCATTGCGAACACCGCGGGTAATGACGTCGTTGTCGAGATGCGTGGTCTGGCCGCACGAGTCGCAGACCAGGAAGATGCAGTCGTGCAGGCAGTCCGGGTGGGCATTGGCGACATACGCGTTGGCGCTCTCGACTCGCCGAGCGAGATTGGCGCCGACGAACAGGTCGAGAATGCGGTACACGCTGTTGGCTGCGATCCGGCGCCCCTCGGCCTTCGAGACCGCTTCGGCGATGTCATAGGCGGACGCCGGCTTGTCGAACCCGGCCAGCGCGGCGAACACGCTCGCGCGCATCGTCGTCCACTGCTCCCCGGCCTTTTCGAGCGTCGTCTGCGCCGCCACGGTGAGATCGGCGCCTAACGGTTCGGTGTGTTTGTGAGCGTGCGCCATGGTGGATGAAGTAGGATGCCGGAGGGGTTCCAGCAACCCGCTCAGCTATCGGCTCGTCGGTTCAGATCGTGCCCGAAGGCGAGCAGGCCGACCCCGACGATCGTCCACAACGTTTCCCCGCCCCCACTGTCGTGCGGCAAGGTCATCGCGCCGGCCATGATCCCAAGCCCAAGCGCGCCCATCGCGGCGGGCATCATATAGCCATGGTTCACAACGCCGCGCCCGAGAGCCAAGGCACCAAGGCCGATCGCGACTGTCAGCCCGACCTCGTGGAAGATCGGGTCGAGCAGGAAGCCACCCGCGGTCGACATCAGCGCGACCAGCACCGACGTCGCCAGGCAGTGCACCATGCACAGCCCCGAAAGCCCGATCGCATAGCGATCGAGGCCGGCAAAGCGGTGGGTATGCGTGGCCGAGGGCGTCATCGTCCGCCGAATATAGGCGCGTCTACGAAAGGATACAACATTACATCGTATTTTTATTGCAGGGAATTATCCGGTTCGTGACGCTCGATCGTCGTTCGATATCGCGCAAAAACGGCGCCTCTCGATTACCCGGCAACGGCGCGGTCACCCCTACCCTCCGTCATCCTGACGAAAGTCAGGATCCAGAGTAACGCATGCCGCCGCTTGAGGCTCTGGATCCTGACTTTCGTCAGGATGACGGGCGGGAGGGGGGACGCCAAGCCCCCACCTCCGCTTTCTCCAGCAACATGGAGCAACGGCAAACCATGAAGCAATGGCGCCGCGACGCGCAAAGCACTATCTCACGTCCATGCTTCAACCCAGCGCCGCCTTTCTCACCAAAGCTCGTCCCCGTGCGGTCGCCCTGTGGCTGTACACGGTGGCGGCGCTGATCGTCGCGATGGTCGTCATCGGGGGGATCACGCGGCTGACCGAGTCGGGGCTGTCGATCACGCAGTGGAAGCCGATCAGCGGGATCATCCCGCCGCTCAACGATACGCAGTGGCAGGCCGAGTTCGCCGCTTACAAGCGCATCCCCGAATATGCCGCGTTCAACGCCGACATGACGCTTGGCGGGTTCAAGGCGATCTTCTTCTGGGAATATCTCCACCGGCTCTGGGGCCGGCTGATCGGCCTCGCCTTTGCGGCGCCGCTGATCTGGTTCGCGGTGCGCAAGCGGATCCCGGCCGGATACGGCTGGCGCTTGTCAGCGTTGCTCGCGCTCGGCGCATTCCAGGGCGCGATCGGCTGGTGGATGGTCGCCTCGGGCCTGTCGGTCCGCACCGACGTCAGCCATATCCGCCTCGCGGTGCATCTGCTGACCGCGCTCACGATCCTCGCGGGCATCGTCTGGACCGCGCTCGACCTGATGGCGCTTCATCGGAACCCGCTATCCGCACCCGCCAGCCTGAAGCCGGTGGCGATCGTCGCGCTCGCACTGTTGTTCGTTCAGCTGGTCTACGGCGCTTTCACCGCGGGGCTCGACGCGGGCTATGCGTTCGCTAGCTGGCCGCTGATGGGCGACGGGCTGTTCCCCGCCGACGTACCAATGGTCAACCCGGCCTGGAGCAACACCGTCGACAACCCGATCGTCGTGCAGTTCATCCACCGCTGGTTCGCGTTCGCCGCTGCGGCGGGGCTGGTCTGGCTGGCCGTGAAGGCGACCAAGACCGGCAGCAACGCCGGGTTCTTCGTCGTCGGGCTGGTCACGCTGCAGATCATGCTCGGGATCGCGACGCTGATGACCGGCGTGCAGATCGATGTCGCCGTCGCGCACCAGGGCAACGCCGCGCTGCTGCTGATCGCCGCCATGTTTGCCGCCCACGCTGTCGGCACAGCACCCCGTCAGAAGCAGCGGGTATAATAATACCTGTCAGCAAACCGGCGGAAAGCTTGACTTGAAGCCGCCGTTTCAGCATTAGGCCGGCATTCGCGCTGCGGGATCCTTCCCTTGGTGCGCTTGCATTCAATCTGGAAGGTCTAACGCCCATGAAGGCGCTCATGAAGACCACCAAGTCGGCGAAGCCGGCTGAGGTGGAGAAGCAGTGGCATATCGTCGACGCGGAAGGTCTCGTCGTCGGCCGTGCCGCATCGATCATCGCCAACGTCCTGCGCGGCAAGCACAAGGTGTCGTTCACCCCGCATGTCGATTGCGGTGACAACGTCGTCGTGATCAACGCCGACAAGATCCGCTTCACCGGCAACAAGGCCGCGAAGAAGATCTATTACAAGCACACCGGGTACGCCGGCGGCATCAAGGGCATCACTGCCGCCAAGGTCCTCGACGGCCGCTTCCCGGAGCGCGTTCTCGAAAAGGCTGTCGAGCGCATGATCCCGCGCGGCCCGCTGGGTCGTGAGCAGATGCGCAACCTGCGCATCTTCAAGGGCACCGAGCATCCGCACGAGGCACAGAACACGGCCGTGCTCGACATCGGCAGCATGAACCGCAAGAACAAGGTGGGCGCATAATGACCGACAACCGCCAGTCGCTCGCCGATCTCGCGAGCCTGACCAACCAGCCCGCGCCGGCTGCCGCTGCTGAGCAGACCCTGCCGACCAGCGAAGGCGATCTCGCCGCACCGGTCTCGAACGAGCCCGTCCGCGAGCCGATGCCGCTGCGCGAGCAGATCCTCGACAAGCAGGGCCGCGCCTATGCGACCGGCCGTCGCAAGGACGCCGTCGCCCGCGTCTGGGTCAAGCCCGGCACCGGCAAGATCACGATCAACGGTCGTGACCAGGAAGTGTATTTCGCACGTCCGACGCTGCGTCTCGTCATCAACCAGGTGTTCGGCATCACCGAGCGCGAAGGTCAGTACGACGTCGTCTGCACCGTCAAGGGTGGTGGCCTTTCGGGCCAGGCCGGCGCGGTCAAGCACGGCATCAGCCAGGCCCTGACCCGCTTCGAGCCGGTGCTGCGCGCCACGGTCAAGTCGGCAGGCTTCCTGACCCGCGACAGCCGCGTCGTCGAGCGTAAGAAGTACGGCAAGGCGAAGGCCCGTCGTAGCTTCCAGTTCTCGAAGCGCTAAATTCGCTTTCATTATTGCGTATCGAGAGGGCGGTCCGGCAACGGGCCGCCCTTTTCGTTTCGGGCAGCGATCCTCCCCTCCCTGGAAGGGAGGGGGCGGGGGTGGGTCGGCTGGCTTGCGTCGCGACGTTAGACAATACGGCACCCGACCCACCCCCAGCCCCTCCCTTCCAGGGAGGGGAGCGGGTAGCGTTCTAGACTATCCGAGCGCGCTAAGGATCTCGTCCAACGACGCATTGCGGATCCCCCGCCGATCGAGCGCATCGAGCATCGTCGTCCACCACGCATGGAAGCGCTTGAGGTCAGCCGCATCACGCACATACGGCGTATGCCCCGGCACCAGCGACGGCGAGTGGAACGACAGGTTGAGCAACCGCAGCCCCTCGCCCGCCGCGACCGCGACGGCTTCGAGCGCGGCCTCGATCGGCATATCCTCGGGCGTCAGCGCAATCCGCGACAACAGGCCGGCACGTGCGAACAGGCCCCTGCCCTTCGGAATAGCGCCGAGCGCACGGTACAGCCCGCCGCCGCCCCGCCGCGCCCGCCCCGTGAACACGGTGGTCAACGGCAGTTCCACGATGCCCTCCGCGCGATAGGCGCCGGCATCCGACCTCCGGAAATCGGGGCCACCGTCGGCGCGATAGTCGTAGCCGGGACGCACCGAGCTATCGATCCGGTAACCCAGCGCCGCGAGCAATTCGAAACTGCGTGGCCCGATCCCGTACCGCCCGGCGCGATAGGCGCGCGGCGACGTCCCGAACGCGGTCGCGATCGCGGCCGTCAACGTGGCGAGCTTGGCCGCCTCCAGCGCGCGCGGCAGGTTGCCGGCATAGCTCGCCGCCGACGTCGCATCCTCGTCGAACGGCGGATTGACCCACGCGTGCAGCTGCGTGCCGATTTCCGACCGCTTATCCTCCACGACGCGCCACAGGATCGCGATTGCGGCGGGATCGATGGCGATCGGGTGGTCGATCATGCAGGTCAGGCCGACCCTACGCTCGGCGAACCGGCGGTGCGCCTCGGGAAACGCCGCCATCGCGGTAGTCGCGCGGTTGCGCCGATCGGGACGCGCGCGCCAGTCGAACTCCTCCTCGACATCGACGAAGACCGTGAACCGCGTGCCGAACGTCGCCGGCCAGACGACGCGCTGCGCGTCGGTCGGTCGCGGCGGCCGATACGCGCGGTCGACGATCACCTTTGCTCGTCGGCCACGTGTTCCGCGTCGGGCCGGTCGGCCGCTTCGGCCGCGGGGAGTTGCAACGTCAGGCGGTCCACGCCGATCGCCAGCACGCCGCCAAGCTCGACCGCGAGGTTCTGCGCGAGACGCAGCGCGAAGCCGGTGCCGAGCAACGGCGCGCCGTCATCGCCCTCCTGTTCCGCGTCGATGCTGAGCAGGACGTCGGTCGCGTGCGCGGCGAGTGCCGCGGGCCGGTCGAACGCGATGGTGACCGTGTCGGCGACCGGACGCACCACGATCCCGAGCTGCTCGCCCTTGCGCCCGGCCGAGACCAGCGCCGCAAGCAACCGACCAACGAGCCGTTCGACCGCGCGATCGTCGCCAAGGATCTCGCAGTCCCCCGCGGGCATCGCAACCGACAGGCTGGCACCCCGCAACGTCGCGAGCGGCGCCAGGTCCTTCGTCACGCGGTCGAGCAGCGGGCGGACCGGCACGGTCGTCTGCCGCAGGTCGAGCGCGTGGCCCTCGATACGCGCAGCGGTATCGAGGTCGTCGATCGCGGACAGCAGGTCGCCTGCCTGCGTACGGATCGCGGTCGCGCGGTCGCGATAGGTCGTCGAGACGGGACCGAGCAACTGGGTCTCGATCAGTTCGGCGAACCCGGCGATCGCGTTGGTCGGCGTACGGAGCTCGTGGACGAGCTGGCGCAGCGAATCGGAGACGGGCGACGATGCGCGCACCGGCGTGGCCGTCTCGTCGCGGCGCGGCCGCCGCGCGGTGCCGCGAAAACCGATGAACCGGCCCGAGGCATGTTCGAATGCAGGCACGCCCGACACCCGCCACGATCCAAACGCGTCCGACAAGCCGCCGACTTCGAGCCGCGCATCGGTGAACCGCGATCGGCTACGGAATGCGCCGGCCGCCACGCCGTCAAGATGCGCCTCGCCCTGACGCGCGGCATAGGCGAGCGACACGCCGACCAGTGCCGAGCGGGCAACGCCGTCGACCATGCGGATGATACCCTGCGAATCGGTTTCGTAGCGGAAGCCTTCGACGTCGGCGGCGGCAGGGATCGGCGTGGCGGCCTCGACCGTGCGATCGCGGTTGAACGCCTCGATCCGCGCGACGAGGTCGGAAATCTCGAACCGGTCGGCCTGCGGCGGACCGTCGGGTTCGACGACCGGCGGTTCAGCCTCCGCCAGCTTGGCATGGCGAAAGGCCTCGGCAACGAACGGCAGGCCGCGGGCGACGGCGCCGAGCGCCATGAACGGCGTTTCGCTGAGCGGCGCCCCGAAGAGCTGCGGGCTGGGCGCTTTGGCGGGAGCAGGCTCGAGGATATCGGCGCGCGGTTGATCCACCTTCACGGGGTCGGCGATCATCGGCTCGACCGTCGCCGGCTCCACATCGGCCGTCTCGACAGTCGCTTCGACTGGCATATCGGGCTGCGGCAAGACAAAGTCGACCGCACCAAAGCTCTGCAACCCGCGTTGCACGGATCCCGGCAGATCACGGCGATGGCGCAACACGGAGCGGCTCGCAGGTGTCAGCCGTGGCAGGATCGCCAGCCATTCCTCAGGCTCCAGCGTCGCCGTCCGCAGCACCGGTGCGGCGATCGCCAGCGCGTCCTCGGCAAAGAATCCCACCAACGCCGCATCGGGCTTGGCGAAGGCAAGCGCGCGCGCACTGGCGGCGCGAACCTCGACCGGCACTGCCCGGCGCAGCGACCGCAGCCGCGCGACTGCCGGTTCGTCGACGACCGCGCGTCCCCGGCCCATGAGATCGACCAGCTGCCGCCATGCGGACTGCGCGCCGAAATCCGTGGCCATGTCGGCAGCGAGGATCGTCTTCAGGCTATCGTCGAACCGCACATCGTTCCTCGCTACGGAAGGCCTATCACGGTCGCCGTACCGAATCCTTAACGCGACGGACTAATCGAAGAAACACTGCATTTCGGGTTTATCGGGGTTCGTCGCATAGTGGGACAATTGCGTTTCACCGCAACAATCTTATCGCTATGGGGAATGAATCGCTTGCTTTGCGATGCCTATCGGGAGTTGCGTGACATGAGTTTTGACCGGATCGATCGACAGATCCTGTCGCTGTTGCAGGCCGACGGTCGCATGACCAATGTCGACCTCGCCGACCAGGTGGGCCTGACCGCACCACCGTGCCTTCGCCGCGTTCGCGCGCTGGAGGAGGCCGGCGCGATCCGCGGGTATCACGCGGATCTCGACGCAAGCAGGCTGGGCTTCCCGATCACCGTGTTCGCGATGGTGTCGCTGCGCAGTCAGGCCGAGCACGATCTGGCGGCGTTCGAGCATCATATCGCCGATATCCCCGAAATCCGCGAATGCCACATGCTGAACGGCGAGATCGACTTCATCCTCAAGATCGTCGCAGCCGATCTCAAGAGTTTCCAAGAGATCCTGACGAGTCACCTCACGCCCGCGCCGAACGTGGCGAGCGTGAAGACCTCGCTGACGATCCGTACGGCTAAGTCCCTGTCCGGGATACCGGTGGTCGTCGACTGACCGCAGCGCGGCCAAGCCTAAGCCTCTTACCCAAAACGAAAACGGGGCGGCATCGCTGCCGCCCCGCTTCCCAGGATCGAGACCGGATCGCTTACGCGGCCGGTGCGCCGAGCCAGGTGTTCCACAGACTGGCGACATCCGCCTTGGGCGCTGCCTTCACCGCCGCGAACGCTGCTGCGGCGCCGGCCTTGTCGCCCGACCGTGCCAGGGCGATACCCATGTGCAGGTTGACGTCGTCGGCATCGACGCCGCCCTTGCTCAGCGCCAGGCGGTACAGCTCGACCGACTTGGCATAGTTGTTCTGGCCGAGATACGCATCGGCCGTACCCGCGGCGAGCTTGCCATTGGCAGCTGCGGCCGACCGCTTCTCGAGCCCCGCAAGCGGACCGTCGGCGGCGATGTTCTTCGTCGCGTCGGCCAGCAGGCCCTTCGCCATTGAATTGCCGGCGGGGATCTTGCCCTGCGCCATGCCTTCCTTGATCACAGCCTGTGCCTCGCTCGGCAGGCCGCGACGGTTCACGCTATCGGCATATTGCAGATAGTCGGTCTGATCCGCGAGCGAGTTGGTCGCACGCATCAAGCGGAAGATATCGACCTTCTGGGCCTCGTCGAGCGTGATCAGCGCGTTCGCCTGGATCCCCGACAGGATCAGCACGTCACGCCAGTTCTTGGCCGACGGATACGCCGTGATCCACTTCTTGAGCCACGTCATCGTGTCGGCGTTACGCTTTGCGGCGTAGGACTTGGCGATCGCGTACTTGTAATATTCCTCCGGCGCCTTCTGACCCGCGGCGGTCATCTGCGCGATGCTGGCGTCGAGATCGGCGGTCGCGCCGGCCACGTCGCCGCTATCCATCTTCGCCTTGATGATCTGCAGCCCGAGGTTGGGATCGGTGTAGCCGAGCTCCTTGGCCTTCGCGAAATACTGGAGCGCGATCGGGTATTGCTTGCCGTTGAACGCGAGCGCGCCCCGACGATAGGCGTAGCGACCCCGATCGGCGGCCGGCGTCGATGCATTGGCGATCAGCGCGTCGAGCGGCTTGGCAAGAGTCGTCTCGTTGATCGGCGCATTCGGATTTGCAGCCTGGGCAGCGACCAGCTTGTCGTTCTCCAGCTGATAGCGGAGTGCGGCACCGATATACTTCTCGTAATCGCTCTTGGCGGCGGCATCGATCTGGTCGATCGCGGTCTGCGCGCCGGCGAAATCCTTGGCGGCCAGCGCGGTCTGTGCCGCGACGCCCGGCTTCTGGACTTCGGGGCTCAGCTTCTGCGCAGCGGCGGCATCAACCTTCTTGTCCTTGGCGAAGGCGGGGCCGGTCAGCGCGATGCTGCTGGCGCCAGTGGCGAACGCCGCGATCAGTGCTAGCTTCGAAATAGTCTTCATGCGGAAACTCTCCCTTGCGTCGGCCCCCCTCAGGTTGGCGGCGCGCGACGACGCTATATGGTCCGCCATGCATACGTTCAAGCGAGCGGCTTGGATCCCGCGGATGCAATTATCCGCGTGAACGGCGATTGAACGTCCCCGTTGAACGCGACCCGTGCCGCGACTAGATCGCTGCGATGATTGCCGTCCTCTCGCCCGCCAAGACGCTCGATTACGAGAGCGCCCTGCCCAAGCTCGACCCGACCGTGCCGCGGTTTGCCGACGAGGCCAAAACGCTGGCACACGCCGCGGCGCACCTGACGCAGAAAAAGCTGTCGGAACTGATGCATATCTCGCCCGCGCTGGCGAAGCTCAACGCCGACCGGTTCCGCGATTTCGACACGCTGCCCGAGCGGCCTGCGATGTTCGCGTTTGCGGGCGACGTCTATACCGGGCTGGAAGCCAAGACGCTCGACGAGACCGCGGTCGATTACGCGCAGGATCATGTGCGGATGCTGTCGGGGTTGTACGGCCTGCTGCGGCCACTCGACCAGATGCGCCCGTACCGGCTTGAGATGGGCACGCGCTGGGCCCCGCGGAAGACTAAGCTGACCGACTGGTGGGGCGACCGCATCGCCAAGCTGCTTGCCGACGACGTCGAGGCGGAGGGCTCGGGGACGATCCTCAACCTCGCCAGCCAGGAATATTGGGCGGCGGCGGACGGCAAGCTGCCCGACTCGATCCGCGTCGTCGCGATCGATTTCCGCGAGGGCGAGGCACAGAAGTTCGTCAGCTTCCACGCCAAGAAGGCCCGCGGCATGGTCGCGCGGTGGCTGGTCGAGCACCGCGTCGACACGATCGACGGCATCAAGGGGTTCGACAGCGACGGCTACGCCTATGACGCGGCGGGCAGCAGCGACGCGCAGTTACGGTTCGTGCGCAAGTGAGCAGCGCGGTCGTCATCGGCGCCTCGGGCGGCATCGGCAAGGCGCTGGAGGAGGCGCTGATCGAGGAAAGCGCGTTCGACGCCGTCTACGGTTTCTCGCGGTCGGACAGCGGCGATCGGCATCTCGATCTCGAGGACGAGGCGAGCATCGCCGCCGCGGCCACGCGCGTCGGGTCGCCGACGCTGGTGATCGTCGCGACGGGTTTGCTCCACGATGGCGACAAGGGCCCCGAAAAGGCGATGCGCGAGCTCGATCCGGTCTGGATGGCGCGCAACTTCGCGATCAACGCGATCGGCCCCGCGCTGGTGGCCAAGCACTTCCTCCCGACGATGCCGAAGGCGGGACGGATCGTGTTCGCGGTGCTCTCGGCGCGGGTGGGGAGCATCGGCGATAACAAGCTCGGCGGCTGGTACGGCTATCGCGCGTCGAAGGCGGCGCTGAATCAGCTGGTCCGGACGATCTCGATCGAGGACAAGCGCCGCAATTCGAGCGGCATCGTCGTCGGCCTGCATCCAGGCACGGTCGACACCGGCCTGTCGAAGCCGTTCCAAGGCAATGTAACGCCGGGCAACCTGTTCAAGGCCGACCGCGCGGCTGTGCAATTGCTCGACGTGATCGACGGGTTGCGGGCACCGGACAGCGGCAAACTGTTCGCCTGGGACGGGGTCGAGGTAACGCCGTAACGGGTCGGCTTTGCCGTTGCTCGCAGAACATCCGTTTCCGAACACCCAGCCCCACGTCCGTCATCCCAGCGGAAGCTGGGGTATCCCTCGTGGCAGGCGACGCCCGCCAAACCGTGAGATCCCAGCTTCCGCTGGGATGACGCCGGAAGGATGTCCGCCCCCAAAATCCGTCACCCCAGCGGAAGCTGGGGTATCCCTCGTGGCAGGCGACGCCCGCCAAACAGAGAGATCCCAGCTTCCGTTGGGCAGGAACGGCCGCATGGTCACCGCGAAGCTCGCGAACGGCAAGACCGTTACGTACGATTGCTCGCTCGCCGGCAACAAGACCAAGGCCGCCTGCAAATAACGCCTGAATTAACGATGAAACCCTTCTCCCTCGCGTGCGTACGCGTGCGCGGGGGTAGTAAGGCGCCACCCCCTCGGCTAAGGTGTGTCATCATACCGACACAAGCCGAAAGCGTTCAGATTTGACCGACGAGACCACACTCGCCGAACCCCAGGGCGGCGAGCCCGCCGGCATCGCCACGATCTCGATCGTCGACGAGATGAAGTCGAGCTATCTCGACTATGCGATGAGCGTCATCGTCGCGCGCGCACTGCCCGACGTCCGCGACGGCCTCAAACCCGTCCACCGCCGTATTCTGTACGGCGCGCACGAAAGTGGCTTCGTCGCCGGCAAGCCCTACCGTAAATCGGCCCGCATCGTTGGCGACGTGATGGGTAAATACCATCCGCACGGCGACAGCTCGATCTACGACGCGTTGGCCCGTATGACTCAGGACTGGTCGATGCGCGTGCCGCTGATCGACGGTCAGGGCAACTTCGGCTCGATGGATCCCGATCCGCCCGCGGCGATGCGCTACACCGAGGCCCGCCTCGGCAAGGTGGCGAATGCGCTGCTCGGCGATCTCGACAAGGACACCGTCGACTTTGTCCCCAACTACGACGGTTCCGAGCGCGAGCCCACCGTACTGCCCGCACGCTACCCGAACCTGCTGGTCAACGGCGCCGGCGGCATCGCGGTCGGCATGGCGACCAACATCCCGCCGCACAATCTCGGCGAAGTCATCGACGCTTGCCTCGCCTATATGGAAAACGGCGCGATCACGACCGAGGAACTGTTCGAGATCATCCCCGGTCCCGACTTCCCGACCGGCGCGATCATCCTCGGCCGCGCAGGCGCCAAGTCTGCGTACGAAACCGGCCGCGGCTCGATCATCGTCCGCTCACGGCATATCGTCGAGGAGGGCAAGGGCGACCGTCGCTCGATCGTCCTCACCGAAATCCCGTTCCAGACCGGCAAGAACGGCCTGGTCGAGAAGATCGCCGAAGCCGCCAAGGACAAGCGCATCGAAGGCGTCAGCGACATTCGCGACGAATCGAGCCGCATGGGCGTCCGCATCGTCATCGACCTGAAGCGCGACGCGACCCCCGACGTGGTGCTCAACCAGCTCTGGCGCCACACGCCGGCGCAGTCGAGCTTCCCCGCCAACATGCTGGCGATCCGCGGCGGCCGCCCCGAGCTGCTCAATCTGCGCGACATCATCGGCGCGTTCATCACGTTCCGCGAACAGGTTATCACGCGCCGCTCGAAGTTCGAGCTCGCCAAGGCGCGAGACCGCGCGCATCTGTTGCTCGGCCTCGTCATCGCGGTCACCAACCTCGACGAAGTCGTCCGCATCATCCGCGGGTCGTCGAGCCCGGCCGAAGCACGCGGTAAGCTGCTCGCGCGCGAATGGCCGGTCGAGGAGATCGCGCCGTACATCGCGCTGGTCGAGGCGGTCGAGGACAAGCAGCAGGAGGGCATCTACAAGCTGTCCGAGCCGCAGGTCCGCGCGATCCTCGATCTCCGCCTGCACCGCCTCACGCTGCTCGGTCGCGACGAGATCGGCGACGAATTGAAAGCACTCGCGGCGACGATCGGCGAGTTGCTCCACATCCTCGGCGACCGTGCGAAGCTGTACGAAGTGATGCGCGGCGAGCTCATCGCGATCCGCGACGAATTCGCCACCCCGCGCCGCTCCGAGATCGCCGCTGCCGCCAACGGCATCGACGACGAGGATCTGATCGAGCGCGAGGACATGGTCGTCACCGTGACCATGCAGGGCTATATCAAGCGCACCAGCCTCGACACGTTCCGCGCTCAGGCACGCGGCGGCAAGGGTCGCGCGGGCATGTCGACCAAGGACGAGGACGTCGTCACCGAGCTGTTCGTCACCTCGACGCACACCCCGGTGCTGTTCTTCTCGAACCTCGGCAAGGTCTATCGCTACAAGGTCTGGCGCCTGCCCGAGGGCGGGCCAGCGACCCGGGGACGGCCGATGATCAACCTGCTGCCGCTGGCGCCGGGCGAGACGATCTCGACCGTACTCCCGCTGCCGGAGGATCTCAGCGAGTGGAGCCGTCTGCACGTCATGTTCGCGACGCAGCGCGGCACCGTCCGCCGCAATTCGATGGATGCTTTCACCAACGTGCCGTCGAACGGCAAGATCGCGATGCGCTTCGAGCCCGGTGAAAACGGCGAAGGCTCCGAGGACAAGCTGATCGGTGTCGCCTTGCTCAGCGAGCATGACGACGTGCTGCTCGCGACTCGCCTCGGCAAGGCGATCCGCTTTGCCGGCGACGACGTCCGCGAGTTCCAGAGCCGCACCTCGACCGGCGTGCGCGGCGTGACGCTGAAGGGCGACGACGAGGTCATCTCGCTGTCCGTCCTCCACCGTGTCGGCGCGACGCCCGAGGAGCGCGAGACCTACCTCAAATTCGCCCCCTGGAAGGGCGAGCGCGAGGGCGATCACGGCATGGGCGACGAACGCTACAACGATCTCAAGGACCGCGAGCAGTTCATCCTGACGGTCTGCGAGAACGGTTACGGCAAGCTGTCGAGCGCCTATGACTACCGCCGCACCGGCCGCGGTGGTCAGGGCATCACCAACATCGACAACATCGCGCGCAACGGACCCGTCGTCGCGAGCTTCGCCGCGGCGAAGGGTCATCAGCTGATGCTGGTCACCAACCAGGCCAAGCTAATCCGCACGACACTGGCGTCGCTTCGCGTCATCAGCCGCAATTCGGCCGGCGTGAAGCTGTTCGACGTGGCCAAGGGCGAGGTCGTCGTCTCGGCCGCGCGGATCGAGGAAACCGAGGACGAGGCCGAGATCAACCTGGGCGACGCGATCCCCGAGATCGCACCGGATACCGGCGCGACGATCGGCGACGACACGGCCGCGGGACCGGAGGACGGCGAATGAGCCGCGATCCAATCGCCTATAAAGTGCTGACGGGTGCAGAGCTGGCAACGCTGGAAAGCGGCAGCTTCGCGGGCGCGCCGGTGGACCAAGCCGATGGCTATATCCACCTGTCGACCGCCGAGCAGCTGACCGAAACCGTCGACAAGCACTTCGCCGGCCAATCCGATCTCTACGTCGCGGCGATCGATCTCGAAGCGCTCGGCGATGGCGTGAAGTGGGAAGAGTCGCGCGGCGGCCAACTCTTCCCGCACATCTATGGCGGGCCGCTGCTGCTGGAAGTCGTGCTGTCCTACGGCGCGCTGGAACGCGATGAGGCCGGTAAGGTAAAGCTCCCCGTCGCAGGCTGAATCTCACCCGAAGCATGTTCTCCCGCGAAGGCGGGAGCCCAGACTGGGCTCCCGCCTTCGCGGGAGAACATGGGGCGGAAGTTGCCGCTCGATTGCGGCAAGTCGGCTCCGACCGTGCTGCTACCACCCCGGCGAAGGCCGGGGCCCAGTTGGGGAACGTCGCTAACGGAGCGCAGTCCTCAGTTACATGGACCTTTCCAACTGGACCCCGGCCTCCGCCGGGGTGGATAGTTTACTTGAGTACACTGACCCCAGCCGCAAACTCAGCCCGCCGCAAACGCCGCCCGAACGAACCGCGCACAGGCCTCCGGCGCGGTAATTGGAATCATGTGGCCGCCTTCGATCGTGTCGATCTTCGCGCCCGGAATGACCGCCGCTGTCCGGTGCCCATTCCAGGCCGGATCGAGGATCGCGTCCTGGCGGCCGAACAAGATCCGCGTCGGCATCCCGATCTCGGCATAGCGCGCGGCCATCGCCGTCACGTCGTCGTTCGCTCCGGCAAGGTCCGCCGCCGCCGCCGCGATCGCGATCGGCCGTGCCGACAGCGCGCCGCCGCCCCGCGTCACGAAGTCGGCCGGAACCGCGTCAGGCGCGAATATGCCTTCAAGCGTCTTTGTCGCGGTCAGCCGGCTCAGCGGCGTGCCGAGAACCTGCGCGAAGGCGAGCCGCGCACCCGCCGGGATCCGGGCCAGCCCACGGAAGCTTTCTGGCACTTTCTCCAGCGGCTGGGTGAGCGGTGCGATCAGCGCCAAGGCGCGGACGAGATGCGGATGATCCAGCCCCACCGCGAGCCCGATCGCGCCGCCGAGCGAATGGCCGACCAGCAGCGGTCGATCGAGGCCGAGCTTCTGGATGAAGTCCGCGACGATCGCGCCCTGCGCGACGATCCCCGGCGTGGTGCCAGCGGTCGCGACCGAATAGCCCGACCCGGGCCGATCGACGACGATCACGCGGTAATCGTCCTTCAGCAGGTCGACGAGCGCATAGCTGAAGTTGCGCAGCTGCCCACCGAGCCCGTGGACCATGACGATCGTCGGACCGCTGCCAACATCGATATAATGCAGCCGTGCGCCCGCCACGTTGAGGAAGCGCCCCTCGGCGGGCACCAGCATCTCTGCCTGTCGCGCGACCCGGCTCGAATAGAGCGCCAGCCCGATCCCCGACACCGCCGCCAGCAGCGCGCCGCCGATTAGGCCTTTGCTCGTCCCCTTCATCCCCGCCCGCTCGATACCAGCCCGCTTCATGTCAGCCCGCTCCATGGTCGTTTCCTTTAAATCCGTTGTGGCCCGAACGCGCGGCCATGTCCAAAGTCGCAGCGGCGCGATCCGGGAACCCGTCGCGATCCTCGAACGTCCGACCTGCGAAGGAGATGTGCCGGTGGATCCGCAGGCTCGAACGATACTCGATACGATCGCGACGCTCGCGCCGAACGCAGACCCGCACGCCGACGACGCCCGGTGGCTCACCGACTTCCGCTACCAGACCGCGCTGCTCAAGACCTTCTCGGGCGATCCGGAGCCGGTCCATGCGATCACCCATCTGCTGCTGCCGTCCGAGGCGGGAACACTCGTGGTCCGGTTGTATCGCCCGCGACCCGGCCCCCTGCCACTGCTGCTCCACATCCACGGCGGTGGCGCGATTGCGGGGTCGATCGACGGCCACGACCCGGCGTTGCGCGCAGTCGCCAACCGCACCGGCTGGCTGGTCGCCGCGCCCGCCTATCGGCTCGCGCCTGAGCACCGGTTCCCAGCGCAACTCGACGATAGCTGGACCGCGCTGACGGGACTCGTCGCACAGGCCGACGCACTCGACATCGACACCGCGCGAAACGTCGTGTCGGGGGACAGCATCGGCGGCACGCTCGCGACCGCGCTCGCGGCACGCGCGGAAACGGAGGGCGGGCCGGCCCTGTGCGGCCAGATCCTGCTCTATCCCAACACCGACCTGCGCCGCGACGCCGCCTATCCGTCGCGCAAGAGCGAAGGCGGCAACATCATCGACGCGGTCTCGCTCGAACGCCAGATCGACCTGTATCTGGCCTCGCCGGACGCCCGCACCGATCCCCGCGCCTCGCCGATCCTGCTCGAAGACCTGTCGGGCCTACCCCCGACACTGCTGATAACCTGCGAAAACGACCCGTTGCGCGACGAAGGCGAAGCCTATGCCCGGCGGCTCGAGGCTGCCCGCGTGCTGGTCGATCACGGGCGCATCGACGGGATGATCCACGCCGTCCTGCAATTCGGCGGACGCACCGACGCCACCTCGCGGCTGCTCGATCGCATCGCCGCGTGGCTGACGGCCCGATGATGGAAGAATGGTGCACCCAGAGCGATTCGAACGCCCGACCCTCAGATTCGTAGTCTGATGCTCTATCCAGCTGAGCTATGGGTGCATCGCCATACCGTGTCCGGTCCGGCCAAGCCCGCCGTGAAGCGGAAAAATCCTGGTGCACCCAGAGCGATTCGAACGCCCGACCCTCAGATTCGTAGTCTGATGCTCTATCCAGCTGAGCTATGGGTGCACTGGAGGGGCGCTGATAGCAGGCATTTTGGGCGGTGCAAGGGCGTAGCGCGATAAAGTTGTGTCGCGTGACGCAGCGGCATAGAGCGACGGGCATGAAACACGCCTCATCGCTCCGTCTCGTGTCGCTCGCCGCTGTCCTTGTCGTGACCGGGTGCAGCAAGGATACGAACAGCTATCCGTCGCTCGGCGCCCGTCCGATCGAGAAGCTCGGGTTTGCCGAGCCCGAGGCGAAGGCGGTGGTGGCGGCCCCCGACCCGGCGCTCGACGCGGACATTGTCGCCCTGTCGGGCAAACTCGACGCGATCGCCAAGGGGTTCGCGCGCGATGCGGCGAAGGCGGATGCCGCCGCACGGGCTGCGCGCGGTGCGGCGGTCGGCAGCGAGGGCTGGATCGCGGCGCAAAGCGCGCTGGCCGGCCTCGACGACTGGCGCGCGCAGAGTTCGTCGCTGGTCACCGACATCGAATCACGCGCCACCGAACGCGCCGCGCAGCTCCAGCCCGATTATCCCGCGCTGGCGTCGATCCGCGACAAGGCGCAAGCCGAGACCGACCGCCAGGGCGCGACGATCGAGCGTATCCAGGAAAGCCTTCCGGCGGCCTGAGCCAGCCGTCAATACCCTTTGAGCAACGGCAGGATCGTCGAATAGTCGTCGGTCCAGCCGGTAAACCCGCCGCGCGGCGTCAGCGGGGTCCAGTCGGGATCGCCCGCCTGGATCTTCGCGATCGCACGGGGATCGCGGGACAGCGCCACCCAGTCCGATGCCGAGGCGCGGTCGATCAGCAGGCTCGACGGACGATAGCGCAGGATGACCGCGCTCCAGCCGCCTTCGCGCGCCGCCGCGGCCACGACGGGCTCGAGATCGATGAACCGGTTCGAGATGTGCACCAGCAACAGGCCATCGCGCGACAGCACCCGGCCATAGGTCGCGAACGCCTCGCGAGTCATCAGGTGCATCGGCACCGAATCGGACGAGAACGCATCGAGCGCCAGCAGGTCGAGGCTGTTGGACGCGTCGTGCGCCAGCGCAATTCGCGCGTCGCCCATCCGGATCTCGGGGTTCGGCAGGCACTTCGACAGATAGGTGAACTGCCCCGTGTCGCGCGCGATCGCGACGACCGCCGGATCGATCTCGTAGAACCGCCAGCGCTGCCCGGGCTTCGCGTAGCAGGACAGCGTCCCCGTCCCGAGTCCGACGACGCCGATCCGCGCGTTGGGTCCATACAGCGCCGGCGCGGCGAGCATCGCCTGCCCGACACCTGACCCTCGCGCGTAATAGGTGGTCGGCGTCCGCTCGCGCGCCGGCGAGCCGCGCAACTGGATGCCGTGGACCGTGGTGCCGTGATCGAGTTCGCGCGTGCCGCCGTTCGGCCCAGGCTCGTCACGCACGGTGTACACGCCGAAATAGCTGCGCGCCCGCGCGCCCGGCTCGATCGACAGTTCGAGCGAGCGATAGCCGCCGAACAGCACGACCGCGCCCACCAGCACGACCATGTACGGCACGCGCGCGCCGATCGCGACGAAGCCGATCGTCGCGATGACCAGGAAATCGAGCCCCTGTCGGCTCTCGCCGAACACACCGTCCGGTTGCGTGATCCGCAGACCGGCAACGACCAGCAGGATCAGCGTGATCGCGGCGAGCGCGAGCCATTTCGTGCGTCCCTCCCCCGTCCAGAGGGCGCGGAACTGCGCGATCAGATAGACCTGCGGCACCAGCGCGCCCGCGGCGAGGATCAGCAGCGGATATTCATACGTCCAGTCGAACACCACCGGCGCGACGAGCCCCGCGAACACCCCGCCAAGCGCACCGCCCGCCGACATCGCCAGATAGAAGCCGGTCAACCGGTCGGGCGCGGGGCGCTTGCGATACAGCGCGGTGTGCAGCGCGACCGAGATCATGAACAGCAACACCAAGGCGATGCCGGCGCTGAAGAACGGCCGCTGGGTGTACCCCCCGCTCATGATGATCCCGCCGAACAGCAAAATCGTGATCGGCGCGATCCGCGTCAGCAGGTCGGCGGGCCAGCGATCGTTCGCGAACGCCACGCTGAAGCTCAGCAGATACAGCCCGAGCGGGATCACCCACAGCAGCGGCATCGCGACGATATCGGTCGAGATATAGGTCGAGGTCGCCAGCATCAGCCCCGACGGCACCAGCGCCAGCGCGATCCAGTGCAGGATCCGCCGCACGCCCGGCGGCGCGCTGGTCGCGGCCACATGGTCGCTCGCCGCGGTCCTGGGCAGGCGAGTCGCACAGGCGAGCACCAGCAGGATGAGCAGCAGATACCCACCGCTCCAGAGCAGGCTCTGGCCGTGGATCGCCATCAGCGGCTCGACCAGCAGCGGATACGCGATCAGCCCCGCGAAACTGCCGAGGTTCGACGCCGCGTACAGCGCATAGGGATCGCCACCACCGCTCGCCGCGCTGAACCAACGCTGGACCAACGGCGCCTGCGCGGACACCGCGAAGAACAGCGGCCCGATCGACAGCCCGAGCAGCCACGGTACCCAGAGCGCCGGCTGCGCATCCGCCGGCAAGTCCATCGCGACCAACCCGATCGGCAGGCACAAGGCCGCGACGAGCAGCACGCCGAGATGGATCGCTGCCTGCACACGCGGCCGCACGCGCCCGAGCCAATGCGCATAGGCATAGCCCGCGAGCAGCAGCGCCTGGTACACCAGCATCGCCGAGTTCCACACCGCCGGCGCGCCGCCCAGCCGCGGCAACGCCATCCGCGCCACCATCGGCTGGACGAGGAATAGCAGGAACGACCCCGTCAGGATCGTCGCGACGAACATCGTCCGGCACCAGCGCGCCATCGGCGGAATGACGTCCGCGCTCGGGGTATCAGCCATTCAGCAGCTTCGCCGCATGCGCCGCGTGGTACGTCAGCACGCCCGAGCAGCCGGCGCGCTTGAACGCCATCAGCGTCTCCAGCACCATCGCATCGCGCTCGGCCGCCCCAGCCGCGACCGCATGCTCGATCATCGCATATTCGCCCGACACCTGGTACGCGAACACGGGCACCTCGAACGCCTGGCGAACGCGGACGATGATGTCGAGATACGGCAGCCCCGGCTTGACCATCACCGTATCGGCGCCCTCGGCCAGGTCCATCGCGACCTCGCGCAGCGCTTCCTCGGCATTGGCGCTGTCCATCTGGTAGGTCTTCTTGTCGCCCTTCAGCAGCCCGCGGCTGCCGACCGCATCGCGGAACGGGCCGTAGAACGCGCTCGCATATTTGGCGGCGTAGGACATGATCTGGACATTGTGGTGCGAGTCCGCCTCCAGCGCGTCGCGGATCATGCCGATCCGGCCGTCCATCATGTCCGACGGTGCGATGATGTCGGCGCCCGCCTTCGCCTGGTTGAGTGCCTGCGCGACGAGCATCTCGGCGGTCGTGTCGTTGACGACATAGCCCGCCGCATCGACCAGCCCGTCATGGCCGTGGCTCGTATAGGGATCGAGCGCCACGTCGGTCAGCACGCCGATTTCGGGCACCGCATGCTTCAGCGCGCGGATCGCCCGGCACATGAGGTTGTCGGGGTTGAGCGCCTCGCGCCCGTCCTCGGTCCGGCGTTCGGGCTGCGTGTACGGGAAGAGTGCAAGGCACGGGATACCCAGATCGCGCGCCTCGCGGCCCCGCGCGACGATGCCGTCGACCGACCAGCGCGAGACGCCGGGCAGGCTGGCGATCGGTTGCTCGACGCCCTCCCCGTCCGCCACGAACAGCGGCCAGATCAGGTCGGCGGGAGTCAGCACCGTCTCGGCATGGAGCCGGCGGCTCCAGGCGGAGGCACGCGTGCGACGGAGGCGAAGCGCGGGATAGCTTGCGGTCATGCGCGGGCTTTGCGGGATGCGCGCGGGCCAATCAAGCGTTACGGGTCGAGTGTTACGGGTGCGAAACCGCATTCCGTGCGTTGGGGGCCTCATGCCGAACGATACGATCACGTCCGCCGCGCTCGTCGTCAACGCCAAGTCGCGTAAAGGACAGGCGCTGTTCAAGCGCGCCTGCGCGGCGATGTCGGGGCTACCCTATGAGGTCGATGCGCATGCGGTCGAGAATCCCGACGATCTCGAGGCGACCGTGCTGCGTGCGCTGGCCAAGAAGCCCGATCTGCTCATTCTCGGCGGCGGCGACGGCACGGTGAGCGGGCTGGTCGACCTGATGGTCGGCCACGACGTGATCCTCGGCGTGCTCCCGCTCGGCACCGCGAACAGCTTCGCGCGCACGCTCGGCATTCCCCTGAACATCGAAGGCGCGGTCGAGGTGATCCGCACCGGCAAGCCGCGCCGCATCGATCTCGGCATGATCGACGGCGATTATTTCGCGAACTGCGCGGCGATGGGCATCAGCCCGAAGATCGCCGAGACGGTCCCTCACGGCCTGAAGAAGGTCTTCGGCAAGGTCGGCTATCTCACCTGGGCGGCCTATCAATACCTCCGTTTCCGGCCGTTCACGCTGATCGTCGGCGAGGGGCCGACCGCGGTGAAGATCCGCGTCGTCGAGGTGCGGATCTCGAACGGGCCCTATCATGGCGGCACCGAATTGGTCGACGCGGCGGCGGTCGATTCGGGCGAGATCGTCGTGCAGGCGGTGATGGGGCATGTGAAGCGCCGGCTGGTCCAGAACTGGGTCTCCAGCGTGTTCCGCCTCGACTCACGCCACGAGAAGGTGCGTGACTTCCGGGGGAAGAGCCTGAAGATCAACACCATCCCGCCTTTGCCGATCTCGATCGACGGCGAGGTGCTGGCGCGGACGCCGGTGACCGCAAAGGTCGCGGCGGGGATCATCCGGGTGATGGCCCCGGCTTGAAGGGACGCGACGTCTGAGACTAGCGCCACCGACCGCACCCTGTGTTCTCCCGCGAAGGCGGGAGCCCAATCTGGGCCCCGGCCTTCGCCGGGGTGGAAATTCGGGGCGATGTAAGGTCTTTCCCTACTTAACCCGCCGCACCGTCAGGATCCTGACGGGCGCCACGATCATCTGTCCCTTCATCACCCCCACCCCAGCAGTCGGCGACGTCGGCGCAGCGAGGATGCGTTTCACCACGTCCATCCCCGCGACGACATGCCCGAATGCCGCAAACCCATCCTTGTCGCCGCGCCCCGACGGGTCGGCATCGAGCGACAACACCGGGCCAACGGTAATGAAGAAATCCGCCGTCGCGCTTCCCGGCGCAAACCGCGCAAGCGAGATCGTCGCATCGACATGCGACAGCCCCGTCTGGCTGGTCGGCTCATGCTTCACCGGCGGCAACAGGCGTTTCGCATCACCCTGCGGTCCGCCCTGGATCAGCCCGGCATCCGCGCCCAGCTTCATCGCGCGGTA
Organism: Sphingomonas sp.; assembly: GCA_035575755.1. Lineage (GTDB taxonomy): Bacteria > Pseudomonadota > Alphaproteobacteria > Sphingomonadales > Sphingomonadaceae > Sphingomonas. The sequence continues at coordinate 357,051 of DATLXI010000020.1, forward strand.
GAAGGTCACCCCGTCGAGCCGCTTCTGATCGACATAGCGCAGGAAGTTCGCGGTCGTCAGCGGCGCCCGCTCCTTCTCCAGCGCCAGCGTGATCGGCCCCTCGCTGGTCGTCATCACGATCGAAACCGTAGCCGCCGGCACCGCCGCGACCGGGGCGGCAGGCGGCGTGACGGCGGGCGCACTAGCGGTCTGCGCCGAAGCGGAAACGGCACACAAGGCAGCAAGCGCCGCGCTCAGGATTTTCAAGGTCATGCCCAAGGCTAGCCGCTCGCACGCGCCCTGTCAGCCAACCCCGCCCCCCAATATTGCCGCCGACAAAGTTTTGCTTGGGTTTGCACGCCCGACCGTAATGCGTATCCGCGGTGGAATGACCGATCTCGCCATTGTCTACGAACACCCGCTCTGGTTCGAACCCTTGTTCGCCGCGCTCGATCGCCGCGGCGTCGATTTCACGCGCGCCACGCCCGACGGGTATTGGAATCCCGCCGACCAGACCGCGCCGGGCCGCGTGGGGTTCAACCGGATCGCGATGTCGAGCTTCCTGCGCAATGACGAGCACCCGATCTTCGACACGATGGCGATGCTCGATCACTGGCGGCGCACGGGTGCGCGCGTGATCAACGGGACCGACGTGCTCGCGATCGACGCGTCCAAGGCGCGCCAATTGTCGCTGATCGCCTCGCTCGGGCTGGCGATCCCCGAGACACGCGTCGTCCACCGCGCCGCCGACGTCGTCCCCGCCGCGCAGACGCTCCGCTTCCCGCTGGTCGTGAAGGCAAACATCGGCGGATCGGGCGCGGGCATCATCCGCTTCGACAGTCTCGAGGAGCTTCGCACCGCGGCCGCCGATAACGGTCTGCCGAGCAGCGTCGACGGCGTGTTGCTGGTCCAGGAATATGTCCCCGTCCGCGACGGCGCGATCACCCGGATCGAGACGCTCGACCGCAAATTCCTCTACGCGATCGAGGTCGCGGGCGGCGGCGCGTTCGATCTCTGCCCGGCGGATGCGTGCGTCGTCCCCGGCTCGGGCATCAGGATGGCCGCGGTCGAGCCCTCGCAAACCTTGAAGGACGCCGCCGAGGCGATCGCCCGCGCCGTCGATCTCGACGTCGGCGGGGTCGAGGTGATGATCGACGATCGCGATGGCGTCGCGCGCTTCTACGATATCAACGCGCTGTCGAACTTCGTCGCCAAGCCCTTGGACGTCCTCGGCTGGGACCCGCACGACCGCCTCGTCGATTACCTGGTCGAACAGATTGGGAAGGCCCGCTGATGCGCTACGGTTACTGGACTCCCGTCTTCGGCGGCTGGCTCCGCAACGTCCCCGACGAGGGGATGGAGGCGAGCTGGGCGTATACCAAGGCGCTGACGCAGAATGCCGAGCGCTGGGGCTATGACCTGACGCTGATCGCCGAGCTGAACCTCAACGATATCAAGGGCGTCGAACAGCCTGCGCTCGATGCGTGGTCGACCGCGGCGGCGCTCGCGGCGGTGACCGACAGCATCGAGCTGATGGTCGCGGTCCGCCCTAACTTCCACCACCCCGCGCTGTTCGCCAAGGCCGCCGCGAATATCGACCGGATTTCGGGCGGACGGCTCGCGCTCAACGTCGTGTCGTCCTGGTGGGCCGACGAGGCCAAGCAATACGGCCTCCAGTTCGACCAGCACGACGATCGCTACGCGCGCACCGCCGAGTGGCTGACCGTTGTCGATGGCCTCTGGACCCAGGAACGGTTCGACTTCGCCGGGCAATTCTACACCACCGAGCAGGCGATCTGCTCCCCGAAGCCCGCCAAGCGCCCGACCGTCTATGCCGGCGGCGAAAGCGAGAAGGCCAAGGCGCTGATCGCCGCGCAGTGCGACGCGTACGTCATGCACGGCGACCCCGCCGCCGCGATCGCGCCCAAGATCGCCGACATGGCGGCCCGCCGCGAGGCAGCCGGCGGCGCACCGATGCAATACGGCATGGCTGCCTATGCGATCGTCCGCGACAGCGAGGCCGAGGCCAAGCGCGAGCTCGAGCGCATCACCAGCGTCACCGAACTGCCCGCGGGCTACGCCAATTTCGATCAGTGGCTGTCGGGCACCCAGCTCGAACGCGAGATGAAGATCCAGGAATACTCGGTCTCGAACCGCGGCCTGCGCCCCAACCTCGTCGGCACGCCCGAGCAGTTGAAGGAGCGTGTCGCCGAATACGAAGCCGCCGGCCTAGACCTGCTGTTGCTCCAGATGAGCCCGCAAGCCGAGGAAATGGAGCGGTTCGCGGTACAGGTCATGGGCTCGGCATGATCCGCCTCGTCGAAATTACCAAGACCTACCCGGCGAGCGACGCCGCTGCGCTCGACACAGTGTCGCTGGAGATTCCGGCGCGCGGCGTGTTCGGCGTGATCGGCCAGTCGGGCGCGGGCAAGTCGACGCTGATCCGCCTGATCAACGCGCTCGAACGCCCGAGTTCGGGGCGCGTCGAGGTCGACGGCGTCGACGTGGCATCGCTCTCGTCCGCGGACCTGAGGACGCTACGCCGGCGGATCGGCATGATCTTCCAGAATTTCGGCCTGCTGTCCTCGCGGACGGTAGCCGCAAACGTCGCGTTCCCGTTGGTTCTGGCCGGCGTCGCCAAAGCGGAGCGCGAGACGAAGGTCGCCGCCCTTCTCGACCGCGTCGGCCTGACCGACCACGCCACTAAATACCCGGCCCAACTCTCCGGCGGCCAGAAGCAGCGCGTCGGCATCGCCCGCGCGCTAGCGACCGATCCCGACATCCTGCTGTGCGACGAGGCGACGAGCGCGCTGGATCCCGAAACCACCCGCTCGGTGCTAAGCCTCCTCCGCGACCTCAACCGCGATCTCGGGCTGACGATCGTGCTGATCACGCACGAAATGGACGTCGTCCGCTACGTCTGCGACCGCGTCGCGGTGCTGGAACGCGGCCAGGTCGTCGAGACCGGCACCGTCACCGACATCTTCGCCAACGCCGCGCATCCGGCGACCCGGCGCATGCTGGCGGCCCTCGCGGCATGACCTTCTTCGCGAACATCGACTGGTCCGACATCGGCCAGGCCTGCCTCGACACGCTTATTATGCTGGGCGGGTCGCTGATCCTCACGATCGCGCTCGGCCTGCCTCTCGGCGTCCTGCTCTACCTCACCGGACAAGGCCGCCTGTCGCAGAACCGTGTCGCCAACGCCGTGCTCGGGATCATCGTCAACATCCTCCGCTCGGTACCGTTCATCATCCTGCTGATCGTGATGATCCCGCTTACCGTGATGCTCGTCGGCACATCGCTAGGTGTCGCCGGCGCGATCCCGCCGCTCGTCGTCGGTGCCGCGCCCTTCTACGCGCGGCTCGTTGAGGGATCGTTGAAGGAAGTCGACCGCACCACGATCGAGGCCGTGCAGGCGATGGGCGCTACCACCCGCCAGATCGTCACCGGCGCGCTGATCCCCGAGGCGCTGCCCGGACTGATCGCCGGCGCCACCGTCACCGCGGTCGCGCTCGTGTCGTTCACCGCGATGGCAGGCGTGGTCGGCGCCGGTGGCCTCGGCGATCTCGCGATCCGCTTTGGCTATCAGCGGTTCCAGACCGACGTGATGGTCGTGACCGTCGTGCTGCTGGTCGTGCTCGTCCAGATCCTCCAATATGCCGGCGACGCGCTCGCCCGCCATTTTACCCGCCGCTAGGAACCCGCATGCACCGCCGCACCCTGCTCGCCACGTTTTCGCTGCTCGCCCTCGCCGCCTGCGGGGGCGCAAAGACTGACGACGGCAAGACGCTGACCGTCGCCGCGACCGCGGTGCCGCATGCCGAGATCCTCGAATCGATCAAGCCGACGCTGGCCAAGGAAGGCGTCGACCTCCAGATCCGCGTCTTCAACGATTACGTGCAGCCCAATCTCCAGGTCGAGCAGAAGCAGATCGACGTCAGCTATTTCGAGACCAAGCCGTATCTCGACGAATTCAACGCCTCGCGCGGTACGCATCTGGTCACCTATGCCGGCGTCCATGTCGAACCGCTCGGCGTCTATTCGCGCAAGTGGAAGTCGGTCGCGCAAGTGCCGAACGGCGCCACCGTCGCGATCCCGAACGAGCCGAGCAACGGCGGTCGCGCGCTGTTGCTGCTGCAAAAGGCGGGGCTGATCACGCTCAAGAACCCCGCCAACCCGCTGTCGTCGCTCCGCGACATCGCCACCAACCCGCGCAACCTGCAGTTCAAGGAACTGGAGGGCGCCACCCTGCCCCGCACGCTCGGAGAGGTCGACCTGGGGCTGATCAACACCAACTACGCGCTCGACGCGAAGCTCAACCCGGTCCGCGACGCGCTCGCGATCGAGGACAAGAACAGCCCCTATGTCAATTTCGTCGTCGGCCTGCCCGGCGGCGAGAAGGACCCGCGCGTCGTCAAGCTGATCGCCGCGTTGCGCAGCCCGGCGACCAAGGCGTTCATCGAGCAGCATTATCAGGGTGCGGTCCTGCCGGCGTTCTGATACCGGCGCGAGCCTTGTTCGGGTAAAGTCGAGGCTCCATGACGGTCGTCGCCGCGTATCTCTATCGCCATGGCAAACGCGTCCGCGCGGTGTCGATCGACGAGAAGGTCGACTGCCCGGCCGACCGGTCCGAGTTCGTCTGGATCGGCATCTGCGATCCGAGCGACGACGAGATGCGGACGTTGCAGGAGCAGTATAACCTGCATCCCCTCGCGGTCGAGGATGCGATCAAGGCGGACCAGCTGCCCAAGATCGACGTCTATGGCGACCAGCTGTTCGTCGTCGCCCGCACCGCGCAACTCGAAGGCGACAAGATCGCGTATGGCGAGACCGCGATCTTCGTCGGCCACAGCCATATCATCAGCGTCCGCCACGGCTCGGCGCGTTCGCACAAGGCCTTGCGCGAACAGCTCGAGGCGGCACCGACCTTGCTGGTCAACGGCGTCGACTATGTCCTCCACGCGATCCTCGACTACGTCGTCGACGGCTATCTGCCGCTGGTCGAGAGCATCGAGGACGAGGTGCTGGCGATGGAACAGCGCACGATCGACGCGTTTCTCGGCCGCGAGGAAATCGTCCGAATCTTCGGCCTGCGCCGCGAGATGATCCGGTTCCAGCGTATCCTCGGGCCGATGGGCGAGGTCGCGAGCAAGATCGTCCGGCTCGACCTGCCGTGCGTCGACAGCAACGCGAAACCCTATTTCAGCGACGTGCTCGACCACGTCCGCCGCGTCCAGACGATGGTCGAAGGGCTTCGCGAGGTGCTGACCTCGGTGTTCGAATTCAGCAACCTGCTCGAACGGCAGCGCACCGGCGCAATCACCCGCCAGCTCGCCGCCTGGGCCGCGATCCTCGCCGTCCCGACCGCGATCGCCGGGATCTACGGCATGAACTTCGAGACCATGCCCGAGCTGAAGACGGAGTACGGATACTTCGTCGTGCTCGGCGTGATCGCAGTCGTCTGCGGCGCGCTGTATGTGAAGTTCAAACAGGCGAAATGGTTGTAGGGCGGTTGCCCCACCCCGTCATGCCGGGCTCGTTCCGGCATCCACCGTGCCGCAAATCTTCGGCCAATGATTCGCGGCACGGTGGACCCCGGAACACGTCCGGGGTGACGGAGAAGTACTCAAACCTTGACGAGCATCTTCCCCATATTCCCACCCGAGAACAGCCCCAGAAACGCATCCGGCATCGTCTCGAGCCCCTCGTGCACCGTCTCCTGCCGCTTCAGCGTCCCCGCTGCCAGCATCCCGCCCATGTCCTTGTAGAACTCGTCGGCGCGGCTCATGAAATCGCTGACGATGAAGCCGCGGATCTGGATGCGATTGCCGATCAGCCGCGCGAGATACTTCAGCTGCGTCGCCGCACCGCTGTTATACACGTCGATCATCCCGCAGACCGCGAACCGCGCATGCATGTTCGCATGCGCTAGCGCCGCGTCGAGATGCTCGCCGCCGACATTGTCGAAATATACGTCGATGCCGTTCGGTGCGGCCTGACCCAGCGCCTTCACCACCGGAACGTCACCCTTGTAATCGATCACCGCGTCCGCGCCGAGCGACTTCACCCACGCACATTTCTCCGCGCCGCCGGCCGAGCCGATCACCGTCATGCCCTTGGCCTTCGCCACCTGCACAACGGTCGATCCGACCGCGCCCGCCGCCGCCGACACGAACACCGTATCGCCCGCCTTGGCCTCGGCGACCGCGAGTAGCCCAAAATAGCCGGTCATCCCCGGCATCCCGAGCTGCCCCAGAAACGCCTGTGGCGGCACGTCGAGCGCGGGCAGCTTCTGGACCTGCGCGGCGGGCACGACCGCCTCGTCGCGCCAACCCGCCATGTGCAGCACCATGTCGCCAACCTTGATGCCGTCGTCGTTGCTCTCGACCACTTCGCCGACCGCGCCGCCCTGCATCGCTTCGCCCAGCGCGAACGGCGGGACATAGCTCTTCACGTCGTTCATCCGCCCGCGCATGTACGGGTCGACCGACAGCCAGCGGTTCGCGATGCGGACCTCTCCGGCGCCGAGCGCGGCCGTATCGAGATCGATCATTGCGAAGTCGGTATGCTTCGGCATGCCTTGCGGACGTGCCTTCAGGCTCCATGCACGGACCATAATCTTGCTCCTGTCGTTGAATTTCGTACAGCGGGTATGGCAAAACCGCCCCCGCGCGCAACCCGCAAAAAAGCCCGGACGTTGCCGCCCGGGCTTCAGTCAGACCGCCGTCAAAAGACGCCGATCCTCATGGTCGCGATCAATAGCCGCCCGAAAAGCTCTTCCCCGGCGTCTGGCCAGTGGTGCCCGCAGCCGTCCCGGTCGTCGTCGCGCCCTGGTCGCGCTCGGCCCCCGTCCCGCTGGATGCGCCGTAAGTGGCCGAACCGGCGTCCTTCTTGTCGCTGCCAGTCCGGTCGCCATAGTCGAACATCGCCGAGTTGCGCTCTTCCTCTTTCCACGCCGCCTTGGCTTCGTCGGCGGACTTCGACAGCGTCACCTTGCCATCGACGGTCTTGATCCAGCGCGACGGGATCGAGTGATGGACGCCCCCTGCATCCTTGTCGTTTTTCGTCAGCAGGATCCGGTCGCCCTTCACCTTGTCGACCGTGCCGACATGGCTGCCATCGGAGCCGACAACTTCCATATGCTCGGCGACCTGCGACAGCGAACTGCGCTGGCCCTGCCGCTCGGTCCGCCACGATGAGAATTCGTTTTCGAACTTGGAGCGGTTCTCGTTGCGATATTCGTCATAGTCGCGGTCGAGCGCCGCGATCTGCGTGCTGCGCCAGCTATGATAATGGTCGTCATGCGGGTTGGACGTCCGGCCGCCCGACGGACGATCGGTACGCTCATCGTACCGCGCATCCGCTTCGCGCCGACGCTCGGCCTCGTCGTCGCCGAACCAGGAGCGAACCTCGTCGCCCGCACGCGCGATGAACCCGCGATCGTCATAATCATAGCCCTGGGGCTGGCGACCATATCCGCCGCGATTGCCATCGTTCCGATCGGCGTTGCCGCGACGATAATCGTCGTCCGCGTGACGGTTTCGTCCCACGTCCTCGAACCGCCGACCATCCGACGCATAGCTGCCATGATATTCGGTATCGCCCGAATTTTGGCCACCCTGCCCATACCCCGGCTGGCCGTAGCGTGACGACCCGAACCGGTCATTACCCGATGGCTGCTGCCGATCATTGTGGCCGCCGTAATAGTCGCGTCCGCCTTGCTCGCGACCATAGGCATCGCCCCGACCCTGATGGTCACGGCCCTGACTACCGCGTCCCTGATCGTCACGGCCACGGCTCTGGTCGCGATCATATTCCCCGGCAGCAGCGTAATCGCGCGCACTGGATCGACCATAGTCACCGCCGTCGGATCGGAAATCGCGGCCGTAATCCTGCGAGTTCGGACGACCGTAATAATCGCCGGACTGACGATCTCGGGTGTTGCGTTCATAGACCATAGGGACCTCCTAATTGCTGTCCTGCGGCTGCCGGTGCCGTAGAATGCGACGCCGTGCACTCCGAGGTCTACAAGCCCCTAGCCCGTCGAATGTTCCTGTGATCGCCCCGGCCCGACGCCGACCCGACGCAGCGCTGCGACGACCGACAAGGCGCGCTTCAAAGCGATCGCGCCCACCTGCTTGCAGAGCCCAAATCGACCCGCTAAGGCTCCACTATGGCCTCTGGCCAACCGCGCGGGGCCGTAGCTCAGATGGGAGAGCGCTGCAATCGCACTGCAGAGGTCAGGGGTTCGATTCCCCTCGGCTCCACCAGCGCGCGGAACGGCCGTTTTCGTTCTTCGCGCTCGCTTCGTCGCTGCTAGGTCTACGTCACCAGCACCGCACGCCATGTGAGTCTATCGTGCCGATTCCAATCCCCGATCAGCCTCAGCCGATGCGATCGATCAGCGCCGGCAGTTCGGTCAGGCTGGCGAGCATCGCGTAACGATGCGTATCGCGGGACGTTGCCGCATGCTCATGGCCCCACGCGCCCTCTTGCGGGATATACGCGGCCCACGCGCCGGCTTCGAGCGCCGGACGGATGTCGGAGCGCAGCGAATCGCCGGCCATGATCGCCTCCGCCGGCCGTACCGAATACCGCGCGAACAGACGCGTGAACGTGTCGGCGGTCTTGTCGCTGACGATCTCGACACCGGCGAACCGATCCCCCAGGCCCGACGCGGCGAGCTTCGCCTCCTGGTGGAGCAGGTCGCCCTTGGTCACGAGGACGAGCCGACCGCGATCGGCAAGATCCTCCAGCGTCTCGGCAATCCCGTCGAACAGTTCGACCGGGTGCGCCAGCAACGCACGTCCCGCGGCCAGGATGTCGGCGATCATCCCCGGCGTCAGGTCAGCGCCGCAAAGCTCAACCGCCGTTTCGATCATCGAAAGCGTGAAGCCCTTGGCGCCGTAGCCGTATAGCGGCAGGTTCCGCGCCTCGCACGCTTCCAGCGCGGGCTTGGCGACGTGCGCGTCGGCGAACGGCTGGAGCATGTCGAGCAACGCGGCTTCGGCGACGTTGAAATGGCGCATGTTGTGCCAGAGCGTGTCGTCGGCATCGAGGCAGATGAGGCGTATCGTCATGCCCGAAACGTCGCACACGGCAGGACGGCGAGCAAAGGCTATCCGCGTCCGAAAGGCAGCAGCGTTACGGCGCGCGCCGAAGCGCCCTACCGCGCGGCCCGCAACGTGATCCGCGTCATCTCGGACGGTCGACCGAGCCGCAACGCGAAGCCCGGCCACAACGCCGTGCCGTTGCTGACATACAGCGTCATGCCGTCCACCGCGTATCGACCCGACACGAACCCGCCATTCGCCGCGGCGAACGGCCGGTCGAAGCCGCGGATCATGCCGCCATGCGTGTGCCCGGACAGTTGCAGCGCGACGCCCTTCGCGGCCGCCTGCCGCGCGTTCTTGGGCTGGTGATCGAGTAGCACAACCGGGGCTCCGACCGGCGCGCCCGCGAGCGCGGCGGCGAGATCGGGACCGGCTTGCCCGACCGCCGGGGCCGACAGGTCGGTCACGCCCGCGATCACCAGCCGGTCGTCGCCCCGCGACAGCACGACATGCGCGTTGGGCAGCATGCGCATGCCCAGCGCCGTCAGATGCCGCATCCAGGCGCCGAAATCGAAGAAATATTCGTGATTGCCAGGGATCGCGAGAACGCCGTCGGGCGCGCGCAGGTCCTTCAGCGGCGCCACATCGGCGCGGCGCATCGCGACGGACCCGTCGATGAAGTCGCCGGTCACGACGATGAGATCGACCCCGGACGCGTTCGCGCGGTCGACCACCGCGCGCGTCCAGGGCGTCGGGAACAGCCGGCTGATATGCAGATCGGTGAGTTGCAGCAGTCTGTAGCCGTCGAACCGCGGCGGCAGGTCGCGGATCGCGATCTCGACGTCGGTGACCGGCGGCACGCGAACCGCGTTGGCCACGCCGATCCCCGCCAACAGAACGGCGACGCCCGCGATCGCATAGCGCACGCCGTCTGGAACCCCGACCGCGCCTCGCCGGACCAGCATCGTCGCGAGCGTCCCCAGATCGAGCAGGATCTGGAGGACCGCCAGCAGCACGATCGCGCCAAACGCCACGTTGACCAGGATCACCACGGCGCGCGGGAATTCGGGCGCGAAGATCGACCCAGACGAAAGCCGGCTCCAGAAATGATATTGCGAGGCGGCGAGCAGGATCACCCCGACAAGGGCCTTGATCCAGAACGGCAACGACAGCGGCGACAGCCAGCGCGCGACGACGAACAGGCACGGCGTCGCGAAAATGAGATTAAAGATCGTCGGTCTCCGCCTGGCGGCACGATCCCGGATGGGGTCGCGCGCGGCCCGTGCATCATCCGAACTTGTGGCCGGCGCAAGGCAGCGGGAAGGCCGGGATGAGTCCCACGCTCTTAAAAAACGGAGCGCAGCCGCGGCGTCGCCAACACCGCCCCCCCCAGCGGTTGGTGTTGATCAATCACGCCGCCACAGGAGTACGACGTCGAGCGCGTTTTTGACGGAGAACAGATGGTGAAGGTCACGAACCACAGGATCAGCGTCGTGCTTGCCCTTGACCGAAAAGTCGCCGAGATCATGATCAGCAAGGCGGGTCCGAGCAGCGTCCGCCAAGCTGTACTCCATCCGCATGCGCGTCCGGCTGCGAACGCGGCCCCCAATCCGCTCGGTTCTCGTGCAGATTTGGTGCAGCCCGACACCGCTTGATGACAAAGCCCAATGAATTCAAACCCGTCCGATCTCACCCCTCGCCGAGTTGCGATAGCCGCCGCGCGCGTCTAGTTTCTGCCCCGGGGGAGTATCGTCGCGTGAGGGACAAAGATCGGATCAAAGGGCATTTGGTAACGAAGCCTTGTCGTTCGTCCGCTACCCTTTCGCCGATGCACCGTCTTCCCCGTCAAAGCCGCCGCGCATGTTCGCGATTTTCCTGACGCCCGCCTATGCGCCGTTCGCGATCGCGTTCGTCGTGATGATCGGGATCGGCCTGATCGAGGCGATCGGCCTCGGACTCGGGCAGCTCGATCTGGACGCTGACGTCGCTGCCAACATCCACGCCGATGCGGACGGCGGTGGCCTGCTCGACTGGCTCGGGCTCGGCCATGACCTCCCGATCCTGATCTGGCTGACCTCGCTGCTCGGCTGCTTCACGCTCGCGGGGATCGCGATCCAACAGGGCGCGACCGCGCTCAACGGTGGGCCACTGCCCTGGGGACTGGCCTCGGGCGGCGCGCTCGTCGCCGGCGCGCTGCTCAACACGCTCGCGGCAAACGGTCTCGCGCGGATCATGCCCGGGTTCGAGAGCAGCGTGGTCTCGACCGACGACCTGCTCCGCCTGCGCGGCACGATCCTCGAAGGCACCGCGCGCCGCGGCGCCCCCGCCCGCGCGAAAGTCGTCGACCAGCACGGCCAGGCGCATTTCATCATGGTCGAGCCGCATGACGACAGCGACGCGATCCCGACCGGAGCGACCGCGCTGATCGTCCGCCGCACCGGCAAACTCTTCTACGCACTGCCCGACGCCAACGCGCTCCTGCAGTCGATCTGATCCTATTCATAACCCGGGGGAGGGTTTCATGCCCGCACAGCTTCTCAACGTCCTGATCTACGCCGGCATCGTCCTGTTCGCGCTCGTCGTGATCGGCATCATCCTGACCCGCCTCTACCGCCGCGCGACCAAGGACGTCGCGCTGATCCGCACCGGCTTCGGGGGCGAAAAAGTCGTGCTGAACGGCGGCATCATGGTCATCCCGGTGCTCCACGAACTGATGCAGGTCCGCCTGACGACCGTGAAGCTGGAGGTATCGCGGCTCAACAAGGATGCGCTGATCACGCTCGACAAGTTGCGCGTCGACGTCGTCGGGCTGTTCCATATCAAGGTGAAGCCGGACGCGGAGTCGATCGCCGCCGCCGCGCAGACCTTGGGTGACTCGGTCAACAGCCCCGACGCGGTGAAGTCGCTGCTCGACGGCAAGCTCGTCTCCGCACTGCGCTCGGTCGCCGCGACGATGACGATGGAACACCTCCACGCCAACCGCGCCGACTTCATCCAGAAGGTTCAGGAGGCGCTGATGACCGATCTGGACATGAACGGCTTCCAGCTCGAATCGGTCAGCATCACGCATTTCGACCAGACTGCGTTCGAGCATTTCAACGAGAATAACGCGTTCGATGCCGAGGGGCTGACCGTGCTCACGCGGACGATCGAGGAGCGCAAAAAGATCCGCAACGACATCGTTGCAACCAACCGCGTCGAAATCGAGCAGCGCAACCTTGATGCCAACAACCAGTCGCTCGAGATCGCGCAAGCCGCCGAACAGGCGCGTCTGACGCAGGAGCAGACCTTGTCGGCTCGCCGCGCCGAGCAGGCCACCGCGATCGCCACCGCCGAGGCCGAGCAGACCCGCCTCGCCGAGATCGCGCGGATCACCGCCAGCCAAGCGCAGACCGTCGCGCAGACCGAGGCCGACAAGGTCATCCAGACCGCGACGATCGCCCGCGACGGCGCGATCCAGACCGCGACGATCGAACGCGACCGCACCATCGAGATCGCGCGCATCACGACCGCCGTGCAGACCGCGCAGAAGTCCGAGGAGGAGTCGACCGCGACCGCCGCCGCCAACGAGGCCCGCGCGCTCGCCGTCCGCGCCGAGGAAAGCGTCCTGACCGCCAAGGCGACCGAGATCGCCAACCGCAACAAGAACGTCGCGGTGATCGCCGCCACGCAGCGCGCGCAGGAGGATGCGGTCGGCATCACCGTCGCCGCCACCGCCGAGAAGGAAGCCGCCGAAGCGCGCGCCAGTGCGCTCCGTACCGAGGCGACCGCCGAAGCCGATGCGGAAAAGGCGCGCGCGGAAGGTCGCGAGGCCGCGTTCAAGGTCGACGCGGCAGGTCAGGCATCGCTCAACGAGGCGACCAACCTGCTGAGCGACGCACAGACCGCGCTGCTGGTCCGCCGCGCGATGCTCGAAGCGTTGCCAGCGATCATCGCCGCAGCGAGCAAGCCCATGGAGAATATCGACAAGATCAGCATCCTCGACGCGCGCGGCCTGCACGGCGACGGCAACAGCGACGGCACATCGGGTGGCGCAGGCGGAGGCCAGGGCAACCTCGCCGACGCCGCCGTCGCCGCCGCCATGCGCTACCGCGTCGGTGGCCCGTTGATCGACGGGCTCATGGCCGAACTCGGCATGACCGGCAGCTCGCTGAACGGCATGCTCGCGGGCAGTGCCGCCGCCCCAACCCCGGCGCGACCGGCATCCGCCGAAACGCACAAGCAACCCGCCGCCCTCAACGGCGGTTCGGGCAGCACGTCGGCCTGATCCTCGGCACGCCATCGCGGTCGAAGCCGAACTGCGCTTCGACTGCGATGGCGGGCGATGTTTCGACCAAACACTATAGTGCATTGCGTGCCGACCGAACGGGCCGTCGCCGATGCCCAAACCTGTACGGCAGCCAACAACCTCGTTCAGGAACGATGTACCCGGATAGCCGTATCAGCATCTCAGCCCGATCGTCGGGTTCGAGAGGACGTCCCATGAAGTTTACCCATCTCATCGCAACAGGTCTCGCCTTTGCGACGCTCGGGCTCGGCGTCGCGGCGCCTGCGGAAGCACAGCGGGATCGCGGGTATGGCCAGCATCACGACGACCGCGGCGACCATCGTGGCGACCGGCGCGATTTCCGCGGCAACGATCATCGCGGCGATCGCCACGACGACCGGCGCTATCGCGGCCGCGGCAATGATCGTCGTAACTGGAACAACAACCGCCGTTGCCGCACCGAATGGCGTCATCATCGCCGCGTGCAGATCTGCCGCTGATACCGACGCTCGATATCGGCTGATAAGACATGACGGGTGGCGGCGCCAAGCTGCTACCCGTCTTGTCGTGACCATCTAGAAGGATACGGATCATGAAGCGTTTTCTCGGCACCGCGGCGTTGATTGCCGCCACCTGCCTGTCTGCCGCCACCCCCGCCGTCGCACAGACCGGTGCCGACGAATCCCGCTTCGCCGCCGCGCAGGCGCGCCTCGACAGCGAGTTGCAGATCTTCCGCCAGGAATTCGATCGCTACCAGTCCGCGCGCGGCAATCGCGGCGGCTACGCACCGCAGGGTGGCTACCGCCAGGCACCGGATCGCGGCTATCAGGACGCCTATCCCGACGAGCGCGACGAAGGCAATTACGACCCCTCGCGCTATTACCGCGCGGGACCGAGCTATCAGGAGCGCACGCTGTCCACCAACGACCGCGTCTATGCGGGGCAGGACGGCAAATATTACTGCAAGCGTAGCGACGGCACGACCGGCCTGATCATCGGCGCCGCCGGTGGCGGTATCCTCGGCAACGTCATCGACGGCGGCCGTTCGCGGATCGTCGGCTCGCTGCTCGGCGCGGCCGCGGGTGGCCTTGCCGGTCGCGCGATCGACCAGAACAACAGCCAGGTCCGCTGCCGCTGATCACCAGCCCGTCATCCTGACGAAAGTCAGGACCAGAGCCGCGAGCGTCATCCTCCGTGGCTCTGGATCCTGGATCAAGTCCAGGATGACGAGGCACTGATGAAACGTCCGTCATCCTGACGAAAGTCAGGACCCAGAGCCGCAAGCGTAATCCCCCCGTGGCTCTGGATCCTGGATCAAGTCCAGGATGACGGGGCACTGACGAAACGTCCGTCATCCTGACGAAAGTCAGGACCCAGAGCCGCGAGCGTCATCCTCCGCGGCTCTGGATCCTGGATCAATTCCAGGATGACAAGGCACTGATCAGGATGACGGGGGCAACCTACTTCGGCGGCCCGACCAACTTCTGCGCGAAATACGTCATCTGCAACGCCTGCAACCGCGCGCCCTGCTCGATATCCGCATCGCCCGAATGCCCGCCCGCGGTATCCTCGTAGAACAGATACGGCAGGCCATATTCCTTCAGCCGCGCCGCGAACTTGCGCGCATGCTGCGGCCCGACGCGGTCGTCCTTGGTGGTCGTCCAGATATACGGCTCCGGATACGCCACGCCCTTCTTGATGTTCTGATAGGGCGAGATCGTCTCGAGGAACGCCTTCTCCGCGGGCACCGTCACCGAGCCATATTCGTCGACCCACGAAGCGCCGGCGGCGATCCCCTCGTAGCGGATCATGTCGAGCAGCGGGACTTGGATCGTCACCGCCTTCCACAAATCGGGATGCTGGTTGAACTCGACGCCCATCAGCAGGCCGCCGTTCGACCCGCCATAGATGCCGAGTTTCTGCGGGCTCGTCAGGTTCCGGGCGAACAGGTCCTTCGCGACTGCGGCAAAGTCGTCGTAGATCACCTGCCGCTTCGTCTTGCGCCCCGCGTCATGCCACTTCGGCCCGAACTCGCCGCCGCCGCGGATGTTGGCGAGCACATAGGACCCGCCACGCTCGAGCCACAGCTTGCCCGTGCTGCCCGAATAGCTCGGCGTCATCGACACCTGGAAACCGCCATACGCCGTCATGATCGTCGGCGTCGTCCCGTCGAGCGCGATGCCCTTCTTGTGGACGACGAAATACGGCACCTTCGTCCCGTCGGTCGAGGTCGCCTCATATTGCTCGACGACGTCGTTCGACGCGTCGAACTTCGGCGGCAGCGTCTTGATCGCTTTCGGCGCGGCCCCGCCGGCCGCATCGAGCGCGTAGAGCGAGGTCGGCGTCAGGAACCCCGTCACTGTCAGATACGCATCGTCGCTGCGATCGGTCGTGCTGGCGACATCGATCGAGGCATTATCGGGCAGCGCGATCGGCTTGGCGGTCCAGCCGCCTGCCCCGTGCGTATAGACCGAGGCGCGCCCACGGACATTGTCCGACACCACCAGCAACAGCTTCGACTTGGTCAGCCCCATCCCGTCGACCGACTGGCGTGGCCCCGGCGCGAAGACGATCACCGGGTCGATCTTGCCCTTCTCGACCTCGGCAAGCGGCGCCGACGCGATCGCGCCCTCGGGGATCTTGCCCCACGGATCGCTGGTCGAGAAGATCACCTGGCCGTCGATCATCCCCGACGGAAACGTCCGATCCGGCAAGTCGAGCGGCCGCGTGCCGGCCGGCGTCCACACCAGTTTGTCCGCGCCGAAGAACGTCTTGCGCCGCTGGATAACCACCAGCCGGTTGCCCTTCTCGTCGGTCAGCACGTCGGCGCCGGTCGGCCCCTGATCGGTCGCCGCCCCGCGATAGACTTCGGTCGCGGCGGTCAGCGGCGCCCCGCGCTTCACTTGCTTCAACACGAACGCATAGCCCGATTGCGTCGTCGTCCCCGCGCCCCAGTCGCGCGCCACCAGCAGCGTGTCCTTGTCGGCCCAGGTCGCATCCTGCTTCGATTTCGGCAGCATGAAGCCGCCCTCGACGAACGCGCCGGTCGACAGGTCGAACTCGCGGTACGTCACCGCGTCCTCGCCGCCCTCCGACAGCGCGACCAGGCACAGCCGCTCCTCGGGCAGGAGGCAGGTCGAGCCCTTCCACACCCACTGCTTGCCCTCGGCCTTGCCCAGCGCATCGAGATCGAGCGCGGTCGCCCATTTCGGCGTCGGCGTCGAATAGTCGGCAGCACTCGTCCACCGCCACAGCCCATGCGGGTGGTCGGCATCGCGCCAGAAATTATAGATCCGCCCGAACATCTGGTTCGGCATCGGGATGCGATCCTTCGCCGATGCGATGGCCAGCGCCTCGGCGTAATAGGTCTTGTAGCGCGGATCGTTCTGGAGCCGCGGCAGCGTCTTCGCATTCTCCGCCTCGACCCAAGCGAGCGGCTTGGCGCCATCCTTGTCCTCGAGCCAGATATACGGATCGGCGGCGGTATTGGGGGTCTTGGTCATCGGCGCGACTTGGGCGGTCGCGGCCGTCCCCGCAAGCAGGGTCGCCGCTGTCGCAAACAAGATACCACGCATATACAACTCCCTACCGTCACCCCGGACTTGTTCCGGGGTCCACCGATCCGCATAGCAAATCGCCGCGAGTGTGCGGCACGGTGGTCCCCGGAACAAGTCCGGGGTGACGAAGTGAGTCGAAGAAAAATGCAGGACGGCCTCGCCAAGCCGCAGCGCTTCATCGCCATCGCCGCGATCTCGGCGGGCACCGCACTGACGGTGATCGACGGCGGCATCGCCACCGTGGCGCTGCCGACGACCGCGCACGACCTGAACGTCGGCAACAGCGCGGTCGTCACCGTGGTGACGGTCTACCAGCTGATCCTGGCGATGGCGCTGCTGCCGTTTTCGGGGCTTGGCGACCGGATCGGGCTGAAGCGGATGTATCAATACGGCCAGCTGGTCTTCACGATCGCAACGTTGCTGTGTTTCTTTGCGAAAAGCCTGCCGTTCCTGCTCGTCGTCCGCGCCGCGCAGGCGCTGGGTGCGGCGGCGGCGCTCAGCGTCTCGTCGGCGCTGATCCGCTCGATCTATCCCGCGAAGCAACTCGGTCGCGGGCTCGGGATCAATTCGGTGATCGTGTCGAGCTCGGCCGCGCTCGCGCCAACGCTCGGCGGGCTCGTGCTCGCCATCGCCCCCTGGCCATGGGTGTTCGCCAGCGCTGTGCCGTTCGCGGTTTTGAGCCTCGTGCTCGGCCGCGCGCTGCCCGAACCCAGCCGCCGCGACGCGCCGTTCGACGTGCTCGGCGCGGTCATGTGCGCGGCGATGATCGGCCTCGTCATCGGCGGCGCCGAGAGCGCGGTGCACGGCGACAGCCCGATCGTGTCGGCCGCGATCGTCGCGACCGGCGCGGCGATCGGCTGGTTCTTCGTGCGGCGCGAACAGGGCGAGACGAACCCGATCCTGCCGATCGACCTGCTCGCGCGGCCGGTGCTCGCGCTGTCGGCGATCGGCGCCTATGCGGCGTTCATCGCGCAGATGACTTTGCTGCTGTCGACGCCGTTCCGCCTGACGCATGCGTACGGATTTTCGGCGGCCGAGGTCGGCGCCGCGATCGCGCCCTGGCCGCTGGCGAACATGGTGGTCGCGCCGCTCTCCGGGTGGCTCTCGGATCGCTATCCGGCGGGGATCCTCGGCGGGATCGGCATGGGCATCTCGATCGGCGCGCTGCTGTTGCTCGCGTTCATGCCGGTGGAGCCCAGCTATTTCGACATCGCGTGGCGGATGGCGCTGTGCGGGTCGGGGTTCGGGATGTTCATGGCGCCCAACGCGCGGCTGATCATCGGCAGCGCCCCGCGCGAGCGGGCGGCGGCGGCGGGTGGTCTCGTGTCGACGGTGCGGCTGGTCGGCCAGACGACCGGCGCGACCGTGGTGGCCGCGTTGCTGGCGGTCGGGGTCGGCGCAGGCACGACCCCGCCGCTGGTCGCCGCCGGCTTGGCGCTGGTGGCGGGGCTCTGCAGCCTGTCGCGGCTAAGGCCCTCGATCCGCAATCCGCAGACCGAGGAAACACGGGACGTCCAACCGGCGCCGCAGGCTCGGTAGCGGATCACTACTCCTTACTTACCACCCCGGCGAGGGCCGGGGCCCAATTGGAGAGGTCTCAATAACGATGGACCGCGCTCCGTTACCTCAGTCCCCAATTGGGCCCCGGCCTTCGCCGGGGTAGTGCAAAACGTGGGTGGTAGCCCCCAATCAGAACGCCGCCGTCGCCTTCGCCTCCCCCATCATAGCCTTGCGCACCAACGGGATCGGCGGCCCGCCATAGCTCAGCAACTGGTCGTGGAACGCCTTCCACGCCTTCCGCCCGCCCCGGCTCGCGGTCCAGTCCGCCCTCAGCTTGCGGATCATCAGCTTGCCCATCGTGTAGTTCAGATACGCCGGATCATAGGTCCCCCGCGCAGCCTGCTGCCGCGCATTGCCCTCGTCCTGATAGCATTCGTCGACGAACATCCGGAACGACTGCTCCTGCGTCATGCCCTTCGCATGCATGCGTATGGCGGACAGATACCGGCAATCGCGCAGCAACGCGTTCGAGATCTGGCCGACATGGGTCTCCGCGTCCGCGCCGTTGAGCCCCGCCTCGAACATCATCTCCTCGGCATAATGCGCCCACCCCTCGGCGAACGCATAGCCGACGAACAACCGCCCGAAGAGCGACGGCGACCGGTTCGCATGCAGGAACTGGACGAAATGCCCCGGCATCACCTCGTGGACGGAGGTGAACAGCAGATCGTCCTTGCCCGGCACGAATGCGTCCTGCACCGCCTTGGTCCAGCTCGGATCGGGCGGCGAGATGTAATAGATCGACGGCACGCCCTTCTCGAACGGCCCGGGCGGATCGATATACGCCGAGTTCTGCCGGTTATACGGCGGCGATTCCTCGACCAATGCCTGCTCGGTACCGGGGATCGTCACGAGGTCGTGATCGATCACGAACTTCCGCAGCGTCGGGATCTGCAGCCGCGCTTCGGCGACCGGGCCGCCGACCGGCTTGTTCGCGTTCATCTTGTCCATGCAGGCGAGGATCGTCTGGCCCTTGGCGAAGATACTGCAGGCCTGCGCGAGCGCCGCCTGGTTGCGCTTCAGATCGGCCACGCCCGCCGCTTCCAACTGCGCCAGCGGCGTATCGACACCCTCGGTGGCGGAAACCATCCGCGCGAACTTGTCCGCGCCTAGCGCGAAATCCTGCGTGGCGGTCGCGCGCTGCCCCTCGGTCCATGCGCCCAGGTCGTGCATCGCCTTCGCCGCCGCCTGCGCCGCGTCCGCCAGCTGCTTCTGCGCCGCCGCATCCTTGACGCCCGCAAACGCCTTCACCGCGTCGCCCGCATAATAATCGGCAAAGCCGTTGAACGCCGCCGCGCCGTAATTGACGAAGCTCAGCGGCATCGGCGTCTTCAGGTTCGCCTTGATGTTGCCCGTCGCCGCCGGGATCTTCTGCAGGAACGCGGTCAGCGCCTTCATCCGCGTCGGCGCGTCAGCATACTCACGCGCGATATACGTGTTGGGGTCGAGCCCCGCGCCGACGTACCACGCCGGGTTGGTATGCGGCTGATCGGCATCCTCGAGCCAGAACAGCTTCCCCTTGGCGACCTGCACCAGATAATCGCGCTCGAACGCCTCGTCGGGCTTCAGATCCTTGAACGCCCCCGCCTTGTCGATCGCGGTATGAAGGAAATCGGCCTGTCGCTTCAGACCGGCCGCGCTCCAGTCGCCCAGCCCCCCGTCGAAATCATGCCGGCCCTGATACACCGCGTTGGCGGGGTCGATCTTGAACCAGCCCTCGATGAAGCCATCGCGGAACCCCGCCCAGTCGCTCTTCGCGGCCGGCGTTCCCGCAGGCGCGGTCGGCGCCTGCGTGTTACCGCCGGTCTGCGCAGGGCCGCACGCGCTCAGCGCGAGCACCGCGCCGAGCGCCGTCGTCAAAAGTCCGATCCGCATCGCGTCTCCAGTTCCGATTCGTATACGGGTGCCATGCTGCCAGCCGAAGCGCCGCTGCGCCAGTGCGCGGAACGGCGATCACGGCGAGCCGTTGAGTGTGCACGTCCTCGATCCGCTGGAGACCCCATGCCCTTTATCAAAACCCGCGACGGTACCGACCTCTACGTCAAGGATTGGGGCAGCGGTCGCCCGGTCGTGCTTCTCCACGGCTGGCCGCTCAACGCCGACAGCTGGGACGCGCAGGCGATGGCGCTCGCCGAAGCCGGCTTCCGCGCGATCGCCTATGACCGCCGCGGGTTCGGTCGCTCGGGCCAGCCTTGGTCGGGCTATGACTATGACACGCTGACCGACGATCTCGCCGACGTCATGGAAGCGACCGGCGTGACGGATGACGCGACGTTGGTCGGCTTCTCGATGGGCGGCGGCGAGGTTGCGCGCTACATGAGCCGTTACGAGGGCAAGGGCATCGTTGTCGCCGGCCTGATCGCATCGGTCGTGCCGTACATGCTCAAGACCGACGACAACCCCAACGGCGTCGATGCGGAAACGCTCGCCGGGATCGGTGCGGGCATCGAGGATGACCGCCCGGCGTTCTTCAAGACGTTCCTCCAGCAATTCTTCGGCGTCGGTTTCATCACCTCGCCGGTAAGCGACGAGATCGTCGAATGGGCCTGGGGCCTGGCGATGCAGGCTGGGTTGAAGCCGACGCTGGCATGCGCGGACTCGTTCGGCCACACCGACTTCCGCGCCGACCTCGCGGCGTTCCGCGTGCCCACGCTGATCGTCCACGGGACCAGCGACAAGACCGTCCCGATCGACGCCACCGGCCGCGCCGCCGCCAAGGGCATCGCGGGCTCGCAGCTTGTCGAATATGACGGCGCCCCGCACGGCCTGACCGTGACGGAAAGCAAGCGCTTCACCAACGACCTGCTCACGTTCCTGGGGCGATAACCCCTCCCCTCTGTCATCCTGACGAAAGTCAGGATCCAGAGCCACGAACAAAAACGTCCTTGGCTCTGGATCCTGGATCAAGTCCAGGATGACGGGGCGGGACTCAGTTTCCCAGCGGAACGATAACCTCGTCCGGATGCGCGACGTTCAGTTCCTTGCGGACCATCTCGTCGACCATGTCCGGGTTAGCATGGTCCGGGTTCATCAACGCCACCCGGTTCTTCAACACCTCGCGCTTGCGGTCGAGCGCCGCATAATCCTGCTCGCGCTTCGCCAGCTGCCGCTTGTAATCGCCGTACGCGAACATCCCGTTCGGCCCGAGCACGGCATACGCGCCGAAGAACGCCATCAGCGTCAGCCCCAGCGCCGGCCACGCGGCCTTGCGCATCGTCTTGCGCAGCTTCGAACTCGTTGTCGCGCGTGCCATGCTCGTCCTCCCGACTTCCAGCCTATCAGCCACCAATCAGGATGTCGCGGCCCGCATAGCGTGCGGCGTCGCCCAGCTCTTCCTCGATGCGGATCAGCTGGTTGTACTTGGCCAACCGGTCCGAGCGCGCGAGGCTGCCCGTCTTGATCTGACCGCAGTTGGTGGCGACCGCCAGGTCGGCGATCGTCGCGTCCTCGGTCTCGCCCGAGCGATGCGACATCACCGCGGTGAACTTCGCGCGCTGCGCCATCGACACGGCTTCCAGCGTCTCGGTCAGCGTGCCGATCTGGTTGACCTTCACCAGCAGCGAGTTGGCATAGCCGCCCTCGATGCCGCGCTTCAAACGCTTCGGGTTGGTGACGAACAGATCGTCGCCGACCAGCTGCACCTTGTCCCCGATCAGGTCGGTGAGCATCTTCCAGCCCTCCCAATCGTCCTCGGCCATGCCGTCCTCGACCGAGAAGATCGGGTAACGCCGTGTCAGGTCGGCGAGATATTCCGCCATCTCGCCGCTATCGAGGATCTTGCCCTCGCCCGAAATGTCGTACTTGCCGTTCTTGTAGAATTCGGTGGCGGCGCAATCGAGCGCGAGCATCACGTCCTCGCCGGGCTTGTAGCCGGCCTTCTCGATGCTCGACATGATGAAGTCGAGCGCCTCGGTCGTGCTGCCGATGTTCGGTGCGAAGCCGCCCTCGTCGCCGACGCTGGTCGACAGGCCCTTCTCGCTCAGGCCCTTCTTCAGCGTGTGGAAGATCTCCGACCCGCAGCGGACCGCCTCGAGGATGTTCGACGCGCCGACCGGCACGATCATGAATTCCTGGAAATCGATCGGGTTGTCGGCATGCTCGCCGCCGTTGATGATGTTCATCATCGGCACCGGCAGCAGATGCGCCTGCACGCCGCCGATATAGCGGTACAGCGGCAGGCCGCGCGCTTCGGCCGCGGCCTTGGCGGCGGCGAGGCTGACGCCGAGGATCGCGTTCGCGCCGAGCCGGCTCTTGTTCTCGGTGCCGTCCAGCTCGATCATCGCGCGATCGAGATCCGACTGGTCCTCCGCGTCCATGCCGAGCACGGTGTCGGTGATCTCGTCATTGACCGCATCGACCGCGCCGTCGACGCCCTTGCCGCCCCAGCGGGACTTGTCGCCGTCGCGCCGCTCGACCGCCTCGTGTGCGCCGGTCGATGCGCCCGATGGCACCGCCGCGCGGCCGAAGCTGCCGTCTTCGAGGAGCACGTCGACTTCGACGGTCGGATTGCCGCGGCTATCGAGGATCTGGCGTGCATGAAGGTCGATGATTGCGGTCACGTAACGATGCTCCTATCTTTCCCGGGGCCGGGTCGTTCGCGCAGCCTCTACCGCCTAGCGCCTTATCGAGCAATCGGGCCCACGACCGGGAACCGTGCCATCGCACCGGTGTTGAGAGTGTAACAATTCGAAAGGGACGATCATGGCCGACACCGACGCAACGCCAATGGGCGAGAGCGACTTCACCGCCGACAGCAACACGCACGTCGCTGCCCCGCTCAAGGGGTCGACGACCGACGCCAAGCAGGCGATCAAGGACGGCGCGACCAAGTACACCGCACAGGCCGCCGACAAGGCGCGCTCGTTCGCCGACGACGGCAAGGCACGGGCCGGCACTGCGCTCGACCAGATCGCCCAGCTGCTGACCGACGCCGCAGGCCAGGTCGATGAGAAGCTCGGTGCGCAATACGGCACCTATGCGCGCAGCGCCGCCGACAGTGTCTCGGGCTTCGCCGAGCAGGTGAAGGCGAAGGACATGGACGAGCTGATCGACGACGCACGCGAGCTCGTCCGCAAGTCGCCCGCGATTGCGGTCGGTGCGGCAGCTGCGGTCGGCTTCGTGATTGCACGCCTCGTGCAGTCCGGCGTCGATGCCAACCCGAAGGGCTGACGCGTTGTCCGATCCCGTGACCTTCGCGGTCGGCGACGACGAGAGTCTCTCGTCGATCGTCGGCCGGCTGGCGACCGAGACGCGCAGCCTCGCGACGGCCGAAGTGGCCGTCTACAAGGCGAAGTTCGGTGAGACGGCCACGGCCTACAAGTCGGCGGCGATGTTCTTTGCGATCGCCGGCGTGTTGGCACTGGCCGCACTGATCGCACTGCTGGTCGGTGCGATCTTGACCGTGGCGACGCTGGTGGGGCCAGGATGGGCGACCGCGATCGTCGTCGTCGCCGTGCTGGCCATGGCGGGCATATTGGCGATGATCGGCAAGTCGAAGCTTCAGATGAAGAGCGAGCCCGAATCATGACATCCGCCAAAGTCGCCGCCGCAGAGATCGAAGCTGCCCTTGCCCGCCAGCGCGTCATGATGACCGTGGGGCAGTTGCAGGATCGGCTCAACCCGAAGCGACTTGCGCTGAACGCCAGCCGCGACGTGGCCGATGCCGGCACTGCCGCGCTGACCGCCAGCGTCGACACCGTCAAGCGTAACCCGGGCCCGACCGCTGGCCTTGCCGCGGTCGCCGGGCTGTTCCTGGCGCGCCACCGGATCGTCGGCCTGTTCCGGCGCGGGCGCTGAGCCGCGTTACTCTGAAGTTCGAGCGTTGAAAGACACGCGACCTGATCGAAAAAGGATATTCCCATGACCGACGGCAAGACCACCGCCCACGACACCACCCAGGACTCCGAAGGCCGCCTCCGCGAAGGCTATGACAGCGTCCGCGAGACTGCGTCGAAGGTCTATCACGACGCTGGCGAAAAGGCTTCGGAGGTGCTCGACGCCTCGCGCGACACCGCCAAGCGCACGGTCCAGAGCATGGAATCCAATCCGCTCGGCATCCTCGTCGGCGGCCTCGCCGTCGGCGTGCTCGCCGGCGCATTGCTGCCGCGCTCGGCCCGCGAGAAGGAACTGCTCGCACCGGTCGGCAAGCGGATCGGCGAAACCTTCGTTGCCGCCACCGCAGCAGCCAAGGCTGCCGGCCAGTCGGAACTGGGCGAACTGGGCCTCACCAAGGATAATGCCCGCGATCAGGCCAAGGGCCTGCTCGAAGGCGTCGTCAAGGCGCTGACCACCGCGGGTACTGCAGGTGCGAAGGCTGTTTCGCAAAAGCCTGCCGCCTGAAAAGAGCGCGAGCCTTAGGGTTCAAACCCTGCGCTGAACACGCTAGGGAGGCGGTAACCCCCCTCCCTAGGACAGCCATCGCATGAGCAAGCTCCACCTCGTCTTCGGCGGCCGCGTCAGCGACCCCCGCACCCTCGATTTCAACGATCTGAGCGCGATCGAATTCGTCGGCGTGTTCCCCGACTATGCCAGCGCCGAAAAGGCTTGGCGTGCCGCAGCGCAGCGCACCGTCGACGATGCCGAGATGAAGTTCGTCGTCGTGCATCTCCACCGCATGCTCGAGCCGAACCTGACCGGCACGACTGCGGCGTAAGACCCCGCGTCGTGCGCCTGACGTACACGCGACCATCCCACCTCCCGTCATCCTGACGAAAGTCAGGACCCAGAGCCAAAAGTGGCAACGCCTGTAACCCTCGGTCCTGACTTTCGTCAGGACGACGGGAGAGCTGGAATTAGCGGCCGCACTCCCCCCGCGAGCGAAGCTTCAAGCCGCCCGGTAATGCCAGAGCAGCAGCGGCCGAGCCAACACCAGCCCCGCCAAAAACCCACCGATATGCGCGCCGATCGCGATCGGCCCGTTCGCCCCGACCGAAGCGCCAAATCCGGCCAGCCCCATCAGCAACTGGATCCCGATCCACGCCGCGGCGAGCCACGCCACGTGCACGACTCCCGAAGGCACCGGCCCGATCGCCTTCGCCCGTCGCTCGCCATACAGCAGCGCATAGGCCCCGACGACCGCCGAGATCGCACCACTCGCGCCAATCATCGGCGCGGTGGACTCAGGCCCGAAAGCCCAATGCCCCGCCGCCGCGGCATAGGCGCCGACCACGTATAGAATGACGAGCCCAAGCGGCCCCAGCGCGCGCTCGACGAACTGCCCACAATATACCAGCATCACGAGGTTCAGCGCGACATGCGCCCAGCCGCCATGGATCAGCGTCGCGGTCAGCGGCGTCGCGAGCGCAGGAACGGCGAAGATGTGCTCGCTCGGAATACCGAGATCAGTCATCCGCAACGGGATGAACCCGGCGTTGATCGCCCAGTAAGGCAGCACGTTCGCCAGTAACAGAAACGCGGAGACGATGATCGTCACGATCGTGATGATCGCCGTCGCCCGCGTCTCGAAAAACTTCATAAGCTCAGATGAACTCGATCTTGGACACGACGTAATAGCGCTCGCCGGCGGGCACCGTCACTTCGACCTCTTCGTCGAGCTTCCGCCCAATCAGCCCACGACCCAGCGGCGAATTGTACGAGATGCGGCCGGTCTTGGCGTTCGCCTCGGTCTGGCCAACGATCTGGTACTTGATCGGCTTGTCGTTCTCGTCGAGCAGGGTGACGGTCGCGCCGAACACGACCTTGTCGCCCGACAGGTCCTTCGGATCGATGATCTGCGCACGCGAGAGCTTGTCCTCGATGTCGGAGATCGACGCCTCGACCTGGCCCTGACGTTCCTTCGCGGCATGATATTCCGCGTTCTCCGACAGATCGCCGTGCGCGCGCGCCTCTTCGATCGCGTCGACGATCGTCGGGCGTTCGGCCTTCAGGCGCTTGAGATCCGCACTGAGCGTCTCATAGCCTTCCTGCAGCATCGGCATCTTTTCGACGGTCGCCATCATCTCGTCCCCAAATCCATTTCCCCGCGCGGGGTCGTTCTACGACCCCGCCCACACATCACGCGCTCATGTCGGGATCAGTTGTGCGACTGCGAATAATAGGATTGCAGGGGCCGTACTTCAAGGCTGTGCGTCGAAAGCTTGGCGATCGCCTTCGCTGCCTCGAGCGAAGCAGGCGCCGTCGTAAAGTACGGAATACGCTGGCCGAGCGCCGACGCGCGGATCGGCTGCGAGTCCTGCAAGCTCTGCCACCCTTCGGTCGTGTTGAAGATCAGCGCGATATCGCCGTCCTTGATCCGGTCGACAATATGCGGCCGCCCCTGCGCGACCTTGTTGACCTTCTCCACCGCCAGGCCCGCACGCGCGAGGTGATCCGCGGTGCCCCCGGTCGCGACGATCTTGAAGCCCGTGTCGATCAACGCCTTGGCTGCCTCGACGATCATCGCCTTGTCGCCGTCCTTCACGCTGACGAACACATTGCCCTTGGTCGGCAGGATCGTCCCCGCGCCGAGCTGTGCCTTGGCAAACGCGATCGTGAAATCGGGATCGATTCCCATGACTTCGCCGGTCGACTTCATTTCCGGGGACAGGACAGGATCGACGCCGGGGAATTTGTTGAAGGGGAACACCGCCTCCTTCACCGCATAATAGGGGATATGCCGGTCGATCGGCGGCAGGTCCTTCAACATCTCGCCCGCCATCACGCGCGCGGCGATCTTGGCGATGGGCACGCCGATCGCCTTGGCGACGAACGGCACGGTGCGCGACGCACGCGGGTTGACCTCGATGAGGTATACCAACCCATCCTTCACCGCGAACTGGATGTTCATCAGGCCCACCACGGACAGCGCATGCGCGAGCAGCACCGTCTGCCGTTCGATTTCGGCGATGATTGCCGCCGACAGCGAGTAGGGCGGGATCGAGCAGGCAGAGTCACCCGAATGAACGCCCGCCTCCTCGATATGCTGCAACACGCCCGCGACCACCACGTCGGTCCCGTCGCAGATCGCATCGACATCGACCTCGATCGCGTCGCGCAGATACTGGTCGATCAGCACCGGGGAATCGCCCGACACCTGCACCGCCGTCGCGATATAATGTTCGAGCTGCCCCAGCGTATCGACGATCTCCATCGCCCGCCCGCCAAGCACATACGAAGGCCGCATCAGCACCGGATAGCCGATCCGCTCCGCCGCCGCGACCGCCTCGTCCCGGCTCCGCGCCAGACCGTTCGCCGGCTGCAACAGCCCCAGCTTGGTGATCAGCGCCGCGAACCGCTCGCGGTCCTCGGCCAGATCGATCGCATCCGGGGTCGTCCCGAGGATCGGAATCCCCGCCGCCTCCAGAGCGTGCGCGAGGTTCAGCGGCGTCTGCCCGCCGAACTGCACGATCACGCCGACGAGTTCGCCCTTCGACGCCTCGACATGCAGGATCTCCAGCACGTCCTCGGCGGTCAGCGGCTCGAAATACAGCCGGTCGCTGGTATCGTAATCGGTCGACACCGTCTCCGGGTTGCAGTTGACCATGATCGTCTCATAGCCCGCGTCCGCCAGCGCGAAGCACGCATGGCAGCAGCAATAATCGAACTCGATCCCCTGCCCGATCCGGTTCGGCCCGCCGCCGAGGATCACGATCTTCTTCCGGTCGGTCGGCTCGGATTCGTTCTCGGGCTCGCCGAAGCTCGGCGCCTCGTAGGTCGAATACATATACGGCGTCTTCGCATCGAACTCCGCCGCGCAGGTGTCGATCCGCTTGAACACCGGCCGCACGCCCAGCTTGACGCGGTGCGCGCGCACCTCGTCCTCGGTCACGCCGCCGGTCATCGCCTTGACCACCTCGTGGATCAGCCCCGAACCGCGCGCGATCCCGCGGTTCATGCCGCGCAGATTGGCCGATTGCAGCGCCAGCCACGCGAGCCTTTTGTCGCTGAACCCCATGCTCTTGAGCCGCCGCATGCCGGCCGCGTCGATCGGCAGGCCGTCCTTCATCACCTCGGCCTCGGCCGCGATGATCTCGGCGATCCGCTCCAGGAACCACGGATCATACTTCGCGATCGCGTGCACCTCGGCGACCGTGAAGCCCTCGCGCAACGCCTGCGCCGCCACCAGCAACCGGTCGGGCGTCGCCATCGCCAGCGCCGCCTCGATCTCCGCACGCGGCGCACCGACCAGATGATCGACCTGGTTGAAGCCGCTCAGCCCCGTCTCGAGCCCGCGCAACGCCTTCTGCATGGACTCGTGGATGTTGCGACCGATCGCCATCACCTCGCCGACCGACTTCATCGCCGTGCCGAGCAGATTGGACGCGCCCTTGAACTTCTCGAACGCGAACCGCGGAATCTTCGTCACGACATAATCGATCGTCGGCTCGAACGCCGCCGGCGTCGCGCCCGTGATATCGTTCTCGATCTCGTCGAGCGTGTAGCCGACCGCCAGCTTCGCCGCGACCTTCGCGATCGGAAAGCCCGTCGCCTTCGACGCCAGCGCCGAAGACCGCGAAACCCGCGGGTTCATCTCGATGACGATCAGGCGACCGTCCTTCGGATTCACCGCGAACTGCACGTTGGACCCGCCCGTCTCGACACCGATTTCGCGCAACACCGCGATCGATGCGTTGCGCATGATCTGGTATTCCTTGTCGGTCAGCGTCAGCGCCGGCGCGACCGTGATCGAGTCACCGGTATGGACGCCCATCGGATCGACATTCTCGATCGAACAGATGATGATCGCGTTGTCCTTGCGGTCGCGCACCACCTCCATCTCATATTCTTTCCAGCCGAGCAGCGATTCCTCGATCAGCACCTCGGTGGTCGGCGACAGGTCGAGCCCGTTGCGGACGATCGCGATGAATTCCTCGCGGTTGTACGCGATGCCGCCACCCGAGCCGCCCATCGTGAAGCTCGGCCGGATGATCGACGGAAGCCCCGTCTTCTCAAGCCCTTCGAGCGCTTCCTCGACCGTATGTGCGATCGCCGAGCGCGCGCTTTCCAGCCCGATCCGGTCCATCGCATCGCGGAACTTCAGCCGGTCCTCGGCCATGTCGATCGCATCGGCATCCGCGCCGATCATCGTCACGCCGAACTTTTCGAGCGTACCGTCATGGAACAGCGCGAGCGCGGTGTTGAGCGCGGTCTGGCCCCCCATCGTCGGCAGGATCGCGTCCGGCCGCTCCTTCTCGATGATCTTGGCGACGATCGCCGGCGTGATCGGCTCGACATAGGTCGCGTCGGCCAGCTCGGGATCGGTCATGATCGTGGCGGGGTTCGAATTGACGAGGACGATCCGGTAGCCCTCCTCCTTCAACGCCTTGATCGCCTGCGTGCCCGAATAATCGAACTCGCACGCCTGGCCGATGACGATAGGTCCTGCGCCGATGACGAGGATCGAGGATATGTCGGTGCGTTTTGGCATTATTTTTCTTCCGAAACTTGTGCGTTGCCAACGAAACCCAGGGGCGTAGTCGGAAGACTTGCACTGACTTTCTTCAGCACACAGGCAATCTTGTCATAGCTTTCGTCCGGATCGGCTCGAAATACTATTTCATCGCGCCTGAGTTCCAACCACTTGCGCGGCGCGTGACAGGCATCAGCTATTGCGTTCAGACTGTCTTGGGTCGCCTGCGGAGGCGGAGACGTCTGCTCGGTTGCTGCCTGTATGGCGATCGCGAGAAGGACGCTCATGTCGCTTGCCGGCGGAGCATCCCTACGAACCGTTCGAACAGATACAAGCTGTCCTGCGGCCCCGGGCTAGCCTCGGGGTGATACTGCACCGAGAACGCCGGCTTGTCGGTCAGCTCCAGCCCAGCATTCGATCCGTCGAACAGCGACACATGCGTCTCGCGCACATTGCTCGGCAGGCTGTCGCGCGTCACAGCGAAGCCGTGGTTCATGCTGGTGATCTCGACCACGCCATCGGCGAGGCGCTTGACCGGGTGGTTGGCGCCGCGGTGGCCCTGGAACATCTTGGTCGTGGTCGCGCCGACCGCGAGGCCGAGCAGCTGGTGGCCGAGGCAGATGCCGAACAGCGGCTTGCCCGTCTCCAGCAGCTGGCGGATCACCGGCACCGCGTATTCGCCGGTCGCGGCGGGATCGCCGGGGCCGTTCGACAGGAAGATGCCGTCGGGGGCGAGCGCCATTACCTCGTCATAGGTCGCGGTGGCGGGCACGACCGACACCTTCGCCCCGGCGGCGGCGAGGTTGCGGAAGATGTTGCGCTTCGACCCGTAATCGATCGCGACGACATGGGGTCTCTCGACTTCGCTCGAGACGAACGGCTGGGGGGGGGCACCCGTTTGGGAAGAGGTGCCATCCCCCCCCTTCCCGTTCGTCTCGAGCGAAGTCGAGAGACCGCTATCCCCATAGCCGAAGCCGAGCTTCCAAGTCCCACCCGGTGTCTTGTCGCCCCAGCCATAATGCATCGCGGTCGACACATCCTTGGCGAGGTCCATCCCCTCAAGCCCCGGCCAGCCCCGCGCCATCGCCAGCAACGCCGCCACGTCGAACTCGCCGCTAGCCGAATGCGCGATCACCCCATTAGGCGCCCCCGCCACCCGGATCCGCCGCGTCAACGCGCGCGTGTCGACGCCAGAAAGCCCGATCCGCGCATGCCGCTTCATCCAGCCATCCAGCCCCTCGACTGCACGAAAACTCGACGGCTGCGTCACGTCCTCACGGACGATGACCCCCAGCGCGTGCGGATCGTCCGCCTCGATATCGTCGGGGTTCGCGCCGACATTGCCAATATGCGGAAACGTGAAGCAGATCATCTGCCCGGCGAAGGACGGATCGGTCAGCACCTCCTGATAGCCGGTCATCGCGGTGTGGAAGCACAGCTCGCCGACCGCATGGCCCTCCGCGCCGAACCCACGCCCCCAGATCACGTCGCCATTGGCGAGGACCAGCACGCCGGTCGCGCCAGCAGGCATTGCCACGGACATGGGTGTAGCTTGGGCGTCGGCCATCAGGCTGGGCACTCTCTTTAGATTGTCGATGTCGCTAAGTGGTGTCCGCTAAGGCCGCCGCGCCGCAGCGTCAATCTGTTAAACTTTCGGCGGACGCGCTATCCTGTCGGGCTACGTACGAACCGCCTGAAAGACCAGTATATGATTCGCGACGACATCAAGGCCGCGCAGCTGACCGCGATGAAGGCCGGCGACAAGACGAGCCGCAACGCCATCTCGTTGATCCAGGCCGCAATCAAGAACCGCGACATCGAGGCGCGGACCGGAAAGGCCCCCGAGAGCGACGACGCGCTGGTGGTCGAAGTGCTCCAGAAGATGGTCAAGCAGCGCCGCGAATCGATCGAGATGTTCTCGACCGGCGGCCGCCAGGAACTCGCCGATGCGGAGAGCGCCGAGGTTGCCGTGATCGAACGATTCCTCCCCGCACAGATGAGCGAGGCGGACACGACCGCTGCGATCGAGGCGATCAAGGTGGAACTCGGCGCGTCGGGCATGAAGGACATGGGCCGCGTCATGGCCGAACTGAAAGCGCGCCACGCGAGCGAGCTGGACATGAGCAAGGCGAGCGGTTTGGTTAAGGCCGCGCTGGCGTAAATGACCGGGAGCGAGCCTTCACTTCCCCCCTCCCGCAAGCGGGAGGGGGGAAGTGAAGGGTTGGCCCCTTTTCCGCCGCTCCCGCCTCCAACCGCCCGCCCCCTTTTTCCGTTCGTTTCGAGCGAAGTCGAGAAACCCCTTTCCTTGGGCGGACGCGCGAGATGGGAGACCATCGACCAGTTCCCCGCGATCAGCGCTTCCTTCTTGCCGCGCGACCAGCCGCCGACGATGCGCTCGGCCTCCAGCGCT